>NZ_AQWL01000003.1 GCF_000376425.1 Thiobacillus denitrificans DSM 12475 | reverse complement strand
TGCTAATCGATTGATCTTTAACAATTTACAGCCGATAGGTGTGGGTGTTGATGCGGTAGTTGGACTGGTTTTTTATGGTCTGGCAACTAGCATAGATGCTCACACTTGAATCAAGCTCTGTTATTTATTTAGCGGAGCGAGTTTGAGTTGAGCGACAGAAGTATTTGAAGTAATAGCAGGTATTGAACTGAAGAGTTTGATCCTGGCTCAGATTGAACGCTGGCGGAATGCTTTACACATGCAAGTCGAACGGCAGCACGGGTGCTTGCACCTGGTGGCGAGTGGCGAACGGGTGAGTAATGCGTCGGAACGTACCGAGTAATGGGGGATAACGCGGCGAAAGTCGCGCTAATACCGCATACGCCCTGAGGGGGAAAGTGGGGGATCGCAAGACCTCACGTTATTCGAGCGGCCGACGTCTGATTAGCTAGTTGGTGGGGTAATGGCTCACCAAGGCGACGATCAGTAGCGGGTCTGAGAGGATGATCCGTCACACTGGGACTGAGACACGGCCCAGACTCCTACGGGAGGCAGCAGTGGGGAATTTTGGACAATGGGCGAAAGCCTGATCCAGCCATTCCGCGTGAGTGAAGAAGGCCTTCGGGTTGTAAAGCTCTTTCAGCTGGAACGAAACGGTACGCGCTAACATCGTGTGCTAATGACGGTACCAGCAGAAGAAGCACCGGCTAACTACGTGCCAGCAGCCGCGGTAATACGTAGGGTGCGAGCGTTAATCGGAATTACTGGGCGTAAAGCGTGCGCAGGCGGATTATTAAGCAAGACGTGAAATCCCCGGGCTTAACCTGGGAATGGCGTTTTGAACTGGTAGTCTAGAGTGCGTCAGAGGGGGGTGGAATTCCACGTGTAGCAGTGAAATGCGTAGAGATGTGGAGGAACACCAATGGCGAAGGCAGCCCCCTGGGATGACACTGACGCTCATGTACGAAAGCGTGGGTAGCAAACAGGATTAGATACCCTGGTAGTCCACGCCCTAAACGATGTCAACTGGTTGTTGGGGGAGTGAAATCCCTTAGTAACGAAGCTAACGCGTGAAGTTGACCGCCTGGGGAGTACGGTCGCAAGATTAAAACTCAAAGGAATTGACGGGGACCCGCACAAGCGGTGGATGATGTGGATTAATTCGATGCAACGCGAAAAACCTTACCTACCCTTGACATGTCCAGAACCCTGCAGAGATGCGGGGGTGCCCGAAAGGGAATTGGAACACAGGTGCTGCATGGCTGTCGTCAGCTCGTGTCGTGAGATGTTGGGTTAAGTCCCGCAACGAGCGCAACCCTTATCATTAGTTGCTACGCAAGGGCACTCTAATGAGACTGCCGGTGACAAACCGGAGGAAGGTGGGGATGACGTCAAGTCCTCATGGCCCTTATGGGTAGGGCTTCACACGTCATACAATGGTCGGTACAGAGGGTTGCCAAGCCGCGAGGTGGAGCCAATCCCAGAAAGCCGATCGTAGTCCGGATTGTTCTCTGCAACTCGAGAGCATGAAGTCGGAATCGCTAGTAATCGCGGATCAGCATGTCGCGGTGAATACGTTCCCGGGTCTTGTACACACCGCCCGTCACACCATGGGAGTGGAATCTGGCAGAAGTAGGTAGCCTAACCGCAAGGGGGGCGCTTACCACGCTGGGTTTCATGACTGGGGTGAAGTCGTAACAAGGTAGCCGTAGGGGAACCTGCGGCTGGATCACCTCCTTTCTAGAGAAAGCCGCGTCAACACTCACACCTATCGGTTGTTGTTTAGAAATCGTTTCGATTGACGAAACGGTGAAGCCGGGCTTGTAGCTCAGTTGGTTAGAGCACACGCTTGATAAGCGTGGGGTCGGAAGTTCAAGTCTTCCCAGGCCCACCAGTTGAGGGAAGCAAGATGCAGGATACAAGATGCAAGAGAGTAGGTTCTTGATTCTTGGGCCTTGGGTCTTGAATCTGAAAACGGGGGATTAGCTCAGCTGGGAGAGCACCTGCTTTGCAAGCAGGGGGTCGTCGGTTCGATCCCGTCATCCTCCACCAGTCACTAGGAGTTAGGGTCTAGGGGCCAGGGCTGGGATTTGTGTAGTACCTATCAGTGTGAATCGTAAGCAGTGAAGTCGATGACTTTAGTGCTTACGCTTTATGCGTAACGGCTGATCTTTAAAAATTTGGAAGAAGGTGATGCATTTGTGATGAATGCATCAACATGGGTTGAAATTGTATCGACCATTCTGTTGGGCGCCGAGCCTGGTGGAGTGGAAAGCAAACACACCTGTAATGCGAGACTTGATGTGCGCAAGCGTATTGAGTTCTCAAAATTATAGGGTCAAGCGACTAAGTGCATGTGGTGGATGCCTTGGCGACTACAGGCGATGAAGGACGCGTAAGCCTGCGATAAGCTTCGGGGAGCTGGCAATAGAGCTTTGATCCGGAGATTTCCGAATGGGGGAACCCACCCGTAAGGGTACTCCTGGCTGAATACATAGGTCAGGTAGAGCGAACCGAGTGAACTGAAACATCTAAGTAGCTCGAGGAAAAGAAATCAACCGAGATTCCCATAGTAGTGGCGAGCGAATTGGGAAGAGCCTTCATGATTTAGCATTCTTGTTAGTGGAACAGTCTGGAAAGTCTGGCCATAGTGGGTGATAGCCCCGTACGCGAAAACAAGAGTGTGGAACTAGGCATGAGACAAGTAGGGCGGGACACGTGAAATCCTGTCTGAACATGGGGGGACCATCCTCCAAGGCTAAATACTCGTAGTCGACCGATAGTGAACCAGTACCGTGAGGGAAAGGCGAAAAGAACCCCGGGAGGGGAGTGAAATAGATCCTGAAACCGCATGCATACAAACAGTGGGAGCCTCGCAAGGGGTGACTGCGTACCTTTTGTATAATGGGTCAGCGACTTACGTTCCGTTGCGAGCTTAACCGAATAGGGGAGGCGAAGCGAAAGCGAGTCTTAATAGGGCGCATAGTAGCGGGGCGTAGACCCGAAACCGGATGATCTATCCATGGCCAGGATGAAGGTGCGGTAACACGCACTGGAGGTCCGAACCCACTAATGTTGAAAAATTAGGGGATGAGCTGTGGATAGGGGTGAAAGGCTAAACAAATCCGGAGATAGCTGGTTCTCCTCGAAAGCTATTTAGGTAGCGCCTCATGTATCACTCACGGGGGTAGAGCACTGTAATGTTAGTGGGGGCCATTGCGGCTTACTGCGGCATAGCAAACTCCGAATACCGTGAAGTGCGAGCATGGGAGACAGACATCGGGTGCTAACGTCCGGTGTCAAGAGGGAAACAACCCAGACCGACAGCTAAGGTCCCAAATGACGTGCTAAGTGGAAAACGATGTGGGAAGGCATAGACAGCTAGGAAGTTGGCTTAGAAGCAGCCATCCTTTAAAGAAAGCGTAATAGCTCACTAGTCGAGTCGTCCTGCGCGGAAGATGTAACGGGGCTAAGCACGTAACCGAAGCTTCGGATATGCACTTTGTGCATATGGTAGAGGAGCGTTCTGTAAGTCTGCGAAGGTGTCTGGTAATGGATGCTGGAGATATCAGAAGTGCGAATGCTGACATGAGTAGCGATAAAGGGGGTGAAAAGCCCCCTCGCCGAAAACCCAAGGTTTCCTGCGCAACGTTCATCGGCGCAGGGTGAGTCGGCCCCTAAGGTGAGGCAGAGATGCGTAGCTGATGGGAAACGGGTCAAAATTCCCGTACTTTCGTTTACTGCGATGTGGGGACGGAGAAGGTTAGGTGAGCCGGGTGTTGGATGTCCCGGTTTAAGTGAGTAGGCAGATCCCTTAGGCAAATCCGGGGGGTTAATGTCGAGACACGATGACGGTGCTCCATTGGAGCCGAAGTCACTGATACCAAGCTTCCAAGAAAAGCCACTAAGCTTCAGGTAAACGAGAACCGTACCGCAAACCGACACAGGTGGGTAGGATGAGAATTCTAAGGCGCTTGAGAGAACTCGGGTGAAGGAACTCGGCAAATTAGCACCGTAACTTCGGGATAAGGTGCGCCCCGGTAGGTTGTAGTGATTTACTCGCGAAGGCCGATGGGGTTGCAGTGAAATGGTGGCTGCGACTGTTTAATAAAAACACAGCACTCTGCAAACACGAAAGTGGACGTATAGGGTGTGACGCCTGCCCGGTGCCGGAAGGTTAATTGATGGGGTGCAAGCTCTTGATCGAAGCCCCGGTAAACGGCGGCCGTAACTATAACGGTCCTAAGGTAGCGAAATTCCTTGTCGGGTAAGTTCCGACCCGCACGAATGGCGTAACGATGGCCACACTGTCTCCACCCGAGACTCAGCGAAGTTGAAATGTTTGTGAAGATGCAATCTCCCCGCGGCTAGACGGAAAGACCCCATGAACCTTTACTGTAGCTTTGCATTGGACTGTGACGGGACTTGTGTAGGATAGCTGGGAGCCTGTGAAGCGAGGACGCTAGTTCTCGTGGAGGCGACGTTGAAATACCAGCCTGGTGTCGTTGCGGTTCTAACCTAGGTCCCTTATCGGGATCGGGGACCGTGCATGGTGGGCAGTTTGACTGGGGCGGTCTCCTCCCAAAGTGTAACGGAGGAGTACGAAGGTCTTCTAGGTACGGTCGGACATCGTACTGATAGTGCAATGGCATAAGAAGGCTTGACTGCGAGACTGACACGTCGAGCAGGTGCGAAAGCAGGTCATAGTGATCCGGTGGTTCTGTATGGAAGGGCCATCGCTCAACGGATAAAAGGTACTCTGGGGATAACAGGCTGATTCCTCCCAAGAGTTCATATCGACGGGGGAGTTTGGCACCTCGATGTCGGCTCATCACATCCTGGGGCTGTAGCCGGTCCCAAGGGTATGGCTGTTCGCCATTTAAAGTGGTACGTGAGCTGGGTTTAAAACGTCGTGAGACAGTTTGGTCCCTATCTGCCGTGGGCGCTGGATATTTGACGGGGGCTGCTCCTAGTACGAGAGGACCGGAGTGGACGTGCCTCTGGTGTACCGGTTATGACGCCAGTCGTATCGCCGGGTAGCTAAGCACGGAAGAGATAAACGCTGAAAGCATCTAAGCGTGAAACTTGCCTGAAGATAAGATATCCCTTGCACCTTGAGTGCACTGAAGGGTCGTTGAAGACCACAACGTTGATAGGCGGGGTGTGGAAGCGCAGTAATGCGTTAAGCTAACCCGTACTAATTGCCCGTGAGGCTTGATCCTATAATTTTGAGAAGCATGCAGCGTGTGTATGCGATGCGGTCTCAACCCAACAAAACCTTCTTCCAGACGCACCGCGTGATTTGATTCAAGTCAGCGCGGTGTGAACAAGACAGTCGGCTGAGCGGTCGAAAGATCGCAAGGCACCCCGGACAATTCGAATGCGGGATCCAGGAAAACCTCGATCCCCACCCCTTTGTCTGACGACCATAGCAGAGTGGAACCACCCCTTCCCATCCCGAACAGGACGGTGAAACGCTCCCGCGCCAATGATAGTAGGCATTCGCCTGCGAAAGTAGGTCATCGTCAGACTCCTTATCCGTACCAAAAAGGTACAATAAAACCCCCTCATTCAGAGGGGGTTTTTTATTGCCTGTTCGCTTGGGATGAAAATATTTTCATAATTAAATCATGCGGTTGTCGTTTATCTACAACTTTAGTTGTATATCCCATTTCTCCGTCTGGAGGTAAGTTAGCTGCGTGGGCATGCGCTCACGGTTAATAACCTTTAAAGGAGGAAGTATGAACAAGCTGCATAAGAGTCTGCTGGTGTTGCTGGGATTGATGGTGCTTCCGGCTTTCGCGGCAGTGAATATCAATACCGCTACGCTGTCGGAACTCGAAGTGGTCAAAGGTCTGGGACCTGCGAAAGCCAAGGCAATCATCATGTACCGCGAAGCCAATGGCAACTTCAAGCATCTGGATGAGTTGGATAATGTAAAAGGCTTTGGCAAGGCCAGTATCGACAAATTGAAAGAGGAATTGTCGGTTGGTACTGAGAAAGTCAAAAAATAATAACTACCATTTCTGCTAAAAACCGTTGCTAGAGCCTGTTAACACTCATTTCGCCGTACCCCCCCCGGGACGGGACCTGTTCAGGTGCATCCCTTGTCACTCGCCGCTTTCAGTGGCCAGCACTGCGGCGCGGCTCGCTTCGCGGCCTGCATTCGAACAGGCCCCGTCGCAGCTGTGAAATGAGTGTTAACAGGCTCTAGCTTGACCTCTGTTAGCCCTGAGCTTGTCGAAGGGTTGTCAACGGTCAACAGCAGTAAAGGATTTCGCGAACCACTGACCGTTGGCCTGGCTACCCAGGCCAACGCTTAATCGTCCTGTGAACCCCTCCATTACAACGGACAGGCCCTTCGACAAGCGCAAGGCACCGTTCGCTCAAAGCGTTTGCACAAATCCCAACACCTCCGCCGCATGTCCCGGCGCCCTCAGCCCACGCCAGCTTTTCACCAGCTTCCCGTTTACATCGAACACGAAGGTGCTGCGCTCTACTCCGCGCACCTGCTTGCCGTACATGTTCTTCAGCTTCATCACCTTGAATAGTTCGCAGGCTTTTTCTTCGGTGTCTGCCAGTAGTTCGAAAGGAAAGCCATGTGCGGCCTTGAAACCTTCATGCGATTTGAGGCTGTCGCGCGAGACGCCGACGACGATCGTGTTGGCCTTGCCGAAGCTAGTGTACAAGTCGCGGAATTCCTGTCCTTCAAGGGTGCAGCCGGGAGTATTGTCCTTGGGGTAGAAAAAAACGACGACGTTCCTGCCGCGATGCTCGGACAGCTTGAACGTGGTGTTGCCAGTGGACGGTAGCTCGAAGTCGGTGATGACGGGTTCGCTCATGGTGTGCCTTTCTGTTGCTGTTAACGGGACGAGGATTTGAGCAGCACGATGACGGCGCCGGCGCCGCCGTCGACGGTGCGGGCCTGGCAGAACGCGAGCACGTCTTCGCGTTGCATCAGCCAGTGGCGCACCTTGTTTTTCAGCACCGGCAGGCGGTTCTTCGAGCCGTGGCCCTTGCCGTGGATGATGCGCACACAGCGCCGGTCTTCGACCATGCAGCGGTTGAGGAAAGCGGCCAGCGCCGTCCGTGCCTCGTCGCCGGTGTGGCCGTGCAGGTCGAGTTCGCCCTTGATGACCCAGCCGCCGCGCCGCAGTTTTCTCACTGCGGCGGTAGGCACGCCGGGGCGTGAGAAGAACAGTTCCTCGCCGGTGGAGAGGACTGCATCCCAATCCCACGGGTCGGACAGGGCATCGACCAGAACCTGCTGTTCGTCGGCCCGTCGTTGATGGGCGACGGGCTTGGGGCGCGGACGTGGAATTTCAGCGCGATTGGGCGGGGGCAGCGGCACGACGTCGGCGACGGCGCGGCGAAACAGCATGGTGCCGTCTACCGGTGCCCTGGGCTTGTGCGGAGCCTGCTGCAGTGTGCCCGGGGTGGCGGCCTGCTCGCGCAAGGCGCGGCGCATGCGCGCCAGCGCCTCATGCGAGGCAGGTGGCAGCGCCGTGCCGCGACCACGCTTCATGGCTCAGCTCAAGCGGTCTTGCCGAGCGCGTCCAGATAGCGCTCGGCGTCGAGCGCGGCCATGCAGCCGGTGCCGGCGCTGGTGACGGCCTGCTTGTAAATGTGGTCCTGCACGTCGCCGGCGGCGAACACGCCATCGATACTGGTCGCGGTGGCGTTGCCGTTGCGGCCCGAGCGGGTGACGATGTAGCCGCCTTCCAGTTCGAGCTGGCCTTCGAAGATGCCAGTGTTCGGCTTGTGGCCGATGGCGATGAAGATGCCGGTCAGCGCGATGTCCCTGGTCGCGCCGTCCTTGGTGCTCTTGATGCGCATGCCGGTGACGCCGGTCTTGTCGCCCAGCACTTCATCGAGCGTGCTGTCGAGGGCGAGGGTGATCTTGCCTTCCTTGACCTTCTCCATCAGGTGGTCGATGAGAATTTTTTCCGATTTGAAGGTATCGCGGCGGTGCACCACGGTGACGTGGCGCGCGATGTTGGCCAGATACAGCGCTTCCTCGACCGCGGTGTTGCCGCCGCCGACGACGGCGACATCCTGGTTCTTATAGAAGAAGCCGTCGCAGGTGGCGCAGCCCGACACGCCCTTGCCCATGAAGGCCTGTTCGGACGGCAGGCCGAGGTACATGGCCGAGGCGCCGGTGGCGATGATCAGCGCATCGCAGGTATAGGTGCCGGAGTCGCCTACCAGGGTGAACGGTTTTTCGGTCAGCTTCGCGGTGTGGATCTGGTCGAAGATGATCTCGGTCTTGAAGCGCTCGGCGTGGCGCTGGAAGCGGTCCATCAGCTCGGGGCCCTGCACGCCGTCGACGTCGGCCGGCCAGTTGTCGACATCGGTGGTGGTCATCAGCTGGCCGCCCTGCTGCAGGCCGGTGATGACGACGGGGGAGAGGTTGGCGCGCGCGGCATACACGGCGGCGGAATAGCCGGCGGGGCCGGAGCCGAGGATGATGAGTTTGTGATGTGCGGTGCTCATGGGCTGTACTCGGGTGATGGGGAAAGCGAACTATTCTAACCAAATATGGCGACGACATTTCCATGCCGCCCGCCCGGTATAATCGGAAGCCTTTCCGCCCGATAAGTTCCTGCTGACCGTTTCCATGGCGCGTCCCGCTCCTCGTTCGTCTCCGCCCCTGCCGCCCCGAATGCAACGCCTGTTGCGTGAAGCGCGCGCGCTGCTGGTGGGGTTTGCCGCACTGTTGCTGGCTGCGATTCTGCTGACCCACGATGGTGCCGATCCAGGCTTCAGCACCACGGGCGACAGTGCGGCGGTGCATAACCTGGGCGGCAAAAGCGGCGCCTGGCTGTCCGACCTGCTGTTGATGCTGTTCGGTATGTCGGCTTGGTGGTGGGTGTTGCTGGCGCTGGCCTACGTCATTCACACCTTTCGCCATTTGAACGAAATCCCGCTGGCGGGCGGGCGGCAACGCTGGCTGAGACTGGGTGGATTTGTCTTGCTGCTGCTGGCCAGCACCGGCATCGAGTGGCTGCGCACCTGGCATTGGGCCGTGGCGCTGCCCGATACCCATGGCGGCGTGCTGGGTGCGGGCGTGGGCACTGCAGCGGGTGCGCTGCTGGGGTTCACCGGCGGCTCGTTGATTTTACTGCTGCTGATGGCCGTGGGATTCAGCCTCTTCACCGGTGTGTCCTGGCTCGGCATGGCCGAGCGTACCGGTGCGTGGGTGGAGCAGGCATACTGGAAGGCGATCCAGGCCTGGCAGGCGTATCGCGACCGCAAGCTGGGCGAAGTGGCGCAGCAAAAACGCGAAGCCAAGGTGTCGGTGGAAAAGAAGAAACGAGTAGAAGCGCCGCCGATTCGTATCGAGCCGGTGGTGAAGGAAGTGCCGCAATCCGAGCGTGCCGTCACCGAAAAACAGGCGCCGCTGTTCTCCGATCTGCCGGATTCGCCACTGCCGCCGCTGCATCTGCTCGATCCGGCGGAGGAGGC
The DNA here is from genome assembly GCF_000376425.1 of Thiobacillus denitrificans DSM 12475. GTDB lineage: Bacteria > Pseudomonadota > Gammaproteobacteria > Burkholderiales > Thiobacillaceae > Thiobacillus > Thiobacillus denitrificans. The sequence continues at coordinate 423,110 of NZ_AQWL01000003.1, read as the reverse complement.
GGTGGAAACCGCGAGCCCCGAGGCGCTGGAATTCACCTCGCTGATGATCGAGCGCAAGCTCGCCGAATTCGGCGTCGAAGTCAAAGTGGTGTCGGCCTCGCCCGGCCCGGTCATCACGCGTTACGAGATCGAACCGGCGGTCGGCGTGAAAGGCAGTCAGATCGTCAACCTGGCGAAGGATCTGGCGCGCACGCTGTCGGTCATCAGCATCCGCGTGGTCGAGGCGATTCCCGGCAAGCACACCATGGGGCTGGAGATTCCCAATCCGAAGCGGCAGATCGTGCGGCTGTCGGAAATTCTCGGCTCCCGGGCCTATCACGACAGCACGAGTCCGCTCACCGTCACGCTGGGCAAGGACATCGCCGGCAACCCGGTGGTGGCGGATCTCGGCAAGATGCCGCACCTGCTGGTGGCGGGCACGACCGGATCAGGCAAGTCGGTCGGCGTCAACGCCATGATCCTGTCGCTGGTGTACAAGGCCGACCCCAGCGCGGTGCGCATGATCATGGTCGACCCGAAAATGCTGGAGCTGTCGATCTACGAAGGTATCCCGCATCTGTTGGCGCCGGTCGTCACCGACATGAAGCAGGCCGCCAGCGCGCTCAACTGGTGCGTGGGTGAAATGGAACGGCGTTACAAGCTGCTGTCGGCGGTCGGCGTGCGCAATCTCGCCGGCTACAACCAGAAGGTGCGCGACGCGAAGAAGGCGGGCACGCCGCTCACCCATCCGTACAGCCTGACGCCGGACAATCCCGAGCCGCTGGAGACCATGCCGATGATCGTGGTGATGATCGACGAACTCGCCGACCTGATGATGGTGGTCGGCAAGAAGGTCGAGGAGCTCATCGCGCGGCTCGCCCAAAAAGCACGTGCGGCCGGCATCCACCTGATCCTGGCAACACAGCGACCGAGCGTCGACGTCATCACCGGTCTCATCAAGGCCAACATCCCGACGCGGATCGCCTTCCAGGTTTCCAGCAAGATTGACTCGCGCACCATCCTCGACCAGATGGGCGCCGAAGCGCTGCTGGGGCAGGGCGACATGCTCTACCTGCCGCCCGGAACCGGCTTGCCGCAGCGCGTGCACGGCGCCTTCGTCTCCGACAACGAGGTACACCGCGTCGTCGATTATCTGAAGTCGCTGGGCGAACCCGAATACATCGAGGGCGTGCTCGAGTCACCGGAAGAGGCAGGCGAGGGCGGCGGCGAATTCGGCGAGGCGGGCGCGGAAGCCGATCCCTTGTACGACCAGGCGGTCGCCTACGTGCTGAAGTCGCGCCGTGCGTCGATCTCGTCGGTGCAGCGCCAGTTGCGCATCGGCTACAACCGCGCCGCGCGCATGATCGAGGACATGGAACGCGCCGGACTGGTGTCGGCGATGCAGTCGAACGGCAACCGCGACGTACTCGCGCCCGGCGGCGAGTCGTGAGCCGGTTTCACGCCCTGATTCCCGCCGCCGGCAGCGGCTCGCGCATGGGCGGCGAACGCCCCAAGCAATACCTCGAACTCAATGGCGTGCCGCTGATTGCCCATGCGCTGAGTGCGCTGGCGCGCGAGCCCCGCGTCGATCGACTGGTGGTAGTGCTGTCGCCCGATGACGCATGGTGGGACAACTATGACTGGTCAGCCTGGCAGGAACGCCTGCAGGTGCTGCGCTGCGGCGGCGCCGCACGCGCCGGGACGGTGTTGAACGGCCTGGAGGCGATGGCCGGATGGTGCGCGGCCGACGACTGGGTGCTGGTGCACGACGCCGCGCGCCCCTGTCTGCCGGCGGGCGCGCTCGGACGCCTGCTCGATATTGCCGCGCACGACCCGGTCGGCGGCCTGCTTGCGGTGCCGGTGGCCGATACCCTGAAGCGCGCCGACCCGGACTGCCGGGTAGAGGTGACCGTGCCGCGCGCCGGTCTGTGGCAGGCGCAGACGCCGCAGATGTTTCGTCATGGCATGCTGCGCGACGCGCTATGCGCGGCCGCCAGCGACATGACCGACGAGGCGTCGGCGATCGAGCAGCTGGGCCTGCGCCCGAAGCTCGTCGAGTCCGACAGCCGCAACCTGAAAGTGACCTATCCGCAGGACCTGCGCCTGGCGAGTCTCATCCTGGAGCATCTGCATGACTGACATCCGCATCGGCCACGGTTTCGACGTGCACGCCTTCGCCGCCAACCGCAAGCTCATCATCGGTGGTGTCGATATCCCCCACGATCAGGGACTGGCTGGCCATTCCGACGCCGACGTGCTGCTGCACGCGATCAGCGATGCGCTGCTGGGCGCGGCCGGGCTGGGTGATATCGGCCGCCATTTCCCGGATACCGACGCCGCGTTTGCAGGCATCGACAGCCGCATCCTGCTGCGCCGCGTGGCCGGGCAGTTACGCGAGCGCGGCTGGCGCGTCGGCAACATCGACGCCACCGTCATCGCGCAGGCGCCGAAAATGGCACCGCACATCGCACGCATGACGGCACACATCGCCGACGACCTCGGCATCGCCATCGAGCGTGTCAACGTCAAGGCCACCACCACCGAGAAGCTCGGCTTCACCGGGCGCGGCGAGGGCATCGCAGCCGAAGCGGTGTGCCTGATCGGGCGTGACTGAATCCGGTCCGGCCGAGACCGCCGGGCCCGCCACGCTGCGGCTGTTTTTCGCGCTGTGGCCGGATGATGCCACCCGCGCCGTACTCAACCGCACCGGAAAATGGCTGCACCAGCACTGGGGCGGCCGGCGCATGCGCGCCGATACCCTGCATCTCACCCTGGCGTTTCTCGGCCGTACGCCGGTCGAACAGCTGGACGACCTGGCCGCCTGCGCCGCGACCGTTCGGGCCGACGCCTTCGAGCTGATCCTCGACCGCCCCGGTTACTGGCGGCACAACCGCATCGGCTGGCTGGGCGCGAGCCGGACGCCGCCGCAATACGTCGAACTGATCGGCGCCCTGAATGCCGCCCTGCAGGCTGCCGGCTATCCCGTCGACACCCGCCCGCATGTGCCGCATGTCACCCTGCTACGCAACACGGCAGGTGGCGAACCGCAGGCGTGTGTGCCGGTAAGCTGGTCTGCCAGCGAGTTCGTACTGGTGGCCTCGCGCACCGAAGCCGAAGGGGCGCAGTACGAGGTGATTCGGCGATGGTTTTTGATGGCGTGAAGCCATTAAAAAAACAAATATAAAGTGCGGCCACCCTACGGAAAGTGCAAAGAACGCACGCCGCTGTCGCGGAGAAAATAAAGTAGCGAACAGCGCGGCTGATTGCAGCAGTACTGGCCCGACGTCGCAGGCCATGCCAACGAGGCATTGGGGTTTTCAGTTTTCGCGGCAGCGCGGGGGGGTATCACGCGCTTTGCCAGCATCATCACCGACAGCTCGCCCTGTCCTTTGTACATGCGCTCAATTGTTGATGATGCTGAGCCTCTTGGCCGCCTCGACGATCAGCCGTCCGGCCATCCGCGCAATATGCCCGATCAACAGCAAGGCTTGTAGACGCTGTTGCCCCCGGCTTCTCGACAGGGAAAGCCCGCCGCCCAGCGAGATATTCCCAGCGGATGCGCCGAAAACGCGCTCCGCAGAAACGACAAAACGGGCCGAAAGCCCGTTTTGTTTTATTACCGTTGGTAGGCGCGATTGGACTCGAACCAACGACCCCCACCATGTCAAGGTGGTGCTCTAACCAGCTGAGCTACGCGCCTAATGCGGGGCGAATCATAACCGAAACGCCACGCGCGTGTCGAGCCGGAGAGGCTTTTTTTGTGCCGTTGAAGACGCTCACTTCAACGCCTCAAGGAAGCGGCGCTTTGGTTTGGCAGCCAACATGCGCAGCAGGGCGGGGGAGATTTTTCGCTTTAATGACAAACCATATAACCAACGCCGGCACGGCGGCTTGCGCGTCAGTCGCGGTTGCGGAAGACGGCTGCGCGCATCAGCAGCATTGCGGTGACCGGCGATGTCAGGAGGATGAATACGGTAATGAGGACTTCGTGGATCACCGGCCGTTGGGCCAGTGCGGAAGACACCAGGATCGAGGCCAGCAATACGCAGCCGGTGCCCAGCGTGTTGCCCATGGTCGGTGCGTGGATCCGGGCGTAGAAGGTGTCGAGGCGGAGCAGGCCGAGGGAGCCGATCAGGGTCAGCAGGCCGCCGCAGATCAGGAGCAGTGCCGCCGGCAGCGCAAACCACGGCGAAATGTCGATGGCCATCATGGCTCGATCACCTCGCCGCGCAGCAGGAATTTGGCCATCGCGGTCGAGGCGACGAAGCCGAACAGGGCGATCAGCAGGGCGATGTCGAAATAGACGGCGGAGCCGATGCCTATTCCCAGCATCAATATCGTGAGCATGCCGTTGATGTACAGGGTATCGAGGGCCAGCACCCGGTCCTGCGCGGAGGGCCCCCGCAGCAGGCGCAGCAGGGCGCACAGCATGGCGACGGCAAAACAGATCAGTGCGAAGTAGATCGATCCGGAGAGAAAGGCGTTCATTCGAATATCTCCATCAGGGGGCGTTCATAGCGTTGCTTGATGGTGCGCACCCAGGCGGCCTCATCCTGCAAGTCGAGGACATGCAGCGTGAGGACGTTGCTGTCCGCATCGTGCCCGGCCCAGACCGTGCCAGGCGTGGCGGTGACGATGATGGTCAGCATCGCCAGTCCGTGGGGGTCGCGCATGTCGAGTGGAATCTTCATGAAGCCGACCCGGGGCTGACGCCGGGATGCCCCGAGAATGATGCTGCCGACCGCCAGGTTGGAACGGATGATGTCGTGCAGGACATGGAAGATCAGGCCGATGGCCAGATGCAGCCGATGGGGCCAGGCCGGGAGGGGACGCAGCGGGGCGATGGCAAAGGTGACGAGGAGGGCAAGCAGGATGCCGAGGACAATCTGCCCCGCCGCCAGGCTGTCGTTGAGCAACAGCCACACCACGATCAGGACGATCGGCAGCAGTGGCAGCAGGAGTTTGCGCTTCACTTGCCGGTTCCTCCGGCGTCGGCTGGCAACACCGCGTTGGGGTAGACGGCGGGATTGTGCAGGGATTCGGCGGTGACCATGAAGTACTCCATGGCGGGCCCAGCACCCAGCGCCAGGGCGGTGCAGAGGATGATCAGGCCGGCCACCGGCCCGGCCTCGACCCAGAGCAGGCGCGGCGTGCTGCGTTCGCCGCTCCAAAATACGCGGACACCCAGCCGCGACAGGCTGATCACCCCCGCCAGGCCCGACAGCAGCAGGGCCGCGACAAGCAGCCAGGAAGGTAGGGGGTTGCCGCCCGGTGCTTCCGCAATGGCTGCGGCGAGCAGGGAGAATTTGGCGACGAAGCCCGACAGAGGGGGAAGTCCGGTCAGCAGCAGCGCGCAGGAAACGAACGTCAATCCGAGAAACGCCATCGCTGCCGGTATCGGCAGACCGACCGTTTCGTCGGGGTGCTCCGTATCGCTGGCAGGATCCTGCAAACCGAACGCCTCGAAGCTGACGGCGAGCAGGTCGGCCGCATAGGCCCGGTTACGCTGCACCATCTCGATCACCATGAAAAATGCGCCGCTGCCCAGTACCGAGCTGACCAGGTAGAACAGGGCCGGGCCGGTCAGGGCGGTGCCGCGAAAACCGATGGCGGCGAGCAGGGTGCCGGACGAGACGATCACCAGAAATCCCGCCAGCCGCTCCAGCCGCTGGGCGGCGAGAATGCCGAGACTGCCGATGGCGATGGTTGCCAGGCCGCCATAGTAAAGCCACTCACCCCCGAAGGGCGCCGCGGATCCGGCCGCATGCAGCAGGGTTTCGGTGCGCAACAAGGCATAGATTCCCACCTTGGTCAGAATCGCGAACACCCCGGCCACCGGCGCCGAGGCCGCCGCATAGGTTGTTGGCAGCCAGAAGTTGAGCGGCCAGGCGCCGGCCTTGACCAGGAACACGATGCCGAGCAGTGCGGCGCCGATGTCGAACAGGGTACGGTCGTCGGGGCTGAGGGCCTGCACGCGCAGGGCCAGCTCGGCCATGTTGAGCGTGCCCGTCACGCCGTAAATGAGCGCCGCCGCCACCAGAAACAGCAGCGAGGCGACCAGGTTGACCGCGACGTAATGCAGTCCGGCCTTGACCCGCGCCACGCCCGAACCATGCAGCGCCAGACCGTAGGAAGCCGCCAGCAGAACCTCGAAGAACACGAACAGGTTGAACAGGTCGCCGGTGAGGAAGGCGCCGTTCAAGCCCATCAGCAGGAACTGGAACAAGGGCAGGTAATGCACCCCCGCCCGCTCCCAGCGCGCCAGCGAGTAGATCAGGGCGGCCGATCCGAGCGTTGCCGTCAGCGTCAGCATGATGGCCGCCAGACGATCCACTACCAGCACGATGCCGAAAGGCGCCGCCCAGTTGCCAAGCGAATAGACCGCGATTTCGCCGTTCCACGGAGCGGGCAGGTGCGCGCCGCTGATGGCCAGCAAGGTCAGCGCCAGCAATAGCTGGGCGAGCGTGGCGAGCAACGCGATCGTGGTGCGCAGACGGTGTCGGGTTTCGCTGATCAGCAGCAGCGCGGCCCCTGTCAGCAGGGGCAGCACGATCGGCAGGACCGGCAGATGCTGCAGCCAGCTACCCATGCGGCGCTCCGGGTGGCGATAAGGGCGATAGGCGGGGCGGCATCATTCTCTATCGGTTTCCTGGCCGTCGACGTGGTCGGTGCCATTCAAGCCGCGCGAAGCGAGCAGGACGACGAGGAACAGCGCAGTGGTGGCGAAGCTGATGACGATGGCGGTCAACACCAGGGCCTGCGGCACCGGATCGGTATACAGATCGGGGTTGCTGCCGGTAAGCGGGTCGATCACCGGAACGGCGCCGACGCGTAGTCGTCCCATGCCGAAGATGAACAGGTTGACGGCATAAGCGAGCAGCGACAGGCCGATGATGACCTGGAAGGTACGCGGACGCAGCACCAGCCATATGCCCGAGCCGGCCATGACGCCAATGGCGATGGCGAAAACGATTTCCATCAGGCGTTTCCTCCGAGGCTGAGCTTGCGGTGATGGCGGCGCAGCGACTGGTGGGCGATGACCACCAGCATTAGCACCGTCGCGCCCACCACCAGCATATAAACGCCCAGATCGAAGAGCAGCACGCTCGACAGGTGCAGTTCGCCGAGCAGCGGCAATTCACCGTGCCAGGCGAGGCTGGTGAGGAACGGATGGCCGTGCAGCCACGCGCTGGCGCCCGCCGTGGCCGCGCTGAGCAGGCCGAGCGCGATCCATACCATGGGATGGATGCGCAGGCGCGACTCCACCCAGACGATGCCGCCGACGAGGTATTGCAGGATGATGGCGGTGGCCAACACGAGTCCGCCGACGAAGCCGCCGCCCGGCGCGTTGTGGCCGCGCAGCAGGAAGAATAGCGAGACCAGCATCGCCAGCGGCAGCAGCAGGCGCACGAGCACTGCCGGCAACATCATGTAACCGCCTGGCAGCTTGGCGTCGGGGTCGGGCACGCGGGTTTCCTCGATGCCGTCCGCCGCATTCTGCTCACGCTGCTGGCGTGGCAGGGGGATGCTCTCCGGTGCGGGGCGGAAGCGCCGCAGCAGGGCGAACACGGTCAGCGCGACCACGGCGAGCACGGTGATTTCACCCAGGGTGTCGAAGCCGCGGAAATCGACCAGGATCACGTTGACCACGTTGAGGCCGCCGCCCCGGGGCAGGGACTGCTCGATGAAGAAAGGCGAAATGCCATCGATGTCGGGGCGGGTCAGGATGGCGTAGGCCAGCGCTGCAAGACCGACGCCGCCCGCGACCGCGATCGACATGTCGCGCAGGCGGCGCAGGCGCACCCGGGCCGTTTCGGGCCGGCCCTGGGCAAAGCGTGCTTCGCGCGGCGGCAGCCAGCGCAGGCCGAGCAGGATCAGCACGGCGGTGACCACTTCGACAGTGAGCTGGGTGAGCGCCAGGTCGGGCGCCGAGAACCAGACAAAGGTCAGGCTGGTCGCCAGTCCCGCGCCACCCGCCAGAATCAGCGCGGCAAAACGGTGATGCTTGGCCTGCCAGGCGGCGGCCAGCGCGCAGGTGCCGCCGACGATCCAGAGCAGCGCGAAGGCCGGGTGGAGGGGCATTGTTTCCCGTGTGCCCCAGGAACTGCCGGTATTGAGCATGGGCAGCAGCGCGCCGCCCAGGGCAACGAGAAAGAGGACCAGGAGCTGCATCTGCAGGCGTGGCGAAAACAGCCAGCGCATGGCCTGTTCGGCACCCGACATCAGCCTCGTCTGCGACCAGTCGAAGATGCGTTTGCCGTCGATACGCTCGAGCAGCGGCACCTCCGTGCCGGCACGCCAGAGAAAGGCGCGGTAGAGCACGACGCCGCCGATGAGCGCGGTGGCACTCATCAACAGCGGCAGATTGAGGCCATGCCAGACGGCCAGGCTGTAGGACGGCGCGTCGCTGCCGAGAATCGAGTCGGTTGCCGTTCGCAGATAGGGCCCGACGGTGATGCCGGGGAACATTCCGACCAGCACGCAGGCTAGCACCAGCAGCGCGCTCGGCAGCAGCATCCAGCGCGTCGGCTCATGCGGCGCGCGGGGCAGATCGTCGGTTGGCGGACCGAAGAAGACCTGATGGATGAAGCGCAGCGAATAGGCGACGCTGAACATGCTCGCCAGCGTCGCCACTAGCGGCAGGCTGATGTGTTGCCAGTCGGGGCGGTCGAGAAAGATGGTCTCGGCAAAGAACATCTCTTTCGACAGAAAGCCGTTGAGCAGCGGCACCCCCGCCATCGCCGCGGCCGCCACGATGGCCAGCGTCGCAGTGATCGGCATCGCCCGATACAGGCCCGAAAGTCGCTGCATGTTGCGCGTGCCGGTTTCATGGTCGACGATGCCCGCCGCCATGAATAGCGAAGCCTTGAAGGTGGCGTGATTCGCGATGTGGAAAACCGCCGCCACCAGCGCCAGCGGACTGTTCATGCCCAGCAGCAGCGTAATGAGGCCGAGATGGCTGATGGTGGAGTAGGCGAGCACGCCCTTCATGTCCTGCTGGAACAGAGCCAGGTAGGCGCCGATCAGCAGCGAGCACAGGCCGGCTCCGCCGACGAGCCAGAACCACAGGTCGGTGCCTGCCAGCACCGGCCAGAACCGGGCCAGCAGGAATACGCCGGCCTTCACCATGGTGGCGGAATGCAGGTAGGCTGAAACCGGCGTCGGTGCCGCCATGGCATGGGGCAGCCAGAAGTGGAAAGGAAACTGCGCGCTCTTGGTCAACGCGCCGAGCACAATCAGGATCAGTGTCACGGGATACCAGGGATGGCTCTGGATCGTGTCTGCAGCCGCCAGAACCGCATCCAGGTCATAGCTGCCGGCCATGTGCCCGAGCAGCAGCATGCCGCCCAGCAGCGCCAGTCCGCCCGTACCGGTGACGATAAGCGCCATGCGCGCACCGCGGCGCGCGTCCACGCGGTGATGCCAGTAGGCGATGAGCATGAACGAAGCGAGGCTGGTCAACTCCCAGAACATGGCAATCTGGAGCAGGTTGCCCGACAGCACCACCCCGAGCATCGCGCCCATGAATGCCAGAAAAAAGGCGAAGAAACGCGGCACCGGATCGTCCGGCGACATGTAGTAGCGTGCATAGACCACCACCAGCGCGCCGATCACCGTGATCAGCATGGCGAACAGCCAGGCGTAGCCATCCATGCGCAGGGAGAAATCCAGCCCCAGGCCGGGCGCCCAGGGAATGCTCATGCGGATGACCCCTTCGGCGACAATTTGCGGATACAGGTTTGCCACCAGGGCCGCCGCCGCAAGCGCGACGATGCCGGCCAGCCATGCCTCGGCATTGCGGGCATTGGCCGGCAGGAAGGCGGCACACAGGCTGCCAACGAACGGAAGAAGAAGAATCAGGAGCAAGGACATGCGCTATTTACATTTGTTCAGCACGTCTCCGGGCCTCTTGTCGAATCTCGATTTTACGGAAAAGTCTTCAACTGTTTCCGCCGCGAAACAAGGCCGTCCCTCAGGAAACTGGCTGGTTGCGGCACTGGAATGTTCGCTTGACGCGGTCGAAACGGTAATCGAAACCCGACGTAGTTTAGCATCAGGGGCTGCCTGACCCGGGCCCGTCGCTATCTCCGGGACGCGGCGATCTGACGGCGTGAACGGCAGCGCTGCGCACAAAGCGGCAGGAGCTGTATCTTGCGCGCAGCGTCCGATGGACGGGCGATCTGAGGGGGTGCTAGAATTATTCGCGTAGCTTATTACGCCTTGGGCCAGCCGCATGCCAGTGAGGCGGGGCGTTGGCGCAAAGTGCTGGCGGTGAGGGTCCAAGCTATTCATGGGGCCGGGATGGTCTCTGAAAGTTGCGATATGTCACCGCGAACCGGCCGCCGACACTAGGATAAACCCGGCGCATGGCACGCAGCGTGTCTGCAATCTTTAATCAGTCATATCCGAAAGCGCGGCCGGGCCGCGTTTTTTGTTTCCGGAGTTTGTATATGGTCAACGTCACGCTTCCCGACGGTTCCGTCAGACAGTTCGATGCGCCGGTCACGGTGGCGCAGGTTGCGTCCAGCATCGGGGCCGGCCTTGCCAAGGCAGCGCTTGCCGGGCGGGTCGATGGCCGGCTGGTCGATACCAGCCACCTTATCGATACGGACGCGCAGCTCTCCATCGTCACCGACAAGGATGCCGACGGCCTCGACATGATCCGCCATTCCACCGCGCATTTACTGGCGTACGCGGTGAAGTCGCTATTCCCCGACGCGCAGGTGACCATCGGCCCGGTGATCGAGGACGGCTTCTACTACGATTTCGCGTACAAGCGCCCGTTCACGCCGGAAGACCTGGCGGCGATCGAGAAGAAGATGGCCGAACTGGCGAAGCGGGACATCCCGGTCGAACGCAGCGTGATGCCGCGCGACGAAGCGGTGACCTTCTTCCGCGACATGGGCGAGCTGTACAAGGCCGAGATCATCGCGTCGATCCCCACCAATGAGGATATTTCGCTCTACCGCGAGGGTGATTTCATCGACCTCTGCCGCGGCCCGCATGTGCCGTCGACCGGTAAGCTCCGGCATTTCAAGCTGATGAAGCTAGCCGGCGCCTACTGGCGCGGCGACTCGAAGAACGAGATGCTGCAGCGCGTGTATGGCACGGCGTGGGCGAAGAAGGAAGATCTCGACGCCTATCTGCACCGCCTGGAAGAAGCCGAGAAGCGTGACCATCGCAGGCTCGCGAAGCAGCTCGACCTGCTGCACATGCAGGACGAGGCGCCGGGCATGGTGTTCTGGCATCCCAAGGGCTGGATCGTGTGGCAGCAGATCGAGCAGTACATGCGGCAGAAGTTCGTCGAATACGGCTACCAGGAAGTGCGCACGCCCGCGATGATGGATCGCGGCATGTGGGAGAAGTCTGGTCACTGGGAAAACTATCACGACAACATGTTCACCACCGCATCGGAAAACCGCGACTATGCGGTGAAACCGATGAACTGCCCCGGCCATGTGCAGATCTTCAACAGCGGCCTGCATTCCTACCGCGACCTGCCGCTGCGCCTGGCCGAGTTCGGCTCGTGTCACCGCAACGAGCCATCGGGCGCGCTGCACGGCATCATGCGGGTGCGCGGCTTTACCCAGGACGATGCCCACATCTTCTGTACCGAAGACCAGATCGAGCAGGAAGTGGCCGACTTCATCGTCATGCTGCAGAAGGTCTACGCCGACTTCGGTTTCAGCGATGTACTGGTGAAGCTGTCGACCCGGCCGGACAAGCGCGTCGGCTCGGACGAGTCGTGGGACAAGGCGGAAGCCGCGCTGGCGGCGGCGCTTGAAAAGAACCGGCTGGCGTTCGATCTGCAGCCCGGTGAGGGCGCGTTCTACGGCCCCAAGATCGAGTTCACGCTGAAGGATTCGCTCGCTCGCCTGTGGCAGTGCGGCACCATCCAGCTCGACTTCAACCTGCCGGTGCGCCTGGGGGCGGAGTTCGTCGACGAGGACAACAGCCGCAAGCCGCCGGTGATGCTGCATCGCGCGATCCTTGGCTCGATGGAGCGCTTCATCGGCATCCTGATCGAGCATCACGCCGGCAACTTCCCGTTATGGCTGGCGCCGGTGCAGGTGATGGTGATGAACATCAGCGAGCGCCAGGCCGACTACGCGCAGCAAGTCACCCAGGCACTGCGGCAATCCGGCATCCGCGCAGTGTCGGACTTGAGTAATAACAAGATTACTTATAAAATCCGCGAACATAGCTTGCAGAAGCTGCCTTATCAGGTGGTCGTTGGCGACAAGGAGATGGAGGCCGGAGTGGTCGCCGTCCGCGCACGCGGCAATCAGGACCTGGGACAGCTCGGTTTGGATGGCTTCATCGCGCGCCTGAAAGCAGAAACGCTGGCGCGCCAGTAGCAGCGGTCAAACAAGGCGTCGGGACTGCCCCGTTGGGGGGATTGGTCCCGCGCCTTCTTTATTTTTGTTTGACCTTTTTGCCTCGGCGCATTGCGTCAGGTTTTTATTTGGAGAACAGCTCATCGCGACAGAAAAGAAACAGACACGCATCAATGGGGAAATTACAACCCCGGAAGTGCGTTTGGTCGGTGTGGAGGGCGAGCAGCTTGGCATCGTAAAAATTTACGAAGCGCAGCGCCTGGCGGAAGAGGCGGACCTGGATCTGGTGGAGATTGCGCCGACGGCACAGCCGCCCGTATGCAAGATCATGGACTATGGCAAGTTCAAGTACCAGGAAAGCAAGAAACAGCACGAAGCCAAGCTGAAGCAGAAGCAGGTCCAGATCAAGGAAATCAAGTTCCGTCCGGGTACCGACGAGGGCGATTACCAGATCAAGCTGCGCAACCTGATCAAGTTTCTGGAAGAAGGCGACAAGACCAAGATTACGCTGCGTTTCCGGGGCCGCGAAATGGCCCATCAGGAAATCGGCATGGCTCAGTTGAGGCGGGTCTCGACCGATCTGGCCGAGTTGGCCGTGGTCGAGCAGTTCCCCAAGATGGAGGGCCGCCAGCTGGTCATGATGCTGGCGCCGAAAAAGAAGATTTGAGCAAGAAGATTCGAGTGTAATGAGACCGGTGTTTCTCGGGCCCTGCGGGTTGAAAACACCACAATACGTGCAGTCGGGTTGGTGAAGCATTCCGCGTCGCGGGATCACCTGACCGCATGAAATAAAAGGAAGCATCATGCCTAAGATGAAAAGCAAGAGCGGCGCCGCCAAGCGGTTCCGCGCGCTGGGCGGCGGCGGGTTCAAGCGCTCGCACGCGTTCATGCGCCACATTCTCACCAAGAAGAGCACCAAGCGTAAGCGCCAGTTGCGCGGCATGGAAACCGTCAATGCCAGCAACCACAAGGCGGTTGCACGCATGTTGCCCTACGCATAAAGGAGAGAAAGCATGCCACGCGTCAAACGGGGTGTAACCGCCCGCGCCAGTCACAAGAAAATCCTCGATGCCGCTAAAGGCTATCGCGGTCGTCGCAAGAACGTATTCCGCGTCGCCAACGAAGCGGTGATGAAGGCCGGTCAGTACCAGTACCGCGACCGTCGTCAGCGCAAGCGCCAGTTCCGCGCCCTGTGGATTGCCCGCATCAACGCCGCGTCGCGTCAGCACGGCCTGACCTACAGCGTGTTCATGAACGGTTTGAGCCGTGCCGAGATCGGTATCGACCGTAAGGTGTTGTCCGATATCGCGATCTTCGACAAGGATGCCTTCGCCAAGATTGTCGAGCAGGTCAAGGCCAAGCTGGCGGCGTAAGCCGTCAAACCGTCACAAAAAAAGGCCGCAAGGCCTTTTTTTGTTTGTGATTGATACGAGTTTTTGTGTGTGATTGAAACGAGACCATTGCCATGCGCAATCCCAACGAAATCGTTGCCGACGCCCTTGCCGCCATTCAGGCCAGCCCTGGTTTGCCGGCACTGGAACAGGTCAAGGCGGACTATCTGGGCAAAAGCGGCCAGCTCACCGAGCTGCTGAAAAGCCTGGGTGCAATGCCTGCCGACGAGCGCAAGACCGCCGGTGCCCGCATCAACGAAGCCAAGCAGGCAGTGGAAGTCGCGCTCAAAACCCGTCGCGACGCATTGCAGCAGGCCGAGCTGGACCGTCAGCTGGCAGCCGAAACGCTGGACGTGAGCCTGCCCGGACGGGGCTTGGCGCACGGCGGGCTGCATCCGGTGTCGCGCACGTTGACACGCATCCAGACGCTGTTCCGCTCGATCGGCTTCGAGGTGGCGACGGGGCCGGAGATCGAGACCGATTTCTACAATTTCACCGCGCTCAACATCCCGGAAGACCATCCGGCACGGGCGATGCACGATACCTTTTATCTGCAGAGCGGCGAGTTGCTGCGCACCCACACTTCGCCGGTGCAGGTGCGCTACATGCAGAGCCACCGGCCGCCGCTGCGCATCATCGCACCGGGGCGGGTGTACCGCTGCGATTCCGACGTCACGCACACGCCGATGTTCCATCAGGTCGAAGGCCTGTGGGTGGACGAATCGGTGTCGTTCGCCGACCTCAAGGGCGTGCTTGCCGATTTCATGCGCAACTTCTTCGAGCGCGACGATCTGCCGGTGCGCTTCCGGCCGTCCTTCTTTCCCTTCACCGAGCCGTCGGCCGAAATGGACATCGGCTGCGTGATATGCGGCGGCGCAGGCTGCCGCGTGTGTTCGCACACCGGCTGGCTGGAAGTGCTGGGCTGCGGCATGGTGCACCCCAACGTGTTCAGGCATGTCGACATCGATGCCGAGCGCTTCGTCGGCTTTGCCTTCGGCCTCGGGGTCGAGCGCCTTGCCATGCTGCGTTACGGCGTTGACGATTTGCGGTTGTTCTTCGAGAACGATTTGCGTTTCCTTAAACAATTCAATTAATTAGGGCGCATATATCATGCAATTTTCAGAAGCCTGGCTGCGTAATCTCGTCAACCCCGCACTCGATACCCCCCAACTGGCCCACGCATTGACCATGGCTGGACTGGAAGTCGAGGCCTTGGCGCCGGCCGCCCCGCCATTCAACGCCGTGGTGGTGGCCGAGATCCTGTCGGCGGAAAAGCACCCCGACGCCGACCGTCTGCGCGTGTGCCAGGTCGATGTCGGCGAGGTGGCGCCGGTCACCATCGTGTGCGGTGCGCCCAACGCGGCGGCCGGGCTCAAGGTGCCGTGCGCCCGCCCGGGCGCCACATTGCCCGGTATCGAAATCAAGGTCGCCAGGGTGCGTGGCGTCGAATCCTTCGGCATGTTGTGCTCGACCCGGGAGCTGGGCCTGGAAGGCGCGGCCGACGGCCTGATGGTGTTGCCTGCGGATGCGCCGGTGGGCGAGGATTTCCGTGCCTGGCTCAATCTGGACGACACCCTCATCACCCTGAAGCTCACGCCCAACCGCGCGGACTGCCTGTCGCTGCAGGGCGTGGCGCGCGAGGTCGGTGCGATCACCGGTGCCGAGGTGCGTCTGCCGCAGATACAGGAAACGCCAGCCCGCATTCACGACACGGTGCCGCTGCATGTGTCGGCTGCGGACGCCTGCCCGCTGTATCTGGGGCGCGTGGTGCGCGGCATCGACGCGCAGGCGCCCACCCCGCGCTGGATGGCGGAGCGGCTGGAGCGCAGCGGCATCCGCCCGCTGCTGGCGCCGGTCGATATCACCAATTACGTGCTGCTCGAACTCGGTCAGCCGATGCATGCCTTCGCCCTGTCGCGCCTCAACGGCGGCATCGAGGTGCGGCTGGCGCGTGCGGGCGAGACGCTCGAACTGCTGAATGGGCAGACTGCCGAACTGGCGCCCGACATGCTGGTCATCGCCGATGCCGGCGGGCCGGTGGCGCTGGCCGGGATCATGGGCGGGCAGCCGAGCAGCGTGGAACGCGCCACCGTCGACGTGTTTCTGGAAGCGGCGTTCTTTGCCCCCGCGGCGATCGCCGGACGCGCCCGACGGCTGGGCTTGTCCACCGATTCGTCGCACCGTTTCGAGCGCGGCGTCGACTACGGCGCGACGCGTCAGGCGATGGAGCGGGCGACGCAGTTGCTGCTCGACATCTGCGGCGGCCAGCCGGGGCCGGTTACCGAGGCGGCGGCCGCGTTGCCGCAGCGTGAATCGATCGTCCTGCGCCTGGCGCGGCTGAAGCGTGTGGCCGGTATCGAACTCGACGCGGATCAGGTGATGCGCGGCTTCGGCGCGCTCGGCATGCAGGTCGAACGCCAGGGCGATAGTCTTGTCGTCACCCCGCCGAGCTTCCGCTTCGACCTGGCGATCGAGGAGGACCTGATCGAAGAGGCGCTGCGCCTGTTCGGTTACGACAACATTCCGGCGCAGCCGCCGGCGGCACCGTCGCGCATGCTGCCGCAGGACGAAACCATGCTGGCCGACGACGTCCTGCGCCAGATGCTGGTGGGGCTGGATTATCAGGAAGTCATCACCTACAGCTTTGTCGATCCGGCGTGGGAAACGGCGTTGAATGCCGACGCCCGTCCGTTGCCGCTGGCCAATCCCATTGCCAGCCAGCTGTCGGCAATGCGCACCACGCTGTGGGGTGGGCTGATCGAGACGCTGCGCCATAATCTCAACCGCCAGCAGGAACGGGTGCGCATTTTCGAACTGGGGCGGGTATATGCGTCGCAGGTCGAGCAGCCGATGAAGCTGGGCGGCCTCGCTTATGGTGACGTGCAACCTGAGCAATGGGGCGCAACTGCGCGTCGTGTCGATTTCTTCGATCTCAAGGGCGACCTGGAGCGCCTGTTCGGCCACGCGCTCGACAGCCGACGTGGCGCCCATCCCGCACTGCATCCGGGACAGTGCGCCGAGCTTTGGGCCGGGGGCCGGGCGATCGGCTGGATCGGCGCGCTGCATCCGCGCCTGGTGCAGGCATTCGATCTGCCGGCCGTGCCGATGCTGTTCGAGCTCGACAGTCAGGCGCTCGCCCGGCGTGCCTTGCCGCGCCATGCAGCCTTGTCACGCTTCCCGCTGGTGCGGCGCGATCTGGCATTCGTGCTGGACATCCATACCCCGGCCGGCGAACTGCTGACCGCGCTACGCGAGGCCGCGTCGTCCCAGGTGCGGTCGATCGAGGTGTTCGACGACTATCGCGGGAAAGGCATGGGGGAAACCCAAAAAAGCCTTGCCATTCGGGTAGTTATGCAAGATACTGAACGCACATTGACGGATCGGGAAGCGGAGGATGCAGTGCAAAAACTGATCGACGCCGCGCTTCGCCAGTGTAATGCCAGTTTGCGTGCGTGACGCTTTTCTTCACGAGCCATCCCTGCCAACACGACCATGACCACCCTGACAAAAGCTGATCTGGCCGAACTGCTGTTCGAAAAAGTGGGTTTGAATAAACGCGAAGCCAAGGATGTCGTCGAGTCGTTTTTCGATGAAATCCGCTTGTCGCTCGAAAAGGGTGACATCGTCAAACTGTCCGGTTTCGGCAATTTCCAGTGCCGGGAAAAGCCGCAGCGTCCGGGCCGCAACCCCAAGACCGGCGAAGAAATGCCGATCTCCGCGCGCCGCGTGGTGACCTTCCACGCCAGCCAGAAACTCAAATCCCAGGTCGAAGGCGCCCAAATTGGAACGCCCAACCCGGAGTGAACTCCCGCCGATTCCGGCCAAACGCTATTTCACCATCGGTGAAGTCTCGGAGCTGTGCGCCGTCAAGGCGCACGTGCTGCGCTACTGGGAGCAGGAGTTCGCCCAGTTGCGCCCGGTCAAGCGGCGTGGTAACCGGCGCTATTACCAACACCACGAGGTGCTGCTGATCCGCCGCATCCGCGAACTGCTGTACGAAGAGGGCTTCACCATCAGCGGCGCGCGCCAGCGTCTGGAACACGATGCCGAAGCGGCACCCGAGCCGGTTGCGGCCGTGCTGGATGTCGGCGTCCTGCGCAACGAAATCACCGCCATCCTGAAAATATTGGGCTGACGGTCTTCCGCCAGGCGCCGCTCCTCTGTTAGAATCTCGGGCTTCGTCGGGGCGTAGCGCAGCCTGGTAGCGCACTTGCATGGGGTGCAAGGGGTCGGAAGTTCGAATCTTCTCGCCCCGACCAATAAATCAAAGAAACAGGGTCGGGTCAAACCGGCCCTTTTTCTATTGCGCGACCGAAACCCTATTGCCGTTGCGGTATCAGCAATTTCCGGTTTAGGTTCTATCATTTAACGTTGTCGTTCAATATCAGGAGAGAGTTATGGAACACACTTTGCCCGCACTGCCTTTCGCCATGGACGCGCTTGCGCCGCACATGTCCCAGGAGACCTTCGAATACCATTACGCCAAGCACCATCAGGCCTACGTGACCAACCTCAACAACCTGATCAAGGGCACCGACTTCGAGAACAAGTCGCTCGAGGACATCGTCAAGAGCGCGCCCGCCGGCGGCGTCTACAACAACGCCGCCCAGGTGTGGAACCACACCTTCTTCTGGAACTGCCTGTCGCCCAACGGCGGCGGCGCCCCTTCCGGCGCACTGGCCGATGCCATCAACAAGAAGTGGGGCTCGCTGGACGAGTTCAAGAAGGCCTTCCAGACCAGCGCCGTGGGCAACTTCGGTTCCGGCTGGACCTGGCTGGTGAAGAAGGCCGACGGTGGCGTTGACATCGTCAACATGGGCGCCGCCGGCACCCCGCTGACGACCGGCGACAAGGCGCTGCTGTGTGTCGACGTGTGGGAACACGCCTACTACATCGACTATCGCAACCTTCGTCCCAAGTTCGTCGAGACCTATCTCAACAACCTGGTGAACTGGAAGTTTGCCGAAGCGAATTTCGCCTGATCCGGCTTGTGAGCTGGGCGAAGTAAAAAACCGGGGCGCGCGTCCCGGTTTTATTTTGTGCCTGTGCCGGCATCCGCCAGCCGCAGGATGTCCAGATAGCCATGATCGGCCATTGCCTGCGCCTCGCGCAGCAGGCCCGAATTCTCCGCATCCGGCGACGCTGTGCCGTCCAGCAGACGCAGCATCCGCGTCCAGCGCGCGCGCTGGTTTGCCACCGTCTTCGGCGCAGCGAGGCCCTGTCGCCGCAGTTCGGCGGCGCGGCCGATCAGGCGGAATTTCGCGGCGTCCAGTTGCGGCGGCAGCGGCAGCGACAGATCGAAGCCGATCTCCAGCCGGTAGGTTTCATCAATGCAGGGCGCAGGCGGGGGCGGTCGCCAGGAGAGTTCATCCGGGCTGGGCAGCGCAATGCGGTCGGGATCGAGCGGAAATTTGTAGAACCCCCATTTCGCGCCCATCCAGCATTCGAGCAGCACATGGTCGTCGTCTCCCGCGCACAGTTCGCCGCTGGCCGCGGTGAGTTCCGTATCGCCGGGCAGCGGGCCGTAGGCGCGCGGGTCGCGCTTCCAGCGCTGGAAATCGCGATGGGGCGGCATGCCATAGTCGGCCTCGAGGGCATGCCAGAGGGCGATGAACTGGCGATAGTCGGCCTGGTAACCTGGGCTGCGGCGCAGGAATGCCCACGCCCACTGGTCGCGCGTCAGCGTCTCGCAGCAGGCATAGGCATCGGCTGTCATCGGTCAGATCGGCAGAAAGGCCATGGTGGCAACGTTGACGACGCCGAAGCGAATGGCCCGGTTGCTCTTGTCCTCGATGATTCTGGCCAGCGTGTCCTGGATGCCGATGAGCTTGCCGAATTCGCGCTCGAAGCTGAGGTTGGCTACGCCGTTCTCGTCGGCACCGTTGGATAGCAGCAGGAGATCGCCGCGCAGGTTTCTGGCGGTGGCGAGCTTCCAGACTACCGCTTCGGTATTGCGTGCGGCGTTGTAGAGCTTCTGGGCGTCCATTTCGGTCAACAGGTAAAACTCGGTCTGATGATTGAACGCCGCCATGTGCATGATCAGCAAGCCGCTCATCAGCGCCTTCACTCGGTCGGCCGTGTAATCTTCGCGCCAGGCCGCGCGCAGGGCAGTTTCCCAGCCAAGATCTTTTTGCGGCGACAAATGCCAGTGCGAGAGCGGCCTGAACAGGACCGCCGTCGCCTCGTCGGCACCGGTGAAGCCGGATTTGCGCCATTCGCCGGGGTTGCGGCGATAGAGCTTGAGCGTCAGCGTTTTGAGGGTGGCGATGACTTCCTGCTGGTGGATCTCGATCACATTGTCGACATCGCCTTTGGCCAGATCCTTGACGCTGAAACTGCGTACGCTGCGGCTGCCGTCCTTGCGCTGGATGGGCTGGCTGGCGCAGGCGGCGAGCAGCGCACAGGTCAGCAGGCAGGCGAACAGGACAGGGATGCGGTTCACGAAGAGCAGCTTACCTCGATCCGCTTCGCCCAGTCCGGCGGCTCGGCGGCGTAGGCCTCGCATTCCGGCTGCTCGTCATAAGGCCGCGACAGCAGCGCATGCAGGCGATGGATTTCGCTGTAATCGCGATGGTCCGCGGCGCGACGGATGGCTGCTTCGGCCAGGTGATTGCGCAGGATGTATTTCGGATTGAGCGCGCGCATCGCCTCGCGGCGTGTGGCGTCGGCCGAATCCTGCTGGCGCAGTGCGGCGGCATAGCGCGCCGCCCAGGCGTCGAAGGCGGGGCGGTCGGGGAATAGGTCGCGCAACGGTGCGTTGAGCGCCCCGGGCGTGGAATCGAAATCGCACAGGCGGCGCAGGAAAATCGTGTAATCGACGCGGTTCTGCGCCAGCAGTTGCAGCGTATCCATCAGCAGTGGGACTGTCTCGCCGCCCGGTGGCAGGCCGAATTTGGCGGCCATGCGCTCGATATAGGCGCGACCGAACTGCTGCGGGTAGTCGCCGATCGCGGCGGAGGCGGTTTCCACCGACAGCAGCGGCACCAGCGCCTGCGCCAGCTTGGTGACGTTCCACGCCGCCACGTCGGGCTGCTGGTCGAAGGCGTAGCGACCGCCGCTGTCGGAATGATTGCAGACGAAGCCGGGGTCGAACGCGTCGAGGAAGCCGAACGGGCCGTAATCCAGCGTCAGGCCGAGGATCGACATGTTGTCGGTGTTCATCACCCCGTGCGAGAAGCCGACCGCCTGCCACTGTGCCATCAGTTCGGCCGTGCGACGGGCGACTTCGCGCAGCAGCTCGGCATAGGGTTCGGCACGTGCCGCCAGTTCCGGGTAGTAGCGTGCGATGACGTAGTCGGCCAGCTGCCGGATCGGCTCGATCTGGTTGCGGTAGTAGAACACCTCGAAGGAACCGAAGCGCACGAAGCTCGGCGCCAGCCGTGTCACCAGCGCGGCGGTTTCGACGTCCTCGCGATAGACCGGATGATCGCTGCCGACGATGGCGAGCGCGCGCGTGGTGGGAATCCCGAGCGCGTGCATGGCTTCGGAGCAGAGGAATTCGCGGATGCTGGAACGCAATACCGCGCGGCCGTCGCCGCCGCGCGAATAGGGGGTGCGTCCTGCGCCCTTCAGCTGCACTTCCCAGCCTTCGCCGGCCGCATTTTTCACTTCGCCCAGCAGGATCGCGCGGCCGTCGCCCAGCTGCGGCACGTAGTGGCCGAACTGGTGCCCGGCATACAGCGCGGCGAGCGCGTCCATCCCGGGTAGCAGGCGGTTGCCCGCGAGCGTCTCGACGAGCTCGGGGCGCGCCATCTCGGCCGGATCGAGATCGATCAGCACGGCCGCTTGCGGGCTGTAGCAGACCAGGTAGGGATCGGGGACGGGCGTCGGGCAGACGCGCGAATAGTAGGCTTCGGGTAGGCGGGCGAAGCCGTTGTCGAAGACGAGCGATTCAAGTTTGAGCATGGAGAAATTCTAAAGCCTGGCCGGGTTTGTGCGACCCGCCCGACGACAGGGTTACCCGCCTGCCTGCAGTGCCATGAAGCGCATCGGGCGTGCACGCGCCTGCTTATCCATACAGCTGGACAGCGAATCCTTGCTGTTCCCATTCGTTCGCCAGTTCCCAGCCGGCGTTCCCCGCAATCGTGCTGAATTCGTCGCGCCGGAACTTGTAGGAATACTCGGTATGCAGCGTCTCGCCGAGGGCGAAATGGAAACGTTGGCCCGCTACGCTCACCGTCTGCGCGGCGAGGCTGAGCAGATGCATCTCGATGCGGCCGGCAACCGGATTGTAGAAGGCGTAGTGGCGGAATCGGGCGGGATCGAAATCGGCACCCAGCTCGCGGTTCAGGCGCTCGAGGAGATTAAGGTTGAAGGCGGCGGTGATGCCGGCAGCGTCGTTATAGGCGGCGTGCAGCAGCAGCGGATCTTTCTTGAGGTCGAAGCCGATGAGCAGGCGCCCATCGGCGCCGGCCAGCCGGCGGAAGCGCGTGAGCAGAGCGGTTGCCGTATCGGGCGGGAAGTTGCCGATGCTGGAGCCGGGATAATAGATCAGCCGCCGGCCGGGCGGCAGGCAGGGGGCCGCGGCTTCCAGGTCACGGATGAAATCCATGCCCAGCGCGGTGACGACAAGGCCCGGATAAGCCTGGGCGAGGGCTTGCGCGGCGGCGGCCAGCGGGGCGCCGGCGATGTCCAGGACGACGAGATGGGCGGGGTGCAGGGCGTCGAGCAGCAGACGCACCTTGCTGCACTCGCCGGCGCCCGGCTCGATGATGCAGTCGAGCGGGCCGGCGGCGGCCGCAATGTCGGGCAGGCGGGAGGCCATGAGCATCCGTTCGGTGCGGCAGAGGGCATATTCGGGTTGCGCACAAATGGCTTCGAACAGACGGCAGCCCGCCTCGTCATAGAAATATTTCGGCGGAATGGATTTGGGGCAGGCGGCGAGGCCGGCCAGCACGTCGCTGCGCAAATCGTCGGCGGCGACGGGAAAGTCCTGAAAGGTGAACGACACTCAGACGCTGATCGCAACATCGCGGCCGGCCTGCAGCCGGCCGATTTCCGCCGCCTGCGCGAAGCCGTGCCGCCGGAAGGTTTCCAGCACCGTGTCGCGCGCCGCGGTGGCGCAACTCACCAGCAGGCCGCCGCTGGTCTGCGGGTCGGTGAGCAGGGCCTGCTGCCAGTCGGCGATGCCGCCGGCCAGGCTCACTTCGCTGCCGTAGCTCGCCCAGTTGCGGCCGCTGGCGCCAGTGACATGGCCGCCCTGCGCCAGTTCGGCGACGCCGGGCAGCAGGGGCAGGCGGCCCAGCCCAACCTGGGCCGACAGGTTCGATGCACGGGTGATTTCGAGCAGGTGCCCGAGCAGGCCGAAGCCGGTGATGTCGGTCATCGCGTGCACGCCCGCGGTTGCGGCCAGATCGGCGCCCGCGGTGTTGAGCTGGGTGGTGGCGGCGATCATCGCCGCATATTGCTCGGCGCTGAGCAGGCCTTTCTTCAGCGCCGCGCTGTAGATGCCCACGCCCAGCGGTTTGCCGAGGATCAGGTGGTCGCCGGCCTGGCCGCCGTTGTTTTGCTTGACCTTGCGCGGATCCACCACGCCGATGCCGACCAGGCCGTAGATCGGTTCCGGGGCGTCGATCGAATGGCCGCCGGCGATGGGAATACCGGCCGCCTTGCAGACCGCTTCGCCACCGGCGAGGATCTGCCGGATGACCTCGTTGGGCAGCTTGCCGATCGGCATGCCGACAATGGCTAGGGCGAACAGCGGCCGCCCGCCCATGGCATAGACGTCGGACAGCGCATTGGTGGCGGCGATGCGGCCGAACTCGAAGGGATCGTCGACGATGGGCATGAAGAAATCGGTGGTCGCCACGATCGCCTGCTCGTCGTTGAGGCGGTAGACCGCGGCGTCGTCGCCGTGCTCGATGCCGACCAGCAGATCGGGATAGGCCGTCGCCATCTGCGTAGCGAAGGCCGTATCGGCCAGGATGTCGCGCAATACGGCGGGCGCGATCTTGCAGCCGCATCCCCCGCCATGGGAAAGCTGGGTCAATCGGATGGGCTGCTCGGGAATGGGGTTGCTCATTTTCAGAATTCGCCCATCGCGGGAGGGGCGCCTAGAATTCGGTTGGACATAGTGCATCTATATAGCATGAACCGAACCCGACCCGTCAGCGGCCATACTGCGAACCAGCTCATCGATCGGCTGGCGCAGGCGCGCGGCCGGCTGCGGGCATTGATCGACTGCCTGCCCGCGGGCGCCTGGCTGGGGCCGCGCGCCGGGCATCTGAATCCGCCGCTGTGGGAATACGGGCACATCGTCTGGTTTCAGGAGCGCTGGTGCCTGCGGGCACGGCCCGATGGCGGGTTTGCGGCCAGCCTGCTGGCGGCGGCCGACGCGCTGTACGATTCCTCCAGCGTTCCGCACGATCGCCGCTGGGATCTGGCCTTGCCCGAACCTGCCGCGGTCGACGAATACGCAGAACGGGTTGCCGCCGCCGTGGCCGTTCGCCTGCGCAGCGGACTCGACCCCGAGCTCGCGTATTTCGCCGAGTTGTGCCTGTATCACGAACTGATGCACGTCGAGGCCTGGTGGATGGCGTTCCAGAATCTGGGCTATGCGCCGCCCGCGCGGCCCGATGTTGCCGGCGCGTTGCCGGCGTCGCGGCTGGCGTTCGCCGCGGGCGAGGTGGAACTGGGCAGCGGAAGCGGCGAGGGCTTCATTTTCGACAACGAGAAGTGGCGTCATCCGGTGCCGGTCCCGGCATTCGATATCGATGCGAGCCCGCTGTCGGAGGTGGCTTTCGCCGAGTTTGTAGACGCTGGCGGTTACCGGCGCAGCGCGGGGTGGTCGGATGCAGGTCGGGCCTGGCGGGCCGCCAGCGGCGCCTGCCAGCCCGTTTACTGGCGACGGCAAAACGCGGCCTGGCAGGTTCGTCACTTCGACCGCTGGCGGCCGCTCAGCGCAGACCGGCCCATGCTGCACGTGAACCGTCACGAAGCCGAGGCCTGTGCTGCCTGGATGGGGCGGCGGCTGCCCGCCGCAGAGCAGTGGCTGCGGGCAACGCGGCAGCCGGAATTTCGCCGCGGCATGGCGTGGGAATGGCTGCGCGATGCGTTTGCGCCTTATCCGGGATTTTCCCCCGATCCCTACCAGGATTACGCCCAGCCCTGGTTTCATACGCATGGCGAATTGCGCGGCGGCGGACCCGTCACCGACCCGTCGCTCAAGCGCCCCGGCTTCCGCAATTTCTATTTGCCCGAGCGGCGCGATCCATTCGCGGGCTTTCGCACCGCCAGCCCCGGCTAGCGGCTCAGCCGCCAGTCATCGACATGAAGCGCAGAATCTTGTGCGGTGCTTCGCGGAACTCGTGGCGTTCCGGCTTGAGGTTGATCGCTTCGAGAATGGCGGCGTCGAGTGCAGCGTCGCTGCAGCCGCCGCGCAGCAAGGGACGGAATTCGAATTTCTCTTCCTGGCCTAGGCACATGTAGGCGGTGCCGTCGACGGCGACGCGGATGCGATTACAGGTCTGGCAGAAATGCTGTGAGATGGGCGTGATGAAACCGACGTTGAAACGGCCGTCCGGGGTGCCGAGGTAGCGCGCGGGCCCGGCGCCGGGCAGGGTGGTTTCGACCAGCCCGAACTGCGCGCGCAGGCGCTCCTTCACCGGCTGCAGGTCCAGGTATTCGGCATTGCGCCCGGTTTCGCCCATCGGCATCGCCTCGATCAGCCGCAACACGAAGCCGCGCTGCATGCAGAAGGCGACCATTTTGTCGATCTCGTCGTCGTTGGTGCCGCGCAAGGCCACCATGTTGAGCTTGATCGGCGTGAAGCCTGCGTCCTGCGCCGCCGCCAGCCCGTCCATCACCTTGGCGAGCACGTCGCGGCCATTGATTTTTTCCACCCGCGCCTGCTGCAGCGAGTCGAGGCTGACGTTGAGCCGCGTCACGCCGGCGGCCTTCAGCGCCTGCGCATGGCGGTCGAGCTGGGTGGCGTTGGTCGACAGCGACAGGTCATGAATGCCGGGCAGGGCAGCGATGCGTCCGGCCAGTTCGGTGATGTTGCGCCGCAGCAGCGGCTCGCCGCCGGTGAGGCGGATGCGGCTCACCCCCAGCCGGGCGAATGCGCCGATCAGGCGTTCGATCTCGTCGAAGCCGAGCCAGTGTTCGGGTTCTTCAAACCCCTTGAAGCCTTCCGGCATGCAGTAGCTGCAGCGCAGATCGCAGCGATCCGTCACCGACAACCGCACGTAGTCGATGTGGCGGCCAAACTGGTCGATGAGAACGGGTGCGTTCATGATGTTGGCTATGACTGGCAGGAATGGGTTATATATGAAAAAATATAACAAGCTTGGGGGGATCGTGCAATGAAAGTATTTGGCATCGCAGGTTACAGCGGCAGCGGCAAGACCACACTGATCGAGCGCGTGCTGCCGCAGTTGGCTGCGCGCGGCGTGCGTACGGCGGTGATCAAGCACACCCATCACGATTTCGACATCGATCATCCCGGCAAGGACAGCTGGCGCGCGCGCGAGGCGGGTGCGGCAGCGGTGCTGCTGGCCTCCGATCACCGCACGGCGGTACTGACCGAGCATCGCAACACGCCGCTCGTGCTGGACGATTTGCTGGCGGCACTGCCGCGGTGCGACCTGGTGCTGGTCGAAGGCTACAAGCGTGAGCCCATCCCGAAGCTGGAAGTGCATCGCGTCGAGACCGGGAAGCCCTGGCTGTTTCCCGAAGACCCGCATATTCTGGCGGTGGCGTCCGACGTCGAGCCGCCCGACGACTTTCCCCGCATCGACATCGATGCCATTCCATCCCTTACGGACTTTATTCTGAACCATGCTCTCAGCCGACCAACTGCTTGATGCCCTGCTCGAACGCGCGCACGGCCCGACCGCAATCGAGACCGTTGCCATCGCTGCGGCGCTCGGGCGCGTGCTCGCCACCCGCCAGACCTCCTCGATTACCGTGCCGCCTGCGGACAACAGCGCGATGGATGGCTACGCCGTACGCCTTGCCGACGTGACGCATCCGGGCGTCAGGCTACCCTTGTCGCAGCGCATCCTGGCCGGCACCGTCGGCCAGCCGCTGCAGCCTGGCACGGCGGCGCGCATCTTCACCGGCGCACCGGTGCCGCCGGGCGCCGACGCCGTGCTGATGCAGGAAGACTGCATCGCAGACGGCGCGGATATCATCATCAACACGCTGCCACAACCCGCTGAAAACATCCGCCGCGCGGGCGAGGATATCGCCGCCGGCGCGCAGATCCTCGCCGCCGGCAGCCGCATCGGCGCGGCCGAAATGGGGCTTGCCGCGTCGGTGGGGCTGGCCGAACTGCCTGTGTTCAGGCGGCTGAAAGTGGCATGTTTCTTCACCGGGGACGAACTGGTGACGCCGGGCCTCGCGCTGCAGCCGGGCCAGATATACAACTCCAACCGCTATACGCTGACCGGGCTGGTGAACGGCCTCGGCTGCGAACTGATTGATCTCGGCATCGTGCCGGATACGCTCGAAGCGACCGAGGTTGCGCTGGCCGGCGCCGCCAGCGTTGCCGACGTCGTCATCACCAGCGGCGGGGTATCGGTGGGCGAAGCCGATTTCGTGAAAGCCGCAGTCGAAAAACTCGGCCGGGTCGAGATGTGGAAAGTGGCGATGAAGCCCGGCAAGCCGATCGTCTACGGACGGGTGAACGACGCCGACTTCATCGGCCTGCCCGGCAATCCGGTATCGGTCTTCGCCACCTTCTGTCTGTTCGTGCGGCCGTTTCTGCTCAAGCGCATGGGCGCGACCGACGTGCTGTACCGCGCGTTCCCCGTGCCGGCGGATTTCACCTGGAGCAAGCCGGGCGCGCGACGCGAATTCCTGCGCGCGCAGATTCAGCCGAACGGCACGCTGGCGCTGTTCCCGAACCAGGGCTCGGGGGTGCTGACCTCGTGCTCCTGGGCCGATGGCCTGGTCGACCTTGCCATCGGCCAGACCGTGCAGCCGGGCGACTGGGTGCGCTTCATTCCCTTTTCGGAGCTGCTGACATGAAACTGCGCGTACTGTACTTCGCCCGCCTGCGCGAGCGCTTCGGCGTGGCCGAGGAAACCCTGGATTTCAGTGGTGCCACCGCGGCCGATCTGGTGGTGCACCTGCAGTCGCGCGGCGATGTGTGGGCAGAGGAACTGGCGGCGGGCAAGGCGTTCCGGGTGGCGATCAACCAGGATCTGGTCGCGCTCGATGCGCGCTTGCCGGAACACGCCGAAGTCGCGATTTTTCCGCCGGTGACCGGAGGCTAGTGGTGTGAAGATTGTTATCCAGTGCGAGGCCTTCGATCTCGGCGCCGAAGTCGACGCGATGCGCCGCGGCCGTACCGGCATCGGCGCCATCGCCAGTTTCATCGGCCTGGCGCGCGACTGCAACGAGGGTAGCGGCGTGCATGCGATGACGCTGGAGCACTACCCGGGCATGACTGAAAAGGCGCTGGCTGCTCTGGTCGACGAGGCGAATTCGCGCTGGACGCTGCTCGACGTGACCGTGATCCACCGCATCGGCCGCCTGCTTCCAGGCGATCCCATCGTGCTGGTGGCGGTGGCCAGCCAGCACCGTGGAGAAGCCTTCGCCGCCTGCGAATTCATCATGGATTATCTGAAAACGCAGGCGCCGTTCTGGAAGAAGGAAGCAACTCCCGAAGGCGAGCGCTGGGTGGATGCCCGCGCTAGCGACGATGCGGCTGCGGCGCGCTGGAACACGCCCTGATTCATTTTCTGCGCCGGGCCAGCCAGCGAGCAGGCCGGCGCATCTCCTCTGCGCCATGGACGGCGCCCTTTCAAGCCCCCGGTATCCATTCCTGCACGCGCTCGCAGTAGGCCGTGCGCCATTCGTCCGTCGCACATGCAGGCCGGGTCGCCACTGCAATACAGCATGAGCGGCGGGGCGGCCGCATTCATGGCGTCGATCCGGCAGCGTGGGATCGGATTCCATAAAAAAGCTTGACATTAGTTCTAACTAGAACTAAATTTGGTTCTAGTTAGAACTAAATGGGTGTCAGGTGAAGCCGCAAGCCGAATACATGCCGACCGTGCAAGCCCTGGTGCAGTGCTATCAGGCATTCGAAGCGTATTCCGCCGCGGACATCCGCGCGCAGGGCCTGACGCCACCGCAGTTCGACATCGTCGCCACGCTCGGCAATACCGCCGGGATGACCGCCACCGAGCTCGGCGAAAAAACCCTCATCACCAAGGGCACGCTTACCGGTGTGGTCGACCGCCTGGTCGATCATGGCTGGGTGGAGCGCGTTGCGCACGACAGCGACCGCCGCTGCCAGATCATCCGCCTGACCCCGGCGGGGGAAGCCTTGTTCGCCAGGATATTTCCAGCGCACATGGCGCATCTGGGGGCGTGTTTTGCCGGAATGAGCACGGCCGAACACAAGCGTGTACAAACCGCCTTGCGCGTACTGAAACAGGTTTTCAGCAAGGAGACGACATGACCGTCGGAATGCGTTATTCGACCCCGGCCATCGTGCTGCACTGGCTGGTGGCACTGCTGATTTTCGTGGCGTTTCCCCTTGGCGTGTACATGCACGAACTGCCGCTGTCGCCCGGCAAGCTCAAGCTCTACAGCTATCACAAATGGATCGGCATCACGCTGTTGATGCTGGTGGCGTTGCGCGTGACGTGGCGGCTGACGCATACGCCGCCGTCCTTGCCGAGCGACATGGCCGTCTGGCAGCGCCGTGCAAGTCAGGCCGTGCATGGCCTGCTGTACGTGCTGATGATCGCGATTCCGCTGTCGGGCTGGTTGATGAGTTCGGCCAAAGGTTTTCAGACCGTGTGGTTCGGCGTGCTGCCGCTACCCGATCTGGTCGAAAAGAATCGCGAGCTGGGCGACCTGCTCGCCGGGGTGCACCAAGCCCTGAACTTCACGTTGCTGGCCCTGGTCATCATGCACGTGGGCGCGACCCTGCAGCACCATTTCATCGAACGCCGGCCTTTCCTGCAGCGCATGGGCTGGAATAAACAGGAGTGCACATGAAACGCATCTGGACGAATCCAGCCTTGTTCACGCTGCTTGCAGCGCTCGTCGTGCCGGCGGCGCATGCGGTGGAATACCATACGATCTTGCCGAAGCAGAGCAGCATCGGCTTCGAATTCCGCCAGATGGGCGTGCCGGTGCAGGGCGGCTTCAAGCGCTTCGCGGTGCAAATGGCTTTCGATCCGGCCAGGCCCGAAGCCGCCAGCGCGAAGATCGAGATCGACCTGGCCAGTATCGATGCCGGTTCGTCCGAGGCCGACGACGAATCCGCCGGCAAGCTGTGGTTCAACCGCAGCGCGTATCCGAAGGCACAGTTCGTCTCCAGCCAGATCCGTCCGCTGGGCAACAACCGCTACGAGATGCGCGGCACCCTCACGCTCAAGGGCAGAAGCCGCGAGCTGGCCGTGCCAGTGACGTTCGTGCCAGGCAAGGCGGCCGCCACGTTCGACGGTACGTTCGTTCTCAAACGTCTGGACTTTGGCATCGGCGAAGGTATGTGGGCAGACGTCGCCACCGTCGCCAACGAAGTCAAGGTGAAATTCCGCATTGCCGCCACCGGCAACTAACCCGTTGTTCATTCTTCTCAAGGAGTCTTGCATGAAACGTCTTGCCACCCTCGCTGCACTTGTCGCCTTCGCTACGGCCGCCCAGGCCGCGCCCGAAACCTTCGTCATCGACAATAGCCACACCTACCCGCATTTCAGCTACAACCACCTTGGCTTCTCCAACCAGACCCACAAATTCGACAAGACCAGCGGCAAGGTGGTGCTCGATCGCGCCGCGAAAGCCGGCTCGGCCATCGTGACCATCGACGCCACCTCGGTCAACACCGGCTATAAGCTGTTCGACGAACACCTCCAGGACGCCGACTTTTTCGACACCGCCAAGTATCCGACGATCACGTTCAAGTCGGACAAGATGGCGTTCAGGGGTGACCAGCCGGTGAGCCTGGTGGGCGACCTGACGATCAAGGGGGTGACGAAACAGGTGACGCTCGACATCACCCACTTCAAGTGCCAGCCGCATCCGATGTTGAAAGTGGAAGCCTGCGGCGCCAACGCGACCACCCAGATCAAGCGCACCGACTTCAACATGGGCAAGAATGCGCCTTACGTGAGCGACGAAGTGACGCTGACCCTGGCGATCGAAGCGGTCAAAGAGCAACCGGCCGCGCAATAAGACGGGCGGGGCGGCCTCCGGTAAAATGCCGGTTTGGCCGTCCGGAACACCGCCTCGTGGAATCCCATCAACTCGAACTGCTAGCGCCCGCGCGCGATGCCGACATCGGCATCGCGGCCGTCGACCACGGCGCCGATGCGGTATACATCGGCGGCCCGTCGTTCGGCGCGCGCGCCGCGGCCTCCAACGAAATAGCCGATATCGCGCGACTGCTCGACCACGCGCACCGCTTCAACGCGCGCGTGTTCGTCACCCTCAACACCATCCTCGCCGACAACGAACTCGAACCGGCGCGCCGGCAGATCCGGCAACTCTACGA
The DNA here is from genome assembly GCF_000376425.1 of Thiobacillus denitrificans DSM 12475. Classification (GTDB taxonomy): domain Bacteria; phylum Pseudomonadota; class Gammaproteobacteria; order Burkholderiales; family Thiobacillaceae; genus Thiobacillus; species Thiobacillus denitrificans. The sequence continues at coordinate 391,947 of NZ_AQWL01000003.1, read as the reverse complement.
CGCCGGCGTCGACGCGCTCATCATCCAGGACATGGGCCTGCTGGAACTCGACCTGCCGCCGATCCAGCTGCACGCCAGTACCCAGACCGACATCCGCACGCCGCAGAAGGCCTGCTTCCTGCAGGACGTCGGGCTTTCGCAAATCGTGTTGGCGCGCGAACTCGATCTGAAACAGATCGCCGCCATCCGCGCTGCCACGCGACCGGAAACCACCCTGGAGTTTTTCGTCCACGGCGCGCTGTGCGTCGCCTACAGCGGCCAGTGCTACATCAGCCACGCCCACACCGGGCGCAGCGCCAACCGCGGCGACTGTTCGCAGGCCTGCCGCCTGCCGTACCAGGTCACCGACCTGGACGGGCGCATCGTCGCGCACGACAAACACGTGCTGTCGATGAAGGACAACAACCAGAGCGGCAACCTGGAGGCACTGATCGACGCCGGCATCCGCAGCTTCAAGATCGAAGGGCGCTACAAGGACATGGGCTATGTGAAGAACATCACCGCCCATTACCGCACGCTGCTCGACCAGATCATCGAGCGCCGCCCGGAATTCGCGCGCGCATCGAGCGGCCGCACCACGTTCGCCTTCACTCCCGACCCCGAGCAGAACTTCAACCGCGAGTTCACCGACTACTTCGTCGGCGGCCGCCGCGACGACATCGGCGCGTTCGACACGCCGAAGAACCCCGGCCTGCCGATCGGGCATGTGAAGAAGGTCGGCGACAAATGGGTCGAGATCGACACCGATTCGCCCGCCACCGTGCTCAACAACGGCGACGGCCTGTGCTACTACACTTTGCAGAAGGATCTTGCCGGGCTGGCGATCAACCGCGCCGAAAAGGTGGGCGAGGGCGCATGGCGGGTGTTCCCGAAGGACCCGCTGACAAGCTTCAAGGATTTGCGCGCCGGCACGCCGGTCAACCGCAACCGCGACATGAACTGGATGCGCCTGCTCGACCGGCCTTCCAGCGAGCGCCGCATCGGGGTGTGGCTGCGGCTGGAGGAAACCGCAGCCGGCTTCGCGCTGACGCTGACCGACGAAGACGGCCACAGCGTCACGGAAGAAGCAGCGCATGCCAAGGAGCCCGCCAGGGACGCGGCCAAGGCCGAGTCCGGCTTGCGCGAGCATCTCGGCAAGCTTGGCGCTACACACTTTGCTCCGATGGGTATCGCGCTGGAACTGACGCAGCCCTGGTTCATCCCCGCGTCCTGCCTCAATGCCCTGCGCCGCGATGCCGTCGCCGCGCTGCAAGCCGCGCGTACCGCGGCATACCGGCGCCCCCCGCGCGCGCAGGCAGTCGAGCCGCCGGCGATCTACCCGGAGGACACGCTGAGCTATCTGGCCAACGTCTACAACCACAAGGCGCGCGATTTTTACGCGAAACACGGCGTCCAGGTCATCGCCGCCGCCTATGAGAGCCACGAGGAAACCGGCGACGTCTCGCTGATGATCACCAGGCACTGCGTGCGCTATTCGCTCTCCCTGTGCCCGAAGCAGGCCAAGGGCGTCACCGGCGTGCAGGGCACGCTGCGCGCCGCCCCGCTGACGCTGATCAACGGCAGCGAAAAACTCACCCTGCGCTTTGACTGCAAGGCGTGCGAAATGCACGTCGTCGGGAAACTGAAGCCGGCCATCGCCAAACGCAGCGTGCCGCTGGAATTTTATAAAACCGGCCCCAATCCGGCCCGAGCACAGGGATAAGCCGGCTGGCGGGCATATGAAGGATGCAATTTGCTCATGGCATATGCTGCGGCAGGCTCTCCACCAGTTTCGCCATGAATGCCGCATGCTGCGCTTCGGCCTCCTGAAACGCGGCAATCAGCCGTTCGGCATCCCCGGTCAGGCGGCTTCCCGCAGGCCCGCTTTCGACTATGGGACCGCCCCAGGCGGAGTTCATCGCATCGACGGCGTCCCACGCGGCCTTGTAACTCATTTTCATTGCCTTGGCAGCCTTGGAAATGGACCCGGTTTCGCGAATGCGCTGCAGCAGTTCGACGCGTCCGCGTCCGAGGAAGTTTCTGCCGTCCAAGGTCAGCCAGAAGCGGCCATCGGCCTTGAGTATGGAATTCATGGGTTCCAGTTTAACAAAGGGGCGGCGTAACAAACGACCATTGTTATCCCGCTGCGGGCGCCTAAAAATAAGGTTCTTAATCGAAGGAGATGATCATGAAAAGAATGCTTGCCGTGTGCGCGATGCTCTGCCTGCCGCTTTCCGCGCTGGCGGCGGAAAGCTACACCGTGCTGTTCAAGACCCAGGGGACGTTTCAGGATGTGCGCGATTCGCTGCAGATGGCGATCGAGGGCAAGGGCCTGAAAATCACCAACACCAACAAGATTGCCGCGATGCTGGAGCGTACCGGCAAGGATATCGGCGCGACCCGGCAGGTGTACGGGGACGCCGAGCAGTTCGAATTCTGCAGCGCCACGATTTCGCGCAGGATGATGGAAGCCGATCCGCACGCGATCATGATGTGCCCCTACAGCGTGGCGGTGTACACGATCCCCGGCGACAAGGCGGTCTATATGGCCTACCGCAAGCCGGCCGCAACGAAAAACCCCGCGCTGAAAAAGGCGCTCGGCGAAGTCGAGACGCTGCTCACCGAGATCATCAAGGACGCGATGTAAACGCTTGACTCCGGGGGCCGTCGGCTAGAATGCGCGCATGACTCCCCCCGCCGCGTTCCAGCCATGACCGCCTTCCTCGCCATCGGCCTGGGCGCGGCCATCGGCGCGTGGTTGCGCTGGGGGCTGGGGCTGTGGCTCAACCCCGTGTTTCCCGCGATGCCGCTCGGCACGCTGGCCGCCAACCTGATCGGCGGCTACTGCATCGGCCTGGTCATCGCCTGGTTTGCGGAGCACCCCGGCGTGCCGCCGGAAGCGCGGCTGTTCCTCATCACCGGCCTGCTCGGCGGGCTGACCACGTTTTCCACGTTTTCCGCCGAAGTCGTCACTGCGCTGATGCGTGGCCTGTGGCTCAGCGGCGGTTCGATCGCGCTGGCCCACATGGTGGGCTCCTTCCTCGCCACCGGGCTGGGGTTTTATTCGCTGAGGCTTTTCAAATGAACACGGTCTGTCTGCAGGTGTTTGTCTCCGAAGCCAGCCGCCACCGCGGCAAGCTGACTTACGAATGGCTGCTCGATACCGCGAAAGCACAGGGCATTGGCGGTGGCTCGGCATTTCGTGCGCTGGCCGGGTTCGGCCGCCATGGGCGCCGCGACGCGGGTTTTTTCGAGCTCGCGGGCGAGCTGCCGGTGGTGGTGGAATTCTTCGTCGAGGCGGCGCAGGCCGACCGGCTGCTGGAGGCCGTCGCCGCAGCGGAATTGAAACTGGTCTACGCCAGGTTGCCGGCCGAAATCGGCGTGACTTCCTAGACCGTGTCAACACACCTGGCGTGCTCGACCAGCTGATTCTGTTCGTCGCCTCGCTGGCGGCCAATTTCTTTTCGGCCTTGTCGGGCGGCGGAGCGGGGCTGATCCAGTTCCCCATGCTGATTTTCCTTGGGCTGCCGTTCGGTATTGCGCTTGCCACCCACAAGGTCGCCAGCGTGGCGCTCGGCCTGGGCGCCACGCTCAGGCATCTCAAGGAGTCGCATCTCGAGCGCCGCTTCTCGCTGATCATCCTTGGCGCCGGCCTGCCCGGCGTAGTGCTCGGCGCGGCGACGATCCTGCATGTCCCCGAGCGCATTGCCACGCTGTCGCTGGGTTTGCTGACGCTCGGACTGGGGCTGTATTCGGTATTCAAGCCCCGGCTCGGGCTGGAGCACACGCCCAGGCACCGGCAGGGCGCGGCGCTGGCCGGCGGCATGGTCGGACTCTTCGTCGTCGGCTTCCTCAATGGCTCGATCACCAGCGGCACCGGGCTGTTTCTCACGATCTGGCTGATTCGTTATTTCGGGCTCGACTACACCCGTGCGGTGGCCTACACGCTGATCCTCTGCGGCCTGATATGGAACGGAACCGGCGCGCTGGTGCTGGGCGCGATCGGCACCGTGGCGTGGGACTGGATGCCGGCGCTGCTGGCGGGCTCGCTCATCGGCGGCTATCTGGGCAGCCACCTGGCGATCAAGAAAGGCAATCTGTGGATCAAGCGGGCGTTTGAAATCGTGACGCTATTGATCGGCCTGAAATTGATCCTGGGCTGAACACCAGCCCTAGTTCTCGTCGGCGTGGATGCGGTTGCGGCCGTCGTGCTTGGCCTGGTAGAGCGCTTCGTCCGCCGCCTTGATCAGTGCGTCGCCGGTTTGATGCAACGGGTAGGTGGCGATGCCGCCGCTGGCGAGAAAATGGGTGTCGCGATACGGATGGCGGATTTGCGCGAAGTCCTGGCGAATGCGGTCCATGACGGCGAAAGCCTGTTCGGCATCGGTGTGCGGCAGACCGATCAGGAATTCCTCGCCGCCGTAACGGCAAAGGATGTCATGCTTGCGCAGGTGCTGCTTGAGCAGCCACGACAGGCTGCGGATGACCTGGTCGCCGACCGGATGGCCGTAGGTGTCGTTGACCTGCTTGAAATGGTCGATGTTCATCATCACCACCGACAGGAAGCCGCCTTCGTGCGCCACCCCCGACAGCAGCATGTCGAGCATGTGCTTGCCGCTGGAATGGTTGAGCAGGCCGGTCAGGCTGTCGTGGTACATGGTGCGGCGCAGCGCGCGGTAACGCTCGATCTTGCTTTTGACGATGGCGTTGAGAAACACCGGGTTGAACGGCTTGGTGAGGAAATGGTCGCCGCCCAGCCGCATGGCGTCGACCTGCAGCGCGACATTGGTCTCGCCGGACAGGTAGACGATGGGCGTGCTGAGGAATTCGTCGTGCTGGCGAATGATGCGTGCGACTTCGACGCCGGTGCAGTTCGGCATGTACATGTCCATCAGGATCAGATCCGGATTGAGCTGCTTGAGCATGCTCAGCGTCTGGCGCGGATCGTTGACGATCGTCGGAGACGATCCGGTTTTCCGCCAGCGTGCGCCGGATCAGGTGGCTGGCTGTCCTAGAGTCCTCCACGATCAGGACGCGGTACGCTCGCGTGCTTCTCCTGCAAGCGGCTTCCTGTGCAAGCCGGGCTTTTTCCGGCCGGGCCGCCTATTTTCCGGCGCCTTCCTGCTCCAGCCGCAAATACTGGTTGTAGGCATTGACGCGGTTGGCTTCGTCGAAAGCCGGCATGGAGCGGTATTTCGACCAGTCGGTTTGCTCGTAGGCTTCATCGAAAGGAACGAGGTCGCGTGCGGCCTGCCCCATCCGGGCGCGCAGAAACTGCAGATAGTCGCGGGTGAAAACGAGGTCGCTGCGCGGGTCGCGCGAGGGTGCGCCGTGACCGGGTATCAGGATGCGAGGTTTCAGGGCAATGAGTTTGTCCAGTGCGGCGATCCAGGCGCGGCTGTCGGCGTCGCCGACAAACGGCACGCGGCCGCGAAACACCAGGTCGCCGGCATAGAGCACGCGGTCTTCCCGGACCAGCATCGCCATGTCCTCGCTGGAGTGGGCCGGGCCGACATGGCGCAGGGCGAAGTGCAGCCCGCCCATCTCGAAATCGGTGTCGCCTTCCAGGAAACGATCGGCCTCCAGCAGCCGGGTATGCTCGTCCACCCACGGGAATAGGACTTCCCTGCGCTGGGCAAGGCGCGCCGCGGCGCCTTCGCTGCGGGTGGCGCCTTCAGCGGCGCGGTGCGCCCAGATTTCGGCGCCCAGCGCCTTGAATACTTGCAGGCCGTAGAAGTGGTCGGCGTGGTAGTGGCTGACGATCACCCGCTTGATCGGCTGCCGGGTGACCTTGCGGATCAGGCCGACGAGTTTCTCGGCCAGCGGCGGCGAAGCCAGCGCGTCGAACACGACCACGCCGGCGCGCGTGACGACGAATCCGGCGTTTGACATGAAGCCCTGGTTTTCGCTGGACGCCGCGCCGGGCAGGCCCTGCACGAAGTAGCTGTGAGCACCCAGACGCACCGCTTTCATCGGTACGGTCGCCTCCATCATGTCGACGGGCGGGGCCGCGTGAGCGGCAGGTAGCAGGATCAGCGACAGCAGGGCAAACAGGCGAAGGATCATGGCAGGCTCCCGACAGTGAGCTGCATTATAAGCATCCGGGTCGGCCCGGCAGCCGCGTCAGCAGCGCTGCTTCAGCACCCAGGCTTCGAAGATTCCTGCGGGCTGCGGCTTGCTGAACAGGTAGCCCTGATAGGTGTGGCAGTGGTGCTCGGCCAGGAAGGCATATTGCGCATCGGTTTCCACGCCCTCGGCCACCACGGCCAGATTCAGGCTTTGCCCCAGGGCGACGATGCTGCGCGCGATGGAGGCATCGTTGGGGTCGGTCAGCACGTCGCGTACAAACGACTGGTCGATCTTGATCTCGTCCAGCGGCAGCCGCTTCAGGTAGGCAAGCGAGGAATAGCCGGTGCCAAAGTCGTCGAGCGAGAAGCCGATGCCGCGCGCCTTCAACGCACTCATCTTGACGATGGTTTCGTCCATGTTGTCCACCAGCAGGCTTTCGGTCAGCTCGAGTTTGAGCCGGCGCGGATCGGCGCCGCTGCGGTCGAGCACCTGAAGGATCTGGGCGACGAAATCCGGCTGGCGGAACTGCCGCGCGCTGACATTCACCGCGATGCCGAGGTCCGCCATGTAGGGCAGGGCCGCCCAGGCCGTCAACTGCGCGCAGGCGGTTTCCAGTACCCAGAGTCCGAGCGGCAGGATCAGGCCGGTTTCTTCGGCCAGGGGAATGAACGATGCGGGGGGCATCCAGCCGCGCGCGGAATGCTGCCAGCGCAACAGGGCTTCGGCGCCGCAGATGCGCCCCAGGCTGTCGACCTGAGCCTGATAATGCAGTTCGAACGCCTGTCGTTGCAGGGCCTCGCGCAAATCGGCCTCCAGTTCGGCCCGGGCAGCGACCAGCGCCTGCATGGCCGGGTCGAAAAAACGCAGGGTGTTGCGGCCGTGGGCTTTGGCCTGATACATGGCGAGATCGGCGCGCTGCAGCAGTTCGTCGAGAGATACAGCATGATCGTTCAGCAGCGAGATGCCGATGCTCGAGGTGCAGTGATGCACGTAGCCGGCCAGCTGGAAGGGCGATTTGAAGCCGACCAGGATGTCTTCACCGATCTGGGTGGCAAGCGCCATCGCCTGGTGCGGCGTGGCGGCCAGATTTTCCAGCACGATCACGAACTCGTCGCCGCCCAGCCGCGCCAGGGTGTCGCCCTGGCGCAGGCAGTGCTGCAGGCGCTGGGCGATCTGCTGCAGCAGCAGATCGCCGATGGCGTGGCCCAGCGTGTCGTTCAGGGTCTTGAAGTTGTCGACGTCGATGAACAGCAGTGCCCCCACCATCTTGCAGTCCGACTCGACCGCCAGCGCATGCTGCAGGCGGTCGCGCAGCAGCTGGCGGTTGGGCAGGCCGGTCAGGTGGTCGTAAAACGCCAGATGCTGGATTTTGCGCTCGGCGACCTTGCGTTCGGTGATATTGGTATTGATTGCCAGGATGGCGTCGGGCAGCCGATGCTCGTCGCGCAGCAGGGTCCAATAGGCCTCGACGATGAGTGCATTGCCGTCTTTTTGCCGCTGGGCGATCTCCCCGCTCCATTCGCCCTGGTCCACCGCTTTGCGAGTGTTTTCGCGGGAAACCGCCGGATCGCCGTACAGAAGGGGTTCGATCGAGCGGCCGATGATTTCGTCGCGCGTCCAGCCATACAAGCGTTCGGCGCCCTTGTTCCAGTAGCGGACGAGGCCGTCGAGGCCACACACCATGATGGCGTCCTGTGCCTTGTCCAGTAGCGAGGCCTGCTGGCGGATATGGGCATCGGCGCTCTGGCGCGCGAGTTCCGAGGCTACCCGGGTGGCGAAAATCTGTAGCGTCGAGGTGATGAAGGCCGTGTCCTGCAAGGGATGGCTGAACAGCACGAACAGCTGCCCGATCGGCTGGCCGGCCGAATCGTCAAGGCGATGCCCGACATAGGCCTGCGCCGCCAGCAGGCCGATCGAGGGGGCGCCGGGGTAGTGCTCATGCAGCCCAGAGGGGATGACGTGATTGACAGCATCCGTCAACGCTTCGCAGGGCGTGCCGGCCAACGGGTATTCGAAATTGGGAATCAGCCGGCCATCGACGACCGCCGCCTTGGTACGTGCCGAATGCAGCGTGCCGGGCTGGAAACGGGCGATGAATCCAGCGGCGGCCCCCAGCGCATCGGCCATGTTGATCACCAGATCTTCGAAAAACGCCGTGCCGGTGCTGGCGGAGACGCCAGCGGCGATTTTGATCACGGCGGCCTGAATCCGGTCCTGTTCACGGCGGCTGCGCAGCATGTCGATGCCGAAAGCCAGATCGTCGGTCAATTCCTGCAGCAGGCGCATTTCGTCGGCGCCGATGTGGGCCACTTCGGGCGCGAACAAGGCGAAAATCCCGTAGGTACGCTGCGCATCGTGCAGCGGCAGCACCACCAGGCTGCGATAGCCATGGCGCAATGCGGCATCGAGCCACGGCTGGAAGTCGGAATCGTGTGTCAGGTCTTCGATGATCACGACCTTCCGGCTGCGCAAGGCCTGACCCGCCGGGCCGCGTCCGGTTGCCCTGTCTGCGGACCAGCTGATCTGGATGTCGTGCAGATAGCTTGCGCCATCGCCGGCATGCGCCATGGGGCGCACCGATTGCGCGGCATCGCCCTGCGCAAACCCCACCCAGGCCATGCGGTAGCCCCCCACGTCGACGGCAATGCGGCAGATATCGTGCAGCAGCTCGCTTTCGTCGGTGGCGCGAATCAGCGTTTCATTGCAGGCGCTGCGTACCTGCAGCGCGCGGTTGAGGCGAGCGAGCTCCAGTTCGGCTTCCTTGCGGGTGGTGAGATCGGCCATCCCACCGATCATGCGGATCGCCCGTCCGCTGTTGTCACGAATCACCGAGCCGCGATCCAGCACATAGGCATAGCGGCCGTCCCGATGCTGGAAACGGTATTCGGCGGACCAGCTTTCCCCGCCTGAATCGATCGCCCGATGGATGCTCTGCGCCACGCGTTCACGGTCATCCGGGTGGATGCGGCGCGCCCAGGCGAGACTGTCCGCCGGCAGGTCGGCGGGCGTGTAGCCAAACACGCTTTTCATGCCTTCGTTCCACCAGATGCGATCGGAAACCAGGTCCCAGTCCCAGATGGTGTCGGTGGTGGTGCGGGCGACGCTTTCGAAGCGCTGCTCGCTTTTATGCAGCGCCTGCTGGGCCTGCTTGCGCTCGGTGATATCGCGCCCCGCCGCCACCCAGTGGGTGTAGTGGCCGGCGGCGTCGGCCACCGGGGCGATGTCGAGTTCGAGCCAGATGGCTTCGCCACTTTGGGTGTGGATGACGAGTTCGCTGCGCAGCGGCTGCCATTTTTCCAGTGCCTGGCGGATGCGCTCCAGCTCGGCGCGGTCGGTGAGTGGGCCCTGCAGGAAACGGGGCGATCTCCCCAGCACATCCTCGCGCCGATAACCGGTGACGCGTTCAAACGCATCGTTGACAAACGCGGTGCGCAGGCCTGGATCGTCCATGGGTCCGGCCTTGGCAATGAGGATGATGTCGTTCAGATGCGCAATGCCGGCTTCCAGCAGGGCAGGCTGCCATTGGGCCTGATCGCGTTCGCCGGCGGGCCCGCCGGTGCTCTGCCCGCCGATCTTCAGCATGATTTCGCGGAAATCCGCGAGCATCGCGGTACGCCCCAGTGTGCCGGCGTCAAGCGCGAGCACCATCTCGGCGGCCCGGCCCTGAAACGTCAACGGCTGCGAAATGAGATGGCGCCGCGGCGTCAGCCCGTCCGGTTCAGGGTTCGCGTGGGAGGCTGCGGCCGGGCAGAGGTCGCGGGTTGTCAGGCCAAGCAGGTCGGCGCGTGAATGGCCGTAGTACGCCGCCGCTGCATCGTTCACCGCCAGAAACCGCAGGGTTTCCAGGTCGTAAATCCACATCGGCTGTGGATGGAGGTCAAAAGCTTCGGGAATGTACATAAGAGGCAGTCGGTGGATTTACCGGGGTGTGCAGTGGGGCGTCCGGCATGCCTGCCTGGGGCCGGCTGTGCGGCGCCGTGCCTTAGGGAAGCGGCAGGCCTGAACGCGGATCGATCATGTAAATACCGGTTTTACGGCCACTCTCCCCGCAAACTTGAAGTTCCCGGCTCGCCGCCGCATCGCGGCAGCGAAGCGCCGGCGTGGCTGTGGTATCTTCGTCCGCTGGAAGAAGGGGGTCGTGCGTGCTCAAAAAACAGTGGCCGGCGTTTGTGCTGGCGTTCGTATTGCCGTTGCTGGCGGTATTCTGGTGGTGGGGCGGGTTCAACGCCGTCAGCGTGACGGAAACCGACGCCGGGCCTTATCGCTACGCGTATCTGGACTACGAAGGCCCGATCAGCGACATGCGCAAGTCGCAGCGTACGGCGCTGGACAAATTCACCGTTGCCAAGGTGGCGGCGGGCGACACCATCAGCGTGATCCTCACCGATCCGCGCGCCGCCAACGGCAAGGTGCGCGCACAACTGGGCTATACCCTGGCTGACGCCGCACCGATCCCGGAAGGACTGCAGGAAGGCCGTATCGAACGTCGCCCGGTCTATGCGGCCCGGGTGCAGGCGGCGGTCCTGCTGGCGCCGTCCAAGGCCTACCAGGCGCTGTCCGACACGCTGGCGCCGCACGGACGGGCCATCGCCATGCCGACGGTCGAGCTGTATCGCCCGGCAGGGCAGGCAAACCGGATCGGCACCTTTACCCTGGAAATGAATCGCTGATGGTTTTCTTCTCCGTCCTCGCCGCCGTCATTCTCGAACACCTGCGTCCGTTGCGACAGCCGTTGCCGCACTATCGGCACTATTCCCGCTTCACCCAGTGGCTGGAGCGCCGCTTCAATGCAGGCGCGTACAGCCACGGCGCCATCGCCTGGATGCTGGCGGTGCTGCCGCTGCTGGTCGCGGTGTGGCTGGTTTTCATCGCGCTCAGCGGCATCAGCCCGTTCCTTGGCTGGGTATGGAATGTGGCCGTGCTGTATTTCACCCTCGGGTTCAAGTACTACAGCGACAATGCCGAGCAGATTGCGCGCCTGTTGCGCGCAGGCGATCTCGAGGGCGCGCGCGCGCGCCTCGACGTCTGGCGCGGCGGCGATGCCAGCCATTTCAGCGCCGACGAAGTGGCCCGGGTCACCATCGAGCAGATCACGGCGGAGAGCCACCGCCAGATGTTCGGCGTACTGTTCTGGTTCGTGCTGCTGGTGCCGCTGGGCCCGGCCGGCGCGGTGCTGTTCCGTGCCGCCTCGATTCTGGCGCGGCGCTGGATCGCGACCCAGGGACGCTTCGGCGCGTACGCGCAGCGTGCCTTTCATGTCATCAATTGGCTGCCCGCACGACTGACCGCGCTGACCTACGCCATCGCCGGCAATTTCGAGGACGCCACCTATTGCTGGCGCACCCAGGCGGCCGCCTGGCCGGAACCGGAAGAGGGCGTGGTGCTCGCCGCCGGCGCCGGTGCCATGGGCGTGCGGCTGGGGCAGAGCCTCAGCGTGGGGGACGACACCGTATGGCGGCCCGAACTCGGCACCGGCCAGGTGCCCGACGCCGACTACATCGACAGCGCGGTCAGCATGATCTGGCGCGGACTGGTGATCTGGCTGGCGGCGGGGCTGCTGATCGTGATTGCAGGCTGGATGGCGTAAGGCTCCATGCTCAATGCGTTATGGGTCGGCTTTTTTCTCGCCGCCTTTCTGATTGCGTCTTTCAAACTGGTTTTTCTCGGCGACGCCGAGATCTTCGCCGCGCTGGTGAAGGCACTGTTCGACAGCAGTAAGACCGCGTTTGAAATCGCACTCGGCCTCACCGGGGTGATGGCGCTGTGGCTGGGCGTGATGAAAATCGGCGAACGCGCTGGCATGCTCGAGTTACTGACGCGCGGCCTGGCACCGCTGTTCAGGCGGCTGTTTCCCGAGGTGCCGCCCAACCATCCCGCGCTCGGCGCGATGACCATGAACATGGGCGCCAACATGCTGGGGCTGGACAATGCGGCCACCCCTCTGGGCATCAAGGCGATGCAGGAGCTGCAGAAGCTCAACCCTTCCAGCGACACCGCGAGCGATGCGCAGATCCTGTTCCTGGTGATCAACACCGCGTCGGTCACCCTGTTGCCGGTGACGATCTTCACTTACCGCGCGCAACTCGGTGCCGCCGATCCCACCGACGTCTTCGTGCCGCTCCTCATCACCACCTATCTCGGCACCCTGATCGGCCTCTTCGTCACCGGCCTGTTCCAGAAGCTCCACCTGTGGAACCGCGTTACGCTCGCGTATCTCGGCGGCGCCACTGCGCTGGTCGGCGGCATGGTCACGTATTTCGGCAGCCTCGACGCCGCGGCAATGACGCGGCAGTCGTCGATACTGAGCAACGTGCTGCTGTTCGGCATCATCGCCACCTTTCTGCTGATGGCGGTGCGCCGCCGCGTCAACGCTTACGAGGCCTTCATCGAGGGCGCCAGGGAGGGCTTTCACACGGCGGTCACAATCATTCCGTATCTTGTCGCGATGCTGGTGGCCATTGCCGTGTTCCGTGCCAGCGGCGCGCTCGATCTGTTGATGGGCGGGATACGCGGCGCGGTGCTGGCGCTGGGATTCGATGCGCGCTGGGTCGACGCGCTGCCCACCGCGCTGATGAAGCCCTTCTCCGGCAGCGGCGCGCGTGCCATGATGATCGACACCATGCAGGTTCACGGTGCGGATTCGTTCGCCGGCCGGCTCGCCTCCATCGTGCAGGGCAGCACCGAGACCACCTTCTACGTGCTGGCAGTGTATTTCGGCGCGGTCGGTATCCGTCGCGTGCGCCACGCGGTCGCTTGCGGGCTGATCGCCGACGTCGCCGGCATCCTCGCCGCCATTGGCATGGCCTATCTCTTTTTTGGCGCAGTGGCATGAAAACCTACGACACGCTCGCCGCGGTCGATCTCGGCTCCAACTCGTTCCGCCTGGAAGTGGCGCGGGTGGTCGGCGACCAGCTGTATCCGCTCGATTCACTGAAGGAAACCGTGCGCCTGGCCGGCGGCCTCAGCAAGGACAAGCTGCTCGACGAAGCGACGCAGGCGCGCGCGCTGGCCTGCCTGCAGCGTTTCGGCGAGCGCCTGCGCGGACTGTCGCCCGGCGCGGTGCGCTGCGTCGGCACCTCGGCCCTGCGCGTCGCTAGGAATGCCGACGTGTTTCTTCCGCAGGCCGAAGCAGCGCTCGGCCATCCGATCGAGATCGTCGCCGGACGCGAGGAAGCGCGGCTGATCTATCTCGGCGTCGCGCATTCGCTGCCGGCCTCGCCCGATCGGCGGCTGGTGGTCGATATCGGCGGCGGCTCCACCGAAGTCATCATCGGCCATGGCCTGAAGCCGCACGAGCGCGAAAGCCTGCACATGGGCTGCGTCAATTTCTCACTGCGTTTTTTTGCTGGCGGTGTCATCGACAAGGCCGCGCTGAAAGCCGCCGAGATGAGCGCGCGCGTCGAGGTCGAGCGCATCGCCCGGCAGTTTTCCCGGGGCAACTGGCAGCAGGCGGTGGGCTCCAGCGGAAGCGCGCGTGCGCTGCGCGAAATCATCGAGCAGAGCGGCTGGTCGGCATGCGGCATCACCGCCGACGGCCTCGCCCGGCTGCGCAGCCAATTCATCAAGGCCGGGCATGTCGACGCGCTCGATCTGCCCGGACTGACGCGCGACCGCCGTCCGGTGATCGCCGGCGGCTTTGCCATCATGGCGGGCATTTTTGCGGAACTGGAAATCGAGCGGATGGACGTCGCCGACACCGCCATGCGCGAAGGCATTCTGTACGACCTGCTGGGCCGCTTCCACCAGCACGACATGCGCGGGGTGACGGTGGACGAATTCATGCGCCGCTACCACATCGACACCCGGCAGGCCGAGCGCGTCAAGCAGGTGGCGCTGAAACTGCTGGCAGCCAGCGGCAGCAGCGATGAAAACGACGTACGCTTTCTCGACTGGGCCGCGCGGCTGCACGAAATCGGACTCATGGTGTCGCACGGCAGCTACCATCGCCATTCCGGCTACATCCTGGAAAACGCCGACATGCCCGGCTTCTCGCGCACCGAGCAGGCGCGCCTGGCGCTGCTGGCGCGCGCCCAGCGCGGCGCGCTGGCCAAGCTGCCGGAATTCGCCGCCGCGGCGGTGTCAGACAACGACCGCCTGCTCGTGTGGCTGCTGCGCCAAGCCGTCATTCTTTGCCGCAGCCGCGCCGACCCGAATCTGTCCGCTGTGACCGTCGAAGCCGGCAACACACATATCCGTCTGGGCCTGCCCGCAGGCTGGCTGGAACGCCGGCCGCTTACCCGGCGCGCGCTGGAGGGGGAGGCGGTGCATTGGCATGCGGTGGGAACGAAATACGCGTTCGACTAAAAATTCGGTCAGCCGTCAGCGTGCGTTTGGCGGCACAGCAATAATCCGGGTCAATCCCAGGGCTTGCCGGTTTTCTGTCCGGCCCTGTTTCCCAGGTGCAGGCGCCGTTGCCATGCATGCTGCCTGCTGCGCGTGCACGCAATCCGTGACAGATTGTGCTGCGGACAGGGCCAGCCTGGTCTGAAATAGGGACCGATTGCGGTGTATCCACGGCCATCCATCGGCAATCCAAATATAAACATATCGATATATTCGATATGTATGATATAAAAATATCGTTTGTCGAATAATTCCCGACTATCTACTCTGGCGCCTTCACGCTTGTTAGAAAAAAGGGAGCCCATCGATGCAAAAAGAAGACACCCTGGCCCTTGAGCCGAAGGGAAACACCCTGGTTTCACAGGGCTCACCCGCGATTCTTCGCGAGCTCACGGCCGAGGCGGGAATTTCGATCAACGGCAATGCCCCATGGGATATCCAGGTATTCGATGACGATGTCTATCGGCTTGTCCTGACGAAAGGTTCGCTCGGTTTCGGCGAAGCCTATATGGACGGAATGTGGGAATGCGACCGTCTGGACCAGCTCTTTCACCGCCTGTTGAGCAGCAATGCCGAAGAAAAAATCGACAACTGGTCGCGGCTGCGCCTGCTGGGTGAAATCCTGCGCCACAGCCTGTTCAATCTCCAATCCAGCCAGCGCGCCTTCCAGGTGGGAGAGCAACACTACGACATCGGCAACGA
Source organism: Thiobacillus denitrificans DSM 12475 (assembly GCF_000376425.1). Taxonomy (GTDB): domain Bacteria; phylum Pseudomonadota; class Gammaproteobacteria; order Burkholderiales; family Thiobacillaceae; genus Thiobacillus; species Thiobacillus denitrificans. Next base: position 376,854 of record NZ_AQWL01000003.1, on the reverse strand, counting down.
CGTGTTCGAGGCCATGCTCGACCCCAGCATGAGCTATTCCTGCGGCTATTGGCATAACGCAACAGGGCTGGCGGACGCACAGCAGAAAAAACTCGACATGATCTGCCGCAAGCTGGAATTGCAGCCCGGCGAACGCCTGCTCGAAATCGGCTGCGGATGGGGCGGACTGGCGCATTTCGCCGCGCAGCACTACGGCGTCGAGGTGGTCGGCATCACCGTCTCGAAAGAACAGCAGAAACTGGCTCGCAAGCGTTGCGCAGGCCTGCCGGTGTCAATCGAGCTGATGGACTACCGGGACCTCACCAAGAAATTCGACAAGGTCGTTTCGGTCGGCATGTTCGAACACGTCGGCCCGAAAAATTACGCCACCTATTTCGATATGGTCCATAGCACGCTCACGGATGACGGCCTGTTCCTGCTGCATACCATCGGCAACGCCGTCACCTCGCCCAAGACCGACGCGTGGATCGACAAATACATCTTCCCGAACGGCAAGCTGCCCTCGGCCAGGGAGATTACGTCGGTCCTGGAACAGCGCTTCCTGATCGAGGACTGGCATAACTTCGGCCCGGACTACGACCGCACCCTGATGGCCTGGTGGAACAACTTCGACCAGGCCTGGCCCGGCCTGCAGGAAAAATACGGCGAACGTTTTTACCGCATGTGGAAATACTACCTGATGAGCTGTGCGGGCTTCTTCCGTTCTCGCCAGGGGCAGCTCTGGCAGCTGGTCCTGAGCAAGACGGAAAGAGCACAGGTGTATCGCTCGGTGCGCTGAAGCGCACAAGAAACATTGCGCCGGCATGGCCTGGCGCAAGCGAAGCGGAACCGCGCCGCCTTCAGGCGGCGGCGCAATGGATTAATACCAATCAAGAAAGGCGAGGGGCATGAAGCTTCCCACTCACTACATCCGTCTCGTTGAGGGGCCGGTAGCCGATATTGGCGCGCCTTGGCTGGTGTATGGAAGTCTGGGCAGGGATGAGACGTTCACCGCCATCGACGGGCGCAAGTACCCGGCGGGCCTGGCTGTGCCGATCGATCAACCCAATGATTCCGCCCAGGATGCAGCCGTGAGGAATCCTCCTCGGAAATGACGGGTGAACGCAAATCTGTGATGAATTCGCCCGGGTCCGCGGCGTTTTGAGCACGCGTCGGCATACCGGCTTGCCGGGCAAGCGCAACAGGGGATGCGCCGTACTTGCGCGGACACACCGGATCGGGGTATCGGGTCACAAGCCCAATTCAAGGTCGCTTGCGCTGTGCCGGTACTTGTCCTTCGGTGGCCATGGACGGCCGCGCCAGTCAGGTTCGAACGCAAAGGACGACTGTTTGCGGCCAGGAAGCAGCGCGCCGTTGCCAGCGCCCTTGGCGTAGTCGTAGTAAAGCTTGACCACTTCTTCCCGGGCAACCTGTTGCGCGGCCGGATGCGCAACACAGGCATCAATCCACTTGCGCACGCGCGCGTACCGGTCATCGCCGGGCAGTTCAAAGTTTTCGTAGTACTCGAGAAGCCAGAAACGCTGGAAGAACGGCGTGAACACGGTTTCCGCCCAGCCGAACTCCCCGAACAGAAACGGGCCGACGGGTGCATGTTCCCGCAGAAAATCGTCCAGCTGCGCATACTGCTTCAGCATGCCTTCGCGGAGAACTTCGCGGCGCGCGGAATCCTGATTCATCAGCCAGCCGTAGCCGAGGGAGAAGAATTCGCCATCCATCCGCGTCAGCATGTTCTCCACCGCGCGCCGGTAAGGATCGCGCTGGGCAACCGGACGTTCCGGATAAATATCCTCAAGGTACTGAAGAATCACCAGACTTTCCTTGATGATGTGTCCGTCGGCGGTCTCCAGCACCGGTAGCGCCGTCGTGCCACGGGTCTTTTGCAGCAGCCAGTCAGGGCGCGGGCGGGTGATGTCGATCACCTGGAAGTCGATTTCGTCCCGACGGCCTTTCAGCGTCAGCAGGATGTCCAGCCGCTGGCAAAAAGGACAGGCGGGAATGTGATAGACGGTCGGATGGCTCATGGTTGCGGTGCGAGGAGAAGTTGGCTGATGGGCGCTGCTGTCGAAACGATTCTACCCGGCACCCGGAATTTCAGCGAAATGGACCATCGTTTCCGGCCTCCGAGAAGGTCATGGCCGCGAGTCGTAGGGGAAAAATATTTATCACTGCCTATACTCGTTTTCAGGTCTGGATATTTTGCGGAGGGGTCATGTCGAGAACATCCGAGCTGATGAAACTGCCCGGTACTGTGGCCGCCGGCCTCTTTTCCAGAAAGGGTTTCCTGGAAGAGTTCGAGGGGAAGTTGACCCAGGTCGAAGCCGAAGAAATGGCAGGCCTGTGTGCAGCCATTACGTTGACCATGGAAATGCAGGGCCGCCTGTTGGGGCGTCTGGCCGACCAATCGGGATGGGATGGCTGCTATGGCTGGGTGACGTGGGGGCCTGAAATGTCCATCGTCACGATTCACGACAGCCTGTGCGTCGTGCAGGGAAGGCAGGCCTCGTTCAATCAGCTGGTCAAGGCGATGACGGAATCGGCGGGTACTGAACCCGTCAAACCGGGTGGAAAAGGAGAGCCAAATGCCGACATTGGATGAGTTGATGTCTTTGCCGGGAGTGTACGGCGCGATCGAATTTTCCTGCACGGGCGAGCTGGGCCAAATGCGTGGCGATCTGGGGCGTGATTTGGCAGAGCTTGTTGCGCAGATGTGTGCCGCCAACATGGCGATTTACCGGATGCAGGCCACGGGATGGACGAAATTGACGGGCCAGCAGGGTTTTCTGCCCGAGCGCGGTTTCGCCTTCGTGACCCTGGATCACGTTGTGATGGGCATGAATGGCAATGCGGTTCTGGCGCACGGCAAGGATTTCGATTACGACGCGGCTTACCGGCGCTTCAATGCCGCCGTCTGAGCCCGGCGCCCGTAAAAGGAGAATGGCATCATGTCAGATTTGGAGAGCCTGTCAGCGCTCAGGGGTGTCGTTGCCGCGCTGCGTTTCTATGATGACGGGACGCTCGCAGAGGCCGCAGGCCAGCTGGAACAGGTCGACCTGCAACTGGCGGCCGAGTTGTGTTGCGCGAATGGCCGCATCATGCACCATGGCAGCGATATTCTCATGACCCTTTCCGGAACCGGAGGCTGGCCCCCGCGGGGCTGGATGATGATGGGCGAGGAATTATCCGTCTGCGCCGTTGCGGAAGTGGCCTGTTTTGTTCGCAATCGAGAGGCGTCTTTCAACGATGTATTTCGCGGCCTGACGGAAGCGTCCGGGACATAATCTGGCCGGGGGTGTCTGCGGCCAGCAGCGGCTGTCGGCGTGGCTTGCTTCAACTTGCCCGCTCCTGGGATTCGGTGCGCACCCGGCGCACAGACGGCCGGCACTTATGCGGCCTGCGTTCGATTGCGGCCCAGCGCCTTGGACTTGTAAAGAGCCTGGTCCGCCCTGTTCAACAGGGCATCCACGGAGTCGTCCCCGCCCAGCCATTCCGAAATGCCGATGCTGACCGACCAGGCAATGGGCTGGCTTTGCCTGTCCGCTTCATGGAAGCGGTTCGCAACAAGCAAGGCCTGTTCAAGATCGGTGTCGGGGAGTATGGCCATGAATTCATCCCCGCCAAAACGCGTGAGCTGATCCGATCCCCGCAGCGAGGCTTTGGTCTTCTTCGAGAAGTCGACCAGGATCCTGTCGCCTTCGAGATGGCCGTGTGTGTCGTTGATATCCTTGAAGTTGTCCAGATCAAACAGCATGACCGACAGCTTGCCGCCATGGCGCGTGGCTCGGGCGGTTTCCCGCTGGAGTTCTTCAATGGCAGCGTTCTTGTTGAGACACTGGGTCAAGCCATCGTGGCGGCTGATGAATTCCAGGTCCTGCCGCAGCTTTTCGGAAGCGAGCATGATGCAAGCGATCGTTCCGAGCGGAATCGTGATGGCAGGTATCGCGATATAGACAAGCTGCGCGGCCGAGGCGTCGAAAAGGCCGGCCGGCGGATCGAAGCCGAGGGCCAGGGCGCCCAGGCGCATGACTCTCGACCCGATCATGATGGTCAGCGAGAAGACCAGCACATGACGTCCCAAGGTTCCGGGCAATGCCTTCAGGACACGAATCAGCTGGTCAACAATGACGACCAGCGTGAACAAGGCCTGGGTCGCAATGCGCACCCGGATATCGGGCTGAACGTAGGTGAACCAGGCAAACAAGGCGGCGTACGCAAACACGAACAGGATCAGCAGTGCGCGGTCGAATCTCGGCGGCGTTCCCGAAAACTTCCGGGTGCCGATGTTCATCACCATGAGGGCAATCAAAAGCATCAGGTTGGGCAGCACGATGCTGAACAGATCCGGGATGCGGTCTCGGGCGATGAAGAGCGGAAAGCACAGCGCGATGACGAGCGCGGCCACGCTCCATTCGCGCAGGCCGCGAATGGTTTTGGGAAAAGTCCGCGCAATGATCAGCAGAATCCCGCTCATCGCCAGCGCCACGAAAAACGAAATGGATAAAACGATTGACGGCGGGTTCATGTGCGATGCTTGCTTGTGTTCTGTTGTCCGGTTGCGGGGCGCAGTCTAGCGCAACGCGAAATTTTTCCGCCTGTGAACGGCCAGGTTGCCGCTATTTCGGTCGGCGTCACGCCGGGTTCGGGCACGCGCGCAGCCGGCAGGGCGGGACGTCGACGAGACCCGCTTGCGGCAGTGCAGCTGCAAATAGGCAAAGAGAGCGAACGCATGGTGCCTGAGGGCGTGGGGGGGCGGGAAGCGAAGCCGGGTCAGTGCAGCCCGTTCATGGTCGCGCGATACGGGACGGCAGCAGGCGCCGCATCTGGCGGCCCGCCACGTTCCGAAAGCGTGGACTGTGCAGGCAGATGCCACCGGCCAGCCCCACCAGGCTTCCCAGAACCGTATCGAAAAACCTTGCCTGGATCAGGACGGTCGGCGACGTATGCCCCAGCGTGGCGGCCTCCGCCAGCAGGATCGTCAGCGGGGTGATGAATACGGCGGCAAAGGCATAGTGCCGCACCACCGTCATCTCGACCACGAAGGTCAGCGCCATCATGGTGAGGGCGAGCCCCCATTTGTCCAGCGGCAGCAGAAACAGGCCCCAGGACAGCAGCAGGCCGATGCCGGTGCCCAGGATGCGCTGAAACTGCTTGTTCCAGACCGCGCGCAGCGAAACGCCCTGGATGACCGCCAGGCAACTCACCGGCACCCAGTAGGCGTTCTCCAATTGCAGCACCTGCGCCAGCGCCAGCGAAATGCCGACGAACACGCCGATCACGACCGAGTCGAACACCACGAAATCGAAGCTGGCCGGCGGCAGGGGCGAGACGGGTTTTGAGGCCTGCAGGCGCAGGGCAAGCAGGCTGTAGAAAAATGCGATCAGGCAGGCCAGCAGGGAACCCATGCTGACCAGCCCCACCGCCTGTGGTATCTGCGATGTTTCCAGAGGCGAATACGCCCCGATGGCTGCCGCCATGATGAAGAACAGGCTGCCCGGCATGCCGAGGGCGTAAAACCGGCACACCATCGTGACCAGAATGCTGATGAAGACGAGCATCGGCATCAGCAGCAGCGGGGAAAACTGGCTGATCACCCCCAGCGTGTAGCATGCCGCCATGGCGAATGCGCATGCCATCATCGTCACCATGCGGTGATACAGCGGTGTTTGCGGCAAATACAGAAACACCAGGCCGCCGAGCGACGAGATCAGCCCGTAGTCCAGGTGGTCGAAATAGGCGCCGGCCAGCAACGGCAGGCCGGTCGCCAGCGCTGCGGCAAACGGCATCTGCCATAGCCGGTCGCTGGGATTGATGGCCGTCAGATGACGCAGTTCCGTGCGCATCAGATTCTTCAATTCGGCCCATTTGCGGGTGTGCGCCATGGCTGCTCATGCCTTCTGAAGGAGGAGACGCGACCAGCCCGGGTCCCTCCGTTTCATTCGTTTATGTCGGCACCGCTGGCGCTATTCGGGCAGCTTGCGGCAGAGCGGCCCGTCGACCGGGTTTTCGATGCCTTGCGCAATGGCGCTGGCGATCTCGTGGATTTCGCCAGGGGTGAAATGATCGAGAAGGCGGCGTGCCATCGGTGGCGGGATGCGAACGACGCGGGTCGTGCCGTCCGCCAGCGTCACCGTGATGCCGGCGGCGTGGTGGCTGACCCACTCCTCGTCCGCTTCGGCGAGCAGCATCTGTTCATCCATGATCGATTCGTATTCGGCCTCGACGGCTTCCAGCTGTTCGGCGGCAAGCCCGTCCGGCAGCTCGACGACACAGCCCGCGATCGGGTCCGGCCGTGTCGTGCCGGCGATGCCGCGCGCCGACGCAAAGTCGACGAAGCGGTCGCGCAGCGCTGCGTTGAAAAACAGGTATTCGAAACCCATCGGTAATCCCCGCGGCCTTGTTGCAAGGCAAGGCCACGAGAATAAACGCCCGTGTCACCGCGTGGCAAGCGGAAGGCCGTGTTGCGGTGCCTGCTATGCGCCGGCGCGCCGTGCTGTCATCAAGAACACCGGGTAGTCCCGCGTCCCGCCCGCGTTCTCCTTGGCGATGCTGAACACGGTCCGGAACTGCACGTCGGCGAAACCGGCCTGTGCGGCGCGCAGGCTCAGGTCGGCGCGGTCGAAACCATGGAGCACGTCGACCTCCGGGCCGTGAAACGAGCCGTCTTCCTGGTCCAGGTCGGCGATGCACAGATAGCCGCCGGGCTGCAGCAGGCCATGGAAGAGGTGCAGGATGTGGTCGGTGTCCGGCACGTGGTGCAGCGTCATCGAAGTGACGATGAGGTCGAATTTCTGCGCCGGGGCGGGGTCGGCAAGCAGGTCCAGCTTCAGCGGCGTCATGTTCGTCACCCCCTGCGCGGCGATCTTCTCCGCCACCACGTCGAGCATGCCGGCCGAGCTGTCCGCCAGCAGGATTGCGCCGAGCTCATCCTTGAGCGGAAACGACAGCAGGCCCGTGCCGCAACCGTAGTCGAGGACGCTCATGTGGCGATGCAGAGGCACGGTTTCCCTGATGGCCTGGGCGAGCTTTTGCCCACGTTCCCGGAATACCGGGTTGTCGTCCCATTGGCGGGCCTTGGCATCGAAATGTGTGGCGTCGAGCTTGGTCGGTTGATTGCTGGTCATGATGTGAATGATAAACGCGATCCTGATGTTTAAGTTCAGCGCGGCCTGCGACGAGCGGGCTCAATCCCGCCCGGGAAGCATGCGCACCAGCGTGCCGTCGCGCTTGATGTAGTGATGATACAGGGCGGCCATCGCATGGCCGCCGATGAGAACATAGCCTATGGTGCCGACTGTTTCATGCAGTTCCTTGATCTGCCTGGCGAGGGCCTTGTTTTCGCCGATCAGCGCCGGCAGTTCCAGACCGAAGAACGGAATCGGCTTGCCGGTGGCACTGAGCACCAGCCAGCCGGTCAGCGGCATGCCGATCATCAGCACATACAGCGCCAGATGCAGCAGTCTGGAAGACAGGTGTTGCAGTCCCGGCGGCTCCGGACGGATGGCGGGCGCAGGGCCGGACAGGCGCGCCGCCAGCCGCAGCCAGGCCAGCGCGAACGCCAGCATGCCGAGCATGAAGTGCCAGGTCTTCAGCGCCTCGCGGGGATCGCTGCCTTTTTCGAACAATTGCCGCAATTCGATGCTTCCGTACACGGCGACGAATAGCAGCAGCATCAGCCAGTGGAGGCCGATGGAAGGAGCGCGGTAGCGGTTGGCAGGGGACTTCCGGTTCGCGGGCATCATGTTCCCTTTGCGTAAGATCGACAGGCGCAGCATTGCGCACGATGCTTAGGGATTCCTTAAGAAGTGGAGGCGGGCGACGAAAACCGCGCTGCTGCCGTCGGCGAATTGCCCGTCGGTTCGCTGCGCGCCGGCGCGCAGCGCGTGTCGGCGAAACCCGTGGCCGGGGCTGATTGCCCTAAGATCCGCCCGGCTCAAACCGGGCAGTCGAAGTCGACCCGGTCATGGAAGCGGGCGCGGAAGAGCAGCCGCTTTTGCGCGGCATCGTCGCTGTCCACCAGCTTTTCCCGGGTATGCAGCACATTGTTCGAAATCAGGCCCATTCCGGATTCCAGCCGGCCTTCGATGACCTGCGCCGGCTCGTCCGAAATCAGCGACTCCAGCGCTTTCCTGGCGGCGGCGACGTCGGCGTCCCCGGACCAGGCCATGTCCGTTTTCCTGAAGGAAAAGCGGTGGCACAGATGGCCGTCGGCGTTGGTCCAGAAAACCTTTCCGCCCCGCTGCGGGTCGATCTCGCCGGTGGCGGGGTTGCGGTAATTGAAGCAGTCCCTGTTCATCAAGACATCGAGGGCGCCGGGATCCTTGTCCCTCAGGTGAATGTAGAGCACTTCGTGGTCCAGAACCTTGTTGCTGCCGCCTTCGACCGCGGGGCGCTTGCACAGCAGGAACAGCGCCTGGATGGGATTGCCCGATCCGTAATACGTGGCGTCGGTGTGCCAGTTGCAGTGCCGCGTGGAGAACGGCACGGCCCGGTTCAGGATGCCCGAATCGGTCAATTCGTCGGACTGCGCGTGGCGGGCCGACTTGTCGGTGCGGCTGACGCCGAGCTGCTGGCCCAGGGCGAGCAGGGAAGCCATTTCCAGCCCGGCGGCCCCGGCCGTGTAAACGCACATGTTGGCCCGTTCCACCGTTTCCATGATCCTGCGCTTCTCGGCAGGGGTCGGCGCGGTCATGTCGCCCAGTTCGACGACCAGCTCGCCGATATTCCGGGGATAGGCCGCCAGCTTCTCGTCGCGCCATCTCAGGTAGTCCTCGTCCGAGCCGAGGTCGAATCGGAGCGGGTATTTCAGGTTCCATCGTTTCATGAATCAGGCCTCGGTCAACAGGGGATATTAGGAGTCTCATATCTTATGATAAAAACAAGAAACGGGACCAGAGTGGTCCCCTGTGTCTGCTAGCCCAAGTCCCGTTCAAAACACGTCAGGCGTACATCCACGCTGAGCGACAGCGTCGCCAGTGCCGCTGCCGCCGCGCGGCCCTCGGCGCTGGCGCGGAAGAGATGCGGCGTCATCGCCAGCAGATCGGCAATCTGCTCGGTACTGGTCAGTTCGATCGGGAAGCGGAGCGCTTCCGACGGCCGGCGGATGAAGCCTGCCGGAGTCGACGGGTCGACCGGGCGCTCCGGCTTCAGGCTGGGGTAGATGATCTCGCGCAGTTCGCGCAGATGGCCGGGCCCGGCATCGAGCTGCAGCAGGCGGCCGCCCGGCTTGAGCACCCGTGCAAATTCCGCATACACAGGGAAGCCGAACAGACACAGCACGCGATCGAGCGTGCCCGGCAGTACCGGCAGCCTGGCGTTGGTTCCCACCACCCAGGTGGGGCGCCTGTCCTGTTTCGCGGCTGCCAGCACCGCCCATTTGGAAATATCCAGCCCCAGCAGCGCCAGGAGCTGCTCGTCCGGCACCGCCGCAGCCAGCTCGCGCAGGTAGTAGCCCTCGCCGCAGCCGGCATCGAGGCAGCTGCTCGCAAGGCCAGCAGGCAGATCGGCCAGCGCGGCGCGGCTCACCGCAGCGGCAAGCGGCCGATAAAAACCGGCCGCGAGAAAACGCCGCCGCGCCGCGACCATCTCCTTGCTGTCGCCGGGTTCGCGCGAACGCTTGTGCTGCACCGGCAGCAGGTGCGCGTAGCCCTGGCTGGCGATGTCGAAGCTGTGGCCGGATGCGCAGCGCCAAGCGGAGCCGCTGCGATGCAAAGGCTGGCCGTCCAGCGGACAGGCCAGCGCCTGGAACGGCGTGATGCTCATTGCAAGGCCGCCCGCAGCGCCTGCTCCGACACCGGGTAGCTCAGCACCGCATGGACGCGAAACAGCTCCAGCAGCTTGCCGATGTGGTCTGCTTCGCGCGGGTGCATGAACACGATCACCTTCGCCTGCGGCGCAAAGCGCTGCAGGGCGCGGATCGTGACGTCCAGGTTGGAGACGTTTGCGCCGGCGTAGTTGTTGCTCCAGCCGTAGACGAACTCGCCGACGAAGAAATCGGGCGGTTGCTTCTGCAGGGCGCGGTGAAGCGTGCGGGCGCTGGCGAAGCGCTCCGCTGCGATGCCGAGTTCCCGGTACAGGACGCTGAAATCGGGGTGGAAAGGGGATTCGATCAGGGAATAGAGGGTTTTCATGCTGGCGCGACAGTTTACACAACCGGATGGCGCACCGGCCCGGGCGGTTGCGACCCGAATCGCCATCGCGCGTCGGCCGCGCTGGTGCGACAGTCCGCCGTCAGCGTGGCGACCAGTGGAACCGCCTTCTGGCGAGACCCTCGTGCATCACGCCCCGGCGGCAGCTCCACGATTCCACCCTATACTCATGCTGGCACAATAAAAAACCAATTTCCGTATCATGAAAAAAAATCAGGCGATCCGATACCTCTCCCTGCTGCCTTTCGGATGGTTCGCCCTCGCGGCATCAGCATACGCCGAGGCGCTCCCTGCGAGCACGCAGGAATGGGGGGTCTACGCCAACCTGGCGGGAACGAGCTGGCGCGGCGGCAACCGCCAGGGCGACAACTTCGGGGCCAACTGGCGGATCACGGTCGAGTGGCGCGAAGTCGGCGTCGCGCTGATCGAGCGCTGGGAGTCGACCGACAACCAGTCCCGGCCGATGACGCATGTCATCACCCGCGGCGACCAGCCCGGCGAGCTGCGCCTTGCCGCGACCAACGGCGTGTGCGCCAGCCGCACCGGCACGGTGCGGCCCGACGGCAGCGTGCTGTTCGTCTGCAATGGCTTCTTCAAATGGCCCATGCACGTGGTGGCGCCGCGGGATGGCGTGTGGGAGCAGCACTACGTCAGCCTGAAGGGTTCGGAGGTGGCCGGCATCAAGGATGTCTGGCGCTTCCAGAGCCAGTCCGGCGCCAAGCTTGATGACCCACGTGTGGCGTCGGCGGCGGCAGGAATGAGCGGAAGCGGAGGCCCTGCGAAGAAAACCGAAGAGGCAAGCCAGGGGCAAGGGCCTGATCCAGCCGTCGCCGCGGCCGAGCCGGCTTCGCCCCTGGCGGCGGACTGGGGCGTCTACGCGAGCATCGTGGGCAAGGACTGGCGGGGCGCCAGCAACGTGTCGATCCGCTGGACCAAGCCGGGTGAAGAACTGGTCGAGACGTGGACCTACGGTGCGGAGCGAGGGGACTATGCAGGCAAGCAGCAGCTTGTTGCGACGATCCGGCGGGGAGAGAAACCCGGCAGCCTCGTCCTCAGCCTGGACAGAGAGGTCGCGGAGACGCGGACGCTCACGGGAAAAATCAGGGCGGATGGCTCAATCCAGTTGTTAAAGCCGGGGCTCATCCTGGACCAGCGGCTTTACACCATGTCTCTGCCGAGCCCGTCACGCCTGGAGCATTTTCTCGTTCCCCCGGGGAATACCATGAGGACGACACTGTATCTCGCCGGGAGCGATGACGCGCCTCGTGGCGATCGGCAGCGACCAAGCGAAACCTGGGGCGCCTACGCGGATCTTGCAGGAAAGCACTGGCGCCTGGTCGACGACAAATACAAGCGTCTCCTGAGCTTCGACTGGATCGTGCCGGGAGACGCGATGTACGTGCGTACGCACAGTCTTGCCGCTGACCACGTGGAAACGCATCACGTCGCACGATCCCCAGGGACAGGGAAGCTGAACGCAGAACCCAGCCTGTGGGGCTCATGGAAAGCCGACGTCACCCTTGACGGCGATCGCTCGATCACGCTGGAAACCAAAGGCCTATTTGGATGGCGCATGTCCTTTGCCAGGACGGCCGATGGTGGCTTCGAGTACTCGGACGGTGGATACACGGGCAGCATGGTCATGGTGAGCAACGACGAAGTCCCGCACCTGATCGCCGCGGCAAAGGAAGCGAAAGTGCAACGCGAGCGCGAGGAGCGGCAGAGAAAGCGGGAACGGCACGAGGCCTTCAACACTGCGTTGACGGTGGTGAACTCGGCGCTGGTCGCCACCAACGAAACCCTGAAGCAGCAGGCCGAGGCCGATCGCCAACGTCTGCAGCGGGAGCGCGAGCGTATGGCCGAAGTCTTGCGCCAGCAAGCCGCCGCAGAGGAGCGTCAGCGTGCCGAAGCATCGCGTCAGCGAGCCGCCGACATGGAGCGGGTACGCCAATTGCAGGCACAACAGGATTTCGAGCGGCAGCAGCGCGCCCAGCAACAGACACAGCAACCGCAGCAAGGGGCTCAGCGCAATGCCGGGGCACAGCAGATGGCACAGCAACAGCAACAGCGACGCGCGGAAGAAACCCGCCGCCGCGAAGCCGCCGAGGCCGAGCGCAAGCGGCAGCAGGATGCCGACACCGAGCGCCGCCGCCGGGAAGAAGCCGCCCAGCGGCAGCGGGCGGACGAGGCAATGCTCGCGCGCAGCAAGCAGCTGGAAGAGGCGCTGAGGCGGCAGGAGGAAGAAGCGCGCAACCGGCCAGTTGTCTACCGGGAGGGCATCACCCTATGCGCCCCGCCCCAGAATGGCGGCAAGGCATGGCTGTGCAAAGGTCCGCTGCAAAACGTGAGCGGCGTGCCCGACACCCAGTCCGGCAACGTGGCCGTGCGCCAGGCGTGCGGGGGCAACAACATCCGCGACCTCGGCATGGTGGCGGGCTACCGCGCTTACGGTTGCGGCTTCGGCATCCATCCCACCGACCGCGACGCTCCCAACCGCGATGTTCCCGCGAGCCTGGGTGTCAACCATGTTCCGGGACGGGGCACTTTCTACTGCAATCCGACCCAGGTCTTTGTCTACTGCAAAGGCGGGCGGTGAAGGCTGCGGCCCTCGCCGCGGTTACGGGGCAGAGCGCATCTGCGGCAAGGGCCAACTGAGAGATCCGCTACGAGAGCCTGGGAAAATGGAGTCTGACCTCGTTGCGCATCGGCCTCTTAAGCATAATCAACGTTCCGTCCCAGGGCGTCGCCGAGCCCTCCCTCGTCACCGCGCCATCAGCGCGAACACGCCCCAGCCCAGGTATTCGCTGGTGTAAGTCGCGTAGCGTTCGGGTTCCGAGGTCAGTTGCGCTCGAACCTCTTCGGCGAGCGCGTCCTCGGGATTGGCTTCGAGCCATCGGCGCATCGTGAGCCACTTGGCCGCCTCGTATCTGTCCCAGCTGTCCTGGTCAGCCAGAACCATTTCAACGACGTCGTAGCCAAGGGTGTGGAAAGACGCGAGAAATTCAGGAAGCAGCAGAAAGTCGGAGATCGCGTTGGCACGACACCCCTTGGCTACCTCTTCCGTCGGCGGCAACTGCCGCCAGAAGGGCTCGCCGATGAGAATGATCCCGCCCGGGCTGAGGCTTTGCGCCAGAAGCCCGATCGTGCCGGCGACGCCTCCGGCTATCCAACTGGCACCCACACAGGCTGCCACATCGACCTTCTCGTCCGTGACGTAGCCGGCGGCATCGCCATGGATGAAGTTCAGTTGGCCGGCAACGCCGAGTTCCTCGGCACGGCGTTTCGCCTGCTCGGTGAACAGCTGGCTCAGGTCGATGCCGGTGCCGACGATCGCGTGATCGCGTGCCCAGGTGCAAAGCATCTCCCCCGAACCGCTGCCGAGGTCGAGCACTCGCGCCCCCGCTTCCAGACGCAGCGCCGCGCCGAGTGTGGCGAGCTTTTCGGGGGTGAACGGGTTGTGGATGCGGTGAGCGCTTTCAGTGATGTTGAAGATTCGTGGGATGTCCACTGCGGATAGCCTCCTTGGCGTGATGGTTCACCCGGCCGCGCTGCTGTTGCAATGTGAGAGCCGCGAAAACCATGGTCTGAGCTAACCCGGGTTTCTCGGACAGGTTAATCAAGCACCCTGCCACTCGCGCTTCACTTGATCGGTGGCTTGCCCTCAGTCCCCTTAGTTAGAGCCGTATTAAAGTAGTGAAGGCTTCATCGCCTCGGCGATCAATTCAAGCGAGCGAAGACGCGCTTGATGCTCGTAGACGTCGGAGACGATCATGACTTCGTCTACACCGGTGTCCGCAATAAAAGATTGCAGCCCGGTTCGCACGGTGTCGACCGAGCCGAAGACCGAGTGCTTCAACATATGCATCGCCCGAGCCTTTTCGCCCGCTGACCAATAGGTGTCGATATCGTCGATGGGCGGCTTGCTCAGCCCACGCCGCCCGCCGACCAGATCCGCAAAAGACATCTGTTGCGTGGTTGCAAGCCGTTTGGCTTCGGCGTCTGTATCGGCAGCGATGATGTTGATGCCGGCAACCGCATAGGGCTGGGCAAGCTGTTTGGACGGTTTGAAGCGGCTGCGGTAAATTTCCAGAGCGGGCATTAGCATGTCCGGTGCAAAGTGCGAAGCGAAGGCATAAGGCAAGCCGAGCTCCGCCGCCAGCGTCGCCCCGAAATTACTGGATCCCAGTATCCACAGGGGTACGTTGGTGCCAGTGCCCGGCACCGCGAGGATGCGCTGGTCGGGCGTGGCCGGACCAAGAAACGCCTGAAGCTCCTGAACATCTTGCGGGAAATGGTCCGACGCGTTGGCGGCGCGGCGCATCGCCCGCACCGCGACCTGGTCGGTGCCCGGCGCGCGGCCGAGTCCCAGGTCGATGCGCCCGGGATAGAGCCACTCCAGCGTGCCGAATTGTTCGGCAATGATGTAGGGCGCGTGATTGGGCAACATGATGCCACCAGCCCCGACCCGGATCGTCTTGGTGCCGCCAGCGATGTGGGCGATAACAATGGAGGTCGCGGCGCTGGCAATGCCTTCCATGTTGTGATGCTCAGCCGCCCATACGCGCTTGTAGCCCCAGCGCTCCGCATGGGCCGCCATGTCGCGTGCATTGTTAAGTGCTGCACCCGCGTCCGTCTCTTCGGTAACGCGGACCAGCTCGAGAATGGAAAATGCTGTCATTTCGGATTGTTCCCGTTGCTGAATGTTCAATCGCGTCAAGCGTTTGGCCAAAGCTGTGCGCCGATCGTGTGCCCGAACGATATCCAGCGCGATCAAGGGATAAGCGCGGACGACATTGGGGCGGCTAGGATTGCAGCATTCAACTGCTAGCGCAACAGCGTGACAAGGTTGGCGGAACGTAAAAGCGCGACTGATCTCTCAGTCGCGCCGGATACACCATACAAGGTGGTTCGCGTTGAGGAGAGTTCGATTTCTCAGCCCGGCAACATCGCCAGCAACCCATTCAAGCGCCGCACAAAGCTCGCCGGGTCATCCAACTGGCCACCTTCTGCCAGCAGCGCCTGCTCGAACAGCAGGTTGGCCCAGTCCTTGAAGCGGTCTTCGTCGGATTCGCTGTCGAGGCGCGTGACCAAGGCGTGGCTCGGGTTGATCTCCAGCGTGGGCTTGACGCTGGGCGCGGCCTGGCCGGCGGCCTTCAAGAGGCGTTCGAGGTTGGCGCTCATGTCGCCTTCGCCGGTGACGAGGCAGGCGGGCGAGTCGGTCAGCCGATGCGTGACGCGGACGTCCTTCACGCGCTCGCCGAGCGTCGCTTTGATGCGCTCGACCAGCGGCTTCATCGACTCCTCGGCTTCCTTCTGCGCGGTCTTCTCGGCTTCGTCTTCGAGGCTGCCTAAGTCGAGGCCGCCCTTGGCGACGGACTTCAAGGGCTTGCCGTCGAATTCATTCAGGTTGCCGGTCAGCCATTCGTCGACGCGGTCGGACAGCAGCAGGACTTCGATGCCTTTCTTGCGGAAGATTTCGAGGTGCGGGCTGTGCTGGGCGGCGGCGAAGCTGTCGGCGGTGATGTAGTAGATCGCGGTCTGGCCTTCCTTCATGCGGCCGATGTAGTCCTTCAGCGAGACGATCTGGGCGTCGGTGTCGGCGTGGGTGGAGGCAAATCTGAGCAAGCCGGCGATCTTCTCGCGGTTGGCGAAGTCCTCGCCCGGGCCTTCCTTCATCACCTTGCCGAAGGCGTTCCAGAAGCCGGCGTATTTCTCCGGCTGGTTCTCGGCCATGTCTTCGAGCAGGCCCAGCACCTTCTTCACCGAGCCGTTCTTGATGGCGTCGATGTCGCGGCTCGACTGCAGGATTTCGCGCGAGACGTTGAGCGGAAGGTCAGCCGAGTCGATCACCCCGCGGACGAAGCGCAGGTATTGCGGCATCAGTTGTTCGGCATCGTCCATGATGAAGACGCGGCGCACGTACAGCTTGATCCCATGGCGCTTCTCGCGGTCCCACAGGTCGAACGGCGCGTGCGACGGCAGGTAGAGCAGCGAGATGTATTCCTGCTTGCCCTCGACGCGGTTGTGCGACCACGCCAGCGGCGGCTCGAAGTCGTGGGCGACGTGCTTGTAGAACTCGTTGTATTCGTCGTCGCTGACGTCCTTCTTGGCGCGCGCCCACAGGGCGGAGGCCTTGTTGACGGTCTCGTCCTCGTCGGTGGGGATTTCCACGCCGTCCTTCCATTCGGTCTTCTTCATCACGATGGGTAGCGTGATGTGGTCGGAATAGGTGCGGATGACCGACTTGATCTTGTAATCCGACAGGAACTCGTCCTCGCCTTCGCGCAGATGCAGCACGATCTCGGTGCCGCGCTCGGGTTTGTCGACGGTTTCCAGCGTGTAGTCGCCGGCGCCCTCGGATTCCCAGCGCACGCCGTGCTCGGACGTGAGGCCGGCGCGGCGGGTGGTGAGTGTCACGCGGTCGGCGACGATGAAGGCGGAGTAGAAGCCGACGCCGAACTGGCCGATCAACGCGGCGTCCTTCTGTTGGTCGCCGGAGAGCTGGCTGAAGAATTCGCGGGTGCCGGATTTCGCAATCGTGCCGATGTGCTCGATGACTTCCTGCCGGCTCATGCCGATGCCGTTGTCGCTGATGGTGAGTGTGCGTGCTTCGCGGTCGAAGGCGACGCGGATTTTCAGCTCGGGGTCGTTCTCGAACAGCGCGCCATCCGACAGCCCTTCGAAGCGCAGCTTGTCGGCGGCGTCGGAGGCGTTGGAAATCAGTTCGCGCAGGAAGATGTCCTTGTTGGAATACAAGGAATGGATCATCAGCTGCAGCAGCTGCTTGACTTCGGCCTGGAAGCCGAGGGTTTCTTTGGTGGCGGACATGCCTTGATCTCCCGTCAAATACACATAAGGTGGAACGGGAAATGAGGGCGGTGATGGCGGGTTTCAAGTCCCCGCCGCCGGGATCACTTCTTGTCGGACAGCAGCGCCAGCAGCTCGTTCTGTGCGTTGTAGGCCTTGGCGCGGCGCTTGGCGCGGCGGCGGTAGCTGCCGTCCGGCTGCATTTCCCAGGTTTGCACGTTGTCGCGCAGGTAGGGCTTGAGGCCCTCGGAGATGACGCGTTTTTTCAGCTTGGGGTTGAGGATGGGGAAGCCGGTTTCGATGCGGCGGAAGAAGTTACGGTCCATCCAGTCGGCGGAGGACAGATACACCTGCTCGTCGCCGCCGTTTCTGAAATAGAAGATGCGTGTGTGTTCGAGGAAGCGCCCGACGATGGAGCGCACGCGGATGTTCTCCGACAGGCCGGCGATGCCCGGTTTCAGCGCGCACACGCCACGGATGATGAGGTTGATCTTCACCCCGGCCTGCGAGGCGGCGTAGAGGGCGGCGATGACCTGCGGTTCGAGCAGCGCGTTCATCTTGGCGACGATGGCGGCGGGCTTGCCGGCGGCGGCCAGCTCGGCCTCGTGGTTGATCGCGGCGACGACCTCGCTGTGCAGGGTGAACGGCGACTGCCACAGACGCTTCAGCTTGCCGGCCTTGCCGAGCCCGGTGATCTGGGTGAACAGGCTGCCGACGTCGGCGGTCATCGCATCGTCGGCGGTCAGCAAGCCGAAGTCGGTGTACAGGCGCGCAGTGCGGGCGTGGTAGTTGCCGGTGCCCAGATGCGCGTAGCGGCGCAGGCCACCGTCCTCGCGGCGGACGACGAGCGCGAGCTTGGCGTGGGTCTTGTGGCCGACCACGCCGTATACGACATGGGCGCCGGCCTCTTCCAGCTGGGCGGCCCAGTTGATGTTGGCTTCCTCGTCGAAGCGCGCCATCAGCTCGACCACCACGGTGACCTCCTTGCCCGATTGCGCGGCGCGGATCAGCGCCTGCATCAGCTGCGAATCGGTGCCGGTGCGGTAGACCGTCTGGCGGATGGCGACGACGTGGGGGTCGGCGGCGGCCTGCTCGATGAAGTCGATCACCGGCTGGAAGGATTCGAACGGGTGGTGCAGCAGGATGTCGCCCTTGCGGATCTGCGCGAAGATGTCTGTGTCCTTGGCAAGCTGCGCCGGCAGGGCAGGGACGAAAGGGGAGAACTTGAGGTCGGGGCGATCGACCCAGTCGGGCACCTGCATCAGTCGCACCAGGTTGACCGGGCCACGCTCCTGGTAGAGGGCATCGGCGTCGAGTTCGAATTGCTCGAGCAGGAACGCCGCCATCGAGGCCGAGCAGTTGTCGGCCACTTCCAGCCGCACTGCCGCGCCGAAATGCCGCTGCGGCAGTTCGCCCTGCAGCGCCTTGCGCAGGTTCTTGGTTTCCTCCTCGTCGACGAACAGGTCGGAGTTGCGGGTGACGCGAAACTGGTAGCAGCCTTCCACCGTCATGCCGGTGAAAAGTTCGCCGACGTGGGCATGCAGGACCGATGACAGAAAGACGAAGCCGTATTCGCAGCCGGCGACGTCCTCCGGCAGCCGGATCACGCGTGGCAGTGCGCGCGGCGCCTGCACCACTGCGGCGCCGGAATTGCGGCCGAAGGCATCGCGGCCCGACAGCTCGACGGCGAAGTTGAGGCTCTTGTTGAGCACGCGCGGGAAGGGGTGCGAAGGGTCGAGCCCGACCGGGGTGAGCACCGGCATCAGTTCGCGGAAAAAGTAGTCGCGGATCCACGCCGCCTGCGTTTCGCTCCAGTGCGTACGGCGGAAGAAGTGGATGTCCTGTTCCGCCAGCAGGGGAATGATCTCCTCGTTGAACAGTTCGTACTGCCGGGCGACCAGCGCGCGTGCGGTCTCGGATACCGCCCGGTACTGCTGACGCGGCGTCATGCCGTCCGGCGAGCGCTGGGTCAGGTTGGCGCGGATCTGCTCCTTGAGCCCGGCCACCCGCACCTCGAAGAATTCGTCCATGTTGCTGGAAAAGATGCAGAGAAACTTCAGCCGCTCCAGTAAGGGCATGTCAGGGTCGTCGGCCTGGGCCAGCACGCGGCGCTGAAACTCGAGGATGCCGAGTTCGCGGTTGATGAGAGTGTCGGGGCTGGGAGAGTTCATGATTTAGTATCGAGGATGAGCTTCAATGATAAGCGCCCGTTTCAATCATGACATGACAGTTATATGACAACATCACAGCCGGTCGAAATCGAGCTCAAGCTGGCGCTGCTACCGCAGCGGGTGGCGGCATTCACGAAGCTGATGGCGCGGCAGCGCAACGCACCGGTGCAGGAGGAACTCATCACGCGTTATTTCGATACGCCGGATTTTTCCCTGAGCGCACTCGGCGTGGCGGTCAGGGTGCGGCGGGCCGGGCGGCACTGGTTGCAAACGCTGAAAACCGAGGGCGAACGGCACGGCGGCCTGTCGCGGCGCCCCGAATACGAAATGCCGATATCCCGCAGCAAGCCGGACTGGGAAAAGTTTCCGCCCGAAGCGCGGGCGCTGGTGCCGGAGGCACTGCGTGCACAGCTGGTGGTGGTGTTCGAAACGCGCTTCAACCGCACGGCCTGGCTGATCGACAACCATGGCGGCGCGGAAATCGAAGTGGCGCTGGACGTGGGCGAGGTGCGCGCCGGCCGGCGCAGCCAGCCGATTTGCGAGATCGAGCTCGAACTCAGGGCCGGCCAGCCGGATGCCTTGTTTGTACTGGCGCAGGGCTGGGCGCGGCGGCTCGACTGCGTGCCGCTGGATGACAGCAAGGCCGATCGGGGCGTGCGCCTGGCGCGCGGCGAGGAGACAACGCCGGCCAAATCGGCGCCGCTGGCGCTGGACGGTGGAATGCGCGTGGAAGACGGCTTTGCCGCGATCTGCCAGGCCTGCGTGACGCAATTCCTGGCCAACCTGCCCGGGGTGCTGGCATCCGACGATATCGAATACGTGCACCAGGCACGGGTGGCGCTGCGGCGCCTGCGCGCGGCGCTGCGGCTGTACCGGGACGTGTGCGCGGTGCCGGATGCGTTGCTGGCAGACCTGCGCGCGCTGGCCGCCGCCCTCGGTTCTGCGCGCGACTGGGATGTGCTGTGCGGCGAGACGCTGCCGGCCATTGCGCCGCATTACGCCGACGCTGCCGCCTGGCAGCGCGGCTGGCAGGCACTGGAGGCGCATAGAGCCGGGGTGCGGGCGGCCATGCGGGTGGCGCTTGCGCAGGCGCATCCGGGCGCGTGGCTGCTGGCATTCCAGCGCTGGCTGCTGCAACGCGGCTGGCGCGCCGCCGCCGAAACGCAGCGCTTCGTCCAGTTGTCGCCATTGAAAAAGTGGGCGCGCCGGGCATTGCAGAAGGGGCATCGCCCCATCGTCCGCGGCGCACGCAAGTTCGGGCAGCTGCAGCCGGAACAGCGCCATGCCCTGCGCATTGCCATCAAGCGCCAGCGCTACGCGGCCGAGTTTTTCCAGGAATTGTTCGCCCGCAGTGGGCAGGTACGGTATCAGGCTGTGCTGCGGGATGCGCAGGACAGCCTGGGCCGCGCCAACGATGCGCGGGTGGCCTCGGGCTTGCTGGCCGAAGCCCGGCTGGACGCGGAGCCGATGGGGCAATTCGTGCTCGGCTGGCTGGCGGCGCAACAGGTGGCCGAGATGACCGACGCGGCCGGCGCAAATGCAAAGCATTTGCAAAATTTCATGGAAACGGCGCCTTACTGGTAGATTGCCACTAGTCCTGTTCTGGCTTTTCCGCCCACAATCCGCGCTCCATGAATACCGACATCCGGCTGTCATCGTATCCGACAATGAAAATCGCATTCCTGGAAGACGACGCGGCATTTGCCGCCGACATCATCGAATGGCTGGAGCAGGCCGGGCATAGCGTGAGCTGGTTCCGTTCCGGCCGCGAGTGCGTGCGCGCGCTCTCCGACGAACGCTACGACCTGTGCCTGTTCGACTGGATATTGCCCGACATCAGCGGCCCCGACGTCATGGCCAGCCTCAAGCTGAAAGGCACGCTGCCGCCGGTGCTGTTCCTGACCGGGCGCGACGCGGAGGAGGACGTGGTGCAGGTGATCCAGGCCGGCGCCGACGATTACATGGTCAAGCCGCCCGCGCGCAGCGTGCTGATCGCGCGCATCCACGCGGTGGCGCGGCGCTGCTCGGCGCAGTTGCGTCCGGAGCCGGTGCAGGACTTCGGTTCGGTCAAGGTGGATTTCGGCAACCGCAGGTTCGAACTGGACGGGCGGGCAGTGAAGCTGACCGAAAAGGAAACCGAGCTTGCGCTGTATTTCTTTGGCCGCGTTGGCATGCTGTTGCCGCGCGGGCACCTGATCCAGGTGGTGTGGGGGTCCAGCCCCGACATCGATACCCGCACTGTGGATGTCCACGTCAGCCACCTGCGCGGCAAGCTGAAGCTGATGCCGGAAAACGGCTGGCGGCTGACCTCGGTGTACCGTCAGGGCTATCGGCTGGAGCGTGTCGAAGAAGACGCATGACCGTGCGCGCCTGGCTTTGTTCGCTCGCCATTTTTCTGCTGGTCGCGCCGGTTGCGGCGGAATCCGCCGACCCCGGCCCGGAATGGCGTTATACGCTGCGGCCGGGCGACACCCTGATCGGCGTGTCGGCGCGTTATCTGGCACGTCCGGCCGACTGGCCGCGGGTGCAGCGCCACAACCGCATTGCCAATCCCTATCGCCTGGTTCCCGGCAGCGCCTTGCGCATCCCGCTTGCCTGGCTGCGGCATGCGCCGGCGCCGGCGGCCGTGGTCGCAGTGACGGGGCAGGTGCGGCTGCGCCTGCCCGATAACACCGAGCGCGCCTTGCAGGCGGGCGACCGGCTGGCCGCCGGGGCCAGCCTGAGCAGTGCCGCCAACAGCAGCGCAACGCTGCGTTTTGCCGATGATTCGGTGGTGGTGTTGCAGCCCGGTGCGCACATGACGCTCGACACCGTGAGCGTCTACGCCGGCGGCGGCATGGTCGATACCCGGCTGCGGCTGCAGCAGGGGCGCCTCGACGTCGGCGCCAATCCGCGCCGCAAGCCGGGCGGCCGCTTGCAGGTGATCACGCCGTCTGCGGTGGCGGCAGTGCGCGGCACCCGCTTCCGCGTCGCCGCGGAGCCGCGCGTGACCCGCGAAGAAACGCTGGAAGGGGAAGTGGGCCTGACAGCGGTCGGGCAACGTGTGGCCGTGATGGCGGGACAGGGCAGCCTGGCGGAAGCCGGCAAACCGCCGCATCCGCCGGTGGCGCTGCTGCCCGCGCCGGACGTGTCCGCACTGCCGCTGCGGGTCGAGACCCTGCCGCTGCGCTTTACGCTGCCGGCCATGGCGGGCGCGGTGTCGTGGCTGGGCCAGATCGCCTCCCGGGCAGACCATACTCCCGGCACCGGCGAGGCAGGGGACTTTGCGGCGGCGGATGCGCAGTTCGGGCCGCTGCTGCTGGAACAGGCCAGCGCGGCGCCACGGCTGAGCTTTGCCGACCTGCCCGATGGCCGCTACGTGCTGCGGGTGCGCGCGGCCGATACCCTGGGCCTACAGGGACGCGATGCCGTGCACGCATTCGAGCTCGACGCGCGTCCGTTTGCGCCGTTGCCGAGCGCGCCCGGCGCGCGCGTGCGCAGCGCGCAACCCTTGCTGCAATGGAGCGCGGTGGTGGGCGCGAGCGGTTACCGGGTCGAGCTGGCGCGCGATGCGGCGTTCGGCGAGATGCTGCTGGCCGGACGGACCACGGAAACGCGCCTGACTCCGCCCGGGGAATTGGCGCCCGGCGCCTACCACTGGCGGGTGGCGAGCATCGAAGCCGGTGAGCAGGGGCCGTTTTCGCTGCCGCAGCGCTTCATCTACGATCCGTTGCCGGGCGCACCCGAGCTCGGCCAGGCCGCCCCGGCGTTCGCGCAAGGCAGTCTCAAGCTCGCCTTGCCGCGGCCGCCCGCCGGTTTGCGCTATGAACTGGTGCTGGCGCGCGATGCCGAACGCACCCAGATCGTCTGGCAGGGCGACAGCGCCGATGGCCAGCTGCAGGCCTCGCCGCTCGATCCGGCGACGTATTACCTGGCGGCGCGGCTGGTCGAAGCCGACGGCACCGCGGGGCCTTACGCCACCCGGGTGATCGAGGCGCCGTCGCGCTTCCGCTGGGAAGCGCTGTTGCTGCTGCTGCCCTTGCTGGCCATGTAACCGCCCGTGCGTCGTGAACCGCTCCGGCTGCGTTTCCTGCGCAACGACCGCTTCTCCACGGCACTGATCCTGCTGACGATCGCGCTGCTGGTGACCGGCAGCGGCGTACTGAACCGGGTCGACAATCTGCTGTACGACCTCGGGCAGCGCCTGCACAGCCGGCCGCCGCCAGCGGATCTCGTCATCGTCGCCATCGACGAAGACAGTCTCTCCAAGCTTGGCCGCTGGCCGTGGTCGCGGCGCCTGCATGCCGCGCTGGTCGACCGCCTGCATGCCGACGGCGCGCGCGTGATCGGCCTCGATCTGGTATTCGCCGAGCCCGACACCGCCGATCAGCCCGCCGACGCGGCGCTGGCGGAAGCGGTGGCGCGGGCGGGCAATGTGGTGCTGCCGGTGTTGCTGGAAAGCAGCCGCGTCAACGGCCAGCTGCTGGAGACCCTGCCGCTGCCGCAGTTGCTGGAACAGGCGGCGGCACTGGGGCGGGTGCACGCCGAGCTGGACCAGGACGGCATTGCGCGCAGCATTTTTCTGTGGGAAGGCGTGGGCTCGCCGGTGTGGCCGCATTTTGCGCAGGCGGTGCTGGCCACCGCCGGCCAGCTGCCGGCATCGTTCAGCCGGATTCCGCCCGCCGCTGCCGATGCGATGCCGTTTGCCCTGGTGCGAGCGTCGCCGCGCCGCATCACGTTTCTGGGGCCGCCCGGGCATGTGCGGACATTGTCGTATGTGCAGGCGCTGACCGGCGAATTCGCCCCCGGCACTTTCCGCAACAAGATCGTACTGGTGGGCGCCACCGCGGCGGGCATGGGCGACCTGCTGCCGACACCGGTGTCGGGGCTGCGCCAGCCGATGCCGGGGGTGGAGGTGCACGCCAATGCGCTGGAGTCGATGCGGAGCGGTCATCTGGTGCGCGACGTGCCGCCCGCCGCCGCGCTGCTGGCCGCCGCGCTGCTGGCGCTGGCGCCGCTGCTGTGGCTGCCGCGCCTGAACCCCCTGGGCGGATTGCTGGCGAGCGCGCTATGGTTCGTGGCCGTGGCCGCGGCCGCCATCGCGCTGCCGTTCCGCGGCCAGGCCTGGATGCCGGTTGCCGGTGCGCTGCTGGCAATCCTGCTGGCTTATCCGGTATGGAGCTGGCGGCGCCTGGAGGGCGCCGGCCGCTTTCTCGACCACGAACTGAAACGGTTGCGCCAGGAGCTGGGGCCGGTGGTCGATGCCCAGCCGAGGATGCTGTCGCACGACCCGTTCGAGGCGCGTATCCAGCAGGTGCAGGCGGCGGCGCAGCGGTTGCGCCATCTGCAGGACGAGCAGCGCGAAACGCTGGCATTTATTTCGCACGACATCCGTGCGCCGCTGGCCTCCGCCCTGATGCAGCTCGACGCGCTGCCCGCCGCCGTACAAGCCCGCCTGCGCGACCCGCTGACCCGCGGCTTGACGCTGGCGGAAGAATTCCTGCGCACTTCGCGTGCCGAAATGCTGGACGCCGCCCGCTTCGAGGAACTCGACTTCGCCGCGCTGGTGCACCAGGCGATCGACGATGCGTTCGCGGCGGCGCGCGCCAAGGAGGTGCAGCTGGTGCGCCAGCTGCCCGACGATCCGCTGTGGGTACAGGGCGAGTTCGGCCTGCTGCATCGCGCCATACTCAATCTGGTGTTGAACGCGGTGCATTACGCGCCGGCGCATTCCAGCGTGACAGTGTGCTTGCGTTGCGCGGGGGTATGGGCCGAGGCCAGCGTGACCGACCATGGCCCCGGCATCGCCGCTGCCGATCGGGCGCGTCTGTTCCGCCGCTTCAGCCGCGTCGCAGAACAGACGACGGGCACCGGACTGGGGCTGTATTTCGTGCGCATCGTGGCGGAAAAACACGGCGGTACGGTCGAGCTCGCAAGCGAAGCGGGGAAATTCAGCTGCTTCACCCTGCGGCTGCCACTATCGAGGCGGCCAGGTAATGTTTGAGCCCGGCCGTGCTTTTCACGCCGTTCCATGCAGCCCGGCAAGCTGACCTTCAATGCCGTTTCAAACTTCACCAGGCCGGATCGGCAACGGGATTGTCATCTCGGGTGAGCCTGGCTGCGGCACAATAGGTGTGGCCCACGATTCGGGGCCGGGCATTGTGAGGGAACTAAAATGGACCTGATTTTGTGGCGGCACACCGAGGCGGAAGACTCCCTCCCTGATGCCGCCCGCGAACTTACCGGCAGGGGCCGCAAGCAGGCGGCGCGCATAGCCGACTGGCTCAATCCGCGATTGCCGCCGGATATCCGCATCCTGACCAGTCCCGCCACCCGCGCCCGGCAAACTGCGCAGGCACTGGGGCGTGAATACGAGGAAGTGCCGGCATTGGCGCCCGGTGCCGACGCTGCGGACGTGCTGGCCGCAGCGGGTTGGCCGGATGCGGCCTATCCGGTACTGGTCGTCGGCCATCAACCCACGCTGGGGCAGGTGGCGATGCAGTTGCTGGCCGGGCAGGCGGGTGATCTGGCGGTGAAAAAGGGCGGCATCTGGTGGTTCCAGAGCCGTGAGCGAGCGGGGCAGGTGCAGGTGGTGTTGCGCGCTGTGGCGGCGCCTGACTGGTTATAATTCCGCGGGTGACCACCCAACCCATCAAGCGTGAGGCAAACCCGGTGACCCCGACAACGCAGACGAGGTGCGTGCAGTGCCGGGTTGGCTGAGCAGTCTGCGCGACCTGATCGCCGACGCGAGCCCATTGCGCCGCTTCATGCTTGCCCTGCTGGTGCTGCTGCCGCTGGCCGCGCTGGCTGCCGCCTATCTGTGGTTCAACCCGCCCGCCTACCGCGTGCTGTACACGCAGCTGTCCGATCGCGCGGGCGGCGAGGTCATCGGCGCGCTCGAACGACTCGACATCCCCTATCGTCTGTCCGCCGCCGACGGCACCATCGAAGTGCCGTCCGGAGAGCTGCATGCAGCACGCTATCGTCTGGCTGCATTGGGTCTGCCCAGAACCGATGTCGATGCGCAGGATGAGATCGACCGTTCTCCCCGCTTCGGCGCCTCGTCGCTGCAGGAACAGCAGCGCTACCAGCGCGCGCTCGAGATCGACCTGGCGCGCTCGATCCAGAAGCTGGAAACGGTCGAACTGGCACGGGTCCACCTCGCCCTGCCCAAGGTCTCGCCGTTCCTGCGCGATGCGCCGCCCGCCACCGCTGCGGTGCTGGTGCGGCTGCGTCCGGGCGCCCGGCTGGATGCCGGGCAGGTCTCGACGATCCAGACGCTGGTGGCCGCCAGCGTGCCGCGCCTGAAGCGCGCCGAAGTGCAGGTGTTCGATCCGCGCGGCGTCTTGCTGGGCGGCGTGGTTCCCGAAGCCGCACAGTCGCAGCGTCTGGTGCTGGAGCAGGATCTGGCGCGACGCGCGCTGGCCGTGTTGACGCCCTGGCTGGGCGCAGACCGTGTCAGCGTGCAGGTGACCGCGACGCTGGCGGACAGCGAAACCCGGCAGACGGTCGAGCGCGTGCGCAATGTCGTGGTGGCCGGCCAGGCGCGCCCGCTGGAGAAGACCGTGCGCACCACGCGCGTTCCTGAAGGCCGCGTCCAGCGGATCAATGCCATCGTGATTCTGGCGTTCGACGCCAGCGCCGGCGAACTCAGGCGTGCCGGGCAGCTGGCGCGCCAGGCGCTGGGCCTGCTGCCGGCGCGCGGCGACAGCCTGAGCGTGTATGCGCTGCCTGCAGCGGCGCCCAAGGCGCAGGCCGGCGTTGCCGATTCGCTTCCTCCCGCGCCGGCACCCGGCCCGATCCCGCGGGTGCAGCCGGCCAGCCTGCCGCCGGGTACGCAGAGCTCATTCCGTTTTTCGCAATGGCCGCTGGCCGCTGCCGCGGCGACCCTGGCCGTGCTCGGCGTGGCGGGCTGGCGGCGTATCCGCCGGGCACCCGCCAGTGAAATGCAGACGGATGATTTCGACGCCGAACTGGATGCGATCCGCAGCCAGGTGCTGGCCGATCCGCGCGTGGCGGCGGATGTCATCAGGCTGTGGATGCGCGCATGAGCCAGGCCGGGATCGCAAAATCCGCCGCGCTGCTGCTCGCCCTGGGCGAGGAGGCCACGGCGGCCGTGCTGCGTTACCTGAGTCCGCTGGAAGTGAGCCGCCTGGGCAGTGCCATGCGTGAACTGGAAATGCTGCCGCGCGAACGCGTGCGTGCCATTTTGCGCGATTACGCGGCCGAAGCGGCCGAACAGACCGGGTTCGCCGCGGACACCGGGCGTTTTCTCGACGAAACGCTGAAGCTGGCGCTGAGTCCAGAACGCGCGCGGTCGATGTTGCAGCGGCTGGGCACCGCGGGCGCGCAGTCGCTGGAAAAACTGGCCTGGCGCGAACCGGCGGAAATCGCCGGTCTGCTGGAGGCGCAGCCGCCGCAATTGATCGCGGTGGTCGTCGCGCGCCTGCCGCGCGACGTCGCTGCCGCCGTGCTCGATCTGCTGCCCGCCAGTAGCCGCGCCGATACCTTGTTGAGCCTGGCGCACAGCGAGGCGCCCAGCCCCGACATGCTGCGCGAGCTGGACGACTGGCTGGCCGGCCTGGAAGTCGCCGTGCCGCCGCCGGGCGAAGCCGCGGTCGCCAGCCTGCTGAGGCAGATGAGCGAGGGCAGCGCCGCCGCCGCCCTGAACCAGCTCGACCGGAACGACGCGGGCCTGGCCGCACGCCTGCGCGTGCGCAATCTCGCGTTCGAGGACCTGGCGCGGCTGCCCGAGGCGGGCCGCAAGACCTTTTTGCGCAATATCGGCGCGCGCACCCTGCTGCATGCACTGAAGGGCAGCGACGGGCGCGTGCTCGACGCGCTCACCGCGGTGATGAGCCCGACCGCGGCGCAGCGCATGCGGGATGATCTCGACACCCTGGGCGCCTTGGCGGTGACCGCGATCCAGGCCGCGCAGGACGATGCCGGCGCCACCCTGCGGCGGCTGGCGGCAGAGGGAGCGATCCCGTTCCCGGAAGAGGAGGCGGCATGAGCACACGCGAAGACACCACCGCATTCGAACAATGGGAGGTGGTGGAACTGGCCACGCCGGCAGGCGAGGCGCCGCCACCGGTCGCGGATGCCGCGGCCGAGCTGGCCGCTCTGCGCGAGGCTGCGCGCGCCGAGGGCTACGCCGAAGGACTGGCCGCCGGACGGGTGGAAGGGGAGCAGGCCTGCGGGCGCATGAAGCTGCTGGCCGAAAGCTTTGCCTCGACCCTCGACAACCTCGATTTTCGCCTCGCCGACATGGTGCTCGAACTCGCGCTCGACGTGGCGCGCCAGGTGGTGGCGGGCGAACTCGCGGCACACCCCGAGCGCATCCTCGACGTGGTCAATCTGGCGCTGAAGCAGATGGCGGAAACCAGCCGCGAGGCGCGCCTGCTGCTGAATCCGGACGACGCCGCGCTGGTGCGCCCGCATCTCGACCAGGTGCTCGACAAGAACCGCCTGCGCATCGTGGAAGACGCGCGCATCGTGCGCGGCGGCTGCCTGATCGAAACCTCGCAAGGCGACCTCGACGCCACGTTGCCGGCACGCTGGCGCCAGGTGGTGCAGGTGCTCGGCTCCAACCTGAACTGGATCGAGTGATGGAGCGTATCGTCCGCCTGCGCGAATACCTGGCCGACTGCCGCCGTGCGGTGGGCTGGGCGACGCCGATCGCCACCAGCGGGCGGCTGACCCGGGTGTCCGGCCTGGTGATGGAAGCGGTGGGCCTGCGCCTGCCGGTAGGCAGCCAGTGCCACATCCAGATTCCCGGCGGGCAGAGCATCGAGGCCGAGGTCGCCGGATTCTCCGGCGACCGCCTGTTCATCATGCCGGCCACCGACATCTACGGCGTGATGCCGGGGGCGCGGGTGATCCCCGACGACCCGCTGGCGGCGCAGCCGCCGCGCCTGGGCATGCGCTATGTGCCGCGGCGCCGCGCGCAGGACCGGGTGCGCCAGGTGCCGGTCGGCGACGGCCTCCTCGGCCGCGTGCTCGACGGCGCCGGCCGCCCGCTCGATGGACTCGGGACACTGTCGCTGGAGCGCCGGGTGCCGCTGTACAGCCGTCCGATCAACCCGCTCGAGCGCGCGCCGATCCGGCAGACGCTCGACGTCGGCGTACGCGCGATCAATGGCCTGCTGACGGTGGGGCGCGGGCAGCGGCTCGGCCTGTTTGCCGGCAGTGGCGTCGGCAAGAGCATTTTGCTCGGCATGATGGCGCGCATGACCGAGGCTGACGTCGTGGTCGTCGGCCTGATCGGCGAACGCGGGCGCGAGGTCAAGGAATTCATCGACCGCATCCTCGGCGCCGAGGGCATGGCGCGCGCGGTAGTGGTGGCGGCGCCGGCGGACCATCCGCCGCTGATGCGGCTGAACGGCGCGGCGTATGCGATGTCGATCGCCGAATATTTCCGTGACCAGGGCAAGCACGTGCTGCTGATCATGGATTCGCTGACCCGCTACGCGATGGCGCAACGCGAGGTGGCGCTGGCGATCGGCGAGCCGCCCGCCACCAAGGGTTATCCGCCGTCGGTGTTCGCCAAGCTGCCGCAACTGGCCGAGCGCGCCGGCAACGGCCGCAGCGGCAGCGGTTCGATCACCGCGTTCTTCACCGTGCTGATGGAAGGCGACGACCAGCAGGATCCGATCGCCGACGCCGCGCGCGCGATTCTCGACGGCCACATCGTGCTGTCGCGCGACCTTGCCGATGCCGGCCATTACCCGGCGATCGACATCGAAGCCTCGATCAGCCGGGCGCAGCCCGACCTGCTCTCCGAGGAGGCGCTGGAACGCGTGCGCCGCTTCAAGTATCTCTATTCGCGCTACATGCGCAGCCGCGACCTGCTCGCCGTCGGCGCCTACGTGCCGGGCGCCGATCTGGTGCTCGACGAAGGGGTGCGGCTCTACCCCGGAATGCAGGGCTACCTGATGCAGGGCGTGCGCGAGCGCGCGCCGCTGGAGGCCGCGCGCGCGGGCCTCGATGAGGTGCTCGGGTGAAGCCGTTTGCCCTGGAGCGGGTGCTGCAGCTGGCGGAGCGGCGCGGCGAAACGCTGGCGCGCGCGGTCAAGCTCGCGCATGGCGTCTGGCTGCGCGCGCGCGGCCGGCAGGTGCAGCTTGCCGTGCTGCGCGACGCTCACATCGCGCAGCTGGCCAGCGAATTGCGCGGCGGCGTGGCGGCGGCGCAATTGCAGGAAATGAATCGTTTGCAGCACGCGCAGGCCGCTGAAATGCAGGCGGCCCAGGACGCCATCGCCGCTGCGTACCGTGACTGGCAGGCGCGGCTGGCCGAATGGATGCAGGCCGAGCAGCAGGTGAAAGCCTTGCGGCTGCTAGAGCAGCGTCATCGGGCCCAGGCCGCCGTCCAGCAGAGACGCATCGAGCAGCGCGCTCACGACGAGCTGGTCGAACTGACACATCGGCGCGATGCCGGCCGCCGGGTGCGCTGATGCGGCTGCTTGAGCTGACGTCCGCCGAAATCGCTTTTCTGACGGCGCATCCCGCGGCGCCCGACCCTTTGCAGGCGCGGCTGACCCGCAAGCTTGCCGCGACGCTGGGCGCGCGTCTGCGTCTGCCGGTTCAGGCGGCAGCGCGGGTACCGGTGGCTGCCGCCGCCGGCGGCGCGCCGGCGGCACCCGACTGGCAACCCGATGCTGCGCTGGCCACCTTATGGTTGACGTGCCGCCTTGGCGGGCGGCGCCCGGGGGCTGCCGCGCCCTTCGTGCCACGCAGCCTGCTGCGCACTCTCGATACCCTACTGGCAGAATGCTGGCTGGATACGGCGGTGGCGCCCACGCTGCCCCCCGCGCTGGCGTGGCACATCACGACCGATCCTGTGCCGGCGACGCTCGCCGTGCAGTTGCCGGCTCACACAACCGATATGACGCGCTGGGCGCGGGAGGTCATCCGGCATGGCTAGATTTGTCGCCGCAGGCGCGTCGCTGCTGATTCCGTTCCCGGCGTTCGCCGCATCCGGCACCGCCAGCAGCATGTTGACGGTGCTGCTGAGCCTGGCACTGATCCTCGGCGGATTCGTCGCGGTGGCGTGGTTCGCCCGCCGCTATCTGCCGGGCATGGGCGCACAAGGCGCGGTCAAGGTGGTGGGAACGACCGCGGTCGGCGCACGCGAACGCGTGGTGGTGGTCGAAGTCGACGACACCTGGCTGCTGTTGGGCGTGGGCGGCGGCAACGTGCGGCTGCTGCATACCCTGCCGAAGCCCGGGCAGGCGCAATTGCCGGCGGAGCACGCGCGATGAAAACGATACTGCTGTTGATCGCGCTGGGCCTGAGCGCGCCGGCCGTGGGTGCGGAAACCAGCGTGCCGTTGCTGAGTGTGACGCCCGGTGCGGGCGGGCAGGTGATCGGAGTGCCGGGCACAAGCCTGCCCTGGCTGCTGCTGTTCCCGTTCCTGCCGGCCTTGCTGCTGGCGTTCACGGCCTTCACCCGTATCGCCGTGGTGCTGTTCCTGCTGCGGCAGGGGCTGGGCAGCCACACTGCGCCGCCGAATCTGGTGCTGATGGGGCTGGCGGTGCTGCTGACGATTTTCGTGATGTCGCCGGCGCTGAAGACCATCAACAGCGAGGCCTATCAGCCTTATCTCTCCGGCGTGCTGACATTCAACGCCGCGGCCGAACAGGCCGCGGCGCCGCTGAAAAGCTTCATGCTGCGGCAGACGCGCGCCGAGGATCTCGATCTCTTCATCGGCGACGACAAGAGCATTAACCCGAAGCAGGCGGATAGCGTGCCGCTGGCCGCGCTGGCGCCGGCCTTTCTCACCAGCGAACTCAAGACTGCGTTCCAGATCGGTTTCATGGTGGTGCTGCCGTTCCTGGTGATCGACCTGGTGGTCGCCGCCGTGCTGACTGCGCTGGGCATGATCATGCTGCCGCCGCAACTGGTATCGCTGCCCTTGAAACTGTTGCTGTTCGTTACGGTCGACGGCTGGCATCTGCTGGTCGGCTCCCTGCTCGGTAGCTTCTGATGGAAGACCTCGCCCGCGACGCGCTCTGGCTGGTGATGCTGCTGGCCGCGCCGGTGTTGCTGGCAGGCCTGCTGACTGCATTCGCCATCAGCCTGTTCCAGGCCGCCACGCAGATTCTCGAACCCACGCTGTCCTTCGTGCCCAAGCTCATCGTCATGCTGATCGTGCTGGCGGTGCTGGGCAGCTGGATGGGCGGCCAGCTGGTGGAGTTTGCGCGCACGCTGCTGACCGATTTTTCTGTTCTCGTCGAATGAGCGGGACATGCCCCTGAGTGAAGCGAGTCTGGCGGCCTGGCTGTTCGCCTTCGCCCGCCTTGCCGGATGGGCGGTATTCGACCCGCTGACCGGTCGCCTGCCGTTGCTGTTGCGCCTGTTCATGGCTGCGGTGCTGGCCGCCGTGCTGACGCCGGGCCTGGCGGTCGATGCGGTCGCGCCCTTCAGCGTGGCCGGCATGCTGGCATTGGGGATGGAGGTCGTCTGGGGCGCGGCGCTGGCGCTTTGCGTGTGGCTGGTGTTTGCCGCGGTGGCCGCCGTGCTGCTATGGACCGGCCACACCGCGAGCGGCGGCCTGCTGACGCTGACCGCCGAGCAGGCCGCCCCGGCGGATGCCGCCTGGCGCGCGCTCGCGGGGTGGCTGGCGGCACTGGCGTTTCTGGGCGCCAGCGGCCATCTGCTGGTCGTCGATGCGCTGCGCGACAGTTTCGCCGCCATGCCGGTCGCCGTCCTGCCCGCTGCGGCCGATCTGCGCCAGCTGGCCGAATCCGCCGGCTGGCTGTTTGCCACCGGCGCGCAGCTGGCCTTGCCGCTGCTGGCGCTGGCGCTGCTGATCCAGCTGGCGTTCGGCATCGTCGCGCGCACCACGCCGGGACTCGACATGTTCTCGGCCGGGCTGGGGATAGCTGCGCTGGGGCTGATGGCGGCCTGGGTATGGGCGGTGCCGCTGGTCGCGCACGGCGTCGGGCTGGGTATCGAACAACTGACCGGCTGGCTTGGCAGGCTCGTTCCGAGATAAAGCCAGGCGTGGCCAGATGGATTAGAATGTTGCGATTTATCGTTACCCCGCCCGGACGACGGCGCGGGCCTGAAATTTAAGCGGCGGAAACAACATGGCAGAAATGAATAGGATCGGAGGAAGCCTGGTTGCGATTGTCACCCCCATGACAGACGATGGCGCGCTCGACCTCGATGCGCTGCGCAGGCTGATCGATTGGCACATCGCAGCGGGAACGGATGGCATTGTCATCGTCGGCACCACCGGCGAATCGCCGACGGTCAGCTATGACGAGCACTGCCTGCTGATCCGCACCACCGTCGAGCAGGCCGCCGGGCGGGTGCCGGTCATTGCCGGGACCGGCGCGAACTCGACCAGCGAAGCGATCGAACTCACCGAATGTGCCAAACGCGCCGGTGCGCAGGCCGGCCTGTCGGTGGTGCCGTACTACAACAAGCCGACGCAGGAAGGCCTCTACCAGCATTACCGGAAGATTGCCGAAGCGGTCGACCTGCCGCTGATTCTGTACAACGTCCCGGGGCGGACGGTGGCCGATCTGGCCAACGACACCACGCTGCGGCTGGCCGAAGTGCCGGGCATCGTCGGCGTCAAGGACGCCAGCGGCAACATCGAGCGCGCGTCGGATCTGCTGCGCCGCGCGCCCGCGGATTTCGCGCTGTACAGCGGCGACGACGCCACGGCGCTGCCATTCATGCTGCTGGGCGGGCATGGGGTGATTTCGGTTACCGCCAATGTGGCGCCGCAACTGATGCACGAGATGTGCGTGGCGGCGTTCGAAGGCAATTTGCCGCGCGCGCGCGAACTCAACAATAGACTGCTGCCGCTGCACAGCAAACTGTTCGTCGAGGCCAACCCGATTCCGGTCAAGTGGGCCTGCGCCGAGCTGGGATTGATCCGGCCCGCACTGCGCCTGCCGCTGACCCCGCTGTCTACCGGTCTGCACGACACCCTGCGTGACGCGATGCGCCACGCCGGTTTGATGTAAGCCCTTTGATTCAGGATCCTTGCCGATATGCGTTTATTCCCCCTGTTTTTGATGCTTGCCCTGACGGCCTCGGGTTGCGGCATCGTGGAATCCAAAAAGATCGATTACAAGTCGGCCAACAAGCTGCCGACGCTGGAAGTGCCGCCCGACCTCACCGCGCCGACGGGGGACAACCGCTACGCGATTCCCGATACCCAGGGCAGCGGCACGGCCACCCTGTCGACCTACAGCCAGGAGCGCAAAGCCACCCCAAGCGGCGCACAAACCCTGCTGCCCGCGCAGGACAAGGCACGCATCGAGCGCGCCGGCAGCCAGCGCTGGCTGGTAGTGCAGGCGACGCCCCAGCAGGTGTGGCCGGTGATCAAGGATTTCTGGCAGGAGACCGGTTTTCTCGTCAATCTGGAATCGCCTGAAACCGGCGTGATCGAAACCGACTGGGCGGAGAACCGTGCCAATATCCCGCAGGATGCGATTCGCCGTACGCTGGGCAAGGTGCTCGACGGCCTGTATTCCACGCCCGAGCGCGACAAATTTCGCACACGCATCGAAGCCGGCAAGGACGGCACCGAGATCTACATCAGCCACCGCGGCATGATGGAAGTCTATGCCACCGAGGGCAAGGACAAGACCGTATGGCAGCCGCGCCCGGCCGATCCCGAACTCGAGGCCGAGATGCTGCGCCGCCTGATGCTGCGTTTCGGGGTGGAGGAAAATCGTGCCCAGACCCTGCTGGCCAAGCAGCAGACACCGGAACAGGCGCGTATCGTCCGCGAAGCCGGAGCCCCGGTGCTGGAAATGGACGAGAATTTCGACCGCGCCTGGCGCCGCGTCGGCCTGGCACTGGATCGCGTCGGCTTTGCGGTGGAAGACCGTGACCGCTCCAAGGGCGTATATTTTGTACGCTACATCGATCCCGACGTCGACAACGCCAGCAAGCGCGACGATGGCATACTGGCCAAATTCGCGTTCTGGCGCAGCAAGAAGGAGCAGACTTCGCCGCAACTGCAGATCGTGGTGAACGAGGCGGGCGACAAGAGCCGGGTCAACGTCAGCGGGGTCGACGGCAAGCCGGTCGATACCAATACGCAGAATCGCATCGTCAATCTGCTGCATAAAGAATTGAAGTGACGCGGGAAGGCGCGTAATGCGGTTTGCCTGCCTAGGCAGCGGCAGCGAAGGCAACGGCCTGGTGGTCGAGGCCGGCTCCACCCGGGTGCTGCTGGACTGCGGTTTCGGCCTGGCCGACAGCATTGCACGGCTGGCGCGGCTCGATCTGCAGGCGTCTGACCTGGCCGGGATCGTCGTCACGCACGAACACAGCGACCATATCGGCGGGGTGGGGCGGCTGGCCCGCAAGCACAGGCTGCCGGTGTGGCTGACCGCCGGCACCCTGGCGATGGCGCAGGATCTCGACGGCGTGGCGGTGCAGGTGATCGACAGCCACGCGGCGTTTGCGGTGGACGGCCTGGAAATCCAGCCCTTTCCGGTGCCGCACGATGCGCGCGAGCCGGTGCAGTACGTGTTCGGCGACGGCGATCGCCGGCTTGGCGTGCTGACCGATGCGGGGTGCAGCACGCCGCATATCGAGGCCATGCTTTACGGCGTCGACGCGCTGGTGCTGGAATGCAACCACGATGCGGAGATGCTGGAGAGCGGGCCCTACCCGGCGAGTCTCAAGCGTCGGGTGGGCGGGCGCTTCGGCCATCTGGAGAACGGCCAGTCGGCGGCCCTGCTGGATAGGCTGAAGCACGAAAAACTTCAATGCGTGATGGCGGCGCACGTATCGAAAAAGAACAACACGTCCGCCCTGGCGCAGCGCGCCCTGGCCCGGGTGCTGGACTGTGCGGACGAAGACGTGCGCGTGGCCTGCCAGACGACAGGCTTCGGCTGGATCCGGATCTAGCCGGCCGGGCGCCTGATCGAACCTAACCGGACCAGAAATTTCACTGGACAGACTTTGACGAATTTTGCTGAACTCGGGCTGGCGCCCGACATCCTGCGTGCCCTCGATGAAATGGGCTATGTCTCGCCGACGCCGATTCAGGAACAGGTGATCCCCCTGGCCCTGCGAGGCGGCGACATCCTCGGCGCGGCGCAGACAGGCACCGGCAAGACCGCCGCATTCGCGCTGCCGCTGATCCAGCGCCTGCTGCCGTTCGCCAACACCGGCACCTCGCCGGCCAAGCATCCGATCCGTGCGCTGATCCTCACCCCCACGCGCGAACTGGCGATCCAGGTCGAGGAAAGCATCAAGACCTATTGCAAGCATGTGCCGCTGCGCTCGCTGGTGGTGTACGGCGGCGTCAACATCAACACTCAGATCCCGATCCTGAAGGCCGGCGTCGAAATCCTGGTGGCGACACCCGGTCGCCTGCTCGACCACGTACAGAACAAGACGCTGATGCTGACCCAGGTCAACACCCTGGTGCTCGACGAGGCCGACCGTATGCTCGACATGGGCTTCATGCCCGACTTGAAGCGCATTGTCGCCCTGCTGCCGGCGCAGCGGGTGAACATGATGTTCTCGGCCACCTTCCCGGAAGAAATCCGCAAGCTCGCCGACAGCATCCTCAATAACCCCGCCTTCATCGAAGTGGCGCGCAACGCTACGGCCGTCACCATCACCCAGGTGATGCACCCGGTGCATCACGAGCGCAAGCGGCAGCTGCTGGCGCATCTGATCAAGAGCCGCGACCTGCGGCAGGTGCTGGTGTTCACCGGCACCAAGCTCGGCTGCAACCGACTTGCCAACGAACTCAACAAACTGGGACTGCATGCCGACGCCATCCACGGCGACAAGACCCAGCAGGAGCGCATCAAGGCACTGGACGCCTTCAAGACCGGCACCCTGCGCGTGCTGGTCGCCACCGACGTCGCGGCGCGCGGCATCGACATCGAGGCGCTGCCCTTCGTCGTCAACTACGACCTGCCGCACAACGCCGAGGACTACGTGCACCGCATCGGCCGCACCGGCCGCGCGGGCGCCCAGGGCGAGGCGATTTCGCTGGTGAGCGAATCCGAAACGCGCTATCTCAGGGACATCGAGAAACTCATCGGCAGTACGCTCGATCCGGTGATCGTTCCTGGCTTCGAGCCGGGTGCGGCGGACGTTCCCGCGTATCAGTCGCGTGCGCCGCGCCAGCCGGAGCGTCACGGCGAGCGCGGCGCCCCGCGCGGCAGGCCCGCCGTTGCGCGCGATGCATTGTTCGATGCCCCCTATGTGCCGAGCGATGCGCCGCTGCTCGACACCGCGCCGGTTCCGCTGCGCCAGCCTCCCAAGAAGCAGGTGGCGGCACTGTTCCGCAGCCCGGTCAAGCCCGACACGGCAGGGCAGTGAGCTGGGAAATCATCCTGCTGGGATTGTTCGGCGCGGCCGGCTGGTACTGGTATGCCGGCATGCAGGCGCGCGAACAGGCTGTCGCCGTCGGTCGACGCGCCTGTGCCGACGCCGGGCTGCAGTTTCTGG
This sequence comes from Thiobacillus denitrificans DSM 12475, assembly GCF_000376425.1. Taxonomy (GTDB): domain Bacteria; phylum Pseudomonadota; class Gammaproteobacteria; order Burkholderiales; family Thiobacillaceae; genus Thiobacillus; species Thiobacillus denitrificans. Next base: position 339,309 of record NZ_AQWL01000003.1, on the reverse strand, counting down.
ACGAGAGCGTGGCCTTGAGCAAAACCCGCTTTGCCCGTAACGGCAGCGGCCAGCTGCAGTTTCAGCGCGATTACCGTTTCGAGTTTTCCGATACCGGCGACAACCGTCGCCCGGGCATGATCCGCATGCTCGGTGAGCGGGTCGAATGGGTGAGCCTCGACGGGGAGTGGCAGCCCGGTCGTGTCGCCAGCGTGACCCGCCTGCACTGATTCTTCGCGGGCACCGCAGCCCGAGGGATGCAGTACCCGCAGGTTTTATTCCTGTTCGATTTCGAGGATCGCCAGACTGATCTGCTGCCCCAGGTTGGTGTCCCACTCCGCCCAGCCCTGGTAGGCCTTGAGTTTCTCGGCGATGACCGGCTTCATCTCGTAGTCGCTCTTGCCTTCGTCGTACATGCGCCGCACTTCCGTCATCAGGATGTCGAAATAGGCCTTCTGTTCCGTGACGAACTCGCGGTCCCCGGTCTTGCCGTGACCCGGCACGTAGAGCGCCATGTTGAGGGCAAGCGCCCGGTCGGTCGCCTTCATTACCCCCTTGAAGGTGCCGTCGCGCAGGTTCATCACCTGGCGGTTCAATACGTTGTCCGCGGTGAACAGGATACGGTCTTCCACCATCTCGATCATCAGGTCGGTCTTGCTGTGCGCGTCGGTCGACGAGTGAATGCGGAAGGTCTTGCCGCCGATCCTGAATTCCTGGCCGTCGGCCGCCTCGATGGTGGGAATCACGGCGCGGGTGCCATCGGTGTAGCCGCCGGTCATGTCCGACATCAGCTGGATCCAGAACGCATCGGCACCATTATGGGCCTGCTTGATCATGTCGGGATGGGCGACGAGCGTGGCTTTGGGCCAGGCTTCCAGGATCGCCTGGTTGCCAAGCCAGTGGTCGCCGTGGACGTGGGTATCGAATACATGGGTGACCGGCTTGTCGGTCGTCTTGCGGATCTGGGCTACCACCATGCGGCCGACCTGTACGCTGGAACCTGGGTCGATCACCACCACCCCATCGGCGGTGACGATCCAGGCCGGATTGTTCATGAAGCTCTGGTTGGCTGCCGACGGCAGGCCTTGCGGGCCATGGATGACATAGGTTCCCGCCGCGACCTCTTGAGGCGGGTAGGAGCGGACGACGTCATTGGGGCCGGCCATTGCCGACGTGCAGAAAGCCATGGCGGCGAGCAGGGAAAAGATACGCATGAGGGGTCTCCGTTCAGGTTGAGAGGTTAAACATACACAGGCCGGGTGGTTTCCTTAATAGTCGAATCGGGCCATCTCCGGTGGCTACCACCACTTCTCGAAAATGATGCGGTTCATCGGCACGCCCAGATTGTGCAGCATGACGCTCATGTCCTCGACCATGCCCTTGGGGCCGCACAGGTAATACAGCGTGTCGTCCGGCACGTCGAGCGCGTGCAGCTTGACCGGATCGATGCGGCCGGTGAGGCCGTGCCAGCGGGGGTCGGACTGGGTGACGGTGATGCTCGCATGCAGGTTGGAATGTGCCTGAATCGCGGCATCGAGTTCGTCGCGGAACAGGATTTCGCGGCTGTCCGATACGCTGTAGACCAGGTGCACGCGGGTCGAAAGGCGGACATCGCGCACATGGCGGAAGATGGACAGCAGTGGCGTGACGCCCACGCCGCCGCCGATCAGCACCACGTTGTCGCTCATTTCGGGAAGGTAGACAAACGGCCCCTGGCCCTGCGATACGCGAACGGTGTCGCCTGTTCGCGCATGCTCGTGCACCCAGCGTGCCACCGGATGCCGTGCGCTGGCCTTGATCGCCAGTTCGATTCCGCCCCGATGGATGGGCGAGGTGATGATGGAATAGCCCGCAGTGTGGGTCATCCCGTCGGCCTCGATGCTGAGGTCCACCCATTGGCCCGGCAAAAAACGGAAGGCGGCATCGGGGATGGCAAGGTGCAGGACGCGGATGCTGGGCGTGGCGGACGTGATCGCCGTGATCTGCGCATCGAAGATATGCAAGGTTCAGTCCTGTTTTTTCTGGAAGTTCAGCGAGGCCGAATTGATGCAATAGCGCAGGCCGGTAGGCGCGGGGCCGTCCGTGAAGATGTGCCCGAGATGCGAACCGCAGCGGCGGCAGAGTGCCTCGACGCGCGTCATGCCGTGGCTGGTGTCGGTCTTTTCCGCCACCGCGTCGGCGTTCAGCGGCTGGAAAAAGCTTGGCCAGCCGCTGCCTGAATCGTACTTGGTGGCAGAGGAAAACAGGGGTTCGCCACAGGCGGCGCAGCGGTATTCACCGGTTTCGTGATGATCCCAGTATTGCCCGGTGAACGCCCGCTCGGTACCGTGTTCACGCAGGATGCGGTATTGCTCGGGTGGCAGTTCGGCACGCCATTCGGCGTCGGTCTTGGTTTTGTCAAAGCTCATGGCGAATCTCCGGTAGAGAATGAGTGTAACTGCAAGCGGCAACACGTCGATGCATGCCCATGATGGTGTAAAGGTTTCCGGTTGTCCTATGCTGAGTAGACTGTTCGGAAGCCCCTGTTTCGAATGAATGCGCGAGTGAGGTTGACACTGTCATCGTGGCGGGTTTATCCTTCGTTCAGGTATTAGACTAAGTCTAAAAACCGTATTCTATCCACTGGCCGGCCTGCTGAGTAGTGCTAGCAGGACGGGTTGAAGCGGGATGGATCGTCAGTGCTGCAAAGCATGTTTATGTCAATCAAGGAGATCAGGTTATGCAACTCAAAGGCTCGAAAACCGAAGAACATCTGAAAGCCGCCTTCGCCGGCGAATCGCAGGCCAACCGCCGTTACCTCTATTTCGCAGGCAAAGCCGACGTGGAAGGCTACAACGACGTTGCCGCCGTGTTCCGTTCCACCGCCGAAGGCGAAACCGGCCATGCGCACGGCCATCTGGAATACCTGGAAACCTGTGGCGACCCCGCCACCGGCATGGCCTTCGGCCCCACCGCCGACAACCTGAAGACCGCGATCGCGGGCGAAACCCACGAGTACACCGACATGTACCCGGGCATGGCCAAGGATGCACGTTCGGAAGGCTTCGACGAAATCGCCGACTGGTTCGAAACGCTGGCCAAGGCCGAGCGTTCGCACGCCAACAAGTTCCAGAAGACCCTGGACAGCCTGGGCGCGTAAATCGCCCGTGCACGGGGTGGGCTTGCCCGCCCCGTTCAAGGCTTTATCCGCGAAGGACGCGAAGAGGCGCGAAGCGAGGCAAACGGCGATTGATCAAATGTCGCCTCCATTGCTTCAGGTTTTCTTCGCGTCCCTTCGCGTCCTTCGCGGACAAATTTTTTCAGTTTTCACAAGCAAGGATCGCCATGAGCACTCGTGAAGGCAACCTCGAAGCCCCCACCCGTCATCCGCTCGACTGGAAAACCCCGGATTTCTACAACGAGGGCAAGCTCATGCATGAGCTTGAGCGCATTTTCGACATCTGTCACGGCTGCCGCCGCTGCGTGTCGCTGTGCACCGCGTTTCCGACCCTGTTCGACCTGATCGACGAATCGTCGACGATGGAAGTGGACGGCGTCGCCAAGGCCGACTACTGGAAGGTGGTCGACGAGTGCTACCTCTGCGATCTCTGCTACATGACCAAGTGTCCCTACGTGCCGCCGCATCCGTGGAATCTGGATTTTCCGCACACCATGCTGCGCGCCAAGGCGATCAAGTTCCGGCAGAGCGGCGCCAGTTTTCGCGACAAGCTGCTTTCCAGCACCGACATGATGGGCAAGCTCGCGTCGATCCCGGTGGTGGTGCAGGCGGTGAACGCGAGCCTGAAGAGCAAGCCGATCCGCAAGCTGGTCGACGGCGTGATGAAAATCCACCCCGACCGCCAGTTGCCCGAGTACGACAGCGCGAAATTCCGCGCCACCGCCCGGCCGCGCAGCGACTTCGCGGTGAAGGCCGGCGAGAAGACGCCCGGAAAGGTGGCGATCTATGCCACCTGCTACGTCAACTACAACGAGCCCGGCATCGGCCACGATCTGCTGAAGCTGCTGGCGCACAACGAGATTCCCGCCGTGCTGGTGGAGAAGGAAGCCTGCTGCGGCATGCCCAAGCTGGAACTGGGCGACCTCGACGCCGTGGCGCGGCTAAAGGAAATCAACATCCCGCATCTGGCCAAGCTGGCGCGCGAAGGCTATGCGATCCTCACCGCGGTGCCTTCGTGCACCCTGATGTACAAGAAGGAGTTGCCGCTGATGTTCCCCCACGATGCCGACGTGCAGGCGGTCATGGAAGCGATGTGGGATCCGTTCGAATACCTGATGGCGCGCAACGTCGACGGTCTGCTGAAGACCGATTTCAAGCGTCCGCTCGGCAAGGTGTCCTACCATGTTCCCTGCCACCAGCGCGTGCAGAACATTGGCAACAAGACACGCGACGCGCTGCAACTGGCCGGCGCGACCGTGAACATGGTCGAGCGCTGCTCGGGCCACGACGGCACCTGGGGCGTGAAGAGCGAACATTTCGCCAAGTCGATGAAGATCGGCAAGCCGGTGTTCCGCCAGATGGCCGAGCCGCAGCCCGATTATGTGAGTTCCGACTGCGCGATCGCCGCGCGTCACATCCTGCAGGGCATGGGCGAAACGGCCACCGCGCAGAAGCAGCACCCGATCACACTGCTGCGCATCGCCTACGGCCTGGAATGAATCGTTGAGCAAGGAGAATACTTATGCCGCAGATCACCCGTGACAGCCTGCTGACCCTGGAGGGCTACGCCAAGGCGCGTCCGCAAATGCGTGCCGAAGTGATGGCGCACAAGAAAAGCCGTATGGTCGAGCTGGGCGCCCACGTCACGCTGATTTTCGAAGACGAGAAAACCATGCGCTACCAGATCCAGGAAATGCTGCGCGCCGAGCGCACCTTTGAGGAGGCCGGCATCCAGGACGAGCTCGACGCCTACAATCCGCTGATTCCGGACGGCACCAACTGGAAGGCGACGATGATGATCCAGTATTCCGACCCGGACGAGCGCAAGATCGCGCTGGCGAAGCTCAAGGGGATCGAGGACCGCGTGTGGGTGCAGGTGGCCGAGCAGGCGAAAGTGTTCGCCATCGCCGACGAAGACCTGGAACGCGAGAACGAGGAGAAAACCTCGGCGGTGCATTTCCTGCGTTTCGAGCTCGACCCTGCCTCGATCGCGGCCGCCAAGGCCGGCAGCCCGGTTCGCATGGGCATCGATCTCGCTGCCTATGCAGTGGAAGCGACAACGCTGGCGGAAAACACCCGCGCAGCGCTGGCGGTGGATTTGGCCTAAAGTCATTAGTCAGGCGGTAAAACCACAACAACAACGTGCCGCCGTCTTTGAGAGGAAGGCACGATGCTGAATCAATTGCTGGTTCATCAACTGCGGCGGCGGGTGGAGGCCTCGGGTCTGCCGTTCGCCGTCGAATTGTGGAATGGCGAGCAGGTGGGTGCTGTCGCCGAAGCCGTGGTGCGGGTGCGACTGCATCGGCCATCCAGTCTCAAGGCCATGGCCGACCCCAGTCTGGGCGTGCTGGCGCGGGCCTATGTGGAAGGGGGGCTGGATCTCATCGGCGACGTTCGTGACATCCTGGCGCTCGGCGACCGTCTGTGCAACGCCGGCGACTGCGCACCGAAAATCGGCTCGGAGGGCTGGAAGTGGTGGCGCCACACGCGGGCCAGGGACCGCAGGAACATCCAGTATCACTACGACGTTTCCAACGATTTCTATGGCCTGTGGCTGGACCGCCGGCGGATCTATTCGTGCGCCTACTTCAGGCAGCCGGACATGAGCCTGGACGCCGCGCAGGAAGCCAAGCTCGACCACATCTGCCGCAAGCTCGACCTTCATCGCGGCGAGCGCTTTCTCGATATCGGCTGCGGCTGGGGCGGCTTGATCCTGCATGCGGCGGAACGCTACGACGTGCGGGCAGTGGGCATCACCCTGTCGGATGACCAGCATGCCTACGTCAGCGAACAGATTGCCGAGCGCGGCCTGGGCGGCCGGGTCGAGGTGCGCAAGATGGACTACCGCGACATGCACGAACCGGACGGCTACGACAAGATTGCCAGCGTCGGCATGTTCGAACATGTCGGGCGTGCGAATCTCGCTGCGTACTTCAACAAGATCATGGACCTGCTCAAACCGGGCGGACTGCTGCTCAATCATGGCATTACCGCTGCCGCAACCGAATCCGGCGGACTTGGCAGCGGGATCTCCGAATTCATCGACGATTATGTTTTTCCCGGCGGCGAACTGGTGCACGCCGCCGACGTGCTGCGTGCCGCTGCAGACAGCGGTCTCGAATGCCTCGACGCCGAAAACCTGCGCCCTCATTACGGCACAACCCTGTGGCACTGGGTCACCCGGCTGGAGCAGCATGCAGACGAAGCCCGCCGCCTGATCGGCGAACAGAAATACCGTATCTGGCGCATCTACATGGCGGGTTCGGCCCATGCCTTCGATCATGGCTGGCTGGAACTGTGGCAGGTGCTGGCGGGCAAGGGCGTCGGCGGCAGCCAGCCCAATTATCCGTTCAGACGGGATTACATCTATCGCGGCGAGTGAGCCCAGCCGTGCATGCGGGAGAGCGGTCGGGCGCGTTTTCAGACCGGGCCGGCGCGGTCCCAATAGGGTTCGCCCGCCAGGCGCTCCGCCACGAAGTCGATGAAGGCCCGCACCCGGCTGGAAAGATGGCGCGTCGGCGGATAGACCGCGTAGGCCGAGAGTTCCGGCCAGGCATGATCGGACAGTACCCGCACCAGCTTGCCCGAGCGCAGCGCCTCATGAATATAGAAGGTGGGGTGCAGGATCAGCCCTTCGCCCGCGATGGCGGCGCGGATAAGGAAGTCGCCGCTGCTGGCCGCCAGCCGAACCGGCACCCGCACGCTGCCGGGCCGTCCGTCCGGCCCGCGGTAGGACCACAGACCCGGGTCGCTCAGGTTGCTGTAGACGAGGCAGGCGTGATGAACCATGTCAGCCGCAACGCTCGGGATGCCGTGCCGTGCGAGGTAATCCGGGCTGGCGCAGACTGCGTGGCGGATCGGCGCCAGGCGGCGCGCGATCAGGCTGGAATCGGCCAGCGTGGCGATGCGGATGGCGAGGTCGAAGCCTTCCTGCATCAGGTCGACCTGGCGGTCGTTGAAGTCCAGCTCGAATTGCACGTCAGGATGCTGCGCCATGAAGTCCTGGATGAGCGGGGCCAGGTGCAGCAGGCCGAATGCATGCGGCAGCGCCACCTTGAGCCTGCCCTTGAGTGCCCGGTGGGCCTGGGATACAGCGGCTTCCGCCTCGTCCAGGTCGGCCAGGATGACGACGCAGCGATCGTAATAGGCGCGGCCGCTGTCGGTCAGGTTGAGCCGGCGCGTGGTGCGATGGATGAGGGAAGCGCCAAGGCGCGATTCGAGTTCCGCCAGGCGGCGGCTGACGGCCGACTTGGCCACGCCCAAGCGCTCGGCCGCGGCGCTGATGCTGCCGGTTTCCACCACGCTCACGAACATGTGCATGTCGCCAAATCGGTCCATTAGTTGCTTTATAAAGAACAATTATTTCCAATTCTTGGCCTTTATTCTTCTATTTGCAAATTCGACAATGACTTCAGGGTGCCAATCGGGCATCGGACCGCACAGGAGATCATCGTCATGCAAGCAAGCCAATCCATTTCCCCTACTACCAAACTGCGCGTGCTGCGCATCGATGCCAGCGCCCGCGGCGAGGGTTCCGTCAGCCGCCAGCTCGCCGACCAGATGCTCGATGAACTGGGTGAGCGCATGCCCGGCCTGACGCTAGTCCGGCGCGATGTGGCACCGGGCCTGCCTCTGGTCGACGCTGCCTGGGTCGATGCCAACTTGACCGACCCCGAGGCGCGCACGGCAGCCCAGCGCCAGGCCCTGGCAAGATCGGACGAACTGGTGGGCGAACTGATGGCGGCCGACGTGCTGGTGATCGCCACGCCCATCTACAACTTTGGCGTGCCGGCCAGTCTCAAGGCCTGGATCGACCAGGTCGCGCGTGCCCGGCTGACCTTCCGCTACACCGAATACGGACCGGAAGGCCTGCTGACCGGCAAGAAGGCCTATATCCTCGCGGCCAGCGGCGGCACCGAGGTCGGCAGCGCCATCGACTTCGCCACCCCCTGGCTGAAATTCGTGCTGGGTTTCCTCGGCATTGCCGACCTCGAGGTGATCGCCGCCGACCGCGGCATGGCACGCGGCGACACCGCGCGCCAGCAGGCATCCGAACGCATCACCCACGTGCTGGAGCGTGACTGGCCGGCACTCGCCGAGGCGGTTTGAAATCCGGACCGAGTCGGACCATCATGCTTAGGCAGAGCAAGGAGGTTTCCATGAACACACGCCCCATTCGCCAGCTTGTCCCCGCCTTCGAAGTGACCGAAGGCGCCGGGGTCACCGTTCATCGCAGCATAGGCACGCCGGCACTGAAGAACCTGGACCCCTTCCTGATGCTCGACCACTTCGGTAGCGACAATCCGGATGAGTACATCGCCGGCTTTCCGGAGCACCCGCATCGCGGCTTCATCACCTTCACCTACATGCTCGACGGCCATATGGAGCACCGCGACAGCATGGGCAACCGCGGCGACCTCAAGGCCGGCGGCGTGCAATGGATGAAGGCGGCCAGCGGCGTCATCCACTCCGAAATGCCGCAGCAGACCGATGGCCTGATGCGCGGCTTCCAGCTGTGGATCAACCTGCCGGCCCGCGACAAGATGTCCGATCCGGCCTATCAGGAGTTCTCCTCGGCGGCGATTCCCGAGGTGGCGCTGGACGCCGGCCGGGTGCGGGTGCTGGCGGGCGAATTCGGCGGCGTGCGCGGCGTCATCGAGGACTCCGCCACCGATGTCCTCTATCTCGACGTCACCCTTGCCGCCGCGGCGCGTTTCAGTCTTCCGCTGAGCGGGACGCGCAATGCCTTCGTCTATGTTTTCGAGGGCGCCGCGCGCCTGGCAGAACAGGAGTTGAAGACGCACAACCTGGCCGTGCTGGGGGCCGGCGATACGGTGGACATCGTGGCAGGCGAGGAGGGCGTCCGCCTCATCCTGGTGGCAGGCCGGCCGATCGGCGAGCCGGTGGTGCAGTATGGCCCCTTCGTCATGAACACCCGCGAGGAAATCGAGCAGGCTTTCGCGGATTATCGTGATGACCGGCTGGTGCGGACGCGGGCGGCGATGAGCGGACATTGAATGGCGCATTCGCAAGACCCGAGATAGCCGCAACGGCACGATTGTCCGTTCATCTTTCCCGGCGTTGATTGCACTGGCCGATCCGCTTCGCGCGCGAGGTGGCGCTGCCGCAGCTGCCAGCACTACAGAGTGCCGCCGAGGCGCAAGCATCGCATGGTTCGTGCCGTTCGAATGGATGAAGGGAGAAAACGCATGGCAGCCCCGGCTTCCCGGCGATGAGCATGGCCGCCATGCTCGCCGACGCAGTGGTGGTCGTGCACCTGCTTTTCGTCGCCTTCGTGGTGGCGGGCGGGTTTCTCCTGCTGCGCTGGCCAAGGCTGGCCTGGCTGCATCTGCCAGCCGCCGCCTGGGGCGCATTCATCGAATTCAGCGGCGGGATCTGCCCGCTCACGCCATTGGAAAATCACCTGCGCGTCATTGGTGGAGGCAGCGCTTACGACGGCGATTTCATCGAACGCACCCTGCTGCCAATCCTGTATCCGGGGCATCTGACCCTGCCGCTCCAGCAGGTGCTGGGCGGGGTGGTCGTGGGGGTGAATCTGGTGGCATATGCGCTGGCTTACCGGGCCTGGCGCCGCAAGGCCCGAGTGCGGCAGGCTCAATCCGTCCGGCGATCCAGTTCCTGATCCGCCAGGGAGACGGGGTCTTCCCGCGGCTCCAGATGCGTGGTGATGTGGGCGTAGGGGATGGCTTGCCGGATGTCGGCTTCGATGCGTTCCGAGCAGTCATGCCCCTGCTGGAGCGTCCAGGTTCCAGGCATCATGACATGCAGGGTGATGAAGGCCCGGGCGCCAGCCTGGCGCGTGCGCAGGGCATGGAATTCCAGCCCCTGCCGGCGGTAGCCGTCGAGTATGGCTTCGATGGCCCTGATTTCTTCCTCGGGGAGGGAAACGTCCATCAGGCCTGCGGCGGAGCGCTGCAGCAGATGCCACCCGGTCCATACGATATTCAGGGCCACCAGCAAGGCGATCACCGGATCGAACCAGAGCCAGCCGGTCGCCCATACCAGCCCGACTCCCGCAATGACGCCTGCGGACGTCCAGACATCGGTGAGCAGGTGGTGGGCGTCGGCTTCCAGGGTGATGGATTTGTATTTGCGGCCGACCCCCATGAGGGTGCGCGAGGTGATCAGGTTGATCACCGATGCGGCCACCGACACCACTAGGCCGATCCCTACCGCTTCGAGCGGCTGCGGGTTCAACAGGCGCTCGATAGCGGCATACGCGATGCTGACAGCAGCAATGAGGATGAGAAAACCCTCGAATGCGCTGGAGAAGTACTCTGCCTTGCCGTGGCCGTGCGCATGATTGTCGTCGGCCGGCTGGGAGGCCAGCGACAGCATGGCCAGCGCCATCATCGCGCCGGCCAGATTGACGAAGGATTCGAGCGCGTCGGACAGCAGGCCGACCGAGCCGGTGAGCCACCAGGCCCAGCCCTTGAGCAGGATGGTGGCGAGGGCCGCCGCGATGGAGAGCCAGGCGTAGCGTTTGAGGGAGGCGGGCAGCATGTCGATTTTCAGCGGGAATGATCCAGTCCGGATTTTCATGCCCCGTTTCATTGCGGGCACTGAATTTTATCCCAGCCCGTGCCCCCGGCATTTCTCGCCGCGCCGATCTTTCCTGCAGACATCCTGCGGCCGAATCAATAAAATGCCGGCATGAAAATCCTGTCCGCCCTGCTGTTGTGCCTGCCCCTTGCCGCCCATGCCGCATGGATTGATTTCGAAGGTGAATTCGAACAGGACAAGCCCTGGGCCGAGGTGGCGTCGCAGCTGCCGCCTTACCCCAAGGTCGAGAACCTGATTCCGTTCAAGGTGTCGTCGGCGACGCGCAACAAATTCTTCGTCGACGCCGAATCGATCAGCATCGGCACCGACAACGTGGTGCGCTACGTCGTGGTGGTCGAGGCGGCGGGCGGGGCGAAAAACGTATCCTTCGAGGGCATGCGCTGCGAATCCGGCGAGCGCCGCCTGTATGCTTACGGCCATCCCGGCGGCACCTGGTCGAAGGCGCGCAACGCCGGCTGGGAAAGCATCAAGTTCCGCTCGCTGCTGTCGTACCAGAAAGCCCTGTTCGAGGATCACTTCTGTCCCAACGGACTCCGCGTCCGGGACGCCAGGGAGGCGGTGCAGAATCTGCGGCGGGCGGCACGATGAGCGTTTCGGTCGTCAAACACGCGCGGCGCATCGTCGTCAAGGTCGGTTCCAGCCTGGTCACCGCCGAGGGGCGCGGGCTCGATCACGCCGCGCTGTCGCGCTGGGCCGGGCAGATTGCCGCGCTGACCGCGCAGGGCAAGGAAGTGGTGCTGGTATCGTCCGGCGCGATTGCCGAGGGTATCGCGCGGCTGGGCTGGAAGAAGCGCCCGAAGGCCGTCAACGAATTGCAGGCGGCCGCGGCGGTGGGGCAGATGGGGCTGGTGCAGGCGTACGAATCGATATTCCGCACCTACGATCTCCATGCCGCGCAGGTGCTGCTCACCCACGAGGACCTCGCCGACCGTGCCCGCTACCTGAATGCGCGTTCGACCCTGCGCACGCTGCTGGGGTTGCGCGTGGTGCCGATTATCAATGAGAACGATACGGTTGCCACCGACGAAATCCGCCTTGGCGACAATGACACACTGGGCGCGCTGGTGACCAATCTGATCGAAGCCGACTGTCTCGTCATCCTCACCGATCAGACGGGCCTGTATACCGCCGACCCGCGCCGGGACCCGCAGGCAACGCTGGTGATGGAGGCGCACGCGGGCGATCCCGAGCTCGAACGCATGGCAGGCGGGGCGGGCAGCAGTGTCGGCACCGGCGGCATGCTGACCAAGATTCTCGCCGCCAGGCGCGCGGCCAGAAGTGGCGCACACACCGTGATTTGCTGCGGTCGCGAGGACCAGGTGCTGTTGCGGCTGGCAGCAGGCGAAGCTATCGGCAGTCAACTGATCGCTCGCCAGGCGCCGCTTGCCGCGCGGCGGCAGTGGCTGGCGGATCATCTGCAATTGCGCGGCGGCGTGGTGCTCGACGACGGCGCGGTGCGCGCCTTGCGCGAGGAGGGCAAGAGCCTGCTGCCGGTCGGCGTGAGGGGCGTGACCGGCGAATTCGGGCGCGGTGACGTGGTGGCGGTGGTCGATACCGACGGCCGCGAAGTCGCACGCGGTCTCGCCAACTACAGCGCCAGCGAGGCACGCCGCATCGCCGGCAAGCCGAGCCGCGCGATCGAGGCCGAACTCGGCTACATGGATGAGCCGGAATTGATCCATCGCGACAATCTGGTGGTGCTGGGGTGACCACCACGCTCGATTTGCTGCGCCATGGCGAACCTGTCGGCGGGCGCAGGTATCGCGGCCAGATCGATGATCCGCTGTCGGAAACAGGCTGGGCGCAGATGCATGCGGCGGTCGGCGATACCGCACCATGGACGCGCATTGTGGCGTCGCCGCTGCTGCGCTGCCGTGCATTTGCCGAAACGCTGGCCAGCCGCCACGGTCTGCCGCTGGCCGTGGACGCGCGGCTGAAGGAAGTCGGCTTCGGCGAATGGGAGGGCAGGTCGGCTGCCGAGATCGAGCAGGATGCGCCCGGCACGCTGGCGCGCTTCAAGGCCGATCCGGTCAATGCGCGACCGGCGGGCGCCGAGCCGTTGGCCGATTTCCATGCCCGCGTGGCTGCCGCTTTGGACAGCCTGCTTGAACAGCATGCCGGCCAACACGTGCTGCTGGTGGGGCACGCCGGGGTGATCCGCATGGCGCTGGCGTGGGCGCTGCACATCCCGCTGGAACGCGCCTACCGCATCGAGGTGGCGAGTGCCGGGCTGACCCGCCTGCGCTTCGACGGCGAACACGCGAGCCTGATTTTCCACGGCAGTCCGCGCATCATCCGGTGATCCGCTGCATTGGTCTTCTGTCATGCCTGCTGCTGGCCGCGCCGGTGCAGGCCGCCGCCATCCGCATGGTCGATGACGCCGGACAGATGCTCGAACTCGAGCGGCCGCCGCAGCGCATCGTTTCGTTGACGCCGCATCTCACCGAACTGCTGTTCGCCGCCGGCGCCGGCGCGCAGGTGGTCGGGGTGGACAGCGCAAGCGACTATCCCGAAGCGGTGACAATGCTTCCGCGCGTCGGCGATTACAGCCGCATCAACTTCGAGCGCATCCTGGCGCTGAAGCCGGATCTGGTTATCGTCTGGGTTGGCGGCAACCGCGCGGCCGACATTCACGGCCTGAACAAACTGGGTTTGCCGGTGCTCCACACACAGGCCACCCGGCTCGCCGATGTTGCGCGCCTGCTGCGCCTGATCGGGCAGGCGAGCGGTCACGCCGGGGAAGGCGAGGCGGCAGCGCGGGATTTTTCCGCCAGGCTGGCTGCGCTGCAGGTTCAGGCCAGCCGCCGCCCGCCGGTCGGCGTGTTCTATCAGGTCTGGGACCGGCCGCTGATGACGGTGGGCGGGCAGCACTGGATCAGCGATGCATTGGCGGTGTGCGGGGCGCGCAATGTATTTGCCGACCTGCGCGCCGTCTCCCCGGTGGTATCGCGCGAGGCGGTGCTGCAGCGCGCGCCGGCGCTGATTGTGAGCGGCAGCGATGCGCCCGACGTGCGTCGCCAGTGGCAGCGTTTTGCCGGCCTGCCGGCGGTAAAAAATCAGGCGTTTGTGCGGCTGGATGCGGATCGTCTGCATCGCCCTGCGCCGCGCCTGATCGAGGGCGTGGCCGCTCTGTGTGCGGCGGTGGCGCCCTGGCGCCGGTTGCAATAAGGGGCGTTATGCGCGGTGACGGCTGTCGCCCGGCTTGCGGTTGGGGCAGTTTTCCTTGATGCAGTCGGCGTAGATCTGCAATGAGTGATCGTTGATGGCAAAACCGCGTTCCTTGGCGATGCGGGCCTGGCGTTTTTCGATTTCGCTGTCGAAAAACTCTTCGACCTTGCCGCATTGCAGGCAGACCAGATGGTCGTGGTGATCGCCATGGTTGAGCTCGAACACCGCCTTGTCGCTGTCGAAATGGTGGCGTATCAGCAAGCCGGCCTGCTCGAACTGGGTGAGCACACGATAAACGGTGGCGAGACCGATATCCTGGCCTTCGTCGGACAGCAACCGATAGACTTCCTCTGCGGTCATGTGACGCTTGTTGCTCTGCTCGAACAGGTCGAGGATCTTCAGGCGCGGCAAAGTGGCTTTCAGGCCAATGCTCTTGAGGTCGTACGGATTGCTCAAAAGAGGCTCCAGAACGGGAACGCGAATACGTTATGATACGTTCTTTTCCAACCCGCCCAAACCCTTCCGGCTTCTCGGCTATGCGTCATTTCCTGATTCCTGTTCTGCTTCTGAGCCTGGTTGCCGGGTGTTCCAGCGTCAAAATCGGCCCCCATCGCATCGATGTGCAGCAGGGCAATGCGCTCGACCAGGAAAACGTCGCCCGTTTGAAACTCGGCCTCAACCGTTCGCAAGTCCGTTTCCTGCTGGGCACCCCGCTGGTGGTCGATCCGTTCCGTACCGATCGCTGGGATTACGTGTACGTGTATTACAAGGCAGGCAGGCTGGCCGAGCAAAAGCGCATCACGCTGTTTTTCGACGGCGACACGCTGGCACGCATCGACGGCGACCTGCCGACGGCCGAGCCCGCGCCTGTCGCGCAGGTCGTGCAGGCCGCGCCGAAAACCGAAGCCCCGGCTGCGCCGCCGGCTGTGACAACTGCGCCGATGCCTGTAGCAACCGCGCCTCAGCCTGAGCCGATTCCGGCAACGGCTTCCAGGCCCGAAGCGGTTGCCCCGACCGTCTCCCCGGCCGCTGCGGTACCTCCTGCTGCGGCGCCTGCGGTCACGACGTCCCCCGCTGTGGCAGCGACGGCTGCCCCCGCGGCTGTTGTGGCGCCGCAGCCCGGACAGGCGCCCACTGCGGCAAGCAGCGTCGTGCCCCCGCTGCCCAGCCCGAAAAACGCGCCGGCGTACGTCGATCCACGCCCGCCCGCCGAGCTCAGCCTGCAGCCCGAGACCGACGTGGCGAAAATTCAGTCGGATCTTATTCCGCCTTTCCCGGGGACGGCTCCGCCGGCGCCGGCGAGCGACGCCACGGTGCTGAAAGCGGTAAACGAGTGGGCGGATGCCTGGGCGCGGCGTGACAACGAAGCCTATCTTGCTGCCTACGATGCCGGCTTTATCCCGCCGGGCGGAGTCAGTCGCGCCGATTGGGAAAAACGCAAGCGCCAGGTGCTGAACGCCGCCAAACGCATCGATCTTGAAATCGATTCTCCCGTGGTCGAACGGACGGGCGACGTTGCTGCGACGGTGACCTTCAATCAGTTTTACCGTTCCGACAGTTATCGCGATGCCGTGGTCAAACAGTTGAACATGGTCGAACGCGATGGCCGCTGGCTGATCGTAGAGGAAAAGGTGTTGTCGGTTTTGCCCGGTGTCCGGCCATGAGTGTGCAGATCGCGATTGCCGGCGTGTCCGGCCGTATGGGGCGTGCGTTGCTTGAAGCCGTCGCAGCCGATCCCGCTTGCGCGCTGTGTGCGGCAATTGACCGTACTGGCAGTCTGCAGCTGGGGCAGGACGCCGGCGCCGCCTGGGGAGGCACCAGCAACGTGCGCATCAGCGATCAGCCGGCCGTCGTCCTGCAGGGTGCGCAGGCGCTGATCGACTTCACTCGTCCCGAGGCCACGGCGGTCTATCTCGATGCCTGCGTTGCGGCGAAGGTGCCGCTGGTCATCGGCACCACCGGCTTCGATGACACCGGCAAGGCGCACATTGCCGCGGCGGCGCAGCGAATACCCATCGTGTTTGCACCCAATATGAGCGTGGGCGTGAATCTCTTGATGAAGCTGGCCGAGCTTGCAGCGCACGTGCTGCAGGACGGCTATGACATCGAAATCATCGAGGCGCATCACCGCCACAAGGTCGATGCGCCCTCCGGTACCGCGCTGGGCCTGGGGCAGGCGGTGGCGCGCGCGATCGATCGCGATCTCGCCCGTTGCGCGGTCTACGGGCGCGAGGGCGTCACCGGCGAACGTGATCCCAAGACCATCGGCTTTGCCACCGTGCGCGGCGGCGACATCGTCGGCGACCATACGCTGCTGTTCGCCGGCATCGGCGAACGCGTCGAGCTCACCCACAAGGCCAGCAGCCGCGCCACCTTTGCTCAGGGCGCGCTACGCGCCGCCAAATGGCTGCAAGGCCGCGCGCCGGGTCTGTACGACATGCGCGATGTGCTGAATCTGCATTGATCCGTACCAACAGGAAACGAACATGAACGCCGTCAAGGTTTACAGTACCGGCACCTGCCCCATCTGCGTCAAGGCCAAGGCTTTTCTCGACAAGCGCGGCATCGGCTATGACGAAGTCCGCATCGATCTCGACCGCGAGGCGATGAAGGAATTCTCCGTCGTCACCAACGGCGCACGCACGGTTCCGCAGATCGTGGTCGACGGCACCTGTATCGGCGGCTTTACCGAACTGACCGAACTCGATATGGACGGTGGCCTGGACCATCTCCAGCCCTGATCCGAAGCGGGGGGGCGGCTCGGGCGGCATTGCCCGGCATGCCCAGCATTGAAGCCAGGTTTCAGATCGGCTATAATTGCGCAATTCAAATTCAGGCGGGTGGCGCGCAAGCGGCCCGCCTGAATTTTGTCACCTGCTTCACGCTCATAGTCTTGCGGAGTCTTCCTTGTCTCGTGCCCAACCTGCCATCCTGGTTTTAGCTGACGGCTCGGTGTTTCGCGGCCTGTCGATCGGTGCCGACGGCATCGCGACCGGCGAGGTGGTATTCAATACCGCGCTGACCGGTTATCAGGAAATCCTTACCGACCCTTCATATTCGCGGCAAATCGTCACTCTGACCTATCCCCATATCGGCAATACCGGCGTCAATACCGAGGACGTCGAGGCGAACCGTATCCACGCGGCGGGACTGGTGGTGCGCGATGTGCCGCGACTGCATTCGAATTTCCGTGCCAGCCAGCCGCTGTCCGATTATCTCGCTGGACAGAATATCGTCGCCATTGCCGACATCGACACCCGCCGGTTGACGCGCATCCTGCGCGAAAAGGGCGCGCAAGGCGGCTGCATCATGGCAGGCGCGGTGGATGAGGCGAAAGCGCTCGACGCCGCGCGCGCGTTCCCTGGCCTGGCTGGCATGGACCTGGCCAAGGTGGTGAGCGTGCAGACGGCCTACGAGTGGGCGGAGCGTGAGTGGAAACTGGGTTCGGGCTACGGCCGGCAGACCGAGCCGCGCTTCCACGTGGTCGCGTTCGACTACGGCATCAAGTTCAACATCCTGCGGATGCTCGCCGAGCGTGGCTGCCGTCTGACCGTGCTGCCTGCGACCGCCAACGCGGAACAGGCGCTGTCGCTGAAGCCGGACGGCATTTTCCTCTCCAACGGCCCGGGCGATCCGGAGCCGTGCGATTACGCGATCCAGGCGGTCGGCGATCTGGTGGCAGCGAAGATCCCGCTGTTCGGTATCTGTCTCGGCCACCAGTTTCTGGCGCTGGCCTCGGGCGCCAGGACGGTGAAGATGAAGTTCGGTCACCACGGCGCCAACCATCCGGTCAAGGATCTCGACAGCGGGCGTGTCGCCATCACCAGCCAGAACCACGGTTTCGCGGTGGATGCGGCGACGCTTCCATCCAATATCCGCAGAACCCATGTCTCGCTGTTCGACGGTTCGCTGCAGGGCATCGCCCGCACCGATGCCCCCGCATTCAGCTTTCAGGGGCACCCCGAAGCCAGTCCCGGCCCGCACGACGTGGGCTATCTGTTCGACCGATTCATCCAGCTGATGGCTGACCATGCCCCGGTACACTAAATTATGCCCAGGCGTTCTGACTTAAAAAGCATCCTCATCATCGGCGCCGGCCCGATCGTCATCGGCCAGGCGTGCGAATTCGACTACTCCGGTGCGCAGGCGTGCAAGGCGCTGCGCGAGGAGGGCTACAAGGTCATCCTCGTCAACAGCAATCCGGCGACGATCATGACCGACCCGGACATGGCCGACGTCACCTACATCGAGCCGATTTCCTGGCAGGTGGTCGAGAAGATCATCGAGCAGGAGCGTCCCGATGCACTGCTGCCGACCATGGGCGGGCAGACCGCGCTCAACTGCGCGCTCGATCTCGCCCGCCACGGCGTACTGGAAAAATACGGCGTCGAGATGATCGGCGCGTCCAAGGAGGCGATCGACAAGGCCGAGGACCGTGAGAAGTTCAAGGCTGCGATGACCAAGCTCGGCCTGGGCAGCGCGCGTTCGTCGATCGCGCACAGCATGGAAGAGGCGCTGCAGGTGCAGGCCGCGCTCGGCTTTCCGACCATCATCCGGCCGTCGTTCACCATGGGCGGCTCCGGCGGCGGCATCGCCTACAACAAGGATGAGTTCGTCGCCATCTGCGAGCGCGGCCTGGAAGCCAGCCCGACCCACGAACTGCTGATCGAGGAATCGTTGCTCGGCTGGAAAGAATACGAGATGGAGGTGGTGCGCGACCGCAAGGACAACTGCATCATCATCTGCTCGATCGAGAACTTCGACCCGATGGGCGTGCACACCGGCGACTCCATTACCGTGGCGCCGGCGCAGACGCTGACCGACAAGGAATACCAGATCATGCGCAACGCGAGTCTCGCGGTGCTGCGCGAGATCGGCGTCGACACCGGCGGCTCCAATGTGCAGTTCTCCATCAATCCCGACGATGGCCGCATGGTGGTGATCGAGATGAACCCGCGGGTGTCGCGTTCGTCTGCGCTGGCGTCCAAGGCGACCGGCTTTCCGATCGCCAAGGTGGCGGCCAAGCTGGCGGTCGGCTATACCCTCGACGAACTGCAGAACGAGATCACCGGCGGCGCGACGCCGGCCTCGTTCGAGCCCTCGATCGATTACGTGGTCACCAAGATTCCGCGCTTCGCCTTCGAGAAATTCCCGCAGGCCGACGACCGCCTGACCACGCAGATGAAATCGGTGGGCGAAGTGATGGCGATGGGGCGCAGCTTCCAGGAATCGCTGCAGAAGGCGCTGCGCGGGCTGGAAGTCGGCGCCGACGGCTTCGACCCCAGGACCACCGACCAGGAAGAAATCGAGGCCGAATTGATGTCGCCCGGCCCCGAGCGCATCTGGTTCGTCGGCGATGCGTTCCGCGTCGGCATGAGCCTGGAGGAGATCCACGCAGTGTCGAAGATCGACCCCTGGTTCCTCGACCAGATCCAGGGCCTGATCGAGCTGGAGGCCTCGCTGGCCGGTCGCGCGCTGACCGACCTCGGCCGCGACGAACTGCGCCGGCTGAAGCGCGCCGGCTTCTCCGACCGCCGCCTGGCCAAACTCCTGAGCACCGACCAGCACGCGGTGCGTGCGCGCCGCACCGAGCTGGCGCTGCACCCGGTCTACAAGCGGGTCGATACCTGCGCTGCCGAATTCGCCACGCAGACCGCCTACATGTATTCGACTTACGAGGAAGAGTGCGAGGCGCATCCGACCGACGCGAAGAAGATCATGGTGCTGGGCGGCGGCCCGAATCGCATCGGCCAGGGCATCGAGTTCGACTACTGCTGCGTGCATGCCGCGCTGGCGCTGCGCGAGAACGGCTTCGAGACCATCATGGTCAACTGTAACCCGGAGACCGTGTCGACCGACTACGACACCTCCGATCGCCTGTATTTCGAGCCGTTGACGCTGGAAGACGTGCTCGAGATCGTGCGCATCGAGAAGCCCTTCGGCGTGATCGTACAGTACGGCGGGCAGACGCCGCTGAAGCTCGCGCGCGACCTGGAACGCAACGGCGTGCCCATCATCGGCACCAGCCCGGACATGATCGACGCCGCTGAGGACCGCGAGCGCTTCCAGCAGATGCTGCACGACCTCGGTCTCAAGCAACCACCCAACCGCACCGCGCGCAACCCCGACAGCGCCATCCGCATGGCCGAGGAAATCGGCTACCCGCTGGTGGTGCGGCCATCTTATGTTTTGGGTGGCCGCGCCATGGAAATCGTGCGCGAGGAGGCCGATCTGCGGCGTTACATGACCGAAGCGGTGAAGGTGTCGAACAAATCGCCGGTGCTGCTCGACCGCTTCCTGAACGATGCGATCGAGGTCGATGTCGACGCGCTGTCCGATGGCGAGCAGGTGGTGATCGGCGGCATCATGCAGCATATCGAGCAGGCCGGCGTGCATTCGGGCGACTCGGCGTGTTCGCTGCCACCCTACAGCCTGTCGAACGATATCCAGGACGAGCTGCGCCGCCAGACGGTGGCGATGGCGAAGGCGCTGAAGGTGGTCGGCCTGATGAACGTTCAGTTCGCGATCCAGGGCGACACCGTCTACGTGCTGGAAGTGAATCCGCGTGCGTCGCGCACCGTGCCCTATGTGTCCAAGGCGATTGGCGCGCCGCTGGCGAAGATCGCCGCGCGCGCGATGGCGGGTATTTCGCTGAAGTCGCAGGCGTTCGAAAAGGAAATCATCCCGCCGTATTTCTCGGTGAAGGAAGCGGTATTCCCGTTCCGCAAATTCCCCGGTGTCGACACCATCCTCGGTCCGGAAATGAAATCGACTGGCGAAGTCATGGGCGTGGGCGACAACTTCGGCGAGGCTTTCGTCAAATCGCAACTGGCGTCGAGTTCCGAATTGCCGAAGCCGGGCGGGCGCGCCTTCGTCAGCGTGCGCTCGGGCGATCGCGACGCCATCGTCGAGGTGGCGCAGGCGTTGCTCGATCTCGGCTTCAACCTGGTCGCCACGCGCGGCACGGCGCAGGCGATCGAGTCGGCCGGCATTCCGGTAGCCATCGTCAACAAGGTCAAGGAAGGCCGTCCGCATATCGTCGATATGATCAAGAACGGCGATATCGACTTCATCGTCAACGTGGTCGAGGACAAGAAGGCGGTGAAGGATTCCTACGCCATCCGCGCCGAGGCGCTGGCGCGCCGGGTGGTGTACTTCACCACGCTGGCCGGGGCGCATGCCGCTTGCATGGGCATGCGGCACGGCAATGAACTCAAGGTGTATTCCCTGCAGGCGCTGCATCAGCGCCTGCACTGATCTGATAAGGCAAGGCTGTGAACAAGTTTCCCCTCACCGTGGTCGGCGCCGAAAAACTGCGCGTCGAGTTGCAACATCTGAAAAGTGTGGAGCGCCCCGCTGTGATCCAGGCAATCGCCGAGGCACGCGCGCAGGGCGACCTGTCTGAAAACGCCGAGTACGACGCCGCCAAGGAAAAACAGGGCTTCATCGAGGGCCGTATCGCCGACCTCGAAGGCAAGCTGGCGAATGCGCAGATCATCGACCCCACCACCCTCGATGCGGATGGCCGCATCGTCTTCGGCGCGACGGTTGAACTGGAAGACGCCGAATCCGGCGACAGCGTGATTTACCAGATCGTCGGCGACGACGAGGCCGACATCAAGCAGCGCAAGATTTCCGTATCGTCGCCCATCGCGCGCGCACTGATCGGCAAGTATGCGGGCGACAGCGTGGACGTGCAGGCACCGGGCGGTCTCCGCCAGTACGAAGTTCTGGACGTGCAATACATATAATGCGGCGTTTCTGGGACGGCCTTGCCGGGACGATGCTGGTGCTGTGGATCGGCGGCATCTGGGCGATGGGCTACGTCGCGGCGCCGCTGCTGTTTGCCAGCCTCGGCGACAAGCAGCTGGCCGGGGTGCTGGCCGGCAAGCTGTTCGAAGCGATGGCGTGGATCGGTATCGCCGCCGCGGTCTATCTGATGCTCTACCGCATTGTGCGCGACGGCGGCGCGGCGTTGAAAACCCTGTTTTTCTGGGTGGTCGCAGTCATGCTGGCGTTGACGCTGGCGGGCCATTTCGGTATCCAGCCCATCATGCAGAGCTTGAAGGATCAGGCCATGCCGCACGCCGTGATGCAAAGCGTGTTTGCCGACCGTTTTGCGCGGTGGCACGGGGTGTCCAGCATTCTGTATTTGATCCAGAGCGCACTGGGGCTGTTGCTGGTCTGGCGTTCGGGGCTGGCGCGATAAGCGCCGTTAGGCAGCAATCAGCCTGGCAGGACGATGACGGGTTTGGCTGCGGCGCGGTAAATCACCAGCACCTTGCCGATTTGCTGCACTGGCGCAGCGCCAGTGGCGGCACAGATTTCCTCCAGCCAGCTGCGGCGCATCTCCGCTTCGTTGCTGGCTGCTTTGATCTTGACCAGCTCGTGCGCAGCCAGTGCGTGATCGACTTCCTTCAATACGGCGGCCGTCAAACCCTGGTTGCCGATCATGACCACCGGTTGGCGCGTGTGTGCCAGCCCTTTCAGAAATTGCCGTTGTGCGGGCGCGAGTGCTTTCATGCTTGTTCCTTCAAATGAGCGCGGATTGTAGCCGATAGGGCCGATAGAAATGGCGCAGAAACCCAAGCGGACCAAATCGGGCAGTGCCTGGATGCACGAGCACGTGACGGATCCTTACGTTAAAAAGGCGCAGCAGGACGGCTACCGCTCGCGCGCCGCCTATAAACTACTGGAAATCGATGCGCGCGACCATCTGCTGCGTCCTGGTATGACGGTGGTGGATCTGGGCGCCGCGCCCGGCAGCTGGTGCCAGGTGGCGGTGCAGAAAATGAAGCGGCAGGGCAGGGTGCTGGCGATCGATCTGCTGCCGGTGGCGCCGATGCCCGGCGTCGACAGCCTGGAAGGCGACTTCACCGAGCCGGCGGCGCTGGCCTGGCTGGAAGAAAAGCTGCAATTCGGGCAGCTTGACCTTGTATTGAGCGATATGGCACCCAACATTAGCGGAGTGATGCTGGCAGATCAGGCGCGGCATTACGAATTATGCGAGCTGGCGCTCGAATTTGCGGCAGATTGGCTGAAACCAGAGGGCAGTTTCCTCGTCAAAGTATTTCAGGGCGTTGGTTTTGAGGATTTCCGGGCCCGGATGCGGCAGGTATTCGAGCAGGTACTGATCCGCAAACCTGACGCCTCGCGCGATCGCAGCACCGAGGTCTATCTGCTGGGACGTCGCCCAGTTGCAGCACGGGATGGCGGGTTGCAAGGCAGCCGTGGCATGCCTGCAAAATAGGGTTTAGAATGAGTCTAAACGTGCTGCATTCAGCACCAAGGAGTAAACGTGAACAATCTGTCTAAAAACATCGCCGTCTGGTTGATTATTGCCGTCGTCCTGATGACGGTATTCAACCAGTTCGGCGCCCAGCGCACTACCCAGAAGCAGATGCCCTACTCGCAATTCATCGAGGAGGTGCGCCAGCAGCAGATCTCCAAGGTGGTGATAGAAGGCAACGTGCTCAAGGGCGAGCGCAGCGATGGCCAGCGCTTTACCAGCTATGCGCCGAGCGATCCGTGGATGGTCTCCGATCTGCTGAAAAACGGCGTTTCGGTCGAGGCCAAGCCGGAGGAGCAGCCATCGTTCCTGATGAGCCTGTTCATTTCCTGGTTCCCGATGCTGCTGCTGATCGGCGTGTGGATCTTCTTCATGCGCCAGATGCAGGGCGGTGGACGCGGCGGGGCGTTCTCGTTCGGCAAGAGCCGGGCGCGCCTGCTCGACGAAAACGCCAATCCGGTGACCTTTGCCGACGTGGCAGGCTGCGACGAGGCCAAGGAAGATGTGGCGGAACTGGTGGATTTTCTGAAAGACCCGACCAAATTCCAGAAGCTGGGCGGACATATTCCGCGCGGCGTGCTGATGGTGGGGCCGCCGGGAACCGGCAAGACGCTGCTGGCGCGCTCGATCGCGGGTGAGGCCAAGGTGCCGTTCTTCAGCATCTCGGGGTCGGACTTCGTCGAGATGTTCGTCGGCGTGGGCGCTGCGCGCGTGCGCGATATGTTCGAGCAGGCGAAGAAGAATTCACCCTGCATCATCTTCATCGATGAGATCGATGCGGTCGGCCGCCAGCGTGGCGCCGGCCTCGGCGGCGGCAACGACGAGCGCGAGCAGACCCTGAACCAGTTGCTGGTCGAGATGGACGGCTTCGAAGCGACCACCGGCGTTATCGTCATCGCTGCGACCAACCGTCCCGACGTGCTCGATCCGGCCTTGCTGCGTCCGGGCCGTTTTGACCGCCAGGTAGTGGTGGGCCTGCCCGACATCCGTGGCCGCGAACAGATCCTGCTGGTGCACATGCGCAAGGTGCCGCTCGCCCCCGACGTGCGGGCCGACATCCTGGCGCGCGGCACCCCCGGCATGTCCGGTGCCGACCTTGCCAACCTTGTCAACGAGGCCGCCCTGTTCGCCGCGCGCGGCAACAAGCGCCTGGTCGACATGGACGATTTCGAGAAGGCCAAGGACAAGATACTCATGGGCGCCGAGCGTAAGTCCATGGTGATCACACCCGAGGACAAGAAAAAGACCGCCTATCACGAGTCGGGCCACGCGGTGATCGGGATGACCCTGCCAGGCTGCGATCCGGTGCACAAGGTCACCGTCATCCCGCGCGGCCGCGCGCTGGGCGTGACCATGTCGCTGCCGGAAATGGACCGTTTCAGCCTGTACAAGGACGAGATGCTGTCGCAGATCAGCATGCTGTTCGGCGGCCGGGTGGCGGAAGAGATTTTCGTCGGCAGCATCTCGACCGGTGCCTCCAACGACTTCGAGCGCGCCACCAGCATCGCGCGCGACATGGTGACCCGCTACGGCATGTCTGAAGCGCTGGGCCCGATGGTGTATGGCGAAAACGAAGGCGAAGTGTTCCTGGGGCGTTCGGTGACCACGCACAAGAACATGAGCGAGGCGACCATGCAGAAGGTCGACGCCGAGATCCGCCGCATTCTGGACGAGCAGTACGCGCTGGCCAAGAAAATCCTGACCGACAGCCGCGACAAGGTCGAGGCGATGACCGCAGCGCTGCTGGAATGGGAAACCATCGATGCCGAGCAAATTGCCGACATCATGGCCGGCCGCCCGCCGCGCCCGCCCAAGCCCTCCGTCACGCCGCCGCCGGCAAGCGGCGGCGACAAGCCGAGTGCGCCGGCGCCGACGACACAGCCAGCGCAGGAAGCCTGAACGTAGATTCGGCATCACGCACTACAATAGAGGGGCTTTGACCCCTCTATTTTCATGCCCATACTCCGCGCCGGTCCGCACCGCCTCTCGCTGGCACGTCCCCTTGTCATGGGTATCGTCAATATCACGCCTGATTCGTTTTCGGACGGAGGGCGGCTGGACAACGCGCAGGCCGCGATCGAGCATGCCCTCAAGCTGCAGGAAGAAGGCGCCGATATCCTCGATGTCGGCGGGGAGTCCACCCGCCCGGGCGCAGCGGCCGTGCCTGCCGATGAGGAAATCCGCCGGGTACGGCCAGTGGTCGAGGCGCTTGCCAAGTGCGGCTGTGTGGTATCGATCGACACCACGAAGCCTGAAGTGATGCGGGCTGCGCTCGACGCAGGCGCAGCCATGGTAAACGATGTGATGGCTTTGCGTGCGCCCGGCGCGCTGGAGGCAGTGATGCTGTCCGATGCAGCAGTGTGCCTGATGCATATGCAGGGTGAGCCGCAGAGCATGCAGCATGCGCCCCGTTATGCCGATGTGGTCGGGGACGTGAAGCGGTTTTTGCAGGACAGGATACGGGTTTGCGAAGCAGCGGGCATAAGCCGTGAGAGGCTGGTGATCGATCCGGGCTTCGGATTTGGCAAAACGCTGGAACACAATGTGGCCCTGCTCAAGCACCTGCACTGCCTGGCAGAAACGGGCGTGCCCGTGCTGGCCGGGATGTCGCGCAAATCCATGCTGGGTGCATTGACCGGGCGTACCGTCGAGGCGCGCGAATTTGCCGGAGTGGCGGCGCATCTGGCTGCCGTGGCACGCGGTGCGCGCTTGCTCCGGGTACACGATGTGGCCGCCATGCGGGATGCGCTGGCGGTATGGAATGCAGTGGAGGAACAACAGGATGGGACGTAAATATTTCGGCACCGACGGCGTGCGGGGCAAGGTGGGCGAGCCGCCCATTACGCCGGAGTTTGTCATGCATCTGGGCTACGCTGCCGGACAGGTTCTGGTGGCCGACCGGGGCAGTCTGCCGCCGAATCAACACCCGACCGTGCTGATTGGCAAGGACACCCGCATTTCTGGCTACATGCTGGAAGCCGCGCTGGAAGCCGGCTTGACCGCTGCCGGCGTGAATGTGCTGATGACCGGGCCGATGCCGACGCCTGCGGTGGCCTATCTGACGCGCGCGCTGCGTCTGCAGGCCGGAGTGGTGATCTCGGCATCGCACAATCCGTTCGAAGACAACGGCATCAAGTTCTTTTCTGCCAGCGGGCAAAAACTGCCGGACAGCGTGGAGAAAGCGATCGAGGCGCGGCTGGATTTTCCCATCAACACGGTCGAAGCGCGCCAGTTGGGGCGTGCCCGCCGGATCGAGGATGCAGCAGCGCGTTATATCGAGTTTTGCAAGAGCACCTTTCCCAATCACCTCGATCTGCGCGGGATGCGTATCGTGGTCGACTGTGCGCACGGTGCGACCTATCATATTGCTCCGCATGTGCTGCACGAACTGGGCGCCGAAGTGATCGCCATCGGCAACGAGCCGAACGGATACAACATCAACGAAAAGTGCGGTGCCACGCACACCTCGACGCTGGCGGACGCGGTGGGTGCGCATCGTGCCGATCTCGGCATTGCGCTCGACGGCGATGGCGACCGCCTGATGATGGCCGACGCGAAGGGGCGGATATACGATGGCGACCAGCTGGTTTACGTCATCGCGCGCCATCGCATCCAGACCGGCTACATGAAGGGCGGCGTGGTGGGTACGTTGATGACCAATCTCGGCACCGAGCATGCCCTGGCCCGCATCCAGATTCCGTTCGAGCGCGCCAAGGTGGGTGACCGCTATGTGCTGGAACGCCTGCAGGCCAACGGCTGGACGCTGGGTGGCGAAACCTCGGGGCATATCCTCTGCCTGGATAAACACACCACGGGCGACGGTATCGTTTCGGCACTGCAGGTGCTGCGCGCGATACGCGAGACGGGCGAGACGCTGGATGCGTTCACCACGGACCTGGAAACCTACCCCCAGGTGATGATCAACGTGCCAGTAGCCAAAGGTTTCAGGTTGGATGCCGTACCTGCGGTCAATGCGTCGATCGGGGAGGCAGAGGCTGCCCTCGGGGGTAGCGGCCGGGTCGTTCTGCGTGCGTCCGGTACCGAGCCGCTGATCCGCGTGATGGTGGAGGGGCAGGATGCCGATATGGTCAGACATACGGCTGAAACAATTGCCGCTGTCGTGAGGGCCGCTGCTGCAGCCGGGTGATTTCCCGGCTTGAAATATATCTGTAATATTCGCCCGTTAGTATGGCCGGGTCGCCCATGCGGCAACGTCAACTACACCGGAGATATTACACAATGCGTACACTCAATAAACTGGCTCAAGGGACGCTGGCTGCGGCCATGGGTCTGGCTTTCAGTGTGGGCGCCCTGGCTGCCGACATTACCGGCGCAGGCGCAACCTTCCCCTACGCTGTTTACACGAAGTGGGCTGAAGCATACAAGGCGGCTACGGGCAACCAGGTCAACTATCAGGGCATCGGCTCCTCGGGCGGCGTCAAGCAAATCAAGGCCAAGACGGTCGATTTCGGCGGTACCGATGCGCCGGTCAAGGAGGCCGACCTGGACGCCGCCAAGCTGGTGCAGGTGCCGACCGTGATGGGCGGTGTTACCATCGTCGTGAACGTCCCCGGCGTCGAGTCCGGCAAGTTGAAGCTCGACGGCGTCACCGCCGCCGATATTTTCCGTGGCGCCATCACCAAGTGGAACGCTCCCGCCATCGCCAAGCTGAACCCGGGCGTTGCGCTGCCGGATATGGCCATCACCGTCTCGCACCGTTCTGACGGTTCGGGCACCACCTACGCGTTCACCAACTATCTCGCCAAGCAGTCGATGGCATTCAAGCGTGACGTGGGCGCCGGCAATACGGTGAACTGGCCCGCCAACGCCGTTGGCGGCAAGGGCAACCCGGGGGTCGCCGCCAACGTACAGAAGATCAAGGGTGCGATCGGCTACGTGGATATCGCCGATGCGATGAAGAACAACATGACCTTCGCTGCCCTGAAGAACAAGGCGGGCAACTACATTTTGCCGAGCCAGCAGTCGGTTGCCGATGCAGCCGCCGGTGCCGACTTCAAGGTGAAGGGCATGGCGCCTGACCTGCTCGATCAGTCGCACAAGAACGCCTGGCCCATCACCACGGCCACGTATGTGCTGGCGTATGAAAAAGGCAGCGATGCCGCCAAGCAGAAAGGCGTAGTGGACTTCTTCGCCTGGTCCTTGAACAATGGCCAGAAAATGGCTGCCGACCTCGGTTTTGTGGCGCTGCCACCGAACGTCGTGAAGATGGTCGAAACAGAAATGAAAAACATCAAATAAGACATCTGGATTGACTGATTTGATGATTGGCCGGGAGTGGCGCGCTGCTCCCGGCGCTCTACGAAAGCGGCCGCCGCAAGGCGGCTGCTTTCGTAGATAAAAATCGAACCGATAGGCACCCCACCGTGAGCGAGCCCAGCGCACCCGCCGGAATCGACCTGCATGCCAAGCAGGTCGGCCGATTCCGGTTGCAGGACAAGTTTTTTCATTATTCCACCCAGTTTTTCGCCTTTATCGTTCTGGCGGCGCTGGTGGGTATTCTGGTGTCGCTTACCATCGAAGCCTGGCCCACCCTCAAGGTATTCGGCCCAGCTTTCCTCTGGACCAACATCTGGAGCGTGCCGGACGACCAGTACGGCGCGCTGGCAGCCATTTACGGCACGGTGGTGACGTCCGTGCTGGCGCTGCTGATTGCGGTACCGATCAGTTTCGGCATCGCCCTGTTCCTGACCGAAACCTGCCCGCTCTGGCTGCGCCGCCCGCTGGGCACCGCGATCGAATTGCTGGCGGGCATACCTTCCATCGTCTACGGCATTTGGGGATTGTTCGTGTTCGCGCCCCTGTTTGCCGAATATATCCAGCCCCCGCTGCAGGAATTGCTGGGCGATGTTCCGGTCATCGGCGACTGGTTCTCCGGCCCCCCCATCGGCGTTGGTATCCTGACGGCCAGTATCGTGCTGGCGCTGATGGTCACCCCTTTCATTGCTTCGGTGATGCGCGACGTGTTCGAGACCGTGCCGGATGTACTGAAGGAGTCGGCGTACGGCGTCGGCTGCACCACCTGGGAAGTGGTGCGCAACGTCGTGCTGCCCTACACGCGTGTCGGCGTCATCGGCGGCATCATGCTGGGGCTGGGGCGCGCACTGGGCGAGACGATGGCCGTTACCTTCGTGATCGGCAACGCCAACCGCATCAACGGCAGCCTGTTCGCACCCGGAACCTCCATCGCCTCGACCCTGGCCAACGAATTCGGCGAGGCCGATCCCGGCCTGCATATCGCTTCGCTGTTCGCGCTCGGCCTGGTGCTGTTCATTCTTACCTTTATCGTGCTGGCGATTTCGCGCTGGCTCATCAGCCGCAGCATGGGTACGGAAGGCCTGTAAGGGGACCATCATGATGAGCCTGTACACCCGCCGTATCTGGATCAACCGCATCGGCATCACCCTGTCCATGGTGGCGACGAGTCTGGGTCTGATCGCGTTGCTGTGGATTTTGTGGACCTTGTTTTCCAAAGGCTTTGGCGCATTGAGCTGGGACTTGTTTACCCAGGATACGCCAGCGCCGGGTACTGAAGGCGGTGGCTTGCGCAATGCCATTGTCGGCAGCGGCCTCATTCTGCTGTTTTCCATGCTGATCTCGACGCCGGTCGGTATTCTGGCGGGCATCTATCTGGCCGAATTCGGGCGCATTTCGAAGTTTGCCTCGTTCACCCGCTTCATGACCGACATCATGCTGTCGGCGCCCTCCATCGTCATCGGCCTGTTCGTCTACGCGCTATTTGTGGCGACCACGGGCGGTTTTTCCGGCTGGGCCGGGTCGCTGGCACTGGCGCTGATCGCCATTCCGGTAGTCGTGCGCACCACAGAAAACATGTTGAAGCTGGTGCCGACCAGCCTGCGTGAGGCGGCATTTGCGGTGGGCGCGCCGCGCTGGCAGGTTTCGCTCAGGGTAACACTGCCAGCAGTCAAGTCGGGCGTGGTGACAGGCGTATTGCTGGCGATGGCGCGTATCACCGGCGAGACCGCGCCGCTGCTGTTCACGGCGCTGAACAACCAGTTCTTCAATGCCAATATGACGGAACCCATGGGTAACCTGCCGGTGGTGATCTATCAGTTCGCGCTGAGCCCGTATGACAATTGGGTAAGCCTGGCCTGGGGCGGGGCGCTGTTGATCGCCATGCTGGTGCTGATGATCAACATCGGCGTGCGCGTGGTGTTCCGCAACAAAGACAAACGTTAATTTCTCCGGAGCTTTCCGATGCCCGATCAAGCCATGCCTACCGGCGAAAATATTGCCTTGCAGGTCCGCAACCTGGATTTCTTCTATGGCGATTTCAAAGGGCTAAGCAATATCAATCTGGACATTGCCAGCAAGAAGGTGACGGCTTTCATCGGCCCGTCCGGTTGCGGCAAGTCCACGCTGTTGCGTACCTTCAATCGCATGTACGACCTGTATCCGGGGCAACGTGCCGAAGGCCAGATACTGGTGCATGGTAAAAATCTGCTCGACAAGAACCAGGACGTGAATCTGGTGCGTGCAAAGATCGGCATGGTGTTCCAGAAGCCGACCCCGTTCCCCATGACGATCTACGAAAACATCGCTTTCGGCGTGCGCCTGTACGAGCGCATGTCCAAGAGCGCGATGGACGACCGCGTCGAATGGGCGCTCAACAAGGCTGCCCTGTGGGGCGAGGTGAAGGACAAACTGCAGCAAAGCGGCCTGTCGCTTTCTGGCGGGCAGCAGCAGCGTCTGTGCATTGCGCGCGCGGTCGCGGTCAAGCCTGAAATCGTACTGCTGGACGAGCCGACGTCGGCGCTGGATCCGATTTCCACCGCGAAAATCGAAGAACTCATCAACGAGTTGAAAAACGATTACACCATCGCCATCGTCACCCACAACATGCAGCAGGCGGCGCGGATTTCCGATTTCACTGCATTCATGTACTTGGGAGAACTCATCGAGTTCAACGAGACCGGGACCATCTTCATGCGGCCGGGCAAAAAACAGACCGAAGACTACATTACCGGCCGATTCGGCTGATCGCTCCTTCTGCGACCACGCGCCCGCCGGTTGACCGGCGGGCGCGTTGCGCTTACCATCGCGCACTTTTGTTTGGCGGATTCCCATGCGCAAGAAGCTCGTAGCTGGTAACTGGAAAATGCACGGCAACCTGGCCGAAAATGCCGCGTTGCTGTCTGCGCTCAAGCCGGCACTGGCCGGAATCGAGGCGGTCGTTTGCGTTCCTTTTCCATATCTGGCACAAGCGCAGGCCGCACTTTCCGGGTCATCCATTGCCTGGGGCGCGCAAAACGTATCCGAGCAGGCCAAGGGTGCGTTTACCGGCGAAGTGTCTGCTGCCATGCTGCTCGATTTCGGCTGCCGCTATGTGATCGTCGGTCATTCCGAGCGGCGTAGCCTGTATGGCGAGACCGACGAACTGGTGGCCAGCAAATACATGGCCGCGCAGTCGGCCGGCCTGACACCCATCCTGTGCGTGGGCGAATCGCTGGCCGAGCGCGAGTCGGGCGTGACCGAAGCGGTCGTCGCACGCCAACTCGACGCCGTGATCAAGGTGGCCGGCGTGACGTCCTTGACCGGAGCGGTGGTTGCCTACGAACCCGTATGGGCGATCGGCACCGGAAAAACCGCCACACCGGAGCAGGCTCAGGCTGTGCACGCCTTCATTCGCGGCAAGATCGCCGCCCTCGACGCCAGCGTGGCAGAGGGTCTGGTAATTCAGTATGGGGGTAGCGTAAAAGCCGCGAATGCGGCAGAATTGATGGCTCAGCCGGATATCGACGGCGGCCTGATTGGCGGTGCTTCTCTGGTTGCCGGCGAGTTCATCGCGATTTGCCAAGCAGCCGCCAAGTAAGAATCAAAATTTATGGAAACACTGGTCTGGATCGTTCATGTCATTGTAGCGCTTGCCGTCATTGCGCTAGTGTTGCTGCAACACGGTAAGGGCGCGGACATGGGCGCCGCATTCGGTAGCGGATCTGCCGGCAGCCTGTTCGGCGCCAGCGGTTCGGCCAATTTTCTGAGCCGCAGCACGGCCGTTGTGGCAACCTTTTTCTTTCTGACCAGCCTGGGCCTGGCCTATTTCGGGCTGCAGCAGCACAAGCCGGCCAGTGTGCTGGATCGGACGGCGGTGCCGGCACCCGTGACGCAACCGGCAACGCCGGCTCCGGCGGACCAGAATGCCGGATCGAAAGCGGGTGCCATCCCGCAGTAAATCAGCAGCGCAAATCCGGGCGCATGCCCTTTGGCCGACGTGGTGGAATTGGTAGACACGCTATCTTGAGGGGGTAGTGACCTTGGTCGTGCGAGTTCGAGTCTCGCCGTCGGCACCATCAAATTTCCTGATTGATTCATCAGCCGTTACTATGCGGTAAGCTTTTGATTAATCAGGGGAAACCAGTAGTTTTTCAGCTTGACAGTGGGCGCGTGACGCTAATACACTGCGGTCATAATCACTCAATAGCTCGCACTCGAGCATAGTCGGAGGACCACGGTGCTGGAGAATTACCTCCCCATTCTGTTGTTCATTCTGGTTGGGCTGGCTTTCGGCATCGGCCCCATCATTGCCGGTGGTCTGCTGGCGCCGCACCGTCCCGACAGCGAAAAACTCTCTCCCTACGAATGCGGCTTCGAGGCGTTCGAAGACGCGCGCATGAAATTCGATGTGCGTTACTACCTGGTTGCCATTCTTTTCATCCTGTTCGACCTGGAAATCGCCTTTCTTTTTCCCTGGGCCATCGTGCTGGAGGAAATCGGCCTGGCAGGCTTCGTCGCCATGATGGTATTTCTCGGTATCCTGGTCGTTGGCTTCATCTACGAATGGATGAAGGGAGCACTGGAATGGGAGTAAGGTCTTTGGATCGCTGGGCGAGTAGCCCCGTGCATGGCATGCGGATCGATCCTGGGCAGAGGCCCGCCCGCGGCACGCATGTGGCAAGTTCAGGCGCGATGTGCGCGGAGTGGGCGGCATGAGCATCGAAGGCGTTCTTGAGCAAGGTTTTGTTACTACCAAGGCCGACCAGCTGATCAACTACATGCGCACCGGCTCGATGTGGCCGATGACTTTTGGGCTGGCGTGCTGCGCGGTGGAGATGATGCATGCCGGTGCCGCACGCTACGATCTCGATCGCTTCGGCATCGTGTTTCGTCCCAGCCCGCGGCAGTCCGACGTGATGATCGTGGCAGGGACGCTCTGCAACAAGATGGCGCCCGCGTTGCGCAAGGTCTACGATCAGATGGCCGAACCCCGCTGGGTGATCTCCATGGGTTCGTGTGCCAACGGCGGAGGCTATTACCATTACTCCTACTCGGTGGTGCGCGGCTGCGACCGCATCGTGCCGGTGGACATCTATGTCCCCGGCTGCCCGCCCACGGCGGAGGCATTATTGTTCGGCATCATCCAGTTGCAGAACAAGATCCGCCGTACCAACACCATCGCCCGTTGACGTCACTTATGGCCACGACGCTGGAGTCCTATTCTGTTTGCCTGCAAAACGTTCTTGGCGATGCGCTCGCCCAGATCACCGAGAGGCTGGGGGAGCTGACGCTGATCGTCAAGCCGCAGGCATATGCGTCCGCCATGCTCGCACTGCGCGACCATCCCGACTGCCGCTTCGAGCAGCTGATCGACCTGTGCGGCATGGACTATTCGGATTACGGCGACGGCGCATGGGACGGTGCGCGCTTTGCTGTGGTGACGCATCTGCTGTCGGTGGCCAACAACCGGCGCGTGCGGGTGCGCGTGTTCTGCCCGGACGACGATCTGCCGGTAGTGGCGTCGATGGTCGACATCTGGCCGGCCGCCAACTGGTTCGAGCGCGAAGCCTTCGACTTGTACGGTATCGTGTTCGAAGGCCATCCCGATCTGCGTCGCATCCTCACTGACTATGGCTTCATCGGCCATCCGTTCCGCAAGGATTTCCCCTTGTCCGGTAACGTCGAGATGCGCTACGACCCAACCCAGCAGCGGGTGATTTACCAGCCGGTGTCGATCGAGCCGCGCGAAATCGTGCCGCGCATCGTGCGCGACGAAAGCTACGGGGCGGGGCGCTAATGGCTGAAATCCGCAACTACGCTAAATTGATGGGTGTTGTCCCGGAGTGTTCAAATGGCTGAAATCCGGAACTACACCATGAACTTCGGGCCGCAGCACCCGGCCGCGCACGGCGTGCTGCGCTTGGTGCTGGAGCTGGACGGCGAGGTGATCCAGCGCGCCGACCCGCACATCGGCCTGCTGCACCGCGCCACCGAAAAACTGGCCGAACACAAGACCTTCCTGCAGTCGGTGCCCTACATGGACCGTCTCGACTATGTGTCGATGATGGTCAACGAGCACGCCTACGTGATGGCGATCGAAAAGCTGCTGCAGATCGACGTCCCCGAGCGTGCGCAATACATCCGGGTAATGTTCGACGAAATCACCCGCGTGCTGAACCACCTGCTGTGGCTGGGCGCGCATGCGCTCGACGTCGGTGCGATGACGGTGTTCCTGTATGCCTTCCGCGAGCGCGAAGACCTGATGGACTGCTACGAGGCGGTTTCCGGCGCGCGCTTGCACGCGGCCTACTATCGCCCCGGCGGGGTCTACCGTGACC
Organism: Thiobacillus denitrificans DSM 12475; assembly: GCF_000376425.1. Classification (GTDB taxonomy): domain Bacteria; phylum Pseudomonadota; class Gammaproteobacteria; order Burkholderiales; family Thiobacillaceae; genus Thiobacillus; species Thiobacillus denitrificans. The sequence goes on along the minus strand of NZ_AQWL01000003.1, from coordinate 304,541 downwards.
TGCCCGACAGCATGCCGCAATACCAGGCGCAGCACACCCGCAACGAGGCGACGCTGAAGTCGATGAACGCCAATCGTCAGGGGTCGCTGCTCGACTTCATCGAGGACTTCACCCAGCGCTTCCCGACCTATATCGACGACTATGAAACCCTGCTGACCGACAACCGTATCTGGAAGCAGCGCACCGTAGGCATCGGGGTGGTATCTCCCGAGCGCGCGCTGGCGCTGGGTTTTACCGGGCCCATGCTGCGTGGCTCCGGCGTCGAATGGGATCTGCGCAAGAAACAGCCCTACGAAGTCTACGACCGCATGGATTTCGACATCCCGGTCGGCACCAACGGCGACTGCTATGACCGCTATCTGGTCCGGATCGAGGAAATGCGCCAGTCCAATCGCATCATCCGGCAGTGCGTCGACTGGCTGCGCAAGAACCCCGGCGTGGTCATCGTGGAGAACCACAAGGTTGCGCCGCCCGATCGCCTGTCGATGAAGCAGAACATGGAAGAGCTGATCCATCACTTCAAGCTCTTTACCGAAGGGATGCACGTGCCGGAAGGGGAGACGTATGCCGCAGTGGAGCACCCCAAGGGCGAATTCGGCATCTATCTGGTGTCGGACGGTGCCAACAAACCCTACCGCCTGAAAATCCGTGCGCCGGGCTACGCGCATCTGGCCGCGCTCGATGAAATGAGCCGTGGTCACATGATCGCCGACGTCGTCGCCATCATCGGCACGCAGGATATCGTTTTCGGAGAGATCGACCGCTGATGGCCAATCCTGACTTGAACAGCCTGCGGCTGAGTGCCGAATCCCTTGCGCTGATCGACGCTGAAGTCGCCAAATACCCGTCGGAGCAGAAGCAGTCGGCGGTAATGGCTGCGTTGCGCATCGCGCAAACCGAATGCGGCTGGCTCAAGCCGGAATTGATCGAGTATGTCGCGGACTATCTCGAGATGCCGGCGATTGCCGCATACGAGGTTGCCACGTTTTACAACATGTACGACACCCAGCCGGTGGGCCGCCACAAGATCACCGTGTGCACCAATCTGCCGTGCGCGCTGATGGGGGCGAACGAGATTGCCGGGCATCTCAGGCAGAAGCTCGGTATCGGCTTTGGCGAAACCACCGAGGATGGCCGTTTCACCCTGAAAGAGGGTGAATGCATGGGGGCGTGCGGTGATGCGCCGATGTGCCTGCACAATAACCATGCAATGCACACGCACCTGACCCCCGAGAAGATGGACGAGTTGCTGGACAAGCTGAAATGAGTCTGCTCGCTCCCACCTCCCAGGTCTGCAGCTGGACGCAGGCGCTCGACGACCCGGCATCGCTCGCGACCTATGTCGCCAACGGCGGTTATCAGGCGCTGCGCCGCGTGGTGACCGAGCAGATGCCGGGTGACGCCATCATTGCCGAGCTCAAGACCAGCGCATTGCGCGGCCGCGGCGGCGCAGGCTTCCCCACCGGACTCAAGTGGAGCTTCATGCCGCGCGCGTTTCCGGGCGACAAGTACATCGTCTGCAATAGCGACGAGGGCGAGCCGGGCACTTTCAAGGATCGCGACATCCTGCGCTACAACCCGCACCAGCTGATCGAGGGCATGGCGATCGCCGGCTACGTGCTCGGCGCCAAGGTCGGCTACAACTACATCCACGGCGAAATCTTCGAGATCTATGACATCTTCGAGCGCGCGCTGAAGGAAGCGCGCGAGGCGGGCTATCTCGGCGACAATCTGTTCGGCACCGATTTCTGCTTCCAGCTGCATGCGCACCATGGCTATGGCGCCTATATCTGCGGCGAGGAAACCGCGCTGCTGGAGTCGATCGAAGGGAAAAAAGGCCAGCCGCGCTTCAAGCCGCCATTTCCGGCCAGTTTCGGCCTGTACGGCAAGCCGACCACCATCAACAACACCGAGACACTGGCCTCGGTGCCATGGATCATGCAGCACGGCGGCCAGGCTTTCCTGGAACTGGGAAAACCCAACAACGGCGGCGCCAAGCTGTTCTCGATTTCGGGGCACGTCAACAAACCCGGCAATTACGAAGTACCGCTCGGCACGCCGTTCTCCGAACTGCTGCAGATGGCGGGCGGGGTGCGCAGCGGCCACCAATTGAAAGCGGTGATCCCGGGCGGATCGTCCGCGCCGGTACTGCCGGCCGGCATCATGATGGATTGCACCATGGATTTCGATTCCATCGCCAAGGCAGGCTCCATGCTGGGATCGGGCGCGGTCATCGTGATGGACGAAACCGTGTGCATGGTGCGCGCGCTGGAACGGCTGTCCTATTTCTACTTCGAGGAATCGTGCGGCCAGTGCACGCCGTGTCGCGAGGGCACCGGCTGGATGTACCGGGTGATCCACCGCATCGAGCACGGCCAGGGCCGGCCGGAAGACATGGACCTGCTCAACAGCGTGGCGGGGCACATAGGTGGCCATACGATCTGCGCGCTGGGCGACGCGGCGGCGATGCCGGTGCAAAGCTTCCTCAAACATTTTGGCCACGAGTTCGAGCACCACATCGAGCACAAGCGCTGCATGGTCTGAACGGAATATAACGATGGCTACGCTCAATATCGAAATTGACGGACGTGCGCTGCAGGTCGAAAGCGGCGACACCATCATGGATGCGGCGAATCAGGCCGGCATCACGATTCCGCATTTCTGTTATCACAAGAAGCTCTCGATCGCCGCCAACTGCCGCATGTGCCTGGTCCAGGTAGAGAAGGCGCCGAAACCGCTGCCGGCCTGTGCCACGCCGGTGACTGACGGCATGAAAGTGCACACGCGTTCGGAATACGCGATCGATGCGCAAAAAAGCGTGATGGAGTTCCTGCTGATCAACCATCCGCTCGACTGCCCGATCTGCGACCAGGGCGGCGAATGCACCCTGCAGGATCTGGCGGTGGGTTACGGCGGGTCGTCGTCGCGCTACCAGGAAGTCAAGCGCGTGGTGCGCGAGAAGAATCTCGGTCCCCTCATCGCCACCGACATGACGCGCTGCATCCACTGCACCCGCTGCATACGCTTCGGCCAGGAAATCGCCGGCGTGATGGAACTCGGCATGCCGGGGCGCGGCGAGCATGCCGAAGTGATGCCGTTCCTGGAAAACCAGGTGGCGTCCGAACTGTCGGGCAACGTCATCGATTTGTGCCCGGTCGGTGCGCTGACCAGCAAACCCTTCCGCTACACCGCCCGCACCTGGGAACTGTCGCGCCGTGCCTCGATCAGCCCGCACGACAGCCTGGGTTCCAACCTCGAAGTCCACGTCAAGGACAACAGAGTGATGCGGGTGCTGCCACGCGAGAACGAGGACGTCAACGAATGCTGGCTGGCCGACCGCGACCGTTTTTCCTATGAAGGCCTCAACACGCCCGAGCGCCTGACCCAGCCTATGGTCAAGCAGGACGGGCAATGGGTGGAAACCACCTGGCAGGCCGCGCTGGAACATGTTGCGGACAAATTGAAATCGATCCCGGCCGGGCAAATCGGTGCGCTGTCGACGCCGTATCGTCCGGCGGAAGAGCTTTTCCTGTTGCAGAAGCTGATGCGCGGCCTTGGCAGCGGCAACGTCGACCATCGCCTGCGGCAGTCGGATTTCTCGCTCGACGACAAGGCGCACGGCGGCTTCTGGCTGGGCATGCCGGTGACCTACATGTCGCGCCTCGACCGCATGCTGGTAGTGGGCTCCAACCTGCGCAAGGATCATCCCTTGATGGCGCATCGCATCCGCGAGTCGGTTCGTTGGCATGGCCAGCTCAATATGATCAACGCGCACGAGGACGAATTCCTCGGCAAGGTGCACGCCAAGCGCATCGTCGCGCCGTCTCAGCTTGCTACGTCGCTGGCAGGCGTGTGCCGTGCCTTGGCCGAACTGAAGAACATGCCGGTGCCCGGGATTGCGGCACATGGTGCTGTCGACGATACCGCGCGCAAGATGGCGGAGAGTATTTCAGGCGGCAGCCAGGGTGCAACAGACAGGGGGCGTGCCGTCTTTCTCGGCAACATGGCGCAGCATCATCCCGGCTATTCGCAGATTCACGCCCTGGCGCAGGAAGTGGCGAGGCTCGCCGGCGCTAGTTTCGGCGTGCTGGGCGAAGCGGCCAACAGCGTTGGTGCGGTGGCGGTTGGTGCGATTCCCATATGCGGACCGCTCGGACAACCTGCCATCAAGGGATTGAATGCGTGGCAGATGCTGGCCCAGCCGTTGCGTGCCTATCTGCTGCTGGGCGTGGAAGCCGAGCTCGATACCCACGACCCGGTATCCGCGATGGCCAGCATCGATGCGGCGGAATTCGTCGTGGTGATGTCTCCCTACAAGGGGAAATCGCTCGACTACGCCGATGTGTTGTTGCCGATTGCACCGTGGACCGAAACCTCGGGAACCTTCGTCAACACCGAAGGAAGGATTCAGAGCTTCAGTGCCGTGGTGAAGCCGCTCGGCGAAACCCGTCCAGCCTGGAAGGTGCTGCGCGTGCTGGGCAACCTGTTGGGGCTGGCCGGATTCGACCACAACGATTCGAAGGAGGTGCTGCGCGACGCACTGGGCGAGACGCCCACGGGCTCGGTACAGGCTTTCCTTTCCAACGAGGTCGGCAGTGTGGCGGCCGCATTGCCACAGCCCGGCGACGGGCTGGAACGCGTTGCCGAAGTGCCGATTTATCAAACCGACGCCGTGGTGCGCCGTTCGCCATCGCTGCAGATGACGCAGGATGCGGCCCTGCCGGTGGCGCGCATGCATAGCCGCCTGATCGCCAGGCTGGGACTGCAGGAAAACGGCCGCGTCTCGGTGCGTCAGACCGCTAGCGCCCTGACACTGAAAGTGCAGCGTGACGATCTGTTGCCCGATACCTGCGTGCGTATTCCCAGCGGTCATCCCCTGACGGCGGGACTCGGACCGATGTTCGGTCCGATCACGGCGGAGCCGGTCTGATGGAGGCCGGACTCATGGCGGGTATGGACTGGGCTGCCATTCAAACCGTCGTCTGGACGCTGGTCAAGATTCTGGCGCTGGTGGTGCCGCTGATGCTGGGCGTGGCCTACCTTACGTACGCGGAAAGAAAAATCATCGGTTGGATGCAGGTTCGCATCGGTCCCAATCGCGTCGGTTTCCAGGGGCTGCTGCAGCCGATCGCCGATGCGGTGAAACTGCTGATGAAGGAAATCATCATTCCTTCCGGCGCCAGCCGGGGATTGTTCATCCTCGGCCCGATTCTCGTCATCGCACCCGCGCTGGCAGCGTGGGCGGTGATCCCGTTCACCGATACGCTGGTGCTCGCCAACATCAACGCCGGCCTGCTGTACGTGATGGCGATCACCTCGATGGGCGTCTACGGCGTCATCATCGCGGGCTGGGCGTCCAACTCCAAATACGCTTTCCTTGGCGCGATGCGTTCGGCGGCGCAGATCGTGTCGTACGAGATCGCCATGGGCTTTGCCCTGGTCGGCGTATTGATGGCATCGCAATCGCTCAACCTCGTCGACATCGTTCAGGGCCAGGCAGGCGGGCTGCATCAGTGGTATATCTGGCCGCTATTCCCCTTGTTCGTCGTCTATCTGGTCGCCGGTGTCGCCGAGACCAACCGTGCGCCGTTCGACGTTGCCGAAGGCGAATCCGAAATCGTCGCCGGCTTCCACGTCGAATATTCCGGCATGGCGTTCGCGGTATTCTTCCTCGCCGAATACGCCAACATGATCCTGGTCTCGGCGCTCACCACACTGATGTTCCTCGGCGGCTGGCTGTCGCCGGTGACTTTCCTGCCCGACGGCATCGTCTGGTGGCTTCTGAAGACCGGCTTCGTGCTGTTCCTCTTCCTGTGGTTCCGCGCCACCTTCCCGCGCTATCGCTACGACCAGATCATGCGCCTGGGCTGGAAGGTGTTCATCCCCATCACCATCGTCTGGATCGTCGTCGTCGGCGCCATGATGCAGACGCCGTATGGTCATTTCTTCCACTGAGCGCGCCATGAAACGGATCACCCATTTCTTCGGCAGCCTGCTCCTGATCGAACTGCTGCGCGGCATGATGCTTACCGGGCGGCACCTGTTCGCGCGCAAGATCACGGTGCAGTTCCCCGAAGAGAAAACCCCGCAAAGCCCGCGTTTTCGTGGCCTGCACGCGTTGCGCCGCTATCCCAACGGCGAGGAGCGCTGCATTGCCTGCAAGCTGTGCGAGGCGGTTTGCCCGGCGCTTGCCATCACCATCGAATCGGAACAGCGCGCCGACGGCACCCGCCGCACCACGCGCTACGATATCGACCTCACCAAGTGCATCTTCTGCGGCTTCTGCGAGGAATCCTGCCCGGTCGATTCCATCGTCGAAACCCGCATCCTCGAATACCATGGCGAGCAGCGCGGCGACCTCATTTATACCAAGTCCATGCTGCTTGCCATCGGCGACCAGCATGAGGAAAAGATTGCGAAAGACCGCGCGGCCGATGCGAAATTCCGCTGACCAATCGATATGACTTACACGACCGCGATCTTCTATTTCTTCGCCGCCATCCTGGTGTTTGCCGGAATGCGTGTCGTTACCGCGCGCAACCCGGTACATGCAGCGCTGTTTCTGGTTCTGGCGTTTTTTACCGCAGCCGGGCTGTGGATGCTGCTGGAAGCCGAGTTTCTCGCCATCACCCTGGTACTGGTCTACGTCGGTGCGGTGATGGTGCTGTTCCTGTTTGTGGTGATGATGCTCGACATCAATCTCGACAAGTTGCGCGAAGGCTTCTGGGATTACCTGCCGCTCGCCGGTTTCGTCTCGGTGCTGCTGGTGATCGAGATGGCACTGATACTGGGCAGCCGCCATTTCGGCCTGGAGGTGATGGGCACGCCGGCGCCGCATCCCGCCGACTACAGCAATACCAGGGAACTCGGGCGGCTGCTGTATACCGACTATGTCTATGCATTCGAGCTTGCCGCGGTGATCCTGCTGGTGGCGATCGTCGCCGCGATTGCGCTGACGCTGCGCCGCCGCAAGGACAGCAAGTACATCGATCCCGCCGCGCAGTCGAAAGTCAAGCGCAGCGACCGGTTGCGCATCGTGAAAATGCAGGCGGAAAAGGGGCCAGTGGCCAGGATTCAGGATTCAGGGGAGGGGGGCGCATGATTTCCCTGTCGCATTATCTGGTGCTGGGCGGCATTCTGTTCGCCATCAGCGTGCTGGGCATCTTCCTCAACCGCAAGAACGTCATCATTCTGTTGATGGCGATCGAGTTGATGCTGCTGGCGGTGAACATGAACTTCATCGCGTTTTCGCATTACCTCGGCGATATCCATGGCCAGATCTTCGTCTTCTTCATCCTCACCGTCGCCGCGGCCGAATCGGCTATAGGCCTGGCGATCCTGGTGTTGCTGTTCCGCAATCTGCACACGATCAACGTCGATGACCTCGACCAACTGAAAGGCTGATCGGATGGACATGCAGATGCTCTATCTCATCGTGCCGCTGGCACCCCTCGCCGGGGCCATCATCGCCGGCCTGTTCGGCAAATGGGTCGGCCGCACCGGCGCGCATCTGGCCACCATCGCCGGCGTGACGGTGTCGCTGATCGCCTCGGTGCTGGTGTTCCAGGACGTGCTGGCCGGGCACACTTTCAACGGCACGGTCTACACCTGGATGGTCCTTGGCGACCTGCGGCTGGAGGTCGGCTTCCTGATCGATGCGCTCACCGCGATGATGATGCTAGTCGTTACCTTCGTCTCGCTGATGGTGCATATTTACACCATCGGCTATATGCACGACGATCCGGGCTATCAGCGCTTCTTCAGCTACATCTCGCTGTTCACCTTCTCGATGCTGATGCTGGTGATGAGCAACAACTTCCTGCAGCTGTTCTTCGGCTGGGAAGCGGTCGGCCTGGTGTCCTACCTGCTGATCGGCTTCTGGTACACCAAGGAGACCGCGATCTACGCCAACCTCAAGGCCTTCCTGGTCAACCGTGTCGGCGATTTCGGCTTCATCCTCGGCATCGGCCTGGTGCTGGCGCATTTCGGCTCGCTCGACTACGCCACGGTGTTCGCCAGGGCGCCTTCGCTTGCGAACGAAACGATCACGATCTGGTTCGACACGCCGTGGATGCTGATGACCGTGATCGGCATCCTCCTATTCATTGGCGCGATGGGCAAGTCGGCGCAATTCCCGCTGCACGTCTGGCTGCCCGACTCGATGGAAGGCCCGACCCCGATCTCCGCGCTGATCCACGCCGCGACCATGGTGACCGCCGGCATCTTCATGGTCGCGCGCATGTCGCCGCTGTATGAACTGTCCGACGTGGCGCTCTCCTTCATCATGGTGATCGGCGCGATCACCGCGCTGTTCATGGGCCTCCTCGGCATCGTGCAGAACGACATCAAGCGGGTGATCGCCTATTCGACGCTGTCGCAACTCGGCTACATGACGGTGGCACTCGGTGCTTCGGCCTATTCGGTCGCGGTGTTCCACCTGATGACGCATGCCTTCTTCAAGGCGCTGCTGTTCCTTGCCGCCGGCAGCGTCATCATCGCCCTGCACCACAACCAGGACATCCGCTACATGGGCGGCCTGAAGAAGTACATGCCGATCACCTGGATCACTTCGCTGATCGGGTCGCTGGCGCTGATCGGCACCCCGTTCCTGTCTGGCTTCTATTCCAAGGAAACCATCATCGAGGCGGCCAAGCTGTCGCACCTGCCGGTGGCTGATTTTGCCTACTGGGCGGTACTGATCGGCGTGTTCGTCACTGCCTTCTATTCCTTCCGCATGTATTTCCTCGTCTTCCACGGCAAGGAGCGCTTCCGGCAGGGGCACGCCCACGGCAACGAACCCGACGCGCATCATGCCGGGCATCATGGCGAGACGCCGCACGAAACCCCGTGGGTGATCACCGGGCCCTTGCTTGCACTGGCACTGCCCTCGCTGGCGATCGGCTACATGACTATCGAACCGATGCTGTACGGCGACTTTTTTGGCAATGCGGTCTATGTCGCCGACCGCCACCCGGTGATGAACGAACTCAACCAGCATTTTCATGGCGCGCTGGCGATGGGGCTGCACGCGGTGACGACGCTGCCGTTCTGGCTGGCGGTGACAGGAGTGGGGCTGTCGGCATTCTTCTATCTCAAGCGCCCGGATATTCCGGCGGCCATGGCGCAGCGTTTCAAGTTCCTGTACCGGATGCTGCTCAACAAATACTGGTTTGATGAACTCTACAGCTGGCTGTTCGCCAAGGGCGCCCGCGCGCTCGGCGGCGGCCTGTGGCGGCGCGGCGACCAGAATGTGATCGACGGTTTCTTCGTCAACGGCTCGGCGTACCTGGTCGAACGCTTCTCGCGCCTGGCCAAGGCCTTCCAGTCCGGTTACATCTACCACTACGCGTTTGCCATGCTGATCGGGGTGTTTGCCCTGGTGACCTGGTTCGCGCGGCTCAACTAGCCGTGCCTAATTAAAATCCCATGCCCATGTTCGGACAATCGATTCTTTCTCTCGTCATCTGGGTGCCGATTCTGGCCGGGGTGGTGGTGCTTGCCACCGGTTCCGACCGCAACGCGCCGCTGGCACGCTGGATCGCGCTGGCCGGTGCGCTGCTGGGACTGATCGTTGCGTTCCCGCTGGTCAGCGGATTCGACACCGGCACCTCGGCGATGCAGTTCGTCGAAAAGCGGGAATGGATTCCCGTGATCAACGCCTTCTACCATCTCGGCGTCGACGGTATTTCGATGCCGCTGATCCTGTTGAACAGCTTCATCACGGTGCTGGTGGTCATCGCCGGCTGGCAGGTGATCCAGGACAAGGTGGCGCAGTACATGGCGGCCTTCCTCATCATGTCCGGCCTCATCAACGGTGTCTTCGCGGCGCTCGACGGCATCCTGTTCTATGTCTTCTTCGAAGGCATGCTGATCCCGCTGTATCTGATCATTGGCGTATGGGGCGGGCCGAACCGCGTGTATGCCGCGATCAAGTTCTTCCTCTACACCCTGCTCGGCTCGCTGCTGATGCTGGTGTCGATGATCTATCTGTATTTCCAGTCCGGCGGCAGCTTCGACATCCAGACCTGGCACGCCACCACGCTCGGGATGACCGCGCAGACGCTGATGTTCTTCGCCTTCCTGCTGGCGTTCGGGGTCAAGGTGCCGATGTGGCCGGTGCATACCTGGCTGCCCGACGCCCACGTCGAGGCGCCTACCGGCGGCTCGGTGGTGCTGGCGGCAATCACGCTGAAGGTCGGTGCCTACGGCTTCCTGCGCTTCATCCTGCCGATCCTGCCGGACGCCAGCCACGAGCTCGCCTGGTTCGTCATCATGCTGTCGCTGATCGCGGTCGTCTATATCGGCCTGGTCGCGCTGGTGCAGGCCGACATGAAGAAACTCATTGCCTATTCGTCGATCGCCCACATGGGCTTCGTCACCCTCGGTTTTTTTCTGTTCAACCCGCTCGGTTGGGAAGGCGGGTTGGTGCAGATGATCTCGCACGGCTTCGTGTCGGCGGCGCTGTTTCTCTGCATCGGGGTGATGTATGACCGCCTGCACTCGCGGCAGATCAAGGATTATGGCGGCCTGGCCAGCAAGATGCCGGTATTTGCCGCCTTCTTCATGCTGTTCGCCATGGCCAATGCGGGGCTGCCTGCCACCAGCGGTTTCGTCGGCGAGTTCATGGTCATCATGGCGGCCACCCAGGTCAATTTCTGGTATGCCCTCATCGCCGCCACCACGCTGATCACCGGTGCGGCCTACACGCTGTGGATGTACAAGCGGGTAGTGTTCGGCAGTGTCACCAACCCGAAGGTCGAAGCGATGCGCGACATCGGTGCGCGCGAGATCCTGCTGCTGGGCGTGCTCGCCGTCTGCGTATTGGGCATGGGCCTGTATCCCAAGCCTTTCACCGATGTGATGCACGTGTCGGTGATCGACCTGTTGGCGCACGTCGCCCAAAGCAAACTGCCTTAAGGTTCCGAAATGCGCGATTCCCTCATTCAATTTGCACCCGCGCTGCCCGAGATCTTCGTGCTGGCGATGGTCTCGCTGATCCTAGTGATCGATGCCGCAGTCGATGACGGCAAGCGCACCATCGCCTATGTGTTGTCGCTCGTCACGCTGGCGGGTGCGGCTTTCCTCACCGTGCGCGATTTCTCGACCATGCCGGTGCTGGCGCTCGGCGGTCTCTTCATCGACGATCCGCTGGCCGACGTGCTGAAGCTGTTCCTCTACCTGACCGTCGCGGCGGTGCTGGTATATTCGCGCGACTATCTGCGCGAGCGCGGGCTCTACAAGGGCGAGTTCTTCGTGCTGTCGCTGTTCGCGCTGCTGGGCATGATGGTGATGGTGTCGGCCAGCCATTTCCTCACCCTGTATCTTGGCCTCGAACTGCTGTCGCTATCGCTGTATGCCATGGTTGCGCTGCAGCGCGATTCCAGCATGGCGACCGAGGCGGCGATGAAATATTTCGTGCTGGGGGCGCTGGCGTCGGGCATGCTGCTCTACGGCATGTCGATGGTCTACGGCGTCACCGGTTCGCTGGCGCTGGGCGACATGGCGCAGATGCTTTCCGACGGCACCGACCTGCGCATTCCGCTGGTATTCGGCATCGTCTTCATCGTCGCCGGCGTGGCGTTCAAACTGGGTGCGGTGCCGTTCCACATGTGGGTGCCCGACGTCTATCATGGTGCGCCGACTGCGATGACGCTGTTCATCGGCAGCGCGCCCAAGATTGCCGCGTTCGCCTTTGCGGTGCGTATCCTCGGCCAGGGACTGGAGTCGCAGGTGGCGGAATGGCGCGACATGCTGGTGATCCTGGCGGTGCTGTCGATGGCTGTGGGCAACATCGCCGCTATCGCGCAGAGCAACCTCAAGCGCATGTTCGCCTATTCGACGATCTCGCACATGGGGTTCATGCTGCTGGGCATCCTGGCGGGGTCGCAGAGCGGCTATGGCAGCGCGATGTTCTACGTGCTGGTGTATGCGCTGATGAGCCTGGGCGGCTTCGGCATGATCCTGCTGCTGTCGCGCGCCGGCTTCGAAGCCGACCAGCTCGACGATTTCAGGGGACTCAACCGCCGCAGCCCGTGGCTGGCTTTCCTGATGCTGCTCTTGATGTTCTCGATGGCAGGCATTCCGCCCGCGGTGGGCTTCTATGCCAAGCTCGCCGTGCTGCAGGCGGTCGTTGAAATCGGCTACGTGTGGCTGGCGGTGGTGGCAGTCCTGCTCTCGCTGGTCGGTGCGTTCTACTACCTGCGCATCGTCAAGCTGATGTATTTCGATGCGCCGCACGATACCGCGCCGATCGTTGCCAGCCCCGATGCCCGTCTCATCATGTCGGCCAACGGCCTGGCCATTCTGGCGCTCGGCATCCTGCCGCAACCGCTGATGGCGATATGCGTGCACGCCATCGGCGCGTCTTTCTGAACTAAATCACGCCGGAGCAGGTCTGTGCTCCGGCATCATCCGCTTCCGGAACCATTGTGAATTTTTCCACTTCCCTGTTGTTGATTCTGGCCTTTGTCGCGGCCAACCTGCCGTTTCTGTCCAGGCGCATTTTTTTCGTCGTTCGTCCCAGGTCGGGCAGCAAGGCCTTTTCCTGGCAGCTGCTGGAGCTGGTGGTCCTGTTTTTTGTGATCGGCGGCATCGCGCTGTTGCTGGAAGGCAAGCTCGGCGACGTCCACAAGCAGAACTGGGAGTTCTACGCGATCAATGCCGCGCTGTTCGTGGTGTTTGCCTATCCGGGATTCGTCTACCGCTATCTGTGGCGGCGGCGCGGGGCGTAGGCGGCGTGGCCACGATTGAATTCACCTTGCGTACCGAACACGTCGCGCTATGCGACCTGCTCAAACTCACCGGCATTGCCGACAGCGGCGGCCAGGGCAAGCTGATGATCGCCAACGGCGACGTGACCGTTGACGGCCAGCCGGAAAGCCGCAAGACGGCGAAAATCCGTGCCGGCCAAACGGTGGCCTGCCTCGGGCAGACGCTCAGGGTTCTGCCGGCCCGAGCCTAAAGAAAACAGAAAAAGAAGCGGCCGGAATCGAACTCCACCGCCAGCCGCGCGCCACGGTTCAATGCGTAATCCCACGAGCCCTTGGTGGCGCAGCCTTCGTGGCATTCGCTCACGCCGGCGGGGGATTCAAGATCGCGTTCTCGGTCATACCAGCTCAATAGCATCGTTTCATCGCCCAGCTGTTGCTGTGCCAGGGTGGTCGCCAGCTTCAACGCGGCGTTGAAGTCGAGGCCAAGTTCGTGGGTGTCGAGTCGCAGGGTTTTCATGGTGTCGTGCCGGTCATGGCTTTCAACGCGTAGAGCATGTCCAGCGCCGCCTTCGGCGTAAGCGTGTCAGGATCGAGCTCGCGCAGCTGGTCGAGCGCGGGATGGGGCGGGGGTTCGTCGCTGGGCAGATGGGCGGCGAACAGGTCGCCCTGCGGTCCGGGCTGCAGCTGGGCGTCCTCGAGTTCGCGCAGGTGACGTCGCGCTGCCACGATCACCGGGCTTGGTACGCCGGCCAGGCGCGCGACCTGGATGCCGTAGCTTTGCGAGGCCGGACCGTCCTCGACCGCATGCAGGAACACCAGGCCGGCGCCGTGTTCCTTGGCGTCGAGGTGCACGTTGACGAGCTGCTTGAATTCGTTGGCGAGCTGGGTCAGCTCGAAGTAATGGGTGGCGAACAGGGTGAAGGCGCGGGTCGCGGCGACCAGATGGCGCGCCACCGCCCACGCCAGCGCGAGGCCGTCGAAAGTCGAGGTGCCGCGGCCGATTTCGTCCAGCAGCACCAGGCTGCTGGCGCTGGCGTTGTGCAGGATGTGCGCGGTCTCGGTCATCTCGACCATGAAGGTCGAACGTCCGCCGGCCAGATCATCGGATGCGCCGATGCGGGTGAAGATCTGGTCGATGTCGCCGATTTTCGCTGAGCTGGCGGGCACCCACAGGCCGCAGCAGGCCAGCAGCGTCACCAGTGCCACCTGCCGCATATAGGTCGATTTGCCGCCCATGTTGGGGCCGGTGATCAGCAGCATCTGGCGGCTGCGGCTGAGTGCGGCGTCGTTGGGGATGAAGTGCTCGACCTGCGCCTCGACCACCGGATGACGGCCGCCGCGGATGACGATGCCGGGTTCGCTGCTGTAGTCGGGCGCGCACAGGCCGAGCGTATCCGCGCGCTCGGCCTGGCTTGCCAGCACGTCGATCTCGGCGAGCGCTGCTGCAATCGACAGCAGGGCGGGGACGTGCGGCGTGAGCGTGTCGAGCAGTGCCTCGAACAGCGCTTTCTCGCGCGCCAGCGCACGATCCTGCGCCGACAGCGCCTTGTCCTCGAAGGTTTTCAGTTCCGGCGTGATGTAGCGTTCGGCGTTCTTCAGCGTCTGGCGACGGCGGTAGTCGCCGGGGACATTGTCCGCCTGCGCGCGGCTGACCTCGATGTAGAAGCCGTGCACCTTGTTGTATTCGACCTTGAGGGTGCCGATGCCGGAGCGTTCGCGTTCGCGTTTTTCCAGTTCCAGCAGGAAGGCGCCGGCGTCGCGCGTCAGCGCGCGCAGTTCGTCGAGCTCGGCATCGTAGCCGTCGGCGATCACGCCGCCCTCGCGCAGCACGCTGGCGGGCTCCGGCTGGACGGCGCGGGCGAGCAGGACATGCAGGTCGGGACGCGCAGCGAGCGCCGCCTGCAGCGCCGACAGGCGTGCATGGTCGCCGGGCAGCGCGGCGGCGAGTTCGGGCAAGAGCGCCAGGGTGTCGCGCAGGCCGGAGAGATCGCGCGGGCGTGCGTTCTTCAACGCGATGCGCCCGCTGATACGTTCGACGTCGGCGCAGCCTTTCAGCAGTTGGCTGAGGGAAACCACGGTTTCCGGCAGCTCGGCCAGCACGCCGATGGCATCGCGCCGCCGCATCAGTATTTCACGGTCGCGCAGCGGATGGTGCAGCCAGTGCCTGAGCAATCGCGTTCCCATGCCGGTGGCGGTGGTGTCGAGCACCGACAGCAGGGTGGGTGCCGCTTCGCCGCGCAGCGTTTCGGTGAGCTCCAGGTTGCGCCGCGTGGCGGCGTCGAGCTGTACGTAGTCGCTGTCGCGTTCGGCGCGAATCGCCTGGATATGCGGCAGCGCGGTGCGCTGGGTGGTCTGGATGTAGTCGAGCAGGGCGCCCGCTGCGGCGATGGCCAGCGGCAGGTCGGCCACGCCGAAGCCGGCAAGATCGCGGCTGCCGAATTGCTGCGCCAGCCGGGTTTCCGCGCCTGCCGCGTCGAACTGCCACGGCGCCAGCCGGCGCACCGCGCAAGGGGCGCCTTCAAGCATGAAATCATCGGGCGCCAGGATTTCCGCCGGCCGCACTCGCGCCAGCAGGGCGGGCAGGGCCGCGGGGCTTGTCTCGCTGACCTGGAAGCGCCCGGCGGCAAGGTTGAGCCAGGCGACGCCGAGCGTCGCCGCATCAAGCTTGCCGCCGGGGGCGAGCGCCAGAATCAGCGTGTCGCGCGTCTCGTCCAGCAGGCCCGAATCCGTCAGGGTGCCTGGCGTCACGATGCGCGACACCTGCCGTTCCACCGGCCCCTTGCTGGCGGCCGGATCGCCCACCTGTTCGGCGATCACCACCGATTCGCCCAGCTTCAGCAGCCGCGCCAGGTACTGCTCGGCGCTGTGGTAGGGCACGCCGGCCATCTTGATCGGCGCACCGGCCGAGGCGCCGCGTGTGGTGAGCGTGATGTTCAACAGGCGCGCGGCTTTCTCGGCGTCGTCGAAAAACAGCTCGTAAAAATCGCCCATGCGGTAGAACAGCAGCATGTCCGGATGCTGCGCCTTGATGCCCAGGTACTGCTGCATCATCGGGGTGTGGGCAGTGGGCTCCTTGGCGATCGACATGGAGGGACGGACGTTTGGATCAGATTTTCAGTTCGGGTGGCAAATGCGGCGCGAGAATCTGCAGCATCTGAGCGAAGACTTTCGGGCTGGCGGCGACGATGTTGCCGGATTCGAGAAAGCCCTCGTCGCCCATGAAATTGCCGACCAGCGCGCCGGATTCCTGTGCGATCAGGCTGCCGGCGGCAAGATCCCAGGGCTGCAGGCGCATCTCCCAGAAGCCGTCATAGCGGCCGCAGCCGACATAAGCGAGATCGAGCGCAGCGGAGCCGGGGCGGCGCAGGCCGGAGGTGGCGTGCATCATGTCGCGGAACATGTTGATGTAGGCCTCGGCGAAGCTGAAATCGCGGAAGGGGAAGCCGGTGCCGATCAGGCATTCGGAGAGTTTGCTGCGTTTGCTGGCGCGGATGCGGCGCTCGTTGAGATAGGCACCGCGGCCGCGGCTGGCAGTAAAAAGCTCGTTGCGGGCGGGGTCGTACACCACGGCCTGGGTGATCTGGCCCTTGTGCCTGAGCGCGATGGAGACCGAATATTGCTGCAGGCCATGGAGGAAATTGGTGGTGCCGTCGAGCGGGTCGATGATCCACTGGTAATCCTCGCCGTTCCTGGCGTCGGCCGCGCCGGACTCCTCTGCTAAAATCCCATGATTTGGATAGGCGTCGAGCAGGGTTTCGATGATGGCGCGCTCGGCCATCTGGTCGACTTCGCTGACGTAATCGCGATCCTGCTTGCTGCGCACGGTGAGCTGGTCGAGGTCGAGCGAGGCGCGATTGATGATCGCCCCCGCCTTGCGGGCGGCTTTCACCGCCGTATTGAGCATGGGATGCATGATGTCTGGCAAACGATTCAAAGAACGAACTCGCCATTTTACTTGATGACCCTGTCAGACCCGAAACTTCTCGCCAATATTCGCATCGTGCTGACGCGCACCAGCCACCCGGGCAATATCGGCGCGGCGGCGCGTGCGATGAAGACGATGGGGCTGGCGCAGCTGGTTCTGGTCGATCCGGCCATCTTTCCCAACAGCCAGGCCGACGCCATGGCCTCGGGCGCGACCGACCTGCTGACGCGGGCGAGGGTGTGCGCCACGCTGGCCGAAGCACTGGCCGACACCACCCTGGCGCTGGGCGTGTCGGCACGCCGGCGCGATATCGTGGCCGAAGTGCTGACGCCGCCCGAGGCGTCCGCCCGCTTGCTGACCGAAGCACAAGCCGGCCCGGTGGCCCTGGTGTTCGGCAACGAAACCAGCGGGCTGTCGAACGAGGAGCTGAGCTTGTGCCAGGGGCTGGTGACGATCGCCGCCAACCCCGACTACAGTTCGCTCAACCTGGCGGCGGCGGTGCAGGTGTTGAGTTACGAGACCCGTCAGGCCTGGCTGCGGCATGCGAGCTGGCCGCAGCCGGATATCGATGCGGCGACGGGTGACGAGACGGAGAAGTTTTACGGCCACCTGGAAACCGCGCTGGCCGAACTGGAATTCTTGAACCGCGGCTCGCCCGGCAAGCTGATGCTGAAGCTGCGGCGGCTATTCGCGCGCACCCGGCTGGCGAAGGAAGAAGTGAACATCCTGCGCGGAATCCTGACCGCGGCGCAGGAGGCGAAACAGGCGGCGGTCAAGGCGCGGAATCCCGATGTCCAATAATTGACCAAGTTACCCGGAAACAGCATCCTCTAGCGCATGAACCTGCTCAGCAAATTCAAGGAAGACATCGCCGTCGTATTCGACCGCGACCCGGCGGCGCGCTCGATGTTTGAAGTCGTCACCACCTATCCCGGCTTTCATGCGATCGTCATCCACCGGCTGGCGAACAAGCTGTGGCGCATGGAGTGGAAATGGCTGGCGCGGTTCACCTCGCACCTCGGCCGCTGGTTCACCGGCATCGAGATCCATCCCGGCGCCAGCATCGGCCGCCGCGTGTTCATCGACCACGGCATGGGTGTGGTGGTGGGCGAGACCGCGGAAATCGGCGACGACTGCACGCTGTATCACGGCGTGACCCTGGGCGGGACCTCGTGGAACAAGGGCAAGCGCCACCCCACCCTGATGCCCGGCGTGGTGGTGGGGGCGGGCGCCAAGATCCTCGGCCCGATCACCATCGGCGCCAACGCACGCGTCGGCTCCAATGCCGTGGTGGTGAAGGACGTACCGGACAATGCGACGGCGGTGGGCATTCCCGCCCGCATCCTCGACAGCGCGGCGGAAAAACAGCGTAGCCAGCAGGCGGAAAAGCTGGGTTTCTCGGCCTATGCCATTTCCGCCGACATGAACGACCCGATGGTGAAGGCGATCCATGGACTGATCGACCATTCCGCCCACATCGATCATCGGCTGGAACTGATTTTGGCGCAGTTGCAGAAGCTGGGCGCGGAAATGCCGGTGGGGCAGGACAAGCCTGACGATTTCGATCCGAACTACCTGAATAAAATAGTTGACTAGATTGCTTGGGTAAGGAATAGTTGACCGAAATGCTCGGGTATTTTATAGTTCGGATGAAATTTCAGGAGAATAGTCATGAGGCTGACCACCAAGGGTCGATTTGCCGTTACCGCCATGCTCGACCTAGCGCTGCGCGGCGGCAAGAGTCCGGTGACGCTGGCCGGAATCAGCGAGCGCCAGGACATTTCCCTGTCGTACCTGGAGCAGCTTTTCAGCCGCCTGCGCCGCCATGAGTTGGTCGAAAGCGTGCGCGGCCCGGGCGGTGGCTATTACCTTGCCCGGCCGCTCGCGGATGTCAGCGTGGCCGACATCATTCGTGCCGTCGACGAACCCATCGACGCCACCCAGTGCGGTGGCAAGGAAAACTGCCACGACGAACACCGTTGCCTGACGCACGACTTGTGGACGGGACTCAACGCCCACATTTACGATTACCTGGACAACGTGACGCTGGCCACGCTGGTGGCCAAGCAGGACGAATGCAAGGACAAGGTGATTCAGGATCGCCGCGCATCAAAATCGAAGATGACGCTGGCTGTTTGAACGGTTCAATCAGGACAACACGATGAAAACACTGTATTTCGATTACTCCGCCACAACCCCGGTCGATCCCCGCGTGGCCGAAAAGATGATTCCCTATCTAACCGAGCATTTCGGCAATCCGGCATCACGCTCGCATCCGTTCGGCTGGGAAGCCGAAAAGGCGGTGGAAGACGCGCGTGCCCAGGTCGCTGCGCTGGTCGGTGCCGACCCCAAGGAAATCGTATTCACTTCCGGTGCCACCGAATCGAACAACCTCGCCATCAAGGGCGCCGGCCACTTTTATTCGGGCACCAAGGGCAAGCACATCATCACCGTGCGCACCGAGCACAAGGCGGTGCTCGACACCGTGCGCGAGATGGAGCGCCAGGGTTTCGAGGCGACCTACCTCAACGTCAGGGAAAACGGCCTCATCGACCTCGACGCATTCCGCGCGGCGATCCGCCCCGACACCGTGCTGGCCTCGGTGATGGCGGTCAACAACGAGATCGGCGTGATCCAGGACATCGACGCGATCGGCAGGATCTGCCGCGAGAAGGGCGTGATCTTTCATGTCGACGCGGCGCAGGCTACCGGCAAGATGCCGATCGACCTGAAGACGCTTCCCGTGGATTTGATGTCGTTCTCGGCGCACAAGACTTACGGCCCCAAGGGCATCGGTGCGCTGTACGTACGCCGCAAGCCGCGTATCCGCCTGGAAGCGCAGATGCATGGTGGCGGCCACGAGCGCGGCATGCGTTCGGGCACCCTGGCCACCCATCAGATCGTCGGCATGGGCGAAGCCTTCCGCATCGCCCGTGAAGAGATGGCGACCGAGAACGAACGCATCCGCATGCTGCGCGACCGCCTGTATGCGGGCCTGAAGGACATCGAGGAAGTGCACCTGAACGGCGACATGGAGCAGCGCGTGCCGCACAACCTCAACGTCAGCTTCAACTTCGTCGAAGGCGAATCGCTGATCATGGCGATCAAGGATCTGGCGGTGTCGTCCGGTTCCGCCTGCACCTCGGCCAGCCTGGAGCCGTCCTACGTGCTGCGCGCACTCGGCCGCAGCGACGAACTGGCGCACAGCTCGATCCGCTTCTCGATCGGCCGCTTCACCACCGAGGAGGAAGTCGACTACGCCATCAAGCTGCTGCACGAGAAGATCGGCAAGCTGCGCGAGCTTTCCCCGCTGTGGGAAATGTTCAAGGAAGGCGTCGATCTGAATACCGTGCAGTGGGCTGCACATTGAATTTGATGTAAAGGAGAACACCATGTCCTACAGCGATAAAGTACTCGATCACTACGAAAACCCCCGCAACGTCGGCTCTTTCGGCAAGGAAGACGAGGATGTCGGTACCGGCATGGTCGGCGCGCCTGCCTGCGGCGACGTGATGAAGCTGCAGATCAAGGTCGGCAAGGATGGCCTGATCGAAGACGCCAAGTTCAAGACCTACGGCTGCGGTTCGGCGATCGCCTCGTCCTCGCTGGTGACCGAATGGGTCAAGGGCAAGACGCTCGACCAGGCGATGGAAATCAAGAACACCGCGATCGCCGAGGAACTCGCGCTGCCGCCGGTCAAGATCCACTGCTCGATCCTCGCCGAAGACGCGATCAAGGCCGCGGTTGCCGACTACAAGCAGAAGCATAGCCAGGAGTAAATGATGGCTGTCACACTTTCCGAACGCGCAGCGCAACATGTCACCAACTTCATTGCAAAACGCGGCAAGGGCGTCGGCATCCGCCTCGGCGTGCGCACCACTGGCTGCTCCGGCATGGCCTACAAGCTGGAGTTTGCCGACGAGGTACCGGAAGGAGACGAGGTGTTCACCAGTCATGGCGTCACCGTCTTCGTCGACCCGAAAAGTCTGACTTACATCGACGGCACCGAGCTCGATTACGCCCGCGAAGGCCTGAACGAGGGTTTCAAGTTCAACAACCCGAACGTGAAAAACGAGTGTGGTTGTGGCGAGTCGTTCAACGTCTGAACGGCAGGGGCTACGAGCCAGGGGCTAGGATTTAGGGGGCTTTGTGCTTCGCGCCTTAACCGTGGGTGCGGCCTGGGGCCGCACCTTCCTTAGTCCCTAGATCCTGATTCCTAACCCCCGCCCCCTGAACATGGATTTCTCCCAGACATACTTCGAACTGTTCGGCCTGCCGCAAGCGTATGTGCTGGACCGGGCCCGGCTCGACGCCGCCTACCGCGAACTGCAGACCACGGTCCACCCGGATCGTTTTGCCGCGCAGCCGGGGGCCGAACAGCGGGTGGCGATGCAGTGGGCGACGCAGGTGAACGAGGCGTACCAGACGCTCAAGCACCCAGTGAACCGGGGCGTGTATCTGCTGCGTTTGCAGGGAATCGACGCGCTCGCTGCCGACAACACCAAAATGTCCCCGGCATTCCTGGTGCAGCAGATGGAATGGCGGGAGTCAATCGAGGACGCCCGCGCGGACAAAAGCGTAACCGCGCTGGACGCCTTGTCCGGCGACCTGCGCGCCGCGCATCGCCGCATCGAGGCGCAACTGGCCGAGCTGATCGACACGGCGCACGATTTTGCGGCGGCCTCCGAAGCCGTGCGCCAGCTGCGATTCATGGACAAACTCATCGCCGAAGTCGGCGACGTCTACGAAGAACTGGAAAGTTAAGATGGCTCTGCTGCAGATTGCCGAACCCGGCATGTCCACCGCTCCCCACCAGCATCGGCTGGCGGTAGGCATCGATCTTGGCACCACCAATTCGCTGGTGTCCACGGTGCGTTCCGGCCTGGCCGTGGTGCTGGATGACGAAGCAGGGCATTCGCTGCTGCCTTCGGTCGTGCGTTATCACGCAACGGGCCAGGTCGACGTGGGCTATGCCGCGAAATCCGCGCAAAACAGCGATCCGCATAACACCATCGTTTCGGTCAAACGCTTCATGGGGCGTGGCATCGCCGATATCAAGGACATCGCCAGTCTGCCGTATCGCTTCGTTGATGCGCCCGGCATGGTGCAGTTGAGAACGGCCGCCGGAGTGAAAAGCCCGGTCGAAGTGTCGGCCGAAGTCCTGAAAGCTCTGCGCCAGCGCGCGCAAGCCGCACTGGATGGCGAGCTGGTCGGCGCGGTGATTACCGTGCCGGCGTATTTCGACGACGCCCAGCGCCAGGCCACCAAGGATGCCGCTCAACTTGCCGGCCTCAACGTGCTGCGCCTGCTGAACGAGCCGACTGCGGCGGCGATCGCCTACGGCCTCGACAACGCGTCGGAGGGGGTCTATGCGGTGTACGACCTTGGCGGCGGTACGTTCGACATTTCCATCCTGAGACTGTCGAAAGGCGTGTTCGAGGTGCTGGCCACCAACGGCGACTCGGCACTGGGCGGCGACGACTTCGATCAGCGCATCTTCTGCTGGATGCTCGAGCAGGGTCGTTTCGAGCCACTGTCGGCGGGCGACATGCGGCTGTTGCTGACCAAGGCGCGCGACGCCAAGGAAGCTCTGACCGAACATACCGAGGTGCGCGTCACCGCGGTGCTGTCGACCGGTGAAATGATGGACGCGACGCTCACCCAGGCCGCGTTCAACGCCATGACCGCGGGCCTGGTCAACAAGACGCTCGCCCCCACCCGCAAGGCCCTGCGCGATGCGGGCCTGGCCGCGGACGCGGTGAAAGGCGTGGTGATGGTGGGCGGTTCGACGCGCATGCCGTGCGTGCGCCAGGCAGTGGCCGATTTCTTCAGGCAGACCCCGCTGACCAACCTCGATCCCGACAAGGTCGTCGCGCTTGGCGCGGCCATGCAGGCCGATGTGCTGGCGGGCAATCGCGCCGGCGACGACTGGCTGCTGCTCGACGTGATTCCGCTGTCGCTGGGGCTGGAAACCATGGGCGGGCTGACCGAGAAGGTCATCCCGCGCAATACCACCATTCCCACCGCACGTGCGCAGGAATTCACCACCTTCAAGGACGGCCAGACCGCGATGAGCGTGCACGTGCTGCAGGGCGAGCGCGAACTCGCGTCCGACTGCCGCTCGCTGGCACGCTTCGAGCTGCGCGGCATCCCGCCGATGGTGGCGGGCGCGGCACGCATTCGCGTCACCTTCCAGGTCGATGCCGACGGGCTGCTGTCGGTGTCGGCGCGCGAACAGAGCAGCGGCGTCGAAGCGAGCGTGCAGGTCAAGCCCTCGTACGGGCTGGGCGACGAGGACATCACCCGCATGCTGAAGGACGCCTTCACCCACGCCAAGGACGACATGTATGCGCGCGCGCTGAATGAGCAGATCGTCGATGCGCAGGGCCTGATCGCCGCTACCCGCGCGGCCATGGCGGAAGATGGCGCACTGCTTGACGCGGCGGAAAGCGCGGCGATCGAAGCCGGCATCGGCGCCCTTGAACGCCTGCTGTCGAGTCCCGATGCCGGACTCGACCATCATCTGACCATCAAGCGCGGCATCGAAGCGCTGAATGCGGCCTCCACCGAATTCGCCCAGCGCCGCATGGATCGAAACGTACGCCGGGCGATGGCCGGGCAAAAACTGGAAACTTTTGGTTGAATCCGATTATGTTGAATGCAGATTTCATCGAATCCCTGCGGGTGCGGCTCGACGCGCACCCGATCTATGCGGCCGTCGCCACGCCGGGCGACCTGCGCGTGTTCATGCAGCATCACGTCTATTCGGTATGGGACTTCATGTCGCTGATCAAGTATCTGCAGAACGAAGTCGCGCCCGCACGCTGGCCGTGGATGCCGGGCAGCGACGCCGCGGTGCAGCGCTTCATCAACGAGATGGTGCTTGAAGAGGAAACCGACGTCGCGCCGCCGGGACAGGAAGGCCATACCAGCCACTTCATGCTGTATCTCGCCGCCATGCGCGAAATCGGCGCCGATGCCGGCGTGCCTGCGCGCTTCGTGCAGAAGGTGGCGGAGCAGGGGATCGCCGCGGCCCTCGACGCAGGCCTGGCGCCCGCGCCGTCCGTCGCTTTCACCCGCACCACCTTCGATTTTCTTGCCAGCGGCAAGCCGCACGCCGTTGCCGCCGCGCTGGCGCTGGGCCGTGAGCACATCATCCCGTCGATGTTCCGCGCGCTGCTGTCGCGCATGGCGGTGACCGAAGCGCAGGCGCCGAGCTTCCACTATTACCTCAAGCGCCACGTTCATCTGGATGGGGATTCCCACGCGCCGCTGTCGCTGCGCCTGCTCGCCGCCCTGTGTGGCGATGACCCGGGGAAATGGCGCGAGGCCGAAGCAGCGGCCGAAACCGCCGTCGACGCGCGGTTACAATTATGGGATGGCGCGCTTACCGCCTTGCCGAGCCGGCAATCCAAAGCCGCCTGACCGTATCCCAATTCAGTCGTATTCAAAAAGCCATGCCTCAACTCATCGTACTGCCCCACGTCGAACTCTGCCCCGAAGGCACCGTGATCGATGCCAAACCCGGCGACACCATCTGCGACACCTTGCTCGCCAACGGCGTCGAGATCGAGCACGCCTGCGAGAAATCCTGCGCCTGCACCACCTGCCACGTCATCGTGCGCGAAGGCTTCAATTCACTGGCGTCCTCCACCGAAGAAGAGGACGATCTGCTCGACAAGGCCTGGGGCCTGGAGCCGCAGTCGCGGCTGTCGTGCCAGGCGCGCGTGGCCAGCAACGACCTGGTGATCGAAATTCCCAAATACACCATCAACATGGTCAAGGAGGGGCATTGACATGAAGTGGACGGACACCCTCGACATCGCCATCGAACTCGCCGAGGCGCATCCCGAAATCGACCCGCGCACCATCCGTTTCACCGACCTGCATGGCTGGGTGATGGAATTGCCCGATTTCGACGACGACCCCAACCATTCCGGCGAGAAAATTCTTGAGGCGATCCAGATGGCGTGGATCGACGAGGTCAATTAACCGGGCAACATGCCGCCTGATTCATCGTCCCGCTTTTGATATTCCTTAACGCCAGCCGGCGTAGCTGAAATCAGGCGGATTGACGGCCAGCACAATCGAAAACCCTGCCATGCGACCGGGGCGCCTGCTGTTTAGACGGCAGGAAGCCTGTCCCGCCTCGTGCTAGACTCCCCCAAAATTCGAGACAAGCATGGCCGCGGAGACTGATCTTTCCCGTACCGAACCGGCAAGTCCGCAGCGCCTGCAGCAGGCGCGCAGCGCGGGCGACGTGCCGCGCTCTGCCGAACTCACGGCGTGGGTCGTGCTGCTGTCGGCGCTGGGCATGCTGGGCTGGCTGGCGCCGCAGCTGTTGAATGCCCTGCAGGCGATGACCGAGGCGGCGTTCATTCACGCGGCGAGGCCGCTTTCTCCGGTTTTTCTTGAAACGGTTTGGTCAGCGCTGTGGGCTTTGCTGCCGCTGCTGGCCGTCATTTTTTTCGCTGCACTGGTGGCGCCGATACTGCTCTCTGGATGGGTGTTTGCGCCCCAGGTCAGTCGCGCCGAGCCTTTCAAGTCCTTTACCCGGCTACTTTCCGTCGATTTTCTGTTTGATGGAACGCAGGCGCTGCTCAAGCTGGTGCTCGCCGTCGCTGCTGTGGGCTGGGCGCTGGCAAGCGGCTGGCCGGAGCTGCAGGATCTGGCCAGCAGCGGGACCGGCGTGGCACTGCCTGCGACCGCCGCCTGGGTGGGGCGTGGCGTGCTGGCACTGACGGCGGCGCTGGCGCTGTCAGCGGCACTCGACGCCGGCTGGCGCTGGTGGCGCTACCTGCGGCGTCACGCGATGACCTGGCAGGAAGTGCTGGCCGAGGCACGCGAATCCGAGGTCCATCCGGAAATGCGGGCTCGGCTGCGCGGCCGTCAGCAACGGGCGGGGCAGCGCCCTCTCCCAGAGGGCGAGGAGACAAACGTGATGCCCGGAACGATTGACGAGGTGATCGGATGAACGCGCAGGGCGTGATGGTGCTGGGCATGCCGGTTAACCGGCTGGCAGTGCCCGGGCTGGTACTGCTGATTCTGGCGATGATGGTGCTGCCGCTGCCCACCTTCATGCTCGATGTGCTGTTCACGCTCAACATCGCGCTGGCGATGATCGTGCTGCTGGTGAGCCTGAACGCGCGGCGCCCGCTGGATTTTTCGGTCTTCCCCACGGTGCTGCTGCTGACCACGCTGCTGCGCCTGTCGCTCAACGTGGCGTCGACCCGCATCATCCTGATGCAGGGGCATACCGGCCCGGACGCAGCGGGCAAGGTGATCGAATCGTTCGGCAATTTCCTGGTCGGCGGCAATATCGCAGTCGGCTTCGTGGTGTTCCTGATCCTGGTCATCATCAATTTCGTCGTCATCACCAAGGGTGCCGGGCGCATTGCCGAGGTGGCGGCGCGCTTCACTCTCGATTCGATGCCGGGCAAACAGCTGGCGGTCGATGCCGACCTGAATGCGGGCTTTATCAACGAAAGCGAAGCCCGCGCACGCCGCCACGAGATCGGCCGCGAGGCCGACTTTTACGGCGCGATGGACGGCGCCTCGAAGTTCGTGCGCGGCGACGCCATCGCCGGCATGATCATCCTCGTGGTCAACCTGATCGGCGGCATTGCGGTCGGCCTGCTGCAGCACAACCTGGGGATCACCGAAGCGCTTGGGCGTTATGCGCTGCTGACGGTGGGCGACGGGCTGGTGACGCAGATTCCCGCGCTGATCATTTCGACCGCGGCAGGCATCGTGGTGAGCCGCGCATCGAGTGAACAGGATCTGAGTCGCGAATTTTCCACCCAGATATTCGGCCGTCCGCAGACGCTGTATGTCGCGGCTGCAGTGCTGGGCGTGCTGGGACTGATTCCGGGGACGCCGCATCTGGCGTTTCTGACCATCGCCGCCGTGCTGGGCGGGCTGGGGTTCTGGCTGCAGCGCCGTCAGAACACGGCATTCGATGTCGAGCCGCTGGCGTTGCTGGAAGAGGAGGCCGCACCGGCCGACGTCACCTGGGACGACATCCCGCCGGTCGACGTGCTGGCGCTCGAAGTCGGCTATCGGCTGATTCCGCTGGTCGACCGCAACCATGGCGGTGCGGCCCTGACCCGTATCACCGAGGCGCGCCGCCGCTTTGCCACCGACATGGGACTGGTGGTGCCGCTGATCCGTGTGCGCGACAACCTCGACCTCAAGCCCAACAGCTACCGCATCACCCTCAAGGGCGTCGACGTGGCGCACGGCGAATTGCCTGCCGGTCAGGTGCTGGCGGTGGACATGGGAGAGGTGCTGGGGAGCATCGACGGGACGCCGGGGACCGATCCGCTGACCGGGCTGGGCGGGGTCTGGATCGAGGCGGGGCGGGAGAAGGAAGCCGAGCTGCGCGGTTTTGTCGTGCTGGAACCGGCCGAGCTTGTCGCGCGCCAGGTCGAAGCGGTGTTCCGTCAGAACGCGCCGGAACTGCTGGGACGCACCGAAGTGCAGCAACTGCTCGACACGCTGGCGCGCAGCCATCCCGGGCTGGTCGAGGACGTGACGCCGCGCCATCTGCCGCTGACCAGCGTGCAGGCGGTGCTGCAGCAGCTGATCGCGGAAAACGTCTCGATCCGCGATACCCGCACCCTGTTCGAAACGCTGGCGGCGCGCGCGCCGAAAAACCAGGCGATCGACGAACTGGTGGAAACCGTGCGCGCGGCGTTAGGACGCAGCATCGTCGACCGCCTGTTCGAAGGTGGCAACACGCTGCACGTCATCGGCCTGGCCGCACCCAGCGAAACCCGTTTGCTGAACGAGATGGGCGACGAAGGCGAAGCCCTGCTGTCGCCCGCCACGCTGGATGTGCTGAACGACGCGGCCGAACGTGCGCTGGCCGAGCAGGAGGAGGCAGGCTACCCGCCGGTTCTGCTGGTTTCTCCCGGCCTGCGCGCCATCCTGTCGCGATTGTTGCGGCGCCACCTGCCGCAGCTGTCGGTGATCGCGTATGCCGAGGTGCCTGCCGATAAAATGGTGCAGGTGAGCACGGAACTGAGCATCGAGGAGGGAGCATGAGCGCGCAGGTATTCGTGGCGGCGAATGCGCGCGAAGGCCTGGCGCGCATTCGCCGCGAACTGGGCGACGACGCCGTGGTGCTGGCCACCCGGCCGCATCCGCAGGGCGTCGAGCTGCTGGCCAGTGCCTACGGCGATCTGGCGACGCAGCCTGCCGGCGAGGCGCCGGACGCGACCGGCGCCTCGCGTATCCTGAATGAGCTGGCGCGCCTGCGCGGCCTGCTGCAGAATCAGCTGGCGGGTTTTGCCTGGGGATCGGCGCGGCGGCGCGATCCGGCGCGGGTGGCCGTGATGCAGACCCTGTTCGCCGCCGGTTTTGGCAGCGCGCTCGCCCGTACCCTGGCCGCGCGTTTGCCGCGCGGGCTCGATACCGATGCTGCCTTGCGCTGGCTGCGCCAAGTGCTGATCCGCAATCTGCCGGTACCGGGACGCGAAGTCGATCTGCTGGCCAAGGGGGGATGCTACGCGCTGGTGGGTTCCACCGGCTCGGGCAAAACCACCACGCTGGCCAAGCTCGCCGCCCGCGCGGCGGATAGGCACGGCGCAGCCCAGGTGGCGCTGGTGGCGGCCGACGCCTACCGCATCGGCGCGACGGCGCAATTGACGGTGTATGCCGACCTGCTGGGCGTGTCGCTGCACGTGGCGGAAGACCCGGACCGGCTGGCGCGCCTGTTGCCCGAACTTGCTGCCAAAAAACTGGTGCTGGTCGATACGGCCGGCTTTTCGCCGTCCGACCCGCGCACCCGCGAGGGGCAGGCGCTCGATGCCCTCGGCGTGCGCCGCCTTGCGGTGATTTCTGCCGGCCAGCAGGGCGCAGCAATCGAGCAGGCGATGACGCGTTTCGGCCAGGGTGCGGCTGCCTGCATCCTCACCAAACTCGATGAAGCCCCGCAACTCGGGGCGGCGCTCGACAGCCTGATCCGCCATCGCCTGCCGCTGGCGTTCATCAGCGGTGGCCAGCGCGTACCGGAAGATCTGCACGCGCCCAGCGCCACCTACCTGGTCGACCGTGCCTTGAAAGGCGGCCAGCTTGCCACGCCGTATGCGCTGCAGGCCGAAGACTGGCCGCTGTTTGCTGGCGTCGAGGCCGAGCGCACAGAGCGCCTTGCCCCGAAGGGCACAAGTGCCGGCTGACCAGGCCGCCGGGCTGCGGCGGCGCAGCGCCCGGCAGCCGCTACGCTGCATTCAGTGTTTTGTCGACTCCGTCCAATCCACATCCCGCCTGGCGCTGGCGCTGCACCAGCGCGGCTGGATTTCGTTGTTGGTCGATGCCCGTGGACGGCTACTGGCCGACTCGCCTGCCCGCAGCCTGTTCGGCTGGCGCCAGCAGCTTGAACGCGGACAGGTGCACACGCTGCCGCTGCCGCATGGCGACGGCTGGCATGCGCCCGGCGCAAGGGCGGACGAACCTGCCCTGGCAGGCATTGCCCAGGACTACGATGCCGTAGTGTTCGACGCCGGGCTGAAGGCGGACGATGATCTGGCGCTGATGCCCGGCGCAACCCATGCCGTGGTCATTGAGGTGAACGCTACGCACGAATCGATGCTGCGCGCCTATACCTTGCTCAAGACCTTGTCCCGGGCCGAGGCGGTGTACAGCATCGGCTTGCTGGGCGCCGCCGCCGCGTGTGATCGTGTGTGCGCTGCCTGCAGCCACTTTCTTGACCCGCGGTTCGCGCAAGCCATTTACAGTGCGGCCCACGAAGATGGCGTATTTGCCGCACTTGCCGTTAGAATGGCAAGCGAGGAGGCGAGCTTGGCGGCTCGTTGATAAAACAGGAAAAATATAGAAAATGGTCCTGAAACATGGCTGACAAAGCCTCGTCAAAAGACGAACAAATCACGAAACATGCGCCGCTGGTCAAGCGCATTGCGTATCACATGATGGCGCGCCTGCCTGCCAGCGTGGAAGTCGACGACCTCATCCAGGTCGGACTGATCGGCCTGATGGACGCGGTCGGCCGTTTCGACGGGACCCAGGGCGCGCAGTTCGAATCCTATGCCACCCAGCGCATCCGTGGCGCCATGCTCGACGAGCTGCGCGAGGCCGACTGGCTGCCGCGCCACGTGCGGCAGAAATCGCGGCAGATCGAAGCCGCCATCCACCGGCTGGAGCAGCGCAACGGCAAGGCGCCATCCGAGCAGGAAATTTCCGCCGAGCTGGGCATGCCGATCGATCAGTACCAGTCCATGCTGGGCGATGTGAAATGCTCCCAGCTGCTGTATTACGAGGATTTTTCCGATGAGGACAGCGCCAGCTTCCTGGAGCGCTATCTGGTCGACGGCAGCAGCGATCCGCTCGCGGTGCTGGAAGACGAAGGTTTCCGCGACAGCCTGATTGCCGCGATCCATCATCTGCCCGAGCGCGAGCGCAGCATGATGGGCATGTATTACGAACAGGACATGAACCTGAAGGAAATCGGCGCCGTGCTCGGCGTCTCCGAATCGCGCGTGTGCCAGCTGCATTCGCAGGCGGTGGCGCGCCTGCGCGCACAGCTCAAGATCTGGAAAGATTGAGGCAGCCCGGTCGCGCGCCTCAATGCGCGGCGTAACGCGAATAAATCCGCGATAATGACGGCTTGTTTATTCAGCCAGTTTTTTGCCGTCATGAGTCAAGCCGACCTCAAGAAAAAAGCCCTCGATTATCATCGCCTGCCCAAGCCCGGCAAGCTCTCCGTCGAATCCTCCAAACCGTGTTCCACCCAGGAGGACCTGTCGCTTGCCTACACACCTGGCGTGGCGCAGCCGGTGCTGGAAATCGCGAAAGATCCCGCGAAAGCCTACGACTACACTAACAAGGGCAATCTGGTCGCGGTGATCACCGATGGCACCGCGATCCTCGGGCTGGGCAACCTCGGTCCCCTTGCCGCGAAACCGGTGATGGAAGGCAAGGGTGTGCTGTTCAAGCAGTTCGCCGGCATCGACGTCTACGACATCGAAGTCAACGCCGAGACTCCGCAGGATTTCATCAAGGTGGTGGAAGCCATTGCGCCGACCTTCGGCGGCATCAACCTCGAAGACATCGCTGCGCCGCACTGCTTCGAAATCGAGCAGGCCCTGACCGAGCGGCTCGACATCCCGGTGTTTCACGACGACCAGCATGGCACCGCCACCATCATCTGTGCCGGACTCATCAATTCGCTGCACCTGCAGGGCAAGAAACTGGAGCTGGCGCGCATTGTCTGTCTCGGCGCGGGCGCGGCCGGCATTGCTTCCATGCGGCTTCTGGTGGCGATGGGCGCCAAGCCGGAAAATATCCTGATGGTGGACCGCCAGGGCGTCATCCACGCAGGGCGCAGCGATCTCAACGTCTACAAGCAGCTCTTCGCCCATACCACGGACCGCCGGACGCTGAGCGACGCCATGCGCGGGGCGGATGTTCTCGTCGGCGTTTCGGGACCGGACCTGGTGACACGGGAGATGGTGGGAAGCATGGCGGACAGGCCGGTGATCTTCGCCCTGTCCAACCCCGATCCCGAAATTCATCCCGACACTGCGAAATCCGTGCGCCAGGATCTCATCATGGCGACCGGGCGTTCGGACTTTCCGAACCAGGTCAACAACGTGCTGGGATTTCCGTTTATTTTTCGTGGCGTCCTCGATGCACGCGCCCGCCACGTTACCCGCGACATGCTGATTGCCGCGGTGCATGCGCTGGCCGCACTTGCGCGCGAGCCGGTCCCGCGCGACGTGCTCGCCGCCTACGGGCTTGAGCATCTGGAGTTCGGCCCAGACTACATTCTGCCCAAGCCCTTCGATACGCGCCTGATCGAGCGCATTCCGCCCGCCGTGGCGGCGGCCTGGCACGACAGCTAGAAACGGATTGGACTATGATGGAGACGAGTCTGGACTCATTCCCATCATGGCCCATCCCGCATATCAGGTTGCCATCATCGGCGGCGGCGTTTCCGGGGCCGCGCTGGCCTACGTGCTGACGCGCTACACCGGGGTCTCCTCGCTTGTCCTGGTGGAAAAGTCGCACCATCCCGCGGCGATCAATTCTGCCGCAAGCCAGAACAGCCAGACCCTGCACTACGGGGACATCGAAACCAACTACAGCCTGAAAAAAGCCGCCGAGGTGAAACAGGCGGCAGACATGCTCGTGCGTTGCGTGACCTCAGAAGCGGCGGAAGCGATTCTGCACCGCATGCCGAAGATGGTGCTGGGGGTGGGCGAAGTAGAGTGCGCAGCGCTGCGCGAACGCCATGGGCGGTTCCAGGCCTTGTATCCCGATTTGCATCTGCTGGACCGGGCGGGTATCGCCGGAGTCGAGCCGGACGTGGCCGGCAACCGACGCGAGGAACTGGCTGCGCTGGCTTCCCCGGATTCCTGGTGCGCAGTGGATTTCGGCCGTCTCACGCGCTTCTTTCTGCAACGCGCGCAGGCGCAACACGGCGGATTGGAGGTATATCTCTCCTGCCGTGTGCGGGATATTGCGCGCACGGCGGAAGGCTATGTGCTGCACACCTCGAGAGGTGCTCTATACGCGCAGTTCGTGGCGGTGTGCGCCGGCGCGCACAGCCTGGGCTTCGCACAGAACATGGGCTACGGGTGGCAGTATTCGATCCTGCCGGTGGCGGGCAGTTTTTTTCATGCGCGGTGCCGGGTGCGCGGCAAGGTCTATACGGTGCAAAGCGAGCATCTTCCGTTTGCCGCCCTCCACGCCGACCCGGACATCGAGCATCGACAGTGGATGCGGCTGGGCCCCACCGCGCTGCTCGTGCCTTTCCTCGAACGCAGGCGCTGGGCGAGCGTGCCCGGGTTCTTGCGTACGATGCGGCTTGATGCCGGCACGTTCGGCACGTTTGCTGGTATCCTCGGTGTGGCGGAAATACGCCGCTACATGGTGCGTAATCTGCTGTACGAAATCCCGCTGCTGCGGGCTGCGCTATTTGCACAGGCAGCGCGAAAAATACTGCCGGCATTGCGCATGGCGGATTTGCGCTATGCGCGCGGCGTCGGCGGCCTGCGGCCGCAGCTGATCGACCGTGCCGCGCGTCGCCTGGTGCTTGGCGAGGCAGCGATCGACAGCGACGAAGGCTTGCTGTTCAATATCACCCCGTCGCCCGGCGCGACGATGTGCCTTGCCAACGCGATCCGTGATGCCCGCAAGATCGCCGGGTTTCTCGGCTGCGTATTCGACGGGGAGAAGGTGAATGAAACGCTTTGAAACCAGCCGCAACCCGGGTGCTCCCAGGCGGCCCGGCCATAAGAGATGCACGCCAGACCTACTTGCCTGAACACGTTCCGCGTGCACTTGATGTTGTTTGGGTGGCGATCCCGACAATCGTTGCCCGAACTGAAACCCGGTGCCCTGCCGTGAAGCCGGTCGCGCGTCCCGTCTACCTGAACCTGTTCCGCATCCATTTGCCGCTCGCCGGCTGGGTGTCGATCCTGCATCGCGTTTCGGGCGTACTGCTGTTCGTGGCTTTTCCGTTCGGGGTGTGGGCGCTGTCGGTCTCACTGTCGGGCGAAGCCGGCTTCCAGCGCATGGCCGATTGGCTGACGCATCCGCTGGCCAGGCTGGTGCTGCTGTTTCTGGTATGGGCGTTTGCGCATCATTTTTTCGCCGGCTTGCGGCACCTGGCGCTGGATGTGCACTGGGGTCTTGACCTGCGCCGGGCGTGGCAAAGCAGCATCGCGGTTTTGCTGGCAAGCGGGCTGGCCACGCTGCTTGCCGCCTGGAAGCTGTTCGCATGAAAACCACCACCGGCGCGCATACCGGCACGGGAACCTGGCTTCTGCAGCGTGCCACTGCGGTGATGCTGGCGCTGGCTTTGCCGCTGTTGGCAGCGTATTTCCTGGCCGCCTTGCCGCTTGATTTCGCCGGCTGGCAGGCCTTGTTCGCGCCGCCGTGGCTGCGTGTGCTGATGCTGCTCACGGCCACGGCGCTGGCACTGCACGCCTGGGTGGGGGTACGCGACATCTGCATGGATTACGCTCACCCGACCGGCCTGCGGCTGGCGCTGTATCTGGCGGTGATCGTCACCCTGGCGGGCAGCATGGCGTGGCTGGCCGTGATCCTGTTTGACGCGGCGCTGGGACGTACGGCATGAACACGCGCCGTTTCGATGCACTCATCATCGGCGGCGGCGGCGCCGGCCTGCGCGCGGCACTGCAACTGGCGCGTTCCGACTATACGGTCGCGGTGGTGTCGAAGGTCTTTCCCACGCGTTCGCACACGGTATCGGCACAGGGCGGCATTACCGCCGCACTCGCCAACGTCGACGACGACCGCTGGGAATGGCACATGTATGACACGGTCAAGGGCGGCGACTGGCTCGGCGACCAGGACGCGATCGAGTTCATGTGCCGCGAGGCTGCCAGCGCTGTCTACGAACTGGAACACATGGGGCTGCCGTTCTCTCGCCTCGATAACGGCAAGATCTACCAGCGGCCATTCGGCGGCCAGTCGAAGCATTTCGGCGGCGACCAGGCCACCCGTACCTGCGCTGCGGCCGACCGCACCGGCCATGCGCTGCTGCATACGCTGTATCAGCAGAACATCCAGCATCGCACGCAGTTCTTCGACGAATACTTTGCCCTCGACCTGCTGCGCGACGCCGACGGCTACTGTCTGGGTGTCAGCGCGTTTTCGATCGAAACCGGCGAACCGCTGCTGATCGAGGCGCGCGCGACGCTGCTTGCCACCGGCGGGGCAGGGCGTGTGTTCGGCAACAGCAGCAACGCCATGATCAATACCGGCGACGGTCTCGGCATGGTGCTGCGTGCCGGGCTGCCGCTGCAGGACATGGAATTCTGGCAGTTCCACCCCACCGGCATCGCCGGTGTCGGCTGTCTCATCACCGAAGGCGTACGCGGCGAGGGCGGCTATCTCCTGAACAAGCACGGCGAACGTTTCATGGAACGTTATGCGCCGCACGCCCGGGATCTCGCCGGGCGCGATGTGGTGGCGCGCGCGATTGCCATCGAAATCGCCGAGGGGCGTGGCTGCGGGCCGCGTGCGGACTGCGTCGATCTCAAGCTTGACCACCTGGGCGAGCAGGCCATCGTCGAAAAACTTCCCGGCATCCGTGAGCTGTCGATCCGCTTCGCTGGTGTCGATCCGATCAAGGCGCCGATTCCGGTCGCTCCCACCGCGCACTACATGATGGGCGGCATTCCCACCAACCTGCACGGCCAGGTCGTCGCGCCCGCGCGCTTCGGCCCGGAAGAGCCGGTGCCGGGCCTGTATGCCGTCGGTGAATGCGCGTGCGTGTCGGTGCACGGTGCCAACCGGCTGGGCGGCAATTCGCTGCTCGACCTGGTCGTGTTCGGCCGCGCCGCAGGCAGGCATATGCTGGAGTATCTGCGCGACAACCCGTATCCGCGCCCCTTGCCGGGTGACGCCGCCGATGCCAGTCGCGCGCGGCTGGCGCGCTGGGAGCAGCCCGGCAACGAGCGCATCACCGCGATTACTGACGATCTCCGTCGTACCATGCAGACCCGGTGCGGCGTGTTCCGCACCGACACCGTCTTGCGTGAAGGCTTCACGCAGTTGAACGAGCTGGAAGCGCGCCTGGCGCATGCAGGCTTGCAGGACACCAGCCGCGTGTTCAACACCGCGCGTATCGAGGCGCTGGAACTGGAAAACCTGATCGGCGTGGCGCGCGCGACGCTGGTGTCGGCGATTTCCCGAACCGAAAGCCGCGGCGCGCATACCCGCGAGGATTTTCCGCAGCGCGACGACGAGCACTGGCTCAAGCACACGCTCTATTCGCGTGAAGGGGACCAGGTGGATGCCAAGCCGGTGCGGTTGAAGCCGTTGACGGTGGAGTCGATCCGGCCGAAGGAGCGGGTGTATTGATGCGTTCCGGGATTTTTCATTTATTTGTGGGATACAAGGGTGCCGCTTTTCGCTCAAGGACGAAAAGCGAAGCCGCCGCAATCCCGGCGGACTGTGAGTGCACATGAAATTCTGCCTCTACCGCTACCGTCCCGAATCCGGTGAGAAACCCTTCATGCAGGAGGTCGAACTCGACATCGACCCGGCCGGCAAGATGCTGCTCGACGCGCTCATCGCGATCAAGGCGCAGGACGAAACGCTGAGCCTGCGCCGCTCCTGCCGCGAAGGCGTGTGCGGGTCGGATGCGGTGAACGTCAATGGAAAGAACCGGCTGGCGTGCATCACACCGCTTTCCGAACTGACGGAGCCGATCGAAGTGCGGCCGCTGCCGGGGCTGCCGGTGATCCGCGACCTGGTCGTCGACATGGAGCCGTTCTACAGGCAGTACCGCTCGGTCAAGCCCTGGCTCGTCAACGACGACCCCGAACCCGAGGTGGAACGTTTGCAGAGTCCGCAGGATCGCGCGCTGCTCGACGGCGCCTACGAATGCATCCTGTGCGCCTGCTGTACCACGGCGTGCCCTTCGTTCTGGTGGAATCCGGAAAAATTCGTCGGCCCGGCGGGGCTGCTGCAGGCGTACCGTTTCATTGCCGACAGCCGGGACGAAGCGACGCCCGCGCGGCTCGACAACCTGGAAGACCCGTACCGGCTGTACCGCTGCCGTGGCATCATGAATTGCGTCGATGCCTGCCCCAAGGGGCTGAACCCGACGGCGGCAATCGGGCGCATCAAAGCCTTGCTGGTGAAACGGCGTGTCTGACGCGCTGGCCTGGCGCTGCCGTCGCGGATTGCTCGAACTCGATCTCTGGCTGGGTGGCTTTCTGCAGGCGCACCGCGCTACACTTCAGCCTGGCGAGACAGCCGCACTGGAACGGTTGCTGGCCTTGTCCGACATGGAAATCGTCGACCGGCTGCAAGGCAGGTCGCCTGCGGGCGATGCCGCTCTCGAAGCGCTTGTTGGACGCCTGCGGCATTATCGGGCTGCACTATTTTTGGAATGGCAATGAAAAAAACCGTCACCCTTACTTTCAGCGACGGCAGTCCGTCCATCGAACTGCCCATCGAACAGGGCACCTATGGCAAGCCGGTGATCGACATCCGCGAACTCGGCCCGCACGGCTACTTTACCCACGACCCGGGTTTCACCGCCACCTCCAGCTGTAATTCCGCCATTACCTATATCGACGGCGACGAAGGGCTGCTGTATTACCGTGGCTACCCGATCGAAGAACTGGCCTATCAGTCGGATTACATGGAAGTCTGTTATCTGCTGAACCACGGCGAATTGCCTACGGCCGGGCAGAAAATGGCATTCGAAAACTCGATCCGTCATCACAGCCTGCTGCACGACCAGATGGAGAACGTGTTCCGCGGATTCCGCCGCAGCGCACATCCGATGGCGGTGATGATCGGCGTCACCGGCGCGATGTCGGCCTTCTACCATGAAGGCACCGATCTGTTCGATCCGCGCCACCGTGAAATCGTCGCGCATCGCCTGATCGCCAAGATACCCACGGTGGCGGCCTGGGCCTACAAGTTCAACGAAGGCCAGCCCTTCGTCTACCCGCAGAACCATCTGTCGTATGCCGAAAACTTCATGCACATGATGTTTTCCACCCCGTGCGAGCCCTATCAACCCAGGCCGGTGCTGGCGCGCGCGCTCGACCGTATTTTCATCCTGCACGCCGACCATGAGCAGAACGCCTCGACCTCGACCGTGCGGCTGGCCGGTTCCAGCGGCGCCAATCCCTATGCCTGCGTCGCGGCCGGCATGGCATCGCTGTGGGGGCCACTGCACGGCGGCGCCAACGAGGCGGTGCTGAAAATGCTCGACGAAATGGGCGACGTCTCGCGCATTCCCGAATACATCAAGCGCGCCAAGGACAAGGCCGACACCTTCCGCCTGATGGGTTTCGGTCACCGCGTCTACAAGAACATGGACCCGCGCGCGCGCATCATTCGCCAGACCTGCTACGAAGTGCTGGACGAACTCGACCTGCGCGACGATCCGCAGTTTAAGATAGCGATGGAACTCGAGCGCATCGCGCTGGAAGACGACTATTTCATTTCGCGCAAGCTTTATCCCAACGTCGATTTTTATTCCGGCATCATCTTCCGTGCCATGGGTATTCCACCCAGCATGTTCACCGTGATGTTCGCCCTCGCGCGGACATCAGGCTGGGTGGCGCAGTGGAACGAAATGCTGTCCGATCCGGCTCACAAGATCGGCCGCCCGCGCCAGCTCTATACCGGTGCGACACGTCGCGAATACGTGTCGCTGGACCAGCGCCGTGCCTGAGCCGGCAGCACGTTGGCCGACCGCTTCGACATGAACGAACCCGACTGGCGCCTGACGTCACCGCTTTACGCCGGCAATGCGGCGTATCTGGAGCAGTTCGGCGACGATGCGCTGGCGCCCTGGCTGAACCGGCCGCTGCCGGGCGCAGCCGCCGCATCGGATGCCGCCCAGGTTGCGGTGCTGCGGCTGATCAATGCCTACCGCTTTCTGGGCGTACGCCAAGCCGAGCTGGATCCCCTGCGGCGTTTCGAGCCGCCACCGGATCCCGAACTCGACCCGGCGCACTACGGCCTGACCGAGGCGGATCTGACCCGGGAATTCGAGACCGGATCGCTGTTCGGGGTGGGGCGCACCACTCTGGCCGATATCCTGCAGCGCGTGAACAGTGCCTATTGCGGCCATGTCGGCGTCGAGTACATGCACCTCACCGACGTGGCGCGCAAACGCTGGCTGCAGGAACGCATCGAAAGTGCGCAGGGGCGTTTTGGCGTGTCCACCCAACTCAAGATGCAGTTGCTGAAGCGGCTGACCGATGCCGAGACGCTGGAAAAATTCCTGCATACGCGCCATGTCGGTCAGAAGCGCTTCTCGCTGGAAGGTGGCGAGAGCCTGATCCCGCTGCTCGACCAGGTGATCGCACGCTGCGCGCGCCACGGCGCCAAGGAAATCGTCATGGGCATGGCGCATCGCGGGCGCATCAACGTGCTGGCCAATATCATGGGGCGTCCGCTCGAAAGCCTGTACGAAGAACCGCACAATGGCGACGCAGATTCGCCACTGTCGGGTGACGTCAAATATCACCAAGGCTTTTCCACCGATATTTCCACGCCATACGGACCGGTGCACCTGGCGCTGGCCTTCAATCCCTCGCATCTCGAGATCGTGCATCCGGTGGTGCGCGGCTCGGTGCGCGCACGCCAGGACCGGCGCGGCGACGTGCTCGGCTACGAAGTGGTGCCGGTGATCCTGCACGGCGACGCCGCGCTGTCGGGGCAGGGCGTGGTGATGGAAAGCCTCAACATGTCGCAGACGCGCGGCTTCAGGAACGGCGGCGCAATCCACGTGGTGATCAACAACCAGATCGGCTTCACCACATCCGACCCTCGCGACGTGCGCTCGACGCTGTATTGCACCGACGTGGCGAAAATGGTCGAGGCGCCGGTGCTGCACGTCAACGGCGACGATCCCGAGGCAGTGGCGTTCGCGGTGCAGACCGCGGTCGATTACCGCTATACCTTCCACAAGAACGTCTTTATCGATCTGGTGTGCTACCGTCGCCACGGCCACAACGAGCAGGACGAGCCGCTCGCCACCCAGCCGCTGATGTATCGCCGCATCCATGCGCATCCCAGCACGCGCACCCTGTATGCGCAGCGGCTGGTGGACGAGGGGCTGCTCGACCAGGCGCAGGCCGACGACCTGGTCGATGCCTGCCGTGCGCGGCTGGAACACGGCGAGTCGCTGAGCGCGCCGGCGCTATCCGATTTCAAGCAGACCTATGCTACCCATTGGGAACGCTTCAGAGGCAGCCCCGGCGACGTGCCGACTGCCGTGCCGGCCGCGCGGCTGGATTTTCTGGGCGATCGCATCACCATGCTGCAGCACGAGATCGAGCTGCATTCGCGGGTGCAGAAAGTGCTGGACGACCGCCGCCGCATGCGCGCGGGAACACTGCCGGTGGACTGGGGTTACGCCGAAAACCTGGCCTACGCCAGTTTGCTCGACGCCGGCTACAACGTGCGGGTGTCGGGCCAGGATTCGGCGCGCGGCACGTTTTTCCATCGCCATGCAGTATGGCATGACCAGAAGCGTGAGCGCCGCCAGAGCGGTGTCTATATCCCGCTTGAGCATATCCACAACCAGCAGGGCAATTTCACCATCATCGATTCGCTGCTGTCGGAAGAAGCCGTGCTGGCGTTCGAATACGGCTACGCCACTGCCGATCCCGACACGCTGGTGGTATGGGAGGCGCAGTTCGGCGATTTCGCCAACGGTGCACAGGTGGTGATCGACCAGTTCATCACCAGCGGCGAGGCCAAGTGGGGGCGTTTGTGCGGCCTCACGCTGCTGTTGCCGCACGGCTTCGAGGGGCAGGGACCGGAACATTCGTCGGCCCGCCTCGAACGCTATCTGCAACTGTGCGCGCAGGACAATATCCAGGTGTGCGTGCCGACGCTGCCGGCGCAGCTGTTCCATCTGCTGCGGCGGCAGATCGTGCGCCCGCTGAGAAAACCGCTGGTCATCATGAGTCCGAAGAGCCTGTTGCGCCATCCGGCCTCCACCTCATCGCTGGCGGATCTGAGTAGCGGCACGTTCCTGCCCGTGATCGACGATCCGCGCGCGCCGCGCGATTGCAAACGCGTGCTGGCGTGCAGCGGGCGGATATGGTTCGACCTCGAAGCGGCGCGTGTCGCGCGCGGGTTGGACGATATTGCGCTGGTGCGCATCGAGCAGCTCTATCCTTTTCCCGAAGCCGAATTCCGCGCCGTGCTGAAGGCCTATCCGCAAGCCGACACCTTCGTCTGGGCACAGGAAGAACCGATGAACCAGGGCGCGTGGTTCCAGACCTTGCACCACCTCAACCACTGCGCGCCGGGCGGCCGGCGCTTCAATTACGCCGGCCGCCCGGCAGCCGCCGCGCCGGCATCGGGTTATGTCTCGCGCCACCGGGCGGAACTGGACGCGCTACTGAACGACGCGCTGGAGACTTCGTATGAAAATTGACGTGCGTGTGCCGACCCTGTCCGATTCGGTCGCCAGCGGCACCCTGCTGCCGTGGCGCAAACAGGTGGGCGAGATGGTGGCGCGCGACGAAACCCTGGTCGATCTGGAAACCGACAAGGTGATTCTGGAAATCCCCGCGCCGGTGTCAGGCACGCTGCTCGAACTGCGCCGGGAGGAGGGCGCGGTAGTGAAGGCCGACGAGGTGGTGGCGGTGATCGAGACCGGCGAGAACGGTGGGGCCGGCGTTGCCGCTGCGAAGCCTGCGCCAGCCGCGCCGGCAACCGTCGTGCCGGCACCCGCTGCAAGCCCGGTGCAGCCCCCCAGCACGCCGCTGCCTGCCGCCCCGGCAGCGGCGTCCTCCGCGCCAGGCGAAAGCCGCCGCGAACCGCTGTCGCGTCTGCGCCTGCGCGTCGCTGAGCGCCTGGTCGCGGCGCAGCATACCGCCGCCATGCTCACCACCTTCAACGAGGTGAACATGCAGCCGGTGAACGAACTGCGCCAGCGCTTCAAGGCCGAGTTCGAAGTGAAACACGGCGTCAAGCTCGGCTACATGTCGTTCTTCGTGCGTGCGGTATGTCGCGCGCTCGAGCAGTTCCCGCTCGTCAACGCCGCCATCGACGGCAATGACATCGTGTGGCATGGCGACGTCGACATCGGCATCGCCATTTCCAGCCCGCGTGGGCTGGTGGTGCCGATCCTGCGCCGCGCGCAGACGCTGTCGCCGGCCGCGATCGAGGCCGCGATCGCCGACTTCGCCCGCCGCGCGCGCGAGTCCAGGCTTACCCTCGAAGAGCTGTCGGGCGGCACCTTTTCCATCACCAACGGCGGCGTGTTCGGTTCGCTGCTGTCGACGCCCATCCTCAATCCGCCGCAGTCGGCCATCCTCGGCATGCACACCATCCAGGAACGCCCGGTCGCCGAGAGCGGCCAGGTGGTGATCCGCCCGATGATGTATCTGGCGCTGACCTACGATCACCGGCTGATCGACGGCCGCGACGCGGTGCAGTTCCTGGTGGCGGTGAAGGCCGCGCTGGAAGCGCCGGAAGCACTGTTGAGCGAAATCTGACCATGCCGCCCCTGCAAGAGAACAACACGGACACGCTGGTCGAGATCCGCGACCTGCATTTCTCGTATGAAAACAATCGGGTGTTGAAGGGGATCAATCTCGCTATCCCGCGCGGCAAGGTCGTCGCCATCCTCGGCGTCAGCGGCTGCGGCAAGACCACGCTGCTGCGCCACGTGGGCGGCCAGCTCAGGCCGTCGCGCGGCAGCGTGGCATTCGACGGCCAGATGGTGCACGAACTGAACAATGCCGACCTCTACGCGATGCGGCGCAAGATGGGGATGATGTTCCAGGTCAGCGGGCTGTTCAGCGACCTGTCGGTGTTCGACAACATCGCCTATCCGATGCGCGAACACACCGACCTGCCGGAAGAGGCGATCCACGATCTTGTCCTGATGAAGCTGCATGCCGTCGGCCTGCGCGGCGCCCATGCCCTGCGCACCGGCGAACTGTCGGGCGGCATGGAGCGCCGTGTGGCGCTGGCACGGGCGATCGCGCTCGATCCCATGCTGATCATGTACGACGAGCCCTTCGCCGGCCTCGACCCGATCTCGCTCAACACCATCGCCAACCTGATCCGGCGCCTCAACGATGCGCTCGGGCTGACGTCGGTCGTGGTGACCTACGATGTTTCGGAATCGCTGAAGGTCGCCGACTACGTCTATTTCATCCACGACGGCGTGGTGGTGGCCGAGGGCAACGCCGCCGAGATGGCCGGTTCCATCGACCCCTTCGTGTACCAGTTCGTGCATGCGAAACCCGACGGACCGGTTGCCTTCCAGTACCCGAGCCGGCCGTATCCGGAAGAGCTGGAAATCAGGCCTGCCGCGCCCTAGCGCGGCGCCATCGCGTCCAGCCCCCGCTGTCTGCGGCTAGCCGCCGCTGCACCGCTTATTCATCCAGCAGTACCACCGTGGCGCTGGCCGTCGCCGGATCGATATCGAACTGCACCACGCAGTATTCTGTCTGTTCGTCGATGGGCGTGGGATCGTCCGCGCAACTGCAGCCGGCAATCACTCCCGTATAAAAAATCCCCGCCTTGACGCGAATCAGGCCGGATTCTTCGCGCATGCTGATCGGCATCGCCTGGAAAGGCCGCTCCGTGACGTGGCTGCTGATGGCCAGGCCCTGTTGCAGCGGCAGTTGCACGGCATCCAGCTGTTCGATTTCCTGCTTGAGAACAGCCTCGAACCCGGGTGTTCCCCAGGCATGTAATGAATCGGGCAAGTGGATCATGGATAGGGCTCCTTATGCGGTTGAGACGCCAGGTCATTCAGACATGCGGATAGTCTGGATTATGCGCAATCTCCCAGACAAATCCATCCGGGTCGGTGAAATAGCCGGAGTAGCCTCCCCAGTCCGTCGGCTGTCCGGGCCGGGTGACGGTGCCGCCGCAGGCGGCAACCCGGGCAAGCAGCGCATCCACTTCCGCCGGCGAGCGAACGTTATGCGCCAGCGCGAAGCCGCGAAAACCCGAGCCTTCCGCTGCGAGGCCGGCATCGGCGGCCAGGCTTTCCCGTGACCAGAGCGCAAGCCAGGTTTTCCCGAGTTCGAAGAACGTCACCGACGGCGGCGTCTCCAGCCGTGGCAGGCCAAGACACTCCTGGTAGAAGCGGGTGGCGCGCTCGAGATCGGCCACGCCGAGGGTGATGAGACTGATGCGTGGTTCCATGGTGTTCTCCCATGCGAGTGTGCGGTCAGGCCAGCGGTTTCAGGAAATCAACCATGTCGTCGAAAACCTGCTTCGAGTTCATGATGAAGGTGTGGGTGGAAGGCACCTTGACCGATTCCGTCTCGAAGCTGCCGGTGGCTTCGGACACGCCGAGAATGCAGTCGCTGGCTTCCATGCCGAACGGCAGCCAGGGCGCGCGCGGGCAGCCGACGCCCGCATAGATCCGGGTCGGCACCGACGGCATCGGCAATTGCTGCATGAACGATTCGAGCGCCAGCAGCTGGCCCATTTCGCCCGTCAGCCATCGATAGAGACGGAAGCGGGAAAAAAACCGGGCGGCCCTGCAGGCAACCAGCGGTGGCGCCAGGAAAAAACAGGCGGATGGCGCCCGGTTTTCCAGCTGGCCGAGCACTGTCCGGATGATCACCGTCCCCAGCGAATGCCCCACCAGCGCGTAGTTCCCGCTGTCGACCCGGCGATCGATCAGCTTCACCAGGCGCGCGACCGTCCCCTGCAGGGTTTCAAATGCGGGAACGTAGCCAAACAGCAAGGGATTGTGGCCGGCGCGCCGTAATCGCCGGCGCAGCCGCGCCATCGAGAGGGGGGTTCTGCCCATTCCATGAATTAAAACCAGGTCCATGCGTCGGCGAAAAGCACTTTGTGGGTTGCAGAAGAAGCGGAACAAGGTCCGGCCGGCTTTCCCTGCCATGCTCGGCGATGGCATCCAGCGGGGGCGCGGCGGTGTCGGCCTGAACGGCGCGCAGCATGACGGAGGGTTTGACGATGGGATGTCGCGCCTGTTCTCTTTTCCGTCGATGCCTCATTCCCCGCTGGCTGGCGCCATAGGCGTCAATGCACCTCCGGTGTGCGGGGTTCTCAGGAACGCCTGCCGATCGAACCCAAGCGCTGCGGCCCGATTCAACAAGGCTTCCAGCGTCGCCTCGTCGAGCTTCGGCTGCCTCGACAATATCCATGCGTATTTTCGGCCGGGTTCGCCGACCAGCACCCAGCGGTAGCCCGGATCGAGCGCCAGGATCCAGTAGTCGCCATAGAAGGGACGGAAGAAACTGACCCGCAGCTTGGTGCCATGGCTGCCCGCCACGACCCTGGCGATTCCGTCGGCCTGCTTGATCGTGCTGTCTGCCGTGCGGCAGCGATTCACCACTGCCACCTCTTTTCCTTTCGGACGGTACAGCGCCTGGGTATCCGATGCGCACATCGCCTGAAAGCTGTTGGGCAGGCGCGCAATCTCGTACCAGGTGCCGTAATAGCGCTCCAGGTCGACAGCCTGAACCGTTGGAAGCGGAGGCCGGGGGGGGG
This sequence comes from Thiobacillus denitrificans DSM 12475, assembly GCF_000376425.1. Taxonomy (GTDB): domain Bacteria; phylum Pseudomonadota; class Gammaproteobacteria; order Burkholderiales; family Thiobacillaceae; genus Thiobacillus; species Thiobacillus denitrificans. The sequence goes on along the minus strand of NZ_AQWL01000003.1, from coordinate 259,937 downwards.
GTGGAGCATGCCGCCAGCAAAACGGCGGCGCCAAGGCTGGCGAGGTAAACGGGATTTTTCATGGTCCGATGCCTGAGGCGAGTGCCGGCCTGCGTGCCGCCATGCTCGATCTGTAATTTGATAAATTGGATGACCCCATTGACCGCCCAAGGCGCGGAGCGTTCCGGGCGCGGGGATGACGGATTGCGCTAGCGGCCACGGGCAAGAACGATGGCTTTCAGGGCCACCGCGTCGTTGAAGCGCTCTTCCTTTGCGCCGAACAGCAATGTCACGGGGCGCGTGCCGGCCAGTTCGGCCAGCTGCGCCAGCGCCGCCGGCTGCTGGCGCAGCTCCTGCCGGTAGCGCTGCCTGAATTCGTCCCACTTTGCAGGTTCGTGATTGAACCACTTGCGCAGCTCGGTGCTGGGCGCAAGCTCCTTCAGCCATAGATCGACGCGGGCCTTTTCGCGGCTGAGGCCGCGCGGCCACAGGCGGTCGACCAGAACCCTCGCGCCGTCCTCCGGCGACGGGGATGCATAGACACGCTTGACGCGAAGGTCCATCCGCGTCACCCGCCGCGTTTCGCATCCACGCTGAATGCGCCGGCACCGTGGACGTAGAGCATCAGCAGACCGCCTCCCATGGCAAGGTTCTTCATGAACATGATCGTCTGGGTCTGGTCACCGAAGTTGGCGTGGAAGAGCAGGGCTGAAACAATGCTGAACGCTGCCAGCGCAAGCGCAGCCCAGCGCGTGAGAAAGCCTGCGATCAACGCCAGGCCGCCGCCGATTTCCAGTGCGATGACCAGCGGCAGCAGCATGCCGGGCAGTCCCATGGCCTCCATATAGCCCTGCGTTCCGATGTAGCCGGCGCCGAGTTTGCCTAGCCCGGAGATGAGGAAAATGTGTGCGAGAAGAATCCGTGCGAGCAGCGTGATTGCATTGTTCATGAAACCTCCCGGGTTGAAAAAGACGCCGCCGGACCGCCGCCCGCCCGAGGCGGCGGGCCAGCACCCTCCCAACCACTATAGTCACTCCGCAGGCAAGCGCGCATCTGCGCAAATCGAGCCGCGGCCCCGGGGCAGCCTCGCACGGTCAGGCAGGCGTTGCCAGCTTCAACCCGACAATGCCGGCCACGATCAGCCCAAGGCTGAAAATTCGCGCCGCGTTCACCGCTTCGCCAAGCAGCACGATGCCGAGCAAGGCCGTGCCGACAGCACCCACGCCAACCCAGACGGCATACGCCGTGCCAACCGGCAGCGAACGCATCGCGATGCCGAGCAAGGCCAGGCTCGCCACCATTGCCGCCACGGTTCCAAGGGTTGGCCAGAAACGCGTAAAACCGTCGGTGTATTTCAAGCCGATTGCCCAGCCGATCTCGAGCAGTCCTGCGACAAACAAAATTACCCAGTTCATTTAACGAATCTCCTTTTGCAGCTGGGCCGTCCCATGGTCGAAGTGAGCGTGTGAGGTCGTCCCCACGTCGCAGATGGCAGCGTCCTGCTTCACGGATGCTGCCCGTGGCGGCCGCAGAGCGGATGAAAATGCCCGGTACCCGGGCTCAAGGCAGCATGCGGCGCAGCACGTCGTCTCGCTTGACGTAATGATGGAAGAGGGCGGCGCCGGCATGGAGCAGAACCAGAACCCAGACCAGATACGCGCCGGAATTCTTGTGCACAAAGTCGACCGGTTTTTCGAATGTTTCCCAGGCCACGCCGAGCGACTTGAAGAGTCCGGTGTCCTTGAAGCTCGGAATGTCGCCCAGCCCCATGAACTCGATCGCAACCCCGCATCCCAGATAGCCGCTGATGGGCATGACGATCATGAACAGGTACAGCGCGCGATGCATCCCGTGCGATGCGAGGTGCTCGAAACGGGTGCCGGGCGGGTCGTCCGGCTGGATGCTGTGGAAGAACCAGAACACGCGCGCCACGACCAGCGCGGCGACGGCAACGCCCGCGACCAGATGCGTTTGCAGGGCGAGCCAGTTGGTGGGTGTTTTCGGCAGTGTAAACCAGTGCCGGTAGTAGACCGCCACGTAGCAGACCAGGAACGAAGGGCAATGCTCCAGTGCAAGGCCTGGGCGACCGATCCGTAGCGTTCGCTGCTATTCGTCCACGACCGCCATTGCCCGTCGTTTGTCTGTACTGCGCTTGCCGGCGCCATGCTTGAAAGCGATTTCTTCGCCATGATCCGGTGACACTCCAAAAACCCGTAACGCAAAGTATATCCAACAAGAAATGACGGTTTCGCGCCGTCGCTTCGCCCGTGCCTCGACAGTCGGTGGCGAGTTCGCGCTCAGGCGCGCACGTCTGAACAAGCCGGGTCGCGCAGCGGCTCCGGTTTGATCGATTGTTGGCGCTCAGGCCGGACGGCATCTGCATCGGGCCACTCAATGCGCGGTCTGGCCGCCATCGATAATGAAGGTTCCGGTTGCGAACGTCGTCATGGGAGAACACAGATAAAGTACTGTGCCGGCGATTTCCTCGGGCGCCGCGGCCCTTCCCATCAGCGGCCCGCTCAATACGGCGCCTCGCATGACGGGATCATCCAGCCAGCGCCTTGTCATCGGTGTTTCCACGAGGCCCGGAGCCAGAGCATTGTTGAAGGCGCAATGCAAGCCGCCAAAGGCAGCGACGGTTTTCTCGACGAGCGCGCACGTCCGACGAATCTGCGACGTTCATTTGAATGAACAAGCCTGCGTCGCCAGCGGCCTTTATCAGTTCGATCGTCTCGCCACCGGCGTCGCTCACGTCCCCACGACGACCTTCGCGCCGCGTGTGGCGAAAGCGAGCGCCGTGGGCCGGCCAATGCCTGTGCTGCCACCAGTGATCAGGACGACTTTGCCATCGAAATTCAAGAGTGGGTCGGTCATTGGATTCTCCTGAAACTGAGTTGTTATCGACTCGGGAATTGAAGGGTGGTCCGCTTCCGGGTTGCCCCTCCCGAATGCAGGCTTGGGCATAAGCGGCATAGTGCAACGATGAAAGACGTGTGTTTCATTTGTTCGATGCCTCTGCCCGCTCCACCTGCGATTGACGATGGGTAGCGAGTGCTGCAGATACAAGCGCTTCCATCCTTTACTTGAACCCTTGAGAAATTTCGCATGTCGGGGTCGATGCCCTCCCAGATGCAGTTGTGCGGACGGCAAGGCTGAGTGTTGCCTGCTGACAGGAATGTACCGGCAGAAAATAGGCGGATTCTAATATGGGCGGCGTATTCAGGGCTTTCTATGCTGCGTAATGTGACAAATCTGACGCAGAGTGTTTCAGGTGACACGTTAAACGATACAAGGAAACGGATGTTGCGAAATGGGGGCAATTGAGCGGGTGTTCGGGTTTTTCATTGTGACAGCCGTGATACCGCGATATTACGTATTGTCTCTAGGGTCATGCCCCGATTTGTTTAATCTGGCACGGCCTATGCTTAACCATACACAGAAAATGTTTTTACCTTGCCCAACTCGATAGGAGACAAGAATGTCACGTAACGAAATTGCATGGAAAGAGCAGCCGAAGTTCCCGTCTACTCATTTCGTGGATACCAGGATTTACACAGACGAGCAGATTTTCCGCGAGGAGCAGGAAAAGATTTTCAATAAATGCTGGATCATCGGCTGCCACGAATCGGAACTGCCGAACGCCTACGATTACCGGACTTTCAGTCATCCGGGCGGGGCAAAGCTTTTTATGATTCGCGGCGAAGATATGAAGGTGCGAGCCTTCTATAATATCTGTCCGCATCGTGGCAATACGCTCCTTTACGATCCTGTTGGAAACACCAAGCGTGTCACGTGCATTTTCCATGCCTGGTCGTTCAACGCGCAGGGGGATTGCATTGACATCCCCCGCAGCAAGGAAGGTTACCAGGATCGCTATAGCAGCAAGGACGCTGGCCTGCGTGAAGTGAAAAGCGAAGTCGGCTTCGGCGGTTTTGTCTGGGTAAACGTGGACGATAACAGCGGCACGCTCAAGGAGTATATCGGCGATGCGCTCGGCATGATGGAGGAAAACCTTAGCCAGCCTCTGGAGGTTTTTACCTATCACAAGGCAATCGTCAATACGAATTACAAGTTGTGGCATGACACGAACAGCGAGTTCTACCACGACTATATGCATTACTTCAACCGTATCACGGGGATGATGCAGCCAGGCTATTTCGATCGCAAGTACAAAGGCTATCCGGGCGGCCATGCATCAGTGGGCTCGATGGAGATTAAATACGATGCCTATGCAGGCAGCCAGGAGCGCGCCGTGGGCTGGCCGGGTCTGGCGCCGGGCGGCTGGGTGCTGATCGACCTTTTCCCTGGAATGACCTTCAACCTCCGCACATCGGTGCTGCGTATGGACACGGCTATCCCGCTGGGGCCGGACAAGCTGATCATCGAATTCCGCGGTCTCGGCTTGAAGAGCGACACCCCGGAGCAGCGTGCCGAGCGGGTGCGTGACCACAATACGATTTGGGGACCGTTCGGTCGTAACTTGCATGAAGACCTGCTGGGCGTGCACGGCCAGGGGCTGGCCATGCGCGAAAAGAGCGACAGCAAATGGGTCCTGCATGGTCGCGAAGAAAACTCGACGATCCATGACGAGGTTGGGATGCGGCACTTCTATGCTGAGTGGGGCAAGCGCATGGGACGCCCGGCATACGACCCCTTCGGCGACAACAAGTTGGGTTGAGCAATAGTTGATGGCTGCCGTGCTACGAACATGACGACAGCCATCTGCAGGCTTTCATTACTTCAATAAGAGGAGTACTGGTGTGGCATCAAAACAATCAATTGATGAACTGATTTATCGATCTGGCCTTGTAATGGACAGCAAGGACTTTGCTGGATTTCTTGACTTGTGCGACCCGGCATTTCGTTATGCCATTACTGCTTATATCCCGGAAATCCGCAAGGAAATGACCTGGCTTGAGCAGGACAAGGAAGGTATGAAGCTTTTATTCGACAATCTGCCTAGGCACAACAGTGATCATTCGCCATTAAGCCGTCACATCACGGTGTGTATCGTCGACCAGGACGAAGCCAAGCAACAGGCAAAAACGATCAGCACGCTACAGGTCTTCAAGACTTCGCTTGACGGCGGCGCGACCGAACTGTTCGCGGTGGGGAAAATCTACGACACCGTCGCATTGAATGGAGACGCGCCAAAATTGCTGGACCGGAATATTCGTCTCGATACGCGGATGCTTGGTGCCGGCTATCACATTCCGTTTTAATGGCCTTAGTGGACTGACAACACTATGAAAATCCAGATCAACGCCCGAAACCGCGCACATAATTTCAATGTGGCCGAGGGAGAGAAAATACTCTACGCCGGGTTGGGCGGTGATATTGACCTGCCTTATGAATGTGCTAGCGGGACATGCGGGACATGCAAGGCGCGGCTGATCTCCGGGGAGATTGTCGATGCCTGGCCTGAAGCGCCCGGACGCAAATATCTGAAGGGCGAAGACGAGTTTCTGATGTGTCAGTGCATGGCCAAGACTGATGCCACAATCGCGGTAGAAAGCTTTGTCCAGACCGTGGAAAAGTCGGGTGTCAGCGTGCCCGCTGCATTGAGTGGGCATATCAGCTCGGCGAGGCTGTTGACGCCCGACGTGATGCATCTCCAGATCAAGCTGGGCCAGCCGATGGAATTTGATGCCGGCCAGTTTGTGATGGTCCAGGTGCCAGGCATAGCGGGCTTTCGCGGCTGGTCAATTGTGAACTACCAGCGCGAGGCGGAAATCCTTGAGTTCGTTGTCAAGAAAAAGCCTGGCGGCGGGATATCCGAATGGCTGTTCAACAACCAGTGCGAGGGGGTGGCGGTCGAGTTGTTCGGTCCTCTTGGGCATGCGACGTTTTACCCCGCTCTGGCTAAAAACATACTGTGTATCGCTGGCGGCAGCGGCATTGCAGGGATGATGTCCATTCTGTCCCGTGCCGCGCAGGATGGCTATTTTTCCCAATATAGAGGCGATGTGTTCTTCGGTGTGCAGACGCTGAAGGATGCCTTTTTGCTCCAGGAACTCTCCCAGTTGCGCGCCCAGTGCGGCGACAAGCTGAGTGTGACCATAGCCCTCTCAAAAGAAGAGCCCCCCGGTTCTGCCCTGAGTGACTACCCGCAGCTGAAGTTTGATACGGGTTATGTGCACGAGGTGGCGGGACGCCAAATGCAGGGCAATTATCAGGACGTCAGAGCCTATCTTGCCGGACCGCCGCCGATGGTCGATGCGGCCGTCCGGATATTGCTTATGGCGAGAGTGACCACCGATAACATTTGTTATGACAAATTCAGTTAGGAATGGCGGAATGAGCAAGATACGCGTATGTAATACGGCCGAAATTCCCAGCAATGGGATGAAGGAATATGACATCGAAGGCGGGCTCAAGGTCTTGATAGCCAACGCAGGCGACCGCTATTACGCCTATCAAGGCATTTGTCCTCACCAGGATGTCAATCTGGGCGAAGGATATTACGATGGCGCAGTACTTACCTGCCACCAGCATTTATGGCAGTGGGATATTGCCACTGGAAAGGAGATAGGCCTCGCCGAAGCTCCGCTTGAGAAATACGAAGTCCAGGTTGAGGATGGCGAGATATTTGTAGTGCAATCCAGCGCACTGAAGGTAGCACAGTTGTTCATGGATATTTCCGACGCCACGCTGCAGCAGCTCGATCAGCTTGCGCGCCGTGAAAAATATGAAAGTGGCAGCACCCTCTACAACATCGGCGATCCCACCGATGATCTTTATATTCTCGAGTCGGGCCGCGTTGAGTTTCTGATTGGCCGCGATGGCACCAGCCCAGCCGGTTTTGTCTTGCGCAAGGGAGAAGTATTCGGCTGGGCAGCGTTACTCGAGAATCAACCGCGGCGCATTGCAAAATCCACCTGCCTGGAAGATTCGGTTCTGTTGCGGCTGAATGGTGAGGAAGCCTTGAAAGTCCTCGAATCCGATCCGGCATCAGGGTATTTCGTCATGCGCAAGCTTTCGACGCTGATCACTCGGCATCTAGCCTCTCCAGGAGAAAAATAGCCCAAGTCCATTAATGCATTAATAGCGGGATGAGCACCAATATCTTGCTTTGTACAGCATGTGAATTCGTACCGATATGAAAGAGTAATCGATGTTGATTACGGCCCGTATCAAGGATCAGTGTCTAACAATGAGGAGATTTTCATCATGACTTGTCTTAAGAATTGGTTTGACCGCCGTACTTATCGTGCATTACCAGCTTTAGCCGCGACCTTTAGTCTTGCCGTTGGCAGCGCGTTTTCCGCCTACGCGGCTGATCTCAACTATGGCAAGGTGGGGGACCCCGTTCACCTGACCATCGGCTACCAACCTTACTACACAGAGTCGTGGTCTGGCGTGGTGATGCAGCCCATGAAGTTTTATGAGAAATACCTGCCCAAGGGATCCACCGTGAAGTTCTCGATCGGCTTGCAGGGCGCCGTTATCGTCAATGCGATGCTCGCAGGCAAGCAGGATATCGGCTACATGGGCGACATGCCGGCTATTGTCTCCACCACAAAAGAGCGGGTCGCGGATCTTCGCATTGTTGCGTCGCCGGGTTTAGGTGTCGATCAGTGCAATATTTTTCTTGCCAAGAAAGACGCCCCCAACTTCGCCAATCAGGACGAGGCCCTCAAGTGGCTGAATGGGAAGCGGGTGGCTGTGCCCAAGGGTTCCTGTACGGATCGCTTTGCGCAAGAAGTGTTCAAGAAGAAGGGGATCAAGCCGGCAGCCTATCTGAACCAGAACATTGAGGTCATTACCAGTGGTTTCCGGGCGGGCAAGATCGATGCTGCGGTTATATGGGAACCCACTGCGTCGCGTCTGGTGCTGGAAGGTCTTGCCAAGCGCATCGCGTCGGGTACGTCCATCAATGAGCATGATGGCGCGTTCATTGTCATGCGCAATGACCTCATCACGCAGCGCCCGGATGTGGTCAAGGCATGGCTGAATGCCGAGCTCGATGCCCAGTTGTACATGGCGGACCCGAAAAATGCAGGAAAGATTGTTGAGGCGGTGGAATCACAAACCACAGGCTTCACCCAGCATGTTCTGTGGACATCCCTGTATGGCTCTTATCCGGCCGCCCAGGGGGGTACCTCGGAACGGGTTCAGCTGCCATTTGCGATCACACCCGATGCCTCGCAACTGATTAAAAAAGCGGCAACCTTTCTTTATGAAGTGAAGAGCATTCATACGCCTACTTTGCGGGCGGAAGCGGTCATGCCGCAATTCGCCGAAGCAATATTGAAAGAGCGCGGATTGAAAGCCCCGGTTGGCGCGGTTAAGGCTATGCCGGATTCGGCCTACACAGGCAAAAAGTAACACTTCAACCTATTCAATCAAGACTGCCCCAGCCGTGTGCATGACTCAGGCACGGCTGGCGGGATCTTGACGTCTGCAGTGCACGGGCGCCAGCTTCTCCAACGCCCCGAACTCAGCCAGAAGGATGCCACAAGGAATGATGCCACAAGGAATATTTTATGGAAATTGACCAGACTGTAGCCTTACTGAAGCGATCCATGCCGTTCCAGACGGTACCGAACGATGTGCTCGAAGCAATCGCCAAGCTTGCCAGGTATGAGTCTTATGCCCGTGGGGACGTGATCTATCACCAGGGTGATTTCGCTGACGATGTTTATATCGTGTCTTCAGGTGCCGTGCAGCACACACTCGGGATTGGCTTTCAGGCGATACATCCGGAAAAAATCCTGCATAGCGGCGATGTGTTTGGTTGGGCCGCCGTGCTCGAGAATCAGCGCAGCCGTCTGGCGAAGACCGTCTGCTTGGAACGGACTGAACTGATCCGGATCAACGGCGAGGAGCTGATCAATCTGTTCAAGGCTTCGCCCGAGACAGGCGATATTGTCATGAGTCGCTTCGCGACCATGATCAATAAGGAATACACCCTGCCTGAAGAAGTGGCGGGTCATGTACCGCATTTCACGCAGGTGCCCGTCACCGTGGCAACCGGCTTGACCCTGACGATGTTTCGCCTGTCGCAGTGGTTGAAAAGTCCAAAGCCCTATCTGATGCTCACGGGATTCGGAATCCTGCTGGCTACCTGGTACTTCACAGTAGAAGTCTGGAAATTGCCCAGGTTTGTAGACATGCCGGGGTTGACCGAGGTGTTTAAAGAATGGTTCAGCAAAGACCCTATCTACGGCTTGTCGATCTATACGCCTGAGTATTACCAGCATATCTGGGTCAGCGTTCGCCGAATCCTGATCGCCTTTTTTCTTGCCACGGTCCTTGGCGTACCACTTGGATTGTTTTTGGGCTGGTCCAAGACGTTCCGCGAGTATGTCTTCCCTGTCTTTGAAACACTGCGTCCCATTCCTATTCTGGCTTGGGTGCCCCTGGCAATCCTGATGTTCCAGGGCTCGGAAACGCCGGTCATCTTCCTTACTTTCCTTGCGTCTTTCTATGCCACCGCGCTGAATACCATGCTTGGCGTCGAAACCATCGACGAATCCTACAGCCGGGCGGCCGCCTGTCTCGGTGCAAGCAAGTGGCAAACCTTCAAGGAAGTGATCGTGCCGGGTGCCATGCCATTCATCTTTACGGGACTGCAAATATCAATCGGCGTTGCCTGGTTCTCTCTGGTGGCCGGGGAAATGGTGTCTGGCGAATTCGGGCTGGGTTATGTGATCAATACGTCTTATACGATGGTTCGCTACCCAACCATCGTGATCGGCATGATCACTCTTGGCATAGTTGGTTACGTCTCCAGCGCACTCGTGCGTGTGGCGGGTGATTACATGATGCAGTGGCGGGTTCGTGAACTTGCCTTGGGAGGTCGTTGATGAGCGCTGTATTGCAACAAGCCGGGAAGGCTGAAAAAGGTGTGCTGAAAGGTGCGATCCGGATCGAGGACGTAGTCAAGATCTATGATCCGGATGGCGCTGCGGTGATGGCTGTGGATCATTGTTCGCTTGATATCCCGGCCGGTGAAATATGCATGATCGTCGGGCCATCCGGCTGTGGGAAGACCACATTGCTGAATGCGATTGCGGGATTCCACAGCATCACCTCGGGCAGTATTTACCTTGATGATGAGCTCTTGTGCGGACCCGGGAAGCCTATGGCACAGCCAGGCTCGGATCGCATTGTGGTGTTTCAGAACGGGGCACTGTTTCCATGGAAATCCAACCTGGACAACGTCGCTTTTGGCCTCATGATGCAAGGCAAGCTGGGCAAAAAGGAAATCTACGACAAAGCTCGCAGCATGATGGCGGATGCGGGCTTAAGCGGCACCGAACACAATTTCCCCGGTGAAGTTTCCTCGGGCTTGCGCCGCCGTGTAGAAATTGTCCGGGCCCTGATGAATGAGCCCAAGGTCTTGCTGTTCGACGAACCCTATCGGGCACTCGACTCGCTTACCAAATCGGTGATGCATGAGGCTTTACTGGAAATTTACTACAAGAACAAGGTCACTATCTTCTTTATCACCCACGATCTGGAAGAAGCGATTTTTCTTGGGCATCGACTTGTCATCATGACCTCGCGTCCCTGCAAGCCGAAGAAAATCATCGACGTTGATATTCCTCACCCCCGCGACTACAGCGTGCTGACCAGTACGCGGTATCGCCAGCTGATGGATGAAACCGTAGAGCTCGTACATGAAGAGGCCAAGAAGGCTTTTTCGGCCGGCGAAAAAGAAGGGTAGACGACATGAATATCAAACGTTTTAGAAAAGAATTGTTTAGTCGCTCCAAGCTGCGAGCCATCATTGCCATTTTCGTGTTTCTGGCGCTATGGGAGTTGGGCTCGCGGTCCAATGAATGGTTTGGTTTCACCCCGCCGTGGATCGGCCATGTGCCGGCACCGACCGCCGTTCTTGTTGCGTGGTATGCATTGCTTGGCGACCCAGGGTACTGGCAAAGCTGGTATTTGAGCACGCTCCGCGTATTGGCGGGATTCTTTGCTGCCATGCTGATCGGAATCCCCCTGGGCTTGTTCATGGCGGTGAACAAAACGTTCAACGGCATCGTTTTTCCTGCCTTTGAGATTTTGCGTCCGATTCCGCCGCTGGCCTGGGTTCCGGCATCGATCATTTTCTGGCCAACCCAGGAATTGTCCATTGCATTCGTTACTTTTCTCGGAGCCTTTTACACCATCGTGATCAACGTGGTGGGCGGCGCGAAATCCATCGATGTCCGCTTCTTCCAATCTGCTCAGTCGATGGGGTCCTCGCAATGGGACGTCTTCCGGCGAGTCGTTCTCCCCGCAACGCTTCCATCGATCGTCGTTGGATCCGCTGTGGGCATGGGAATTACCTGGGAGGTGGTGGTCGCTGCGGAAATGATTTCGGGCGGCGGCGGCGGTGAAACTGGCTCCGGTGGGGGACTTGGCTTTTTTATCTGGAACTCCTATGTCGGCGGATCATACGAACAAATTGTTGTAGGCATGATCAGTATCGGCATTGCCGGATTTATCTGCAGTGAGCTTTTGCGGAAGCTCGGTAGTTTCTTCACCCCGTGGTTGAAAAAACGGTAAAGGATGAATCGTATGAACACTATTACTCAGAATCAATCCACTGCTACGCCGAATAGCGTGAATCCGAAGCAGGTTGGTGAAATAAAAGTTACCAATGTCGGCAAAACGTATGGTGCTGCGCAGTTTGCTAAAGAAGTACTCAAGGACTGCTCATTTACCATCGAACGCAACAAGCTTACGGTGATGATCGGCCCATCGGGCTGCGGTAAAAGCACCTTGATACGGCTTCTTGCCGGCTTTGAAAAGCCTTCATCCGGCACGATCGAAATCGACGGGAAGCGAATAACCGGCCCGGGACGTGACCGCCTGGTTGTGTTCCAGGAATCGGCATTGTTTCCGTGGATGTCCAGCTACGACAACATCATGTACGGTCCCAAGGCACGCAGCGAAAATACACAGCAAAACCGTGATCAGGCTGAATACCTGCTTGAAAAGGTGGGCTTGTCCGCTTTCCGGGAAAAATATCCGCCGCAACTCTCCGGCGGCATGCAGCGCCGGGCTGAACTGGCCCGCGCGATGATCAATAACCCCGATGTCATGATTCTCGATGAGCCGTTTCGTGGCCTGGATTGCATGTCCAAGGAATTGATGTGGGAATACTACTCAGGGCTCTATGAAGAGTCGCATAGAACGAACTTTTTCGTTACCACCGACATCGACGAGGCAATTTTCCTGGCTGATCGCCTGCTGATCATGTCGAATATTCCGGGTCAGGTCCGTGCGGCTATCGAAGTCGATTTGCCACGGCCGAGAAGACTGGCTTTTGTTTTTGACAATGACCGTGCGATTGCCGTGAAGATGGAGGCCTTGGCCATCCTTCACCAGGAAGCAATGAAATCGTTCAGTGGCGGAAGCAAGGCAGCGGCAGACTTTGTTGAAGCTTATTCAAAACGGTCAGGCGGTAACGGGTCTGCCGGTAGTAAGAAACCGGAATGACATCATTGTTTTACATGTGGTCATTTGTTTTTTTGAATGTTGGGTCGAATTTTTAAATATCCGGAGACGATAAAATGGAAAAAAAAGTAATTGATATGCGCAGCAGGCCTTCCTTTCTGCATGACTTTTATGGGGCAACGCCGGGAACAAATGAATATGAAGTGGTTAAATGGCTGAACCGGCGTGTGGGCTCAAAAGACGATGAGCATTTTACACGTTCGAAAAACGTCGAAGGATTCGTGGATGAAATCAGGGAAACCGGCATAACGGCAGCCGTGGTGGTGGGCCGTGACATTCCGGGGATCCGGCATACCAATGATGAGATCAGCGAATTAACCAAAGGCCACAAGGAACTTATCGGTATCGGTTCGGTGGACCCTCTCGCGCTGGGTGTCAAAGGCTCGATCGCCGAAGTGGAAAGAGCCGTCAAGAAACTCGGATTGAAGGGCATCAACCTGGAACCCGGGTTTGGCAGTGCGCCCATGAAGGCCGACAATCCTTTGCTATACCCGATCTACGACGCATGTGATCAATTGGGCGTTCCCGTTTGCCTCATGTCAGGGCCGACTTCTCCCAGCCTCGAACTTACCGACCCCGCACCCGTGGGCCGGATCGCAAAGGCATTCCCTGGCCTGTCTATCGTCTGCTATCACGGATTCTATCCTTATGTGAACGAAGTAATCGCAGTCGCTTTCCGCTATGAGAACGTTCACCTCGTGCCGGATATGTACATTTTCCTGCCGGGTGGAAGCCTTTATGTCGAAGCCGCAAACGGCTTCATGAAGGATCAACTCTTGTTCGGCAGTTCGTACCCCTTCCGTGCGATGGGGCAATCACTCGAAGACTACAGAAACCTCGGATTCAAGGATGACGTTATCGATCAGGTGTTGTACAAGAATGCCAAACGGGTTCTTAAACTCAAAAGCTGACACAGCAGGATGCCTCCCTGTAGTTATTGATTCAGACGACAATTTCTATTGATCAATTTTAATCTGGATGAAAATAACTATCAGGGATGCAAGACATCGGATCTTCCTCGGCTGATCGAGCTTTATAGACGGCCCGATTTCTACCCGAGGAAGAACAGCCAATAGTGTGGGCTGCTTGATTGTAAAAACCATGAAAAACCGGGATATCAATCAATCGCCATGCGTCTTCACCGCCATATGGAAGTTCCTGCCTCCGCTGCATTATTCCTGATGTCGCCATATCGATGACTATTGTCTGGTTGCTCGCCATTTCCCTGGTCGTTGGCATGCTTATCGGCGCTGTGGGGATAGGGGGGATTCTTCTGATCCCGGCGCTCAATATCCTTGGCGGATTGACAATCCAGGAGGCAATGGCCACGGCCTTGTTCACCTTTATTTTTACCGGTGTCATCGGTGCCTTTTCATTCCAGCGCCATGGGAGTATCAACTGGAGCATTACCGTGCCGCTGTGCATTGGGGCAGCAGTATTCGGATTCTTCGGCGCCTGGGCCAATTCAAAAATCGATGCGCAAGGGCTCTCCTTGATCCTGGCGTCAATTATTGTTTTCTCGGGAATTTATACTGTTTTAACCAATAAGCGGACGAGATCGGCCATTCTGCAGGACTGGCCCAGATTGCAGCAGGTACTGTTGTTTGGAATCGGCGCCGTTGTGGGTTTTGGCTCGGGCCTCACCGGGGTGGGGGGGCCGGCTTTGTCCGTCCCTATCATGATCCTGCTGGGGTTCCCTATCCTGAGCACGATAGGGGCAAGCCAAGTAATCCAGATCCTCGCGGCAATCTCGGGTACGGCAGGGAATCTGCAGTATGGGTCGATTAATTACAAGTTCATGGCTATATGCACGGTCTTTGAAGTCATTGGGGTCGTGTTTGGCGCGCGGATCGTACATGCCATAAACGCACAATCCTTGCGTGGCGGCGTAGGCTTATTGTGCATTCTTGTCGGCACCGGGCTCATGCTGCGGACATGGGGCGTTTTATAGCTTCCGCGCTTTTCGGCAATGCTTGCGAAGCTCGGCGCCGTGCTCGCGAATGTGTTGATGATGTCTGTGTCTCGCAGCGTTTGCCACACTTCACGCCGATGCGCACCTCATCCGCCAGCAAGCAGAAATCGCCCCCGCCCTGACCTGACCGATCAAGAGATGCAGGCTGGGAAAGCGTAATGGGGGCTCCGGCTTCGCCAGTCCTCCTCCGGCCAACGCTTGGAAAGAACGATATGTCACCCGCTGAATTACCCTGTAAAGCAAGTGGATATTGCGAGCCGTGATGGGGTGACAGTTTGTCCCGGTCCCTGTCCCTGTTTTCAGACCGTGCGAACATGACACTCTGTCACGATGCCGATACTTTCCGGATTGGAATCGTAGGGTTTGCGATTGGTTTAAGTGGTTGTTTATGGATAGGATTATCCCTGCCGCCAGCTTGATGAATTGATTGGTATGTAAGTTGCTTCATGTAGCGTCATCCCAATGGTTTACTTGATTGCTGCAGAGGATTTATGTCCAGTACAAATCAAGCCGACTTGTTACCTGCATTGCACCAGCTGCAGGAAAAACTCGGTTATATCCCCGACGATGCCATTGCCGATCTGGCAAGAACCCACAATATGTCGCGCGCTGAAGTGGTGGGTGTGATTGGCTTCTATCATGATTTCCATCGCACGCCGCCTGGTCGCCAGCGTCTCCGCATCTGCCGCGCGGAATCGTGCCAGGCCATGGGGGCGGATGCCTTGGCCATGCATGCCAGCGAACGCCTTGGCGTCGAGTTTGGCGCCACCACGGCCGATGGCGAGGTGACGCTGGAAGCGGTCTATTGTCTTGGCAACTGCGCCTGCTCACCGGCCGTGATGCTGGATGGCGAACTTCATGGGCGGGTCAGCACTGAGCGCCTCGACGCAATTCTTGCGGAAGGGCGGGGAACATGACGCAACGGATTTTTGTCCCGCGCGATGCCAGTGCCGTTTCGGTCGGTGCGGAACGCGTGGTGCGTGCGATCGAGCACGAGGCACAGAGCCGAGGACTGGCTGTGGAGATCGTGCGCAATGGCTCACGTGGATTGTATTGGCTGGAGCCGCTGATCGAGATCGAGACCGGCGGGCAGCGCGTCGCCTATGGGCCCGTCAGACCGGAGGATGTGGCCGGTTTGTTCGATGCCGGATGGCTGCAGGGCGGCACGCACGCCTTGTGCCATGGCCCCAGTGAAGACATCCCCTACCTGAAACGTCAAACCCGGCTTACCTTTGCCCGCATGGGAGTCACCGACCCCCTGTCGCTGGAGGACTATCGGTCTCATGGCGGACTCAAGGGGCTGGAACGTGCGCTCGCCATGAAGGCCGAAGACATCGTGGGCGCCGTTGATACGGGTGGCCTGCGCGGCCGCGGTGGCGCAGGCTTTCCCACCGGGATCAAGTGGCGCACGGTGATGAATGCGAGCGGTGACCAGAAGTACATCGTCTGCAATGCCGACGAAGGGGATTCCGGCACGTTCTCGGACCGCATGCTGATGGAGGGCGATCCCTATTGCCTGATCGAGGGCATGATCATCGCCGGTCTGGCGGTGGGTGCGGATACCGGCTACATCTACCTGCGTTCGGAATACCCGGAGGCCTGGGATGTGCTGGAAGAAGCCATCATCACCGCTACGCGCGAAGGGGTACTGGGCGACAATGTGCTCGGCTCGGGGCGGCGTTTCGAACTGAATCTTTTCAAGGGTGCAGGGGCCTACGTGTGCGGCGAGGAAACCTCGTTGCTGGAAAGTATCGAAGGCAAGCGCGGACTGGTGCGCGCCAAGCCGCCGTTGCCCGCGTTGCAGGGCCTGTTCGGCCAGCCTACGGTGGTCAACAATGTCATCACGCTGGCCAGCGTGCCCTGGATCCTGGCGCAGGGCGGCGAGGCCTACAAGGCTCACGGCAGCGGCCGTTCGCGCGGCACGCTGCCGTTCCAGCTTGCCGGCAACCTGAAGCATCCCGGCCTGGTCGAAGTCGCCTTCGGCATGACCCTGCGCGAACTGCTCTACGACTTCGGCGGCGGCTCCGCCAGCGGACGGCCGATCCGTGCCGTGCAGGTGGGCGGTCCGCTCGGCGCCTATCTGCCCGAATCGCGCTTCGATCTGCCGCTGGATTACGAGGCGTTTACTGCGGTTGGCGCCACGGTTGGCCATGGCGGCATCGTCGCCTTCGACGACAGCGTCGACATGGCCAAGATGGCCCGCTACGCCATGGAATTCTGCGCCATCGAATCCTGCGGCAAGTGCACGCCGTGCCGCATCGGTTCGGTACGCGGCGTGGAACTACTGGATGGCATGATGGCCGCGCGCCCGCAGCAATCCAATGATGACGCGCTGTTGCGCGATCTTTGCCAGACCATGCTGGATGGATCGCTGTGCGCCATGGGCGGCATGACGCCGTATCCGGTTCTGTCCGCACTCGATCATTACCCAGAAGATTTCGGCCTGGCGCCGAAGCGAAAGGAGGCCTCAGCATGAGCCTGCATTGCCACCACGACCGGGGCACACCGGCACGTACGTCCACCCAGCGCGTCACTTTGTCCATCGACGGAGTTCCCGTCACTGTTCCGGCTGGAACCTCGGTCATGCATGCCGCCGCCGAGGCGGGAATCGACATCCCCAAACTGTGTGCGACCGAACAGCTGGAGTCGTTCGGTTCCTGTCGCCTCTGCGTGGTCCAGGTGAAGGACCGGCGCGGCTATCCCGCTTCCTGCACCACGCTGGTGGAGGAGGGCATGGAAGTAACCACGGAGAACGATGCCCTGTTCCGCCTGCGGCGCGGCGTCATGGAACTGTATATTTCCGACCATCCGCTCGATTGCCTGACCTGTTCTGCCAACGGTAACTGCGAATTGCAGGACATGGCCGGCCGCGTCGGCCTGCGCGAGGTGCGTTACGCCGAAGGCGACAACCACCTGGCTGAGACGGCGGATACCTCGAATCCCTATTTCACCTACGATCCTGCCAAGTGCATCGTCTGCTCGCGCTGCGTGCGCGCCTGTTCCGATATACAGGGCACGTTCGCGCTGACCACCACCGAGCGCGGCTTCGAATCGCGCATTGCGGCGGCGGGCGGCGACGATTTCCTGTCTTCCGAATGCGTGTCCTGCGGTGCCTGCGTGGCGGCCTGCCCGACGGCGTCGTTGCTGGAGAAATCGGTGATCGAGCAGGGCCAGCCGCAGCGCAGCATCACCACCACCTGTGCCTATTGCGGCGTGGGTTGCTCGCTCAATGCCGAGATGCAGGGCGAGAAGGTGATCCGCATGGTGCCGGACCTCAATGGCGGCGCCAATCACGGCCACGCTTGCGTCAAGGGCCGTTTCGCCTGGGGCTATGCCACGCACGCCGACCGCATCACCACCCCGATGATCCGCAGTTCGATCCGCGATGCGTGGCGTGAGGTGAGCTGGGAAGAGGCCATTGCTTACACGGCGAGCGAATTCCGACGCCTGCAGGGGGAATACGGGGCCGAGTCGATCGGCTCGATCACCTCCTCGCGCTGTAGCAACGAGGAGACCTACCTGGTCCAGAAGCTGACCCGCGCAGCCTTCGGCGTCAACAACGTCGACACCTGCGCCCGCGTGTGTCATTCCCCCACCGGGTACGGCCTGAAGCAGACTATGGGAGAATCCGCCGGCACTCAGGATTTCGATTCGGTGATGCAGGCCGACGTGATCCTGGTGATCGGCGCCAACCCCACCGATGCCCATCCGGTGTTTGGCTCCCGGATGAAGCAGCGCCTGCGCCAGGGCGCCAAGATCATCATCGCCGACCCTCGCAGCATCGACCTGGTGGAGACCCCGCACGTCCGCGCCACCCATCACCTCCCGCTGCGGCCCGGCACCAACGTGGCTCTGGTCAATGCCCTGGCGCATGTCGTCGTCGCCGAAGGTCTGGTGGACGAGGCTTTCGTGGCGGCACGCTGCGAGCCGGAAGCTTTCGCCAAGTGGCGCACCTTCATCGCCGATCCCCGCCACAGTCCCGAAGCCACCGCGGAGATCACCGGCGTGCCGGCGGATGAGGTGCGCGCTGCTGCCAGGCTGTATGCCACCGGTGGCAATGCGAGCATCTACTATGGCCTGGGCGTCACCGAGCACAGCCAGGGTTCGACCATGGTCATGGGCATCGCCAATCTGGCCATGGCCACCGGCAACATCGGCCGGCCCGGTGTGGGCGTGAATCCTCTGCGGGGACAGAACAACGTGCAGGGTTCCTGCGACATGGGTTCCTTCCCGCATGAATTTCCTGGTTACCGCCACGTCGCCGACGACGCCACGCGCACGCTGTTCGAATCCATCTGGGGGGTGACGCTGTCCGCCGAGCCCGGCCTGCGCATTCCCAACATGTTCGATGCCGCCATCGCAGGCAGCTTCAAGGGCCTGTACGTGCAGGGTGAAGACATCGTCCAGTCCGATCCCAACACCCAGCACGTTATCGCCGCCATGGAGTCGCTCGAATGCCTGGTGGTGCAGGACCTGTTTCTGAACGAGACCGCCAAGTTCGCCCACGTCTTCCTGCCTGGCGCTTCCTTCCTGGAAAAGGACGGCACCTTCACCAACTCGGAGCGGCGCATTTCACGCATCCGCAAGGTGATGCGTCCGCTGGCGATTTATGCGGACTGGGAAGTGACCCAGATGCTGTCCAATGCCCTGGGCTATCCCATGCACTACACGCACCCGTCCGAGATCATGGACGAGATCGCCAGTCTCACGCCGACCTTCCAGGGCGTCAGTTACGCCAAGCTGGACGAACTGGGCAGCATCCAGTGGCCATGTGACAAGGCCCACCCGGCCGGCACGCCCACCATGCACGTAGAGGAGTTCGTACGCGGTAAGGGGCGCTTCATGCTCACCGAATACGTGGCCACGGACGAGCGCGCCAACCGCCGCTTCCCGCTGCTGCTGACAACCGGGCGCATCCTGACCCAGTACAACGTGGGCGCCCAGTCCCGGCGTACCGCCAATGTCATCTGGCATCCGGAGGACGTACTGGAAGTGCATCCGGTGGACGCGGAGGACCGCGGCATCCGCGACGGCGACTCGGTCGGCGTGCAAAGCCGCGCTGGCGAAATCATGCTGCGCGCCAAGATCAGTGAGCGCATGCAGCCCGGCGTGGTCTACACCACCTTCCACTGGCCCGGTTCGGGGGCCAACGTGGTGACCACCGAAAATTCGGACTGGGCCACCAACTGCCCCGAGTACAAAGTGACCGCCGTGCAGGTTTTCCGTGTGGAGCAGCCCTCCGCCTGGCAACAGCAGTTCGCCCGTTTCGACGCGGAGCAAATGGCCTTGCTGGAGGAGGCTGAATCGAAATCGAAGAGGGATCATGCGCCTGTGTGATCTGCCCGAGTTGGCCTTGATCCTTCCGCCCGCCCTGATGGAAGCGGCCGCCCACAGTGGCGGTGGCGCACACGTGGACACCGTGCCGGAGGAGGTGCCGGTGGCGTTGTCGTACAACGGCATTTCCCATGCGGTGATGCTGGCCAGCCCGACCGACCTGGAAGACTTCGGCCTCGGCTTCAGCCTGAGCGAGGGGATTCTGGCGGACCCCTCCGAACTGTACGACCTGGAACTGGAAGTGGGCGAACGCGGCGTCGTCGTGCAGATGCGCATCTCTGAAGCGCGCCTGGCCGGCCTCAAGCAGCGTCGACGGGCGCTGGCCGGACGCACCGGCTGCGGGCTGTGCGGTGTGGAAAGCCTGGAGCAGGTGGCGCGCGTGCTGGTGCCGTTGCCGGCGGGGCCGGCTATTGCGGCTGCATCACTGCAAAAAGCACTGACCCATCTGCAGCAAAACCAGCCGCTGCATGCCAGCACCGGTGGCGTACACGCTGCCGCCTGGGCCGATCCGGACGGCAATCTGCTGGCGGTGCGCGAGGACGTCGGCCGTCACAACGCGCTGGACAAACTGATAGGCGCGCTGGCGCGCGAGCGACGCGATATGCGTGCCGGCTTCGCCCTGATCACCAGCCGTGCCAGCTTCGAAATGGTGCAGAAGGCGGCCAGCGTCGGCATCCCGATGCTGGCGGCGGTGTCCGCGCCGACCGGTTACGCCATCCGCCTGGCGCGCGAATGCGGGCTGACCCTGGCCGGCTTCGTGCGCGACCGGCGCTATACGCTCTACGCGCATCCCGAACGTATCATCGAATAAACAAGGAACGAATGTTCATGAATGTCGAACACCTGATCCAGATGGCCAACCAGATCGGCGCCTATTTCGCAGCCGAACCCGATCGTGCCGCCGCACGCGATGGCGTGGCCGATCATCTGGCGCGCTTCTGGGAGAAACGCATGCGGCAAAGCCTCTACGCCAGTTTCGACCAGGGCACCGCGACCACGCTCGCTCCCCTGGTCAGCGAGGCGCTGGTCGAGCATCGCGAACGCATCCTGGGTAAAAAAGCAGCATGAGCCTCGCTTTCGTCGCCCTGGGCGGCAATCTCGACCATCCCGCCGCCCGTCTGTTGAAGGTCATGGGCGAACTGGACAACCTGCAGCAGACCCGTCTGCTGCGTGCCTCTTCGCTGTATCGCACCGCTCCGGTGGGCTACGCCGGGCAGCCCGATTTCGTCAACGCCGTGGCCCTGATCGACACGGCACTGCCGCCGCACGCGCTGATGGCGGAACTGCTCGCCTGCGAAGCACACCATGGCCGTGTGCGCGACCAGCGCAATGGCCCGCGCACACTGGATCTCGACCTGCTGCTCTACCAGGATCAGGTACTCGAAGACAGTTTCGTCACGCTGCCGCATCCACGCATGCACGTGCGTCCGTTCGTGCTGGTGCCGCTACTGGAAATCGCGCCGGACTGCGTCATTCCCGGGCGCGGAGAGGCCCGCGCGCTGCTCGCCACCTGTCTGGATCGGGACGATGCGAGGCGCATCCAGCGCACCGCTTTCGATTGGGGTTTGCACACCCTGCGCCGGATGGGGAAAGGCCTGGTTGTGCCGGAGAATGCCTTCTCCCTGTAGCGGTCCGAAGCAGGGCAGGTGCCTGCTGTCTTGAATGCGCGCAGCGAGCCCTACCTCCTCCAGCTATTCATTCGGCCGTCGGCACCGCGTCCATGCGGGCCAGGATGGCAAGCACAGACCCTATCGGCATTCATCGCCGCGCAACACCCGCTCCTAAACATGATGGCGACAATCTGCCGGCACACCGGCAAAACAATGCATACCAGCAAGTGACCATCATGCGCGCTGCAACATCATTCAGCTCGTAGACCCGGTACAGAGCGCCGCGTCCCGCGTCGGGTTTCCAGCGCGCTACCGAGCCGGCGATCAAGCTTACCCGGATGGCGGGCGATGGGGCGGCCCGGGCGAGCAGCGGCGCGCGTTCGCGTGCGTTGCGGGTGAGGGTTACAGAATCGCTTCTTCCACCTGGCCGTTGAAACACAGACAGGTCGTCAGGGTATGCATGGTTGGTCTCCACAATTGCGGGGACGCCTCAGAGGCTGACCAGGGTCTTGAATCCGCCCCAGAACATGCGCTTGCCGTCGCAAGGCATGTTCTTGCCACCCATCATCGTGGCCAGGCGCGAATCGGCCTGACCTTTGCGTTGATGCGATCGCGGTCCTTGCGGGATTTGTACACGATCCAGGCCAATACCACGGTCTCGCCCACCTTGAGCTTCACGCTCTGCGGAAACGATGTGTGCTTGTCGGTACTGACGTCATAGGCGAGGCATTCTTGGATCACGCACAAAACCACGAAGGCCTTCAGGCCCCCAGTCGTAGGCAAACTGAATCACTGCCATGCAAGCGCTATTTTTGCGTTCTTATTTGATTCGGATCGACAGACGGGCAAGAATCATTCGTCGTCGACGGTCCCGGTGGCATTTCGGCGGAAGACCACGGGCACGCCACCGGCTGCCCGCTTTACCATCCATTGCGCCAGTGCGCTATCCAGATAATCGGCGTGTCCGGGAAACCAGCGCTGCAACTCAGCCGCCAGACGGCGACCGATCTCGACGTCGCCTTGTGCAACCATAGCCTGAACTTCTTCGACCGAGTGCAGTACCGCATTGTGTTCGTCGATATGACATTGTGCCGCCGGAAAGTCAGTGCTGTTCATCCACAGCGCCTCTTCGTCGAAATGACGCTTTGCATGATCGGCGAACGCGTCGAGGGCACTCGCGAAGTCAGCGTCCGAAGCATTCAGCATGGCGTTGACCGTCTCGACGAACTCGTGGTGCGTTTCGTCCATCTTGCGATAACCAAGCGCGAAAGCGTCACTCCATACAAACGGGACGTGAGACGACATTGCGGCTACCCTCGAGATCAGTGAGTGGGAGTCATAATATACTCGCACGAAGCGACGCGCGTCCACATTGTGCGCGGTCTATATTGCGTTCGTTATCGGAAACGAAAAACGGGGTCAGTTCAGACACCATTACCTCCCACGAAATCGATTCGCAGGACCTGAAGGTGGCCTCAGCAGCGGCGAGGCGATGATCATGATCGACGCGCTCGCCCCAGCCTATGCGGCGGACCACATTCTGGGCGCTGTATCCCTCCCCCATCGCACGATTGACGCGGCCACGCCGCCGGCTTCGACAGGTCGAGCCTCATCGTGACCTGGACGCGGCCACGCGGGCGATGCGCCGGCCGCATGCCGGCGGTCAGTCGTCATCCTTGTCCTGTTTCGCGAATGACTTCGTGCGCTCGAAGGTGGAACTGTCGTTGAGGAAACCCACGTTCTCGGCGACGTGGCAGGCCATGCACACCTCGCGGACGGTCTGGAATTCGTCGCGCATCCGCTCGGGTGACTTCGATACCAGCGCATCGCGCATGGATTGCCAGATGCCGCTTTCGAGGAACATGCCTTCGATGTTCTGGGTCCGGGCGGGGCGCTTCATGGCGGCGGTGTTCATGCGGTCGCGCAGCTTGTCCCAGTGGTAGACGCCCATTTCCCAGTTGTTTTTCTGGATCGCCGTATACAACTCCTCGTAGCGGTGGGTGAGCTCCCACATCGGAATGTCGGTCCCGCCCATGGCGACCTGCAGGCGACGGAAACGCTCGGTGTCATCGTTGGCGTCGAGCAGCCAGTTGTTCGAGGGCGGCTTGGTTTGCTTGGCCAGTTCCTTGTCGGCCTTGGGGAATTGAGCCTTGTTGCCGGTCGGCTTCACCACGCCCGCGGCGAATGCGACTGATGCGACACAAAAAATGGCTGCTCCGATGATGCCTGGTTTCATGGTTGCCTCCTGGCTTGAACCCTGCCGTTGTCGAAAAACCCACGCTACGGCCGCGATTGAATTTGGGCCATGATTCAGGTTATGGCACGGTTGGCCGTTTGCAACGTTTGAAAGTAATAAGGGGCAGTTCAGTCCGACCCCATTTCTGTGTCCTTTGGGCAAAAGCAGCCAGACTCCATTCCCCGTCGCGTTGCCCGCGCGGTCGACGACCAGAAGCAGATAAGCCATGATTTCTTCTGGGTGGAATGCGGTACGGGTGCGTGTCCGGTTTGCAGCAAGCGGCTGCCCGACCGGCCATTCGGCGGTGTGATGCCGGCTGGGGGCAACGATGCAGGTGCCCCGGCGATCAGCCGCGGAGCGTTGTCGCCGCGACCTGAATTTCCTGCGGGCTGAGGTCGCGGGGATGGGTGGCGATCGACCACGGGTGACCGAAGGGATCTTCGATCTTGCTGTAGCGGTTGCCCCAGAACATGTCAGCGACCGGCATCGTCACTTTGGCGTCTGCGGCGACGGCTCGTTCGACCGTTGCGTCGACATCCGTCACGTACAGGTGGATCGTCACAGGCGAGCCCTTGAGCGACTGCGGACCCAGCGAGCCGCAGCCGGGGAATTCGTCGACCAGCATGAGGTTGGAGTCACCGATACGAATCATCGCGTGCATGAGTTTGCCCTCCGGGCCGGGCAGCCGTTCCAGTTCGACGGTGCCAAAAGCCTTGCAGTAGAACGCGATGGCCGCGGCGACCTCCCGGCACACCAGGTGAGGCGTAATCGTGTGCATGCCGTTCGGGATGGGACTTGCCGGGCTTGGGCTCATGTTCATTTCCCCTGTCAGCTTGAGTGCGGCGCCATGCTGGAAGCGTGTTTCCGGGTGCGCCGTCCGAACGAACGGCGTTAGTGCCGCGTCCATGTACGGAAACGCCCGATCGCTTTCTTTACTCGTTTCGCTTCTGATTCGGCGGTGGCCTTCACAATAATCATGAATCGCATGGGGTTTCTCCTCGGGGTGGACGGACGGCAGCGGGTTTCCGTCCTTATGCTTACGAGGAACCAGACGAGGGGAAATCGACACGTCATACCTGCCGCAGAAAATCAATTAGAATGGCGGCCATCGAACTTTCAGGCCCGAAGCCTTTTCGCCGCCGAACTCTGGATCCACAATATAGCAATGCCAAAATATGCCTACCACGGCAGGCTTTCCGTGGTTGTTCCCGTCAAGAATGAACAGGACAACGTCGAGCCGCTGGTACGCGAAATCGCGGCTGCGCTGTCCGGCAACACCACATTCGAAATCATCTACGTCGACGACGGCAGCACCGACGCCACCCAGGCCCGGCTGCAGACCCTGAAAAGCGGGTTCCCGATGCTGCGGGTGATCCGCCATCGCACCTCGTGCGGGCAGAGCCGGGCGGTGACGACCGGCGTGACTGCGGCGCGCCATGAGTGGATCGCCACGCTCGACGGCGACGGCCAGAACGATCCGGCCGATATCCCGGCGCTGCTGGCCGAACTGGCCAACCCAGCGCAGCCCGCCAACCTGGAACTGCTGGCGGGCTGGCGCGCCAGGCGCAACGACACCTTCCTGCGCCGGCTGTCGTCGAAAATCGCCAATGGCGTGCGTTCGCGCATGCTGAAGGACAATACGCCGGATACCGGCTGCGGCCTCAAGATGTTTGCCCGCGAGACCTTTCTGCAGCTGCCCAATTTCGACCACATGCACCGCTTTCTGCCGGCGCTGGTGATGCGCAACGGCGGTGCGGTGGTATCGGTTCCGGTCCATCATCGTGCGCGTGAGCGCGGCACTTCGAAATATGGCGTGCACAACAGGCTGTGGGTCGGCATCGTCGACCTGTTCGGGGTCGCCTGGCTGCAGCGGAGGGTGCGCCTGCCGGTGATCGAAGTCGATTCCGATCGCTAGATGAAGGCGCGCATTATCGTCAAAGGCTTGGCGCTGATCCTGAGCCTGGCGCTGCTGGGCTATCTGTTCAAGACCAGCGACCTGGGCAACAGCGTCAACGAGGCCTGGATCGACGCGCGGGTGCGCGGACACGGCGTCAACGGCGCCTTGCTGTTTCTGCTGATGGGCGGCGTGTTCACCGCCATCGGCCTGCCGCGGCAGATCATTGCTTTTCTCGGCGGCTACGCCTTCAGCGTGGGGCTGGGCACGCTACTGGGCATGCTGGCTGCGCTCCTGGGCTGCATGTTGAACTTTGTTTACGCGCGTTTCTTCGGCAAGGGCCTGCTGCGTACGCGGATGGGCGCGCGCGCCGGCCGCTTCGATCGCTTCATCCACGAGCATCCGTTTTCCATGACGGTATTGATCAGATTGCTGCCGGTAGGCAGTAATCTGCTGACCAATCTGGCGGCCGGTATTTCCAGTATCCGCCCCACGCATTTTTTCCTCGGCACGCTGCTTGGCTATCTGCCGCAGACACTGGTGTTCGCGCTGGTCGGCAGCGGTGTTCACATCGCGCCCGTCCTGAAGATTGCGCTCGCCATCGGCCTGTTCCTGGTGTCGGGGGCGCTGGGAGCCTATCTTTATCGCCATTTCCGGCATGGCCAGAGCCTCGACGATCGGATCGATGCCGCGCTGGACGAAACTGACACAGGCGTTGCTCGTGAATCCCTATCAAAATAACGGGCGTGGCCTGTTGCTGCTGAGCCTGCTGCTGCTGGCGGCATTGGCCGCGGTGGCACTGCTGGCGCGACCGCTGATCCCGATCGACGAAACGCGCTACGTCAGCGCGGCGTGGGAAATGTGGCAGCGCGGCAACTTTCTGGTGCCGTTCAAGAATGGCGAGCCCTATAGCCACAAGCCGCCTTTCATGTTCTGGATGTTCCATGCGGGCTGGGCGCTGTTCGGCGTCACCGACTGGTGGCCGCGGCTGGTGCTGCCGCTGTTTTCTGCCGGCGCGCTGCTGCTGACTTATCCGCTCGCCCGACGCCTGTGGCCGCAGCGCCCGGGTCTCGGCGGGCAGGCCGCACTGATTCTGGCGAGCGCGCTGTTGTGGATCATCTTTTCTACCTCGGTCATGTTCGACGTGATACTGGCGTTCTGGGTGCTGCTGGGGATGCACGGCGTACTCGCCGCCGCCGATGGCAAGCGGCGCGGCTTCGTCATGCTGGGGATCGCGATCGGNATGGGTGTGCTGACCAAGGGCCCGGTCATCCTGCTGAATCTGCTGCCGGTCACCGTGCTGGCGCCGTGGTGGAATCCGGGCATGAAGTGGCGCCGCTGGTTCGGCGGGATCGTGCTGGCGGTGTTGCTGGGTGCGACCATTGCGCTGGCGTGGGCGATCCCGGCCGGCATGGCCGGGGGCGAAGCCTATCGCAACGCGATTTTCTGGGGCCAGACCGCCGATCGCATGGTCGAATCCTTCGCCCATCGGCGGCCGTTCTGGTGGTATGTGCCGCTGCTGCCGCTGCTGCTGTTTCCCTGGTTTGTCTGGCCGGCATGGTGGAAGGCGCTGATCCATCACCGTCGCGAGGGCCTGGATCGCGGTTCACGCTTTTGTCTGGCGTGGATGCTGCCGGTGTTCGTGGCATTCTGCTTCATCAGCGGCAAGCAGCCGCATTACCTGGTTCCCCTGTTTCCCGCTTTTGCGCTTCTGACCGCACGTCTGCTGGCCGGGCGCAGGGACGCGCGCACCGGCCTGCCTGCCCTGCTGGCGGCGGCGCTGGGTGGGACGCTGATGCTGGCCGCTAGCGGGCATATTGCGGCGCTGCATGGCAGGTTTGCAGCTTTGCCGCTAGCCTGGCCGGGTGCGGTATTGATTGCGCTGGCCTTCGTGGTGTGGATGGCGGGCCGGCGTGGTGTGGCGCCGGTACCGAATCTGGCGCTGCTCGGCGCGGCCGTGCTGGCATTGGTGCAACTGGCAGCCAAACCATCGATCGATCCCCTGTACAACATCAAAGCGATGGCGCAGACGATCAAACAGGTGCAGGACGAAGGACGGCCGGTGGTGAATGCCGCGAGGTACCACGCGCAATATCAGTTTCTGGGCCGTCTGGAATCACCACTGCTCGAATTGCACGGTGCCGAGTTGAAGCGCTGGCTGGCCGAGCATCCCGAAGGCTACGCGGTGATCTATCTGAAAGGCGGACAGAAGAAGCTGGACGCGATCCCGGCGCGCCATAAGCAGGCGTACCGTGGGGGAGCCGCCGTTCTGGTGGATGCGCGTACGGCGTCCGGGTTGCTGCCTGTTCACATTGAAAACTGAGGTTCAGGCCTCGGCGTCGCGCTGCGGCAGCACCACTTCGCGCGAGGGCGAAATGGTCGAGATGGCATGCTTGAAGATCATCTGCGCGGCCTGATCCTGGCCTTTCAGCAGCACCACGAACTGATCGAACGATTCGATCCGCCCCATCAGCTTGATCCCATTGACAAGAAAGACCGACACCGGAATGCGCTCCTTGCGCAGAGTGTTGAGAAAAACGTCTTGCAGGTGGTTGTATTCTTTGCTGGCCATGTTTGGCTCCCTGTCAGGTAAAGGCGGGGCAGGCCCCCGCTTGAGTCATTATTAGCGGATTACTCGATTTTTGCACTGGCACGAACTGCCGTGACGGCGTCGCGGATGCGCTGCTGCTGCAACTGCTTGACGATTTCTCCACGTACGGCATCCAGCGGCTGCAGCTGCGGTTGACGCGTGTCGTCGAGGCGGATGACGTGGTAGCCGAACTGCGTCTTCACCGGCGTCTTTGTGGTTTCACCCTTTTTCAGACCGGCCAGGGCGTCGGAGAATTCCGGTACGAACGCACGCCGGTCGGACCAGTCGAGGGCGCCGCCGTTCTTGGCTGAACCGGTATCTTTCGATTGCTTTTTGGCGAGATCCTCGAATTTGGCCTTCTTGCCGAGATCGGCAATGATCTTTTTCGCTTCGGCTTCGGTTTTCACCAGGATGTGGCGCGCGCGGTATTCCGGCTCGACGGGCTCGGCCTTGGCCTTGTCGTAGGCGGCCTGGATTTCGGCGTCGCTCACCGGATGGGTTTTGACGTAATCATCCAGATAGGCTTTGGCCAGCTGATCCTTGCGGCGGATATCCAGTATCGCGGCGAGCTGCGGCTCCTTGTCGAGTCCCTTGTCCGTGGCGGCACGCGACAGCAGTTCCAGGGTGATCAGCGATTCGCGCACGCGCGCATCGAGCTGCGGGGTATCGGGCTGGCCCTGGGCCATTTCGCGCTTGACCAGATCGCCGTACAAGGCGGGGATTTCCTTGCCGTTGACCACGGCCAGCGGCTTGTCGGAGGCTGCAGCTGGAGCGGGTGTCGCGGGGGCCGGAGTTTGCGCCTGCGCCAGCGGGGTGAGGGCCAGCAGGATCAGGGCGGGGAGAAGGGCAAGACGCATGCGGATTCCTTTCAGAGTTCTTCCGGAGTTAAGGCAGTGATCGACAGCGCGTGAATCTCGCGCTGCATGAGCTCGCCCATGGCTTCATACACCAGCCGGTGGCGAGCGAGGGTGGAGAGGTTACGGAATCTGGATGACACCAGCGTGAGACGGAAATGTCCGCCACCGGAGGCGGCGCCGGCGTGCCCCTTGTGCTGGTCGCTTTCGTCTTCCAGGGTGTAGGTTTCGGGTTCCAGCGCGACGAGGCGCTGGCGGATCATATCGGCTGTACTCATGCAGGCAAGGTTTTTCTGAACGGTTTGACACTGACCGCGGCGTAGATGCCAGCGGCCACATAAGGGTCGGCATCCGCCCACACCTGCGCGTCGGCCAGCGAGTCGAATTCGGCGACGATCAGGCTGCCGGTAAAGCCGGCTGCACCAGGGTCATTGCTGTCGATGGCGGGAAAGGGCCCGGCCAGCAGCAGACGTCCCGCCTGCTGCAAGGCATGCAGGCGCTCAAGGTGCGCGGGGCGGGAGGCCAGCCGCTTGGCGAGACTGTCGGGTGCGTCCTGGCCAACGATGGCATAGAACATTATTGCTTTTCTTCCTTATCCATATATTTGGTCAGCATCATGCTTTGGCCGATCACAAACACCAGCATCAGCCCCAGGCTGCCGAACAGCTTGAAGTTGACCCAGGCATCGGTCGAGAAGTTGAAGGCGACAAACAGGTTTGCAACCCCCATGAAGGCGAAAAATCCGCCCCAACTCGCGTTTAACCGACTCCAGGCAGGGTCAGGAAGTTCCATCTGCGCGTTCATTAAACTTTTGATGACGTTGCGGCCCAAAGCGGCAGCGCCAAAAATGACGGCGGCGAAAATCCAGTACAGCACGGTCGGCTTCCATTTGATGAAGCTCTCGTCGTGCAGCCATAGGGTGGCGCCACCGAACAGCACGATGATGCCGAGGCTGACCCACATCATGGTTTCCACCTTGTGGCCGCGCAGTTTGACCCAGCCGATTTGTCCGAAGCTGGCGACGATGGCCACCAGCGTGGCGAGATAGATACCGGGTTTTTCGCTGGCGCCCAGCGGCTGCGGCAGGCCGAGGCTTGCCAGGAAGGTGCGCGTGGCTTCGGCATTGGCATCGCCTATTTTGTAGGCGATGAAGAAGACGATGATGGGGAAGAGGTCAAACAGCAATTTCTTCATTATCTTTGGTGCTTGGCAACGCCTGCAATTCGGGTGACTGCGTATTTTGCTATGATTCCCCCTCCTGACCAAGCGCTTTTGGCCCTAGCCGCCCGACCCCGATCATCGATGTTCAATATCGATCTGCATTGCCATTCCAATATGTCTGACGGCGTGTTGTCCCCCGCCGAAGTCGTCGCCCGCGCCGTGGCGAATGGCGTGCACGCGCTCGCACTGACCGATCATGACGATGTGGCGGGAATTGCCGCTGCGCAGGCGGTGGCGGCGACGGCGGGGCTGAGACTGATCCCGGGCGTCGAAATCTCGGTGAGCTGGGGAGGGCAGACCGTGCACATCATCGGTCTGCGCATCGATCCGCGGCATCCCGTACTGGCTGCCGGCCTGCACGGCATCCGCCAAGGGCGCGTCGAGCGCGCCCGGCGGATGGGAGACGACCTGGCGCAGTCCGGCATCGTCGGCGCCTACGAGGGCGCCTGTGACTACGCGGCCAACAAGCAACTGGTGGGACGCACCCATTTTGCGCGCTGGCTGGTGGCGCAGGGCCACGCACCCGACATGCGTGCTGCGTTCAAGCGTTTTCTTACGCGCGGCAATCCCGGTTACGTCGAACACGAATGGGCCACGCTGGAAAACGCCGTCGACTGGATCCGTGCCAGTGGCGGCATGGCGGTGATCGCGCATCCCGGGCGTTATGCGTTCAACGCACGCGAATTGCACCTGTTGCTGGATGCTTTCCGCACGTTGGGCGGCGAAGGCATCGAAGTCATCTGCGGCGGCCATCATCCCACCGAATACGGCAAGTTTGCCGACTTGGCACGCGCATTCGGCCTCAAGGCCTCGCGTGGGGCGGATTTTCATGCACCGGGCGAGGGTGCCGATATCGGTCACCTGCCTGCGCTGCCGCATTATTGCCGGCCGGTGTGGCAGGGCTGGCCGGAGCTGGCAGCCCATTTTTCTTCTTCTCTGGCCTGAGCATTTATGGCGCAATTCTTCAATATTCATGCTGACAATCCGCAACCCCGGCTGATCCAGCAGGCAGTGGATATCCTCAAGCGTGGCGGCGTGATCGTCTATCCCACCGATTCGTGCTACGCGCTGGGTTGCAAGATCGGCGACAAGGAAGCGGCGATGCGGCTGCTGTCGGTGCGCGGACTCGATAGCGGGCATGACCTCACACTGATCTGCCGCGACTTGTCCGAACTCGGGCGCTATGCCCAGGTGGACAATACCCAGTTCCGTTTCCTGAAGGCGCATACCCCGGGCGCCTACACCTTTATCCTGCGCGGCACGCGCGAGGTGCCGAAGCGCCTGTTGCACAAGAAGCACGACACCATCGGCCTGCGTGTCCCCGCGCATCCCATTGTGCAGGCGTTGCTGACCGAGCTGGGCGAGCCCATCCTGTCTTCGACACTGCTGCTGTTCGGCGAAGATGTGCCGCTGACGGAGCCGTGGGAAATCCGTGAACGCCTGGAGCACCTGGTCGACCTGGTCATCGACGGCGGTGCCTGCGGTCTGACGCCGACCACCGTGGTTGATCTGACTGGTGATACACCCACCGTGCTGCGCTTTGGCAAGGGCGATACCTCGGACTTTGAGTCCTGACCCAAAATGGAGCTTACCCTGATCGGAAAAGTTGCCGTGTTCGCGTTGCCGGTGATCTTCGCAATCACCCTGCACGAAGCGGCGCACGGCTATGTTGCGCGCCACTTCGGCGACATGACGGCGGCGGCAGCGGGGCGCATCACACTCAACCCGCTCAAGCATATCGACCCGGTCGGAACCATCCTGGTGCCGCTGGTGATTCTCCTGACCAGCAAGCTGCTGGGTGGCGGTGCGATTTTGTTCGGCTGGGCCAAGCCGGTACCGGTTAATTTTTCCCGCTTGCGCCGCCCCAAGCAGGACATGCTGTGGGTTGCGGCTGCTGGCCCCGGCATCAACCTCGTCATGGCGGTGTTCTGGGGACTGATGATCCAGCTCGGCCACGCGCTCGGCAGCGGTTTTGCCAGCGAGCCGCTGATGCTGATGGGGGCGGCGGGCGTGTTCATCAATGTCATCCTGATGGCGCTGAACCTCATCCCGCTGCCGCCGCTCGACGGCGGCCGCATCGCCGTCAGCCTGCTGCCGGTGAAGCAGGCCATGCAGTTCGCCCGCATCGAGCCGTATGGACTGTTCATTTTGCTAGGCCTCCTGTTCACCGGTATCCTTGGCATCATCCTGTGGCCGTTGATCAGCCTGTTCGTCGGACTGACCGCGCTCGTCACCGGTCTCGATCCCGTGCAACTGATCGGCCTGATCCAGGTCGTGCTGTCCTGACTTCCAGCCTTTAAATCCCCAGCCCCCTAGCCTCTAACCATGTATTCCGACCGCGTTCTCTCCGGCATGCGCCCCACCGGGCGCCTGCACCTGGGCCACTACCATGGCGTCCTGAAAAACTGGCTGCGCCTGCAGAATGAGTACCAGTGCCTGTTTTTCGTCGCCGACTGGCACGCGCTGACCACGCATTACGATACGCCGCAGGTGATCGAGGATAACGCGCGCGACATGGTGGTCGACTGGCTCGCCGCGGGGATCGATCCGGCGCAGGCCACGCTGTTCGTGCAGTCGCGCGTGATCGAGCATGCCGAGCTGCATCTGCTGCTGTCGATGATGACGCCGCTCGGCTGGCTGGAGCGCGTGCCCACCTACAAGGATCAGCAGGAGAAGCTGGCCAGCAAGGATCTCTCGACCTACGGTTTCCTCGGCTATCCGCTGTTGATGAGCGCCGACATCCTGATCTACCGCGCCAACCGGGTGCCGGTTGGCGAAGATCAGGTTCCGCATATTGAATTCACCCGTGAACTGGCGCGCCGTTTCAACCACATGTACGGCCGCGAGGCGGGATTCGAGGACAAGGCGCGCGCTGCGGTCAAGAAGCTCGGCTCGAAGAAGGCCCGCTTGTACGAGGAGTGCCGCACCGCCTATCAGGAACAGGGCGACGACGAGGCGCTGGAATCCGCCCAGGCGCTGCTCAACGACGCGCAGAACCTGTCGATGAATGACCGCGAAAGACTGTTCGGCTATCTGGAAGGCTCCGGCAAGATGATCCTCGCCGAGCCCGACGCGCTCTTGACCGAGGCGTCGAAAATGCCGGGACTGGACGGGCAGAAAATGTCCAAGTCCTACGGCAATACCATCGCCCTGCGCGAAGATCCCGAGACCGTCGCCAGGAAAATCCGCACCATGCCGACCGACCCCGCGCGCGTGCGTCGCACCGACCCGGGCAATCCGGCCAATTGCCCGGTGTGGCAGTTCCATCAGGTGTATTCCGATGACGCGACCCGCCAATGGGTTATCGCAGGCTGTACCAGCGCCGGCATCGGCTGCCTCGAATGCAAGCAGCCGGTGATCGACGCCGTGCTCGCCGAACTCGCGCCGATCCGCGAGCGCGCCCAATACTACGAAGACAACCCCGATCAGGTGCGCAACATCCTCGCCGACGGCTGCGAAAAGGCGCAGGAGCTGGCGCGGGATACGATGCGGGATGTGCGCGAGGCGATGGGGCTGACGTTCGGCTAGGGACGCGGTTTGCGCCGGGTCAGCTGTCCATTCCCGGTTTAACGGTACGCAGTTTCTTGGTTTCGCCCCGCCGCTGCTTGCTGTCCAGGCGCCGCTTTCTGGAAGCCAGCGTTGGGCGGGTGGCGTGGCGCGGTGTCGCCTCTTCGCAGGCTTCGCGAATTAGCTCGATCAGTCGTTGCAGCGCATCGTCGCGGTTGCGCCGCTGGCTGCGGTAGCGGTCGGCTGAGAGGACCAGCACGCCGTCTTGGGTGACGCGGCGGCCGGCCAGGGCGGTGAGGCGCGCACGCACCGCGTCGGGCAGCGAAGGCGAGCGGGCGACGTCGAAACGCAGTTGCACGGCGCTCGACACTTTGTTGACGTTCTGCCCGCCAGGGCCCGAGGCGCGCACGAAATCCTCCTGGATTTCCCGCTCGTCGAGTTCGATCCGGGCGTTGATCCGAATCATGCGCAGGGCTTTGCGGCTACCACTTCACCACATGCACGTTGTTGAGCGTGCGCCCGAGGAAGCGCTCGCCGATGGTCTGGAACCTGAGCGGCACGTCAGTGACGTAGAAATCGTAGCGCGGCTGGACGGAACCGGGGTTGGCGAGGTGTTTTTCCGCCAGCATCGCGGCGACCTGCTCGGCCATGGCTTCGGCGGAATCGACCAGCGCGACCCCGTCGCCGACCACCTGGCGCAGCAGCGGTTTCAGCAGCGGATAATGGGTGCAGCCCAGCACCAGGGTGTCGATATGCTCGGTCAGCAGCGGCTTCATGTATTCCTGCGCGGTCAGCCGGGTGACTTCGTGATCGAGCCAGCCTTCTTCCACCAGCGGCACGAACAGCGCGCAGGCCTGCGAATGGATGCGCGAGTCGGGCGCATAGTCGTGGATGGCGCGCGCGTAGGCGTTGCTGTTGATGGTGGTGGGGGTGCCGATGACGCCGATTTTTTTGCCGCCGCGCGCCGACACCGCGCCGGCGTCGATGACGTCGAGCACCGGCACCGGCGACAGGTCCTTGACCACCTGCGCTGCCACCGCCGCCATGGTGTTGCAGGCGATGACCAGCAGCTTGACGTCCTTTTCCAGCAAAAACTGCGCGATCTGGGTAGTGAAGTGGGCGATGGTCTCGACCGACTTCACGCCGTAAGGCACGCGCGCGGTGTCGCCGAAATAGACGATGTTCTCGTAGGGCAGGCGCTCCATCAATGCGCGCACCACGGTCAGCCCGCCGATGCCGGAATCGAATACGCCAATGGGGGAGTGTGCATTCGTGGACATGAGTGGCAGTATGGCGCAATGACAAAGACGGCATTTTACCCGCAGGGCCGCGCGGCACTGCATTCTTCGGCGCGGCAGCCAGCATGAACGGCTGCGGCTGCGATTCGGCGTGCAACGCGGCGCCGCCCGATCCGCGCTACCGGCGCGCGTTGTGGATCGCGCTGACGCTGAACGCGCTGATGTTTGGCGTCGAGATCGTTGCCAGCTTTGCAGCGCAGTCGGTGTCGCTGCTGGCCGACGCGGTCGATTTTCTGGGCGACGCCGGCAACTACGGCGTCGCCCTGTTCGTGCTCGGATTGGCGCCGGTGTGGCGTTCGCGTACCGCGCTGTGGAAGGGCTGGCTGATGCTCGGCTACGGCGTGTTCGTGCTCGGCAAGTCGGCCTGGCAGTGGTCGGCCGGCGTGGTGCCGGAGCCGGTCATCATGGGCTGGGTGAGCCTGCTGGCATTGGCGGTGAACCTCGGCGTGGCGGCGTTGTTGTTTGCTCACCGTCAGGGCGACGCGCAGGCGCGCTCGGTGTGGCTGTGCTCGCGCAACGACGCGCTCGGCAACCTGGCAGTGATGGCGGCAGCGGCCGGGGTATGGGCGACTGCGCGCGGCTGGCCGGATATCGCGGTGGCGCTGGTGCTGGCAGGGCTGGCGCTGAGTTCGGGCGCGTCGGTGATCCGCCATGCGCGGGATGAACTGCGCGTGGACTCGTAGGGGCGACGCCTTGCTTATTGCCCGGCGTACTGGCGCTGCAACGCCCACGCCACGTGCTCGCGCACCAGTTCGGACGGGTGCTGCAGGCGTGCGCCAAGCGCTGCTTGTATTTCAGGCGAGGGTGGCGCGTTGCCCAGCGCGATCGCGATATTGCGCAGCCAGCGCACGTGGCCGATGCGGCGGATCGGCGAGCCGGCCAGGCGCTCGTTGAAATCCGTTTCGCTCCAGGCAAACAAGTCCACCAGTTGCGCACTGTCCAGCCCGTTCCGTACGCCAAAATCCGGCAGCGCGGCGGCCTGCGCAAAGCGGTTCCACGGGCACACCAGCTGGCAGTCGTCGCAGCCGTAGATGCGGTTGCCCAGGAGCGGGCGCAGTTCGGGCGGGATGCTGCCCTTCAACTCGATGGTGAGATAGGAAATGCAGCGTCGCGCGTCGAGCGTATAGGGGGCGACGATGGCCTGCGTCGGGCAGACGTCGAGGCAGGCCTGGCAGGACCCGCAATGAACGGTTTCGGGCGCGTCCACCGGCAGCGGCAGGTCGGTGTAGATTTCGCCGAGGAAGAACCACGAGCCGTGCCGCCGGTTCAGCAGCAGGGTGTGCTTGCCGCGCCAGCCGAGGCCGGCCTTGCTGGCGAGTTCCACTTCCAGCACCGGCGCGCTGTCGGTGAAGACGCGGAAACGGTGTTCGCCGATTTCCGCGCCGATTTTTTCCGCCAGGCTTTGCAGGCGGTTGCGCAGCACCTTGTGGTAATCGCGCCCGAGCGCGTAGCGGGACACGTAGGCCGCGCCGGCGTCGGCCAGTACTGCATGCGGGTCGGTCGCGGCAGGCGGAAAATAATCCAGCCGCGCGCTGATGATGCGGACGGTGCCGGGCACCAGTTCGGCCGGCCGGCTGCGCTTGACGCCGTGCGCCGCCATATAATCCATGTCGCCATGAAAACCCCGATCCAGCCACGCCTGCAAGCCCGCTTCGGCGCCACTCAGTTCGCCGTCGGCGATGCCCACGGCAGCAAAGCCGAGCTCGCGCCCCCAATGCTTGATTTGTTGCGCCAGTCGGCTTAAATCCGGTTCATGCATAAACACGATGATACCGTGCGATGCCGCTGCCATCTGGCCGACGAGGCTGCGACGCTGGCATTTGGCGCGCGACTGGCGCGTGAACTGACGCCCGGGCTGACGTTCTACCTCGAAGGCGATCTGGGCGCGGGGAAGACGACCCTGGTGCGCGGGCTGTTGCGGGCACTGGGCCACAGCGGGCGGGTGAAAAGCCCGACCTATACCCTGGCGGAAATCTATAGCCTGCCCGCATTTGAGCTGTATCATTTCGACCTGTATCGTTTGCACGATCCGCGCGAATGGCTGGACGCCGGGTTTCGCGATATCAGCGGCGGCCAGGCGGTAAGCCTGATCGAATGGCCGGAGAAGGCTGCCGGCTGGTTGCCGTCGCCGGATGTGGTGATCCGCCTGCGGATCGAGGACGACAGCCGTGATGCCGAATGCGAAGCCGCAAGCCCGCATGGCGCCCGTTACCTGGAGGCATGTTGCACGTCCTGCTGAAAATTTTCCTGTTGTGCGGTTTGCTGGCGTCGGGCTGGGTCCAGGCGCTGCAACTGTCAGCCACACGCCTGTGGCCGTCGCCCGATTACACGCGGATCACGCTGGAGGCGGCGCAGCCGGTCGCGCACAAATACTTCGCGCTGTCGAACCCCGAACGCCTGGTGATCGACCTCGATGGCATCGAGGCGGGCGCCGCGCTCGACGCGCTGGCGGGGCAACTGACCGCAGAGGATCCCTATATCGGCGCCATACGCGTGGGGATGAATCGTCCCGGGGTGATGCGCCTGGTGCTGGATCTGAAAACCGCCGTCAAACCCTCGGTGTTCCAGCTGCCACCGCTGGGGCAATACGGCCACCGGCTGGTGGTGGACCTGTATCCGGCTCAAGCCGGCCCGGCACAGACCGCCGATAGTGAGGCAAATCCAGCCGTGCCGCCGCAACCCGGCGCGGCCGGCCTCGCCAAGCCTACCACGCTGCAATATGCGCGGCTGATTACGGTGGCGATCGATGCCGGCCACGGCGGCGAAGACCCCGGCGCGCTCGGCGCCAGCGGCTCGCGCGAGAAGGACATCACGCTGGCGCTGGCAAAAAAACTCAAGCAGAAAATCGACGCGCAGGAAAACATGCGTGCCGTGCTGATCCGCGACGGCGACTACTTCGTGCCGCTGGCGCAGCGCGTCACCAAGGCGCGCGCGGTGAAGGCCGACCTGTTCATGTCGATCCACGCCGACGCCTTCATCAAGCCGCATGCGCGCGGCTCGTCGGTATTCGCGCTGTCGGAGAACGGAGCGACCTCGGTCGCGGCGCGCTGGCTGGCCAAGAAGGAAAACGAGGCGGATCTGGTGGGCGGCATCAATATCGACGTCAAGGATCCCTTTCTCAAGCGCACCCTGATCGACCTGTCGCAGACCGCGACCATCAACGACAGCCTGAAGCTGGGGCGCGCGGTGCTGAAGGAACTCGGCGGTGTCAACACGCTGCACAAGGCGCATGTCGAACAGGCGGGGTTTGCGGTACTGAAGGCGCCGGATATTCCGTCGATCCTGATCGAGACCGCGTTCATTTCCAACCCGGAAGAAGAGAAGCGCCTCAACGATCCCGCCTACCAGGATCGACTGATCGACGCCATTATCGTCGGCGTCAAGGATTACTTCGACAAACACCCGCTGACCGCGCCGTCGCGGCTGACCCGCAATCCATGACCAACAGCCTGCTGGGTGCGACGGCTCCGGGATTCGACCGGCCGCTGGATGTGCTTGAGGCCTGCCATGGCCGCATCGCCAGGCAGTGCGACACCCTAGAGAAAATGCTGGCGCATCTGCCGGCCCATGGCGCCGACGTGCAGGCGCAGCAGGCCGCGCGTGCGGTGCTGGCTTACTTCGACACTGCCGCGGTGCACCATCACGACGACGAGGAACGCAACCTGTTTCCGCTGCTGGAACAGACGGGCGCACCCGGCGCCTGCGATCTGGTCGAAACCCTGACGCTGGAACACGACGAGCTGGCCCTGCTGTGGCGGCGCCTGAATCCTGCCTTGCGGTCGATCGGAACGGGCGCGGCGAGCGCGCTGGACGAGACGCTGACGCGCCGCTTCATTGCCCTCAATCGCAGCCATCTCGAATTCGAGAACACCCATGTACTGCCACTGGCGCGGCAAGCGCTCGGCGCCGCCGATGTCGAACGGCTGGGCCGTGCCATGGCGGCGCGGCGCGGCGTGCCGTTTGCGGAGCGGCCATGAGCATCCGCATCCTGCCCGATGTGCTGATTTCGCAAATCGCCGCCGGCGAGGTGGTCGAACGCCCTGCAGCGGCGCTGAAGGAGATCCTGGAAAACAGCCTCGATGCCGGCGCCACCGAAATTCAGATCGAGCTGGAGCAGGGCGGCATCAAGCGCATTCGTGTCAGCGACAACGGCATGGGCATCATGCGCGACGAGCTGGCGCTTGCCATGACTCGCCATGCCACCAGCAAGATCGCCAGCCTGAGCGACCTCGAACGGGTGGCTAGCCTGGGATTTCGCGGCGAGGCGCTGGCGTCGATTGCCGCGATCGCGCGGGTGCAGCTGACCAGCCGCAGCGCCGATGCGGAGCACGCCTGGGCACTGCAGGCCGAAGGCGGACAGCTTGCCGTGCCCGTACCGGCGGCCCGTGCCGGCGGTACCACGATCGATATCCAGGATCTGTTTTTCAACACGCCGGCACGGCGCAAGTTTCTCAAAACCGACGCCACCGAATACGCCCATTGCGCCGAAACCGTGCGCCGCCTGGCGCTGGTGCAGCCACAGACGGGATTCACGCTGACGCACAATGGCCGTGTGCAGCTGCGCCTGAATGCCGAGCCGGCCGAAGCGCGGGTGCGTCATGTACTGGGCGAAGCCTTCGAGCAGAACGCCATTAGGGTCGAAGCGGCGGCAGGTGCTCTCCGGCTGAGCGGCTGGGTGATCCGTCCCGGCGCCGCCAGCTCCGGCCGCGACAGCCAGCACGTGTTCGTCAATGGCCGCTACGTGCGCGACAAGCTGATCGTTCATGCGCTGAAGGAAGCCTACCGCGACGTGCTGCATCATCAGTTGAACCCGGCGTATTGCCTGTTCATCGAACTGCCGCCGGAAACGGTGGACGTCAACGTGCATCCGGCCAAGACCGAAATCCGGTTCCGCGACAGCCGCGGCGTACACCAGTTCCTGTATCACGCGGTCGAGCGCCTGCTGGGGGCGCCGGTGGCGGCCGGCGACGCACCCGCCGCCATCGCTGCGCCCGCACCCCGGCCGTCAGCCGGTGGTGCGCCGCAGCAAGCGGTGATGCCGCTGCAGGTGGCCGAGGCGA
This sequence comes from Thiobacillus denitrificans DSM 12475, assembly GCF_000376425.1. GTDB lineage: Bacteria > Pseudomonadota > Gammaproteobacteria > Burkholderiales > Thiobacillaceae > Thiobacillus > Thiobacillus denitrificans. Next base: position 219,926 of record NZ_AQWL01000003.1, on the reverse strand, counting down.
TGGCGTTCTACGCGTTGCTGGATCAGGGGCCGGAGAGCCTTGCCGCACCTGCGGCGGCGCCGCTTCCCGATGACGCCGATGCGCCGCCGCTCGGTTATGCGCTGGCGCAGTTGCAAGGCGTCTACGTGCTGGCGCAGAACGCGCAGGGGCTGGTGGTGGTCGACATGCACGCCGCGCACGAGCGGGTGGTATACGAAAAACTCAAGTCCGCGCTCGATGCCCGTGCGGTGCCGGCGCAGACGCTGCTGATTCCCGTGGCGCTGACGGTCGACGCGCGCGACGTGGCGGAGATCGGACCGCATCTGGCAGCGCTTGCCGGCATCGGCTTCGAACTGTCGGTCACCTCGCCGACCTCGGTGGCAGTGCGTTCGGTGCCGTGGCTGCTGAAGGACGCGGATCCCGTCGAACTGACCCGCGCGGTGCTGGCCGAGGTCGCCGAATTCGGTGTCGCGCGGCTGCTGGTCGAGCGCCGCAACGAACTGCTGGCGACGCTCGCCTGCCACAGCGCGGTGCGCGCCAACCGGCATCTGACACTGCCCGAAATGAATGCGCTGCTGCGCGAGATGGAGGCCACCGAGCGGGCCGGGCAGTGCAACCATGGCCGGCCGACCTGGTTTCAGCTCGGTCTCAAGGAACTGGATGCCATGTTCATGCGTGGCCGCTGATTTTGCGGACGGCGCTTTTGGCTATAATCTTGAGCTAATTAGTCAGGTATTAACGGGATTCCCATGAACGAACGCAAAACCATTCCCATCCAGGACATCAACGAAGCCAGCAACTGCTCCAGCGCCGAGCCCTATGCGCTGATGGTGTTGGGCGATTCCATGCTGCCGGAATTCGAGGAAGGCGAAATCATCGTCGTCGAGCCGTCCGGGCTGGTCAAGGACGGCTCCTACGTGGTGGCCTACGTGAACGACGAATACATCTTTCGCCAACTGGTGAAGTGCGACGACGGCTGGATGCTTAAACCGCTCAACCCGCTGTACGAGAACATCCCGGTGGCCGATGTCGACGTGGCCAAGGGGGTGGTCATCATGAAGAAGCGGCCGGGCAGGCGCAGCGAGCAGAAGCGTTACATCTGAAAAGTCCGCGATCGATACAGTTAATTGAAGGGGTCATTAAATATTCGAATAAAATTGTTGACTAATTTACTCGGGTATATAGACTGAAAGTGCAGTTCAAGTCCTGACCTTCATTAAAGGAGAAACTCATGAGTGGATTGATCGCTAATTTTCCGACCGACGGCATTGTGACAGTCAACCGCGTGGTTCTGAAGCCGGAATACACGGTGGATGACCTGCAGGAGCGCGTGGCGTTCCTGTGCGAAAACGTCAAAACCTATCATTCCGATACCGGCTTTGTGGGGGGCTTCGTGGCGCTGAACTCCGGTCGGGTGTCGAACGAAGGCTCGACCATCGGCCAGGCGGTCGAAAGCCCGATGAAGGGCAGGGAAGCGCTGATCGTGACCTTCTGGACGGATTTCGAGAGCCACGAAAAATCGCACCGCTCGGAAACCTTCCAGCCGTTGTTCCGAAAGGCGCTGGAACTGTGCGAGAACGGCAACGAGGAGATCGCCTACGAAATGCTGTGGTCCGGCAAGGCCTACGGCCCCGACGAGATCGCGGCAGCACGCCAGGCCAAGGCGCAGTATGCCGCCGCCTGATTGCTGCGGTTCCGATGGAAACGGCGGGATTCCCCGCCGTTTTTTATGGGCGCGCTGCAGCGATTCGAGTCCTTTGATATTGCTTGCCGCCAGCCCGACTGCGGCATAATCGACCGCCATGCCTGAGTATTTGCCGCCAGCCATTTTCCTGATGGGCCCGACCGCCTCGGGCAAGACCGCGCTTGCAGTCAACCTGCTCGAACGTTTTCCGCTCGAAATCATCAGCGTCGATTCGGCGCTGGTGTATCGCGGCATGGACATCGGCACGGCCAAACCCGATGCCGCCACCCTGGCGCGCGCACCGCATCATCTGCTGGACATTCGTGATCCCACCGAAGCCTATTCGGCGGCGGCGTTTTGCGATGATGCGCGGCGGCTGATGGCCGACATCGCCGCGCGCGGCATGGTGCCGCTGCTGGTCGGCGGCACCATGCTGTATTTCCGCGCGTTGCTGCACGGGCTGGACGATCTGCCACGCGCCGATGCCGCGCTGCGTAAAGAGCTGGAAAGTGAGGCCGCCGGGCGCGGCTGGCCCGCACTGCACGCCGAGCTGGCCGTGGTCGACCCGGTGACCGCCGCGCGGCTGGCACCGAACGATTCGCAGCGCATCGGCCGCGCGCTGGAGATTTTCCGGCTTGCCGGCACGCCCATGTCGGCGCTGCTCGACCGGGACCAATCCGAATTGCCCTACCGCGTGCTACAACTCGCCCTGATCCCGTCCGACCGTGCCGTGCTGCACCAGCGCATCGCCGCGCGCTTCGATGCCATGCTGACGGAGGGCCTGCTCGACGAAGTGGAAACCCTGCGCCGCAGCTATGCACTCACGCCCGACCTGCCCGCCATGCGCGCGGTCGGCTATCGCCAGGCGTGGGCTTATCTCGACGGGGACATTGATTCGGTGGCTTTGCGCGAGCAGGGCATCGCCGCCACCCGCCAGCTCGCCAAGCGCCAGCTCACCTGGCTGCGCTCGTGGCCCGATGCGGTGATGCTGGATAGTCTGGCGGCCGATCTGGAATCACAGGCGAAGGCCCTGTTGGAACGTCATTTAAGGCCGTAGCCGGCCTCAATCCTCGCGTGTCGACTCCACCCGCGCGCGGGCCCGTCCGCGCCGGAAACGGATGCCGACGGTGTCGCCCGCGCCAAGCGTCGCGGCATCCTGTACCACCGTGCTGTTTTCCAGTTGTACGATGCTGTAACCGCGCGCCAGCACGCTTTCCGGGTTGAGGTGGGAAAGGCTGCTGGCCAGCCGTGCCAGATCGAGTTGACGCCGGCCGTAGCTGCCCTCGACCGCGCGTCCGGCCCGCGCGCCTAGCGCGTCCAGCCGCTGCTGCTCGCGCCGGATGGCGTGAAGCGGCGTCACCAGCCGTTGGCTCAGCCGCGCGATGCGCAGTTGTTCGGTCGTCAGGCGCGTGGCGCTGGCGCGGCCGAGGCGCTGCGCCAACTGGTGAAGGTCGATGTGGCGGCGGCGCAGCTGCTCGGCCGGGTGGACCAGGCGACGTGCCAGGTAATCCAGCCGCTGCATCTCGGTCTGCTGCCGGCGGGCGAGGTGGCGCTGCAGCTGGCGAGCCAAGTGGCCCAGTTGCTGCAGCAGTTCAGCCCGCAGCGGGCTGGCGAGTTCCGCCGCCGCCGTCGGCGTCGGCGCGCGCAGGTCGGCGGCGAAGTCGGCCAGGGTGAAATCGGTCTCGTGGCCGACACCGCTCACCACCGGCATCGGGCTGGCGGCAATCGCACGCGCCACCGCTTCGTCGTTGAACGCCCACAAATCCTCCAGCGAGCCACCACCGCGGCATACCAGCAGCACGTCGCACTCGGCACGCGCGGCGGCGGTGCGGATGGCGGCGGCAATCTGCGCGCCGGCACCGGCGCCCTGTACCGGGGTGGGATAGAGGATCACCGGCAGGCCCGGCATGCGGCGCGCCAGTGCAGTCAGCACGTCGTGCAGTGCTGCCGCCTGTGGCGAAGTGACGATGCCGAGGCAGCGCGGAAAGCGGGGCAGGGCACGTTTCCTGAGCGGGTCGAACAGCCCTTCGACTTCCAGTTTGGCCTTCAGCTTGAGGAAGGCTTCATACAGTCGGCCAGCGCCCGCACGGCGGATCGACTCGGCGCCCAGCTGGAATTCGCCGCGCGCTTCATACAGTGAGGGCAGGGCGCGCAGCTCGATGTGGTCGCCGTTGGCAGGGGTGAAATCGGCAAACTGGTTGCGGCCGCGAAACATCACACAGCGTACCTGGGCATTCGCATCCTTGAGGGAAAAATACCAATGGCCCGACGCGGCGCGGGTGAAGTTGGATACTTCGCCTTCCACCCACAGCAGCGGCAATTGCGACTCCAGCGCACGGCGCGCCATGCGGTTGAGCTCGCTTACGGTGAGCACGGGCAATTCTGCGGCGCCCGGGAAGTCGTCGATCCAGTCCATGGCGCGCAGGATAGCGGGTTGATGCCCGGCACGGTTCATGCACAGCCGATAAATTTCTAACAAAAAATGTTTAAAACCCTATTGACGATAGTTGTGTTTTTGTAACTCATTGATATAAAAAAATAAAACGTATTGGTTACTTTTTGTGCCAAAACGCTTTTCCCTTTGTGGGCGGGTGTTTAGGGGAACTGGCAGGGAGTTTCTCACAGACTTATCCACATCAATTGTGGAGAACTCGGCCAACACGCCAAAAACGCCGCCCATGCAATTGGGGCTTGCCGAACCCGGCGCGCGGGCGCTACATTTCGCCTGTTGTTTTATTGGGAGTGGTATTCAGTGCTTGCCATCATCGAGGCGGCCGGTTGGCCGGTCTGGCCGTTGATTCTGGCGTCGGTCGTCGCCGTCGCCATCATTATCGAACGCGCCTACAGCTTGCGTACCCAGGAAGTAGCGCCCGCCAGTCTGCTGCTGGAAACGATCAAGGTCTATCAGGAACGCGGCGTGACGCAGGAGCTAGTCGCCCGGCTGGCCGACGGCTCCCCGCTGGGGCGGATATTCGCCACCGCGCTGAAGAACGCCCATAACTCGCGCGAAGTGATGAAGGAATCCATCGAGGAATCCGGACGTGCCGTCACCCACGAACTCGACCGCTTCCTGACCTCGCTCGGCACCATCGCCAGCATGGCGCCGCTGCTCGGCCTGTTCGGCACGGTCATCGGCATGATCGAAATCTTCGGCGCGCAAACGGCAACCGGCACCAATCCCGGCCAGCTGGCGCATGGCATTTCGATTGCGTTGTACAACACGGCATTCGGCCTGATCGTGGCGATTCCGGCGATGATTTTCTACCGCTACTTCCGCAGCAAGGTGGAATCGCTGGTGGTGGACATGGAACAGCAGGCGATCAAGCTGGTGGAAATCGTCCACGGCGAACGAAAGTAAGGCCGTCATGAATTTTCGCCGAGGCCGTCGTGAGGATTATCCGGAAATCAACCTGATTCCGTTCATCGACATCCTGCTCGTCATCGTGATTTTCCTGGCGGTGACCACCACCTACGCGCGCTTTGCCGAACTCAAGATCAATCTGCCCACCAGCAGCGCCGCGCAGACGCCCAACCCGCCCAAGCAGATCGAAGTGGCAGTGGCCGAAAACGGCCGCTACCAGATCGATGGCACCGCGTTCGGCGAGGCCTCGATCGACGAGCTGGCCGCTGCGCTGAAAAAAGCCGCCGCCAACCGGGACGATCCGGTAGTGGTGATCAACGCTGATGCGCGCGCCGCGCATCAGTCGGTGGTGAACGTGATGGAAGCGGCACGCCGGGTGGAGCTGACCCGCATCACCTTCGCCACCCAGACCGCCGCCCCTTAGGCGGTCGCATGCATGTTCCCTCCTGAGCATCTCTGGGCGCGCACCGGCGTGCTCACGGTGCTGCTCTCCCCCCTTGCCGCGCTGTTTGCCGTCGTCTCCGGCGCACGCAGGCTGGCGTATCGCCGTGGCTGGCTGACTCCGGTTGCGGTGGGGGTGCCGGTGCTCGTCGTCGGCAACATTACCGCCGGCGGCAGCGGAAAAACGCCGCTGACGATCTGGCTGGTGAGCTGGCTGCGTGCGCGGGGGTATCGCCCGGGCGTGGTCAGTCGTGGCTATGGCGGCGCGGCGCGCGGCTGTGTCGACGTGCAGGCCGACAGTCCGCCGGCGGAAGTCGGCGACGAGCCCTTGCTGATCCATCTCAAGACCGCGGCGCCGGTGGTCGTCGGGCGCGACCGGGTGGCAGCGGCGCGCACCTTGCTGGCGCACCATCCTGGGGTGGACGTGATCGTCGCCGACGATGGCCTGCAGCACTACCGCCTGCAGCGTGATATCGAACTGGCGGTGATCGATGCGGCGAGCGGGCTGGGCAACGGCTGGCTGCTGCCGGCGGGCCCCTTGCGCGAGCCGCGGAGCCGGCTGCGCAGCGTGGATGCCGTGGTCCAGGTGGTGCGCGGCGGCGCCGGACCGCAGGGATTCAGCGGGGCATGGCGCGCCGACTATAGCGCCGGTCAGGCCTATCGTCTGCGTGCGCCGCAGGAAAAAAGAGCGCTCAGCGAACTGCCAGCACACGACTGGCTCGCCGTGACCGGCATCGGCCGTCCACAGGGATTCTTTGCCATGCTCGAGGCGCATGGCATCCGTTTCAGCCCACGTGCCTTCGCCGATCATCACGCCTTTCAGCCGCAGGAGTTGCCTGCCGGCGCGGCCGTGCTGATGACGGAAAAAGACGCGGTAAAATGTCGCGCATTTGCTGGGGTAGACTGGTGGGCGGTGGAACTCGATGTCGCCCTGGAATCCGGATTCGTCGACTGGCTGGACGCACGCATCAAACAATAAAGATCCGGTGCGTGCGCATCAAGGGAGAAACGTATGAGGATGCAATCATCTGACTGGGGCGATCGCCGGCATCCCTGCCGCTGGATGGCCGAGACCGGAGAGGCCGGCTTCTGGGTGCCCGACCGGTCCGAAATCGTCACCCAGTTCTTCACCCGCTATCTGTTTTTTTCGCTCGCAGTCATCTATTTTTCCACGCTGGAAGGCGTCCCTCCGGTGCTGTTCAGCATCGAGCAGCTGCTGGTCGCACTCGGCGTTTATTTCTTCCTCAACAGCGGGTTCTTCCACCAGGCGCTGCGCGGTGTCACGCTGCTGAAAATCCGCAGCGCGATGAGTGCCGATCTGCTGATCGTCACCCTGTGCGTGATTCACGATCCCAACCCGATTCCGCCGTCCGCACTGGCATTTCTGATGGTGCTGCTGGGCAACGGCATGCGCTACGGCATGCGCCTGTTTACCGAGGTGTTGGGCGGCGTTTTTCTTGGCATGGCGATCTCCTTTGCTCTGCGCTATCGCCTGGGCGGGTTCGAGGTCAGCGCGGGCGATGTGTTCTTCGGCGTGTTCTGGGTCACCCTGGCCTTGTACGCCTACATCCTGATGGGGCGCATCGAGGGGCAGCGGCGCCAGCTCGATTACCGCAGCCGCTTCGATGCGCTGACCGGACTGCTCAACCGCCACGGCCTGCTTGCTGCGGCAGACAGCATCTTCGACAAGACGAATACGAGCATCCCGGCCACCGTTTTGTTTGCCGACCTGAACCAGTTCAAGGCGGTCAACGACCGCTATGGCCACGGCGCGGGCGATCGCGTGCTGGCCGAATTCGCGCAGATATTCAGCGAATCGGCCGATATGGGCGTGTGCGGACGCTGGGGCGGCGACGAATTTGTTGCTATCCTGCCGCTGCGCGAGGCCGCCGCCGTCCACCAGATTTTCGAGCGTATCGAAGTGCGTACCGCAGCCTGGAGCCACAGCAACGGCCTGCCGATGGCGGTAAGCCTGGGCGTCAGCCACGCCCCGCGCGACGGTCACGACCTGGTGACGCTGCTGTCGGTCGCCGATATCCATCTTTATCAAAGCAAGTCGCAACAGTCCGAAACGGCCGCTGCGCCTCCGAACTACAGGACTCTTATCGATGAACCCGAAGCTTCTTGAAATTCTTGTGTGCCCGGTCTGCAAAAGCCCGCTCGAATGGAAGAAATCCGCGCACGAACTGGTGTGCCGTGCATGCCGTCTCGCCTATCCCATCCGTGACGACATTCCGGTGATGCTGCCGGAAGAGGCGCGTCCGCTGGAACCCGACGAAATCCACGGCAAATAACGGCAAGCGTCTCATGCATTTCCGCGTCGTCATTCCTGCGCGTTATGCGTCCAGCCGTCTGCCGGGCAAGCCGCTGGCGGATATCAGCGGCCGCCCCATGGTGCTGCATGTGCTGGAGCGCGCCTTGCAGGCAGGTGCCGAATCGGTGGTGGTTGCCACCGACGACGCACGCGTGCAGCAAGCGGTCGAGGCCGCAGGTTACCCGGCCCTGATGACCTCGCCGGAGCACCGGTCGGGCACCGAACGCCTGGTCGAAGTCGCCGAAACCCTAGGCTGGCCCGACGATACCCTGGTGGTCAACGTGCAGGGCGACGAGCCGCTGATCGATCCGGCGCTGATCCGCGAAGTCGCGCGTCAGCTGGTCCTGCACGACGACGCGGTGATGGCGACGCTGGCGCATCCGATCCACGATCACGCCGACTTCGTCAATCCCAACGCCGTCAAGGTCGTCGCCGACGAAGCCGGCTATGCGCTGTATTTCAGTCGTGCGCCGATCCCCTGGCCACGCGATGCGTTCGCCGACAAGCAGCCCATGCCACATGAATACGGCGCGCTGCGCCACATCGGCCTGTATGCCTATCGTGCAGGTTTCCTGCGCACCTATGCCGGCCTTGCCAGTTCGCCGCTGGAGCGCTGCGAGATGCTCGAACAGCTGCGGGTGCTGTGGCACGGCTACCGCATCAGCCTCGGCATCACGCCCGTCGCGCCGGCTGCGGGGGTCGATACCCCGGAGGATCTGGCGCGGGTCCGCGCACTATTCAAGGCTGTCTAGCAGCCGCTTGAATCCACCAATAAAATTTTTTAAGTGTTGCTTGACCCGTGCTTGGCTTAGGCTATCGCGGTTTGGCACATTTCAGATATTCATATCAAAGGGAGATTAAGCAATGCGTTTGATTCTGTTGGGTGGCCCCGGCGCGGGCAAAGGCACGCAAGCCAATTACATCAAGGAAAAATACGGCATCCCGCAGATCTCCACTGGCGACATGCTGCGTGCGCAGATCAAGGCCGGCAGCGAGCTCGGTATGAAGGCCAAAGCCATCATGGATGCCGGCGGCCTGGTCTCCGACGACATCATCATCGACATGGTGAAAGCCCGCCTGACCGAAGCCGACTGCAAGAACGGCTATCTGTTCGACGGTTTTCCGCGCACCATTCCGCAGGCCGAGGCGATGAAGGCCGCCGGCGTGCCGATCGACTACGTGGTCGAGATCGACGTGGCGGACGAAGAGATCGTCAAGCGCATGTCGGGCCGCCGCGTCCACGTGGCGTCCGGCCGCACCTATCATGTCGTGTTCAATCCGCCCAAGACGGCCGGTAAGGACGACGTCACCGGCGAGGATCTGATCCAGCGCGACGACGACCAGGAAGAAACCGTGAAAAAGCGCCTCGACGTCTACCACGCGCAGACCGAGCCGCTGGTGAAGTACTACGGCGACTGGGCAGCGCGCGGCGAAGCCGGCGCACCCAAGTACGTGAAGATCGCCGGCGTCGGCAAGGTCGACGGCATCCGCGATGCCATCTTCGCTGCACTCGGTTAATTGATATCAGGCTGACCGCTCCGATGCCGCAGCAGATCCACCCGCTGACCGACACCGAACGCTGGATCGTCTCCAGCGCGGTGAAGGAGCGTTATGGTCGCGAGGTCGAGATCCAGGACGTCGAGACCGAAATCCGTCTGCACATCGACGACCGCGAACTGACGCTGTGTCCGGGCTTTTACTGGAACGAACGCGGCTGCCATTTCGTGCTGTCGAAAACCGGCGATTCGCGCTACCGCAGCATGTTCTTCTACCGCATCCGTGATCGCTTCAGCACCGGGCGCGAGGAATACGACGACATCGGCGACTGCGTCACCACGCTGCTGAAAATGCAGGCCGACGAAGAAGCCCGCCGTCTGGCCGAGGGCGAGACAGCCGGCAATAGTTGATTATTCAAGCCAGCCTGCGCGCTGGCTTTTTGTTATGCAAAACCTGTTTATTGCGTCGAATTGAAAGTCTAAGGAGACAACACTCATGGCGAAGAAAATGAACGCCTTTTACGCGCAGTCCGGCGGCGTCACCGCCGTCATCAACGCGTCGGCCTGCGGCGTGATCGAGACCGCGCGCAAGCACAAGGACAAGATCGGCAAAGTCTACGCTGGCCGCAACGGCATCATCGGCGCACTGACCGAAGACCTGATCGATACCACCAAGGAAAGTGCCACCGCCATCGCCGCGCTGCGGTCCACGCCGTCGGGCGCGTTCGGTTCCTGTCGTTTCAAGCTGAAGTCGCTGGAAGCCAACAAGCGCGAATATGCGCGCCTGATCGAGGTGTTCAAGGCGCACAACATCGGCTACTTCTTCTACAACGGCGGCGGCGACTCGGCCGATACCTGCTTCAAGGTGAGCCAGCTGTCGGAGCAGATGGGCTACCCGATCCAGGCGATTCACGTGCCGAAGACGGTCGACAACGACCTGCCGATCACCGACTGCTGCCCCGGTTTCGGCTCGGTCGCCAAATACATCGCGGTCTCGACACTGGAAGCCAGCTTCGACGTGCGCTCGATGGCCAAGACCTCGACCAAGGTATTCGTGCTCGAGGTGATGGGCCGCCACGCCGGCTGGATCGCCGCCGCCGGTGGTCTGGTCGAGGACCAGGGCATTCCGGTGGTGATCCTGTTCCCGGAAATCGAGTTCGACCAGAAGAAATTTCTCGCCCGCGTCGACAAGCTGGTGAAGGAACACGGTTACTGCACGGTCGTCGTCTCCGAAGGCTGTCACTATCCGGACGGCAAATTCCTCGCCGAGCAGGGCACCCGCGACGCCTTCGGCCACGCGCAGCTGGGCGGTGCCGCGCCGGTGGTCGCCAACATGATCAAGGACGCGCTCGGCCACAAGTTCCACTGGGCGGTCGCCGACTACCTGCAGCGCGCCGCACGCCACATCGCCTCGAAAACGGATGTGAAGCAGGCGTATGAGCTGGGCAAGAAAGCCGTCGAGCTGGCGATCAAGGGCCACAACTCGGTGATGCCGACGGTCGACCGCCTCTCCGACAGCCCTTACAAGTACAAGATCGGCATGGCTGACCTGAAGGATGTCGCCAACGTCGAGAAGTTCATGCCGCGTGACTTCATCACCAGGGACGGTTTCGGCATTACGGAGAAGTGCAAGCGCTATCTGACGCCGCTGATCCAGGGCGAGGACTATCCGAAGTACAAGGACGGCCTGCCGGTGTACGTGACGCTGAAGAACGTCGCGGTGGCGAAGAAGCTGGCGACGTTCAAGCTGTGATGAGCATGGGGCCAGGGGACGTGCGGCTGCGCCGCGCAATACATTCGGGCGCGGGCTTTGCCCGCACCACTCCTGGAACCTGGCGCCTGAATCCTATCCACTAAGGCAATGACACTCGACCGCGCTAAACAACTGCTGAAAGTCCAGGCCGATTTCGGCGGCTTCTACAACGGCAATTCAGCCAAGCTGATCTTGTCCGAAGTGCAGCGCGAGCATGGGCAGGCAGCGGTCGATCAATTGATCGTCGAGCTGCAGCTCGACCAGATATTCGGGTTTGAACCGGGCACGCGTTTCGAAGGCGGCCTGGCAATGGGTAAGTAGCGGTAAGGGGGAACGGCGGCGGGTGCTGCCGTTTTTTTTTAAAGTTTGGAGGAGATCAAAATCATGAATGAAGGTTTGCTGTTTGCCCTCGTGGCGGCGGTACTCGCACTGCTCTACGGGATCATATCCATCAAATGGATTCTGGGACTGCCAACCGGCAACGACCGAATGCGACAGATCGCGGCGGCCGTGCAGGAAGGGGCTTCCGCCTATCTGAACCGGCAATACACCACCATCGGCATTGTCGGCGTAATCCTGCTGATCGCGATTTTTGTCACCCTGGGCTGGCAAACCGCAGTCGGCTTTGCCCTTGGCGCCGTGCTCTCCGGCCTCACCGGCTACATCGGCATGAACGTCTCGGTGCGCGCCAACGTGCGCACCGCACAGGCCGCCTCTGAAGGCCTCAACGCCGCACTCAACGTCGCCTTCAAGGGCGGCGCCATCACCGGCATGCTGGTGGTGGGCCTGGGCCTGCTCGGCGTGGCCGGCTACTATGCCGTGCTCACCCTGGGGCTGGGCGAGACCACCGAGAAAGCCACCCACGCCCTGGTCGGCCTGGCCTTCGGCGGTTCGCTGATTTCCATTTTCGCGCGTCTCGGCGGCGGCATCTTCACCAAGGGCGCCGACGTTGGCGCCGACCTGGTGGGCAAAGTCGAAGCCGGCATTCCCGAAGACGACCCGCGCAACCCGGCCGTGATCGCCGACAACGTCGGTGACAACGTCGGCGACTGCGCCGGCATGGCGGCCGACCTGTTCGAGACCTACGCCGTGACCATCATCGCGACCATGCTGCTGGGTGGCCTGATGATCACCGGTTCCCCCGAAGCGGTGATCTATCCGCTGGTGCTGGGCGGCTTCTCGATCATTGCCTCCATCATCGGCACCTATTTCGTCAAGGCGCGCGAAGGCGGCAAGATCATGAACGCGCTGTATCGTGGCCTGATCGTGTCGGGCGTGCTCGCGGCCATCGCGTTCTACCCCATCACCACCTGGATGCTGGGCGAGGGCGTGATGATCGATGGCCAACTGGTTTCGTCGATGAACCTGTATCTCGCCAGCCTGATCGGTCTTGCATTGACCGCTGCCATGGTGTGGATCACCGAGTACTACACCGCGACCGAGTTCAACCCGGTGCGTCACATTGCGCAGGCCTCCACCACCGGCCACGGCACCAACGTGATCGCCGGCCTCGGCGTGTCGATGAAGTCCACCGCCGCTCCCGTGCTGGCCGTCTGTGCAGCCATCTGGGGCGCCTATGAACTGGGCGGCCTGTACGGCATCGCCATCGCCGCCACCTCCATGCTGTCGATGGCCGGCATCATCGTCGCGCTCGACGCCTACGGCCCGATCACCGACAACGCCGGCGGCATCGCCGAAATGGCCGGGTTGCCGGACGCCATCCGCAACATCACCGATCCGCTCGACGCCGTGGGCAACACCACCAAGGCCGTCACCAAGGGTTATGCCATCGGTTCTGCCGGTCTCGCCGCCCTGGTGCTGTTCGCCGACTACACTCACGCCCTGACCGCCGGCGGCCAGATTCTGACCTTCGACCTGTCCAACCACATGGTCATCATTGGTCTCTTCATCGGCGGCATGGTGCCTTACCTGTTCGGCGCCATGGGCATGGAGGCAGTCGGCCGGGCCGCAGGTTCGGTGGTGGTGGAAGTGCGCCGCCAGTTCAAGAGCATCCCCGGCATCATGGAAGGCACGGCCAAGCCGGAATATGGCACCTGCGTCGACATGCTGACCAAGGCCGCGATCAAGGAAATGATCATTCCGTCGCTGCTGCCGGTCGCCGTTCCCGTGATCGTCGGTCTGACGCTCGGCGCGCAGGCGCTCGGCGGCGTGCTGGTCGGCACCATCGTCACCGGCATTTTCGTCGCCATCTCGATGACCACCGGCGGTGGCGCGTGGGACAACGCCAAGAAGTACATTGAAGAAGGCAACTTCGGTGGCAAGGGCAGCGAGGCGCACAAGGCCGCCGTCACCGGCGATACCGTGGGCGATCCCTACAAGGACACCGCCGGCCCGGCCGTCAACCCGCTGATCAAGATCATCAACATCGTGGCGCTGCTGATCGTTCCGCTGATTGGCTGAACACCCGGGCTTCACCCCTGACCGCCCTGCACGATATAGTGCAGGGCGGTTTTGTTTTGGCGGGAACCTGCGGACGTTTCGACCGCCTGAAAGCAGTACCCCTTTGGAGAACCCGGCTTGAAACCATTGCGCTTGAAACAGTTGATTGCGGCCTGTGCCCTCGCGCTGCCCATGATGACTCACGCCGGCGGCGTCGAACGCCTGCAGGCCTTTATTGCCGGCGCCCGGACCGCCGAGGCCGACTTCAGCCAGACCGTCGCCGACAAGTCCGGCCGCGTCACCCAGCAGGCCAGCGGCAAGATGGCGTTCGCCCGTCCCGGCAAGTTCCGCTGGGACTACAGCACGCCGTACGAGCAGGTGATCGTCGGCGACGGCGTCAAGCTGTGGTTGTACGACGCCGATCTGGAACAGGTCACGGTCAAGTCGCTCGGCGACGTTATCGCCGGAACCCCCGCCGCGCTGCTGGCAGGCGACAACGCCATCGAAAAATACTTCGCCCTGAAGAACGCCGGCGTGGCCGACGGCCTGGAATGGCTGGAAGCCACGCCAAAAACCAGGGACACCAGCTTCGAACGCATCCGCATGGGCTTCAAGGGCGACGTGCTGGTGCAGATGGAGCTGTTCGACTTCTTCGGCCAGCGCACCACGCTCAAGCTGTCGCGCATGGTGCGCAACCCGTCCATTGCACCGTCGCGCTTCACGTTCACTCCGCCGAAGGGCGCCGACATCATTGGCGACTGACGACCTTTTCCCCGCTGCCGCGTCCGGGCCGGCGCGCGACGATCCGCGCGCGCCGCTGGCCGAGCGCCTGCGCCCGCACACGCTGGCCGATGTCGTCGGCCAGACCCATCTGCTCGGCCCCGGCAAGCCGCTCAGGCTCGCCTTCGATTCCGGCAAGCTGCATTCGATGATCCTGTGGGGGCCGCCGGGCGTCGGCAAGACGACGCTGGCGCGGCTCACAGCGCAGGCCTTCGGTGCCGACTTCATCGCTATTTCCGCCGTGCTCTCCGGCGTCAAGGACATCCGCGAAGCGGTCGAGCGCGCGCGCATGAACCAGAGCACCGGTCGCACCACCATCCTGTTCGTCGACGAAGTGCATCGCTTCAACAAGTCGCAACAGGACGCGTTTTTGCCGCACGTCGAATCCGGCCTCTTCACTTTCATCGGCGCCACCACCGAAAACCCTTCGTTCGAAGTCGTCGGCGCGCTGCTGTCGCGCGCCCAGGTCTACGTGCTGAAATCGCTCACGCCCGACGAACTCAGTCAGCTGATGCAGCGCGCCTTGAAAGAACTGCCGGGGCTGAAACTGGGCGAGGGCGTCGACAAGCTCCTGGCCGCCTACGCCGATGGCGACGCCCGCAAGCTGTTGAACCTGCTGGAACAGCTCGACACCGCCGCGCGCACTTCCGATGCCGGGGAAGTCGATGCCGCCTTCGTTGAAAATGCGCTGGCGCAGTCGCTGCGCCGCTTCGACAAGGGCGGCGAGGCCTTCTACGACCAGATTTCCGCGCTGCACAAGAGCGTGCGCGGCAGCGACCCGGATGCGGCGCTGTACTGGCTGGTGCGCATGTTCGACGGCGGCGCCGACCCGCGCTACCTCGGCCGGCGGCTGATCCGCATGGCTTCCGAGGATATCGGCCTGGCCGACCCGCGCGCGTTGAGATTGGCCCTGGACGCGGTCGAAACCTACGAAAGACTGGGCTCACCCGAAGGCGAGCTCGCGCTGGCCGAAGCCTGCCTCTACCTCGCCTGCGCGCCCAAGAGCAACGCCGCCTACGTCGCCTACAACGCCGCACGCGCCTTCGTGCAGTCCCACCCCTCCAACGACGTCCCCATCCACCTGCGCAATGCCCCCACCAAACTGATGAAGGAACTCGGCTACGGTCGCGCCTACCGCTACGCCCATGACGAGCCCGAGGCCTACGCCGCCGGCGAACGCTACTTCCCCGACGACTTGCAGGAGCAGCAGTTCTACGCGCCTACGCCGCGCGGACTCGAAGGCAAGATCGCCGAGAAACTGGCGCATCTGAAGAAGCTCGATGAGGAGACGGGGAAGTAGCGCGCAACGACGAGGGAGCGGAGCGCAGGGCTCGCCTTACGATGAAGTCACAATACCGATCCGATTCATCGCGACACCGTGCTTAAAAAGATTAAAGCCCGGGATCTTCTGCCAGGCATCATCCGCACCCGTCCTCGGCAAGCCGATACGCTTATCCGCCCCGACGTTGCAAAAAGTCCATAAATGGACTAAGTTAACGTCACGAGTTTGAAACGATACTTACGTGGAGGCGTGATGCGAAGCACAGCCAATGCCGCCAAGCTCCAGAGCAAACCGAGCAACCGTGAACTGTCCGCCGCCGGCCTGCGCGCGTTCTTCAACATCGCGCGCGACTGGGGCCTGAACGCCGATGCGCAAATGGTGCTGCTGGGCGCGCCCGGCCGTTCGACCTTCTTCAAATGGAAGTCCGCCCCCGAGTCCGCCGACCTCAAGCGCGACACGCTCGAGCGCCTGTCCTACATCCTGGGCATCTACAAGGCGCTGCAGATCCTGTTGCCAGCCACCGATGCCGCCGACGCCTGGGTGAAAAAGCCCAACAGCGCGCCGCTTTTCGGCGGCAAGAGCGCGCTCGAGCGCATGCTCGGCGGCAACGTCGCCGACCTGGTCGCGGTGCGCCAGTATCTCGACGCACGGCGGGGCGGCTGGGCTTGAATTATCCGACCGCGCGGCTGAACTGGAATCCCGCCTTTCGCGTCATTCCCAGCCGTTATCCTGCGGTCGGCCTGTTCGAGCGCGTCGCCCGTACCGAGGATTTCGATGCCCTCTATGCACTGGAGGCCATGACCAACGACCGCATCCGCGACGAAGTCGGCGAGATCAGCCTGGTCCCGCCCGGCGAAAGGCTGTTCGGCCCCGGCAGCACCTGCATCATGGCCGCCTTCACCCATCTCAACCCGCACGGCAGCCGCTTCAGCGACGGCCGTTACGGCGTCTTCTACTGCGCCCGCAAGCGCGACACCGCCATCGCCGAAACCCGCTACCACTCCACTTTGTTCATGCAGGCCACCGCCGAGCCGCCGATGCGCCTGTCAATGCGGCTCTACAGCGTGGAAGCGAAGGGCCAGGCAGCCGACCTGCGTGAGGCCAGCCAGCGCGACCCCCGCATCGTCGACCCCGACGACTACGCCTACGCCCAGGGCATCGGCCGCACCCTGCGGGCCGCAGGCGCGCTCGGCATCGTGTACCCCTCGGTGCGCCACCCCGGCGGCGAATGCCTCGCTGCCCTGCGCACCGGCATCGTGAAAAACTGCCTGCACGCCGCCTATCTGGAATATCACTGGAACGGGCAGGGCATCGATGTGGTGTTCGAGGTCAATCAGGTGCTGTGAGGGCAGGGCGGCTGAAATCGACGTACATCCCAACAATCCACCGAACCTGGCCAGCGTTCGGACTGGGCCCGTCGAAGCCCTGACAAGGGGACGTCCTGGTCCCGCGCTTTCCTGCCCCCATTGCTACACTGAATCAGCCCGTCAACGCACCCACGAGGAGTCCGCCATGAAAACCATCCTCAGCATCACCCAGGCCGACAGCGGTTCCAGCGCGCAGCGCATCCCGGGATGAACGAGTTCGCCGCGCACTACGCGCTGTTCCTGGCCGAGGTCGCCACCCTGGTGCTGGCCGCCATTGCGCTCGCTGCCGGGCTGGTCGCGCTGGCGCGCCGCAAGGGCAGGCACCTCGGCGAAATCCAGGTCACCGACATCAACCGCCAGCTCGAAGCCGCCGGCGACCGCATCGAGGCGGTGCGGCTGTCGAAGAAGGTTTTCAAAAACCTGGCGAAGCGGCGCAAGGCTGAGCGCAAGGCCCGGCAGCAGCAGGGGGAAGCCGGGCCGTGCAGCTATCTCATCGACTTCAAGGGCGACATCCGCGCCTCCGCCTTCGTCGCGCTGCGCGAGGAAATCACCGCCATCCTGCAGGTCGCCAAGCCGGGCGACGCCGTGCTGCTGCGACTGGAAAGCCCCGGCGGCATGGTCAACCGCTACGGCCTCGCCGCCGCCCAGCTGCTGCGGCTGCGCGACGCCAAACTGCCGCTCACCGTGATGGTCGACACCGTCGCCGCCAGCGGCGGCTACCTCATGGCCGTCGCCGCCGACAAGATCGTCGCCTCGCCGTTCGCGCTCGTCGGCTCCATCGGCGTCATCGCGCAGCTGCCCAACTTCCACCGCTGGCTGCAGGCGCGCGACATTGACTGGGAACAGTTCACCGCCGGCCAGTACAAGCGCACCGTCACCGTGTTCGGCGAGAACACCGAAGCCGGCCGCGCCAAGCTGCGCGAGGAACTGGAGGAAATCCACGCGCGCTTCCGCGCCTTCGTGCACGAGCGCCGCCAGCTCGACATGGACAAGGTCGCTACCGGCGAAGCCTGGCTCGGCAGCCAGGCGCTGGAGCTGGGGCTGGTCGACGAACTCGCGACCAGCGACGAGATCGTCCGCGCCGCGTGTAAGCGGGGGAGGGTGCTGCAGGTGAGCTATCAGAGGAAGCTGACGCTGCCCGAGCGGATGAGGATGTCGGCGCAGGCGGCGTGGGATGGGATCTGGCAGCCGCCTTCGCCGCTGGGGTGATCATGTCCAGTCGATAACCTGACGACCTATGCGAGAATCCCCCTGATAACAAAGACAGGGGGTCGCGGATTCGCCTCCAACAAAAACCTGAATCTTTGAATTCGGTGGGGGAGAGGCGTTGAGCCAGCTACTAATTAACAAATACCTCGGCGAACTTGCGACGCTCAGAAAAGTATCGGGCACGCATCGCGAGTCTGTACTACGTGAAGCGTTCAAGGATTTGCTCAAGGCCTGGGGCAGGTCGCTCGACCTCACCTTCATCCCCGAGTACGAGTTGGAAACCAAAACCAAGGAACGCCGCTATGTGGACGGCGCGCTGCTCCACACTCTGCGTGTTCCCTTCGGCTACTGGGAGGCCAAGGATGAGAAGGACGACCTCGACGCCGAGATCGCCCACAAATTCAAGCGTGGCTATCCCAAGACCAACATCATCTTCGATGACTCCACCCAGGTCGTGCTGATCCAGCACGGCGAGGAAGTCATGCGCTGCGGCGTCGAGGATGTGGCGCAACTGGAAAAGCTGCTCAAGCTGTTTTTTGGGTACGAACGGCCGGAGATCGAAGCCTTCCGCAAGGCCGTCGAGCAATTCAAGATCGACCTGCCCGCGGTGCTCGAATCGCTGCGCGCCATGATCGTGCAGGCACTTAAGGACGAAACCGCATTCCACAAGGCGGCAGGTGAGTTTCTCAAGCACGCGCAGGAAGCGATTAATCCCAGCCTCATCGAGGCGGATGTGCGCGAAATGCTGATCCAGCACATCCTTACCGGCGAAGTGTTCGCAGCCGTGTTCCCCGGCACCAACTATCACGAGGACAACAACATCGCGCGCGAGCTGCACAAGCTCGAATCCACCTTCTTCACCGGCAACACCAAGCATCAGACGCTCAAGGGGCTGGCGCTCTACTACACCGCCATCCGCAAGGCGGCAGCCGAGATCGCCACGCATCACGAAAAGCAGGCCTTCCTCAAATCCATCTACGAGAACTTCTACAAGGTCTACAACCCCAAGGCCGCCGACCGGCTGGGCGTGGTGTACACGCCCAATGAGATCGTTCGCTTCATGATCGAAAGCGCCGACTGGCTGTGCGAACACCACTTCAAGCGCAACCTTGTCGACAAGGACGTCCATATCCTCGACCCGGCCACCGGCACCGGCACCTTCGTCTGCGAGCTGATCGAGCACTTCCGCGGCCAGCCCGCCAAGCTCAGGCACAAGTACCGGCACGAGCTGCACGCCAACGAAGTCGCAATCCTGCCGTACTACGTCGCCAACCTGAACATCGAGGCGACCTATGCGCAGGCGATGGACAACTACGAGGAATTCCCCGGCCTGTGCTTCGTCGACACGCTCGACAACACCTACGCGCTGCGCAAGCACGCCGGCCACATGGACGACCTGTTCGGCTCGGTGTCCGACGACAACGTCAAGCGCATCCGCGTGCAGAACAGCCGCCGCATCAGCGTCATCATCGGCAACCCGCCCTACAACGCCAACCAGCTCAACGAGAACGAGAACAACAAGAACCGCGAATACCCCGAGATCGACAAGCGCATCAAGGAAACCTACATCGCCGCCAGCACCGCGCAGAAGACCAAGGTGTACGACATGTATTCGCGCTTCTTCCGCTGGGCGGCCGACCGGCTGGACGAAAACGGTGTGCTCGCCTTCATCACCAACCGCAGCTTCATCGACAGCCGCACCTTCGACGGCTTTCGCGCCATCGCGGAAAAGGAATTCAACGAAATCCGCATCGTCGACCTCGGCGGCGACGTGCGTGCGAATCCGAAGCTATCGGGCACGACCCACAACGTCTTCGGCATCCAGACCGGCGTCGCCATCAGCTTCATGGTCAAGCGCGCGAAGCAGAAGGGCTGCCGGATCTTCTACGCGCGGCGACCGGAGATGGAGACGGCGGTGGAGAAGCTGACCTTTCTGCACAACGCCCGGATCAGCGACATGGCGTTCGAGGAAGTGGTGCCGGACGCGAAGCACAACTGGATCAACCTCACCAGCAACGACTTCGAGTCACTGATTCCCTTGGCGAGCAAAGGGACTAAAGCGTCGAAGACAACAACGAAGGATAGAGCGATATTCAAGATGTTCTCGCTCGGGGTTGTCACCTCTCGCGACGAGTGGGTGTACGACGATTCTCGTGAAAGGTTACAAACTAAAATTCAATGGCTGATTAACTCATACAACGCAGACGTCCACCGCTTGAATGCCAACCATGACCGAGAAGGGCTTGCTGAGCATCTTAATGGTTCAATCAAATGGTCACGGGCCGTCAAGAATGACTTGAAGGCGGGGGTCAAATACGAGTTTGGCGAATCACGTTGCGTCTCAGCCCAATACAGGCCCTTTATCAAAAAGCACATGTACTTTGATACACGGCTCAACGAAATGCAGTACATGACCACACGGCTATTCGGTGCGGAAGGCTCTGCAGTGAACCCTTGTATCGCGTTCACTGACGCCGGCTCACAGAAGCCTTTTATGGTCCAGGCATTGGACAAGGTCTTCGACTATCACTTTGTTGGTGCCGCAGCGGCGGCAGTGGCATTACCCATTCAAAGGGTCGACGAAGCTGGAAGCCGAGTTGATAACATCACCGATTGGGCCTTGAAGCAGTTCACCGAGCACTACAAACCCGAAACCGGCACCGGCAAGACCGCCCGCAAGATCACCCGGGAAGCTATCTTCCACTACTGCTACGCGGTGCTGCACGATCCGGTCTACCGCGAGAAATACGCGCAGAACCTGAAGCGTGAATTTCCACGCATCCCGTTCTACGCCAACTTCTGGCAATGGGCCGAGTGGGGCAGGGCGTTGATGGACTGGCACATCGGCTACGAATCGGTCGAACCCTGCGCGCTGACGCGCACCGACATTCCCGACGAGAAAGCCCGCGCCGCTGGCCAGGCGCCCAAGGCGATGCTGAAGGCCGACAAGGACGCCGGCCGCATCGTGCTCGACAGCGAAACCACCCTGTCTGGCATTCCGCACGAGGCGTGGGATTACAAGCTCGGCAACCGCTCGGCGCTGGAATGGATACTCGACCAGTACAAGGAAAAGAAACCCAAGGACCCCACCATCCGCGAGAAATTCGACACTTACCGCTTCGCCGATTACAAGGACAAGGTGATCGACCTCATGATGCGGGTGGCGACGGTGAGCGTGAGGACCGTGGAGATCACGCGGCAGATACAGGAGGCCGCACGATGAGCGCCTGCCGGATTCGCCGTGTCGTGGTGCTGACCTACAAATTTACTCATCATCAGGAAACATCAATTGGCACGTCGCAAACAAAATCTCTTTGAAGTCTTGATCGAAACCACCAGCAAGCTGCCCTGGTGGGTGGGCGTGGCACTCGCGGCGGGCGCGTATGTATGGCTGCACGGCGTGGCGAACACGGAAGTGACGATCGTCTCCCAGCCCGGCCAGATGGGGAAGTCCGTCGTGAGCTCGGTTCTTCAGTCGCTCGCCGTGTTCGGCCAATATCTGCTGCCATTTACTTTCCTCGTCGGTGCGGCGATATCGGCCTATGGCAGGGCCAAACGCCGGGCCTTGCATGAGCAGGTGGCGACAAGCCCGGTTCGGAGCGTGCTCAACGACATGAGCTGGCAGCAGTTCGAGGCTTTGGTGGGCGAGGCCTTCCGGCGCAAGGGCTATTCTGTGAACGAGACCGGTGGCGGCGGGGCCGATGGCGGAATCGATCTGGTGCTGAAAAAGGGCGGCGAGACTTTGCTGGTGCAGTGCAAGCAGTGGAAGGCCTACAAGGTGGGTGTGACCACCGTGCGCGAACTCTACGGGGTGATGGCGGCAAAAGGCGCGACCGGCGGCTTTGTGGTGACGTCGGGAGTATTCACGAACGACGCACGCGCTTTTGCTGTGGGCCGCAACATCGAGCTGATGGATGGGGAGGCGCTGCATGCGCTGATTCGCGGGGTGAGCGCGCCAAGCAAGGTTGCCTCAGCCGCCCCGGCTGTCGAGCCTGAAGATGCACCGGCCTGCCCGGTCTGCCAAAGCCCGATGGTCAAGCGCATCGCCAAGCGTGGAGGGAATCAGGGCAATGCGTTCTGGGGGTGTTCTCAATATCCGGCTTGCAGGGGCACGCGCCCGGCCTGACAACAGGAAAGTCATCAAGGCCGTGCAAACCCCCATGTGGATCGAAGGCTGCAAACCTGCTGTATCCGTAAAGACGAAGGCGCAGGCAAAAGCGCTGATGGAACAGCAGCGTGGCCAAGTATCAGTTCCAGGAAAGTGACATCCAAACGATAAGATTCGACTACGCCCCCCAGGTGGATGCGCTGTACATTCGGCTCAACGAAGCGAAACCATTGAGTCAGAGGAAGCGCAGCTGGAATGATTCCGGACTTTGACGAGAACGGTAAAGTGCCCGGCGTTGAAGTGCTCGGCGCAAGCAAGCGGAATACGCTACCAGCGCCCTCAAAAAAGCAGCTTGACTGCTCTTTTTCAACGACAAGCCCGGCTAGATTCCGGGTTTGTCGTTTTTTCTGGGTGTGCTTGTCTCCTGATCCCGGGGGAGCTGTATTCTCCATTCGCGAATAGCGAAACTTCTGGAGTTTTCGGTTATTCCCAATTCTTGAAATGAGAATGCTGACGAACGACCACGACGAATTGAAACAATGAGCGCTTCGCCTGGCCCCTACGCCCGAATCTTCCTGCTGAGCCACATGCGCGCCTACACCAGTCTGGCGGGGCACATCCTCGGCTCGCACCCGCAGATCAACGGCTACTACGAAATGCACATGAGCTATGAGGATGTGTCCGCGCTGGACCGGCAGCGGGAGGCGTTGCAGCAGGATGGTGCGCTGAAGAAAAACAGCCGCTACCTGTTCGACAAGCTGCTGCACAACGATTACCGGCTGAAGCCCGGGCGGCTTGGCCCGGCCGACATCAAGATCCTCGTCGCCCTGGCTGAGCCGGAGCACACGATCAAGAGCATCGTGCATCTGTTCCGGCAAAAGCCCGACCCGGACCTGTACGCCTCGCCGGTCGAGGCGGCGAAGTACTACGTGGAACGGGTGCAGGCGCTCGTGGATTTCTGCCGTATGACCGATTGGCCTTACTTCTATTTCGATGCGGAACTGTGGCAGCACGCGCCGGAGCGGCTGCTGCCCGGGCTGGCGGCGTGGCTGCAGCTGGATTCGCCATTGAGCGAGCGCTATGAGGTATTCGGCCATACGGGGAAGGCGCGCAAGGGGGATGCGTCAGCGCGACTGCGCAGCGGGCGGATCGACCGGACCCGCAGCGATTACTCGGAAATGGCGATCCCGCAGGACGTGCTGGAAAGGGCGCGAAAGGTTTACCGGGAATGCCGGGCGCAGCTGATTGCGGGGGCGGCGGATTCCGTTTGCCTTTGATGGGTGGCTGTCAGAACAGGCGGTCCCAGGCATCGCGTTCGGCCCGGTAATTCATCAAGGCCTCGACGATCTGGCGGCGGCGTTCGGTGCGGTGCCCGGCGGACTGGATCTGGCGCCAGGCCTGCGCGTGCGCCCCAAAATTGCGGTCGATGTTGTCGATGAAGGCGCGCACCTGCCGCAGCGCATCGGTCAGCGCGGCAGCCCCCAGCCACCAATGCCCGGCGTTGAACACGAGTTCGTTCAGCTGCCGGTTCCTGCCGACGATGGCGTCGTGTTTTTGCTGGTACAACGCCAGCAGTTCGGCTTCTTTCCGATCGAGGATTTCTTCGATCAAGCCCTGGGCAAAGGGCTGGTTCACGTCCGCCCGCCTGACCAGTTCTTCGGTCGAAAACAGCATCAGGTCGCCAAAGAACTGGCGCTCGAATTCGCTGGATAAATCGATGGTCTGCTGCGCCAGTTCCACGCCGGGGCGGAAGTCGTCGTCCAATCCCGCCTCGGTGGTGCGCCGGTGCAGGTTGGGCATGTTGAACGAGGCGAAGCGTTCCCCGATCTCGGCGGCGATCAGCCGCCCGGCAGTGGGACCGGACATGCGCAGGCGCAGGTGGCCGAAGGGGATGATGTATTTGAGTCCGGCGTAGTTGACGATGGTGTTGCCGGGGTAGACCGTCCGCGCGGGGCTGAGCTGGCTGAAACCCTTGCCATAAGCAAACCAGGTCTTGCGTGTGAGGTGCTCGCCGAAGAAGAAGGCGTTGAGCCGCCGGGCCAAATCGGCAAGGCAGGCGGCGTGGTCGTGGTCGCCTTGCAGGCGGCATGGATAGGGATAGGTGGCAGGGGTATTTTCGAAACCGAACAGCCTGGCCATGTCGTGATAGGCGGCATCACCGGTTTTTTGCAGCGGCTGGCCGTGAAACTGGCAGGGCTCCCTGCCGCGCAGGCCGGCCAGGCGGGTGAAGAAGGCGCTCATGTCGTCGAGAAAATTCGCCGCCATCACCGAAGGCGACACCGGCGGGTCGCCGACCATCTTGCCGGTGAGCATCAGGGTGCCGGTGGTGCGGAAGATCCGGTCGATGGCGTGGAAATAATTCAGCGCGTAGACCGCCTCTTCGCCGGAGCCGGTCTGCCGGTTCACGCACAGGGACTGGTCGCTGTCCACCAGGTAATACAAGGTGTTGCGCCTGTTTTCGGTGAGCTGCAGAAATTTCAGATAGCTGAGGTTGCGGTTGGCGGCCTGGCCCTTGAGATAAAACCGGTCGCGCGGCTGGGTGGTGAGCAGGTGGCCGAGCCGTTCGCGCTGTTGCGGCGGCAGGGCGTGCAGCAGCGCGTATTGCTCGTCCAGCCCGAAATGAACGACCCGCAGGCCTTTCTGCCGGTATTCCTCTACCAGCGCCTGGTGGCGGCGGATGTTGGCTTCGTCGCGGCTGTCCTCGCTGACGATGACCTGGACCTTGTCCCACACGCCTGCCGTTTGGCCGCCGTAGTTGAACAGCGCGCAGACCTGGTGAATGCTTTCGAGGCAGGCCCGCAGGTGTGGCGGACGGTCCGCCACCGGGATGGCGATAATGAAGTGATGACGTTCATCGCTGGAATCAGCGTTGCGGGCACGCAGCTGGATCAGCGATTCCTGTTCGCGGAACAGGGCCTGGTAGCTCGCCAGCAGCGCATGAAAATCTCCATCGCCTGACCACATGGCCTGCTCCAGCAAGGGATAGCACTGCTCGTAGCGCTCGATGAGGGCGTCGAGCGTGGCCGCGTCGGGCGAGAGGGGGAGGTCCTGCGGCCTGCCCGGATCGGCCAGGCCGGCTTGATGGCGCGCGATGCAATCCAGCAGGCAGGGGGTGGCAGGGATCTTCAAGGGGAGGGGGGCCGGGGCGCGTCCGGCATCCGGGCTTTCCGGGAACGGGATGGGAATGTCATTGGCCAGCGGGTTCATCGGTACGGCTGCACGCAGCGTAGTTCGAAGCAAAGGGCTAATAGTACCGCCCATGAGCCCAACCCGGATGAGGCAGGGCCTGCCGCGCTGTCGTTTCGCGCGTGCCGGCGCGACCTACTCCCGCAGTCGTACCCGCTTCTCCACCGTCAGTACTTCACCAGCCGCATCCACCACCGCGTAAAGCCGGGGCTTGGGGCGGCCGGCCCAGGCCGGCCCGGGAGCAGGGCTGTCGAGGTACACCACCTGCGCGCCGTCGAACTGCTTTTCGACCTGGCCACGGGCGAGCAGGTCGTCGAGGGCGGCAATGGAAATCCCGCGCTGCTTCATGCGGCTGAAGGCGAGGGGGCTGATCTTTCCGAGTTTCATCACGAAGTTTCTCCTGCTGGCTGCGCGGAGGCGGGGCCATCGCGCAGTGGCGTTTAACGGGTCCGGCATTTATACTGTATACAAATACAACTGTAAATACATACAGTATTTGAGGGAAGCCCCATGCGAGACCTGACCCGTCGCCAGGAAGAAATTTTCAACCTCATCCGGGAGTGGATAGAGACCACCGGCCTGCCGCCGACGCGCGCCGAGATTGCACAGCACTTCGGCTTCAGTTCGCCGAACGCGGCCGAGGCGCATCTCAAGGTGCTGGCGAAAAAAGGCGTGCTGGAGTTGCTGCCGGGGGCGTCGCGCGGCATCCGGCTGCCGGGGGGCGGCGGTCTGCCGCTCGTCGGTCGGGTGGCGGCGGGCAGCCCGATCCTGGCGCAGGAGAACATCGAGCGGCACTACCAGCTCGACGCCGCCATGTTCTCGCCGCGCGCGGACTATCTGCTCAAGGTGAGCGGCATGAGCATGAAGGACGCCGGGATTCTCGACGGCGATCTGCTCGCGGTGCATCGCAACGCCGAGGCCAGGGCCGGGCAGGTGGTGGTGGCGCGGATCGGCGACGAGGTCACGGTGAAACGTTTCCACAAGCGCGGCCACATCGTGCAGCTGCTGCCGGAAAATCCCGATTTCGCGCCTATAGTGGTCGACCTCAAGCGCCAGGAACTGGCCATCGAAGGCGTCGCGGTCGGGGTGATCCGCAGCATGAAGGCCTTGTAAGCGCGACAGCCAGCCCGGACGAGGGCTTGCTCCGGCGGGCGGCGAGTCTAGATTGATAGGGTTCGTTCGTTCTTTGCAAGGGAGAAACCGGCATGGAATGGTGGCGCGTCGCGGGGGTATTGATGATGAGCATGACGGGAAGCGGAATGGCACAGGAAACCGGCACGACCAGGCTGCTGCCGCCCGAGACGGCAGGCGGCATGCCGTTGATGCAGGCATTGCAGGCGCGGCATTCGACGCGGGCGTTTGGCGGCCAGCCGCTGCCGCCGCAGCTGCTGTCGAACCTGCTGTGGGCGGCAAACGGGGTGAACCGGCCGGATTCGGGCCAGCGCACCGCGCCCTCCGCGCGCGACTGGCGCGAGATCGACGTGTATGTGACGACTGCAGACGGTGCGTATCGCTACGATCCGCCGGCGCACGCACTGATCAAAGTGGCGGCCGGCGACATCCGCCATCTGACCGGCGCACAGGATTTTGTGGTGACCGCGCCGGTGAACCTGGTGTACGTGGCGGACTTCGACCGGATGAGCGGGGCCGGCGTCGAGGACAAGATGTTCTACAGCGCGGCCGACGCCGGCTTCGTCGCCCAGAACGTGTATCTGTATTGCGCGTCGGCCGGCTTGGCGGTGGTGGTGCGCGGCCTGGTCGACCGCGAGGCACTGGGCGCCGCCCTGGGGCTGGGGCGCCATCAGCGCGTCGTCCTCGCGCAATCGGTGGGTTATCCAGTTGGCGCTGCCAAATAGCAAATGGCAATCGCCAGCCGAGCCGATGCCGAAATTCGCAAAGATCGTTTTCGCCTGCCTGATTTGCCTGGCGGTCGCCGGCGCGGTAGCGTGGCTGATCCAGCAGCTGTCGGCAGGAGTTCGCGGCCAGCCGGCGTGTCGCGCCCACGTCTACAAAAACAGGTGGCCGTTCCCCGCGCAGGTGTTTTAGTATGCCAAGTGCTGGCCCGGCTTCAAACGGGGCAGCCGCTGCGGCGGATAATCCACAGACCTTGTTGAGCGGAGAAAATATGCGAACACCCTTGCAAAGACAATTTGTCCTGGCCTTGTTGCTGACCGGAATCTTCGCTGCCAGCCCGGCTCTGGCCGAAAAGCCGGAATGGGCGGGCAATGGCAAACCGGACAAAAGCGCCCAGGGCTCACGCGGCGACGATCGGCAGGGCGACCGCCGCGGCGACTACAGGGATGATGACCGCCGGGGCGACTACAGGGATGGCCGCCGGGGCGATTACGGTGGCGACGTAAGGGTCAGCATCCATTTCAACGACCATCAGCGCACGGTGGTGCGTGATTATTACGAGGAAAGCTTCCGGCACGGCCGCTGCCCGCCGGGGCTGGCGAAAAAGCACAACGGCTGCATGCCGCCCGGCCAGGCCAAGAAATGGCAGCGGGGCCGGCCACTGCCGCGGGATGTGATCTACTACGATTTGCCGCCGCGCGTGGTGGTCAGCCTGGGGGTCCCGCCTTCCGGCCACAAGTACGTGCGGGTGGCCAGCGATATCCTGCTGATTGCGATCGGCACCGGCATGGTGGTGGATGCGATTCAGGACCTGGGGCGCATGTAAACAACGAGGGCACGGCCAGCGTCGTCCATTACGGGTGGCATGTCCGCAGCACCCGGTGGCGGGGGAACCCGGAGCATCGACTTGATGGCAGAAGCATGACGGCGGAAACCGTCCCGCCAGGACCAGCGCACGGACGTATTGATCCGGTGATGGCAGTGGTTGCCGGCCTCGGCGCCGGGGTGATTGCCACCGTGGCACAGATCGCCATGTGGTGGCTGGCTGGAATGCCGCTCCCCGAAACCCTTTTCCGGGATGCACGCCTGGCCGCCGCCCTGGTCATGGGTATTGAAGTCCTCCCTCCGCCCTCGACGCCGCAGTGGAATATCCTGCTTGTCGCCACGCTGATCCACTTTCTTCTGTCAGTTCTTTATGCCCTGATCGCGGCTCACTGGGTCAGTCGTCTGGGCAACGGCTCAGTTCCGTTTGCCGGTGCCCTATACGGTCTGACCCTATACGTAATCAATCTGTACGGATTCACGCTGCTGTTCCCCTGGTTCGAAGTAGCTCGCGACTGGGTGACCCTGTTGACCCATCTCGTATTCGGCGTTGTGCTGACGGCAGGGTACCGGCTGTTGGCTCGGGATCCGCATCGCCCGGAAAGGCCGGGTGTTTGACGATGCGCGCAAACACAGTCGGCGTCGCGCCCTCGGTCACGCCGAAGCGATCCGCGAAGGAAAAGCCGGAACTCGGGGGAAGTCCAGAGCCGCATCGATGGGCTCATGGCGGCATCGCTGACCTACGGGATTTACGCTAAAAAGTGCCGGAACGATACTGGAACAAGTGACGGTCGGCACAGTCAATTAATTGTACGGGGCAGCCTGGCTGGCGCCTCGTCAGAGTGTCATGCAATAAAAACTTACTTTATCTTCATAAAGAGGCCTAAAAATGCAGACCATCAAATTACCTGATCAAGATATCCCTATGAACTTTACGCAGGCGCGCCTGACGGCTGTGGGGAAAGCCGACGAGATACTGAAGACGCCCGTGATCGTCGCCTGGAAGGATGACAGGACTGGAAAGTTCGCTCCCGAAATTCCTGGAGGGACGGGGGACCGTTGGCATGTTTATGGAGAAAGCAACGAAGGAATGCTGGAACTGCAGGTCGCCGATGCGTTTCACTTCATCTTTACGGAAGCTGAGGGCTTCGACGAACCCGATACGAATCTCGCATCACTTGAAGACAAAGGAACAAAATTTCTGTGTCTGAATGACGCTTGTACTGAAGAAGATCGGCAGTCCTGGATACTTTCCGATGGCATGGGCGGGTAGTCACCCGGCGTTTTTCGTCCTTGGCATGGCCATATTCAATCGAACGTTGCCACGGCCCATACCGAAAATTGTGCGAACCGCTTTTGTCCGATACCTGTTGCACCTTTTTCCAGATACAAGGCCCAGGCCCAATCAGGCTCGAACAGGCTGGTGGTAGACGACCAGTAAATGTCCTGCACATCGGCGAAAGGATGCCTGGATGGCAAGGCCGGGCTGTGAACGGCACAGTCCACTAGCGATTCCAGTTCGTTGATCGTTGGCAGCCGCCAGGCAATGCCCTCGCTTTTCTGGTTAAGTTCGCCCACTGCGGCCAATGCCTCGCGCCAGACCACCGGTTGCGCCGTCAGGTTCGCGCTGCGGCGCCAGAGCAGTCGGGTGAGGCGATCCAGCACGCCGGCATGAAGGATTTCGAAGCGGGGCTCAGGCCATGCGGCGCCGACATGCCATTCACCGTCCTGGCCGGAACCAACGCATGAAATGACTTTGCCGGCGGCGTCGTAGCAGAGGCTTTGGCCCGTGCGCGGGACAACACCCAGACCTTCGCCGCGTACCGGCCAGAGCATGAAGGATTGATCCTTGCCGCCGTAAAACATGCGCGCGCCATCGAGCGCCACGTACCAGGCGTGCGCCGGGTTGATGGCCGCCGTGGTCGAAGTCCAGTACCAGCCGTTGAACACATCGATGAACGGGTGCTGCCCAGGCAAGGCCGGCAATCGGGTTTGCAGACTGAGCACGCTACGCAATTCGCGGCGATTGGGCATGCGCCAATCGCGCTGGCCGAAGCGTTGTTCGCGGTTCATGGCCGTGACGAAATCCAGTGCTTCCTGCCAGATGAGGGGGAATTCCGCGAGATTGGCATTGCGGCACCAGATCAGGCCGGTCAGGCTATCCGTGACCTCGTCGTCGCGCGCCTCGAAGCGCGGTTCCGGCCAGGGCGCGCCGACGGCAAACGAGGCGTCCTGGCCGGTGCCCTGGCACTGGATCTCGCTACCATCGTCGGCATGGCAAGTACGTTGGCCGGTATTCAGATAATGCTGAGAGATCAGGCGCTGGCTAATCATTGGAAAACTCCGGACTCAAGTCCGGACCCATCGATCGCGGCATGTTGATATGCAGTCATCAACGGCACAACGGAGGGTTGATCCGCGATCCTGGTTCAGATGCTGTCCCGAAATCTTCCAGAAATTTTCCGAGGCTGACGTGGGCGCCGCCGATCAGGGGGGCGCCGTGGGCGAACAGCAGATGGTCGAACTCGCGTTCACGCAGATGCTTGAGAAAGATTCTGCGCAGGCCATGCTTGACGCCTTGCGGGTCGTCTCCCATGTAGGCGTCCGGCACGAAGCCGAGCTTGCCCCGTTCGCGCACGATGGCGTCGCCGAGGCTCAGGATGCCGCCGTGCAGCGGCAGGTAGAGCGCGGTTTCCTCGGGGCACAGCGTGGCGACCTTGAGGGCCAGGATGCCGCCGGGCAGCGCTCTGCCGTGGCTGAATCCCGTGACCCTCTCGCCGTGGCTGAATTCGTGCAGGCCATCCTTGTGGCACCAGACCTGCGTGTCATAGCGGGCGGCAAAGCGGTCGCTGTGTCGGTAGTGGTGGCGGTTGGTGAGGTAGATATGCCGGGGCGCGCCGCGCGCCGCGAACCATTCGATTCCCTGCGCCGGAACCCGCGGGTCGATCAGCAGCGGCGGATCGGTGGCATTGCTGTAGTAGGAGTGGACGTAGGCCTGGATGCCTTGGTGGAAGGTCTTCCAGTGGAATACGCCGGGGAGAATCTCTTTCATGACGGCAGCCCTCGCATCCAGTAAAGGCCATTCTGCGGTCCAGGGGAAGCGGCATCCGTCTGCCCCGGGCGTGTCGCACGGTTCCTGTTTGCGCGCGGCCCGGGCGCGTCAGCGTGCTTCCTTGAGGTAATCCAGCAGCGCCTGCATGTCGCCATCCTCCAGGCTGAAGCGATGGGCACGCACCTTGCCCGACCGCAGCAGGGCAGGCACCTCGTCGGCCGGGGTTGCCAGGCCGCCCGGCGCGCTGCCGTGGCAGCTGGCGCAATTCCTGTCGTACACCGCGGCGCCCCGCCGGGCCTGGGGTTCGGCGCCGGCTGCGGCTGCCGCCGGTGCCGCAAGCGGGGCGTAGAAACTGCCGCGGTCCCAGAATCCCGGTTCGCTGCAGCCGAGGCAGGGGTGGCCGGATTCGACCGGGTTGCTCACCCCGTTCCAGCGCAGGGTGGAGCACGCATTGCGGGTCAGCGGCCCTTTGCAGCCGAGTTCCAGCAGGCACCAGCCGGCGCGTGCGCCAGCGTCGTCGAAGGTCTTGGCGAAGCGGCCGGCCTCGTAGTGGCCACGCCGGGAACAGCGGTCGTGCACGGTTTCGCCATAAAACGCCAGCGGGCGGCCCTGTGCGTCGAGTTCGGGGAACCGGCCGAAGGCCACGCGGTGGGCCAGCACGGCACTCATCGCCTCGGGAATGGGCGGGCAGCCGGGCAGGTTGACCAGCGGCCGGCGCGGCACCAGGCCCTGCGCCATCAGCTCGGCGATGCCCATCGCCGCGGTCGGATTGGGGGCGGCGGCGGGCAGCCCGCCGAAGGCGGCACAGGTGCCTACGGCAAGCACCGCCTCGGCGGCGTCCAGGCAGCGCGCGAGCAGGCTCAGGTTGTCCTCGCCGGCGATGGTGGAACAGGCCCCGCCGAGCGCGGTCGGCACGGAGCCGTCCACCACCAGCAGGAGCCGGCCGTGGTTTGCGGCCAGGCTTGCTTCCCGCGCCTGTTCCGCGGCCGTGCCGGCAGCGGCCTGGAGGAGGTGGCTGTAGTCCAGTGAAATCAGTTCGAACAGCATCCGCTCGATGGAGGGGGCGGACGAGCGGGTGAGCGATTCGGTGCAGCCGGTGCATTCCTGGAACGACAGCCATACCACCGGCAGGCGCCGTGCCCTGGCAAGCGAGTCGGCCAGGATGGCCGCCGCGCCCGGCGGCAGCGCGAGCAGCGAGGCGGCCAGGGTACAGAACTTGAGGAAGGCGCGCCGGCTGACGCCACGGTCCGATGCGATAAGCGGTGTACGGTTCATTCCGGGCCTCGCTGTCATGCAAACGATCGGTCCCGGCATGGCCAGCAGGGGATGCCGGATCGACTTCAACAATCCCCGCGCACTTTCATTCGGCCGCAGGGGTTTGGACGGGGAGGCGGCTAGCCGCCCCAGGTCCGCACGCGCCCCACGTCGAGGTGAACGAAGTTGGAACCCGGATAGTAGCCGACGCCGCCGCCTTTCAGCATGAGGCCGGCGCGGCGCAGGTCGGCCAGCTGCACGCCGGGGATGCGGATGTCGATGGCCTTGCCTTCCATGTGCAGGCTGCGCCTGGCGACGCCGGAAGAGTTCGAGGCCAGCAGGCTGTTGCTGGCCGGTGAACGGTAGCCGGAAATGACCTGGAACGGCTGCGTAGTGCCCAGCGCGGCCTTGATGCGGTCGAGCAGGTCCAGCAGTTGAATGTCGATGGCCGCAACCGCGCCGGTGCGGTGGTCGCGCAGCACGCGGTTGATTTCCGCGAGGGATTCCGGCACGTAGTCGCCTTCTATCCAGTAGGGCAGGTCGAGTTTTTCTCCGGTATGCAGATTGAGGAAGCCTAGCCGGCGCTCGGCTGTCTCCCGGCTGGCGAATGCCGGAAGCGGCAGCGCGGCGGCAAGCATGCCGAGTTTGAGAAATGAGCGGCGGCTGAAGTTGTGTTTCACAGTGTTCCTTTCAATCCATCGCGCTCCAGGCGGCCCACCTCGCGGGCGAGCCCTTCCTGTGCTGCGATCACGGCGTCCACCCGGGGCCAGTCCAGTGCCTGGCTGAGGCCGTTGGATTCGGCCATGTCGTGGACGGTCTGCTTCGGGTCGATGCCCTTATTGTAGATATCCCGATGGACTTCGAGCAGGATGCGGCCGTCTGCGGTCACCGCCAGCAGGACAGGCTGATAAGCAAGGAGGCCGGAGGTTCCGACTCCGACGTGCCCGAAAAGTTCGGTGATGTCGTCCGGATGAAGACGGATGCAGCCATGGCTGCGGAAATGGTACACGCTGGACGGGGCGATGGTGCCATGGATGCCGTAACCCGGCATGCTGAGACCGAGCCAGCGGGCACCCAGGGGGTTGTCGGGTCCGGGCGGGACTTCCGTCAGCACGGCCCGTCCCTCGCGCTGCATTTCTTCCTGGATCGACCTGGGCACGATCCAGGTCTTGTTGTGCACGCGGGTGACGACCTCGAACTCGCCTTGCGGCGTGGGCCAGGACGGCTTGCCGAGGCCAACCGGGTAGGCCGCGACCAGTTTGCCTGCGTCGAACTCGAACAGCATGCGCTGGGGAATGTTGATGACGATGCCGTCGTCGAGCAGCGGCGGGGCGATGTGCGGATTGTCGATGCGCAGGCGCTGGCCGGGGTGGATGGTCGCGTTGTAGGAGATCGCGTTCTGCCTGGCCAGCAACTCCGGCGGCACGCCGAAGCGCGCACCGATGGCGATCAGGAAATCCCCCGGACGAATGGTGTACTCGAACGTGCCGCCCGCAATCTGCCGGGAAAGCGGGGGCAGCCATTCGTCCGCCAGGGACGAGAGGCTGAAGCCTGCCAGCAGGCACGCCGAAACGAGGCGGCGCGCGCGGACGGTCATCGGGACATGTCCCTTGCAGGACGCGTGCTCACTGGACCGGCATCGGCTTGTTGTCGTTAAGATTGAGCCAGCCCTTGGCAATACGGTAGATGAACCAGATGCAGGCCACGCCCCACACGATCCAGCCGATCAGGATGACCCAGGTGATTGCGCCGACGACCAGCCACAGCAGGCCCCACCAGAAGGTGCCGATCTGCCAGCGGAAGTGGCTTTCCAGCCAGGTTCCCCGGGCGTCGTCGCGCTTGATGTAGTTCAGTACGATTGCCACGATGGCGGTGATGCCGATAAACAGCGAGACGGCATACAGCGCGTAGATGACCGTGGCCAGGGTTTTCAGGCTGGCGAGCTTTTCGTCGGTGGCGGGGAACGTGTCCATGTTCATCAACGTGCTTTCTCGTAGATGGGCATCATCTGTGGCACCAGCGCGTTCAGTGCCTGGATGCGGTTGTCGGGGGAGGGATGGGTGCTGAGGAATTGCGGCGGGCCGCCGTTGCCGGCGCTGCTCATTTTTCCCCACAGGCGCACTGCGGCGTGCGGATCGAATCCGGCACGGGCGGCGAGTTCGATACCGTAGCGGTCGGCCTCGCTTTCGCCTGAGCGGCTGTTGGGCAGGGTCAGCGCAATGTCGGCCACCGGCGACAGCACGCTGAGGTCGCGGCCGGCGACGATGGAACCGAGCGTCATGCCGCCCTGCATGGCCATGGCACGCGACATGCGCTCGCGGCCATGGCCGAGTATGGCGTGGGCGATCTCGTGGCCCATGATCTGGGCGATTTCGTCGTCGGAGAGTTTCAGCTTCTCGATGATGCCGGTGTAGATCGCCATCTTGCCGCCCGGCATGCACCAGGCATTGAGCGTCGGCTCGTCGATCACCGCGACCGACCATTTCCATTCGCGGCTGGGCGCATACATGTTGCCCGCCTGCACGATCAGGCGGTCGGTGATGCGCTTGACGCGGCTGTTCAGCGCCGCATCGGTGCTGAGCTTGCCCTTCTTCTGGGCTTCATTCAGCGTCTGTGCGTAGGCCTGCGCCGACGAAGACTGCGCCTGTTCCTCGGACACCAGTGCCAGCTGCCTGCGGCCGGATACCGGGTTCTCCTGGCACGCCGTCAGGCCGACGGCGAGTAATGCAATGACGACGAGGGTGCGTTGCATGGCGTCTCCTTTTCCCGAAACGATAAACCGGCACTACCCGGGCTGAGGCTCAGATTCCGCGCAGAAGTTCGTTGATGCCGACCTTGGACAGGGTCTTGGCGTCGACCTTCTTCACGATCACCGCGCAATACAGACTGTAGCTGCCATCCTTGGACGGCAGGTTGCCGGACACCACCACCGAGCCGGCGGGCACGCGGCCGAAGTGGACTTCGCCGGTTTCGCGATCGTAGATCTTGGTGCTCTGGCCGATGTAGACCCCCATCGAGATCACGCAGTTGTCCTCGACGATCACGCCCTCGACCACCTCGGAACGGGCGCCGACGAAGCAGTTGTCGCCGATGATGGTGGGATTGGCCTGTACCGGTTCGAGCACGCCGCCGATGCCGACGCCGCCCGAGAGGTGCACGTTCTTGCCGATCTGTGCACAGGAGCCGACGGTGGCCCAGGTGTCGACCATGGTGCCTTCGTCGACGTAGGCGCCGATATTGACGTAGCTCGGCATCAGCACCACGTTCTTGCCGATGAAGGCGCCGCGCCGCGCCGCCGCGGGCGGCACCACGCGGAAGCCGCCGTCGCGGAAGTCGCGGCTGTTGTAGTCGGCGAACTTGCTCGGCACCTTGTCGAAGTAATTGGTGAAGCCGCCCTTGATGAAGGCGTTGTCTTCCAGGCGGAACGACAGCAGCACCGCCTTCTTGAGCCACTGGTGGGTGATCCAGTTCTGGCCTTCGGCACGCTCGGCCACGCGCAGCTGGCCGCGGTCGAGCATCTCGATCACCGACATGACGGCATCCTTGACCTTGGCGTCGGCATTGCGCGGGGTGATGTCGGCGCGGCGCTCGAAGGCGTCTTCGATGATGTTCTGTAGCTCTTGCATGATGAAGTCCTGTGGTTGAAGGTTGAAATAAAGCGATGAAAATTGAATAGGCGGCTTATGCTGCCTCGCCGACGTAGCTGGCCATGCGTCGGGCGGCTTCGACACAGGCATCCAGGCCGTCGACCAGGGCGATGCGGACGAAACCCTTGCCCGGATTGACGTTGGCGGCGTCGCGCGCGAGGAAGCTGCCGGGCAGCACGGTGACGTGCTGCGTTTCATACAGGCCGCGGGCGAATGCGGCATCGTCGCCGCCTGGCACCCGCGCCCACAGATAGAAGGCGGCGTCGGGCGCATCGAAAGACAGCACGTCCTTCAAGAGCGGCATCACGGCGGCGAATTTCGCGGCGTACAGGCGGCGGTTCTCGGCCACGTGCGCTTCGTCGTTCCACGCCGCGATACTGGCGGCCTGCACCGCCGGGCTCATTGCGCTGCCATGATAGGTGCGATAGAGCAGGAATTTCCTGATCGCCCCGGCGTCGCCCGCCACCATGCCGGAACGCAGGCCGGGCACGTTGGAGCGCTTGGACAGCGAGTTGAACACGACGAGGTTCCTGGAGCCGCGCCCGAGTTGCTGCGCGGCGGTGAGCGCGCCGAGCGGCGGCTTGCCTTCCTCGAAGTAAATCTCCGAATAGCACTCGTCGGCCGCGATGACGAAGCCATGCCGGTCCGACAGCTCGAACAATACTTTCCAGTCGTCCAGCGACATCACCTTGCCGGTAGGGTTGCCGGGCGAACAGACATAGACCAGGCTGATGCTTTCCCACACGTCTTCCGGCACGCGCGACCAGTCCATCCTGAAGCCATTCTCCGGCAGCGTATTGAGGAAGAAGGGGCGGGCGCCGGCGAGCAGGGCTGCGCCTTCGTATATCTGGTAGAACGGGTTGGGCGAGACGACCGTGCGGCGGCCGTGGCGGGTAGAGTCGACCGCGGCCTGGGCGAACGCGAACAGCGCCTCGCGCGAGCCGTTGACCGGCAGCACCTCGGTTGCCGGATCGAGTGTCACGCCGTAGCGGCGCTGCGCCCATGCCGCGATGGCGCCGCGCAGCGCATCCGAGCCCTGAGTGATGGGATAATTCGCCAGCCCGTCCAGCCCGGCGACCAGCGCGTCCTTGATGAATTGCGGCGTCGGGTGCTTGGGCTCGCCGATCGACAGGTTGATCGGTGGAAGTGCGGGATTCGGCGTTACCCCGGCGAACAGTTCGCGCAGCTTTTGAAACGGATAGGGGTGGAGTTGTTCGAGACGCGGATTCATTGCAGTACGGATTTCATTCAAGTCTTTCATTATAAAGCCCTATGCCCATTCCCTTGCAGCGCACCCTCGCCATTGCCAGTCTCGTCTATGCCGCCACCCTGTGGGGGCTGGTGTGGTACCCCTATCGCCTGCTGGATCAGGCCGGGGTCGGCGGTATCGCGTCGGGGTTCTTCTCCTATGCGACGCCGCTACTGCTTCTGGGCTGGCTGCACGGCCGCGCGCTGCGCGCGGCACGCGGGCACTGGCTGTGGCTGACGGCGCTGGGGCTGGCGGCGGGCTGGACCAACCTGGCTTACGTGCTGGCGGTGCTCGAAGGCGAGGTGGTACGCGTGTTGCTGCTGTTCTATCTGTCGCCCCTGTGGACGGTGCTGTTCTCGCGCTTCCTGCTGCACGAAAAACTCAATCGTGCCGGCTGGGCGGTGATGACGCTGGCGGCGGGCGGCGCGCTGGTGATGCTGTGGCAGCCCGGCGAATGGCCGCTGCCGGGCCACCGGGCCGAATGGCTGGGGCTGTCGGCCGGGGTGATGTTCGCGGCGAGCAACGTCATCAGCCGGCATCTGGATGGGGTGACCGAAGGCGCCAAGGCCGTGTCGATATGGATGGGCGTGGTGGTGCTGGCGGTGATCGGCCTGGCGCTCAAGCCGGCCGAACTCGATTTCATGGCGGATGCCGGAATGCAGACCTGGCTGCTGCTGCTCGGCGTTGGCCTTGCCATCGGCAGCATGACCTATGCGGTGCAATACGGCCTGGCACGCGTGCCGGCCAACCAGGCCATCGTCATCTTCCTGTCCGAGCTGGTGGTGGCGGCGATCGCCGCCTATTTCCTGTCCGACGAGCGCATGGGTGTGCAGGAGTGGATCGGTGCGGTCATGATCATCACCGCCAGCCTGTTTTCGGGCCACATGGAGGACGATCAATTGAAGGGCAAACAACGTGTCTGACGTAACCGCCTTGCTGCATGCCGGCCTGCTGGTCGCCGACCTGGCGCGTGCCAGGGTTTTCTATGAATCGGTGCTGGGATTGACGCGCTATCCCGACCGTCCCGGACTGCCTTACCCCGGCGAGTGGTACGACCTCGGCGGCGGCCAGCAGCTGCACCTGATGCAGTTGCCCGATCCCTATGCCGGCTCGGACCGCCCCGGGCACGGTGGCCGCGACCGCCACATCGCGCTGGGGGTGAGCAACCTGGATGCGCTGAAAAGCCGTCTCGACGCGGCCGGGATTCCGTACACGGCAAGCAGGTCGGGTCGCGCGGCGCTGTTCTGCCGTGACCCGGACGCCAACACGCTGGAGTTCGTCCAGACTCCCTAGCGCCGCGGGAAGGCCGTGAACAGACCGGTCTGGGCGCGGTCCTGCTGCAACAGGTGCTCGAAGAAATCGGCCTCGAACGGCACCGGGTCGCCGAAGAAGCCGATGGTGACCTTCTTCGCGAGCACGGCCGTGTCGAGCGTCTCCTCGGTTTCCCCGGTTTCGGCGATCACCGTTGCCAGGACGCGGACGGGTTTGCGCGCGAAGGCGCTCGTTCGCACCTGAAACACGTTGGCCAGCGCCTGGACGAAATCCTCGCGCAGCGGGTTGAACATGTTGAAGATGCGGACTTCGCCGTCGACCGGGAATGCCTTGCGTACGTCGCTCAACTTCACCGCCATCGTCTCCACGTTGAACTCGGGAGCCGCGAGCAGCGCGACCGCTTCGGCCAGCGTGAGGTTTTGCAGGGGGCGTTCACCCGTGGGGTCGGGGCGGTCGCCGAGATCGCCCGCGGCCGTGAAGACGGTCTCCGAAAGAAGATCGAGGCTGACCGTGCTCTGGCAGATGGCGACGATGTTCAAGATTTTCACGCTGCCTGCGGGGACCAGCGAGAGCGATCTCAGCAGGGTGTCGAATCCGGTCGCGGGTACCTTGCGCTCGCCGAGCAGCAGCGTCTTCAGGTCTTCCGAGCGCGGAACGAAGTTGCCCTTGGCGATGATCTTCTTGATGTCGTCGAGCGTCGGAAAGTCCGGCTCCTCGGTCGGCGAGCGCGTGATCATGAATGACGTCGGTCCATTGACATCCCAGGTCTGCAGCGGGACGCCCTCGTCGGTGACTGCCGGGGTCGGCGCCGGCGAGTCGGCCGACAGGCCGACGAACGAGCGCAGTGTCTCGTCGTTGCCGATGATGCGGTCGAGGGCCGAATTTCCGGTCGAGCGGGGCGCCGCGGCCGGGACTCCACCGGTAACGCTCCCGCCCCCGCCCCCGGTTCCACTGCCTCCGCCGCTCGTAGCCCCGCCGGACGATCCTCCACCGCTTCCGCCGGGCGACCCGCCGGCGCCGGCGGCCTTCGCCTGCTCCTGCTGCTTCTTCTTGAGTTCCTCTTCCTTGTTGACGACGGCGCCGGCCTCGGTGATGTTCTTGTCCTGGATCGACTTGCCGAGCTTGGCCTTGGCCAGGTCGGTCGCCGCCTGCACCTTCGCTTTTTCAAGATCGGCCGCGATCTTGCGCCGCTCGGTATCGGCGCTGACCGCGGTCTTCATCGCTTCGCCGGCCTGCTGACCGACGGCGGTGGCCCCCGCCGCCGAGAGTTTCGCGGTTTCGGTGGCGAGTTTGATCGTGTCGGCAAGACCGCTCATGTCGCGGAACATATTGCCGTTCTGGATCGCCGCGAGCGCGCCGGCCATCCCGGTCGGGTCGGGCAGCGCGCCGAAAGGCGTGATGTTGACCAGCGGCGAGCTGAACTGCCCGGGGGTGAGGTTCTCCGCCTGCGCCCGGGTCCCGGTCTGGATTGCCGCGATGTCCGTCGGCTGGATCGGGATCGGCGAGTCCTGCCAGTTGAAGAAGCGCGAGAGGTCGAGCCGCTCGGCGCAGTTGAAGCGGCCCAGCACGGCTTCGGCAAAGATTCCGCCGCTCGACAGCGGAACGATGTCGACCTTGGCCTGGCCGATGGTCAGGCCGCGATCCGCCATGAACGTCCGCCATTCGGCGTCGTTAACCGGATCGGTGTTGATCTTGAACGCCAGCGCGTTGCCGACGATGCGCAGGGGGATCGGCTCGGCAACCTGCACCAGCGGGAACGGCTGGCCATTCATCGTGATGCTGAACGGTGAAAGCAGGCCGGCGATCATCGCCGAATCCAGATTGCGGAACACCGCCTGGCTGTAGTGAAGACGGTTGTCCGCCAGATGCTGGGTCAGGTTGACATCCGCGCCGGCCGCGCGGATGTCGATGAGCTTCGTTTCCGTGGCGCCCCTGGCCACGGTGACCGTCGGCAGTTCGAGCGGAAAGACGATGCCGTTGCGGGACAGGGCGAGCACGCCGGTCGCCGCGACGTCGGCGGCAGGAGCGCTGCCCGAAAGCGCGATGCGGTCCACCTCGCTCAGCGCGACGCTCGCCGAAAGATCGGTGATGCGGGTGCCGTCGCGCAGCACGAACACCATCCTGATCGTCCGCACGGTGCTCTGCACCGCGCCTTCCTCGACCCGCACATCGGATGGCACGAAAAGCGACTGGGAGTTGCGACGCACCGTGGATGTGCCGAAGAACGCCGAGAGTTTTGATGCGGCGTTTTCCCACAGGCTGTC
Organism: Thiobacillus denitrificans DSM 12475; assembly: GCF_000376425.1. Taxonomy (GTDB): domain Bacteria; phylum Pseudomonadota; class Gammaproteobacteria; order Burkholderiales; family Thiobacillaceae; genus Thiobacillus; species Thiobacillus denitrificans. Next base: position 179,152 of record NZ_AQWL01000003.1, on the reverse strand, counting down.
GGCGATGTCGTCGGGCAGCGGCGTACGGGGCGGTCGCGGCGGGAGCGGATCTTCGTCGACGTCCGGCTCCGGCCCGGTTTCACCTTCCTCGCCCGGGGGCCGCCGCGCCAGTAGCACCCGGCGCGTGATCACCTGCGGGTTGGTCAGGATGTCCGCGATCGACCCGCCCAGGCCGGGGAACACGGCCCGCCGTTCGGGAACCAGTTCGAGGGTATCGAAGTTCAGCAGGGCGTCGCGCACCGCCGGGGTGAGCGCCGCGTCGACGAGCGCGCCGCGGAACCGCCGCAGCAGGACGACGTTGCTGAAATCGAGTAGTTTGAACGGGACGAACACCACCCGGTCGCAGCGGGTAAGCGAGGTTTCCGTGCGATAGATCTGCAGCACTTCGTAATACTGTACGGTCAGCGCGTGCATGTGGTTGTAGTTGGTGATGACGCGCGTGGACACGCTTTCGTGCTCGGTCTGGCTGACTTCGCGCACGACCGAAGCGCGGCGGGTGCGCGCCGCATGGGCGTGCTGGTGCGTGCGATCGCTGGCGTTCTGCAGCATGGATGCCCCGACTTCGCGGCTACCGGCACTGGTCGCGTAGCTGTCGGCGGAGGTCGATGTCTTGGAAATGCTCGCGCTGGCGCCGCCGCCGAACGGCCCGATCGAGATGCCGGCCGAGGCGCCCGCCTGCTTGGTGGTCGACGTGCTTTCGGTGTGCGAGAACCCGCTCTGGGCCTCGCGTGCGACCGCCTCGGTGACTTCGCTGATGCTGCGGTTTCTGGCGGTCTCCTGGCTCAGGTCTTCGGTCTCGCCGAGCACTTCGGTCTGCCCGGCGCTGGTCTTGCGGCTCCAGTCGATCACGGCGATGCGCGTGCTCTCGCCGGCGGCGAGCGCCATGCTGTGCAGCAGGTGGCCCAGGGTCACGCCCTGCATGAACCAGGACTGGTTCATGGTCAACAGCATCCCCAGGCCCAGGGTGCTGAAACCGAAATCGGCATCGGCGACCTGCGCTGCATCGATCGGCGCAAAGTCAGGGCCGGCCAGGTCGATCAGTGCGGGCGCGTTGTCCGGACGCAGGATCTGGTCGAGCACCAGCGAGGTGTATTGAACGCGCTCGGTGGGAAACTCCCCGGACTTGGGAATCAGGTCTGCCGGGCTCTCGGGATCGAAGGCTTCCAGCTGCTCCGGAAAGAACACCCGGTTGAGGATTTCACGGGCGGCGCGAAACGGCGGATAGACCGAGAGATCCCGTACCGTGATGACGCCCAGGGCAGCCTGGATTTCGGCGGCGTCGGCGACATCGGCAAGGATGTCGAGCGACGCGTTGCGCAGGTCGGGGATGGCGACGGTTCCCGCGATGCCGGGTTTGAGCAGGTCCGAAATCGGCCGGCCGAAGCGGTTCATCGCATTGGACGGGTTGTCGGCGGCATCCTCGATCTGCGCGGCGGCATTGAATACGCTCGACATCGCCAGGTCGAAGACGTTGCGCACGCCGAGCACCGACAGGGTCGCCAGCGCCTGCGGCGACACGCCGAGAAGCCGGTCCGGCGGCAGATTGAGAACCTCGGCCAGCGGCAGCAGCTGCGCTTCGGAAACAAGCAGATCGGATGGATCGGATATGGGCATTTCGCTCTCCTACAACGTGGTCTTCGGCAGACCGGTTTCAAGATTGGAAAAATTTTCGGTGCTTCTCACTCCGTCAAATCGCCGCGATACGTCCGCAGGAAGCGCTCGATTTCACTGTTGAGTTCGTTCGCAAACGGCCAGGCATCATCATTCTGCGGCGACAGCGTTTTCTGCTGGCGATACAGCCGCTGGTTGGCGCAGACGTACAGACGCATTTTCAATTCCGGCCAGTAGGCGCTTTCGACGGATGAAATACTGGTCGGCGATTCCACGCGCGCGGAAAGCAGTGCGAGCGGCGCCTGGGATCCGTCGCACAGTTCACGGCTGCGCGGGTGCTGTCCCGATTCGTTCCACCAGGCATTGAACTCCGTCTGCCCCAGCTCCAGTCCGCGGGCGTCCATGCGCAACACGTCACGTCCCGCCTGTTGCAGGGCGACGTTCACCCGCTGCGTGTAGCTGGCGCGCGTTTCGCCGGCCCAGAAACTACGATTGATCGGCAGGCCCAGTGCGGCGAAGGCGAGCAGCGGACGCTCCGGCCTGGCTGCCGCGGGTGGAGGGGCGGCAGCCTCCGGTCGAATGGTCGCCGTGGGCGCTGCAGCGGGGCGGGCGGTTGCGACCCTGGGGGCCGGAGTTTTGGTGGCCGTTTCAGGTGCGACAGCGCGTGGCTTCGCCGCAGGGGCGGGCTGGACGGGTGCGGAAGAAGGCGTCACGGCAGACCGGGCGGTTGCGCTCGCTGGGGGCACCGTCGCTGCCGGAATGCGTGGGCCGGGAATGGCAAGCGGGACGGCGGGCGCCGCCGCCGGAGGGGAGGCCGGCACGGACGGCGGCGGCTGAACGGGCACGGCCGTCGTCCCGGGGCTTGCGCCCATGGGAGGCGCTTCGGCAACAACGGCCGGCACCGGCTTGCCGTCCTCCTTGCCGGGCAGGCCCGGCAGCAGCCGCGGCGCCAGCATCAGGCCGACGCCGGCCAGCACCAGGATCAGCGAGGGATGGGTGACGTTGAGCTTGATGCCGAATGCCTCGACCGATGAGGCCTGCGTGCTGGTCTTGCTGTAGATGAACATCACCAGCCCGGTGGCCACCAGCACCAGGCCGGCCAGCACCAGAAGGGTATCGATCAGGGTGGAAAAGTCGGCTGGCATGATGATGGGCTCGCAAGCTGTGTTCAGTAATGCAGGTCGCGCGCGCTGAACAGCCGTTTCGGCACGCTGCCGAGGATGCGGACGAGCACCGAGTTCATGGTGGCGCGGTCGTTGTCGAAGCCACCGTGGCTGTGGCTGACGGCGGCCCCCTGCTTGATGGCCGCGATCTCCTGGGCGGGGTCGATCGGGATGCCCTCGGACACCACCAGCGCGGGGCGGCCGTCGACGTTTCCACTGAACAGACCGGCGAGCGCCGGATCGGCGTCGAGGCAGGCCTTCATTCCCAGTATGGGCACCCCGCGCGTGCCTTCGAAGGCGTTGGACACGAGATAGAGCAGCGACTTGGCATACGGGCCGACGCTGTCGTCGCGTTCCAGCTTGTCCGACAGGATATACAGGCTGGGCAGCGGCGTGAGGCCGGCTTCCAGGCTGGGCAGCAGCAGGTTCTTGAAGGTGTCGGTGCGGATGGCGGGGGCGAGGAACTGCACGCTCTTCAACGGGATGCCCAGGTTCGACAGCAGTGGCAGCGCGTGGGCGGCGAAGATGCTGCCCGCCGAATGGCCGACGATGTGCAGTTCCCAGCCGGTCTTATCGTGGCTGGCCAAATTTTTCTTGGCCAGTTCGACGTACTGCGCGACGAGTTGGATGGCGCCCTTGTTGTGGGGGTGGACGGAGGCGAGTTGCGCGTTTTCCTTCATTTCGCCCCACAGCCGAAACCCCGCGCGAGCGAGCGTGAGTTCCAGCACGCGGTCCTTGGCCTCGGTGAGATTTTCCAGGAAGCCGCCGCCGGCAAGCGTGTCGGCCTTGGTGAACAGGTCCTCGAACAGGCCGGCGACGCTGGAGAGGAAATCGCTCTCCCACATGATGTGCAGCGGATAGATCTCGTTTTCCAGCATGACGTCGCGCATGGCGACGATGCGCTTGGCGCATCCGGATTCGGAGTTGAGGCCGCCATGCAGATACAACAGGATGCGGCGTTTTTTCCAGCCGCGCGTTTTGACCGGAATGGTTTCCGTGAACAGGCGTTCGATGTCGGGCTCGGTGGTCCAGTACTCGCCGGAATCGGACAGCTCGCCGTTGTTGGTGACGTCGATGACGTAGGGCCGGATATCGGCCAGCGGGATGGTGCGGCTGGCGCGCTGGATGCCGGCGGTGTCGATGGTCTTATCGTCCGCCCAGAGGTCCATCGTCACCGGCACGCCGAGCTGTGTCACCCAGACATCGGTGGCATGCAGCAGGAAATCCTCATAGGGCAGCAGCGCAAAGCCGCCGGCGCCCCAGCCTGGCCCCCAGGAATTCTGGATGATGAAACCCTGCGGGGTGTAGCCGACGAGGGCGATGGCGTGGCCGCCGTCGGCACTGCCGCTGCGCTTGATTACCGGCAGCTTCAGCGTGAGCTTGCGGCCGCGGTGCACATGGCTGACCGGAACCGGCTTGTCGCCCTTGCCGCCACCCGGATTGGCCCAGCCCGAGTGCACCATCAGGGTGGCGTAGAGAATGCCGGTTTCATTGAGCGCGGTATGCATGTCGCGCACGTTGTAAGGGCGGATGCGGTAGTAGGCACCGCCCGGCGCCGCCATCGCCTGCCGGATGATGGCATCGCTCATGTGCGTGATGCCGTGCTGGTCGTCCTTCCACGACGAGCGCAGACACACGCCGTGCTTGGCCCAGGCCTTGATCGCGCCGCGCGCGGAAGAGCCCTCGTAGGCCTCGCCCGGCCATTCGTCGTAGCGCCGCGCCAGCTCGTACAGCATGCGCGGACTGACGATGGCGGTCCGCTTCTGCTTGGCACGCAGAAAGTTCACCACCGCCGCCAGCGCAAAGCCGGTGCAGGCGCCTTCGCGTCCCTGATCGAGGATCATCGCCGGCTTGATGAACGCGCAACTCACCAGCGAGTCGGGCAGCGAAATCAGCGCAGGCTGATAAAACCAGTCGCGCAGGTCGATGCGGTCGGGGAAGGCATCGAGCCGCTGGCCGGTGGCTTTTTCGGAACTGGCCTTGAGCGGCTGGTCGGCGGATTTTGCGGGTGCGGTTTTCGTGGTCATGCGGGTCTCCGGATACGGTTTGGTCTGAAAAATGGCCTGTGGATACGCCTTCGCGCTTCAGGAGTGGAGCTTCGGTGTGCGATGCCGGGTCTAGTCACTGCCCCTGCCCAGACGCCACCCGCCGCCGAAAAACAACTGTTTGCACCACGCGAGCACAGCGGCATCGAGCGCACCGATCAGGGTTGCGAGGATCGGGTTCTCTTTCAGCCAGGCGACAAGATCGAGGGTATGCACCGCGCCGTCCTTTCTCACCCAGGCCAAGCCGGAAGCCTGGACGCTTAACAGACCTGGCCGAAATCCGAGCGAGACGAGCCGCAGCATCCCTTCACCCCCAGCGCAGCGCCCATCGGCCAGCCGGCCGGGGTTGGCGAGGGGCAGGCGTGAGCCTGCGGCACAGGCGTAGTCGGTGAATTGACTTTCCCGGCCTGCACGCACGCCGATGCCGAAGGCGCTCAATGCCGCATCGCGCTGGTCGGTAGGCGCCAGCGCCAGGCGCGGAACATCCTCCCAGCCACGATCCGCGGGGGTGATGCGCAGGCGGATTTCACTGCCTGCCGCAGCCAGCATGGAGAGCGGGACGGCGCCGCTCAGCACGGGCAGCGGCCGTCCGCCCAGACGCAGTATCCGCTGTGGCGGCGGCGCGTCGGGCGACGGGTCACCCGCACTGAGGGCGCTCACCGCTAGGCGCGCCCCGTCGGCCCGCAGGATGAGGGCAAGGCCTGAATCGCCGGCCTCGCGGGGCGTCTTGAGGGTCACGCGCGAGGCCTGTCCCGGGATCGGCACCACCGAGATGCGGAGGAAGGTCTTCGCCTTCTCTGCCTGGCTGGTGAGGAGACTCACGGGATGGTCACCCGCGGGCAGGCTCACGCCAAGATGTTCGAGCAGGCGCGCCGTGCTCTCCTGAAGCCGGGCGCGGTCGAAGCGCAGGTCTACCGCGTCCCCGACTTCGCCCTCGAACACGAGAAGCAGGCTCGGCTGCGCGAGCGTCTGGTCAATGACGAATTCGGATGTGGAACCGGCCTCGAACTGTCCCGCGTTTTCCAGCATGACGGGTAGCGGCAGGCGGCTCAGCACGTAATGACCTGTGGCAAGCGCGACGAGCGCGGTGAGCGCGAGAACCTGTTGCCCCCCGCGTTGCAGGAGCCAGGCCAGGCTCACCACTTGACGTCCACCCAGTCTGGCGACCAGGACACCACCCAGTCACCTTCCTTGACCGAGCTGCGCCAGGCGCGAACGTTGAGTACGTGAAGGCCCTTGGAGACTTCGCCATCTTCGCCCTTGCCGTCCCAGATGCGCGGCTTGTCACGTCCGATCCAGGTGTCGCGCGTCAGTTCGCCGAGGTCATCCTTGTAGACGCGCTCGACCACCTGGATGATGCCGTCGCGGTTTTCCAGCCGGGCGAATTCGGCGACGACCTTGTTGAAATCCGAGCGCGAATGGAAGCTGTAGCGCGCTTTTCCGAAGCGCCCGATGCGCACTTCCGGCGGGCCGAAGCTGACCTGGTCGATGGCCACCGAGCCGACCGCCTTTTCGCCCATGCCCATTCCATTGATCCGCAGCGGAGCGGGCATTTCCGCACCCGGCTGGTCCTTCACCGAACGCACCGAAATCACCGCTGCCCTGGGCTCGGCGCCGAAGGACTCGGGCAAGCGGAAGATCTTCTGCGCCGGGCCGTTCGCCTTGAGGTTGTAGACGAAAGGATCAGATCCCTGCACCTTCATTTCGATCCTCAGCAGAGCCTGGCGGGCGTCGTAATCAATGACGAAGGGCGCGCCGCCCTTGACCAGCGCTTGCATGACGAGCCCGCTCATGGAGTACTTGTCGGGGATTTTCGGCCCCGACTTGGCTAACTGTGCGGCGTCGCCGGGCGTGGTCGAGGTCGTCTTGTCCTTGCCGCAGCCAGTGAAGAGACAGGTGAGGTCGATGCCAAAGGAAAATCCGCCGCCTCCCCCTCCCCCGGAGGGTTTGCTTTGTTCAGGCGCGGGTTTGGGTATCGATTCGGTCGGGCCGTCGTACGTGCCGCCCGCACTCGATCCCGCGAATCCGAGCAACCCGGCCGTGAGGACACGTGCGGCAACGCCGCGGAATCGTCGCAAGCGATAAACGAAGATCGTTTGACTGGTATGCATGTCTTCTCCTTCCAATTCCATCAGGAGGCCATGGCCGCTCGCGTGCGATCGGTCACTCTCGCGCCTACTGCGTCTTGAGATACTCGAGCAGTGCCGCCTTGTCCGACGCCGGCAGGCCGGTGCCGAAGTCGTGCCCCTGGCTGCTGTTGCCGCGCAGCCGCGTGTCGAATTTCGTGCCCGCGCGTTCGGCCGCCGGGCCCTGCACGACGAAGCCGACGCGCATCGGGTCGTACACGTCGTAGCCGCGCCAGAAGACCTGCGGGCGCTGCGCGGGCGGCGTCAGCAGGTCGGACAGGGTCGGCACCGAGCCGTTGTGCAGGTAGGGCGCGCGCAGCCAGATACCGTCGAGGAACTGCGCGACATACCCGGTCAGCGGCGCTTCGACCAGTCCTTTGCGCTGGATGCCCATATCACTGACCACCTTGTTCGCCTCGATCGCCGCCTGTTTTCCCCAGGTGTCGATGCGGCCACGGTCGGTGCCGATTTCTGAAAGCGGAACGATGGTGCCGGTGCGCGCACTGGCGTGGCAGGCGGCGCAGTGCGCGTCGAACACGGCCTTGCCCTGTGTCGCGCGCGTGGCGTCGATAGGGAAGGGATATTTCGGCGCTGGCTTGTTCTTCAGGTAGTCGACCAGCCAGTCGATGTGGCCAAGGAAGTCGGCCTTGTCCTTCGGCTCCGCACCCATCAGTCCCAGCGCCGAATCGATGATGACCGAATACGGATCGTGCGAGTCGCCGGCAAAGTTCATGCGGTGGCCTTGTTCCGGCTGGTATTTCTTCAGGTTCCACACCGAGGGCATGTCGGTCGGGCCGAAGCTGTCGTCCATCGGCCAGCGGATCATGAAGTACTTGGTCAGGTTCATCGCGTCGTCGCGTCCGCGTCCCCATTCGGGGAAGTCGTGGCGGTAGATCCACTGGAACTGGCTTTCGCGTTCGGTGAGGCGCTTTTTGGTGATCGGGATGATGAGATAGCGGTAGGCGAGATGGTCGATGAAGTCGAGGTCGGCGGCGAGATTGATCTCGGCCATCAGGGTGTCGGCGTTGAAACGCGGGTCCTTGGCGCAGTCGACTAAAAATCGGAAGAAGGCTTCGAGATCGAGCGTATGGTTGGGGCCCGTCACGACCAGGGTCGGCGTCTCCTCGGGCTGGCTGCGGTAGCTCGCCACATGGCAGGCGGCGCAGGTGTTGGCGACGCGGTCGAAGCCGATGCGGCGCTTGGAGAATCCCACCGGCAGTTCCTGGCCCTGTTCCCACACCACACCGAAGCTGGCGTAACCGATGCCGGGCTTGGGCAGCTTGTCGGGGAAGACGCGCGGCAGCACGTAGAAGATCCAGTAGGGAATGCCGGCGTCGTTCTCCGCGCCGATGGAACCGTATTTGAAACGCTCATCCGGGTTGTCGAACTGCGTCGCGCCGTGGTCGCGCAGGAAACGGTCCCAGCCGACATAGGCAAGCAGCGCGCCGAGGATCAGCACGAGGAAGGCGGTGATTTTCAGCCAGCGCGGACAACGGCAGAGCGTCTTCATGGCAGGCTCCTAAAATGTTTTCAGGTATTCCAGCAACGCCCACTTGTCGGCGTCGGACAGGGTGGTGCCATAGGCCACGCCTTCGTGTCCGGTGTTGCGGTTGCCGGGGATGCGGGTGTCGTAGGCAAACAGGGGGCGGCCCTGACTGGCCGGCTGGTTGGCGACGAAACCGAGGTGTTTCGGGTCGTACAGGTCGTTGCCGCGATAAAAGTCTTTCGGGCGCTGTGCCGCGGGTTGCAGCAGGTCCCACAGCGTCGGCACCGAGCCGTTGTGCAGATAGGGCGCACGGAGCCAGATGCCGTCGAGCGGCGCGTTGGCGTAGCCCCAGGTCTTGCGGAAGTGGCGGAAGCGGTACACGGGATCGGCCGAATACAGCATGCCCTGGTTCTGCGCGAGCTGCAGGGTGTAGGAATCGAGGCGGCCGCGGTCGGTGCCGATGGCATGGATCGGCGTGACCTTGCCGACATGCTCGCCGGCAAAGTCGCTGCCGCTCTGGCCGTGGCAGGCCGCGCAGGTTCTCTGGTAGAGCGCCTTGCCGCGCGCGGCAAGCGTACGGTCGACGGGATAGTGCTTTTCGAAGGCGGGCGGCACGGCGGTGGCGATCCAGGTCTCGATGCGGGCGATGGCGGCGTGGTCGACGAGTTTCGGCGTGGCGCCGGTGCCGAAGGCGGCCGACAGGTTGCGTTCCTCGACGCGGCTGTTGTTGCCGTCCCAGTGCAGCTGCATGCCCTGTTTCTTGCCTTGGTTCCAGATCGCGGGGAAATCCGCCACGCCGACGAGCTCGTCTGGCGGCAACCGTTCGAACGGCACGCCGAAAATCGCCTTTGCCGAATTGAACGTGTCGACCCGTCCCGGCCCCCAGTCGGGCTGCAGGTGAATGAAGTTCAGGCGCCCGAGCAGGCCGGCGACGCCGTCGCGCATCAGATGGATGCCGAGCGGGTAGATGATCCGCTCGTCGAGTATCCCGAGGCCACCGGATTTTTCGGCGATGCGCGGCACCACCTGCGCCGGGGTGAAGCGGCGGTCGTTGACGCAGGCCTGGACGAATTTCTGGAAGCCCATCAGGTCGAGCTGGTTGGCCGGCATGCCGGCGACCAGCATCGGTCTGGCGTCGGGCGATGTGCGCACGGTGGCGGTGTGGCACACCGCGCAGTTGAGGAACACCCGATCGATGCCCATGTGTCGACGCTGCGACATGCCAACCGGCAGATCGTGCCCCGGCTCGTAGATGAATCCGAGAGACGCATAGCCCTTGCCCGGCAGCAGATCGGGGCAGACTTCGGGAAGCACCTGGAACAGCCAGTAGGGGAAGCCCATGTTGCGTTCGCCGCCGGTGGAGCCGTATTTGAAATGCTCGACCGGGTCGTCGTAGGTGACGGGGCGATCGGGCAGGAAGCGGATCGCCGCGCCGAGTGCGCCGAGCGCGAGCAGGATCAGCACCGCCCACAGGAAGAAACGGCAGCCGGAGCAGCGGGCTTCGGGCGTACTCATGGCGACCGCTCCGCATACGAAGAGGGGGGCAGGCAGGGCCGTAATTGCGCGTAGGGCCGCCGCAGCAGGCTGGCCGGATCCTCGCCGCGCAGGCGGCTGGCGGCCAGGCGTTTCAGGACAGCGAGTTCGGGCGAGGCGGCCCAGTGCGCAGGATCGATGCCGCGGCTGGCGAGGGCAGCGGCCGGCGGCATTGGTGGCTTGCTGCGCGCGGCTTGCGGAATGCCTGCCATGCCCAGGCGCACGACGATGCGCTCGGCACAATGATCGAGCCGGGCTTCGACGTCTGCCGGGCTGCCGTGCAGGAAATTGGGCGGATGCGGCAGCGTGGTGTCGTGGCAGCTGGCGCAGTGGGTGCGGAACGGAGCGACGAGCGGGCTGGCGTTGCGGGCAACGGAAGCCGGTTCCATGCGTGCGGGCGGCAGACGGACAGGACGGACTCGGCGCGGTGTGCCGGATTCGGCCAGCAGGTCGTCGAGCAGCGTGTGACTGAACGGACGGGCGGAAAATGCGCCGCGCGCGCGCAGACGTTCGAGCGGCGCGGCGAGGTCGACCGCTTTCAGCCGCTGCGCAGCGCGGACGTCGAGCATGCCGGCCAGCCCGACGACGAAGGCGGTCTTGTCCGGCGACTGCCAGGTTTCGAGCGGCGGGCGCAGCAGCAGGGGATCGTTGTCCGGGCTCTGCAAGGCGGCGAGTGGATCGCGGTTGGGCAGGTCGGGATTGGGAATGGCGAGGCCATGCGGCCAGATGCTTGTCCAGGCGCGATCAAGTGCCGGCAGGATGCCGGGTGCAGGCAAGGAACCCCGGCGCGCGTAATCGAGCGCAGCGGAGAAGGCCTGCATGCGGCAACGCTCGCCCGCCTCGCCCGTGCCGCAGCCCTGCTGCCACAGCTTCTGCCAGACCGAAAACAGGTTGGCGCGGTCGGTGGAGGCGTCGATGAAGTAGGCGATATCGGTGCCGGTCAGCTTGACCCGGTAGAAATCGCGTCGCGCATCTTTCAGGCGGGCGGCGATCTCCGGGTTGGCCGGGGTTTCATCCCACAGCGGGCGGGCGAAGATCGGCGCGGCGTTCTGGTGGCAGGCGAGGCACAGGCCGCGCCGCGCGTAGAACACCTGCGGGGTTTTTCCTTTCCGGTAATCGCGCACGACCTGAAATTCGAAGCGGCCGGCGGCATCGTTGTAGCTGATGACTTCGATCACCATGCCCTTTTCGTGATAGCCGAGGAACAGCCGGTCCTTCAGCGGCAGGGTGCCCGGCTTGCCGGTGCCGTCGGCAGCGGCGACCACACGCGGATAGCGGAAAAAATCCGGCGCGCCGGCATCGCGCTGCAGCGAACGGCCAAGCGGGATCAGCGTGACTTTCAGGGGCGGCAGGCCACCGCTGTCGGTCTGCATCTGGCGGTTGATCGTGTCGACCAGCCGGGAAAACGGAAACGGCACCGGCTGGCTGCCGATCAGCTGGTCGAAGCGCGAGCGCCCGGCCGGCGGCAGGTCGCCCTGCGCAGAGACCGGATGCGGGAAGATCAGTGCGGCGGCGAACATGAGTGTGAGCCAACCCGGTCTCATGACGCTAGCGTGCTGCCAGCACCCGTTTCTGCGTGCCGGACCAGCAGTCGTCGCGTACCTGTCCGGTCTCGAATTCGGCGCGGCCGGCCCGGTCGAGATCCTTGTTGGCGAGCACGAAATTGAGGATGAAGACGTGGTCCATGTAGGCGCGGCCGAGATACAGGCCGGGCCGTACCATGCGGATTTCGTCGCGCACCCTGAGGCCGCGGCGACCGGCGAGAAAATCGGGCTTCTCGCGGTAGCCCCGGATTTCGTCGGTGAAGGCGTAGTCGATGATGATCGATTCGCGACGCGAGTCGATCAGGCTTTGCCCGCAATAGAGCTTGGCCGGAAACAGCAGCCAGGCATCGCGGCCGTCGACGTCGATCTTGGGAATGTCGCCCGGGCCGATCACCGGCCGCAGCGCGGTGAGGTCCTGGATGCGGTTGCGCAGCACTTTCTGGCCGCGGTAGAACACCTTGCCTTTCCACAGCGTCTCGCCTGCGGTTTCCAGCATCCTGCCCTTGAAGTTTACCCCCAGGCCCTTGAGTCCGCCGATGATTTCGGCGGCACGCATCTTGCCCGAACTGCCGCGCGGAAAGACGATCTCGCCGTCGAACGGCCCGTCGGGAATCGGCCCCGAGCTCAACCGGGCGTACAGCTGGTCGAGCTCTTCCTGATTCAGGCCGGCGAGATATTTGGGCGTGACCTTGGCGAGCTCGGCGAGCGGAATCGGGTGCGCGTATTCGACCTGCGCGAAGTCCGGCTTGCTGGCGTAATCGTCGCCGTAGGGGGCGAACGCGATGTCGGGCTTGTTGCCGAACCAGTCGTTGAGCTTGTCGCAGCCGGAAAGCATCAGGATCAGCGGCAGCAGAAGCAGTACAGCCATCACCAGACGCAGCACATCGTGGCTTCCCGTGCAACGCGGACTGAGCCCGCCGCAACAGCATCTCGGGTCGGGCGTGTGTTGATCTCGAACAGATGGAAACATGGCGGTCTCCTCAGAGCGTGGCCAGGAAGGCAATCAGCGCGTTCTTGTCGGCGTGGGACAGGTCCTCGCCGAAGCGGTGGCCGTCGTTCTCGATTTCCGCGCTGCACGACGAATAGACCTGCCATAGCGCAGGGGTGCGGGCGCGTGCCTCCTTCACCACCTCGACCAGGCGGTCGGGGTCGGAGACGATGGCTTTGCCGATGGCCTGCATTTCGTCCGCAAGCTTCCTGGCCTCGGCTGCGGGCAGCACGGTGGCGAGACGCGCTTCGAGCTCCCCGGGTTTGAGTTTGGCGCGCACCAGGTCGACGATGAAATTCTTGTGGAGGAAGTTGCCGACATTGCCCGCGGTGGCGCCTGCCGGCACCCGCACGGTGAAGCCGACGAGGCGTTTTTCCTCCTTGCCGTCGAAGATGCGCGGGCCGATATCGAGCACGATGTCCTGGTCGACCTTGGTCGCCTTGGGAATGCGTTTCGACGGATTGAGCAGGTCGTTCATCGACGCGACATAAAGCTTGAAGCGACCGTCGACCGAGGGATCGTAGGCCCAGCATGCCGGCTGCCTGTCCCGCGCCAGCGGCGGGTTGCCGGGCTGCCGGGTGTCAACGTAGCTGGAGCGGTACAGCTCACGGGGATTGGCCTTGTCGCCGCCCCAGCCGCACAGCTCGGGGCCGACCGAGTTGTTGTGCAGGAAGGGGGCGTGCGCCCACAGGTTCAGCAGCGAAATATTGCGGTAGTAGCCGCGCCCGCCGTCGTGCGGTTCGAGGATGCCGGACACGGTCTTGCGGGCGTGGTAGTCCTCGTTGGCGAACTGCTCCCAGACGTGGCCGCGCATATGGTTGGCGTGCAGCGAGCGGCAACGGTAGGTGCCGACTTCGGTGACCGGGGTCGGCACGTCGTTGCCCAGCCAGTCGGCGCGCAGGCCGGTCTTGCTGTCGATGGCGCGGAAATCGATGGCCTCGAACGGTGGTTTGCCGCTGGAATGGCAGCGCGCGCAGTTGGCGGCGAACACCTGCTGGCCGCGCGAGACTGCGTTCGGGCCGAAATCGCGTTCGAGGTCGCGCACCAGATCGGCCTGAACGTAGGTAGTGCCATGCTGGTTGGCGCGCGCATCGGCGAGGTCGCGCGCCTGGCCTTCGGGTGCAGTGAGGAAGAAGTCGAGGATGTTGTGCAGGCGGTCTTCCACCGCGCGGAAGTTGGGGCAGTCGCGCCGGCACTGGCCGATGTCGAATGGTGTCTGGCCGAAGTTGCGGGCCTGCGGGTCGAGCTGGCGCAGGTCGGTGAGGTGGTTGACCCAGCACTGCTCGGCGCACGAGCCGATGTTGAAGTAGACGCGCTGGATCGCGCCGAGTGCGCCGATCGAGTCGCCGCCGCCCTTGAGGATGTGATGGACGGTCTCGGTTTTCACACTCTTTTCCCAGCACTTGCCTGCCTTGCCGGGTTCGCACCAGCATGTCGCACCAGCCGATGGGTCCTGGCTCTTCGCGCCCGCCGGACACGCCGCGACCTTGCGCCAGCGGTTGACCTTCTCGCCCGCGAAGGTGGGACGCTGCGCAATGTTGATCAGCGCGTTGATGGTGCCGGCATTGTTGACCTGGTCGTTGGGGATCGCCGAGGTGTCGGAAGTGCCGGGGCGGGCGTGGGCGAAGACCTGCCACAGCAGGTCGTCGTGCGGCATGCCGGAGATGAGGATCTCGGAGACGCGGATGTACTGGTTGCCGACCAGGCCGGAGAGGTTTTCCCATTTCGGGTGTTCAGGGTCCGCCGGCGGCCTGGCCGGATTGAAGGCGACGTGGCAGGAGGCGCACGCGGTACCGATCAGGAAAGGCGGTTCGATCGAGGCATCGGCCAGTTTGCGTACCTTGAAATCGGAACGCGCGGGGTCGTTGGACAGTTTGCGGTTGTAGCCTTCCCAGCTGCCGAGGCGGCCGTTGACCTGCTTCCACGCCGCCGCATCGAAACGCGGGTTGGGAAACTTGCGGAAACCGAGCGCACCGGTGGAGGTGCCGAAAGCCAGGTTGCAGCTGTCCTCGCGGCCTTTTTGGTGGCCAGCGGGATCGCTGGCGGCGACGCTGGCGTCCTTGAAGTCGCAGGCAGGGTCGCGATAGCCCGGCTTGCCGACAAACTTCAGCAGGGTCTCGTCGCCGGGGCACCAGTCGAAGCCGTAGGTCTCTTCGGCGCTTTTGGCAGGACAGCCGGTGGAACCCGGCGTGCAGCAGCCGGGGTCGTTGATCAACCCCCAGGTCTTGAAGCGGGTGTCGCGTGCATCCCCACGCAGCACGCCGTACCAGTCGATCAGCGCGGTGATGCGTTGCTGGAAGGTGTAGGTATGGAAGCGCGCGTTACCGGCGGTGGCCTTGAACCAGATTTCGCGGCCGGCACGTGCCGAGGGAGACAAGCCGGCTTCGGCTTCGTGGAAGCCGGCGTCGGTGTAGGGAAAAGCGGAAGGCCCGGTCGTGGCGGGCGCGGCAAGTGCCGCTTCGGCTGCTGCCGGCAAAGTGGCGCGTGCGGTTTCGGGTTGGTGGGTGAGCCAGGCCAGTGCGGCGATGGCTGCGATACTGAGGGTGCCTAGCCAGAACGAAGTCTTCATCGTGCTCTCCTGTCGGCAGGATGGATTGCCCTGAACCTTAGTCAAGGATGAGGGGCTTTCAAGCGCTCTCATCGCGCCGCTCGCGCAGGATTTCGCACAGCCACGGCAGCACCGGTCCACTGTCGCCAGCCATCTCCTGGCGCTGGATGGTTTCGATCAGTGCCGCGTCGAATACCGCCTTGCCGATGTAGTGGCCGAGCTTGCGGTAGCTCTCGAACTGCGATTCGTCGAACCATTGATCCGCTGTCGATTCATGCGGAAATCCGGAGTGGGTGCACTTGTAGTTGAGCAGGTCGGCGGGCTCGGTGCCGGTGAGCCGCGGCTTGATGTAGATCAGATGGCCTTCCGCAGGCTGTTCCTGACTTCCTGCACGGGGCGGATAGCGTATGCGGCCGATGGCGGAATAGCCGCTTTCGAGGTCTTCGGCGTGAATGTCGATGACCACGCCGAAATCGGCATAACACTTGCGGATGGCGTTGCCGAGATCCTCGAAATGGCTGTCGCCGTCCTCACCGGCGTCGATGGCGACGATGCAGGTGCAGCGTCGTCGCACCAGTTCGTAGATCCCGAGATTCTCGAAATGGCCGCCGTCGGACAGATAAACGAACGGCGAACTGTACTGGGTTTGGCCGAACAGTTCGCTCAACAGGTAGATGCCGCCGAACGGCGGGTCGTGTTTGGTCCAGTGTTTTTCGCTGGCCGGATTGGGGCTCCAGTGGCCGAGCCGGACGTTGAACACGGTCATCAGGAAGGTCAGCGCGGGTGAGCTGTGGTAGCCCATGTTGGGGCAGGCGGCGGCGCCCGAGATCGCCATCACCGATCCCAACCACACGCCTTCCATATACTGCGCGGTGGGGCGGTAATGGCTGAGCAGCTGGCCCTTTTCATCAGGCAGGGTGAAGCTGTAGCCGCAGGCCATGGGAGTAAAGGCGAACGCGGCGGCACGCCGTTCCTGCCACGCGAGCTGCTTGCCGGCAACCAGGTTCATCGCGGTATTGTGGATGGGGTAGGGACGCTGGCATTGCGGCTGGCCCAGCGGCATGCTGCAGAGGTCGGCCAGCTTGAGGTCGTCGCGCGGGTCGAAACCGGTGAACGGGTGCGGTACGCGCAGCTTGCAGCGCGAGGCACCGAGATAGCTGCGCACCAGGCGCTGGCGGTAGAAGTGATAGATCGAGAACAGGTTGACGTCGATGCGCCATGCCAGCGCGGTGGCGGCCGCGAGGCTGCCGATGCACAGGATCGCCACCCACGCGATGGCGGGACGCTGGAAGTTGACCGCTTCCTGCCGCAGCACCTCCATGAACTGTGTGGAAGTGCGGACATGCTCCTCGCATCCGGCGCAGAACACCGGCAGCATCAACAGTTGATGCAGGCCGAACGACAGCAGTCCCAGCAGGCCGACGACGAAGACATAAGGCATCACCTGGGCGGCGCGATCACGCCAGGTTTTTCGGGTGTCGCCGGCGGTTTTCCCTGCGCGTCCCAGCAATACACCGCTGAGAGTCGACAGTACCCAGGCCAGGCCGCCCGCTGCGACGAAGGCCTCGGGCGCCCAGCGGAAGAAGGCCGGAGCGATGTAGACGATGCTGAACAGGGTGGCCCACACCAGCGCCGCCAGCAATATCCAGCCACCGAGACGGGACCACCATTCGCGCGAATCGTGCGAGAAATATCGCCCCATCAGGCCGATGTGGGCCACTACCGTGAGTGAATAGAATTTCAGCAGCAAAGCGGTGGCGAGTGCCGATGCGATCCACGAACCGCTGTAGCCGGTGCCTACCTGCCGGATCCATTCCGTCAGCTCGGCAAACGCGGCGAGCAGCAGGCCGCCGAGCGCCCCCGCCAGCAGTGCGTAGCCGCCCATGGCGACGATGCGCCCCAGGCTGAACCGCGGCTGATCGTCCGTGCGGTGGCCGAAAAACCGTCCCAGCGCCCAGCCTATCAGCCAGGGCGGAACATAGACCAGCATGCCCCACAGCACCCAACCGCCGAGCGAAATCCGGTCCAGCTTTGCCGCGCCGGCATAGAAGCCATAGGCAATCAGCCAGGCTGACAGCAGCACCGGCAGCACCACCAGCGCCAGCACGCCGGCCTGGCGGGTGTAGAACGGCCGGCTTTTGAATGCGCCGCGGCTGCCCAGGTTGAGGCCGATGACCAGCATGGCCATGACGATCAGCAGGATGCCGCCGCCGAACAGCGGCAGCAGACTGGCGTCGGTTGTGGCGTGAGCGCCTTCCCAACCGGTGAGCCAGCGGACGAACCACACCAGCAGGCGCGGCAGCAGAAGCAGCCCACCGAGCGTCAGCAACAGCAGGACGAGGTTGAGATAGAGGTTGCGCAGATAGGTGGCCACCGCGGTCAGCGTGTCGGCGGAAAAAAAGCTGGCCTTGGGGGTGAGGTAATTGCTGTAGCTTCGGAGGAAACGGATCGCGGGGTTTTCCAGGCCGCCGCTCTGCAGCTGCGGCTCGGCGTCCTCGACGCGGCCGTTGCACTTGAGATGGATGTAGGCCGACAGCCAGCCCCCGATGTAGCCGCCACCCGAGACGCACGACAGGTAATCGAACTGCCGCAGCAGCCGCAGTTCTGCCAGCGCCTGGGTGATGCCGAGATTGAAGGTGGCACTGCGGATGCCGCCGCCGGAGAAGGCCAGCCCGGTCAGCGGCCGGTCGGGTCCGTCGTGGCGGTTGTCGGGTTCGCGGATGGTCGCGCGTTCCTGTGCGTGGACGGTATCCCAGTCGAGCGAGGTCGGCGCATCAGACATCGATCGCTTTCAGATATTTGCTGTGGCACCAGCCGACGATATCCATTACGCCGTTGACCTCGCCGGCGACGTCGACTTCCCACCACAGGCCCCGTTTGGCCAGGACCTCGACCTCGGTGGCGGGGGGCAGGGGGGTGCCGGGCAGGGCGGCATGCTCGGGGCCGGGCCCGTTCCGCACATACAGCCGGGCGGTGGTGCGGTAGCGCTCGGGATGGTCGTTGCCGCGTCCCAGCAGACGTGCGCGTACCGATTCGAGTGGGAAATCCGGGCCCGGATCGCGCTTGCGTCCGGGCGCAATATCCTCGTGCCCCAGCACGTCGGCAAGACCGTATTGATCGATCAGCGCCATGCTGCATTCCAGCGTGGCTTCGATCTGTTCCGGCGTGTAGCTGTGCCAGCCACAGGGCGGAGTGCCGGGCGGGTCGTGGCGGTGGCAGGCGACGGTGACCTCGCTGTCGGGATAGCTGCGGCGGCTGAGCGGGGAGATCCATTTGCCGCCGCTACGGATCAGGCAGCCGGCATTGTCGAGTTCGATACCGATGCTGTAGCGGTTGAGTCCTGACAGGCTGCCCCAGCGCGACTGGCCGGCATGCCAGGCTTCGCGGTCGAACGGTACCAGTTGGGTCACCGAGCCGTCGCGTGCGATGACCAGGTGAGCGGAAACGCGGGAAGCCGGGTTGCGGAACCAGGCCACCGTGCCGGCCGCACTGCTGCCGGCGGTGTAATGAAGGATCAGAAAACGGGGTGAAATGGTTTTTCCAACGTGTGGGCTGGCGAGATAAGCCAGCGCAGATCCATCGTCCCGTGTCAGCCGATGATTGAGTATTTTCATTGTGCCGTCTCCCTGGTGGGCCACCGCAGCGAGCGGGGCCGGTACCCTGGGCGCTGCGGCAACTGCCCCCAGCATAGGACAGGCATCCGGCGATTGATATGCGACTGTGGTTGCAGGCGGGGTTTCAGCCGAGGGGGCAGGAATCGGTGCCGGGGCTGGGTGTGGTTACGAACCGCCCCGATCCGCCGGGCCCTGGCGAGTGGCACGGACTGGGCGACGGATAGCCGCTACCCTGGAGTTCGTCGAAATCCCCTGGCCGAGTCAGGCGCTGCGTTGCCCGGTGCTGGCCTGCCGGCCAATGCTGCGTCCGGGTTGACCCCCACGTTGCATGCCGCTTATCGCTCCTGCCTGTCGGATCCAAATGCGCGTATGCGGCGCAGCAGATCCAGGACGAATCCGGTAAATGCCGCCGTCCATGCGGCAAGCGCGATGTACAGAAAGACCGGCGGCAGGAAGCCGAGGAAGTCGAATCCCATCGCTTCGATCATCCGGTCGGTGCCGACCGCATACATGCCGAGCGGAAAAACCGCGCCCCAGTAAAGCGGGTCGTATTTTATCGGGAAGCGTTTGTACACATGACGCCACAGGGCGAGCACCAGCAGCATCGGTATCCACCAGCTGCCCGTTGCCCAGTAAAAGACCGTGAACCCCTTGATGAACGGCAGCAGCGAGGTGAGAAAGGGCGCACCAGACACGTTGATGATGAGCAACGAACCGGACAGGGTGGAAATCGCCATCGCGCCCATGTTGATCCAGTACGGCGGCGTCAGATCGCCGGGCGCAAGCTCGAAGAAGGTGTAGCGGTAGAAGATCAGCGACATCATCCAGATGTAGAGCATGCCGCCCCACAGCCACATCGAGAGCGCGAGGAAGTTCATCTCCAGCCTGCCCGGTTGACCGACGTGGGTGGCGAGCAGCGCGCCGAGCGCGGCGATCGACTGGGTTGCCACCACTGCGAGCAGCCAGGCGCCGTTGATCCCCTTGTCGAGGGTCGGTTTACGTTCCTTGACGGTGAAGCCGGTAAATATCGTGTAGGTCAGCGCGATCCAGAGCAGGATCGCCACCCCCCAGAGTACGGTGCCTGTGCCATAGCCCGCCGTGAGCACGACGAACTGGCTTCCGAGCACGCCGGTGGCGGCCACGGTGGTGAAAAACCCGGGGCCGCGCAGATGATCGAGCATGTCGCCGAAGAAGCGGCGAGTATGGAAAATCATGCGCAGCACGGTCAGCACGCACAGCGCGGCATAGACGACGATATTGAGCTGGAACAGTGCGTGCGCGACGCGCGGCATGGCGAGAAAGTGGGCGGCGAGCGAGACGATGCCCGTCGCCATGACCATGCCGAAATAGGCGGGCGACATGCCTGCCAGCTCCGCTAGCACGCGTGCACCCGGCGACTCGCGTCGAACGGGTGGGGCGCATTGATCGGGTCTTGGGCTCATGGTATGCGGATGGGCATCCGCGACGGGCGTACTCTCGCGTAGTCCGGCATCATAGCGCACCCGGTCGGACAGTGAGCCCATTCACGCGGCATGCGCATGGGCGGATGGATGCACGGTTGATGGGCAGATCGGGACAGATCCGGTTCGCGCCACTCAGGCCCTGCCGGGATGCGGGTTGAATGCACGCGCGCGCACCTCATAATACAGCGTACGTTTCCCCGAGGAGCAGACGATGAGTGAATGGGTACAGGCGACCGTAGTCGAACGCATACGCTGGAACGATGCACTGATTTCGCTGCGTTTTGAAGCCGAACTCGACCCTTTCAAGGCGGGCCAGTTCATTCGCGCGGGGATGGACGTCGATGGCGAACGCATCGGGCGCCCCTATTCCATGGTCAATGCGCCCGACGAGAGGCCGCATGAGATCTATTTCAACGTCGTCCGCGAAGGCCCGCTGTCGCCCCGCCTGGCGCAGCTTCAGCCCGGAGAACACTTCTGGGTCGTGCCCACGCCGAATGGATTCCTCACCCTGGATGAAATTCCCGAAGCCCGCCACCTCTGGCTCCTCGCCACGGGTACCGCGATCGGCCCTTTCCTTTCCATCCTGAAAACCGCTGCACCCTGGTCACGATTTGAAAAAGTCGTGCTGGGGTATTCGGTTCGCACACGGGGCGAACTGAGTTATCAGGGCACCATCCAGGAAATACGGCAGCGTCACCCCACGCAATTCCAGTTCGTTCCGTTCATCACCCGTGAGCCCTGCGACGACCTGCTATGTCAACGGATTCCCGCCTGCATCGAAAGCGGCGCATTGGAGCGAAAAACCGGCCTCGATCTGACACCGGAAACCGCGCACGTGATGCTGTGCGGAAATTCCAGCATGCTGCAGGATACCTTGGCCAGCCTGGAAAAACGCGGGATGAAGCGGCATCGCCGGCGCGAGCCTGGCCATGTCAGCATGGAAAAATATCACTGAGCGTGCCGACGCACTCGAAGCGCGCACCGTTTTGCGGATGGCGAGCGCCACGCGGCCTGGCGCAAACATCGCGACTGGTGCGAAATCATGCGCGCCTCAACAGAATCGTGACGAGAAGGGCGGCGTCCTCCAGTGCCCTGACTTCGTGCGGCTCTGCGTCGGCAAGGTAGACCAGATCCCCTGCCCGGAGGATTTGCGTTCGTCCGTGCGCGTCGAGCTCCACGGCACCTTCCAGGCATTGTATGGTGAGTGCACCCGCCGCCTTGTGATCCGGGGCTGTTTGTCCCGCGGCCAGCACGAACCGGAAGACTTCGAGGTGATCTGCCCTCACCAGCGTACGTGAATGCGTTTGGCGCAAGGCCGCGCCTAGTGGGCGGATATCGATCAGTTCGCCGGATGCTGCGTGGGTCATGGCCATGAAAGCTCCTTGCCGAAAGAATGGGGACGCCCGGATTCAGGCTTGATACGTCTTGAGTGTAGCCAATGGCGTCAGATCGCAAGGGAGACGAAGCATTGCGGGCCATCGCGCGCCAGCGGGGCCGCGCCGTAGGCGGCTTCGGTGTGCGCGGCGCGCGCGACCGGAATCCCCAGCAGGCGCTGGCGAATATGCGTCCAGACGGGGTTTTGTGCGCCGCCTCCGGTGGTGTCGACCCGGCGCACCGGCGTGGCGCCCAGCTCCCTGAGCAATCCATAGCCACGAACCTCGATGCGCGCCAGGCTCTCCAGCAGGCCATGCAGGAATTCGGCGTCGTCGGCCGGGCGCGGCGTCACCGCTCGCGCTCGCCCCGGCGGCGAGGAAGGCGGCGATGGAGTTTGCCATGAGCAACGTGATCAGCCGCCACCTCAGCGGCGTCGCCGAAGTCAGCAAGGCGGTGGCGATCTGAGTCGGCGCGACGATGCTGACCCTGACGGGCCTTGTCCTGCATCCGGCGGAACTCGACTTCGCGGCAGGGGCGGAAAGCCGCGTCTGGTTGCTGCTGCTCGGGGTCGGCGTCGTCATCGGCAGTATGACCTACGCAGTGCTGTACGGGCTTGCGCGCGTGCCCGCCAACCAGGCGATCGTGATCTTACCGTTCAAGCTCGTCGTCGCGGCGATCGCTGCCTATTTACTGTCGGACAAGCGCATGGACGTACAGGGGTGGATCGGCACCGCCATGAGCATCACCGCCAGCCTGTTTTTCGGCCACAAGGAAGACGCGTAGCGCGAGGAGAAGAGCGCCCATACCTGATTCATCCCCTTCAGGGCAGATCCACGGGCTGCTTCACGCCGGCCTGCTGGTCGAGGATCTCGATCGCGCCAGGACCTTATACGAATCAGTGCTCGGGCTCACGTCGCGTCCGTGTCCCGAACTGCCTTATCCAGGTGCGTGGTACGACCTCGGCGGCGGCCAGCGGCTGCACCTGATGTGTCTGTCCAATCCCGACACCGGCATCGTCCGCCCCGAGCATGGGGACGCGACCGGCACATCGCGATCGGGGTGACCCACATGGATGTGCTGAAAAGCCGGCTCGATGCGGCAGGGGTGAAATACACCGCGCGAGCAGATCGGGGCGTGCGGCGCTGTTCTGCCGGGATACGGATGCGAATACGCTGGAGTTCGTCGAGGCCAGCTGATCGGGGGGCTTCGGTCTCGGTCCGCTGGTCGACTGGAGTCTTGAACGCATCTGGCACAAACCATCCGAAAGGCTTGGCCCGGAAGAGGTAACGACAGCCCGCGCCTCAGCAGACGACAAGCTCGAGGCTGTGAATGCTCAGGGAATTGACAGCTGCACGACTGCGGGCGGAATGTCCACAAATGCCGCGAGCAGCGCATCGATAAAGACTCGGGTTTTCGCTGGCATGAGTTTGCGCCCCGGAAACACCGCAGATACGGCCTGGCTTGGAAAGCACCACTTCGGAAGCACACGCAGCAGCGTGCCCTGGCGAACGTCGGCCAGGGCAAACAGGTCGGGCGCAGGCGCGATGCCGGCGCCTGCTCGTGCCAGGCCGATCAGCAATTCCGGTGAATTGGCGGTCACCCGAACGGCTGCAGCCCCCTCCCAGCGGGCCTCGCGCTTGCTGAGGCGCCAGTTCACGGGCTTGCCATCCAGGTCGAGCAAGCCAACGCCGGTGTGGTGAACCAGATCCTCGGGGCTCGCCGGATGGCCGAACGCCGCCAGGTAGCGGGGCGAGGCGTAGAGACCCGTCGAGAGGTCGAACAAACGTCGCGCCGCGAGCAGGCTGTCATCCGGCAAATCACCGATCCGAATCGCCACATCGAAGCCTTCTGCCAGCAAATCGACGCGTCGTGGCGAGAGGTCGAGTTCCAGCGAAATGCGTGGATGCATGGCCGCAAACGTGGCAAGCGTGTCCACCAGTAACAAATTGGCAAAGTCGCTGGGCATGGACACCCGTAGCCGCCCACTTGGCGCCGACTGGCGATGTTCACTCAAGGCCGCCACCGCTTCCACTTCGGCCACCACCTGGCGGGCATGTTCCAGCAATTGCAGGCCGAATTCGGTCACCGTTTGGCGCCGGGTCGTGCGCAGCAACAGGCGCTCGCCCAGGCGCCGCTCCAGTGCGGCGAGGCGCCGCGAAACGGTGGATTTGGGCAAGCCCATTCTTTCAGCCGCCCGGCTGAAGCTGCCCAGCTCGGCGACATGGGCAAAGATGAGCAGATCGTTCGGGTCGATGCTGCTTGCGCTGGACTGTTCCATACAAGGAACAATCTTAGCCATTTTTCGATATTTCCAAAGAGATTGGTGATGCTTACAGTACAACCATCGCAAACAACCCATCCGAGGGACCGAAATAATGAACATTCTGCAGATCAACGCCAGCGCCCGCCGTGAAGGCGCCAACTCCACCCGCCTGGCCAACGCCATTGTCGGCCGCCTGAAGGCCGCCGATCCCCACGCCCGCCTGACCCTGCGCGATCTCGCCGCCACGCCGCACCCGATTCTGGACGAAGCGGCGCTGGGCGCGCTGTTCACGCCCGCCGACCAGCGCACGCCCGAGCAGGCGGAACGCGCCGCCCTGGACGACGCGCTGATCGCCGAGATCCAGGCGCACGACACCATCGTGGTGGGGGTGCCGATGTACAACTTCGGCATACCGGTGCAACTCAAGAGCTGGATCGACGCGATCGCCCGCGCCGGGGTGACGTTCCGCTACACCGAAGCCGGCCCCGAAGGCCTGCTCAAGGGCAAGAAGGTGTACCTCGCCCTGGCCCGCGGCGGCCTCTACCGCGACACCGACCAGGACGCGCAGGTGCCTTACCTGAAGAACGTGCTCGGCTTCCTGGGCCTGACCGACGTGAGCTTGATCTACGCCGAAGGCCTGGCCATGGGACCGGAAGCGGTCGAGAAGGGCTTTGCCCAGGCCGAGGCGGATCTCGAGGCAGCGTTCGGCTGAACGCCCCGCTTTGCCCACAGGGAAGACTACGCTTAAATAAGGAGACGGCCATGACGACACTCAGACCTTCGAACGCGCGCGGGCACGCCAACCATGGCTGGCTCGACAGCTACCACACGTTTTCCTTTGCTCGCTACTACGACCCGGCGCACATGGGGGTGTCCAACCTGCGCGTGATCAACGACGATACCGTGATGCCCGGCCAGGGGTTCGGCACCCATGGCCACCAGGACATGGAAATCGTCAGCTACGTGCTCGACGGTGCGCTGGAGCATCAGGACAGCATGGGCAACGGGTCGATCATTCGACCGGGTGACATCCAGCGCATGAGCGCCGGAACCGGCGTTCGGCACAGCGAGTACAACGCTTCCAAAACGGAGCCGGTGCATTTCCTGCAGATCTGGCTGGTGCCGAATCGCGAGCAAGTCGCGCCTGGCTACGACCAGAAGCATTTTCCGCTCGACGCGCGGCGCGGCCGGCTGGTACTCCTGGTTTCGCCAGACGGGCGCGACGGCTCCCTGAGTGCGCATCAGGACGGGCTGCTGTACGGCACCGTGCTCGAGGCCGGCGAGGCGGTCGAGCATCCGCTCGCCGCCGGCCGCCGCGCCTATGTGCACGTGGCGCGCGGACAGGTCGCCGTCAACGGCACGCCGCTCGGCAGCGGCGACGGCGCGACGCTGGATGACGTCGCCCACGTTCACCTGGAAGGCCTCGGCCACGCCGAAGTGCTCCTGTTCGACCTGCCCTGACAACGCCGCCCCAGCGACGAGGCGGCCCCATTTCATCGANAACCGAGAGGAAACGCGCCATGAGCGACCCCAGGCTTGAACTCCTGACCCCACAGAACTGCCAGTTCATCTTCATCGACCAGCAGCCGCAGATGGCCTTCGGCGTACAGTCCATCGACCGCCAGGCCCTGAAGAACAACACCGTCGGCCTGGCCAAGACCGCCAGGGTATTCGATGTTCCCGCCATCATCACCACGGTCGAGAGCCGGAGCTTTTCCGGCTTTACCTACCCCGAACTGCTCGCTGTCTTCCCCGAGGCGCCCATCCTGGAACGCACCTCGATGAACGCCTGGGACGACCAGAAAGTGCGCGATGCGCTGGCCAGGAACGGTCGCAAGAAGATCGTCGTCTCGGGACTGTGGACCGAGGTCTGCAACATGACGTTCGCGCTTTCGGCCATGCTGGAAGGCGGCTACGAAATCTACATGGTGGCGGACGCCTCGGGCGGCACTTCCATCGACGCCCACAAGTATGCGATGGACCGGATGGTCCAGGTCGGCGCCGTGCCCATGACCTGGCTGCAGGTCCTCCTCGAACTGCAGCGCGACTGGGCACGTCGTGACACCTACGACGCCGTCATCGATATCGTCAAGGAGCATTGCGGCGCCTACGGCATGGGCGTGGATTACGCCTATACCCTGGTGCATAACGCACCGGAACGGGTTGCCCACGGCCCGACCCTGGCACCGGAAGTGGCGAAGGCGAAGTAGTCCCCGATCTGCGCAATGGGACGCTCCGTCCCTTGCACGCTGCCATCCGATGGAGGAAACAGACCATGTCACAGGATCCGCCTGACGGCAGCCGCCGTCGCTTCGTCCAGGCCGCCATGCTGGCCACCGCAGGATTTTCCTCCACGACACGCGCTCTCGCGAAAGGCAGCCGCATGATGCAGACGACGACGCCGGACATGATCCTGCGCAACGGCAGGATCACCACGCTCGATCCGCGCAAGCCCGAGGTCAGCGCAATCGCCCTCACCGCGGGGCGGGTGCTGGCCACCGGCACGGACGACGACATCATGAAACTGGCGAAAGCGGATACCCAGGTCGTCGACCTGGGAAAACGCCGCGTCATCCCGGGGCTCAACGACAGCCACACCCACCTGATCCGCGGCGGCCTGAACTACAACATGGAATTGCGCTGGGAAGGCGTGCCCTCGCTTGCCACGGCCCTTTCCATGCTGCGCGAACAGGCCGCCCGCACGCCGGCCCCGCAATGGGTGCGGGTGGTCGGCGGGTGGTCGGAATTCCAGTTCGCCGAACGGCGCATGCCGACGCTCGCCGAGATCAACCAGGCCGCACCGGACACGCCGGTGTTCGTCCTGCATCTGTACGGGCGCGTACTGCTCAATCAGGCCGCGCTGCGCGTGCTGGGCATTGGCGCGGACACGCCCAACCCGCCCGGCGGCGTCATCGAGCGCGACAAGCGGGGGAACGCCACCGGCATGCTGCTGGCCAAGCCCAGCGCCCTGATCCTGTATTCCGCCCTGGCCCAGGGCCCGAAGCTGCCCTACGAGTACCAGCTCAATTCCACCCGCCACTACATGCGCGAAATGAACCGCCTGGGGATCACCTCGGTGATCGATGCCGGCGGTGGCGGACAGAACTACCCGGACGACTACCGCGTCATCCAGGAGTTGCACGACCAGGATCAACTCACCGTGCGCGTCGCCTACAACCTGTTCGCGCAGAAAAGCGGTTCTGAACTGCAGTCCTTCCGCGACTGGGCGAAGATGGTCGAACCCGGCCAGGGCGACGACCGGCTGCGCATGAACGGGGCTGGAGAAAACCTCACCTGGTCAGCGGGCGATTTCGAGAATTTCCTGGAGCCCCGCCCCGACCTCGGCCCGGTGATGGAGTCGGAACTGGAGGCCATCGTCCGCCTGCTGGTCGAGAAGCGTTGGCCATTCCGCATCCACGCCACCTATGACGAAAGCATCAGCCGCTTTCTCACGGTGTTCGAGAGGGTGAACCGGGAGATGCCGTTCGACGGCCTGCGCTTCATCATCGACCATGCCGAAACCATCAGCCAGCGCAACATCGAGCGCATCCGGGCGCTGGGCGGCGGCATCGCGATCCAGCACCGCATGGCCTTCCAGGGCGAATATTTCGTGTCACGCTACGGCGAGAAGGCCGCTCGCCACACCCCGCCCGTCAAGGCCATGCTCGCCGCGGGCGTTCCCGTGGGTGCCGGAACCGACGCCACCCGCGTCGCCAGCTACAACCCCTGGGTTGCGCTCTACTGGCTGGTCACGGGCAAGACGCTCGGCGGGCTTCCCCTGTACGGCGGCGACAACCTGCTGGACCGCAACACGGCGCTCTACTTGTGGACCAAGGGCTCCAGCTGGTTTTCCGGCGAGCAGGAACAGAAAGGGGCGCTGAGCGTCGGCGAATATGCCGACCTGGCTGTGCTCTCGGAGGACTATTTCACGGTAGCGCCGGAGCGGATCCAGGCCATCGAATCCGTCCTGACCCTCATGGGGGGAAAGGTGGTGTACGCGGACGGCGAGTTCGCCAGGCTGGATCCGCCTTTGCCACCCGTCATGCCGGACTGGTCTCCGGTCCGAAAATTCGGCGGCCACTACCGGGCCAGTGGCAGCAAAGCGTCGCTGCTGCGCCAGGATACCCGGGCCTGCAGCGACGGGTGTGCCAGCGCCTGTACCGTGCACGGGCATCGTCACCAGATTGCCTGGGCCACGCCCCTGCCCATAGCGGAGGGCAGCAAAGGGGGCTTCTGGGGCGCGCTCGGCTGTTCGTGCTTCGCCTTCTAACGGCCCGGCGGCATGAGTATGGACCGGGAAAAAGCGGGATCTGACAGCGCGGTCTCGCCCTGGGCGCCATTCCGGGAGAACGCCTTCGCCGTGCTTTGGGTGGCGACGGTGATCTCCAACGTCGGCACCTGGATGAACGACGTCGGCTCGGGCTGGCTGATGACGACCCTGGTCCTGGATCCCTTCATGGTCGCGCTGGTACAGGCGGCGACGACGGCGCCGATCTTTCTCCTGGCGCTGCCGGCCGGCGCGGTGGCTGACATCGTCGACCGCCGAAAGCTGCTCATCCTGGTCAATGGCCTGATGGCGTCGACCGCCGCCGTGCTTGCCGGGCTGGTTGCGCTGGATCGCATGACGGCCGAACTGCTTCTGCTGTTCACGTTTCTGCTTGGCGCCGGCGCGGCATTCATCGCACCCGCCTGGCAAGCGATCGTCCCGCAACTGGTGCCGCGCGAGAAGCTCGCCGCCGCCATCGCGCTCAACTCTATGGGCGTCAATGTCAGCCGGGCCATCGGCCCCGCGCTAGCCGGCGCGCTGATCGTGTCCCTGGGGGTCGCCGCGCCTTTCGCGCTGAACGCCCTCAGCTTCGTCGCCATCGTCGCCGCGCTCGTGTGGTGGCGCGGCGAACCGCCCAGGGCCTCGCCGTTGCCGCAGGAGCGCATCGGCGAGGCCATGCTGATCGGCCTGCGCTATGCCTGGAACAGCGCGCCGTTGCGCGACACGCTGCTCCGGGCGGCGGCGTTCTTCGTGTTCGCCAGCGCCTATTGGGCCTTGCTGCCCGTCATCGCCAGGACCCTGTTGCAGGGCGATGCGCGGCTGTACGGCGTCCTGCTCGGCTGCGTCGGCATCGGGGCGGTGCTGGGCGCCCTGCTGCTGACCAAGGTCAAGCCGCACCTCGGGCCCGACCGCACCGTTGCGGCCGGGACTCTCGGCACCGCAACGACGCTCTGCGCCTTTGCGCTCGTCACGAACCCCTACGTCGCGGCGCTGGCGTCATTGCTGGCGGGGCTCTCCTGGATATTCGTCCTGTCGAGCCTGCACGTTTCGGCGCAGACCGCGCTGCCCAACTGGGTGCGCGCGCGCGGGCTGTCCTTGTTCCTGACCGTTTTCTTCGGTGCGATGGCGGCAGGCTCCGCATTCTGGGGCAAGATCGCCACGGAATTCGGCATCCCCGTCGCGCTCCTGGCCGCGGCCGGCGGTGCGCTGATGGCTATCCCGCTGACCTGGCGCGTCAGGCTCAATCAGGGTGAGGCGCTCGATCTCGCGCCCTCCATGCACTGGCCGGCCCCCGTGATCGCAAGCGACGGGAGGCCCGATCGCGGTCCGGTCATGACCACGGTCGAATACCGGATCGCAGCAGAAGATACCGCGGCCTTCCTGCGCCTGACGGCGGAACTTTCGGCCGCAAGACGCCGGAACGGCGCAATGCAGTGGGGAATCATGGAGGATGCAGCGGTTCCAGGCCATTTCACTGAGGTTTTCTTCGAAGCCTCCTGGCTGGCCCATCTGCGTCACCATGAGCGTGTCACTGTCGCAGACAGGGCGCTTCAGGATCGGATCCGCGCGCTGCACCGGGGAGACGTGCTGCCCACGGTCAGGCATTTCCTTGCCACGGACGACGAATCGGCAGTCGCATCGCGGGTTTCTCCAGACCCCATCGCAGGATGACGCGACCGGCATGGCCCTCCTGACTTCACGCGAGATAGGCGGAGCGCGTTCATGGGGCGCCGTCAGGGCGCTCAATCATGATCGCTGGCGGCCCGGCTTCGGGTTTGGCCTGCACGGCCACGGGGATCTGGAAATCGTGTCGTATGTCATCAGTGGGGCACTGGAGCACAAAGACTCGCTTGGCAACCGGATGGTGCTCAAGCCCTACGACGTCCAGGTCATGTCCAGCGGCTCCGGCATCATGCACAGCGAGTTCAGCCACTCCGCGACGGAGGGTGTCGAGTTCGCACAGATCTGGATTTCCCCGAAATACCTCGGCCTCCCGCCAGCCTATCAACGGCGATCATTCTCGCCTGCCGACATGCAAGGTCGATTGCGCCCGCTTGTTTCACGGGACCGGCGTGGCGGTTCGCTGAATCTGTGGCAGGACGTCTGCCTTTACGCGGCTATTCTCGGTGTCGGCCAATTGATCGAATATCCGATCGGACGCGATCACAACGTGCTCGTGTACGTCCTGAGAGGCGGCGTGCAAGTGAATGGCACCCCGCTGCGAGTGGGTGAAAGCATCAGGGCCATCAATGAAGGTGGCATCACGCTGAAGCCCCTGCAGAAGGCAGATATCCTGCTTTTCGACCTGGGGGCGGGTGCAGTGCCGGAATCGAGCCGGGCTGAGCAAGAACGTGCGGCGGGAGGAGATCCGGCGTGACCACCATGGCTGCGTCTGTCGGCCGTCGAAATCAGCCTGACGTGCCTTGCCGCGCCGGCAACCTAATATTGATACGCGCTCGTCGCGCGCTTCGAGGAGGCTGAATGCGTACACCGAAACAAGCGAGCGCGAAGCGCGCGACGGTTCTTTCCTTGCTCCTCGTGGCCCTGCAAGGCTGTGCTGCAGTCGGGCCTGCCGCATTGAACAATGGTCGATCCGCATATAACACGGTGATCAATGCGACCGAGGATGAACAGATCCTGTCGATCATCGTCCGCCGGCGGTACGACGAAACGTTCGGTATCCTCGCCGTGTCGAGCGTGACCGCCAGTCTGCGCATCGGCGCATCGGCGGGCACCGACGTCCGGATCGGGCCGAGCGGCGATTACCAAGGGAACCTTGTCCCGTTCAGTGCCGGTGTGACCTACGAGGAGAACCCGACCATCTCGTACGTGCCCATGCGCGGCGAGCAGTTCATCGAACGGATGCTGTCGCCGGTTAGCGCCGAGCAGGCGTTGCTTCTGAGCCGCATGAGCACCGAGGAAGTCGAAGTGCTGCGAATGCTGGTGCGACGGGCGAACGGGATCGTGAACCCGTTGTTCTCGTCGCAGCCCGTGGTCGACGGCGGGAACGCATTCAACCGCTTCGTCGATCTCTACGGGTGGCTGCGGGAGCGGGGCAGGCTCGACATCGTGCGGTCGGGCGACAGGCAGTACCAGATGCTGCTACACAACTTCACGCAAGCCGAAGCGAACAAGATTGGCGCGCTGCTTCAGGTGCTCGGCATCCAGGAACGTAGTAAAAACCGGGATCACATCGCTTTGCCGCTCCGGTTCTTCGTAGGCGAGCCGAGGACAGACGTCGTCGACCTGGAGACGCCCTCGGCGCTGGAGATCATCGAGGCGGCCGGATCGGGCGTCGAAGTGCCCGACGCTCACCTGTCCGAGGGGCTGGCGCGTTCGTCCGTGAAAGCCGGGATGCCCGCGCTGATTGCCATACATTCGTCGCGCGATCGCCCCTCCCGCGCGTCGGTCGCGACGATGCACAAGGGGTGGTGGCTCTATGTAGACGCACGCGATGCCCGGAGCAAGCAGGCATTCATGATTCTTCAGGCGCTCATCGGCCTTCGGCTGGACGAAGGCAATTCAGGGCGAGGATCACCGGTGTTGACCATCCCGGTTGCGCGTTGATGCGTGACAAAGGCGCGTGCGACTTACGATCTTTGCGCCTCGCCCTGCTTTCAGCCTCTCACTTGAAAAGTGCCAACCCATCACGAGCCAGTAGCGCGGCGCCATAGGCAGCCTCGGTGTGAGCGGCGCGCGTGACCGGGACGCCCAGTAGGCGCTGACGGATGTGGCTCCAGGCGCGGTTCTGCGCGCCACCGCCGGCGGTTTCCACCCGGGCTACCCGCGTGGTGCCGAGTTGGGCCAGTAGGCCGTAGCCCTTCGCCTCGATGCGCGCCAGGCTCTCCAGCAGGCCGTGCAGGAATTCGACGTCGTCGGCCGGGCGCGGCGTCAGGCGAGGGAAGAGCCCGGGATCGTTGACCGGGAAGCGTTCGCCGGCTTTCGGTAATGGCAGGTAGTCGAGCGGGCTGGCGACTTCCGGGTCGATTTTTTCACTGAGCGCGGCGAGCGTGCGATCGTCGAAGTACTGCTGCAGCACGGAGCCGCCCGCATTGGACGCGCCGCCCGCCAGCCAGCGATCGCCGAACCAGTGCGAGTAGACGCCGTGGTCGACCGATTCCACCCGGGTGTCGGACAGCAGCTTCAGCACCAGGGTACTGCCGAGCGAGGTGACGGCGTCGCCGCTGTGGGTGACGCCTGCGGCCAGAAACGCGGCGATCGAGTCGGTGGTGCCTGCATGCACCACGCAGCGAGTATTGACGCCGAGGTAGCGTGCGCGCGGACGCGACACGGTCGCCAGCCGTGAGCCGGGCGCGATCGGGACCGG
The DNA here is from genome assembly GCF_000376425.1 of Thiobacillus denitrificans DSM 12475. GTDB lineage: Bacteria > Pseudomonadota > Gammaproteobacteria > Burkholderiales > Thiobacillaceae > Thiobacillus > Thiobacillus denitrificans. The sequence goes on along the minus strand of NZ_AQWL01000003.1, from coordinate 146,800 downwards.
CAGGGTATTGATGTCGGCGAGCGTTTCGACCCAGGCCGACCATTTCAGCGCATCGAGATCGAGCCCCATCTTGAGGGCGTTGTGGTAGTCGGTCATGCCCGGTTGTTCGGTCAGCAGGCCTGCCAGCCAGTCAGCCTGGTTGAGGTAGAGACGGGCACCGGTGAGGCCGAGGCGCTTCTTCAGCCACAGCACCTTGGCGAGTCCGGAGGTGACGGCGGCGGCCGGGTGGCCCGGCGTGGCGGTCTTCCGGATCAGCGCGGCTTCAATGACCGCACGGTCGTCGTTGTACAGGAGTGGCGGATGGCGCGGGCCCAATGCCTCGTCGCAGGCGAGCACCGTGCCCGAGGTGCCGTCGAGTGCGATGCCGGACAGTTGCGAGCGGAGCGCCGGCGGCAGCGAAGCGACCAGATCCCACAGCGCCTCGCGCCAGATGCCGGCGCGCTCGTAGTCTTCCAGTGTGCCGAAGTCGCGCTTGTCCTCGGCAACGATCATTCCCTCGGCGTCGATCACGCAACTGCGTGCGCCCGAGGTGCCAAAATCAATACCGATAAAATACAATGGATTATCCGCGTGTGTTCGACTGGTGCTCGAACTGGCCGAGGTCGACGCGCGGTACCGGCTGCCAGCCTTTCTTGCGGTGTTCGGCGACCACATTGGTGAAGATGCCGCCGCGCACGTAGAACTTGGCGGTCAGCCGCATGAAGCGCGGTTTCGTCACTTTGACCAGGTCGTCAAGAATCCGGTTGGTCACATCCTCATGAAAATGCCCCTCCTCGCGGAAGCTCCACATGTAGAGCTTAAGGCTCTTGAGTTCGACGCAGGTCTGGTCAGGAATGTAGTCGAGGATGATCGTGGCGAAATCCGGCTGTCCAGTCTTGGGACAAAGACACGTGAATTCAGGAACTTCCATGTGAATGTGAAAGTCGCGTCCAGGTTTTGGATTGGGGAAGGTTTCGAGGGTCTTGGCAGGCGTGGAGGGCATAAAAAAGCTCGGTGTAGAATGGCGGCAACAAATAACGCCCCCGCAAGGGCGTTTGGAGACTCCATTATAAAAGCCAAGGTTCCGCTGTCTTGCGTTTAACCCACATCAAACTTGCCGGTTTCAAGAGTTTCGTCGATCCCACCGTGATTCCCGTCCCCGCGCAGCTGACCGGCGTGGTGGGGCCGAACGGCTGCGGCAAGTCGAACGTGATCGACGCGGTGCGCTGGGTGCTCGGCGAATCGTCGGCCAAGCACCTGCGTGGCGAAACCATGCAGGACGTGATCTTCAACGGCTCCGCCAGCCGCAAGCCGGCCTCGCGCGCATCGGTCGAACTGGCATTCAACAACGAACTCGGCCGTGCCGCCGGGCAGTGGTCGCAGTATTCCGAAATCTCGGTCAAGCGCGTGCTCGATCGCAGCGGCGACTCCACCTATTACATCAACAACATGCGGGTGCGGCGGCGCGACGTCGCCGACCTCTTCCTCGGCACCGGGGTCGGCGCGCGCGCCTACGCCATCATCGAGCAGGGCATGATTTCGCGCCTGATCGAGGCCAAGCCCGAGGAGTTGCGCGGCTACCTGGAAGAAGCCGCCGGTGTGTCCAAGTACAAGGAGCGCCGCCGCGAAACCGAGGCCCGGCTGAAGGACGCGCGCGACAACCTCAACCGCGTCGAGGACATCCAGCGCGAACTCAAGAACCAGGTCGAAAAGCTCGCCGCGCAGGCCGAAGTCGCCCAGCACTACCGCAGCCTTCAAGCGGATTTGACGTTTGCCCAGCACCGCCTGTGGTATGCCAGGAAGCATGATGCCGCCCAGCAGCGCTCCCGCATCGACAAGGATCTGACCGAGGCGCAGAACAGGCTCGAAGCCGAAACCGCGCGCCTGCGCCACATCGAAGCGACCCTGGAAACCGTGCGCCAGACCCAGTTCGCCGGGCAGGACACGCTCAATACCGCGCAGGCCGCGTATTACCAGGCGCAGTCCGAGGTCGCGCGCATCGAGCAGGCCATGGCGCACCAGAACGCCACCCGTGAGCGCCTGTATCGCCAGGTACAGGATCTGGGCGCGCGCATGGAGGCGCAGCAGGCGCGCCGTGTGTCCACTGCGGAAGCCCTGAGCGAAGTGAATATGCAGCAGCCCGGCCTTGAGGCCGTGCTTGCCGAGGCCGAAGCCGCGGCGCGCCAGGCCACCGACAGCACGCTGCCGCAGAAGGACGCTGCCCTGCGCCAGGCGCAGCAGACGGTGGGCGAAGCGCAGCGCGTGGTCTCGCAACTGGATCAGGCGCGCCAGGTCGACGAAAACAGCCTCGGCCACACCAAACGCCAGCTCGAACAGCTGGATATGCGCCAGCGCAGACTCGCCCAGGAACAGGCGCAGCTGCCGCGAACCGATACCACGGGGCTGGCGCAAAAACAGATCGAAGTCGAGGAACTGGCGCAGACATTATCGACTGCGCAGATGGGCCTCAAGGAAGCCGAAACCGCCTTGTCCGAACTCGACGCTGCGCGCGCGCAGCACACGCGCGAGCTCGAAACCGCGCGCAAGACGCTGCACCAGACCGAAGCCGAGCTCGCCGCGTTGAAGAAATTGCAGGAAAGCCTCAAGGCCGACGAGAAGCTCGGCGACTGGCTGCACAGCCGCGGCCTGGACAGCGTGCCGCGCCTATGGGAAAAACTCTCCGTCGCGCCTGGCTGGGAAGCGGCAGTCGAAGCGATGCTGCGCGAACGCCTGCAGGCAGTGGCCGCCGAGGCGGCGCCCGCCTGGTTCGCCGATGCGCCGCCGGCGCGGCTCACGGTGTGGGCCGGGGACGGGACTGCGGTACCGGTTGCGGCGGAACTGCTTGCCAGCAAGATTGCCAGCGACGATGGCGCGGCTCACGCGGCACTGACCGACTGGCTTGGCGGCGTCTACTGGGCCGACGACGCGGAGGCCGCACGCGGCCGGGCCGCCAGCCTCGCGGCCGGCGAATGCGCGGTGACGCCGCAGGGCCATGTGTTCACCCGTCACAGCGTCACCTTTCATGGCCCGCACACGGCGGTGGAAGGCATCCTGGCGCGCGGACGGGAGCTCGAGCGCCTCGCTGATGACGCCGTGCGCCTGCGCGAGGAAGTGGCCTGGCTCGAAGCCGCCCACGCCGAGGCCCAGCAAAGCTACAGTGATCGCCAGCGCGAAATCCAGGCGCTGCGCGCGCAGACCGGGCAGACGCAAAGCCGCCACCACACCGCGCAAATGGAGTTGCTGCGCCTGCAGCAGGCAGTGGAGCGGGTGCAAAGCCGCTCCACGCAGATCACCCAGGAACTCGACGAGGTCACGCGTCAGCTGACCGCCGAGCGCGCCACACTGGAAGCGGTGGAGGCCCGCCTCAAGGACTACCGCGCGCAGGGTGACGACGCGCGCGAGGCGCTATACGCCGCGCGCCAGCAGCGCGACCAGGCCGACCGCGCCGTGTTCGAGGCGCGCGAGCTGCAGCGCGCGGCCGAGCGGCGCCACCAGGAGGCCGGCTTTGCGCTCACCACCTGCAACAACAAGATCAGGGAACTCGGCGAAACGCTGGCGCGCATCGAACAGGAAATCGCCGACGACGAGACGCGGCTCACGCAGGGGCGCGCGGAACTCGCCCGCCTGCCGGCCGACGCGCTGGATGCCGAACTGCAAGGCGCCCTGACAACGCGCACCGCAGCCGAAGCCGCCCTGGCCGCCGCGCGCGAAGCAGTGGAAGGCCTGACCGCGCAACTCAGAGGCCATGATGAAGCGCGCATGGCCTGCGAGCAGGGGCTCGACCCGCTGCGCCGCAGCATCGAGCAGCTAAAGCTCAAGGACCAGGAAGCCATGCTGATGCAGTCGCAGTTCGAACTGCAGCTGCGCGAAGCGGCGGCCGACGAGGCGAGCCTCGAATCGGGCCTCGCCGACAGCCCCAGGCCCTCGCAATTGCAGGCCGAGATCAACCGCCTGCAGAACGAGATCGCAGCGCTCGGTGCGGTCAACCTCGCGGCGCTGGACGAACTCACCCAGGCGCAGGAACGCGCCGAATATCTCGCCGCGCAATGCGCCGACCTGCTGGAAGCCGTCACCACGCTGGAAGACGCAATCCGCCGCATCGACCAGGAATCGCGCACGCGGCTGAAGGAGACCTTCGACACCGTCAACCGGCACATGGGCGAACTATTCCCGAAGCTGTTCGGCGGCGGCCAGGCCAGACTCATTCTCACTGGCGAGGAACTGCTCGACGCCGGGGTGCAGGTGTTCGCCCAGCCGCCCGGCAAGAAAAACGCCTCGATTCATTTGTTATCGGGCGGAGAAAAGACGCTCACCGCGCTGTCGCTGGTGTTCGCCATGTTCAAGCTCAACCCGGCGCCGTTCTGCCTGCTCGACGAGGTCGACGCCCCGCTCGACGACGCCAATACCGAGCGCTACTGCAACCTGGTCAAGGCGATGTCCGACCACACCCAGTTCCTTTTCATCACCCACAACCGCGTCACCATGGAAATGGCGCAGCACCTCGCCGGCGTCACCATGCAGGAGCCGGGGGTGTCGCGCATCGTCGCGGTCGACGTGGAAGAAGCGGTGGGGATGGTCGAAGCGGCCTAAATTCAGGCCGCCCCTAGCCGCAGCGGGCGGCTATCGGCGAAAATAGCGCTTTTGCGGCTATCTCTACACTCCCATGCTTGATATCCAGTTGCTGCGCAAAGACGCGGCCCATGTCGCCGAGCGCCTGGTGGCGCGCGGTTTTGCCTTCGACGCGGCGCGCTTCGATGCGCTGGAAGCCGAACGCAAGACGATCCAGACCCGCACCCAGGATGCACAGGCCAAGCGCAACGCATTGTCCAAGCAGATCGGCATGCTGAAGGGCAAGGGCGAGGACACCACGGCGGTGATGGCCGAGGTGGCGGGGCTGGGCGACGAGCAGAAGCAGCTGGAAACGCGCCTGTCCGACCTGCAGGGCGAGCTCAACGACTTTCTGATGGGGGTGCCCAACCTGCCGCACGAATCGGTCGCGGCCGGCAAGGACGAAGCCGCCAATGTGGAAGTGAGCCGCTGGGGCACGCCACGTCAATTCGACTTTCCGGTGCGCGACCACGTCGATCTCGGCGAAGGCCTCGGCCAGCTCGACTTCGCCGCGGCGGTGAAGATCACCGGCAGCCGTTTCAGCGTGATGAAAGGCGGGCTGGCGCGGCTGCATCGCGCGCTCGCCCAGTTCATGCTCGACGTGCATACGGCCGAGCATGGCTATTCGGAAGTCTACGTGCCGTATCTGGTCAATGCCGACTCGATGCGCGGCACTGGCCAGTTGCCGAAGTTCGAGGAAGATCTGTTCCATATCCCGCGCACCGACGCCGACAAGCTCTACCTCATTCCCACCGCCGAAGTGCCGGTGACCAACCTGCTGCGCGACGAGATCGTCCCGGCCGAAGCGCTGCCGCTGAAGTTCGTCGCCCATACCCCGTGCTTCCGCTCGGAAGCGGGCTCCTACGGCCGCGACACCCGCGGCATGATCCGCCAGCACCAGTTCGACAAGGTGGAACTGGTGCAGATGGTGAAGCCGGAGGACTCCTACGCCGCGCTGGAAGCGCTGACCGCCCACGCCGAGGCGATCCTGCAGAGGCTCGGCCTGCCGTACCGCAAGATGGCGCTGTGCAGCGGCGACATGGGCTTCTCGGCGGCGAAGACCTACGACCTCGAAGTGTGGCTGCCGGCGCAGAACACCTACCGCGAGATTTCCTCCTGCTCCAATTTCGAGACCTTCCAGGCGCGCCGCATGCAGGCGCGTTTCAAAACGGGGCAGGGCAAGCCGGAACTGCTGCATACCTTGAACGGTTCGGGACTGGCAGTAGGGCGCACGCTGGTGGCGATCCTGGAGAACTACCAGAACGCCGACGGCAGCGTGAGCGTTCCGCAGGCGCTGCGTCCCTGGATGGGCGGGGTGGAGCGGCTGGCCGCCGTCTGATTCAGCCCGGCCCGACAGCCCGGCCTTCCTCGCTGTCGCCCAGATTGATCAGCGGGTTGTATTCCGGCTCCAGCCGCAGCAGGATGTCGTAATAGTTGCGGATGTTTTCGGCAAAATGCAGCGCCTCTGCACCGCGCGCGTAGCCGTATTTCATGGCACTGGCATAGGTGCCCCGGCTTAGATGTGGCAAGGCCTCCTTGACGTCGGCCCAGCTGTCCGGGCTGCCGTTGCGCGCCTGCGCGATGCGGCGCGCGTCTTCCATGTGCCCCTGCCCCTGATTGTAGGCGGCCAGCGCCAGCCAGGTGCGGTCGGGCTCGGAGATGCGGCCGGGCAGGGCTGTTTTCAACTTGAGCAGATAACGCGCGCCCCCAAGAATGCTCTGGCGCGCATTGAGGCGGTCGGTGATTCCCATGCGATCGGCCGTTTCACCGGTCAGCATCATCAAGCCGCGCACGCCGGTCGGCGAGGTGGCGAACGGGTTCCATTGCGATTCCTGATAGCCGATCGCGGCGAGCAGGCGCCAGTCGATGCCGGTGAGGGTTTGCGCCTCCTGGAAATGCTGGCGCAGTTCGGGCAGCCGTTGCCGGCGGCGCTGCAGGATGCCGACGATGTCCGTGCTGTCCAGCCGCTTGATGTGGCCAAAATAGCGCTCGTAAATGCGCTTGATGGTGCCGTCCTTGCGCGCCTGCTCGACGAAGCGTGCCAGCGCATTGCGCAGTGCCTGCGAACTGTGAGTGGGCAACGCCCATACGATTTTCTGCGTATCGCCGATGTCGAACGCCACCGCCAGTTCAGGGTAGAAATTGCGCATCGGATCGAAATCCATGCCGTTGATGACCACCGCGTCGTATTTGCCGGCCTGCAGCTGCGCGAGCAGTTCTTCCGGCCAGACGTTGTCCAGCGCCGACCAGGCAAGTTTCGGATGCTTGCGCTTCAAGCGCATCAGCATGGGCGTATGCCCGGAACCAATAATCAGGGCCAGCCTTTTCCCGGGCAAGTCCGCCATGCTGCGCGGCGCTCTGTCGCTGGCGCGGTAAACGATGTGGACCGGCGTTTCAAACAGCACCGGGCCCGCAATCAGGTGACGATCCTTCACGACCGCAAGCGGCAGGGCCGCCGCTGCCAGATGGACCTGGTGCGTGTCGAGCAGTTCGAACAGGGCTTCGGGGCGGGTTTTTTCGGTCCAGCTGAGCGACCAGTTCTGCGAACGGCTGAACGCCATCATCAAGTCATGCTCGAATCCGGCGGCCTCGCCATTGTGGGCGATGTAATAGGTGGCCGGGCTATTGCGTGCGCCGACCCGTAACTCGCCGGTGGCTTCGGGCGGGGGCAGGGAACGGCTGCAGGCAGCCAGGGCCAGAACCAGCACCAGCGCAGCGAGCTTCCCGATCGGTCCCCCTGTTTTTATGGTGGGCATGGGCGGAGTCTGACCGAGTGCGAAATTTTCGTCCAGCAAACCGTCCGGCTCGGTTACAATACGCGCCGCCGGAGAGGTGGCAGAGTGGTCGAATGTACCTGACTCGAAATCAGGCGTAGGTGCAAGCCTACCGTGGGTTCGAATCCCACCCTCTCCGCCAGTATATACAATAAGCCATTGATAAATAAGATAAATATAAAAGGCTAAACAATCTAAGTGACCTTCTAAGCATATCAGTACCCGCCAACGAAAAGCCCGGCGCTAAGGCCGGGCTGTCTTTGTATCAGGAAGGGAAGCGGGTCACTGGATGGGCTCCAATCGCATCATCGTTTCCCCGATGGTTTCACCGAAGGCTTTGCGCAGTATCCCGGCTTCGACCTCGCTGATTTCCCCGCCGTCGACCGCGCGTATAAGTGCGGCCAGGGCCGTTAGTTGATCACCAATACCCGACGCCTCGCGCATCTGCCGCTGTAGATCAATCATTCTGGGGCTATCCGGGATCGCGGTTCTCACGCTATGCCGCCAATTTTTCAGCGTTAAGCAACGCTTCGGCATCCGCCCCTAGGCTCTCAAGCCTTTTTTGCAGATCGCTCAGGGCTCCGGCAATAAAATACAAATGATTCTGCGCCTCGGAGACCGAGGCTTCGCTGCGGCGATCGAATGCCAGCGCGGCGTAAAGCAGGCCAAGGCCAGCCTTAAGTGACTTGGATTCTAGAGAGAGTCCGTCGACGAGATCGAGGTGCGTGCGTACTACAATGGGTTCAGCCATTTGAGACTCCAGTAAAGTTTCAGGTGGTCAGGGGCGGCCAGGTGTTGACGCACTTGGCGGCCCCGCTATCCAGACACAGGGTGCCGGATGCGTCGCATCCTACGCCAAGCCAAACGAAAAGAAAACAGCCGCGCCAGAATAGGCTTAACGGCGTTTTCTCGGCTTAGTTGATGCCAAACCCTATCCCATCATTTTCAACAGCGTGTCGCCGTCGATCTCGCCGCGGTCAAACATCTTTGCGAGCCGCATCGCCTTGGGCGAATCATTGAGAAGAAGCATTAGAAACTTGACCATGCTTCTTCGCTCGGGCTCGGTTAATCCAGCCTCGATTTTGCAGCGGGCAAACTCAAGCGAGCTTTTAAGCACTGACGCGGGCTCCGGCACGATCGCGCTCACGGGTTAGTTCCGCCGCCCGTGCTGCAGGGCGGCGGTCCGTAGCAATCCTTCCACCGAATCGGCGCCCGTAGTCGATGCGGTGATGGGTCCAAGCTGTTTGATGTGTTCGATCAGGTGCGCAACTCTCTCAAGCCCTTGGATCGTCTTTTCCATCTGCGCGCCTGGCTTGACCTCGACCGAGACTTCCTTGCCGATGCCGTCGAGCGACTGCTGCAGCGTAGCGGCCTGCGCCTCGGTGGCGCGCAGCAGCTCGGCCTGGCCGGCGGCGCGGGCGCCTTCCTCGGCTGCGGCTTTCTCCAGCGCGGCGGCCTCGGCCAGGCTGGCCTGCTTCATCAGGTCGGTCTTCAACGCGGCGTCACTGAGACCGCCGGCCAGATCGCGCACCGCGGCGGCCTGCGCCTGCACGTCCTCCAGGCTGGCGGACGACGCCTCGCGCTGCAGCTTCATCAGCGCGATGATCGCGCCGAGCCGGGCCTGCGCCTGCGCTTCGGGGTCATCGGACACTTCGGCGGGCGCGTTGGCTTCGGCGCGCAGCTTCTTCGCCTGGCGCAGGTAGTCGGTCTCGGCCTTGATCGACGCGGAAAACGCCGACTGCAGCGCCGACTGCAGGCGCTCGGCGTCCTTGATCTGCTCGTCGGTGGATTTCTTCAGATCTTCGTTGGCCGTTTTTTGATCTTCGACGGCTTTTTTGCGAGCAGTCGCTGAGGCGGCAGCGGAATCGGCTACCCGATTTTCCTCATTAGCCAGCACCTGCAGGCTGGGTATGATTGTTCGCAGCATCGCCACACGCTTGTGGTCTTCCTCAAACCCATCCTTACGTAATGCGTTGAGTTGCTTCTGCGCCTCAGCTAGCCGATAGGTCGCAGCGACGTCGTTGTCTGTTACCACGTCCGAAACCGCAAAGCGAACGGCCGCCATCGCAGCGGCTGTCAGTCCACCCTGCTTCGCGGCATCAGCCATCAACCTGGTAACCTCGTTCAGCCCAGGCAGCATCTCGTTTGCGACCGACACGCCGAGGCCGCTCGCAGCGGTCTTCAGCTTGTCCATGTTGTCGTTGAACTGGGCCGCCGCCCGTTCCGCGTCCGGGCCGATCACCACGCCAAACGCGGCGGCTTCGTCCTTAAAGGCCCGGATTCCGGAACGGCCCAGGTTAAGCAGCGGAACCAGATCAGGGCCAACCTTCTTGCCGAACAGCTCAATTGCCAGCGCAGTCTTATCCACGCCGTCCGGCATCGTTGCAAATTGATCGGCAATCGCATCCAGCGCGTCGGACGAGTCGGTGAATTGCGCCGGGTCAATGCCCAGCGACTTGAACGCATCTGCGGTGGGCCCGGCGCCGCTCTTCGCCCGATCCAGACTGTCGACCAGCGCGATCAGGCTCTTTTCCATGTCCTCGACGCCGCTCATCTTGCCGACGTATTGCAGCGCCGAGAAATCCTCGACGTTCGTGCCGGCGCGCATTGCCGCCTCGCCGGCTTCGTCCATCGCATCGATGGTCTGCTTGATTTTTCCGACAAAGCCCGCAACCGACAGCCCGACGAAGATGCTGCCGAGCGTGCCCGATAGCGAGGTGGCTGCGCTGCCGATTGAAGCTAACCCGCCCTTGACCGACGTAAACGCGGCCTTGGTGCGGTCGACTGCTGACAGGATTATTTTGGTGATGGGGTTGGCCATGTCCGTTCCTTATTGAATGCGCGATTGAATGCGCGTGGCGGGCTCAAGGTCGGCCGCCGTGACGACAGCGAACGGCGCGACTATCAGATCAACGCCCCCGCCAGCAATACGGATGGCGCAACCGAACGCCTCGACATGCAAGCTGCCGGCGGCTACGCGCCGCCGAAAATCTGGGGCAGCGCCGGCGTGGATATAGACGCTTTCCAAAATTTCTTCCATTTTCTTCAGCGCTCCCATTGAGTTGAATTAATCCAGCGGCCTTGCTCGCGCAAGGTGTTGGCGATGGCCTCGACTTCCGTCCATGCTGTAGTGAGTAGGTGCCGCGCTTGCCGCTGCGCCCATGTCATCGCCAAACGCTGGTCGGAGGCGGCAAGGATCGCGCGGCATTGTTGGTGGTCGGGATCGTGCATGCGCAGCTCACCACTAAGGCGATGGCCAGCGGCGATCAGCTCGGCTTGCCTGCCAGCCACCAGCATGACGGCGTAATTCAGCGCAGCTTCGGCGGTACCCAGCCCGGGCCAGATCAGGCACGCGGCCTGAAGATAAACGCGGGCGACCTCATCCGGCGGCGGCGGGTTGGTGATGCCGTTATCGCCAACCGGACTCAGCACACCAGCCCGGCCAGACGCGCCATCCGGCGATACGCGCGCATCGTTGCATGGCATTCCAAGCGCCCTGCCGGCGACGATATGCCCCGCTTCGTGGATAGCCACATCTCCGGCCTGTAGTGTCCATGAATGGATAGCGAAAATCGCGCGCTTAAGGTTGTCGCGTGGTGGCGGTTCGATTCGTGGATTCATAAATTGTGCTCCGTGTGTGGTTGAACCCGTCGCGCGGCAGCCGACGCGCCCGGATGGTTCTCGCAAGCCGTAACGACTTGCCCGGTGTGCTTTCGCACTTATCCGGCCAGGAGGCCAGGAATGCTTTCCTACTTGATTCGGTGTCCAGAGCGGGAGAAACACGACCGCAAAGGCGGTCGTCCTGCGACGATTTCGTCATCAGCACGGTCGAGCGATGGCGCGGGCAGCGGTTCAATGCTCACGTCGACGGACGGCTCCAGGTGGGCTTGCGGGGCGATCAGGTGGTGGCGCAGCACGTGTTCGGGCGGGATTGCGGCCAGCCCAGCAAACCGCTGGTAGGCGGCGAGCTGCATCAGCAGCGGCACGCACTCGGCGACCACCTTTTGTTCCTGCTCCGCTGCACGCTGGCGCCAGTACGCGCGCCGTGCAGCTTCCGACTCGTCCCACGCGATACCGGCGGCGCGCTCAGCTTCGACGGCGGCCAGGCGGGTACGGGTGATGTCACTGGGGTTGTTGCCAGCGCGGGCTGCGGCCAGCGCATCGAGGGCGCGGGTAAGGGCGAGATCCGCGTTTTTGAACGCCTTCACACTGCCGGCGTAGGCACGCGCCAGCGCGGCCAGATCATCGCGGGCGAACATTAAGCACCCCCTCGGATGGCCGTGCGACCGAGGGGGACCACCCCGACGTCGGCGCGCACGGCGATGAGGCTGCCGTCACGGAAGCGATCGTCCTTTTTTGGCCCAATCTGCGCCGGATATTTCGACCCGGCCAGACGAAGCAGGCCAATAACCGGTGCAACGTCCGGGCTGGGCTGCAAATACCATCGGCCAACAGCCAGCCAGGGCGACGCGACAACCTCCAGATCGAGCCCGGCATCCTTCACCAGGCGCCGGGCCGCCACTTCCATCCGGCCCTCGACGGTCAGCACGGCGGCGTCGAAGTTCGACAACTCGCCGAAGGGGTCGGGCAGGCTGCGCAGCATTCCCATCGCAACGCCAAGATTCGACTCATCCAGGGCGGCGGCGAGCACATTGCCATGCAATGCATCGAAAGTGGGTTCCCCGTCGGCGAGGGTGGGGTTTGACTCGATCAAGCCATAAACCAGCTTGGCTTCCAGTCGAGAGACCGAGCCGCCGAAATTTGCAAACGCCCCGGCGATCAGGTCGATATCGTCCGTCAACAGCACATTACGGGAAATAAACACATTGCGGCCGTAGGTTTTCAGGCGCGCGCTCAGACCGTCTGTCGAGGACAGCCCTGCTTCCTCGAACTCGCCCAGCTCGTTTACCAGCGCCAGGCTGGAATCGATGGAGGCCATCGGGAACTCGCGGGGCATGAAGTTGTTCACGTTGAGCCGGGTGCACATCTGCTCATGCTGCATGCTCGCCGCCATGCGGATAAATGCGGCGGTACGCAGGACGTCACTCAGCGCATTGCCGAAGTCCGACGTCGAATACCCAGCGACCGGGCGGAGGCCGGCAGCGCCAGGGGCGCTGGTTTGCCTGACAACGTCGGCGCAAAATTTGGCCATTTCAGAAACCAAATTCCCGCCGCCTGCAGCCAGTGCGCCGGCCTCGGGGTGCACGATTGGGTCGGAGGCGGTCAGCAGGCCGGCACGGATCATCAGGGCATCGCGGCGGCTTTGGATGAAGTCTTTCGGGTTCATGTTTTGTCTTTCGTGGTGGGGGTGATGCCATCTTCCCCAGGCTGCTGGGACAAGGGCAGCGAATCCTTGTCCCGCTTGATGAAGCGATACAGGTTCTTTTTACTTGAGGTGGTCGGGGCGCCCGACAGCGCGGCAGCCAGCAGTCGACGCTCGACGTCATCAAAAGTGCTCACGTCGCCAGTGCGGTAGTAACGCGCCAGCTTGCCGCTGGTGAACCGCTTCACGCGCATCGACAACTCGCCGGCCAGATCCCAGCCGGATATGTCGCGCGCGCCGCGCAGGGCCTCGGCAGCGGCGATCAACTCGATATTGCGACGGCGCATCCGTCCGGCATGGTTCAGGCCAAGCGCAGCCTCCAGCGGCACGCCACGCCTCCATTTGCGCAGGCCGGATGCAAGCCACTCCAAGGCAACCGAATCAGGCGGCTGGCCGGCTGCGATGCTCTCGGCAATTTCGAAAACATCGCGGCTCACGCGCCCCCGCCCCCTTCCGTTTCGTGAATAGCGCGCATGGCAACATCCATGGCGTCGGCGGCTTCTTCCGGATCCACAACATCCCATGCCGCGTCCGACAACTCGCTTAGGGTTTTCTCCCACGCCTCGGGCGGCGCTGCGCGCAGTTCGTCGGCGCGCTCGATGAGCAGCGCGCGAAACGTATCCGCGTGGGCATCACCATCGGCGTTCCATCGCTCCAGGTGGGCAATCTCCCTTTGTGCCTCGCGCAACGCGGCCTCGGCGGCCTCGGCGCGATCCTCGGCACGCGCGAGGTTTTCGCGCAGCTCCAGCGCATCCGTTACCGCCTGGCGCAACACGCGCGACCGCAGCCGGCCGGGGCTGGTGTTGCGCAACACGTCCTGAATGGCGCGGCGCACGTCGAGCAGGCCGTCGAGCGTGTTGATCGTCACTTTGCCGTCGCGAATCCAGGTCGAGACGGTCTGCTTCGACACGCCCAGCAGCCGCGCGAATTCAGCAGGCCGCACGCGGATCGCGAGCAGTTCCTTGTGGTTCGCAAGGAAACCCAGCTCCGCCTGGGGGGTGGCGTCATGTTTCGCGGGATTCGTCACAACGTAAGCCCCCGAGTTGCCTTTGCAAACGGGTCACACCCTAGAAATAAAACGAGCCCGAACGAACCCGCCCGGGTTGAGGCCAGGGAGTACCTTTTGGCCGTGCGGGGTCTGCGGGGTTTGCGGGGTGCGTTTTGCCCCGTATATATATTTTGTCTCTGCTGACACTTTTCATACGTTGTATAGAAAAGACCACGCAGACCCCGCAGACCCCGCATCAAATGCACCCCACCACCTGCCAGCGCGCGACCTTCGCGTGCCCGTCATTGCCTAGCTGTTTAACCTTCATGCCGTCGACGATGCGGTCTTTATGGGCGCGCAGCCAGTTGCCAACCTTGCGTGGCGTGGGTTTCTCGTAGCAGATCAACTGAAGTGCATCGTTAAGGTTCACGCGCCGGTCGGGGTCGCACTCGCCGCCCGGGGCAATTGCCGCCATCAGCTCGGCCACTGTCTTGGGCTTGTCCTGGAATGCGTCGCGCCATGCGCCCAGCAGCAGGCGCATGCCTTCGAGGTCGGGGTCCTGATCGCGCAGCCCTTCGGATGCCTTGAGCGGATCGGGCAGCCCCAGCCAGGCCAGCGGCCTGCGCACCATGCGATCCCATTGCTCAAAGCCACCGAGCGGGTGCACGCCTTCAATAGCTGGCGCACCAGCGGCCAGGTAGGCCAGCGGCAGGGTGAGCGCGGCGCGGATCAGCTCGCCGCGACGGGCGAACACATCCTCCAGGTGGTCGCGCGAGAAGGTACGCTGTTCGGGGCGTTCCTGCCCGCTGTCCATGCGGATCAGTGCGACGCGGCGCTTGAGGTCGCCGACGATCGACAGGTTGTTGCCGGTGGCCACCATCAGGGCGTGCGTCGGGATCGACAGCATGCCGCTGGCGCCGAGCGGCCGCAGCCGGACAAACTGTTGCGTTGCCACCTGGCAGAGCAGGTCGCCTTTCAGCGGACGCTCGATGTTGTCCAGGGCGATCACGGCGTCGCCGGCCAGCAGCACGCCGGCCAGCCGCTTCTCGGCTTCGGCGTCATCGTGTCCAAGCGACAGCACGCTGGCGCGACGGCCGGTGGCGATGATGGCGAAAGTCTCGGCAATCAGTGTTTTGCCAGTGCCGGGCGTCGGCGCTGTTACTGCCAGCAGAGGGGCTGCGGGGAGCACTCTCCGTAGCAGGCCGGTGATGATGCCGGCAACAACAGCCGCGCGATCTTCATCGGCGACGAAGGGGAAGTCTTTCACCAGGTCGAGCAGCACGTCGAGCGCGGCCTGCGCATTGGCTCGGGTTGGCTTGGCTGGTGGCGCAGACCAGCCAGGAATCGCCGCGCAGGCCTGAAACAATCCGGTTTCGCTATCGTGTCCGGGCTCGTGGATCAGGCGGCCGTCGAGGGTGATTGTCGGCGCTTCGATGAAGCCAGCCAGCGGGCGCAGTTCCGGCCAGTTGCCGCGCGCCAGATAGGCGTCGGCGCAGCGGCGGGGGTAGTCGCACGGCTTGTAGCCTTCGGATCGTGCATCGAAGCGTTCATGCACGGCCGCAGCGGTCGCCAGCTCGGTCAGGTGCGATCCATCGACCGGATGCAGGACCAGGGCACCACGCGGGCGATGCACGCCGCCAGAGGCCGCTTCCGGTGCGGCATAGACGCGCACCAGCCGGCCGGTGTAGCTGAACAGGTTATCGCAGGACTCCGACAGCGCCAGACCTGTCTGATCGAGGATCTCGGGGAGGTGGCCCGGGTCATGGCGGATTACGCGCTTGCCGGCCGGGTTGAATGTTTCACCGCCAGACTTGACCAGGCGCAGGTTCTTTTTGCGGGCCGGTTTCTTTTCGGATGCCATCTTGTCGAGAGCAGCCGCGCCGCGTTGTTCTAAGTCACTCATTCAAAAGCCCCCGCTGCGGCATGCAGACGCGATGCCGCCAGCTTCAATCGTTCCAGGTCATCGCCGAGCAGGGGCTCGCCCTTCGCCAGCTGCGATGCGGCAAGCGAGACGATCAGCGTCTCAAAGCTCACGGCGCGCAGGACGTCGGCAGCCGGGAACGGCCGGCGCTCGGGCTTGCCGTCCACGGATATTTTTTCGGGAAAGAGCGCGGACATTTCGAGACCGACCGCCCCAAGCACTTCATTTATCGAGCAGCCGGCGAAGCAATGCGCCAGCACGCGACCGTCGCCCAACTCACGCACGGCCAGCGATGCGCGGCGATCCTCATGCGCAGGACAGCGGGCAATCCAGCGGCCGTCGCCGGTGCGTTTGACGTTTTCCAGGTGCGCCAACAGGGCGTCGGCGCTCATCGGATAACGCCGTCGGCCTTCATCATTTTTTTCAGGTTTCGACGTGCCAGGCGGCGCGTCTCGCGGTTGCCCTCCAGGGCGGCGATGATCACGTCCCGGGGGTGGGCCGAGAGGGCGCTCACGCTTGCGCCGTTCGGGCGGCTGGTGTTCGAGTTAGGCGGTACTTTTCGCGGGTTGCGGTTGACGGGGGCTTTCATAGCGCGCCGCCCTTGGATGCGCTGTTGACCCGACCACGGCGGCCGGGGTTTTTGGCGGGCAGGGGCTTGAAGTTCTCAGCCGCGCCGGCCTCCATGCGCTGCTGCCATTCCTTGGCGGCGGCCAGGCTGATATAGGGACGTGATGCGATCCGGTAGGTTTTAGGCCCGAGTCCGGCCCGCTCCAGTTCGTGCAGCCGGCCCCGGCTGACGTGGAACATGGTGCAGAATTCCGCGATGGTGAAAGCGAGTTTTTCTTGCACGTGAAACTCCTTGAATGAAGAAGGCCTCACTGTGCCGGGGGATGAGTTGCAGGTTTAGGGGGAAATGCGACTATTTGCATCCTCATGAAGCCCAGCGAAAAAAAACCCGCGTAACGCGGGCTTTTTATGGTTTGGCGGATCGTCTAAAGCGTTTTCGCCCGGCTATGCGGCGGTCTTTGCTTTCATCGCCCGCACGTTATCGGCGGGCTTTTGAACGGTGTCGCAGTGCTTCTGCCAATCCTGCATCATCCTCACGCGCTTCTTGAATAGGTTGCCGCGTCGGTAAGCGGCTTCGGTCTTGTTGCTGACGGCGTGAGCGAGCGCCATCTCCGCCATTTCATGCGGGTACGCGGTCTGCTCGGCTGCCCAGTCGCGGAACGTAGAACGGAATCCATGCACGGTAAGGTCGCCACGCTCCAGGCGTTTCAACAAAGCCAGCATCGCCATGTTAGACAGCGTCTTGCCCGGTTTGAGCCCAGGAAAAACAAACTCGCCGCCGAGCGGCCGCAGTTCCTCCAGTATCTCAATGGCGCGGCCGCATAGCGGGACAAGGTGTTCTTTCTCCGCCTTCATGCGCTCAGGTGGGATCGTCCAGGTCTTGGCGCCAATATCGACTTCATCCCATCTTGCGCCGATCACCTCGCCGGTGCGGGCGGCTGTCAAGATGGTGTACTCCAGCGCCAGCGCTCCCATGCCGTCCTGCTTGCGCAGGCCTGCCACAAATGCGCCAATTTCCGCGTAGGGCAAGGCAGGATGGTGCGCCACCTTTTTTACCTTGCTACGCTTGGCCAGCAGGTTGTCCAGGTGCCCGCGCCAACGTGCGGGGTTTTCTCCAGTGCGGTATTTGCTCACGGTCGCCCATCCGAGAATGGACTCGATGCGCCCGCGAAGCCGTGTTGCTGTTTCTGTTTTGGTTGTCCATATCGGCTGCAAAATCTTCATCACCAGGGCGGTGTCCACGTCAGCCACGGGCAGCTTGCCGATGACAGGCGATGCGTAGGTGTCGATTGTGTTCGTCCATTGCTCGGCGTGCTTGGCGTTCTTCCAGCCGTGCTTTTTGGCTTCAATGTAGGCAGTTGCGCATTGATCGAAAGTCATCACCCTTGCCTGCTCCGCCTGTTCCTTCTGGCGGCTATCGCGCTTGGTGTCGATAGGGTCAGCACCATCCAGAAGCATCTGCCGGGCCTGCCTCGCGCGCTTGCGGGCTTCCATCAGAGTGATGGTGTGGCACGCGCCCAAACCGAATGACCGAAGCTTATAATTGCGAGAGTATCGAAACAGCCAGGACTTTGTGTTCCACTTGCTGACCTGAAGATATAGCCCCAAGCCGTCCGGGTACATGCCGGGCTTGTCGATGGTGGCGACAAACTCGGGGGTTAGCTTTTCGATTTGCTTTGCCATGCGGAATCCCATCTAAGTATTTTTCTAAGCATAGACGGAAATGAAGCGCGGTGTACGCTCATGAAAAGGTATACCCTGCAATGCATTGAAAAATATAGGCAAACAGGCTTTTATGAAAAGCCGTGAAAAGCGGCAGAACGGACACCCTCTCCGCCACTCCGCCCGTCTCACATCCCCGTCGAGGCTTTGGCCCTACTTCCAGCGGGCTTGAAAATTCCTCTCATCACATCAAAATAAAGCCAGTAACTCGGGCTTATTCCTGCTATGGCGACCAAGCGAGAAGGCAGTACCCTACTGGAACCAACCGCGGCGAAAGTGAAGCCGCCGCCCCTGTACAAGGTTTTGCTGCTGAACGACGACTACACTCCAATGGAGTTCGTGGTGCTCGTCCTGAAAAAGTTTTTTGGTATCGATCAAGAACGGGCGACACAAATCATGCTCAAAGTGCATACTGAGGGTGTAGGTGTGTGCGGGGTGTATCCCAGAGACATCGCTCATACCAAGGTCGAGCAGGTTGTGGATTTCGCGCGGCAGCATCAGCACCCGCTGCAATGTACGATGGAGGAAAGTTAGATGATTGCCCAGGAACTTGAAGTCACATTGCACATGGCATTCATGGACGCACGGCAGAAGCGTCACGAATTCATTTCCGTGGAGCACCTGCTGATGGCGATGCTGGACAATCCGTCGGCGGTGGAAGTGTTGCGCGCCTGTGGTGCCAACATCGAGGCCATGCGCGAACAGCTCGGCAAGTTTATCGAGGAGCACACGCCCAAGGTGACGGGCGAGGGCGAGGTCGACACCCAGCCGACGCTCGGCTTCCAGCGTGTGATCCAGCGTGCCATCCTGCACGTGCAGTCATCTGGCAAGAAGGAAGTCACCGGCGCCAATGTGCTGGTGGCGGTGTTTGGCGAGAAAGACTCGCATGCGGTGTATTTCCTCAGCCAGCAGGGCGTGACACGGCTCGATATCGTCAATTTCATCTCTCACGGCATCACCAAAACCCCGCAGAGCGAGCCGATACGTTCCGACGAAGCGGCGGAAACCAATGCCGAAGCGCCGGCGGCTTCGCCGCTCGACAGTTTTGCGCAGAATCTGAATTCGCAGGCATTGGCTGGCAAGATCGATCCCCTGATCGGACGCGACCAGGAGCTGGAACGCGTGATCCAGACCCTGTGCCGCCGGCGCAAGAACAATCCTTTGCTGGTAGGCGAAGCCGGGGTGGGCAAAACGGCGATAGCCGAAGGTCTGGCGCGCCGCATCATTGAAGGGTCGGTACCTGAAATTCTGGGGAAAAGCACGGTGTATGCCCTGGATATGGGCGCCTTGCTGGCCGGCACCAAATACCGCGGCGACTTCGAACAGCGCCTGAAAGGCGTGTTGAAGCAGCTGTCCGACAATCCCAGTGCCATCCTGTTCATCGACGAAATTCACACCCTGATCGGCGCCGGGGCGGCATCGGGCGGAACGCTCGATGCCTCCAACCTGCTGAAGCCGGCCCTGTCGTCCGGGCAGTTGCGCTGTATCGGTGCGACGACCTATACCGAATACCGCGGTATTTTCGAGAAAGACCATGCGCTGTCGCGGCGCTTCCAGAAAATCGACGTGCCGGAACCCTCGGTCAGCGAAACCGTGGCGATCCTGCGCGGCCTGAAGTCACGTTTCGAGGACCACCACGGCGTCAAATACACGGCGGCGGCGCTGACCACGGCGGCACAACTGGCGGCACGTTATATCAACGACCGTCATCTGCCGGACAAGGCGATCGACGTCATCGACGAGGCGGGCGCGGCGCAGCGCATCCTGCCGAAATCGAAGCAGAAGCGCGTCATCACGCCGCGCGAGATCGAGGACATCATCGCCAAGATCGCGCGGATTCCGCCCAAGACCGTGTCGTCCGACGACAAGAACTCGCTGAAGACGCTGGACCGCGACCTGAAAGCCGTGGTGTATGGTCAGGAGGCCGCGATCGATGCGCTGGCGACGGCAATCAAGATGTCGCGCAGCGGTCTCGGCGATCCGCAAAAGCCGATCGGCAATTTCCTGTTTTCCGGCCCAACCGGGGTCGGCAAGACCGAGGTGGCGAGACAGCTGGCCTATGTGCTGGGGGTCGAGTTGATTCGCTTCGACATGTCGGAGTACATGGAGCGTCATGCGGTATCGCGGCTGATCGGCGCGCCTCCCGGCTATGTCGGTTTCGATCAGGGCGGATTATTGACTGAAGCCATTAACAAGAATCCCTATGCTGTTGTTTTGCTTGATGAAGTCGAAAAGGCTCACCCGGATATCTTCAACGTGCTGCTGCAGGTGATGGATCATGGCACGCTGACCGACACTAACGGGCGCAAAGCCGATTTCCGCAATGTGGTACTCATCATGACCACCAATGCGGGTGCGGAAATGCTCAACAAATCGACGATCGGGTTCTCCGGTTCGCGCGCAAGCGGCGACGAGATGGGCGAAATCCGCCGCATGTTCACGCCGGAATTCCGTAACCGGCTGGATGCGATCATCCCGTTCGCACCGTTGACCGAGCCGGTCATCCTGCAGGTGGTCGACAAGTTCCTGATGCAGCTGGAAGAGCAACTGCACGAGAAGAAGGTCGAGGCGGTATTCACCGACGCGCTGAAGGCCTATCTCGCCAAGCACGGTTTCGATCCGCTGATGGGCGCACGGCCGATGGCACGCCTGATCCAGGACACCATCCGCAAGGCACTGGCCGATGAGTTGCTGTTCGGCAAGCTGGCGCACGGTGGGCGGGTGACGATCGATCTGGACGCCAGCGGAAAGGTCCGCCTGGAGTTTGAGGAGGTCGTGGCGGCGTAATTTCCCGTAAAGGTTGGTGCATGCGTGTCCGTAAACCATCCTGGCGGCAGGCGTTATTGGGTTGCTGGCGGTATCCCGTCTTCATGACATGCAGATGGGATACCGGGCAAAGCGGTGCCTGCGGCTTGTTGCCGAGATGGAAGGAATTCAATGAAGGCTCATTACGCATCGCGTGCCGCCGCCATGCTGGTCATGCTGCTGTCGGTTTGCGTCCAGGCTGCCGAAACGGAACGCAGCAAGGCCGTGCCTGAAGCCCCGACTGTTTCCGCCGAAGATCTGGCGGCGATAGGCGAGCGCATCCGTCAGACCGGGGCGCAGATTCGTGCCGACATCAAGGAGGAACGTGCCCGCCTCGATGCCCAGAAGGCACAAGAGGAAGCGGAGCACAAGCGGGAGGCTGAGCAGGCGCGCCAGCTGGCGATCAGAGAAAGCAAAAATCGGCAAGCCGCAGAGGCCGCTCAGGCACGGGCGCGCCTGGAAGCAGCAGCGCAGGCGGAGCAAGTCGAACGCGAGCGCCAGGAGGCGTTACGCGCGCAGCGGCAGCAGGCAGTGAAGGCCAAACGCGAAGAGCAAATTGCTTTGGCGGCGCAATCCGTGAAAGCGGAGCAGGCCGCCAGGCGGCAGACGGGTAAAGAAAAGGCGATCGAAGCGCTCAGTCAAGCGCGTGCGTCGACCGGAGTGAGGGCGTTTGCTGAAGAGCCGGGCCGATAAGACGGTCGGTCAGTCCGGGATGGCCATAAAACAAAAGCGGCGCCCAAGCGCCGCAAAACCTGGTGTGGCAGGAGGAGGAGCGCCTAGGGATAAACCCTGTACCAGGTTCTACACTGTCTGAATATAGGCCAATAAACGACTTGCGCCAGCGGCATGGAGTTTCAGTCTGAAGTAGTGATTCTGCATTACGGCGGTGACCGTTTTTTCCTTTAGCCCCTTGTCTGCTGACTGCCCCCAACTTGCCGAACGCAGCGGAATCCCGCACCATACCGGCGATTCGTCTGAATGACCGGAGCGTCAATGAAAATCCATCGCAGGTGCTTTCTCGCGGCCGTTGCAGCCTTGTCGTTGGCCGCCTGCGAGCAGCCGGCCACGACTGCCAGGGGCAGCATTGCGGCAACGGTGAGCGGCGACATCATCAGTGAAGTCGAGCTGGGTCGTGCCGTGGCCCGTTTGGGCAAGCTGAGCGCGACCGAATCCGCCCAAGCGCGCGGCAGGGTGCTGGAAGCCCTGATCGATCAGCACCTGGTTAGCCACGCAGCCAAAAAAGCCAAGCTTGACCAGGCTCCCGAGGTTGTCCTGGCAATGCAGCAGGCGCAGCGTCAGGTGCTGGTCGAAGCGTACATGGAACGCCTGTTCAAAGACATGGCCCAGCCAGCCGACATGGAAATCCGGGACTATTACGCCCGGCATCCCGAATTGTTCGCGCAGCGCAAGGTATACCGCGTCCAGGAGCTGGAGTTGCAGCTGGCACCGGCGCGCATTGCCGAGGTCGAGGCAGAGCTCAAGCAGAGCCGCACGCTGGCCGAGTTTGCCGACTGGCTGCGTGCGCAGGAGATCGACGGCAAGACTGGCGTGGTGGTCAAGCCGGCGGAACAGATTCCCGCCCCCATGCTGGCGCAGCTGAGCAACATGAAGGACGGCCAGGTGGTGGTGATGCCGATAGGGGAGAATCGCATCAACGTGCTGCAACTGCAGGGCAGCCAGACTCAGCCCGTAACACTGGAGCAGGCCAGGACCGCAATCGAGCGCGTGGTGCTGGGCGAGAAACGCAAAGTCCTGCTGGAAGCCGAAATTGGAAAACTGCGCGCCAGCGAAAAAGTGGCCTATGCCAGTGGTTTCGCACCGGCCTCGCAAACCGGAAAGCCCTGAGTCCAGCATGATTCTGGTCACCGGCGGCGCGGGGTTCATCGGCGCCAATTTCATTCTTGACTGGCTAGCGGCCGGCGATGAGGCTGTCGTCAACCTCGACAAGCTGACGTATGCAGGCAATCTGGACAACCTGCGGACGCTGCGTGAGGACGAACGGCATGTTTTCGTTGCGGGCGATATCGGCGACCGCGGCCTGGTCGAAGCGCTGCTACGCGAACACCGGCCGCGCGCGATCGTCAATTTCGCGGCGGAAAGCCACGTCGACCGTTCCATTCACGGCCCGGCTGAATTCGTTCAAACGAATGTGGTGGGAACCTTCAATCTGCTGGAGTCGGTGCGCACGTACTGGACTCGCTTGCCGGCTGACGAACAGGCGGCGTTCCGCTTCCTGCACGTGTCGACCGACGAGGTCTACGGCTCGCTCGATCCGACTGCCCCGGCATTTACGGAAACCACGCCGTATGCGCCGAACAGCCCGTATTCGGCGTCGAAGGCCGCGTCGGATCATCTGGTGCGGGCCTACCACCACACCTACGGCCTGCCGGTGCTGACCACCAACTGCTCGAACAACTATGGCCCGCTGCAGTTTCCCGAAAAGCTCATTCCACTGGTCATCCACAACGCACTGGCGGGCAAGCCGCTGCCGATCTACGGCGACGGCAGCAATGTCCGCGACTGGCTCTACGTCAGCGACCATTGCAGCGCGATCCGTCGCGTGCTGAAGGCCGGCCAGGCAGGGGAAGTCTACAACATCGGCGGCTGCAACGAAAAAACCAATCTCGATGTGGTGAAGACGCTGTGCGCCATCCTCGACGAGTTGCATCCCGGCTCGCCGGTGACCCCGCATGCCAGGCTCATCACCTTCGTCAAGGATCGTCCCGGCCACGACCGGCGCTATGCGATCGACGCCGGCAAGATCGAGCGCGAGCTGGGCTGGACGCCGAGCGAAACCTTCGAGAGCGGCATCCGCAAGACGGTAGCCTGGTACCTGGCCAACCAGGACTGGGTGGCCCACCTCACCAGCGGCGAATACTGCAACTGGGTGTCCAGAAATTACGCAGATCATCAGGCATGAACACACGCAAGGGCATCATCCTCGCCGGCGGCTCCGGCACCCGCCTGTATCCCGTCACGCAGGCAGTCTCCAAGCAGTTGCTGCCGGTCTACGACAAGCCCATGGTGTATTACCCGCTGACCACGCTGATGCTGGCGGGAATCCGCGACATCCTGCTGATCTCGACCTCGCAGGACACACCACGTTTCGAGCAGCTGCTGGGCGACGGCGCGCAATGGGGGCTCAACATCCGGTACGCGGTGCAGGCGGAGCCCGGGGGGCTGGCGCAGGCTTTCCTCATCGGCAGCGATTTCATCGGCAACGGCCCCAGCGCGCTGGTGCTGGGCGACAACCTCTTCTACGGCCACGAACTCGGCCAGGATCTGCGCGCGGCGGGGCAGCGCGAACACGGTGCCACCGTGTTCGCCTACCCGGTGCATGATCCCGAGCGCTACGGCGTGGTCGAGTTCGATGCCGACGGCCATGCGGTCAGCCTTGAGGAAAAGCCTGCCAAGCCCAAGTCGCGCTACGCTGTCACCGGCCTGTATTTCTACGACAACCGGGTGGTCGACATCGCGCGCGGCTTGAAGCCCTCGCCACGCGGCGAGCTGGAAATCACCGACGTCAACCGTCAGTACCTGGAATGGGGTGGGCTCGACGTGCAGATGATGGGACGCGGCCAGGCCTGGCTCGACACCGGCACCCACGATTCGCTGATCGAGGCGGCGCTCTACATCCAGACCATCGAGAAGCGGCAGGGCCTGAAAATCGCCTGTCCCGAGGAAATCGCCTACCGCCAGGGCTTCATCGACGCCGCGCAGCTGCAGATACTGGCGCATCCGCTGATGAAGAACGGCTACGGGCAGTACCTGATGGATGTGCTGAACGAACGGGTGTTCTGATGGAAGTAATCGCAACCCAGCATCCGGATGTATTGTTGCTGCGCCCTCAGGTGTTCGGCGATGCGCGCGGTTTTTTTTTCGAAAGCTACAACCGCAGGGTTTTCACTGAAGCCGGCATAGCCGCCGCGTTTGTGCAGGACAACCATTCGCGTTCGGCCAAGGGCGTGCTGCGCGGCCTGCATTACCAGATTCAGCAGCCGCAGGGAAAACTGGTACGCGTGGTCGCCGGCGAGGTGTTCGACGTGGCGGTCGACCTGCGCCGCAGCTCGCCGCATTTCGGCCGCGTCGCCAGCTTCAGGCTGTCGGCCGAGACACACGAGATGGCGTGGATTCCACCGGGGTTTGCGCACGGTTTTCTGGTGCTGTCCGGACATGCCGAATTCCTCTACAAGACCACCGATTACTATGCGCCGCAGTTCGAGCGCTGCCTGCAGTGGAACGATCCTGCGCTCGCCATTGCCTGGCCGCTGCAGGACGCCCCGCTGCTGTCCGCCAAGGACCGGGCCGGTCTGCCGCTCGCGCAGTGCGAGGTGTGTGCGTGAGAATCCTGCTCACCGGCGTCAACGGGCAGGTGGGCTGGGAGCTGCAACGCACGCTGGCGCCGCTGGGAGAGGTGATCGCGGCGGACCGCAACATGCTGGACCTCGCGGATAGTGCCGCCATCCGCCGCACGGTGGCCATGCTCGCGCCGGACCTGATCGTCAACCCGGCGGCCTATACGGCGGTCGACCGGGCCGAGTCGGAGCCCGGTCTGGCCCATGCCATCAATGCAATCGCGCCGGGCGAACTGGCCGGGTGCGGCATTCCGCTGGTGCATTTTTCCACCGACTACGTGTTCGACGGGCGCACGTCCGGCACCTATGCGGAAACGGACACACCGAATCCGCTTAGCGTATATGGTGCGAGCAAGCTGGCCGGGGAACAGGCGGTCCGGCATGCCGGTATCCCGCATCTGATCCTGCGCACCGGCTGGGTCTACGGTGTGCGCGGCCGTAATTTCCTGCTGACCATGCAGCGGCTGGCGCGCGAGCGCGACAGCCTCGCCGTGGTCGACGACCAGTTCGGAGCGCCGACCTGGTCGCGCCTGATCGCGGAGGCGACGGCGCTGACCCTTGCGCGCTGGCTGGAGCGGCCCGATCCGGCTGCAACATCCGGCGTCTATCATCTGACCTGCGGCGGGCGCACCAGCTGGCATGGCTTTACCGCGGCGATCCTGGCGCACATGGCGACGGCGGACACGAAACTGGCCCGGCTCACGGCGACCCCGACCTCGGGCTATCCCACGGCGGCGGTGCGCCCGGCCAATTCGCAGTTGAACTGCGACAAGTTGGCAGCCCGTTTTGGCGTGCGTCTGCCCGACTGGGAGGCAGCGCTGTCCCTGTGTCTGGAACAGAATTTGCCTCGTTCGACGAAACCCTTATCTCAAGAGCACATGACATGACCCCCATCCATCCCGTGATCCTGTCCGGCGGCTCGGGCACTCGCCTGTGGCCCTTGTCCCGCGCGGCCCTGCCCAAGCAGCTGCTGCCGCTGGCCAGCGACCAGAGCCTGCTGCAGGACACTGTCGAGCGATTGGCGGGCATGCCGGAAATGGCCGCAGCGCTGATGGTATGCAACGTCGAGCACCGCTTCATGATCGCCGAGCAGATGCGTCAGATCGGAACGCAGCCGCGCGCCATCATGCTGGAACCGGCGGGACGCAATACCGCGCCGGCCATCGCCGTGGCCGCATTGCTGCTGTCGCGCGATGATCCCGACGCCCTGATGCTGGTGCTGCCCGCCGACCACCTGATTGGCGATGTTGCGGCCTTTCATGCCGCCATCCGCACCGCGGCGCGGGCGGCGCAGAAGGGTCATCTCGCCACCTTCGGCATCGTCGCCGCCACTCCTGAAACCGGCTACGGCTACATCCGCCGAGGCGCGCCGTTGGCAGATGCCGCAGACGCGTACCAGGTAGCGGGCTTCGTCGAAAAACCCGACCTGGCCACCGCGCAGCAGTATGTCGAGTCAGGTGAGTATTTCTGGAATAGCGGCATGTTCCTGTTCCGTGCGGCGGATTTTCTCGACGAGCTGCAGGCGCTGCGCCCGGACATTCTCGAAGCCAGCCGGGCCGCGCTCGATGCCGCCACCCTGGATCTCGATTTCGTCCGGCTCGATCCCGCCGCGTTCGAGGCCTGTCCGTCGGAATCGGTCGATTATGCGGTGATGGAGCACACCCGCCGCGCCGCCGTGGTGCCGGCGGACATGGCTTGGAGCGACATCGGCGCCTGGTCGGCATTATGGGAAGTGGCCGACAAGGATGCGCAGGGCAACGCCATCCGCGGCGACGTCATGCTGGAAAACGCCCATAACAACTTCGTTCGTGCCGAAACACGCATGATCGCCCTGTTGGGCGTGTCCGACCTGGTAGTGGTGGAAACCGCCGACGTGGTGCTGGTAGCGAACAAGGACCAGGTGCAGGACGTGAAAAAACTGGTCGACCGCCTGAAAGCCGAAAAGCGCTGCGAGCATCTGGTTCACAAGCAGGTCTACCGGCCCTGGGGGTGGTACGAAGGCATCGACGAGGGCGAGCGTTTCCAGGTCAAGCGCATCATGGTCAAGCCGGGCGAGAAGCTCAGCCTGCAGATGCATCACCACCGCGCCGAGCACTGGGTCGTGGTATCCGGCACCGCCAGCGTCACCTGTGGCGATGAAGTCATGCTGCTGACCGAGAACCAGTCCACCTACATTCCGCTCGGCACGACGCATCGCCTGGAGAACCCCGGCAAGGTCGACCTGCACATGATCGAAGTGCAGTCGGGCTCCTATCTGGGCGAAGACGACATCGTGCGCTTCGAGGATGTTTACAAGCGCAGCTGAAGCGGCCGGCCGGCTTTTTTATACACGCCGTTTGCCGGCTGCGCGATCCCTGCGCACTCCTGTCGCAACCCTTTGTTGTTTATAGCAATCTCCGTTGATTCGATGGCCGGCCGGCACGCGCTTGCGGTCTGGGATGGCCCGCTTTTCGATCTGCCCGTCGCGTCATGTAGGACAAACACCTACACCACGGTTCGCCCATATTCCGTCCGTCAATACAGCGCATCTCTACGTTAACTTTCCCGGAGGTCGTCCGAAAACGAATTCACCACGCTGACTTAAGTGTGAATTCGAAAAAAATTCAACGAGGAAGGGCAAGCAAATGAAACTGGACGAGATGCTGGACGAGATGCGCGATGTCAATCTCAACTACCTGATGCTCGCGCAAAACATGATCCGGCACGACAAGGCAACCGCCGTTTTTCGTCTGGGCATCAGCCAGGATGTCGCCAGCCTGATCGAAGCGCTGACCCCGGCGCAAATCCTCAAGCTGGCCGCTTCCGGCATGCTGGTGTCGCGTTTCCGCTTCGACGACGGCGTGGTGCTGAACATGCTGACCAGCTACACCAGGGATCGTGCACTGGCGCAATCCCATGCTGCCATTCTGATGGCGGGCCAGGCTGTGGAAGCCTTTGCCTGATTCCGCAGCCAGTCGATCGGGAGTGTTGAGATGAGCAAGAAAAGCCTGTTGACCGAGATGCGCGACACCCAGCTGGCGATCGAGCTGATCGAACTCGGCGCCCGCCCGCAGGTGCTGGAGTCCGAAACCTCGCTGTCGCGCGAACGCCTGCTCAAACTGTACAAGGAAGTCAAAGGCGTCTCGCCGCCCAAGGGCATGCTGCCGTTCTCGACCGACTGGTTCCTGACCTGGTTGCCCAACGTGCACTCCTCGCTGTTCATCAACATTCATCGCTATCTCACGAAGAACAGCGATTGCAGCGGCATCGAAGCCGTGCTCAAGAGCTATCGCCTGTATCAGGAATATCTCCACACCAACCAGATCGAAGCCGTGCTGAGCTTCACCCGCGCCTGGACCTTGAACCGTTTCTTCGAAAGCCGCATGCTCGAAACGGCCGTCTGCAGCGGCTGCGGCGGCCACTTTGTGGTGCATCCGGACGACCTGCACAGCCAGTATGTGTGCGGCCTCTGCAACATGCCGGCACGCGCCGGGAAAACCCGCAAAGCCAAAGCTGCGGAAGGGGCGCTGCATGGCAGCGGAGTACCTGCCGGCATGCCCCTTGCAGGTACCGAGGCCCGAATCGAACTGACCGCCACCGCCTGACGGATTTCCGCCCTGAAATCCGGTGATGACGCGCCTGCCGGTCAGCCTCCAGTCGCTCGTCATCCAGTGCATCGCCGTGTTGCTGGCGGTGCTGCTGCACACCCTGCCGCAAACCGCTTTCTCATTCCACTCCGCCGTGTGGCCATTCGCCCTGGCACAAGGGGCCGTCGCCGCCAGCCTCAGCATCGTCTGGCGGCAGCCGGCCTGGTGGCCGCCGCTGCATTTTGCTTTCCTACCTGCCGTCCTGCTGGCCCGGCAGGTCGATGCGCCAGCCTGGTTCTATCTATCCGCTTTCCTGCTGTTACTCGCGTTTTACTGGAGCACCTTCCGCACCCGGGTGCCGTTGTATCTGTCCAGCCGCAAAGCCAGGCAGGCGCTGGCGTCCCTGCTGCCGCAGGCGCAGCCGCTCCGCTTCATCGATCTTGGCAGCGGATTTGGCGGCGTGCCGTGTTATCTGGAGAGCCGCTTTCCGCTCGGCCGCTTTTATGGCACCGAGCTTGCCCCCGCCCCCTGGCTCGTCAGCCGTTTGCGCACCCGGCTGACAGGCAGCCGGGTGCACTTTATGCGGCGCGATTACGCTCAACTCAGCCTGGCGGACTTCGATGTCGTGTTTGCTTTTCTTTCGCCCGCTGCCATGCCCGGGTTGTGGCGCCAGGCCCGCTCCCAGATGCGCAGCGGCAGCCTGTTGGTCAGCCTGTCGTTCGCGGTGGATGCGCAGCCGCCGGATCACGTCGTAACGCTGGCTGAAGGCACACGCCACACCTTGTATGCGTGGCGGATGTGAGGTGTCGCCACACGGAAATACTGCCTCCGGGCCATCAAGTTTCCGCCGCGCCGGTCGAATCCTCATGGTGAGAGTGCCTGCTTCGAATGCTTGAACATGAGGGTGGACGGGATAGCTTCCGCTCCATGTCCCCGCCAAAAGGAACACACGGTCGTGCTAGTCATCGTTGGATATATTGTCGTTTTATTCAGCATCTTCGGCGGTTTCGCGCTGGCGGGCGGACACCTGGCGGCGCTGTTACAGCCAGTCGAACTCCTGATGATCGGGGGCGGCGCGGCAGGTGCGTTCTTCGTCGGCAACAACAGCAAGGCCATCAAGGCCACCCTGAAGGCCTTGCCCACCGTGTTCAAGGGATCGAAATACACCCGCGCGCTGTATATGGACATCATGGCGTTGCTGTACGAACTGCTGACCAAGATCCGCAAGGAAGGGCTGATGTCGGTGGAGTCCGATGTCGACTCGCCCGAGAACAGTCCGCTGTTTACGAAATATCCGGCGGTGATGGCCGATCACCACATCGTCGAATTTCTTACCGATTATCTGCGCCTGATGGTGAGCGGCAGCATGAATGCCTTCGAAATCGAAAACCTGATGGACAACGAAATCGAAACCCATCACCACGAGGGCGAGATTCCTTCCCATGTCATCGCCAAGATAGGCGACGGCCTGCCGGCCTTCGGCATCATCGCGGCGGTGATGGGGGTGGTGCACACGATGGAATCGGTCGGCCTGCCGCCCGCGGAACTGGGGATCCTGATTGCGCATGCGCTGGTCGGCACCTTCCTCGGCATCCTGCTGGCTTACGGATTTGTCGGGCCGCTCGCGAGCCTGCTTGAACAAAAGCTGAACGAATCGACCAAGATGTTGCAATGCATCAAGGTCACCCTGCTCGCCAGCATCAACGGCTACGCGCCGGCTATCGCGGTCGAGTTCGGGCGCAAGGTGCTGTTCTCGACCGAGCGCCCTTCCTTCAGCGAGCTGGAAGAGCACGTGAGAGGCGCCCGGTCGCGCTGATTTTCCCGCTGCCGGGCCGGGACAGAATCACTTCATCCCCATAGGGCATCCATGAGCGAACAGAAAACGCCCATCGTCATCAAACGTATTCGCAAGGTGAAAGGCGCCCGCCACGGCGGGGCATGGAAAATCGCCTATGCCGATTTCGTCACGGCGATGATGGCTTTCTTTCTGCTGATGTGGCTGCTGGGTTCGACCACCAAGGGCGACCTGGAAGGGATCGCGGAATATTTCAAGACGCCGCTCAAGGTCGCCATGCAAGGCGGCTCCGGCAGTGGCGACAGTTCCAGCGTCATCAAGGGCGGCGGCCTCGATATGACGCGGCAGCTGGGGCAGGTGAAAAAAGGCGATACCCAGGCCGAAAAGAAATCCTACAACCTGAAGGCGGCACAGGCCGAACTCGAGCGCATCGAGACCGCCAAGCTCAAGCAGCTGAAGAAACGCCTCGAGACGGCGATCGACGCCAATCCCACGCTGCGGCAATTCAAGCGGCAGCTGCTGATCGACATCACCAGCGAAGGCCTGCGCATCCAGATCGTCGACGAGCAGAACCGGCCCATGTTCAACCTGGCCAGCGCCGAACTGCAGCCCTACACCAAGATCATCCTGCACGAGATCGGCCAGGTGCTGAACGACGTGCAGAACCGCATCAGCCTGTCGGGCCACACCGATGCCATGCTGTATGCCAACGGCGCGCGCGGCTACAGCAACTGGGAATTGTCGGCCGACCGTGCCAATGCCTCGCGGCGCGAACTGATCGCCGGCGGCATGGATGAAGCGAAGATGCTGCGCGTGGTCGGGCTGGCATCGTCCGTGCCGTTCAATCAGGCAGGACCTGGCGATCCGGTCAACCGCCGCATCAGCATCATCGTGATGAACAAGCGCACCGAAGATGCCATCACCAAGGAAGCCAGCGGCGTCAACGTGGCGGACGACGCCGGCGTACGCGAAGAAGTGGCCAGGGCCAACGCCGAAAACTGATCGTCGCGTGCCGACTGGCGCGAAATAGCAGGTCAAATCCGCCCTTATTCCCCCGATCGCTCGCACCGGGCGTGGCCAATAATCCAGCCTGAGAAAGCCTCCTTCTGCTTCGCAGAGGGCAGGGCTCCCTTTCACAGGTGAAATCAGGGATGGCTGAAGAAAGCGATCAGGAACGGACAGAAGCCCCGTCGCCACAGCGGCGGGAGAAGGCGCGCGAAGATGGCCAAGTGCCGCAATCGCGCGAGCTGGCCACGTTCGTCGTCCTGATGACCGGCGGTGCGGCCCTGTGGATGATGGCCAGCGGCCTCGGCCAGGCCATGTCGCAGATCGTGCGCGGCGGCCTGCAGTTCCAGCCGGCCATCGCCCGCGATAGCGCGTACGTCATGGCGCAGCTATCCAGCCAGTTTTTCGATGCCGCGCTGGCGCTGGCGCCTTTCCTGGCGCTGGTGCTGATCGCCGCCCTGGCTTCGCCACTGCTGCTGCGCGGCTGGCTGTTCAGCACCAAGGCATTCGCCCCGGATTTCAAGCGCCTGAATCCGCTGTCGGGCATCAAGCGCATGTTTTCCAGCCAGGGCCTGGTCGAACTGGTCAAGTCGCTGGCCAAGGTCGGCCTGCTGGGAGGGGTCGCCGCGTGGCTGATCTGGTCCAATCTCGACGCACTCTTTTCGCTCAGCCTGGAGTCGCCGCCCCTCGCCATCCAGCACATGGGCGACCTCATCGGCAAGGTGTTCCTGCTGGCTTCGGGCGCGATGATTTTCATCGTCGTGCTGGATCTGCCGTACCAGCTGTGGAGCTACTACAACAAGCTCAAGATGACCAAGGAGCAGCTGCGCCAGGAAAACAAGGAATCGGAGGGCGATCCGCACGTCAAGGCGCGCATCCGCGCCCAGCAGCGCGAAGTGGCGCGCCGCCGCATGATGGCCGAAATCCCCAGTGCCGACGTGGTGGTGACCAACCCCACCCATTACGCCGTTGCGCTCAAGTACAGCGAAGGCAGGATGCGCGCGCCGCGTGTGGTGGCCAAGGGAGCCGACGCGGTCGCCGCGAAAATCCGCGAACTGGCGGCCGAGCACAAGGTGCCGCTGCTGGAGGCGCCGCCGCTGGCGCGTGCGCTGTTTCGCCATACCGAACTCGGCGACGAGATCCCGGCTACGCTCTATGCAGCGGTGGCCGAGGTGCTGGCCTACGTGTTCCAGCTGCGCCATTTCCAGCGGGTGGGCGGCGCCTATCCCGATGCTCCGACCGCTTTGCCGGTCCCGCCCGAACTTGACCCGCTGGCATAGGCGCTAAAGAATGAACGGTTCGCTGAAGCTCTCGAATTTCTTCAACGGCGCCAATGCCCGTGCGCTGGCGGCACCGATTTTCATCGTACTCATCCTGGCGATGCTGGTGCTGCCGCTGCCGCCATTTGCGCTGGACATGCTGTTCACCTTCAACATCGCGCTTTCCATCATGGTGCTGCTGGTCAGCCTGTCGACCAAGAAGGCCCTCGATTTCGCCGCCTTCCCCACGGTATTGCTGCTATCCACGCTGCTGCGGCTGTCGCTCAACGTCGCCTCCACCCGCGTGGTGCTGCTGGAAGGCCACACCGGGCCGGACGCTGCGGGCAAGGTGATCGAAGCCTTCGGCCATTTCCTGGTCGGCGGCAACTATACGGTCGGCATCATCGTGTTCGTCATCCTGGTGGTGATCAACTTCATCGTCATCACCAAGGGTGCCGGCCGCATCGCCGAGGTCAGCGCGCGCTTCACCCTCGACGCGATGCCGGGCAAGCAGATGGCGATCGACGCCGACCTCAACGCCGGCCTCATCGACGAAAACGAGGCGCGCCGGCGGCGTGCCGAAATCGCCCAGGAAGCCGATTTCTACGGCTCGATGGACGGCGCTTCGAAATTCGTGCGCGGCGACGCCATCGCCGGCATCCTGATCCTGATCATCAACATCGTCGGCGGCCTCATCATCGGCCTGATGCAGCATGACCTGTCGCTCGCCGACGCTGCCCGCAACTACACCCTGCTGGCGATCGGCGACGGCCTGGTGGCACAGATTCCGGCACTGGTCATCTCGATCGCCGCCGGCCTCATCGTCAGCCGCGTCAGCACCGAGGAAGACATCGCCGGCCAGATGCTGTCCAACGTTTTCAACAAGCGGCAGGCACTCTATATCACCGCCGCGATTCTCGGCCTGATGGGCATGATTCCGGGAATGCCGAACTTCGCCTTCCTGCTGCTGGCGGGCGGCCTGGCCTGGCTGGCCTACCGGAACGGCAGGCAGCAACAGCAGGAAGCGCCGGCGGAAGCGCAGGCCGCGCCCGTCGCAGCGGTCGAAAGCCAGGAAGCCAGCTGGGAGGACGTCGCGCCCATCGATACCCTGGGACTGGAAGTCGGCTACCGGCTGATTCCACTGGTGGACAGCGCCGCTGATGGCGAACTGGTGCGCCGCATCAAGGGCATCCGCAAGAAATTCGCCCGCGAGATCGGCTTCCTGCCGCCTGCCGTGCATATCCGCGACAACCTGGAAATCAATCCGAACAGCTACCGCATCACCCTGAAAGGCGTCGAGATCGGCTCTGGCGAAGTGCGCACCGGGCTGTTCCTTGCCATCGATCCGGGCAATATCACTGCCAGCCTGCCAGGCGTCGTCACGCGCGATCCGGCCTTCGATCTGCCGGCGGTGTGGATCGAATCCGGTCTGCGCGAACAGGCGCAGGCGATGGGCTACACCGTGGTCGACCCCGGCACCGTGGTCGCCACCCACCTGAATCATCTGGTGACCCAGCATGCCGCAGAGCTGCTGGGACGGCAGGAAACGCAGGCGCTGCTCGATCACCTGGGCAAGAGCGCGCCCAAGCTGGTGGAAGACCTGGTGCCGAAAATGCTGCCGCTGTCCACCGTGCAGAAAGTACTGCAGACCCTGCTCACCGAAGGCGTGGCGATCCGCGACATGCGCAGCATCATCGACACCCTGCTGGAACACGCCGCGCGCGTGCAGGATCCGCACGAGCTCACCGCTCTGGTACGGGTGGCACTGGGGCGCTCGATCGTGCAGCAGATTTACGGCTCGGCCAGCGAACTGCCGGTGATCGCGCTGGACCATGGCCTGGAGCGGCTGCTGCTGCAGACTTTACAGGCGGGCCATGATGCCGCCGGCATGGAGCCGGGGCTGGCCGACACCCTACTGGAACGCACCCAGACCTCGACGCAACGGCAGGAAGCGCTGGGCCATCCCCCGGTATTGCTGACGCCCGCCGTGCTGCGTCCGCTGCTTGCCCGTTTTCTGCGGCGCACCGTGCCGCAGCTCAAAGTGCTTTCGCACGCTGAAGTGCCCGAAGGCAAACAGATCAAAGTGACTTCCCTGGTAGGAGGAGCAGCATGAACGTCAAACGAATCGTCGCCAAAACATCCCGTGAAGCCATGCGCCAGTTGCGCGACGCGCTCGGGCCCGACGCGATCATCCTTGCCAATCGCGCCGTCGAGGGCGGGGTGGAAGTGCTGGCCCTGGCGGCGGAAGACATCGCTTCGATGGCGCCGCCTGTGGTGGAGGCGCCTGCAACCAGCGCTCCAGCCAAGACGCCGGCAGCGGTCGTGCAGGACGAAACGGAGGCGGCGCCCGCAGTCACCATCAAACGCCGGCTGGTCGAGCGGGTCGCCGTGCCCAGCGCGGACAGCACCCAGCTGGCGCAAAGCGTCATCAACGAAATCAAGACGATGCAGATGCGGCTGGAAAGCCAGCTGGCCGATCTGGCCTGGCGCGATCTGCCGGGGCGCGATCCGGCCGGCGCCGCCGTGATGCGCGACATGCTGGCGGCGGGCTTTTCCGCCACCCTGGCGCGCGAGTTGCTGGAAGCCATGCCGAAAGGCGATGTGGAGCAGGTGCAGAGCTGGACGAAAAACACCCTGATGAATCGCCTGCAGGTGATGCAGAGCGAAACCGACATGCTCGACGGCGGCGGCGTGTTCGCCCTGATGGGGCCCACCGGCGCCGGCAAAACCACCACCACCGCCAAGCTGGCCGCGCGCTTCGTGGTGCGCCACGGCGCCGACAAACTGGCCCTGCTGACCACCGACAGCTACCGCATCGGCGGCCACGAGCAGCTGCGCATCTACGGCAAGATCCTCGGCGTCGCCGTGCACGCGGTGCGCGATGCGGCCGACTTGCGGCTGGCGCTGTCCGAACTGCGCAACAAGCACACAGTGCTGATCGATACCGTCGGCATGAGCCAGCGCGACCAGGCCGTCGCCGAGCAGGTCGAGATGCTGTGCCAGGCTGGCAAGCCAATCAAGCGCCTGCTGCTGCTGAACGCCACCAGCCATGGCGACACCCTGGACGAAGTGGTGCAGGCCTACCGGACGCGTGGGCTGGACGGCTGCATCCTGTCGAAGATCGACGAGGCGGCCAGCCTCGGCCCGGCGCTCGACTGCGCGATTCGTCACCAGCTGTGCGTGCACTATCTGGCGACCGGCCAGCGCGTGCCCGAAGACCTGCATCTGGCCAATCGCCAATACCTCATTCACCGCGCCTTCAAGGCGCGTACGCATGCCTCGCCGTGGCAGCTGGACGACAGCGAGCTGGCCTTCGCGCTGTCCGGCATGCAGGCGGCGCATCGTGAAAGCGTGGTGGCCCTTGGATAAGTTCGTCAGCGATCAGGCCGCCGGGCTGCGCCGTCTGCTGGGGCAGGGCGGGTTTCAGGTCATTACCGTGATGTCGGGGCAGAAGGGGGCAGGCAAGACCGCCGCAACCGCCAATCTGGCGGTGGCATTGGCCCGCTCCGGGCGCGACGTGCTTATTGTCGACCAGGACCGGCACGGCCACGGCGCCTGCGCCGCCCTGGGGTTGACGCCACGCTTCGACGTGGCGGACGTGCTGGAAAGGCGCTGCACCCTGGATGCGCTGATGCTCGACGGCCCCGACAACGTGCAGGTGCTGCCGATCGGCGGCTGCTTCAACCGGCTGGGGCAGCTGTCCGAACGCGATCAGGAATGGCTGGCGCAGAGCTTCAACCGCCTGCAATGTGGTGTCGATGTGGTGCTGGTGGACATGGAAGAGGCCACCGATCCGGATGCCTTGCCACTGGGACTTGCCGCCTCCGAAATCATGGTGGTGCTGCCGCCCGGCAACACGGCGATCACCCAAGGCTATACCCTGGTCAAGCGGCTGGCGCACAATTTCGGCAAGCGCCAGTTCCGCCTGCTGCTCAACCGCATGGAATCGCCTGAGCAGGCGCAGGCGGTGGCGCGCAATTTCGCCCAAACTGCCGAGCGCTATCTGGGCGTATCGGTCGATTACCTCGGCTATATCCCGCTGGACGAGCGCTTGAGCCGCGCCGGCCACCTGCGCACTTCCGTGGTGGATGCTTTTCCCGTCGCCCAGTCCACCTCGCAGTTCCGCAAGCTGGCCGATGGCCTGCTGCGCTGGCCGCAGCAGGCCGGCCTGGGCAATGTCGGCGGGTTCATGCAGCGCGTGATCCAGGGCAGCCGCATGATGGAAGCCTGCAGGAGGTAGGGCATGTACACCGCAACCGGCAAAAGCGAGAAGAGCGACCTGCTCGCGCAATACATGCCCATGGTCAAACGGCTGGCGCATCACATGATGGGCCGGCTGCCGCCCAGCGTGGAGGAAGACGACCTGGTGCAGGCCGGCATGATCGGCCTGCTCGATGCCGTCAGCCGCTACGATGAGGCGCAGAGCGCGCAGTTCGAGGCCTACGCGATCCAGCGTATCCGCGGCTCGATGATCGACGAATTGCGCCAGTCCGACTGGTTGCCGCGCAGCGCGCGGCAGTCGATGCGCAAGATCGAACAGGCCATCGGCGTCTTGCAGCACCAGCTGGGACGGCAGCCCAGCGAAACCGAAATCGCCGCGTCGATGAAAGTCCCGCTGGCCGAATACCAGGCCATGCTGGGCGATGCGCGCGGCCACCAGCTGCTGTATTTCGAGGATTTCGGCGAATCCGACGAAGACGACTCCTTCCTCGACAAGCAGTCGGCGAACGAGACCAGCATGCCGCTGCCGCAGCTGCTCGACGCCAACCTGCGCGCCTGCATCATCGCCGGCATCGAAAACCTGCCCGAGCGCGAACAACTGCTGATGTCGCTGTATTACGAACAGGAACTCAATCTGCGCGAGATCAGCGAAGTGTTCGGCGTCAGCGAATCCCGCATCTGCCAGCTGCACGGCCAGGCCATCGCGCGGCTGCGCACCAAGCTGAAGGAAGACGCATGGATCGCGGCAGTCTGATCGGGCTGGTCCTGGCGGTTGCCGCCATTCTCGGCGGCCAGGCGATGGAAGGCGGGCAGATCGGCCTGTTCCTGCAGCCGGCCGCTTTCGTCATCGTGGTGATCGGAACCCTGGCTGCGGTGCTGCTGCATCATCCCTTGCCGGTTTTCATGAAGGGCGTGCGCATGGCGAAGTGGGCTTTCCGGCCGCCCGGGTCGGAGGCCGAGGCGCTGATCCGCCGCGTCGTCCAGTGGTCGCACACCGCGCGTCAGGACGGTGCGCTGGCGCTGGAAAAATACCTCAACATGACGCGCGATCCGTTCCAGAAAACCGGGCTGCAATTGCTGATCGACGGCGCCGATGCGGCCAAGCTGCGCGACACGCTCGACGTGCAGATCGTCGGTTTCGAGACGGCCGAGCGGCAGGCCGCGCGGGTATGGGAAGCGGCGGGCGGCTATGCGCCCACGCTCGGCATCCTGGGTGCGGTGATAGGTCTGATCCATGTCATGGAAAACCTGTCCGATCCCGGCAAGCTGGGTACCGGCATCGCGGTCGCCTTCGTCGCCACCATCTACGGTGTTGGCCTGGCCAACCTGGTGTTTTTGCCGATCGCCAACAAGATCAAGTTCACGATTGCCCGCCGGGTCGCCGAGCGCGAAATCGTTTGCGACGGTCTCATCGGCATTGCCCAGGGTGACAATCCGCGCATCATCGAGGCGCGCCTCAAAGGATATTTGTAATGCGCAGACGGCGGCGCATCGTCTCCGACCACGACAATCACGACCGCTGGCTGATTTCGTATGCCGACTTCATTACCCTGCTGTTTGCCTTCTTCGTGGTGATGTACGCGATCTCGGCGGTCAACGAGAACAAATTGCGCGTCCTGGCCGGCTCGCTCGGCGATGCGTTCGG
Source organism: Thiobacillus denitrificans DSM 12475 (assembly GCF_000376425.1). GTDB lineage: Bacteria > Pseudomonadota > Gammaproteobacteria > Burkholderiales > Thiobacillaceae > Thiobacillus > Thiobacillus denitrificans. Next base: position 108,267 of record NZ_AQWL01000003.1, on the reverse strand, counting down.
CAAGACGCCGGCAAGCGAGGCGCCGATGCCGCAACCGGCAAGAGAGGCCTTGCCTGCGGAAGTCAGGCAGCGCACCCTGAAACAGCAGCAGGCGATCGAGGAACAGGCGCACATGACCGAGGTGGCGAGCAGCCTGCTCGATGTGATGGCGCCGCTGGTGAAGGAGGGCAAGGTGCGGGTGACGCAGAGCCGCCGCGGCGTCAGCATCGAAATCAATGCCAACGTGCTGTTTGCCCCCGGCCGTGCCGAACTCGAGGCGAAATCGCTGGCGGTATTGCGTGCAGTGGCGGAGCGCCTGCGGAACGAGCCGTTCAAGCTGGAAATCACCGGCCATACCGACGTCATGCCGATCAGCAACCCGATTTTTGCCTCCAACTGGGAATTGTCGGCGGTGCGCGCCACCAGCGTGGTGCGCCTGCTGGCCGACAACGGCATCACCCCGGCGCGCCTGTCGGCCATCGGACGCGAGGCCAGCCAGCCGATTGCCCCCAACGACACGGCGCAGGGACGTGCGCGCAACCGTCGGGTCGAACTGATGATCCTGTCCGGCCTGCCGGATACGGTCAAGGAAATTCCGGTACGGCCTGCTCAGCTCCGCCCTTGAAAACGGGCGGATAGGCACGATACTGCCTAGGGTGACGTGTTAACGTTGATTCCGCCACTGCGGTCAAATGTGCGTTGACCTACCCCAACCTTGTCCCCGGATCAGATACCCAGACCATGCCCAACGATTCAGCACTAGAAGGTGAAATTCTCCCCGACGACAGGCAGCTGCCGACCGCCCCGGCGCTGCCACCCGAGTTGTATCTGCTGCCATTGACCGAAAAACCGTTTTTCCCGGCGCAAACCCTGCCGCTGCTGATGAACGAGGCGCCGTGGCTGCCGACCGTGGAGGCCATCGGCGAAACCGAGCACCACATGGTGGGGCTGGTGGTGGTCAAGCTCGACAATACCGACGACGTGAAGCGGGCGGATTTCAACAGTATCGGCACGGTGGTGCGGATTCATCATCCGGTGCGTTCCGACGGCAAGATGCAGTTCATCGCCGAGGGCGTGCGGCGTTTCCGCATCGTCGAATGGCTGTCGGATACGGCGCCCTACAAGGTCAGGGTCGAGTACCCGAACGAGGCCGGCAGGCCTGATTCTTCGGAAATCCGTGCCTATTCCATCGCCATCATCAACACCATCAAGGAGCTGTTGCCGCTCAACCCACTGTATTCCGAGGAACTGAAGTTCTTCCTCAACCGCTTCGGCCCCAACGAGCCTTCCCAGCTGACCGACTTCGCAGCCAGCCTGACCACCGCGTCGAAGCAGGAGCTGCAGGACGTGCTGGAAGCCTTCGGGTTGAAACGGCGCATGGAAAAGGTGCTGGTGCTGCTGAAGAAGGAACTCGACGTGGCGCGGCTGCAGTCCGACATCCGCGAGAAAGTGGACGAGAAGATGAGCGAGCAGCAGCGCGAATTCTTCCTGCGCCAGCAACTGAAGGCGATCCAGAAGGAACTCGGCCTGGCCAAGGACGACAAGACCGCCGAGCTCGATACTTTCAATGAGCGACTCGCCAAACTGACGCTGCCGGAACAGGCGAAAAAGCGCATCGACGAGGAAATGCACAAGCTGTCGCTGCTGGAGACCGGCTCGCCGGAATACACCGTCACCCGCAATTACCTCGACTGGCTGACCGTGCTGCCGTGGGGGGTGCATACGCAGGACAAGATCGATCTCGAGCGCGCGCGCCGCATCCTCGACCGCGACCACGACGGACTGGACGACGTGAAGGACCGCATCGTCGAATTCCTCGCCGTCGGCGCGATGCGCGGCGAGATGGCCGGGTCGATCCTGCTCCTGATCGGCCCGCCGGGCGTCGGCAAGACCTCGATCGGCAAGTCGGTGGCCGAGGCGCTGGGGCGCAAGTTCTATCGCTTCTCGGTCGGCGGCATGCGCGACGAAGCCGAGATCAAGGGCCACCGCCGCACCTACATCGGCGCCATGCCGGGCAAGTTCGTGCAGGCCTTGAAGGAGGTCGGCTCGGCCAACCCGGTCATCATGCTCGACGAGATCGACAAGATCGGCGCCAGCTATCAGGGCGATCCGGCCTCGGCGCTGCTGGAAGTGCTCGACCCGGAGCAGAACGCCGACTTCCTCGACCATTATCTCGACGTGCGCTTCGACCTGTCCAAGACCCTGTTCATCTGCACCGCCAACGATTATTCGATTCCGTCGGCGCTGCTCGACCGCATGGAAGTCATCCGCCTGTCGGGCTACATCACCGAAGAGAAAGTGGCGATCGCTAGGCATCACCTGTGGCCGCGCGTGCTGGAGCGGGCAGGGCTGAAGAAAAACCAGCTCGTTATCAGCGAAGGTGCGATCCGCCACGTCATCGAAGGCTATGCGCGCGAAGCCGGCGTGCGCAACCTGGAAAAGCAGCTCGGGCGGGTGGCCAGAAAAGCGGTGGTGAAGATCCTCGGCGGCGCCGCCACGCCGATCCGGATCGGCGTCAAGGAAATCGAGGCCTACCTCGACAAGCCGGTGTTCACCCGGGAAAAGCCCATCACCGGCATCGGCGTCGTCACCGGTCTCGCATGGACCGCGATGGGCGGCGCCACGCTGCCGGTCGAGGCCACCCGCGTGCATACGCTGAACCGCGGCTTCAAGCTCACCGGCAAGCTCGGCGACGTGATGAAGGAATCAGCCGAAATCGCCTACAGCTACGTCGCCTCGCACCTCAAGGCCTACGGGGCGGATGAAACCTTCTTCGACAAGAGCTTCGTGCATCTCCATGTTCCGGAAGGCGCCACCCCCAAGGACGGCCCCAGCGCCGGCGTCACCATGGCCACCGCGCTCCTGTCGCTGGCGAAGAACAAAAAGATCCCGCGTCCCCTTGCCATGACCGGCGAGCTCACCCTCACCGGCCAGGTCCTGCCGGTCGGCGGCATCCGCGAAAAGGTCATCGCCGCCCGCCGCATCGGCATCAGCGAGCTGATCCTGCCAGAAGCCAACCGGCGCGACTTCGACAAGCTGCCCGATCACATCCGCGCGGGGATGACGGTGCATTTCGCGAAGCGATATCGAGATGTGGCGGCGGTGGTGTTCGGGTAGCCGTCAGGAGCCGATTCCGTGCGTACCAGGCTCGCCAAGCTGGAGTTGAGCGATGCGGACATTGCCGATGCTGTTACCAAGGCACGCAAGCGCAGGAAATGAGCTTGCGTGGAAGGACGTGCATACGATAAGACTTGGGGTCAGGTCTTGCATTAACACATCCCGCTTGATCTAGCCCACATCGAGGGTCACTGGTTCGGCCGCGGCAAGGACCGGTCGGCTTGGCATGTCAGCAAAAGCCGACCACCCCCGCCCTCGGGTAAAATGCCCGCCATGACCGAAGCCGCGCTCCTCGATCCCGCCGAAGCCGCGCCCGCCGCACCCGTCATCAAGGTGCGCGGCGAGCTGTTGACCGAGCTGCCGCAGGATCTCTACATTCCGCCTGACGCGCTCGAAGTCTTTCTCGAAGCCTTCGAGGGCCCGCTCGACCTGCTGCTGTACCTGATTCGCAAGCAGAACCTCGACGTGCTCGACATTCCGATGGCGGCACTGACCAAACAGTACATGGCCTATGTGGAAGCGGCGCGCGCGACGCGGCTGGAACTGGCGGCAGAATACCTCTTGATGGCGGCGATGCTGATCGACATCAAGTCGCGCATGCTGCTGCCGCGCCGCGAGCAGGCCGAGGAGGCCGGCGAGGGCGAGGACCCGCGCGCCGAGCTGGTGCGTCGCCTGCTGGAATACGAGCAGATGAAACTCGCCGGCCAGCATCTCGACGCGCTGCCGCAGGCCGGACGCGACTTCGACACGGTCAGCGTCTTCCTGCCAGCGGCGGCAAAGCGTCTGCCCAGTCTGCATCCGGAGGAACTCGCCGCCGCCTGGCTGGCGATCCTGTCGCGCGCCAAAAACCGCACCCACCACCGCATCGGCCGCCAGGAACTGTCGATCCGCGAGCACATGAGCCGCATCCTGAAGCGGCTGACGCCGGGTGAGTTCATGGAATTCAAGGACTTGTTCCCGGAATCGTCGACCGTGCATGAACTCGTGGTCACCTTCCTCGCGATGCTGGAACTGACCAAGGAAACCCTGCTCGACGTGACGCAGGCCGAGCCGTTCGCCCCCATCTACGTGAAGCTGCATGAATCTGCAACCGAATGACAATCCCGAAGATTTGAAGGTCGTGCTGGAAGCGGCCTTGCTGGCGGCGGTCGAGCCGCTGTCGCTGGCCGACCTCAAGCGCATGTTCGAGCAGGATTTGAGCAATGAGGTCTTGCGCAACGTGCTGGAAGAGCTGCGTGCGCAGTGGCACGGCCGCGGCGTCGAGCTGGTTCAGGTGGCCGACGGCTGGCGCTTCCAGACGCGCGCCGAGATGCAGCCCTGGCTGTCGCGGCTGAAGAACGAGAAGCCGCCGCGCTACTCGCGCGCGGTGCTGGAAACGCTGGCCATCATCGCCTACCGCCAGCCGGTGACGCGTGGCGACATCGAGGACATCCGCGGCGTATCGGTCAATCCCAACATCGTCAAGACGCTGGAAGAGCGTGGCTGGATCGAGGCCATCGGCCATCGCGACGTGCCCGGCCGCCCGGCGCTGTTCGGCACCACCGGGCATTTTCTCAGCGACCTCGGGCTGCGCACGCTGTCCGAACTGCCGCCGCTGGAAGAGCTCGGCAATCTGGTCACCCCGGATGAAACTGCATTGATTCCTGAATTGCGCGCGGAATTGGCGGACAATGACGCTCCCCGGACGTTTGGCGCGGTGATCGAGACCGCCCGCGCCAGCGTTGTTACCGAGATTCCTTGATTATGGCCACTCGCCCATCCCCCATCCGCCGTTCGCCTACCGCCCCCATGGGGCGCGCCGCGAGCCGTTTACAGCAGGCCACCGCGCCCGAAGCCCCCGGCGAGCGCCTGCAAAAGGCGCTGGCCTCGGCCGGCCTCGGCTCGCGCCGCGAAATGGAGGAATGGATCGCCGAGGGCCGGGTGCAGGTCAACGGCGAGACCGCCACCATCGGCAGCAAGGTCGGACCGCGCGACGTGGTCAAGGTCAGCGGCCGCCGCGTGTACCTGCGCTTCGAGGACAAGCGCACGCGCATCCTGATCTACCACAAGTCGGAAGGCGAGATCGTCAGCCGCGACGACCCCAAGGGCCGCGCTACCGTGTTCGACGCGCTGCCCAGGCTGCGCGGCGCCAAGTGGATCGCCATCGGCCGGCTCGACTACAACACCGACGGCCTGATGATCTTCACCACCTCGGGCGAACTGGCCAACAAGCTGATGCACCCGCGCTTTGAAGTCGAGCGCGAATACGCGGTGCGGGTACTGGGCGAACTGAGCGAAGACATGATCGCGCAGTTGCTGGCCGGGGTGGAGCTCGACGACGGCCCGGCGCAGCTGCAAAGCTGCTTCGCCGCCGGCGGCGAGGGCGCCAACCGCTGGTATCGCGTGGTGATCAAGGAAGGCCGCAAGCGCGAGGTGCGGCGGCTGTTCGAGCATTTCGGCCTGACGGTGTCGCGGCTTACTCGCATTCGCTTCGGTCCGATCGCGCTGCCGCCGCAGTTGCGCCGCGGGCAGAAGACGGAACTCGACGACGACCTGGTGGCGCGCGTGCTGGAATGGGCGGAAATGACGCCGAGCCCGCGCCGTCAGACGCGCGGCGTGCCGGACAAGCACACCCGCAAGCCGCGCATGCGCTGAAGCGGCCGACGTTCTGCCCCTGCATTGCACCTTCCGTTCTTCGCGGGTTTTCCCTCGTCGCTCATCGAGCCGGCGCGCAGCCACCGTGAAATCGCGCTGCCGTTCGCTTTCATTTGTGTACGAGACTTGCCGTCAGCGGCCCGTGTAGGGCGAAGGCGCCTGTAATTTTTCGCGGCGTTCCTGGCACGCAAGGCAGCGCTTGGCGGTCGGATACGCATCCAACCGTTTGTAGCGGATGGCGGATCCGCAGTCGATGCAGACGCCATACTCCCCGGCTGCGAGGCGCTGCTCCGCCGCAACGATGTCGCGCACCTCTCCCACGTCGCGGATGATCTCGGCCTCGGTGATGTCGCGCAGCAGGGACGCGGCCGCCACATCGCCGGAATCACCCGCTCCGCCTATGAGATCGGCCTGGTGCTCGTTGCTGGAACGCGCGAGCACCTGCCTGATTTCATCGAGCAAGAGATTTTTGCGCGCGTCGATCCGTCGTGCGAAGTGCGTGATCTGTTCTTGGGTAAGGGAATTTTCAGGCTTGGTCATGGCGTCAGGCTTAGCAGGGTTGAGGAACGGATATCGAACTGTGCGGATGCACATCATCGATCTTCCACGATATATATCAAGCCCCACGCCGGAGCCGGCCAAGGCGGGGATCTGGCTGGCGCTGGCCCTGGCCTTCGGCCAGGCCTGGTTTTTCATGCTGCGGTGACGCCGCGCCGCTGACTGATGCTGAAAACCACCATGGTGCGGGTCAGCCGCAACGCGAGCAGGCGGCAGGATTACTTCTCGGTCAGCTTCTTGATCACCCCGGCCGCCCATTCGCGGCCGCCCAGGCCGAACGCCAGGGCCAGCGCCAGGCCAATCGCGCCGAAGCCGATCTGGAACGCGGCGGTGAGCAGGGTGGTGCCGATCGCCAGCTGTTCCAGCGCCACGAACACCACGAAGATGATGACGCCGTATTCCGACAGCGTGCTGATGGTGAGCGCGCCCTGCACGCCGATGTTGTTGAGATAGGCGAACACCAGGCGGTTGATGAAGCGCGCCACCAGCACGCCGAACACCAGCACCAGGATGGCGACGATGATGTTGGGGATATAGAGCACGATCTTGTTGAACAGGTCGGCCACCATGTGCAGGCCGAGACTGTTGGCCACGGTGACGATGACGATGAAGATGATGACCCAGTAAGCCAGCTTGGCCAGCAGGCGTGACAGCGAGACCTCCAGGCTGCCCTGCTTGAGGAAGGCTTCGATGCCGGTTTTTTCCGAAAGGCTGTCGAAGCGCAGCACGTCGAGCAGTTTCATGACACCGGTGCGCACCAGATTGGCAAGCAGCCAGCCGACGAACAGCAGCAGCATGGCTGCCAGCAGCTGCGGCACGAACCCCGCCATTTGCGTCCAGAAAGAAGTCAGGGATGCGACGAACACATCGAGTTGCTGCTGCATGGGGTTCTCCTCCATTACTACATTAAAGGCGCATTATAGCGAACGGTTCGCAATGGCTTTTTATGCTCGATGGCTGGGGATGGGCAAGGTAAATGGCCTGTTCCGTCCGGGGCTTTCTGCATACACTGTAGAAAACATTTTGTACCGTAGCCTATGCCCGCCCCACCTGAAGACGCCGGTTTTTTGCCTCTCGCCCAGTTGAGCATGCTGGTGGCGAGGCTCATGGAACAGGACTATCGCTGCCTCGGTCCGGCGGTGGAAAACGGCGCCATCGTCATGCGCGAACTCGCAGCGCCCGATGCGTTGCCGCGCGGCCTGCAGGCCGGGCAGGCGCCGGGGCGCTACCGGTTGCAGCAGGACCCGCAGCAGCGCTATTTCGCCTGGGCGAACGGGCCGCAGGCGATCAAGCCGCATCTGTTCGCGCCCCGCGAATCGCTGTGGCGGGCGCAGCGGGACGAGCAGGGCCGGCTGCACTTCATGGCCGTGGCGCCGCCCGCCCCGATGCTGGCGCTGATCGGTGTGCGCGCCTGCGACCTTGCCGCGCTGGCCTTGCAGGACGCCCATTTCCTGCAAGGCGACCAGCCCGACACCCATTACGCGCAGCGCCGTGAGCAACTGTTCCTGGTGGCGGTGCAATGCGCCGAGCCGGCATCCACCTGTTTTTGCGCGTCCACCGGCGACGGCCCGACCCCGGCCGCCGGCTACGACATCGCGCTGGCGGAACTGACTGACGGCTTCGTCGCAACGGCGGGAAGCCGGAAGGGGGCAGCGTTGCTGAACACGCTGAATCTGCCGCCCGCATCCCCGCGGCAGATTGCCGCGGCACGACAACAAGGACAGGCGGCAGCGGCCAGCCAGACGCGCAGCCTGCCCGGCCGCACTCTGCGCGATGTGCTGATGAGCCGGCTGGAACATCCGCAGTGGGACGAGGTCGCGACACGCTGCCTCGCCTGCGGCAATTGCACCGCGGTGTGTCCGACCTGTTTCTGCCATGCCGAGATGGACGAGCCTGCGCTGAACGGCCAGGCAAGCGAGCATGTGCGGATATGGGATTCCTGCTTTGGCGAGAGCCATGGCCATCTGCACGGCTTCAATGTGCGGCCCGATATCCGCAGCCGTTACCGCCAATGGCTGATCCACAAGCTCGCCACCTGGCACGACCAGTACGGACGCAGCGGCTGCGTTGGCTGCGGGCGCTGCATCGCCTGGTGCCCGGCGGAAATCGACCTCACCGCGGAAGCCGCCGTGCTGGCCGGAGACCGGGAGCGGCCATGACCGCACGCCAGCCGCTCGAAGCCATCGTGGCGAAACGCACGCAGGAGTCGCCCACCATCTTCACCTTGCAGCTGCGCCTGCGCGATGCGGCGGCGCAGGCGGCCTACCGGTTTGCGTCCGGCCAGTTCAACATGCTGTATCTGCCTGGGGTGGGCGAGGTGCCGATCTCGATCATGTCCGATCCGCAAGAACGCGACGGCATCGGCCACACCATCCGCGCCCTGGGACGCGTCACCCGGGGGCTGGCGGCGCTGCGGCCGGGCGACAGCCTGGGGCTGCGTGGACCGTACGGGCGCGGCTGGCCGTTGCAGGAAATGGAAGGGCGCGACGTCGTGCTGGTGACCGGTGGGCTCGGCTGCGCGCCGGTCGTCTCTGTCATCCATTACCTCCTCAGGCGCCGCGAACGCTACGGCAAGCTCGTCGTCATCCAAGGCGTGAAACATGCCGAGGATCTGATCTGGCGCGAGCAATACGACCGCTGGGCCACGCTGCCGGATACCCAGGTGCTGCTTGCGGCGAGCCAGGGCGGGGCGCTGTGGCCCTGGCATGTCGGGCGTGTGACGGATCTGTTAGAGCAGGCCCGGTTCGACCCCGGCCGCGCGGCGGCGATGATGTGCGGGCCGGAAGGCATGATGCGGACCGCGGCTGAAAAGCTGCTGGCGCGCGGCCTGCCCGAATCGCGCCTGCATCTGAGCATGGAACGCAACATGCAATGCGCGGTCGGCCGCTGCGGCCATTGCCAGTTTGGCGGAGCCTTCGTCTGCCGCGATGGCCCGGTGTTCGACTGGGGCCAAGTCAAGTCCTTGCTGGAGCACCGGGGGTTCTGATGCGCGTGCCGACAAGACCGCGCGTGGCGGTGCACAAGTTCAGCTCCTGCGATGGCTGTCAGCTGGCCTTCCTCAACCTCGGCGAGGATCTGCTCGCGCTGGCCGAACGGGTCGAGCTGGTGCACTTCGCCGAAGCCGGCCCGCTCGACCCGGATGCCGAAGTGGACATTGCGTTCGTCGAAGGCAGCGTGTCGACGCCGGCAGACCTCGAACGCATCCAGCGCATTCGCCGCCACAGCCGCATGCTGATCGCCATCGGCGCCTGTGCCACTGCCGGCGGCATCCAGGCCCTGCGCAACGGCGCCGACGGCGCACAATGGGCCGCGCAGATCTACAGCCATCCCGCTGCGGTCGCCAGCCTCGAACGCTCGACGCCGATTTCCAGCCACGTGGCGGTGGACTTCGAGCTGTGGGGCTGCCCGGTCAGCGGTCCGCAGATACTGGCGGTGGTGAATTCCCTGCTGCTGGGGGTGGCGCCGCGCGACAACGCCGACAAGGTGTGCAGCGAATGCAAGCGGCGCGATCTCAGCTGCGTGATGGTGAGCCGTGGCATCCCCTGCATGGGGCCGGTGACGCGGGCCGGCTGCGGCGCCTTGTGCCCAGGTCTGGGGCGCGACTGCTACGGCTGCTACGGCCCGGCGGAAAACGCCAACACCGACGCGCTGGCGGCGCAGTTCGGCCGCCAGGGACTCGATCCGCCCGCCGTCGCCCGGCGCTTCCGCTCGATCAACAGCCAGGCGCCGGCGTTTCTGGCGGCGGCAAACAAGGCAGGGGAGGCGCGCGATGAGTGAACGACGCCGCAGCGTGGCCATTCACGTCCCCGTGCTGACCCGGGTGGAAGGCGAGGGGGCGCTCGACCTGCGCATCGACAACGGCGAGATCGTCCAGTTGCGCCTGCGCATCTTCGAGCCGCCGCGCTTCTTCGAGAAATTCCTCGAAGGCCGCAGCTACACCGAAATCCCGGACATGGTGGCGCGCATCTGCGGCATCTGCCCGGTGGCCTACCAGGCCACCGCCGCGCAGGCGCTGGAACGGCTGTTCGGCGTCGAGCTCGGCCCGTGGGCGCGCGCCATGCGCCGGGTGTTCTACTGCGGCGAATGGATCCAGAGCCACAGCCTGCACATCCATCTGCTGGCCGCGCCGGACTTCTTCGGCTGCAACAGCGTCATCGAACTGGCGCGCATCGCCCCGCAGGAAGTGCGCCGCGGCCTGCGCATCCAGGCGCTGGGCAACGAACTGATGGATCTGTTCGGCGCGCGTTCGGTGCATCCGGTCGGCATTCGTGTCGGCGGATTTCACGGCGCGCCTTCAGTGGAGCGCATCGGCGACATCCGGGACAAGCTGCGCGCGGCGCTGCCGGAAGCCGAGGCGCTGATCCGCTGGGCGGCCGGCATTGCGGTGCCGCAGGACGATCAGGACTTCGTCTGCGTCGCCATGCGGCACCCGCTCGACTACGCCATCGAATGCGGCGACATCGGCGCCAGCGACGGCCTGCATATCGGCGCGGAAGCCTACGACGAGCATTTCGCCGAGTGCCACGAACCGCATTCCACCGCGCTGTTCAGCAGCTATCGCCAGCGGCCCTATCTGGTCGGGCCGCTGGCGCGGCTGAACCTCAACCACGAGCGGCTGCCCCCGCGCATCAAGGCGTTGCTGGCCGCAACCGGCCTTGTGCTGCCCAGTCGCAACCTGTTTCACAGCCTACTGGCACGCGCAGTGGAAATCCTGCTGGCATTGCACGAAGCGTTGCGCCTGCTCGACGGCTATCGCGTTCCGGACTCGCCCTGGGTGCCGGTCGCCCCGCGCGCCGGGGTGGCCACCGGCTGCACCGAGGCGCCGCGCGGCCTGCTGTGGCACCGCTACGAGATGGACGCCGACGGCTGCGTGGTCAGCGCGCGCATCGTGCCGCCAACCAGCCAGAATCAGGCACGGATTGAAGAGGATTTGCGGCTGTCGCTGCTCGACTTCGGCCTCGATCGCCCGGACGAGGCGCTGCGGCTGCACTGTGAAAAAGTCATCCGCAACTACGATCCCTGCATTTCCTGCGCCACCCATTTCCTGCGCATGAAGGTAGAGCGGACATGAGCGGGGTGCGCATCCTCGGCATCGGTTCGCCGTCGGGCGACGACCAGGCCGGCTGGCTGGTCGTCGATGCCTTGCTGGCCGGCGGTCTTGATGACATCGATATCGACAAGCTGGATCGGCCCGGTGCCAGCCTGATTCCCATGCTGGAGAATGCGGCCTGGGTCATTCTGATCGATGCGATGCAGGGCAGTGGCCGGGTGGGTGGGATTCAGCGCTTCGACCGGAAAGATTGGCCGGACTATCGCCACGGACTGTCCAGCCACGGTTTTGGCGTGCTGGCCGCGCTCTCGCTGGCGCGTGAACTCGGCAGTCTGCCGCCCCGGCTGGATCTGTATGGAATCGAAATCGGCTCGACCAATCCGGGTGAGGACGCCGCGGCGGTCATCGCGGCGGCGGCGCAGCAACTCGCCCGCCGCATCGCCGACGAGCTGCCACGTACGGGCAGGTAGGGGGCTCGCCCTGCCCCGCTGGCGGGTCTTCTAGCGAAGGTCTTCGCGCCGCAGCATGAACACGAACTGGTCGCCGCGTTCGGTATCGAGCCAGGTGAAGGGCAGGGCGGGGTAGGCGGCTTCGAGGGCGTCGCGGTTGTGGCCGATCTCCACCAGCAGCAGGCCACCGGGGTTGAGATGGGATTGGGCCCGAGCCAGAATCTGCCGCGTGGCGTCCAGGCCGTCTTCTCCGGAACCGAGCGCCAGCGCGGGTTCCGCCCGGTATTCCGGCGGCAGCGCGGCGACCGATTCGGCGTTCACGTAGGGCGGATTGCTGATGATCACGTCGTAAGTGCGGCCGTCCAGCGCCGCGAACAGATCGGACTCGATCAGCTCGACGCGGTCCTGCAGGCCGTAATCGGCGACATTCTTCGCGGCGACGTCCAGCGCCTCCCTGGATAAATCGACGGCATCGATCCGGGAATCGGGAAAGGCCAGCGCCGCCAGGATGGCGAGGCAGCCGGAGCCGGTACACAGATCGAGCACGCTGCCCACCGCATCCGGATCCTCGACCCACGGCGCCAATTGCTCGTGCAGCAGCTCGGCGATGAAGGAGCGCGGCACGATCACGCGCTCGTCGACATGGAAGCGGTACCCGCCCAGCCAGGCTTCGTGCGTGAGATAGGCTGCAGGGATGCGTTCCTTGACGCGGCGTTCGATCACCGCCTGCACCTGTTCGGATTCACCATGCGTCAGGCTGGCATCGAGGAATGGATCGAGCCGGTCGAGAGGCAGATGCAAAGTGTGAAGGATCAGGTACGCCGCCTCGTCGAAGGCGTTGTCGGAGCCGTGGCCGAAGAACAGTCCCGCCTCGTTGAAGCGCGATACCGCGAAGCGCAGCCAGTCGCGCACGGTGATGAGGGATTCGGTGTCGTCGAAGTGTTTCATTTCAATCCAGAATGCTTATCCGCGAAGCGCGGATGAAACAAGGTTTTCACCCCAGCAGCTTTTCCAGCGTCTTCTCGTAGATCGCCGCCAGCTGCTCGATGTTCTCCACCGCGACGTGCTCGTTCAGCTTGTGGATGCTCATGTTGAGCGGGCCGAATTCGACTACCTCCCGACAGATGTCGGCAATGAAGCGGCCGTCCGAGGTGCCGCCGGAGGTCGACAGCCCGGGGGTGAGGCCGGTGACCTCGTGGATCGCCTCGCTCAGCTTGTCGCACAGCGGCCCGCGCGGGGTGAGGAAGGGATTGCCCGACAGGCTCCAGTCGATTTCGTAATCGAGGCCATGGCTGTCGAGGATTTCGTGCATCGCGTCCATCAGGCCTTCGGCCGTGCTGGCGGTGGAAAAGCGGAAATTGAACTGGATCTCGACCACGCCAGGAATGACATTGGTGACACCGGTGCCGGCATGGATGTTCGATATCTGCCAGGTCGTCGGCGGGAAATAGGCGTTGCCCTCGTCCCACATGGTGTCGGCGAGTTCGGCGATGGCCGGCGCGGCCAGATGGATCGGATTCTTCGCCAGATGCGGATAGGCGATATGGCCCTGCACGCCCTTGACGCGCAGCGTGCCGGACAGCGAGCCGCGGCGGCCGTTCTTGATGGTGTCGCCGAATTCGGCGGCGCTGGTGGGCTCGCCGACGATGCAGTAGTCGAGCGCTTCGCCGCGCGCTTTCAGCGCCTCGACCACGCGTACCGTGCCGTCGGTGGCGGGGCCTTCCTCGTCCGAGGTGAGCAGGAAGGCGATCGAGCCGGAGTGGCCGGGATGGGCGGCGACGAAGCGCTCGGTGGCGGTGACGAAAGCGGCGTCCGAGGTCTTCATGTCGGCGGCGCCGCGCGCGTAGAGCTGGCCGTCGCGCACGGTCGGCTCGAACGGGTCGGACAGCCATTGCTCCAGCGGCCCGGTCGGCACCACGTCGGTATGGCCGGCGAAGCAGACCACGGGAGCGACCGTGCCCTTGCGCGCCCACAGGTTGTCGACGCCGTTGTGGCAGTGGCGTTCGATGCGGAAGCCGAGTTTTTGCAGACGGGCGGCGATGAGGTCGTGGCAGCCCGCGTGATCCGGGGTCAGCGATTTGCGCTTGAGCAGTTCGACTACCAACTCGAAAGTGTCATTGGCCATGCAGTCTCATTCTCCAAACAGGGCTTGGTAGTGTTCTTCGGTAAACCCAAGATGATAACTGCCATCTCGCTCCAGCACCGGGCGCTTGATCACGCTGGGCTGGGCCAGCATCAGGGCAATGGCGCTGGTTTCGTCAGTGACGGCGGCTTTTTCCGCATCCGTCAGCTTGCGCCAGGTGGTGCCGCGCGTATTGACCAGCGCCTGCCATCCGGTTTGCGCCACGACCTCGTGCAACCAGGCGGCATCGACCCCCTGTTTCCTGAAGTCGTGAAAGAGGGCGTCATGCGCGTGATCGGCCAGCCAGGCGCGCGCTTTTTTGACGGTGGAGCAGTTGGGAATGCCGTAGAGCTTCATGCTATTTCAGTCGCCCGGGGCGGAATTGGCCGCCCATGGACGTAAAATCGGGAAAAACAAGCCACGATTCTAACCGACCTGATGCATCCCGCCGTTCATTCCCACACCGCACCGCCGCCGCCCGGCGATCCCAGTCTGCGCTCCCTCGGCCGGCTGTTCCCCTATCTATGGGAATTCCGCGGCCGTGTGCTGCTGGCGCTGGCGCTGCTGATCGGCGCCAAGCTGGCGTCGGTGGCGGTGCCGCTGGTGCTGAAGGAGATCATCGACGCGCTCGACCGGCCACGCCCCGAGCTGGTATTGCCCCTGGCGCTGATCATGGGCTATGGCGTGTTGCGCTTCGCCAGCACCACCTTCGCCGACCTGCGCGACGTCATCTTCGCCAAGGTCACGCAGCGCGCGATGCGCCGCATCAGCATGGCGGTGTTCAAGCACCTGCATGCGCTGTCGCTGCGTTTTCACCTCGAACGGCAGACCGGCGGCATCACCCGCGACATCGAGCGCGGCGCCCGTGCGCTGTCGAGCCTGGTCGGCTACCTGCTGTTCCGCATCACCCCGACGGTGCTCGAAATCCTGATGGTCGCGGGCATCCTGTTCGTCAAGCTCGACTGGGTTTTTGGCGTGCTGACGCTGATCACCCTGGCGGCCTACATCGGCTTCACCGTCACCATCACCGAATGGCGCACCCAGTTCGTGCGCCGCGCCAACACGCTCGACTCGGAAGCCTATGGCCGCGCCATCGACAGCCTGCTGAACTACGAGACGGTCAAGTATTTCGGCAACGAGAAATACGAGGCCCGCCGGTACGATAGCAGCCTGGTCGAGTGGGAGGACATGGCATTGAAGTCGCAGCGCTCGCTGGGTCTGCTCAACACCGCGCAGGCCGGCGTCATCGCCATCGGCGTCACGCTGATGGTGCTGCGCGCCGCCGCCGGCGTGGTCGAGGGCACGCTGACGCTGGGCGACCTGGTGATGGTCAACGCCTTCCTGCTGCAGATGTTCCAGCCGCTCAGCTTTCTCGGCGTGATGTACCGCCAGATCAAGGAGTCGATCACCGACGTCGAGCGCATGTTCGCGCTGATGGAGCGTCCGCGCGAGGTCGAGGACAAGCCCGACGCGCGTGATCTCGACGTGGTGGCGGGGGAGGTGAAATTCGATCGCGTCAGCTTTGCCTACAATGCCGACCGGCCGATACTGCACGACGTCAGCTTCACCATCCCCGCCGGCAGGACGGTGGCAGCGGTGGGCTCCAGCGGCGCCGGCAAGTCGACGCTGGCGCGCCTGCTGTTCCGCTTCTACGATGTCGGTGCCGGCAGCATCAGCATCGACGGCCAGGACATCCGCCACGTCACCCAGGACAGCCTGCGCGCCGCCATCGGCGTGGTGCCGCAGGACACCGTGCTGTTCAACGACAGCATCTACTACAACATCGCCTACGGCTGGCCGGATGCCAGCCGCGAGGAAGTGATCGAGGCCGCGCGCGCCGCGCACATCCTGCATTTCATCGAAGGCCTGCCGCAGGGCTGGGATACGGTGGTGGGCGAGCGCGGGCTCAAGCTCTCCGGCGGCGAGAAGCAGCGGGTGGCGATCGCCCGCACCCTGCTGAAGGATCCGGCCATCCTCGTCCTCGACGAAGCCACCTCGGCGCTCGACACCAGGACCGAAAAGGCAATCCAGGCCGAACTGCTGGAAATCGCCCGCAGCCGCACCAGCCTCATCATCGCGCACCGCCTGTCCACCGTGGTCGAGGCCGACGAGATCCTGGTGATGGAAGACGGGCGCATCGTCGAGCGCGGCCGGCATCCCGAACTGCTGGCAATGAACGGCATCTATGCGCATATGTGGGCGCTGCAGCAGCAGGCCGAGGCTGAGGAGCACGCTGTCTGATGGCGGGGCTGCTGCTGCGGCCGGGCGTGTCCCGACGCGAGGTGTGGGCCTGGGCGATGTACGACTTCGCCAATTCCGGCTACACGACGGTCGTCATCACCGCGGTATTCGGTGCGTATTTCGTCGCGGTCGTCGCCGGCGACGCGCCGTGGGCGACTTTCACGTGGACCCTCGCGCTGTCCGTCTCGTACGCCCTCATCATGCTGACCGCGCCGCTGGTCGGTGCCTGGGCCGATGCCCATGCAAGGAAAAAGACGCTGCTGTGGCTGACCACGCTCGGCTGCGTCGGCGCCACCGCACTGCTCTATTTCGCCGCGCCGGGTGCGCTTGCGCTGGCGATCGCTGCGCTGGTTCTCTCCAACTATTTCTTCGGCACCGGCGAGAACCTCATCGCCGCTTTCCTGCCCGAACTGGCGCGGCCGCGCGCGCTCGGCAGGATATCGGGCTGGGGCTGGACGCTCGGCTATGTCGGCGGCCTGGTGTCGCTCGGCGCGAGCCTCGCATACATCGGCTGGGCGCAGGCACGCGGGCAGACTGCGGCCGAGTTCGTGCCGGTCTCCATGCTCATCACCGCCGCGATTTTCATGCTGGCGAGCCTGCCCGCGCTCCTGATGCTGCACGAGCGCGCCACGCCGAATGGCGGCCACACGTCGCGCAATGCCTGGCAGCAGGTACGCCACACCCTCGGCCATCTCGGCCGGTTGCCCGACCTCAAACGTTTCCTCGTCTGCACCGTGCTGTACCAGGCCGGGATCGCCGCGGTCATCACGCTGGCGGCGATCTATGCCAGCCAGGTGTTCCATTTCGACACCCAGCGCACCATCGTGCTGGTGCTGGTGGTCAACATCACCGCAGCGCTCGGTGCCTTCGTGTTCGGCCATGTGCAGGACCGCATCGGGCACGTGCGGTCGATCGCGCTGACACTCGTCGGTTGGATCGTGATGGTGCTGCTCGCCTGGGCCGCGCCCGACGAGCGCATGTTCTGGGTGGCGGCCAATCTGGCCGGGCTGTGCATGGGGGCGTCGCAGTCGGCGGGGCGCGCGCTGGTCGGCCTGCTCGCGCCCCCTGCGCAGCAAGCCGAGTTTTTCGGGCTGTGGGGGCTGGCGGTGAAGCTCGCGTCCATCCTCGGGCCGCTGACCTACGGCGCGGCCAGCTGGATCACTCAGGGCGATCATCGCCAGTCCCTGCTGATCACCGGCAGCTATTTCGCCGCCGGGCTGTGGGCGTTGCGTGACGTGCAGGCCGCACGCGGCCATCGCGCGGCACGGCGGTTTGCTCACGGCGGCGCCTGAATCATGGCCGCCTTCACGCTGCTCGAAACCGATTGGGCGCACGATGCGCGACGCCTGAGCGCGGTACGCCGCGCGGTCTTCATCGACGAGCAGGGCGTGCCCGAGGCGCTGGAATGGGACGCGTACGACATGCATTCGCTGCATCTGCTGGCCATCGCCGCGGATGCTGCCCCGATTGGCTGCGCCCGCCTGCTGCCCGACGGCCATATCGGACGCATGGCGGTGCTGCCCGCCTGGCGCGGGCGCGGCGTCGGCCAGGCTTTGCTGGCCGCGGCCTTGCGGGCGGCGCAGGCACGCGGCTATCGTACCGTCAGACTCAGCGCGCAGACCCATGCGGCCGGGTTCTATGCGCGGGCCGGTTTCATCATTGTGGGCGAGGAATACGAAGAGGCAGGCATACGGCATGTATCCATGCAGAAAACAGACGGCGACCGGAACCGATAATGCGTGGCCACGGTCATTGGGTTTGAAAATGGAGAGTGTCCCGCCATCCGGGCGGGCAGGCAATGCTCCGCTGATTTACGCGGGCTGCCTCGCATTGCCGCAGAGGCCTCGATTTCACTACAAGTCAACCAGCAGCCGGCCGCCCTGCGGCCGCAACAAGGGAAAAAAGCATGACAAGACTTAGAGCAGGCATTGTCGGCGCCGGCGTCGCCGGTGCCAGCTGCGCAGGAAAGCTCGCCGCAGCGGGTTGGGATGTCGACGTCTACGACAAAGCGCGCGGCGCCGGCGGGCGCCTGTCGACCAGGCGCACGGGACAGGGCTGGGCATCGCTGGCGAGCCCGTTTCTTTCGGCCCGGCGCGACCCCTTCCGCAGCCAGCTGCGCGACTGGGTACGCCAGGGCTGGGTCGCTCCGGTGCGCGGCAACATCTGGCAGGGGCGCGCCACCGTGTCGTGGGCGCAGGCGCAGCTGCAAAACCATTACCGGCCCACCATCGAGCCTTCGCAACTGGTACACCATTTGCTGGGCGATGCGCGCCTGCACACCCTGAGCCCGGTCGCGGCGTTGCGGCCGCGCACGATCGTCCTGGAAAACGGTCAGACGCTCGGCGATTACGATTGCGTCATTTGCAGCGTCCCCGCCCCGCAGGCCATCCCCATGCTCGATGCGCTGCCGTTGCTGCGTGAGCGCCTGGGCGAAGTGCGTTATCGCCCGATCTGGTCGTTCCTGATGCGCTGGGAAGGCGGCCCGGCGGCGGATGTCATCAAGTTCGACGACCATTTGCTGAATCTGGCGGTACGCCAGGCATTCAATGGCCCGGGCCTGTGGGCGGTATACAGCAGCCACGAATTTGCCGAAACCTATCTCGAAGCCTCGATTGAAGAGGCCAGCAATCGTGCCGCTTCGGCCTTGATGGGACTGCTCGGACTGGCCTGCCCGGTTGACATCGAAGCATCTCACCTGTGGCGCCATGCCTTACCGCAAACCTCGGTCGGCGGCTACTGGCTGGGCGACCGCGAAAACCGGGTCGCCCTGATTGGCGACAGCATCGCCGGCGCGGGAATAGAGCGCGCCTGGGAAAGCGGCCTGCGGCTGGCCCAGGTGCTGATCCAGGCCGAGGAGGAACTGGCGATCTGAGCCGCCGGGACGGCACGGTCAGGGATCCGCGATGACGTAACGGTCACGTCCGTTTTTCTTTCCTTCGTAAAGTGCCAGATCGGCGCGCATGATGGCACTGGACAGGTCGTCCTGCTCGCGCACCCGGGCCAGACCAAGGGTGACGGTCAGCACCAGCGGGACGCTACCGGGAACCGGCACGGAGGTGGTGCGGATCGCACCCAGAAGGCGTTGCGCGGACTGCTCGGCCTCTGCGACAGACTTGCATTGCAGCAGCCAGAGAAATTCTTCTCCGCCGAAACGATACAGGGGCTCGTTGCTTCGCAGGGTCTGTTTCAGGACGCCGGCCAACTGGCGCAAAACTTGGTCGCCCACCAGATGGCCATGGGTATCGTTGACCGGCTTGAAATGATCCATGTCGATCATCGCGACATACAGCAGGTTGCAGGCGCGCCGGGCTTCCTTCCGGCACAGGGCAAAATCGTTTTCGATTCCGTAGCGCAGAGGCAGCCCTGTCAGCGGATCGTGCCGCACGGCCTGGGTAAGAATCAATGTCTTGAAGCGGGCCAGCAGGGCGAGCAGATCGGATTGCGATTGCTCGAATGTCTCCAGGTCGGCATGGTTGCCTGGCTGGCCGGCCAGCACCCGGGTGCAGATGGAACGAATCGCGTCATGCATCGCCTGATGCACCGCTTCGACGCGTTGCGCGGCCTGCGCATCGAGCGCCTCGAATTCGGCCCGGCTCGACATGAACCAGTTCCCGAAATGGCAAAGGGTGTGTGCCATCGGGGCGAGTACGTCTTCGCCCGGGGCCGTGCGCAGCACCGCGCAGCGCAGGATCCGGCGCGTCCAGTTCATGTGCGCCTCGACCGCGGCATCGAGTTCGGCGATAAAAATATCGGCTTCGGATGGGAGGGCTGACATGGGCATGCAGCTAGGCCGTGATTGATTGGATGGGGATGCGGTAATCCTGGCCTGCCGCAGTCCGCATGACAAGCCTAAACATCGCGTGCCACGCGAAATCCAAGATTGATGTCCAGTTCGTTTTCCAGGCGCCGCCGCCGTGCGGCGCCCCGGCAGTCTTCGGGGCCGTCGAACCACGACCCTCCCTTGGTGACGACGGCTTGCGGTTTGCCGGGCAGAGGGCGCTCCGGGAGGCTGGCGTGGTCGCGGGTCCAGGGGCTGGCCGTGTATTCCCACACATTGCCCGGCATATCGTGCAGGCCCCAGCGGTTGGGGCGCAATTTGCCGACCTCCATTGCGCCGCAGCGGACGAAACAGCGCGACAGCAGGCGCGGACGCCGGGGGCGCGCGGCGTCGAAACCCTGGCGGGTATTGTAGAGCGCCTCGGCGGGGATGATGCGATCACCCTGCGGATAGGCACTTGCGGCCCCGGCGCGGTAGGCGTATTCCCATTCCTGCTCGGTGGGCAGGCGGTAGCGCTGCCCGGTCTGCCGGGAGAGCCAGGCGCAATAATCGCGTGCATCGCTCTGCCGCACGTTGACGACCGGCTTGCGGCCGGACAGCCACAGCAGTTCCGTGCGCCGCTGCCAGCCGGTGGCGCGGGCATAGGCTTCGAATTCTTCGGTAGTGACCGGATAAATACCCATGGCGAAACTGCGTTCGATCAGGGCGGTGCGGCGCGGGCGTTCCTGGGCCGGCGCATTTTCCCCGGCGGCGGCGCCATATTCGAATGTGCCCGCGGGAATGACGATCAGCGCAGGGGCGGACGTCCCGTCGGGCAGGCTGTCGTGGAAATGCGGGCCCGGCAGCCCCAGTGCGCGCGTGGCGCGTACTTGCAAGGCGATCAATTCACCCTCGTGCATGGCGAAGGTGTCGGGCAGGGCGGCGGCGGGGAAGTCGGGGATCATGAGGACGCGGTGCGTGCAGGATTTGATTATGCCATTTCGATGCCGCCTGCTCACCGGCGAGCAGGCGCTGGCCCTTGAGCTGCATTGCCGGCCATCGAAATTTTCCTGCGCGACCTCAACCGCTACCGCAAGCAGATGCTGGCAGCGGCCTGACCGCTCCCCCCAGGCGCTCATCCAGCAGAAGGATGAAATCAGCGGTCAGCGGCTCGGGGCGGTGGATTGCGTAGCCCTGGGCATAATCGACGCCCATGCCGAGCAGCAATTCAGCCGTGGCGGCGTCCTCCACATATTCGGCGACGGTACGCAGCCCCATGACATGGCCGATGTTGTTGATCGCCTCCACCATGGCGCGGTCGGTGGCGTCTTCGCGCATGTTGCGTACAAACGCGCCGTCGATCTTGAGGTAATCCACATCCAGCTGCCGCAGGTAGCCGAAAGAGGACATGCCGCTGCCGAAATCATCGAGCGAGAAATGGCAGCCCAGCTCGCGCAGGGTCTGGATGAACTCGGCGGCCGCGCGCAGATTGGCCACTGCGGCGGTCTCGGTGATCTCGAAGCAGACATGCTGCGGCGGCACTCCGGTCTGCTCGAACTGCGCCAGGATGTAGGGCAGCATGGCCTTGTCGCCCAGCGATTGGCCGGACAGATTGATGGCGCAGCTGGGATCCATGGAAGTCGTCTGGCGCCGGGACAGTCTCGCCAGTACGTTGCGAATGACCCAGCGATCCAGGGCGGGCATCATGCCGTAACGCTCGGCGGCGGGGATGAAGGACATCGGCGGCACCAGCTGGCCCGCCTCGCCCACCATGCGCACCAATATTTCCAGATGCGGCTTTTGCCCGGAGTACGCGTCGAGGGGCATGATCTTTTGCGCATACAGCAGCAGGCGGTCTTCCTGGATGGCTTGCGAGAGCTGCTGGGACCAGCTCATTTCACCGGTGCGCTGCGTGGTTTCCCTGTCGTCCGGCCGGAATATGTGCACCTGGTTGCGCCCCTTGTCCTTGGCCACATAACAGGCTGCATCCACCGTGCTCAACAATTGCGCGGCAGTGCCGGAATCGGCGGTAATGGGCGCCACGCCGATGCTGACGCCGACGTCGAAGGGCTTGTTTTCCCACATGAAGCGGAATTGGGCGACGGTGCTTCTGAGCATTTCCGCCATTTCGGCCGCCTTGTCCAGCGGACAGTTTTCCAGCAGCAAGCCGAATTCGTCGCCGCCCAGTCGGCCCAGGCTGTCGCTGCTGCGCATTTTTTCATCGAGCCTGGCGGTCAACTGGCGCAGCAGTTCATCTCCTGCGACGTGTCCGCAGGTGTCGTTCACGACCTTGAATTGATCCAGGTCCAGGTACAGCAGCGCATGTTCGCGCCACAGCGTGCGGGCATCCTGCAGCAACCATTCCAGCCTGCGCTCGAACTCGGCCCGGTTGATGAGCCGGGTCAGGGCATCATGGCTGGCTGCCCAGCTCAGCTGGCGTGAAAGCTCGCGGGAACGGGTGACGTCGCGCAGTACCAGGGTCGCGCCTCTGATCCGGCCATCGGGGGAGTGAATCGGGCTGGCCGTCAGCTCTACGGCATGGCGCTGTCCGTTCCTTGCCGTGAGTTGGCTGGAATCGCCGCACGATTCGACCCAGGCTCCGATCCGCAGGGGGTCCAGGGCGGTTTCCGCAGCGTCCTCGCCATCCTCGGCGCTCAGGTGCAGAACGTCCGCCAAAGCCTTGCCCTGCGCATCGTCATCCGTCCAGCCGGTCATGCGCTCGGCGACCGGATTGAGGAAATTCACCATGCCGTGCTCATCGGTGCTGATCACCGCATCGCCGATGGAACTGAGGGTGATTTGAGCGCGTTCCTTCTCCTGGTGGAGCTCGGTTTCGATCACGGAGGCCCTGCGGATCACATAGAAAGCGACCAGGCTGCCCACCAGAAGGGTGAGCAATCCGAACACCAGCATCAGGCGGAGGGCGTCCTGGAAGGCGCGCTTGGCCTTGTCTTCCGCGACCCGGGTGGCCATTTGCTGGAATTCGAGCATCAGAGTCAGCTGCGCCATGACCTGGTTCTGCACCGACACGACCTGGTGATAGAGCAGATGCTGCGCCGCTTCCAGCCTGCCTTCGTCCAGCAAGTCCAGGACGGCATTCTGCGCACGCTCTCCCTGTCTTGCCAGGCGCAGGGAACTGTCCAGATAACCCCGTTCCTGCGGACCCAATCCGCTCGCCACGAGGTCGAAGCGGGACTGGATGAAGGTGCCCGCATGCCCGCTGAAACGCTGCCGGAGCTCGTCCCGGTCGAAAGGATCGGCGGTATGCACCATGTGATACAGGATCATGGCCCGCTCGCGCGCGGCATGGCGCATTTCCCAGACCAGCGCCATCTTGGCATTGTGCGTCCTGACGATCGCTTCCAGGTTTTCATTCATGACGCTCATGCGGCTCAACCCCGCCACCATGAGCGCCACCATCAGCCCCAGCATCAAGGCGAAACCAGAAAAGCTCAAATTCCTTGTCGATCGCACCCGGCCGCTTCCCCAATCCCTTTCCCTATATATAGTAACGGCCTGCCGCAGCGAAAAAACAGGAGCAGAGCCAAGGAAAATATGATTTTCCCACGCATCCAGCGTATTTCCGGGGCCTTTTCTCGTTCAACCCCCGGCTTGGCGCAGCTTTTAGTGCCAGGGACAGCCTGCTGGCGCCGGATTGCCGAGCCTGCCGGCCGTTCTGATAAAAACCACCCACACGCTCGTTCATATTGAAGATGGAGATGCACGCATCTCCATGCACCCGAAGGATTCATACGGATGATCGACTACTCGACCGCCTCGCCATCGCCTGCGCCTATGGAACATTGGCACACTCTCTCTGGAGAGGCGGTCCAGCAACGGTGGCAGACAGGGCCGGACGGCCTCGGCGAAACCGAGGCCCGGCGCCGTCTCGAGCAGTACGGAGCGAATCGGCTGGCAGCGCCGAAACGCCGCGGCGCGCTGCTGCGCCTGCTGATGCAGTTCCACAATATCCTGCTCTACGTGATGCTGGGTGCCGCAGTGATTACGGCTTTTCTCGGCCACTGGATCGATACCGGCGTGCTGTTCGCCGCGGTGGTGATCAACGCGCTCATCGGCTTTTTCCAGGAAGGCAAGGCCGAAGCTGCGCTGGATGTCATACGCGCCATGCTTTCGCCGCATGCCACTGTGATCCGCGACGGCAGCCGACGCGAGATCGATGCCGCCGGGCTGGTGCCGGGCGATCTTGTCCTGCTCACCTCCGGCGATCGCGTTCCGGCGGATTTGCGCCTGATCTCGGTAAAGGAACTGCGCGTCGAGGAAGCCGCCTTGACCGGGGAATCTCTGCCATCCGAAAAGACGGATGCGGCGGTCGCGGTCGACGCGCCGCTGGGCGACCGCTGCGGCATGGCCTATTCGGGCACGCTCGCCGTCCATGGCCAGGCCAGCGGCATTGTCGTCGCCACCGGCAGCGCCACCGAACTGGGCAAGATCAACCGCATGCTCGCCGGCATCCAGAGCCTGACCACGCCGCCGCTGCGCCAGATCGACCGTTTCGGCCGCATCCTGGCGCTGGCGATTCTGGCCATGGCCGCCGCGACCTTCCTGCTCGGTACGCTGTTGCGCGATCATGCCGCCGCAGAAATGTTCATGATGGTCGTGGCCCTGGCGGCTTCGGCCATTCCGGAGGGGCTGCCGGCGATCATGACGGTCACGCTCGCCCTCGGGATCCAGCGCATGGCGCGGCGCAATGCAATCATCCGGCGCCAGCCGGCCGTCGAGACCCTGGGTTCGGTCACGGTGATCTGTTCCGACAAGACCGGCACCCTGACGCGCAACGAAATGACCGTTCAACGCGTGGTCTGCGCCGACCACGTGTTCGCCGTTGGCGGCATCGGTTATGCGCCAGTCGGCGATTTCAGCATCGACGGGCACATCATCGACACCGTGCGTTATCCTGCCCTGACCCTGGCGGTCCGTGCCAGCGTGCTGTGCAACGATGCCCGCCTGCGCCAGGAAGAGGGATTGTGGTGGATAGAAGGCGATCCCACCGAGGGCGCTTTGCTCGTTCTCGGCGACAAGGCTGGTTTCACCCAGCATGCCGGCGATGCGGCCTATCTCGCCTTCGTCGGCATCATCGACCCGCCGCGCGAGGAGGCGATCCGTGCCGTGGGCGAATGCCATCGCGCCGGCATCCGCATCAAGATGATCACCGGCGATCACCTCGAAATGGCGCGTGCCATCGGTGCGCAGCTAGCTTGCCATCGGCATCGGCAAGCCGGCCGTCACCGGCGCCGAGGTCGCGACGATAGACGATGCGGTGCTGCGCCGCGTGGTGATGGAGGTGGACGTCTTCGCTCGCGCCAGCCCGGAACACAAGCTGCGCCTGGTCGAGGCCTTGCAGACCGACGGCCAGGTGGTGGTGATTGCCGCAATCCTGTTCGAACTCACGCTGCCGCTTACGCCCGCCCAGGTTTTATGGATCAACATGGTCACGTCGAGTACGCTCGGGCTGGCGCTCGCCTTCGAGCCCGCCGAACGCGACATGATGTCGCGCCGTCCCCGGCCGCCGGGCGGAAGCCCTGTTGTCGGGCTTTTCTTCGTCTGGCGGGTGCTGATGGTCTCCGTCCTGATGATGACCGGCGCGCTCGGCCTTTTCCTGTGGGAGCTGCAGATCGGCACCAGCATCGAAACCGCGCGCACGATGGCGGTCAATGCCGTCGTGGCTGCCGAGATGTTCTACCTGATCAACAGCCGTTCCCTCTTTGCCTCGGTCCTCAATCAGGCCGGGCTGACCGGAAACCGCTATGTCCTGCTGGCCATCGCCGCCTGCATTCCCCTGCAGCTGGCATTCACCTATCTTCCAGCGATGCAGGCGGTGTTCGGCTCGGCCGGCCTGTCGGTACTCGAATGGCTCAAGGTCGCTGGCGCCGGGCTGCTGGTGTTCGGCGTGGCGGAACTGGAAAAACTGTTCATCCGGCGCATGGGACTCGTGGCGCGCCTGGCCCGCGCCTGAGGCGCGGGCGGCTCAGCCCCGCTTGCCGTCGACCCGCGGACGCAGCAGCATGGGGGCGTATACCGCCACGAACACGCCGAATGCCGCCATCCACACCAGTCCGGCAGCGGCCATTCCGTGCGCATAGGCCGCGGGAAACAACAGTGGCAGCAGTACCCGGATCAGCGCCGCGAGATTGACTGCCACGAAAGCCAGCGTCATCACCGGAGCAGGCTCCAGCAGACGACCGGTGTGACCGAGCGACACCCGGGCCATCATGCCCAGCGTCAGCACGCCGATGCCGCCAGCGGTGAACGCGTGCAGCGCGCTGACCGCCG
The DNA here is from genome assembly GCF_000376425.1 of Thiobacillus denitrificans DSM 12475. GTDB lineage: Bacteria > Pseudomonadota > Gammaproteobacteria > Burkholderiales > Thiobacillaceae > Thiobacillus > Thiobacillus denitrificans. The sequence continues at coordinate 82,069 of NZ_AQWL01000003.1, read as the reverse complement.
CTGCGCTCATTCCCGCCGCCGACAGCGCAAGCAGTGCGAAGCCGAGCGCGATCCAGGCATACCCCAGATGCAGGATCCACAGCAGCGGCACCGCCCAGAACTTGCGCGTGTACCAGCCTGCCAGCCGGATGGCGTGGGCCACCGCCGCGATGGCGGCGAGCAGCGCAGTGACCAGCGAGACGGGGGCGATCAGGGCGGCGAGTAGCGCGCCGAGGGTGGCGGCCGGCAACAGCCGTTCGATGAGGTTCCAGCGGCGGGCACGGGTACCCAGCTTGTTGTCGGTGAAGCTGGGAATCACCCGCCCCCCCATCACAACCATGATCATCACCACCGCATAGGTCGCCAGATACAGGCCAAGGCTGGCACTGGCGCGGGTCCAGCCGAGCGCTTCCAGATGCACCAGCGCGTTGGCCGCCGTCAGCGCCAGCAGCAAAACCGGGAAAGGATAGTTGTGCAGCTGCTTTGCCTTGTGGATGGGCAGTGCGAGCGCAAGCGCCAGCAGTGGCAGGAACGACAGGTCGACGGCCGCGACCAGTCCCGGTGGCAGGCCGGGAACCAGGAATCCTGCCCGTCCCGCCAACCACAGCAGGAACAGTGCGGCCAGCGGCCAGCCCGACGGCATGGGAAGACCGGTCCAGTTCTGTGCCGCCGTGAGTAAAAATCCCGCGATCACCGCCACGGCGAAACCGAACAGCATTTCATGGCCGTGCCAGATGGAAGGGCGCCATGCACCGAGGTCGATGCCTCCTTGCAGCACGACCAGCCAGAGTCCCATCAGCAGTACGGCATAGATGCCTGCCGCCAGAAAAAACGGCCGGAAACCGAGGGCAAATAGCACATGGCCGGCGACAGGCGAAGGCTTGCGCGTAGTTTCAATACGGGGCGGGGAAGGGCTCATTACGTTTGGCTGAAAAATAGAAAAGGGCCGGGCATGCCCGGCCCGGGAAGTATAGGCCGATCAGGCCCATGCCAGGCCGGCATGGGCAAGCACGGGCTGCGCTCAGCCCGTGCTCCAGGCACGCGGGCGCCGCATGCCGGCAATTTTGCAGGCCTGCTTCACGTAGCCGTACGGGAACAGTTCGAACAGTTTTTTCTGGGCATCCCTTCCCATACGCTCGGCCAGATGCTTGATGACGAAACGGGCATCCGCTGCAATCTGGTGTTCGTCGTAATACTCGCGCATGAAGCGGATGGCATCCCAATGGTCGTCGTTGAGCTGGATATTTTCGTCCTCCGCCAGAGCCCGCGCCACATCCTCGTTCCAGTCGCCGGGTTCAATCAGATATCCTTCCGCATCGCGTTCGGGCAATTCGATAGCCATCTTCCGGTTCTCCTTTCTGCTTCAGTTAAAGAAGCATCCATGATACATCTTTATCGTATCAAGTTCCGCCACCGTGGAACTCGACCCCAGGTTGGCGTTCCGGCAACTCCTCCACCAGCAGTTCGCGCCGGCTGTGCGCCAGCGCGTCGACGCCGGCCTCGTTCAGATACGACTTGGCATCGGTTAGTGCTGCCGCCAGCAATTCGGCCGCCAGCGCGCCGGGATCGCGCCCTACGGATTTGGCCAGCGCCCGCAGTTCGAAGCAGGGATCCTGCGCCAGGCGGATTTCCAGCGGCTTTCCGCCGCCGGTCTGCAGCGAAGGTGTCGGCTCGCTGCTTTGTCCGGCCTGCAGCCGGCTCACCACCTCGGCAATCCGGGATGCGACCGAAGGCGCCGGCCCGGCCGGCTTGAGCCGGATCTTGTTGACGAAATACTTCTCGAAGTCGACCTTGGCCTGGTGCACCCAGCGTCCCTGGCGCATCCAGTTGATGTCGCGCAAGGGCACCTGCGGCTCCGACAGATAAGTCGCGCCGGTGCTGCCCATGTCGCTCAGCCACTTGGCGCGCTGCGGCACATGGCTCACCAGCGCTTCGTCGCGGATGAGGGCGAGGAGGTTCTGCACTGCGATCTCGCTGGCCTTCTGGATCGCATACACCGAGTCCGGCGCACCGACCGCGACGGGCGTCTTTCCCGCCGGCGGCTGCGCCACGCAGGCGCCGACGGCGAATACGTTGGGATAGTCCGGGTTACGCAGGTATTCGTCCACCACCACCAGCCCGCGCTCGTTTACCAGCCCGCGCGCATTGCGCACCCCCGGCACGCCGCCGAAGGCGGGCCAGTACACTGAATAGGCATAGGGCAGGGCATGCGTTTGCTTTTCGTTGCCGGCAGCGTCGAGCTCCACCACGTGAATCGTATCCTTGTCGACGCGCACGGTACGCGCGTTGCAGATCACGCTGATGCGGGTATCGACCAGCGCCGCGGTCACTGCGCCGCGACTGCCGCCTTCGTCACCCACGCCGAGATGGCCTGGCCAGGGTTCGGGCGTCACCAGGGTGATCGACACCCGCTCTCTGATGTTGCGGCGCTTGAGATCGGCGTCGACCAGGAAGGCATATTCGTAGATCGGTCCCAGCACACTCGCTCCCTCGGCCGCCCCCACCACGATGGGGCCGGGGTGGCGGACGAACTCGCGGTAGGCCGCCAGGGCGCGCTCGGCCTGATCGATGTGGATCACCGACTGGGTGTGCTCGGCGAGGCCGGGGATAGCGTCGGACATGCCGGTCACACCGGTGGCGATCAGCAGATAGTCGTAAAACAGCACATCGCCGTTTTCCAGGTCGACCTGGATGACGTCGGGCTGGATGCGCTTGACCCCGCTGTGGATGAACTTGATGCCGCGCGCCTCGAAATAGGGCGCGATGGGGAAGGCGATGTCGGAACGTTCGCGCCAGCCCATGGCGATCCATGGATTGGACGGCACGAAATGGAAGTACGGCTTGTCGGATACCACGGTCACTTCGTCGTGAGGCCCCAGCTGCGCTTTCAATGCGTAGGCCGCAGACACGCCCGCGATGCCGGCACCCAGGATGACAACATGCGTCATTTCAGTCTCCTAATCGGTTTGGGCGCGCGAAGCACCACGTTTGTTTGCCCCTTCATGCCCTTTGGGGTGCTCTCCCGCTTGCGGGAGAGGGTTGGGGAGGGGGAATTCGAGACAGCGCCATCAGCCCCGCGGTCGTACAAGCTGCCAGGCACGGGCTGCGTAAGTCGTTGCGGCAAAGCCGCTCCAGACGTGCACCAGACGCGTAAACGGAAAGACGAGGAAAATCGTCATGCCGAGGAACAAGTGCGTCTTGAATACCCAGCCTGCGCCTGCCAGCATCTCGACCGCACCGCTGCGGAAGGTGACGATGTGCTGGGCCCATTCGGCCAGCCGGATCATCATGCTGCCGTCCAGATGCTGCGCCGACAGCGGAATGGTCGCCAGGCCGAGCGCAAGCTGCAGCCACAGCAGCAGCAGGATCAGGATGTCGCTGGGTTTGGAGGTGGCACGGATGCGCGGCTCGGTCAGCCGGCGGTGCAGTAGCAGGGAAACGCCGATGAATGCCAGCACCCCGGCGGTGCCGCCCGAGACCATCGCCAGGATCTGCTTGGCGCCGGAGCTGATGAAGGGCTCGTAGAGGAAGTGCGGCGTCAGCATGCCGAAGAAGTGGCCGAAGAACAGGAACAGCACGCCGATGTGGAACAGGTTGCTGCCCAGCCGCAGCTGGCCACGCTTCAGCAACTGCGACGAATCGCTTTTCCAGGTGTATTGCTCACGGTCGAAGCGGATCAGGCTGCCGAGCAGGAATATCGCCAGAGCGATGTAGGGATAGATCCCGAACAGGAAATATTGCGAGTAGGACATTTTCCGATCCTCCAGAAGTTAATGCGTGGGTGCGGCGGCCTGCCGGCGCGACACCGGCATCTGCATCACCGCGACCTGCGGGCCGGGATTCATCAAAGGCTCGACGCCATCCGCCGACGGACCGAACATCTCCATCGCCTCGTCCATATCGCGCACCGGCGGTTCGACCAGCTCCTGTGCCGTCACCGGTGACAAGGCTTCCAGCAGCTGAAAGGCGGTGGCATAGGGGCTGCCGTTGGCGTCGAGCTTGCGGCCGATGGCGGCGAGCACGTGCACGGCGTCGCCCAGCAGTTCGAGGGCTTCCCTGGCAGGCAGCAGCGAGAGAAACTCCAGGAACAAGGGCACGTAGTCCGGCAACTCGGAGGCACTGGCATCGAAGTCGTATTTCCAGTATTCCTCCAGCAGGTCGATCATCGCCGAGCCGCGGTCACGCGATTCGCCGTGGATGTGCTCGAACAGATGCAGCGAATGCGAAGGGTTGCGATCGAAGGTGGCAACGTAGTTTTCCTGCAGCGCGATCAATTCCGACTCATTCAGCAGGTCGAACAGCGGTGCCAGGCGGGTGGCAGCATTGCCGTTGACCCCGGCTTCGTCCACCAGTGCGGCATGCATCTCGGGCAGGGCCGACAGCCAGTCGGATTCCGGATACATCAGCAGTATTGAAACGATTTTGAAGGTTTTCATCGTGGGGCTCCTTAACCGGTTTTCTTCTTGGCATGCAGCTGCGACAGATCGACCGGCACCGAATTTTTCCGGTTGCCAAACAGCGTGGTCTTGGGGGATACCCCATCCGAGCAGCCATTGCCAAAGGTGAAACCGCAACTCGATTTTTCCTCGAAGGTATTGATCGTTTCCTCGCGGTGGGTTGTGGGGATGACGAAACGGTCCTCGTAGTTGGCGATCGCGAGATAACGGTACATCTCGTCGGCCTGCGCGGAGCTTAGTCCCACCTGGTCGAGCGCGGCGGTATTGGGCTTGCCCTCCACCGACTTGCCGCGCATGTAGGCGCGCATGGCCAGCAGGCGGTCGAGCGCGGTGATCACCGGCTTTTCCTTGCCGCCGGTGAGCAGGTTGGCAAGATAGGTGATCGGGATGCGCAGCGATTTGGTGTCGGGGATGATGCCGTTCATGCCCATCTGGCCGGACTCGGCCGCGGCCTGGATCGGGGAGAGCGGCGGCACGTACCACACCATCGGCAGGGTGCGGTATTCCGGATGCAGCGGGAAGGCGATCTTCCAGTCGATCGCCATCTTGTACACCGGCGACTTCACCGCGGCGTCGAGCCAGGCTTCGGGAATGCCTTCGGCGCGCGCGGCGGCGATGACCTCAGGGTCGCTGGGGTCGAGGAATATCTTCAGCTGCGCTTCGTAGAGTTCCTTCTCGTCGGTGACGCTGGCGGCCTCCTCGATGCGGTCGGCGTCATACAGGATCACGCCGAGGTAGCGGATGCGGCCGACGCAGGATTCCGAGCACACGGTCGGCTGGCCTGCCTCGATGCGCGGATAGCAGAAGATGCACTTCTCCGCCTTGCCGGACTTCCAGTTGTAGTAGATCTTCTTGTACGGGCAGCCGGAGATGCACATGCGCCAGCCGCGGCACTTGTCCTGGTCGACCAGCACGATGCCGTCCTCCTCGCGCTTGTAGATCGAGCCGGACGGGCAGGAGGCGACGCAGGCCGGGTTGAGGCAATGCTCGCACAGCCGCGGCAGATACATCAGGAAAGTGTTCTCGAAGGTGGCGTGCATTTCCTTCTGCACGTTGTCGAAGTTCTTGTCGCGGCCGCGCGAGGAGAATTCGCCGCCGAGGTCGTCTTCCCAGTTGGGGCCCCAGTGGATCTTGTCCATCTTCTCGCCGGTGATCGCCGAGATCGGACGCGCGGTCGGGGGCGTCTGCGACAGCGGCGCCTTCTGCAGGTGCTGGTAGTCGTAGGTGAACGGCTCGTAATAGTCGTCGATCTCCGGCAGGTTGGGATTGCCGAAGATGTTGGCGAGAATCTTCAGCCGGCTGCCCTGGCGCGGCTCGAGCTTGCCGTCGCCCTTGAGTTTCCAGCCGCCGTTCCATACATCCTGGTTCTCCCACTGCTTGGGATAGCCGATGCCGGGCTTCGATTCGACGTTGTTGAACCACACGTATTCCATGCCTTCGCGCGAGGTCCACACGTTCTTGCAGGTGATCGAGCAGGTATGGCAGCCGATGCATTTGTCCAGATTCAGCACCATGGCAATTTGGGCACGCACTTTCATGTTGTAACTCCTTGCCTGACAGGGGCGGCATGCCCCTGTGCGTTGTAAAAACCCCGCGCCGGAGAGAGGCGGCGCGGGCGAGGGGGGTGGGAGACACCCGCCCTCTAAACCGTATGCCTTAGCGCTCGACCAGCGGGCCTTCCATCCAGTCGACCTTCTTCATCTTGCGCACGATCACGTATTCGTCGCGGTTGGAACCCACCGTGCCGTAGTAGTTGAAGCCGTAGGCCAGCTGCGCGTAGCCGCCGATCATGTGGGTGGGCTTGGTGATGGTGCGCGTCACCGAGTTGTGGATGCCGCCGCGGAAACCGCTGGTCTCGGCCCCGGGCACGTTGATGATCTTTTCCTGCGCGTGATACATCAGGCACATGCCCTTCGGCACGCGCTGGCTGACCACGACGCGCGCGGTGAGCGTGCCGTTGACGTTGAACACCTCGACCCAGTCGTTGTCGACCAGCCCGGCCTGCTTCGCCTCCGGCTCCGACACCCAAACGTGAGGGCCGCCGCGCGACAAGGTCAGCATGCGCAGGTTGTCGGTGTAGGTGCTGTGGATGCCCCATTTCTGGTGCGGAGTGATCCAGTTGAGCACCAGTTCGTGGTGGCCGTTCGGTTTCTTGCCCAAGAGCGGCGCGATGGTCTTGGTGTCGACCGGCGGCTTGTACACGCACAGGCCCTCACCGAAATCCAGCATCCACTGGTGATCCTGGTAGAACTGTTGGCGGCCGCTGAGGGTACGCCAGGGAATCAGCTCATGGACGTTGGTATAGCCGGCGTTGTACGACACGTGCTCCGACTCCAGCCCCGACCAGGTCGGCGAGGAAATGATCTTCCGTGGCTGCACCTGGATATCGCGGAAGCGGATCTTGTCGTCCTCGCGCGGGAGGGCCAGATGCGTGTGGTCGCGGCCGGTGATCTTCGACAGCGCTTCCCAGGCCTTCACCGCCACCTGGCCATTGGTTTCCGGCGCCAGCATCAGCACCACTTCACAGGCATCGATGGCCGATTCGATCTTCGGCAGCCCTTTGGCGACCCCCTCTTCGGTGACGGTGTAGTTCAGCTCGGCCAGTTGCTGCACCTCGTCCTCGGTGTTCCAGGCAATGCCCTTGCCGCCGTTGCCGATCTTGGTCATCAAGGGGCCCAACGCGGTGAACTTGCGGTAGGTGTCGCCGTAGTCGCGCGTCACCACCGTCATGCTCGGCATGGTCTTGCCGGGTATGAGGTCGATTTCGCCCTTCTTCCAGTCACGCACCGCCATGCTCTGGCCCAGCTCGGACGGTGTGTCGTGCATCAGCGGCGTCAGGACGAGGTCTTTCTGGGTGCCCAGATGGGTCGCCGCGAGTTCGGAGAACTTCTTCGCGATGGTCTTGTAGATCTCCCAGTCCGACTTCGATTCCCACAGCGGTTGCACCGCCTCGCTCAAGGGGTGGATGAAGGGGTGCATGTCCGAGGTGTTGAGGTCGTCCTTCTCGTACCAGGTGGCCGACGGCAGCACGATGTCGGAATACAGGCAGGTGGTCGACATGCGGAAGTCGAGCGTCACCAGCAGGTCGAGCTTGCCCTCGGCGCCCTTGTCGTGCCATACCACTTCCTTCGGCTTGGCTTCGCCGAGTTCACCGAGGTCCGGCCCCATCACCGCGTTCTGCGTGCCCAGCAGGTACTTGAGGAAATACTCGTGACCCTTGCCCGAGGAGCCCAGCAGGTTGGAGCGCCAGACGAACAGGTTGCGCGGGAAGTTCTTCGGATTGTCAGGGTCATCGCAGGCAAACTTGAGCGCGCCGTTCTTGATCTGTTCGACCGCATACTTGACCGGGTCGATGCCGGCAGCGTCGGCAGCTTTGGTGACTTCCAGCGGATTGGTTTCCAGCTGTGGCGCGGACGGCAGCCAGCCCATGCGCTCGGCGCGCACGTTGAAATCGATCAGCCGGTAGTCGCCGTTTTCCTTGTCGGCGGTGGGCGACAGGATTTCCGCTGCCGCCAGCTTCTCGTGGCGCCACTGGCTGGTGTGCGCGTAGAAGAAGGAGGTGGAATTCATCTGCCGCGATGGCCGGTGCCAGTCGAGGCCGAACGCCAGCGGCGCCCAGCCGGTCTGCGGGCGCAGCTTTTCCTGGCCGACGTAGTGCGCCCAGCCGCCACCCGACTGACCGATGCAGCCGCACATCATGAGCAGGTTCATGATGCCGCGGTAGATCATGTCGTTGTGGTACCAGTGGTTGAGCGCCGCGCCGAGGATGACCATCGACTTGCCGCGGGTCTTGTCGGCGTTGTCGGCGAATTCGCGCGCCACCGTGACGATGTCGGCGCGCGGCACGCCGCAATGCTTCTCCGCCCAGGCCGGGGTGTAGGGAACTTCATCGTTGTAGCTGGTGGGAATGTTCGGCCCACCCAGTCCGCGGTCGACGCCGTAGTTGGCGAGCGTCAGGTCGTAGACGGTGGCGATGCGTACGTCCTGGCCGCCGATGCTGATCACCTTGACCGGCAGGTTACGGCTGAGCAGGGCATTGTGGTCGTCGCCACCGAAGTAGGGCAGCGCCACCTCGACGACTTCGTCGTGGCTGCCCAGTAGCGTCAGTTGCGGCTTCACGTCCTTGTTCGAATAGCCGTCGCGCATTTCGAGGTTCCACGCACCGGACTGGCCCCAGCGGAACCCGATCGAGCCATTGGGCGCCACCAGGTAGCCGGTGTTCTCGTCGACCACCACCGTCTTCCACTCGGGGTTGTTGTCCTGGCCGAGATTGCCGGAAAGGTCGGAGGCACGCAGGTAACGATCGGCGATCAGCTTGCCCTCGTGTTCCTTCAGCATCACCAGCATCGGCATATCGTTGTACTGGCGGCAATAGGAATCGAAATACTCGCTGCGGTTCTTGACGTGGAATTCACTGAGGATGACGTGGCCCATCGCCAGCGCCAGCGCGGCGTCGGTGCCCTGCCTGGGGGCCAGCCAGATGTCGCCGAACTTCACCATCTCGCCGAAATCGGACGACACCGCCACGGTCTTGGTGCCCTTGTAGCGCACCTCGGTGTAGAAGTGGGCGTCGGGCGTGCGCGTCTGCGGCACGTTGGAGCCCCACACCATCAGGTAGGTCGAGTTGTACCAGTCGGCCGATTCCGGCACGTCGGTCTGCTCGCCCCACACCTGCGGGGACGACGGCGGCAGGTCGCAATACCAGTCGTAGAAGGAGCCACAGACACCGCCGATCAGCGACATGTAGCGCGACCCGGCCGCATAGCTCACCATCGACATGGCGGGGATCGGCGAGAAGCCGTAGATGCGGTCGGGGCCGTAGTCCTTGATGGTGTAGACGTTGGCGGCGGCGATCATTTCCGTCACCTCGTCCCACTTGGCGCGCACGAAACCGCCCTGGCCGCGGATCGATTTGTAGCGCTTGGCTTTCTCGGGATTCTGGCTGATCGACTTCCAGGCTTCCACCGGCCCCATCGTTTTCCTCGCCTCGCGCCACATGTCCATCAGACGGCCGCGGATCAGCGGGTATTTCACGCGCTGCGCCGAGTACACGTACCAAGAGTAGCTGGCGCCGCGCGGGCAGCCGCGCGGCTCATGGTTGGGCAGATCGGGGCGGGTGCGCGGGTAATCGGTCTGCTGGATTTCCCAGGTGATCAGCCCGTTCTTGACGAAAATCCTCCAGCTGCACGACCCGGTGCAGTTCACCCCGTGGGTGGAGCGCACCACCTTGTCGCTCTGCCAGCGGCTGCGGTAGGCATTCTCCCAGCTGCGGTCTTCATTGCTGACGGCACCGTGGCCGTTGGAAAATTCGGCGACGGTCTTCTTGAAGAACGTCAATCTGTCGAGGAAGTGGCTCATTGCATTGCTCCTTGCAGGTTTTGATCGGTGCTCATGGGTTCTTGATGTAGGCGTTCTTACGCAGGTAGAACCACCAGTTCAACACCAGGCACACGGCGTAGAAGATGGCAAATCCGTACATGGCGTTTTCCGGGGTGCCCGCCTTGATCTGCTCGCCGATCACCACCGGCGCGATGAAGGAGCCGTAGGCGGCGACCGCCGAAGTCCAGCCGAGCACCGGGCCGGCCTGCACGCGGTCGAAAATCACCCCGACGGTACGGAAGGTGGAACCATTGCCGAGTCCGGTGGCCGCGAACAGCACGACAAAGGTGATGAGGAACTGCGTGAAATACACCTCGGGCGTGGCGGAATGGAATGCCTGCATCATGATGTAGCCGGCGTAAGCCGATGCCGCGACCATGACCGCCGAAATGACCTGAGTGACGATGGAGCCGCCCATCTTGTCGGATATCCAGCCGCCCACCGGACGGATCAGCGCGCCGACGAAGGGGCCGATCCAGGCATAGGTCAGCGCAGACGGCGCATTGGGATTTTTCGCATGCACCCAGGTATTGCTGGCGGCATCGAGGGTGTGGGTATCGCCGAAGATCACCGTGATCGATAGCGGCAAAGCCATGGAAAACCCGATGAAGGAGCCGAAGGTGACCAGATACAGCGCTGTCATCGACCAGGTGTGCCTGTTCTTGAAGATGGCGAACTGCTTGCTGATGTTCTCCTTCATCGGGCCGAAGGCAGCGAGCTTCAGGATCAGCAGCGTGGCGATGATGATGAGCGGCATCGCCACCCACATGTTGAGCAGACCGAGGCCGGTGGGCGCCGGCAGGTAGAGATAGAGGCCGCCGATGGCCGGAATGAAGGCCAGGGTATAGAGCCAGGTCACCTTGATGAAGGCGGACAGGGTATGACCTGCATCCGGCGAGACCGGCAGCAGATTGTTCATGCCGAACCAGGCGATGACGCCCAGCGGCACCAGCGACAAAATCCAGGTGAAGCCGGCGTTCTGGATGAAGGTCTCGGTGCCGGCGGTGATCTTGCCGAGGATCCAGCCGCTGTCCTTCACCAGCGTCATCGAGTCGCCGCCGAGCGCGCCGAAGACGCTCACCGTCATCACCAGCGGAATGAGGATCTGCATGGTGGTGACGCCAAAGTTGCCAAGGCCCGCGTTGATTCCCAGCGCGGTGCCCTGCAGCCGCTTGGGGAAGAACGGACTGATATTGGACATCGAACTGGCGAAGTTGCCGCCGCCGACGCCCGACCACAGCGCCATCAGCTGGAAGCTCCACAGCGGCCAGTCGGGATGCTGCAGGACGATGCCGGTGCCGATTGCCGGCGCCAGCAGCATCGAGGTGGTGAGGAAGATGACGTTGCGCCCGCCCGCCAGCCGGATGAAGAAGGAAGAGGGAATGCGCATCGTCGCCCCGGCCAGCCCGGAAATCGCGGTCAGCGTGAACAGCTCCTCCTTGCTGAAGGGGAAGCCCAGGTTGGACATCTGAACCGTGATGATTCCCCACATCAGCCACACGGCAAAACCGCACAGCAAGGCCGGCACCGAAATCCAGAGATTGCGGTAGGCAATCTTCTTGCCGGTCGATTCCCAGAAACCGGGGTCTTCCGGGTTCCATTCCTTGATGTTGGTGGACATTGAACGCTCCTGGTTGGAAGGCAGAGAAATTATTTGGGGGTGTCGATTGCGGCGGTTTTTCTGATCATCGGCACCTTGCGCACTTCGGTCAGGTACATCCAGATCAGCGACACCCAGGTGACGCCGTACATCAACATGAAGATGCCGCTGTTGACGCCGGTGACATCGACGATGGCACCGAACAGGATAGGCAGGAAGAAACCGCCGAGGCCGCCGATCAGACCGACGATGCCGGAGATGACGCCGATGTTGTGCGGATATTCGTCGGAGATGTACTTGAATACCGAGGCCTTGCCGAAGCCCCAGGCGATCCCGAGGATGAACAGCAGGGAAGTGAATACCCAGACGTTGAGACCGAGGTGCAGCGACATCTCGCCCTTGGTGGTCTGCACCACCATCTCGGTTTGCGGATACGAAAGCAGGAACAGGCATACCCATGACACCCACATCACCCACCAGGTCATCCTGTGCGCGCCGAACTTGTCGGACAGCCAGCCGCCCATCGCACGGATGATGCCGGACGGCAGTACGAAGATGGCGGCCAGCAGCGCCGCGGTCTGCATCCCGAAGCCGTATTCGGTGATGTAGTACTTGGTCATCCACAGGCTCAGCGCGACGTAGCCGCCGAACACGATCGAGTAGTACTGGCACAGCTTCCACACATTGGGGTCCTTGAGTGCGGCGAGCTGCTCCTTGACGGTGATGTGGCTCGACACATGGTGGGTGGTGTCGGTATAAGTGAAGATCCAGAACAGGATGGCCATCGCCAGCATGGCGACGGCATAGACTTGCGGCACCGCCTGCCAGCCGTAGGCCACCAGCAGCGACGGGGCGACGAACTTGGTTACCGCGGCGCCGGCATTCCCGGCGCCGAAAATGCCCATGGCAAAACCCTGGCGCGGCCTGGGAAACCAGCGCGCGACGTAGGAAATGCCGACCGAGAACGCACCGCCAGCCACACCGACGAAGAGACCGAGCACCAGGAAGTGCCAGTACTGGGTGGCGAGGCTGATCAGATAGATCGGGATGACGGTCGAGAGCATCAGCACGAAGAACACGATGCGGCCGCCGATCTTGTCGGTGAGCATGCCGAGTGGCAGACGGATCAGCGAACCGGTGAGTATGGGGGTGGCAGCCAGCAGGCCGAACTGGGTTTCATTGAGGCCGAGATTGGCCTTGATCGGAATGCCGATGATGGAGAACATCACCCACACCGCAAAGCACACGGTGAACGCCAGCGTGCTCAGAGTAAGCACCGAAATCTGCTTGTGCGACTGGATAGACATGGCTGCGTCCTTTCCGGCTATTCAGGATTGATTTATCCGAAATTCTGAACACAGTATATGCACCGCAAAGGAGATGAAAAGAGCTTGTATTCCCGTTTTTCAGCCTGGGGCTACTCCTAAAGGAGTATAGGTGGCAGTTACATAAGCCAATGTTATTTAAACGATTGTTTGGTTTTTACAGGGTGGGGATCAGGGTATTTGAGGGACTGGGGGTAATCCTTCAGCCCCGGCATATGCCGGAAAGGGGTGTGCTATATTCCAGCCGTGTCGATGCTGCCATACCCGATCAAACCCGGGACTGCCCGTCGTTGTATGATGGTAGTCCATGGCATCGGCCCTATCCATTATCCATTCCGGGCTTTCCAACGGGCCCCGACTCAACAGGAGATATAAATGAAGATGACCTCACTCGTACTGGCCGTGTCACTGGCGGCTTTGTTGAGTGCTTGCGGGAAGCAGGAAAGTGCCGCGCCGGAAGCCTCTGCCCCCGCTGCGCCGGAAGCCGCAGCGCCCGCCCCCGCAGCACCGGAGGCAGCGGCGCCCGCTCCGGCAGCGGAGGCGGAGGAGACGCATGTGGCGGAAGGCAGCGACCTGGGCAAGAAGGTTTACGGCAACGTCTGCGCGATGTGCCACGCGGCCGGGGTTGCCGGCGCGCCGAAGCCCGGCGACAAAGCCGACTGGGGACCGCGTATCGCGCAGGGCCTGGATACCCTCCACAAGCATGCGCTTGAAGGATTCACGGGTGCAAAAGGCATGATGCCTGCGCGCGGCGGCTCCACCACCCTGTCGGACGACGATGTCAAGGCAGCGGTGGACTTCATGGTCGCCCAATCGAAGTAAGAGACAGACACGAACGATCCGGCGCTGAAAACCAAAAGCGGGGGGAGATGCAGATCTCCCCCCGCTTTTTTCATCTACGCATCCGGCAGCCCGGTTTCAGTGGCGATGGGGCGCGTTGCCGCCCATGGAGCGGATCAGTTCGGGCGTGACTTGCGTGAATGTCAGCACCTGGCCGCCGCGGCTGCGGATAAAGCCGTCTGCCGCTGCGCGGCTGGCAAAAGCCGGCAGACCGGCGTCACGCATCGGCCCCAGGGCGGCGGAGCCGCGGACGAAGAAGGCTTTCCGGAGTTCTATCCACTGTCCGGTTTCGAAGTCGGTTACGAAGCTGGCGGCCACATCGTTCAGGGTGTAGCTGCGGTTGTATCGATCGACTCTGTGCATGAAGACGAACAGATTGACCGGCGAATCGAAATACTGGGCGGCGCCATCCCTGAACAGGATCTGCGCCGCCCAGCGCGGGTAGCGGGCGGGGTACATGCCGCATACCGGGCAGCGTGCATCGGCGGGGATCGGACGCGGCTCGTACATCGCCAGACCGGAAGCCGGATCGTAGGGCGTTGCCGGGGCCACGACGCAAAAATCGTTCGCGGGCGGCTCGGGCTTGCGGATCGTCCGGCTGCCGGGAGGCAGCAGTGCGATCGTGACGGCAACGGCGAACGCTGCTGCCCCCAGGGACAGCAGCCGCGCCGGCGGGCGCATCAGGCGATGTCCCGGGCGCCGAGCATCGGGTCGGCGATCAGGGCATGGATCAGCCTGTGCAGATTGTCTTCCGGGGAGGCATCGGGGCGTGTGATCGGGTCCGCAACGATGCGGCCGGCTGCATCGTGAAAGTGATGGGGGAAAGTCGCAAGCCCGCGGTGCAGGGGTGCGGTATCGATGCCGGACTCGGCATCGCCGTAGACCCAGCGCAGCGAATAGGCATCGGCGGCGGCATAGCGCACGTCCAGCGTCACGCCATTCTTAAGACGGACGATCATTGCATCCTGTTTCTGTTCGACCGGCGAATCGAGGTCGTCGCCGAAGGCGGCCTCGATCGCCGAACCGAGTTCAAGGTGCAGACTCATTTCAGAGTGGCCTCCTTCAGCCGTTCGCCGACCATTGCGCGGGCCAGATCGCGGGTATCGTCAAGAATCCGGGCGGCCAGATAGTGTTCGTAGGCGGGATGCTCGGCCACCGCGCCGTCCAGGATTTGCTGCAGCAGTGCCGCCGCGTCCGCTGCGCCATGGGATCGGAGAATGGCATTGTGGTTCTGGCGCAGCTCATAGATCAATTGCGCCAGCCGTTCGAGTTCCGCTGCCGTGTCGTCATCAAGGTTTTCAAAGAAACTGGGCATGATATCTACATGTTGCTGTCGTGGAGCGCGCCGCCGTCCAGCACTACCATGTCGGGCGTGACGTCGGCGAAACGGTAGACCTTGCCGCCATACTCGGCGGCAAATTTGACCGCATCCTGTTCCAGCGCGAAACTGGCGATGGTCGGCCCCATGGAGCCGTGCCGCTTGCTGCCGTGAACGTAGAAAGCGCTCTTCGCATCGATCCAGTGATCGCGAGGCTGCTCCCAGTCGGCCTTGCCCATGTCCTGCACGAACAGACCGCGTACCGCGCGGACCTGTTCGGGCTTGAGATAGAGGTGAAACATTTCCACCGTGTCGCAGAAGAAATCCGGTTCTGCCTGGCCGGCATAATGGATCTGCGCCTTGGGGCCGGGGTAATCGGCGAGCAGCATGCCGTCGAGCGCACAGGACGTGCCCTGGCCGATCTCCAGCGGGACAACCGCGCTCGCAGTCTCCGACTGGCCGCAGGCGGTGAGCGCAACGACGGCCAGCGCGGCAAGGATGAATGTGGGTCGTACCAGCTTCATTTGCGGAATCTCCAGGTTGCAATGCCCAAGGGTGCCGCAATCCAGGCGAACATCACCAGACCCAGCAGCCAGGGATCGGCCAGGGCGCGGGGGAAAACGGTTGCCAGTCCGTACAGGGTGCGGACGTCGTCCAGGGTAAAGATATTCAGTATGCGGAACACGTCGGCCGGGTTCGCCAGCAGCAGGTAGGGGAAAATCTCGCCACCGTAGTGACCGCCGCTGACGACCAGTGCGCCGAGCAGCAGCAGATCGAACACCAGCACGAAGAAGAACCACAACGCGATGGCCATGCCCGATGCGCGGGTGCGATCCGTGGCAAACACCGACACCATCACCGCGAGGCTGAGAAAGGCCATGCCGAGCAGGACCGAACTGAGCATGAAGCCGAAGTAGTGGAGCAGGGCGGCGAGGTTGAGTTGCGTGGACAGCACAACGGCGACCAGGCCGAAGCCCGCCACGGTGGAGAACGCCAGTGCCGCGGCCAGGCCGAGGTATTTGCCGAGCAGCAGCTCGAAGCGGGTGATCGGCATCGACAGCAACAGATCGAGCGAGCCGCGTTCGCGTTCACCGACGATGGCATCGAAGCCGAGGATCAGCGCGATCAGCGGAATCAGGTAGATCACCAGGCTGACCAGGCTGGCGATGGTGAATTCGATCGAGCGAAATCCCACCGCGCCCTGCTGCGCACCGCCGAAGTAGGCGATGGCCAGCGCGAACACGGTGAACACCAGCGCCACCGCGAGCACCCAGCGGTTGCGGATGCGGTCCCAGAACTCCTTGCCGGCGATGATGCCGATTTGTCTGAATTCCACTGCTGCCCCTCTAATCGGAAAAACCGAAGAACACGTCTTCGAGCGAGGGCTCGCGCACGTGCAGGTCGAGCACCTTGCCGCCGAGCGCGGCAAGGGCTTCGAGCACCGCCATCTTGGCTTCGCGCCGGCACTGCACCGCAACGTGGTCGTCGCGGGCTTCGATGGCGCTGACCGGCAGATGGCCGAGCGCGGAGCGTACTGCGTCAAGATGTGTGGATGCAATCCGGATGTCGAACCACAGCGGCAGATCCATCTGCTCGCGCAATGCCTGTACGCTGCCGATGGCCTGGACTTTGCCTGCGGCCATGATCGCGAGGCGATCGACCCGTTCCTGGATCTCGGCCAGGATGTGCGAGGTCAGCACCACCGTCACCCCTTCCGCCCTGAGCCTGCGCAGGATCGCGTAGAACCCACGGATCGCTTCCGGGTCCAGGCCGGTGGTCGGCTCGTCGAGAAACAGGATTTGCGGCCGGCCGAGCAGGGCCTGGGCAAAGCCGAGACGCTGACGCATGCCCTTGGAGTATTCGCGCACGCGCCGTCTGGCGGCATGGGCAAGTCCGACGCGCTCCAGGGCCGGGGCGCAGTCCTGCAAGGGGGCGCCTTTAAGCCGTGAAAAAAACTGCAGGGTCTCCAGCCCGGTCAGGTTTTCATAGAGCACGACGTTTTCGGGCAGGTAGCCGATCTTGCGCCGAACCGCGCGAAACCCGCTGCCCGACACCGACGCATTGTCGATGAGAATTTCGCCCGACGTGAGCGGGATCAGGCCCAGCATCATCTTGAACAAGGTGCTCTTGCCGGCGCCGTTGTGGCCGATCAGTCCGAACAGCTCGCCACGGACGATTTCGAGATCGACGCCGTCGACCGCATGCACGGCGCCATAATGTTTGGTGACGGCACGCGTGACGACGACGGTTTCGGCTTTCGCAGCGGGGCGCACGTCAGCGGGCGCCGGTGAAATACTTGCCAAGCCAGTTTCTCCAGTCTTTATGGTCGGGATGCATGCGCGGTTTCGGGTCCACGATGCTGGGCGCGCGCAGCAGCGGAAATTGCTGCCCCACGATCCGCAGGGTCTGCACGGCCGGGCTTGCGAGCAGCAATTTCATCATCGGATGACGCCAGGACAGCCGGTCGACCACGTCGTTGGCTTCGTAGGGGACGTCGCCTATGCCGTCGCCGTTGCGATCCCAGCCAAGATAATTGCTCCAGTGATTGCCTTCCTTGGCGCCCCACGTCACGTCACCCGAAGCCACATAGCGAACCTGCTCGCGGTTGGAGATGAAATCGTTGCGTTCGATCTGGTTGTTGATGGAACCGGCCCACACATGCATGCCGACGATATTGTCGACCACCAGATTGCCGCGCAGGGTATTGTACTCGGCGTCGTAGATGAAGAATCCGCGGGCATTGCCGGCCACCACGTTGTTCTCCACCAGCGCGTCCTGGATCGTCCGCAGCATGATGCCGTGGTCGGAGTTGGCCCACGCGCGATTATTGCGCACCACCTGGTTGCGCACTTCCATCAGCGCCAGCCCCCCCCGGTTCAGCCAGCTATCGTTGTTTTCCCACAGGTTGTAGTAGGAATTCATGTAATGCGTGCCGTAGCGGCTGTGGTGCAGGCGATTGCCGCGGAAGATCGCATGGTGCGAGACGTCGACATAGATCGCATCGCGCACGAAGCTGATGCGGTTGCCGATGATGCGCGCGCCATCTGTGTTGTAGAGCTGGATGCCGTTGCCACGCTGGGAGGAACGGTAATCGCGCTTGCCGGTAATGAGGTTGTTTTCGATGCGCACGCCGTTCGATTTCTCGATCCACAGGCCGAACAGGTTGTAGCTGAGGTCGCAGTTGAGCACGGCCGCCCGGTGCGCACCGGGCTGGATGTAGATTCCGGCATTCTGATCGAGCAGGCTGTCGCCCGAATCTCTTACGATCAGCCCGTCGATGACGACATCCTCGGCAATGATGCGGATGGTGTCGCCCTTGAAGCCGCCGCTCAGCGTGGGCCGATTGATTCCCTTCAGGGTCAGGGGCTTGTCGATCAGCAGCCGCTCCTGGTAGTGGCCACGCTCCACCCGGATCACGTCACCGGGCGCGGCACGCGTTATGGCAGCGGAGATGGATTGCCCCTTTCCCACCACGATCTCGCCTGCAAGCCCGCTGCCGGCAATGGCGAGCAGGCAGAAAAGCGCGCCGACCCGAGCTAGTACAGCCATTGCAACGCAGGTAGTCCTTGCAGGTAGTCCAGCACCCCGGTGCCTTTCATGATCAGGAACAGTGCAGCGGCGATCAGCAGGTTCTTGAACGCCACGTAGGAGGCCATGTCGGCCCACGAAGCCGGGCGCAGGTTACGTCCCCACCACGGGCCGTCCTTGACATAAGGCTTGCAGCGCATGCGCACCACCATTTCATACACGCTCCAGGCCAGCCACCAGCCCAGCACGATGCCGGGGCCGATCTGGCCGGCGGCGCCGAGCACCCAGACCCAGGTCACCATCACGGTCAGGGCGAACGTGATCGCCTGCAGCAGAATCGGTTGCTGGAATACCTTGCGGCTCCAGGGGAACAGGTGATCGAAGAATTCCTGGCCGATGAAGACGGGCAGGCTCTGCCGCGCTGTGGCGGCAGGGGAGGGCGCCGCGGCGGCCGGCACGATGGGGATGTAGTAGCCGTCCGCCCCGATCACGGTCAACGGTTCGCCAGCCTTGGTGCGGCGCTTGCGCTCCTGGGCCAGCGGTGGGCAGGCATGGGGGTCGTAATACAACACCTGGCAGTCCAGGCACAGCAGGCATTCGCGCTGGTCGATGCGACCGCTTTCGTCGATGGCCTGCGAGCCGCAGCCGACGGCGCACGCTGCGCAGGGGCCGCACTCCTTCTTGCGCTTGAGGCCCCACCAGCGGAACGTGGAGGGGACGGCCAGGGCGGCACCGAGCGGGCACAGGTACTTGCAGAACGGGCGCTCGAAAAAGGCGGAAGCCACGATCAGTACCGTCCAGAAGGTCACGAAGGGCCAGGAGCGGTTCCACACGCCCACCAGGAAGGTGGTTTTGAATGGCTCGATTTCGGCGAGCTTTTCAGCCAGCCCGATGGAATAGAAGGACACGCCAAGCAAAATCGCAAAAACGCCGTATTTGATCCATTTCAGGCGGTCATGCCAGTTTTGTGGCAGCAGATGGCGCTGGTAGCGCTTGAGTCCAAGTTTGCCGGACACATGGTAGACCAGTTCCGCGAGCGAGCCGTAGGGACACATCCAGCCGCAGAACATCCCGCGTCCCCAGAAGAACACGCTGACGATGATGAAAATCCAGAACAGGAAGATGAATGGATCGGACAGGAACAGTTCCCAGCGCCACTCGAACAGGATGGAGTGAAACCAGGTCAGCACCTGGGTAATGGATGGCACGGCCAGCAGGTAAAAACCGACGAAGCCGATCGACGAAATCCATAGCAGGTATTTGGGGATATCCTTCCAGCGCTTGTCTTTCAGCGTTGAACGCCGGACCAGCTTGTCACGCAACGCATACACCGTTCCCGCAGCGGTGAGCCAGAGCAGGAACAGCACGACCTCGACCTTGCGCGTTTTCCACACCGTCACCCAGGTCGCTTCCGGCTTGACGATTTCCGGTCGCCCCCCCTCCAGATAGCGGCTGGGCAGCCAGTACTCGCGATCGAAGTTGACGAAGGTCCGGTTACCCGTTTGCGGGTCCATCTTGTTGGCCAGGAACACCAGATTCCAGGGGTAGGCCGCACTGAATGTCTGCGAACGGATGATGAAGATGGCCGATTCCCGGTAGGCTGGCGCTCCGGCCGCCTCGATTCCATACAGATTGAAATAATCCAGATCGCGGAAGGTGAAGGTATCCATATCCTGCGATACCTGCACCCGGTCATAAATTCCGCCGCGCACAAAGCCCGAGCCCTTGAACGACTCCAGGCCGCTGGCGATGAGGAAGATGGCATGTTCGCCGGGCTTGAGGCGGGACATCAGGCCTTGATAGACGGCGTCGCCCAGTATGCTGCGTCCCACCGCAGGGGCATTGAGGTAGCCAAAATGAATGTCGATGTAGGGCTGAGCCGAACGTGGCATCCCTACCTCCACGGTATCGACCTTGAGTCGCTGGACGCTGCCGTTCTTGAGCAGCGCGTTCCAGTCCAGCTTGCCCTCGATCTGGCTGAACTTCGCCTGGGGGCGAATGGTGGGTTCGATGATGCCCACCTGTTTTGCAACCGCCAGGCCGCTGCGCAGGACGACCTGGTTTTCCGCGATCACGGTCACGGTAGCCCCGGTGATGGCGTCCAGGCCGATGATGCCCTGGTCCGGCCTGCCCGCACCCACTTCGATTTTGGAGCCGACAAATTTGCCCAGGTACTGATTGACAAATTTGGTGAGCTCCAGCTCAGGGATACCCAGCAGCAGGATCGGCTCGGAATGCCTCAGCACCCGGACCCCGGTGATGATTCCCTTGGTGTCCATGCCGATCAGGGTCACCACCGGCTTGCCCGAGTAGGCGGGAATGTCGACGATGTCGGTGGACAGAAAGACGTAGCCGATCAGTTTCCGATCGTCTTTCCTGCCATGGCGTTCTTTCTCGCCGTGGCCGTCTTTCTCGTCATGGCCGCCTTTCCTGCTCTGGTAGGCCTCGACATAGGCAGGCTTGCCCATGCGGTGGGAAAAGCTGTCGGCGCCAGGCAGTACATCCTTGCAGGGGACGTAGGCGCAAAGGTCGGGGTCGGTGGACAACTGCGCCGGCAGCGGCGCTTCATAGCTTCCGCCGACGGCCAGCCCCCAGGTACAGAACAGGTAAAGCGCTGCAAGAAAGCGGGCAAAAAAACCGGCAGGATAAATCATGGGAAGACCAGCAAGCCTCTGAACATCGACCCGAACAAGCGTAACCAAAGCTGCGGCGCCCGTTCGGGTGCAGATTTTATTCGCCCAGTTTACCGTGGACGCACGGCAACGATACCCCATTCCCCTTATTCGGGGAACGGGGCTGCCGTTCAAGCCTCGACAATCATGCGGGTACGCATTTCCAGGTGCAGGGCATGGCAGAAATTGGTGCAGTAACACCAATAGACCCCGGGTTTATCGGCAACGAATGTGACCGACTGGGTCTGCTGCGGATTGACGATGAAGTTGATGTCGTATTTCGGAATCGCCATCGCATGCGTCAGGTCTTCCACCTTGTCCAGGTTGGTCAGGATGATGGTGACCTCATCGCCCTTCTTGACCTTGAATTCACGCAGACTGAAGGCCGGAGCCTGGCTGGTGAGTTTGACCGTTACCTTTTTGCCGTTGCGGAAGACACCCGATTCCTTCGCATCCTTCACTGCGTGAGGGTAGTCGTCCAGATTGTAGATCTGGCGCGTCTTGATGATGTCGCGACGGACGATGATCGAATCGTGCGGTTCCGAGTACACCGAATGGTCGGCCACCAGTTTCATCTTGTCGCCGCTGATGTCGATCAATTGAGCGGTCTCCGCATGGAGCGGGCCCACGGGCAGGAAACGGTCCTTGGAAAACTTGTTGTCCGAAATGAAGTAACGGCCATCCGACTCCTTCGTTTCGCCCATCGAGGTGAAACCGTGCCCGGGCTGGTAATGCACATCGATGCGGTCCAGCACCACCTTGGCGTTCTTGTCGCCCTTGAACGACTTGATCGCCGCTTCCACGTTCCATTTCACGATCTGGCTGTCGAGGAACAGCGTGGTGTAGGCATTGCCCTTGTTGTCGAAGCCGGTGTGCAGCGGACCGAGGCCGATTTCGGCTTCGGCCACAACGGCGTCGCGCGGCTTGGCGAGGTTGCCATCGAACCATTTCAGCACGAGTTCGTGCTCGATCACCGAAGCCGTCGGCGAAAGCTTGCCCGAGCAGGCGTAATACTTGCCGTCCGGGCTGATGTTCACGCCATGCGGGTTCTTCGAAATCGGCACGTAGCAGGTCAGGGCGGTTTTCGGATCCTGGTTGGCGGCTTTCGTGCCGTCCACCACAGGAACCTTGGAGCCGCCGATGTAGGTCACTTTGCCGGCCTTCACCGCTTCTTCGATGCGGGCGACGTGGAAGAACAGGCAGGCATCCATTTCCGCAGCCATCATGTCTTCGTAATGGACGCCATTCTCGGTGTTGTACTGGTTGGTTGCCGCCAGCTTGCCATCGTAGGAGGTCGCCACCAGATCGCAGTTGCCGTCGATCAGCATCTGCCAGCGCACTTCCATGCTCTCGGAATCGACACAGGTGAACAACGACTTGTATTTGCTGGCGTCATCCAGATCACGCCCGTCATTGGGTAGCGGAATGGCGAATTCTGCGCCGCAGAATACCCGGGTGGTGTGATTGATTTTTGAGTCGACCGGATCGCGCTTGTCGGTGAAGGTGCCGTGAAAGCCCTGGATATTGGGCAACTCGGTAATCTTGTCGCATTCCATGGTGTCCATGCGGACACGCGCCAGGCGGCCATGGATCTTGTCGTTCACGAACATGTACTTGCCGTCGTAGGTGCCGTCAGCGTAGGTCTGGTGTACGTGATGGGTGTCGCCGGTGGTGTATTTCGGCGTACCGTTGGGCTTGGTGCCGAGAATGGCCTTGGATTCGTTGGTCACCCCCCAACCCACCAGGCAGTCCATGTTGAAGACCGGGATGCGCTTCAGTTCGCGGCCGGACGGCAGCCCGTAGATGCGTACTTCGCCCGAATGGCCGCCACTGGAAAATGAATAATACTCATCGAGCTGGCCCGGCGGTACCTCGTACTTGCCATGCTCGGACTTCTCGGCCGAGGCACCCGGGGCCGCGGCTGCGGGAACCGATTCCTTGTTGCAGGCTGACAGCCCCAGCGAAAGCCCGGCGCCGGAAAGGCCAACCAGTGCGGTGGTACCCAGGAATTTCCGGCGGCCCAGGTCAGGCTGGGTGTCGAGTGTTTTGATGTCGTCGTCCTGTGTCATGATTGCCCGGCTCCATGTGTCAAAATTAACCGCTGACTATCGATTCGCGGAAAGAAAAAAACCCGAATCGTTCGAAAAGGCGTAGCTGTCGAGCGCCCGCCACTGCGACAATACGCCGCAGTCGAACTCTAGCAAAAAAAGATAAGCAAATCCATTGATCCCGACAAATGGCCGCCTACAGGCCCTCCGCGATCAAGCAGGTGTTGTCCCGGAACGACACTGGGAGTACGGTTTTAAGGTCTTGTTTTAACGGTGAATAGCCATTTCTTTCCGACGGAGATTCCGGGCCATGCACTTTAGAGGTACTCCTTAATATTCCAATATTCCCGGATATTCATCCTGGCGAAAGACGGACATGAAAGAAAAACGCGGATTTCTGCAGCATTCGCTGCTGCTCAAGTTAGGCGGCGCACTGGCGCTGATCGCCTGCTTTGCCATTCTCGGCATGGCGAGTTCGGGCATCATCGCCGAATCGGCACAAGGCAGCGGCGAAGCGATCAACCTGGCGGGCAGCCTGCGCATGCAAGCCTACAAGATGACCAGTCTTGCCTTATCGGCGCGGCTACCGGGGGGCACCGATGCTGCAGCCCCGCTGCACAAGGCGGTCGATACCTTCGAGGCCACCCTCCAGGATGCGCGCATCACTGACATGATGATGAAGCAGAGCAAGACGGCCTTGTCCGACAGCTACGTGACCGTGCGGGATGCATGGTACGGCCGAATCAAACCGCGCATCCTGGCGGTGGCGGATAAGGCCGCGCCTGCAGACGAGGTGCCGTTGATCGGGGAGATCACACTGTTTGTCGACCAGATCCACGATCTGGTCAAACAGATCGAACGCGATACCGAGGCCAAGATCCTGGTGTTGCGCATGGTGCTCGGCGCCGCCTTGCTGATGACCCTGCTGGTCGGCGCGCTCACCATGTATCTGGCACACAACGACTTGATCCTGCCGTTGCGCGATCTGCTCGCCTTCGCCGCCAACGTCGGGCGCGGCAACCTGGCGGCGCGCACCGAGCATACCGGCAACGATGAACTGGGACGGCTGGGACGGGCGTTCAACCACATGGCTGAAGATCTTTCCAGGCTGTATCAGAACCTGGAAGTACGGGTGGAGGAAAAAACCGCCGAGCTCACTATCGCCAACCGCTCGCTGGAACTGCTCTATCACTCCATCGCACGGCTCTATAACGGTCCGGTGGCGCCGGACACCTATGTCATCCTGCTCAAGGATCTGGAAAACGTTCTTGGCGTGGGGCAAGGGCTGGCCTGCCTGGTGGAAGCCGGCGATGCGCGTGCACGGGTGATCGCCAGCACCCTGCAGCCGAATGGCAGCGATGCCGGCCAGTGTGGCCTGATAAGCTGCGCCGAATGCCTGAAACATCAAGCGCTGGCCGTGCATCCGTTGCACGATGGCCGGCGCGTGTTGTCTTTGCCGCTCATGGANACCGAGCATCGCTATGGCGTGCTGCAACTGGAAATGCCACCGGGCAAGGAACTGGCGCAATGGCAGATCCAGTTGCTGGAGGCGCTGTCGCGTCATATCGGCATTGCCATCGGCACCGCGCGGCGCATCGAACAGAGCCGCCGGCTGTCACTGCTGGAAGAACGCGCCGCACTGGCCCGCGAACTGCACGATTCGCTTGCGCAATCGCTGGCTTATATGAAAATCCAGGTCAGCCGCCTGAAGCCGCTGGTGGACAATCCGCAACGCGGCGACGAAGCCAGGGATGTGCTTGAAGAACTGCGCGAAGGTTTGAACAGTGCCTATCGCCAACTGCGCGAGCTGCTCACGACCTTCCGTTTGCGTATCGATGGCGCGGGATTGGCCGCCGCCCTGCAGACCACGGTGGCCGAATTCTCCAGCCGCGGCGACATTCCGATCACGCTGGAAGTCCATCTGGCAAACTGCATGCTCACTCCGAACGAAGAAATTCATGCCCTGCAAATTGTGCGCGAAGCCCTGTCCAACGTGCTCAACCATGCCCAGGCCCGGCAGGCGCACGTCAAGGTGGCGTGCGCTGCCGATGGATCGGTTCTGGCCACCATTACCGACGATGGCATTGGCGTCCGTCAGGCAGCGGGAGCGCATCATTACGGCATGACGATCATGGAAGAGCGGGCAAAAAATCTGGGAGGCCAGCTGACGGTCGAGAAACTGCCTGTGTTCGGCACCCGCGTCAGCCTGCATTTCATGCCGGGCAACCGGCGTAAAATCCCGCTACCGATCCACCCTGCCCAGGCCTAGGTATTCATGAATTCTGCCGCCCCCCAGACCATCCTGGTCGTCGACGACCACCCGCTGTTTCGCAAGGGCGTGATTCAGTTGATTCAGGCGGTGCCCGAATTCCGTTTCGTGGGCGAAGCTCCCAGCGGAACAGAGGGCGTTGCGCTCGCCCGGGCCCTGCAACCCGACATGATCCTGCTGGATCTCAACATGAAGGGCATGAACGGCGTCGAAGTGCTGAAAGCGATCAAGGACGACGGGCTCGATTCGCGCGTCATCATGCTGACCGTTTCGGATCAGGCGGAAGACCTGATCGCCGCGCTGCAGGCCGGCGCGGACGGCTATCTGCTGAAGGATATGGAACCGGAAGATCTGATGCAGCAACTGGGCGAAGCCGCACGCGGCAAGATCACCATCAGCGCACGCCTCACCCAGCTGCTGGTGGCTTCACTGCGCGAAAAGAGCCGTCCCGCCAGTCTGGCCGAAGCCGGGCTGACCGAGCAGGAAAACCGCATTCTCGAACACCTGGTCGACGGCAAGAGCAACAAGCTGATTGCCAAGGACATGGGAATTGCCGAGGGCACCGTGAAAGTGCACATCAAGCATCTGCTTAAAAAGCTCAATTTGCGCTCACGGGTGGAAGCCGCCGTCTGGGCCGACCGCTGCCGGCGGCAGGTCAAACCCTGACCGACTGATTGCCGGCGGCAGCCGGGGGCAATCCGGACCGCTGACCGCGGCCGCCATCATGGGGCCGGAGCGGACGGCGCTGCGCGAAAGCGGCGGCATTTCCCCCGATCGATTCAGCAGATCCGTGGCAGCGGGTCGTCTTCCAGTTCGTCGAGGATGCGGCGGCCGCCCAGGTCGGTGTCCAGGATGACCCTGCTGTCGCCGGTTTCGATGCGGCCGATGATGCGGGCCCCGGCCCCTTCGGGCAGCGCCTGCCAGCGCGCGAGGATTTTATCCGTCGCTACCGTATCGGCCACCGCGACGATGCGTCCCTCGCAGGCGAGGTAATACGGATCGTAGCCCAGCATCTCGCACACTGACACCACTTGCGGGCGCAGCGGCACCGCGCGCTGTTCGAGTATCACGCTGTGGCCGCAGGCACGCGCGATCTCGTGAGCCACAGTGGCCAGGCCGCCGCGCGTGGGATCGCGCATGAAGCGCAGCCCCGGCAGGTCGCGCACCGCCTGCGTCAGCGGTAGCACCGAGGCCGAGTCGGAGCGCAGCTCGCCCGACAGGCCGAACTGTTCGCGCGCCAGCATCACCGCGATGCCGTGGTCGCCCACCGGACCCGATACCAGCACCGCGTCGCCCGGCGCGATGCGCGTGATGTCGAGCGGCGCCCGGGCGCGCCTGACGCCAATGCCGGCGACCGACAGATACAGGCCGCCGCCTTCGCCGCGGCGCACCACCTTGGTGTCGCCCGCCACCACTGCCACGCCGCTTTCCCGTGCCGCTGCCGCGAAGCTGGCAATCAGCCGATCCAGTACGTCGACTTCCAGCCCTTCCTCGATCAGCGCCGACAGGGTGAGATAGCGCGGATCGGCGCCGGCCACCGCGAGATCGTTGACCACGCCGTGCACCGCCAGCGAGCCGAGGTTGCCGCCGGGGAATTCCAGCGGCTGCACGGTAAAGCCGTCGGTGGTCAGCATGACCTCGCCGTCGAGCGGCGGCAGTGTCACCGCGTCGGCATCGGTATCGAGCAACGGATTGGCGAGATGCCGGGCGAAGATGTCGGCGATGAGCTCGCGCATCAGGCGGCCGCCGTTGCCGTGCGCGAGGAGGATGCGGGTGTCGTCCATGGTTTTTTATGCGTAGAGGAATTCGATGACCTGGCCGAAGCTTAGCCCGGCGTCGTTGACCGGCACACGTTGCGGCAGGTGCACGGCAAAGCCTGTGGCCTGCAGGCGGTCGATGGCGGCCTCGGCGAGCAGGCGATTCTGGAACACGCCGCCGGCAAGGCCGACCGACTCGACGCCGGTTTGCGCGCGCAGCTGTCGGGCCTGTTCGACCAGCGCCTGCGCCAGACTGAGATGGAAGCTGGCCGCGCGCACGGCCGGCGGGCGGGTGATGTCGGTGAGCATCGGCAGCAGCGGCGCCCAGTCACTGCGCCAGATTCCGTCCGGGTCGCGTTCGAGCGGCAATGCAACGGCGTCGCCCGCGGCAATATCGGCAATGGCTTCCAACTGCATCGGGCCTTCGCCTTCGAAGCTGGCGTGGCTGCACACGCCGCTCAGGGCCGCCGAGGCATCGAACATCCGCCCGACCGACGAACTGGCCGGGCTGTTCAGCCGCGCTGTCCACGCTTGATACAGCGCTTCAGGTGCGAACGGCGCAACCTGGCCCGTTTCCCATAGCAGCGCAGCAGCAGCGCGCCATGGCTCGCGCCCGGCCTTGTCGCCGCCGGGAAGGCGGAAGGGGCGGAACGAGGCGGTGCGCTGCCAGCGCCCCGGCGTGCCGGTGAAGGCCTCGCCGCCCCACAGGGTCTGGTCTTCGCCGAGGCCGACGCCGTCCCAGGCGAACACGATCCATTCATCGACGTCGGGAAACTCCCAGGCCAGCGCCGAGGCGTGGGCGTGGTGGTGCCAGATTTCAGCCAGCGGCAACCCGCTGTCGCGCACAAAGCGGCGATAGCCATAACCGGGATGACGGTCGACGATCAGTTGTGTGGCCTGCACCCGATACAAGCGCTGCAGGTCATCCGCCACCTGCGCCAGGGTGTCGAGGCTGCGCGGGGTATCGAGTTCGCCGATATGCGGCGAGACGACGGCGCGCGTGCCCCAGGCAAGGCAGAGCGTGTTCTTCATGTGGCTGCCGAGCGCCAGCACCGGTTCGGGCAGCGCTACGGGGAGTTCCAGTTCCAGCGGCGCCGTGCCACGCCCCAGGCGCAGCGGCCGCGGTTGACCGGCGATGACGCGATACACCGGATCGTCGGCTGGGCGCACGATGGGACGGTCGTGGTGCAGGAAGGCGTCGGCAAGATGGGCGAGCCGGGTTTGCGCCTCGCGGTTTTCGGTCAGCACCGGCTCGCCGGAGAGGTTGCCCGAGGTCGCCACCAGCGGCCCGCCGAAATCGTGCAGCAGCAGATCGTGCAACGGCGAGTAGGGCAAGAGGCAGCCGATTTCCGCGAGGCCGGGGGCGATGTGTTCGGACAAACTGGAATCGGCACGCTTTCGCAGCAGCACGATGGGGCGTTCGGGCGTGCCCAGGAAAGCTTCCAGTTTCGGTGTGCTGTGTACCTCCGCGCGCAAGGCGGCGAGGTCGCGCACCATCACCGCCAGCGGCTTGGCCGGGCGCGGCTTGCGGGCGCGCAGCGTGGCGACGGCTGCGTCGTTGCTGGCGTCGCACAGCAGGTGGTAGCCGCCGACGCCTTTCACCGCAACGATCTTTCCCGCGCGCAGGGCGGCGACAGCGGTCGCCAGCGCCGCTTCGTCGCCGTCGAGGGTTTCTTCGCCAGCGACAAACTGCAGATGCGGCCCGCACACCGGGCAGGCGATCGGCTCGGCGTGAAAGCGGCGGTCGAGCGGGTTTTCGTATTCGCGTCGACAGTCCGGGCACAGCGCGAAACCACGCATGGCCGTGTTGGGGCGGTCATAGGGCAGGGCGGTGATCAGGGTATAACGCGGCCCGCACTGGGTGCAGTTGATGAAGGGATAGCGATGGCGGCGGTTGGCCGGGTCGTGCAGTTCGGCCAGGCAGTCGGCGCAGACAAAACCGTCCGGCGGTAAATGGATGTCGGCCCGATTCGATGCCGCGCTGTCGAGGATGGCAAACGCCGCAGCGTGTCCCGATGCGCAGGCGGCGATAGTAAGTGGGTCGGGGGCGGACAAGGGGGGGGCTTCGCTGACAAGCGCTGCGCTGAAACACTGCAACTGCGCGGGTTCGCCCTCGGCATGGATTTCCACCGCGCCGTCGGCGTTGCGCACCCAGCCGGTGATGCCGTGTTCATGCGCCAGGCGATAGACGAAGGGCCGGAAACCCACGCCCTGAACCCGGCCGCCGATGGTGATGAACTGCGCGACGCGTTCAGGCATCGGCAGTGACGCGCACGCCGCCCGCCCACCAGATGCGGCAGGCGCCTTCGTCCGACACCATGCAGGGGCCGACTGGATTGCGCGGGGTGCAGGCCTTGCCATAGATACGGCACTGGTTGGGATAGATCTTGCCCAGCACCACCTTGGCGCAGTCGCAACCGGGGGGCATTTCACCGGCGCGCCGGCGATCGGGGTCGGTGTGGTCGGGGAACAGCAGGCGGGCGTCGTGTTGCGCATAGGCAGGCTTCAACGCATAGCCGGAGTCGGGGATGATGCCGATGCCGCGCCAGTTGGCATCGACGACGTCCATCGTGGCGGCAAGCATGCGGCGCGCAGTGGCATTGCCGCCGGGATGCGCGACTTCGCGGTAGCAGTTGTCGAGAAAGCGCTCGCCGCTTTTCAGTTGGCGCAGCACCGAATAGAACGACGCCAGCAGCGACTCCGGCGCGAAGCCGGCAACCGCGGCGGGAATCTCGTGGCGGTCGACGACGAAGTTCCATTCCTCCGGGCCCATCACGGTGGACACATGTCCCGGTGCAACAAGGGCATCGAAACCGGGGCTGCCCGGGCTGGGTTCAAAACTACCGAGCAGCATCGCCACCGCCGGCCAGGTTAGTCGCCCGGATAGCAGGATGGACAGATTGTCCGGAATGCCCTCGGCCAACATTGCCGCGGTCGGCGCGGTGGTGGTCTCGAAGCCGGCGGCGAAGAACACCACCGGGCGATCGGGATTATCCAGCGCGATCCTGCGCGCATCGAGCGGGCTGGCGATCGGCCGCACGTCGGCGCCGGCGGCCTGCGCCTCGGCCAGGGTGCGTATCTCGCCCTTCTTCACGTTCACCGGCACCCGCAACATGTCGCCGTAGGCGACCAGGATGCATTTGTCCTGCAGCGCCAGCTGCATCGCCTGATAGACATCCTCCTCCGGGCACACGCACACCGGACAGCCGGGGCCGGGCACCAGTTCCACCCATTTCGGCAAGACGCCGCGCAGGCCGGCGTGGGTGATCGAGCGTTCATGGCCGCCGCACACGTTCATGATCTTGACCGTGCGGTCGAAGTCGAGGGCGTGGATTTTCTCCAGCCAGGCGCGGGCGTCGTGTTTCATGCGGTGGCGTCACTCATCATGCGCTAGCGCTGTGGAGTTTCTCGCCGTCGCTCTGGATGGCGGGGCGGCGCGACTGGCCGATGGCCACCCGGGCGCGCTGTGCGGCGAGCTGCTCGCGCAGCCAGGCAAGCCAGGCATTCATGCCCAGGTTCTTGCGGGCGGAGAGCCGCAGTACCGGTGCCGGGTTGGCGAGATTACGCAGGTGCGTCTCGGCCTTGTCGGGGTCGAAGTCGTCAAGCACCGCCAGCAGATCGGTTTTGGTCAAGAGCATGGCATCCGCCGCGCGGAACATCACCGGATATTTGGCCGGCTTGTCGTCGCCCTCGGTGACCGAGAGCAGGGTGACGTTGAGGTGCTGGCCGAGGTCGAAGCTCGCCGGGCAGACCAGGTTGCCGACGTTCTCGATGAACAGGAGCTCGACGCCGTCGAGATTCATCTGATGCAGCGCATCGTGCACCAGATGGGCGTCGAGGTGGCAGGCGGTGCCGGTGACGATCTGGTGTGCCGTAACCCCGACGGCGCGGATGCGAAGGGCGTCGTTTTCGGTTTCCAGATCGCCCTCGATCACGGCGCAGGTGAATTCGTCCTTCAGTGCGACGAGCGTGGCTTCCAGCAGCGCGGTCTTGCCGGAGCCGGGCGACGACATCAGGTTGATCGCGAGGATGCCGCGGCGGTCGAAGTGTTCGCGGTTGTGCGCGGCCTGGTCGTCGTTCTTCGCCAGCAGGCCCTTCAGCACGGAGACTGCAGTCGCGCCCTTGGCGACGGGTTTGAAGGCGAGGTGCTTGTTGCCGGGGGTGAGATTGCAGCCGCAGGTATCACACATGATTTTTTACGGGGTCAGGGATGGAGCGGTTTCGAGTTCGACGCTTTCCAGCAGCAATTCATCGCCGGAAATGATCCGGGTGTGCCAGTCGCCGCAGGCGCCGCAGAGCAGGCGGTTCATCGCGGCTTCGGTATCCAGGCCGCAGGTCTGGCAGCACACCCGGATCGGCGCGTGGGCGAATTCGAGTTTGGCATGTTCCATGCGGCTACCGGCGGCGGCAAGTGGAAACGCAGTGGCCAGCAGGTCGGGCACCACGCCGGCGAGCGGGCCGATGCGTACGCGGATCAGGGTTGCGCGCTGGGCGTGATTTTGATGGATCACGGCTTCTACCTGTTCGACCAGCGCCTGCGCGACCGCCAGTTCATGCACGGCTTTCCTCCAGGATCTGGTCGAGCAGTTCCCAGGTGGTGCGCGCGTCGGCTTCGGTGATTTTCTGGATCGCGTAACCGACGTGCACCATGACGAAGTCGCCGATTGCGGGCGGTTCATCCTGCATCATGAACAGGCTGACGTCACGCCACACGCCCTTGGCCTGGCAGCGGGCGGTAAAGCCTTCGATCGATTCGATCTGCATGGGAATGGCAAGGCACATGGGCGACAATCCGAAACCACACTCAGGCCAGTATAAGAGCGATTGGCCCACCCTGCACCTGGATATGAATATCAAGAAACAATGATGAACAATCGGGCATTTGAGCGAAATCTCCGGTTGTTATTGGCAAAACTGCTGTTAGATTGATTCCATGAAAACGCTTGTTCTCGGCATCGGCAATACCCTGCTCACCGACGAGGGCGTTGGGGTGCATGTACTGCAGGCACTCGAACCCGAGCTGGCGCACCTGCCGGAGGTGACCCTGCTCGACGGCGGCACCCTTTCGTTCACCCTGGCAGGGCCGATCGAGGAAACCGATGCGCTGATCGTCGTCGATGCCGCCAACATCAAGGCCAGTCCGGGTGGCTGGGTATTGCTGAAAGGAGAGGAGATGGACGCATTCCTGATGGGCAATCGCAAGGTTTCGGTGCACGAAGTCGGGCTGACCGACCTGCGCGCCATCGCGATGCTGGCGGGGCACTGGCCGGACAAGCGGGCAATGCTGGCGATCCAGCCCGCGGTCATCGACTGGGGCGAGCAACCCACGCCTGCCGTCGCCGCCGCCATTCCACCCGCGTGCGCGGCCATCCGCGAGCTGATCCGGGAATGGCAGCATGTCGCTTGATCCCATTCCCATCCACGTCGTCAATCCGCCGCCGGGCGAATCCGCCCTGACCGGTAATGCGCCGCCCTTGCTGCGCGAACTGGCCGCAGGGGTACGGCGTCTGCTGGAAACCGGCGAGTCCTCCGCCATCGATCTTTCTGCGCTTCCGCTGACGCCGGCCGACCTCGACTGGCTGCAGGAAAAGCTCGGTTCCGGCGAAATCAGCGTCATCCTGCAGGCCGGCGGCGTATCCACGCTGAACGAGACCGCCTGTCCCGGCATCTGGTGGGTGACGCATCACAACGAACAGGGTGCGGTCACCGCGCAATTCATCGAGGTGGCCTTCGTTCCCGAACTGGTGAAGGCCGCTCCCCAGGATGTGGCCATCGGCCAGGAATATCTTGAGTTAATGATCGCCGATCTCTAAGGTGAGTTGAACGCTGTCGCGTTTCAAGGCCGTTGTGGTATCTAATGGCCCGAATCGGGGGACAAACATCATGCAGGGTTCGCTGGTCGATGCATTCGCGCGGCAGGGCGTCAGCCGCCGCAGCTTCCTCAAGTATTGCGCCACCCTGGCTTCGATGATGGCGCTGCCGCCCGTGGCCGGGCGCGCCATGGCCGAGGCGATGGCGGCGGCGCGACGGCCGTCGGTGATCTGGCTGCCATTCCAGGAATGCACCGGCTGCACCGAGTCGATCACGCGTTCGCACTCGCCGACCATCGAAGGCATGATCTTCGACATGATCTCGCTCGACTATCAGGAAACCCTGATGGCCGCCGCCGGCCACCAGGCCGAGGCCGCCCGGCTCAACGCGATGCAGGACAACGCGGGCAAATATCTGCTGATCGTCGACGGCTCGATTCCGCTGGGGCGCGACGGCGCCTATTCCTGCATCGGCGGCCGCTCCAATGTGGAGATGCTGAAGGAGGCGGCGCAGGGTGCCGCCGCGGTCGTCGCCGTGGGCTCCTGCGCCGCCTTCGGCGGCATCCCCAGGGCCAACCCGAATCCGACCGGCGCGGTGTCGGTGTCCGACATCGTCAAGGACAAGCCTATCGTCAACATCCCCGGCTGCCCGCCGATCCCGGTGGTGATGACCGGCGTGCTGGCGCATTACCTCACCTTCGGCAGCCTGCCCGAGCTCGACGCCAAGGGCCGCCCCAAGGCCTTCTTCGGCGAAACCATCCACGACCGCTGCTACCGCCGGCCTTTCTACGACCAGGGCAAATTCGCCAAGACCTTCGACGACGAGGGCGCGCGCAATGGCTGGTGCCTGTTCGAACTCGGCTGCAAGGGGCCGGTGACCCACAACGCCTGCGCCACGGCGAAGTGGAACGGCGGCACCTCGTGGCCGGTGGAATCCGGTCACGGCTGTCTCGGCTGCTCCGAACCCGATTTCTGGGACGCCGGCGGATTCTACAAGGCACTGTCGCTGCCGGCCGACCCGCTCGGGATCGCCGGTGCCGCTGCGGTGGCCGGTGCGGCAGTGGGGGTGGGAATCGGTTTCGCCAACCGCGCCAAGCAAGGTGCGGCCAAATCGGCGCATGAAACCACCACCCTGGCCGATCTGGAGAAATGAGATGACCGATCTGCAATTTCTGACCTGGGTACGCGGCCCCGGACTCGATATCGCAGTGGGTATCTTCCTGCTCGGGGTGCTGTGGAGGCTGTTCGAAATCTACTCGCTGGGGCGCAGCAAAGATCTGTCCGCGCCGCGCCGCACGCCGGGCGCGTCCGGCCTGCATACCGTGTTCCGCCGTTCGCTGCCGCCGCCCGGCATGCTGAAGTGCTCGCCGGTGAGCTACCTCGGCGGCTACATCTTCCACATCGGGCTGGCCATCGTCGTGTTCGGGTTCGCACCGCACATCCTGCTGATCAGGAACCTCACCGGACTGTCATGGCCGGCGCTGCCCTCGCAGTTCGTCGATCTGGCGGCGGTGGTGACGATGGCGGCGATGACGGTGATGCTGGCCGACCGCATCAACAAGCCGGCCAAGCGCTTTCTTTCCACCTTCGAGGACTGGTTCACCTGGGCGGCGACCTTCCTGCCGGTGCTGACCGGCTGGATGGCGGTGCAGCATCTGCTGCTGCCCTACACTGCGATGCTGGCGCTGCACATCCTCTCCGTGGAAATCCTGCTCATCGTGCTGCCTTTCACCAAGCTGTTCCATGCCTTCACACTGTTCGGCTCGCGCTGGTACAACGGTAAAGTCAACGGACACAGAGGAGTGCCGGTATGAGCGCCTCGCTGGAAAAGGGCATCCGTGTCCTCAAGGCGGTCATCGACGCGCCCATCGCCAGCTATTTCAACAGTTGCGTGCACTGCGGCCTGTGCGCCGAGGCCTGCCTGTTCTACACCGAGACCGGCGACCCCAAATACACCCCGATCCACAAGCTGGAGCCGCTGCGCCGCATCTACGAACAGGAATACACCCTGCTGGGGCGGCTAAAGAAAATAGTAGGACTTTCCAAAGCCGTCACCGACGATGAACTCGATCAATGGCAGGAGCTGGTCTACAACAGCTGCACGCTGTGCGGCCGCTGTTCTGCCGTCTGCCCGGTCGGCAACGACATCGTCTACATGGTGCGCAAGTTCCGCGAGGGCATGGCGGCCTCCGGCCATGCGCCTGAAGGCATCAAGAGTGCGGTCAACCGCACCGTCACCATCGGCAGCCCGATGGGGGTCAAGCTGCCCGCAGTGCTGGCGCAGATGAAACACGTCGAAGCGGACTATGGCATCCCGATTCCGCTGGATGTTGAAGACGCCGAGTACATGGTGGTGCTGTCGTCGATGGAAATCATCAACTTCCCCGAATATCTCGGCGCCGTCGCGAGGATCATGCAGCAGGCCGGCAAGACCTGGACGCTGTGTTCGACCGCGTTCGAGGCGACCAACGCCGGCATCCAGATCGGCAACTCGGACCTGGCGAGAGTGATCGTCTCGCGCATCGTCGAAGGCGCGGAAAAATTCAAGGTCAAGACCGTGATCAGCCCCGAATGCGGCCATGCCTACACCGCGCTGCGCTGGGAGGGCGCCAATCTGATCGGGCGGCCGTTCAGCTTCGAAGTCCAGCACATCGTCGAGGTGCTGGACGAGTTCCAGCGGCAGGGGTGGCTCAGGACCGAAGGCTTCGAGACCGACAAGCTGACTTTCCACGATCCCTGCCAGCTGGTGCGCCGCGGCGGGGTGATCCGGCAGCCGCGCACGCTGATGCGTAGCGTGGCGCAGAACTTCGTCGAGATGCCCGATGCCGGCTACATGAACTGGTGCTGCGGCGGCGGCGGCGGCGCCTCGGCCATCGAGGAAGGCGAGGCATTGCGGCTGGAAGCGTTCAAGAAGAAGAAAACCCAGTTCGACGCGGTCAAGCCGGACCGGGTGGTCACCGCCTGCGCCAACTGCCGCATCGTGCTGGAAGAAAGCCTGGAGCATTACCGGATGGACATCCCGGTCATCGGCCTGACCGAATTGATCGCCGAACACATCCCGGAGCGGAACAAACCGGAAGGAGCCTGACCCATGAGCACCGCGCAACGCGTCGTCGTCGATCCCATCACCCGCATCGAGGGCCATCTGCGCATCGAAGCCGAAACCGACGCCGGCGGCAGGATCACCCATGCGTATTCCGCCGGCACCATGGTGCGCGGGATCGAGATCATCCTGCGCGGGCGCGACCCGCGCGACGCCTGGGCGTTTGCACAAAGGATTTGCGGCGTCTGCACCCTGGTGCACGGCATCGCCTCGGTGCGTTCGGTGGAAGACGCGCTGCACCGCGCCATCCCCGGCTACAGCATTCCGCAGAATGCCGAACTGATCCGCAACCTGATGATCGCGGCGCAACACGTGCACGACCACGTGATGCACTTCTATCACCTGCACGCGCTCGACTGGGTCGACGTGGTGTCGGCGCTGAAGGCCGACCCCAAGGCCACTTCCGCGCTGGCGCAGAGCCTGTCCAGCTATCCCCGGTCGTCGCCCGGCTACTTCGCCGACGTGCAGAAGAAGGTGAAGACCTTCGTCGAGCAGGGCCAGCTCGGCATTTTCGCCAACGCCTACTGGGGCCATCCCGCCTACAAGCTGCCGCCGGAAGCCAACCTGATGGCGGTGGCGCACTACCTCGATGCGCTCGCCTGGCAGCGCGACGCGGTCAAGCTGCACGCCATTTTCGGCGGCAAGAACCCGCACCCCAACCTCGTCGTCGGCGGCGTGCCCTCGGCCATTTCCGTGCACACCGGCAACGGCGGCGGCCAGGGCGCCACCGCGCTCAACATGGTCGGCCTGCAAACGGTGCAGAACGTCATCCGGCAGATGCGCGACTTCGTCGACCAAGTCTATCTGCCGGACACGCTAGCGATTGCCGGTTTCTACAAGGACTGGGCAGGGCGCGGCGAAGGCCTGGGCAATTTCCTGTCGTTCGGCGATCTGCCATCGGAAAACTTCTGGAATCCGGATTCCTATCTCATACCGCGCGGCGTCATCCTCAACCGCGACCTCAGCAAAATTCACCCGATCGATCTGGATGCGGACAACGAAATCCAGGAATTCGTCAGCCACTCCTGGTACAAGTACAGCCAGGGCGACAAACAGGGCCTGCACCCGTTCAAGGGCGAGACGGAACTCAGCTACACCGGGCCGAAGCCGCCCTACGCACACCTCGATGTCGAGCAGAAATATTCCTGGATGAAGTCGCCGCGCTGGCAGGGTAAATCCATGGAAGTCGGCCCGCTCGCCCGCGTGCTGATGCTGTATGCCAGCGGCAACGCCCAGGCGAAGGAGCTGGTCGGCTTGACGCTGAAGACGCTCGACGTGCCGGTCGAGGCGCTGTTCTCCACCCTCGGCCGCACCGCTGCGCGCACGCTGGAATCGAAGATCCTGGCCGACGCCATGCAGGGCTGGTTCGACCGGCTGATGGCCAACATTAAGGCCGGCGACGTGCGCACCTTCAACGAGCAATACTGGGAGCCGGTGACCTGGCCGAAGCACATGCAGGGCGTCGGCCTGATGGAAGCCCCGCGCGGCGGGCTCTCGCACTGGATCGTCGTCGACGACGCCAGGATCAGCAACTACCAGGCGGTGGTGCCAAGCACCTGGAACGCCGGCCCGCGCGACGCGCAAGGCCAGCCGGGCGCCTACGAGGCGGCGCTGCAGGACAACCACGTCATGCACGACCCGAAACAGCCGATCGAGATTCTGCGTACCATCCATTCCTTCGACCCCTGCATCGCCTGCGCCGTGCACGTGACCGACCCGGATGGCGAGGAACTGGTGCAGGTAAAAATCAAGTAATGCCGATTGAAAATGGAGAACACGCAATGAAGCCGATGAAACCTGCACGCCCGATCGTACTGGCTGCCCTTTGCCTGTTTGCGGGCACAGCGTCCGCGCATACCGGGAGCCAGGCGCTCGCCGGATTCACCAGTGGGCTGACCCACCCCTTGCTGGGGCCGGATCACCTGCTCGCCATGATTGCGGTCGGTCTGTGGGCGGTGCAGCAGGGTGGGCGGGCGCGGTGGGCGGTGCCGGCGGCCTTCGTCGCTGCG
This sequence comes from Thiobacillus denitrificans DSM 12475, assembly GCF_000376425.1. Lineage (GTDB taxonomy): Bacteria > Pseudomonadota > Gammaproteobacteria > Burkholderiales > Thiobacillaceae > Thiobacillus > Thiobacillus denitrificans. Next base: position 43,975 of record NZ_AQWL01000003.1, on the reverse strand, counting down.
ATGGGGCTGGGCGGCGCGCTGGCCTGGATGGGCGGAGAACTGCCGCAGGCCGAAACCGCCATCGCCCTGTCGGTGCTGGCACTGGGTCTGCTGATCGCCACGCGGCGCCAGTGGACGGTGCCGGCCGGCATGGCGGCCGCCGCCATTTTCGCGCTGTTCCACGGCTACGCCCACGGGCTGGAAATGCCACAGGCGGCGGCGCCTGCACTGTATGCCCTGGGCTTCGTGCTGGCCACGATTTTCCTCCACGGCGTGGGGATCGCCGGCAGCCTGGCCGGCCGTCGCGCGGTGCGGGTGGCGGGAGCGGGCATCGCAACCGCCGGCCTGGCGCTGTTCTTCACCCTATGATCTGGCGCCCGGGATAGACGCAAGCTACAAGTTGCAAGTTACAAGTAAAAAGATGGGGTTGCGCCATCTTTGCGACTTTCTACTTGAAGCTCGCAAGCGCTGCTCGAAGGCGCAAAATTGAAAAGGCCCACCCATTCCCGCGGCACCAGGCGCGATGCGGCAGGCCGCTCGCCTCCTTCCTGCGCGGTTGACTAGAATGAGAGGAGCAAGGCGCGCGTACAAACTATTGGCACCTGTCATGCCAGGCGCGTCAAGGAGGTCATGATGAACGCCAGACTCAATGAAGTGCTTGTGCACATCGACGAAGTTCTCGACGAGGACACCTTGCACCGTCTCGAAGAGGGAATCCGCCGCGATGCCGGCGTGATCTCGGTGGGGCACAACCCTGATAAATCCCACATGATCATGGTGGTCTACGATTCGGAGTCCACCCGGGCGTCCAGTCTGCTCCACAGCATCCAGGAACAGGGCCTGCACGCCCAGGTCGTCGGCCTGTAAGGGCAGGGGGGCGGACAGGTCCGGCGAGCCGCGAAGTTCAGTCCCAGCGGTTGTCGCGAACTTCCACCCAGCCCGCCACTATCCTGACCGGGAAAATGGTCACTGGGCAATAGGCCGGCGGGGCGGCGACCGCGCCGGTGCGCAGGTTGAAGCGGGCGCCATGGCGCGGACAGACGATTTCGTCGCCGCGGATTTCGCCGCTGGCGAGTTCACCGCCGTCGTGGGTGCAGGTGTCCTCGATCGCGCAATAATCCCCAGCGAGGTTGAACACCGCCACAGCCACCCCGTCGACATCGACGACGCGGCGGCTGCCTGGTGGCAATGCTTCGATGCGCGCCACTTTTACCCAGTCGGCCATCAAACCAGCCCCAGCTGCAAGCGCGCAGCCTCGGTCATGCGGCCTGGCTCCCACGGCGGTTCCCAGACGATTTCGACATGGGCATCGCTCACCCCCGCTACCGTCCTGACGCTTTTTTCGACCTGCGCGGGAAAGCTCTGCGCCACCGGGCAGCCCGGGGCAGTGAGCGTCATGCGGATGTCGACGCGGCCGTCGGGGCCGAAGTCGAGCGCATAGATCAGGCCCAGGTCGTAGATATTGACCGGCAGCTCGGGATCGTAAATCGTGCGCAGGGCGGCAACAACCCGTTCACGCAGCGCGGTCGGGTCGCGGCCCTCCTCGGTCAGGTGCGCCGGGGCGTTCATGGCTGCGGCGCGGGCAACGAGGGTTGCGGACAGAACGGGGAGGGACCTTCGGTGCATACCGTTTCCGTCCTTTGTTCGAGCGCAGCCTGCAGGGTATGCCAGGGCAGCGTCGCGCATTTCACGCGCATTGGAAACGCATGCACGCCTTCCAGCACGCGCAGCTTCCCCACGCCTTCCGTCGGGCCATTTTCCGCCAGCATGCGATGCACCCGCTGGAACAGGGTTTGGGCTTCTTCCAGCGGCTTGCCCATGACCGCCTCGGCCATCAACGAGGCGGAGGCCATGCAGATGGCGCAGCCGGCGCCCTCGAAACCGATGTCCTGGATCGTGCCGTCAGCCACTTTCAGATGCACCTGGACCTCGTCGTTGCACAAGGGGTTGAAACCGTGCGCATGGTGCGTGCTGCCGCGCGGATTCCTGGGGTAGTGCCGCGGATGGCGATTGTGTTCCAGAATGACCTCTTCGTAGAGGCTGCGCTGATCGGCCATCATGCTGTGTCCTCCTTTTCCGGTAGCGGCAGCGCGGCTGCCAGATGCGGCTCCAGCCAGCCGGCGAGGCCGCTGCGCTCCGCAAGCGTCAGCGCTTCCGCGACGAAGCCGCGCAGCAGCAATGCGCGCGCCGCATCGGCGGCGATGCCGCGGCTGCGCAGAAAGAACAGCTGCGCCTCGTCGAGCTGGCCCACGGTCGCGCCATGTGCGCACTTGACGTCGTCGGCATAGATTTCCAGTTGCGGCTTGACGTCGATTTCGGCGTGCGGCGAGAGCAGCAGATTGCGGCTGGATTGCTGCGCGTCGGTCTTTTGCGCCCCCGGCTGCACCACCACGCGCGCATCGAAGATGCCGCGCCCGCGCCCGGCGGCGATGCCGCGCCAGGTCTGGCGGCTGGCGGTGTGCGGCGCGGCGTGTTCGACATGCAGATGCTGGTCGATGTGGCGCCGTGCATCGGCGATGAAGAGACCGTCGAGCTGGCATTCGGCGCCGGGTTCATCCAGGCTCACCCAGGTGTCGTGGCGCGCCAGGCGGCCGCCGAGGCTGATCGACAAGGCATGGTAGCGGCTGTCGCGCGCCTGCTGCACCACGGCCAGGCCGGTGTGGGTGGCGGTCGCGCTTTCCTCGGTCAGCTTCAGGTGGACCAGCCGCGCCCCTTCGCCCAGCACGATCTCGCTGACCGGGTTGTTCCAGTAGGGAAGGCCGGGGCTGCCCCGGTAATGCTCCACCAGTACTGCCTCGGCGCCGGCTTCCAGCACCACGAGGTTGCGCACGTGCAGCATGACGTCGGCCTCGCTGGCACTGTATGCCACGAACAGCGGCGGCAGCGTGCGGCGGGCGGGGACATGCAGGAACAGCCCGTCCTGCCACAGCGCGCTGTTGATCTGGGCCAGCGCCGTGCCGCTCGATATCCTGCCGGCAAGCTGGCCCAGGTATCGGGCCGCTGGCGCAGCGTCGGCATGCGCGGCAAGGCTGTGCGCCTGGACCGCGTGCGGATCGGCATCGACCAGGCGGCCATTGCCGAATCGCAACAGGGTTCCCGGATAATCCTCGGTCACGGCGGTTTCCGGGGCCGGTCCCGGCACATGCCATTCGGCCTGTTCCAGGGCAGTGAGCGAGGTGTATTTCCAGTCCTCTTCGCGCGGGGTCGGCAGCCCGTTCGCGAGAAAGCGCTCCAGTGCCTGGCGGCGCGAAGCGAGGTGGGTGGCCGGGGCGGCGATGGAGTCGAACGCGTTCCGGTAACGGTTGGCAGTCTGCGTATTCATGGCCGCGCCTCCTCCTGCGCTTCGGGAATCACCCAGCCATAGCCGCGGTTTTCCAGTTCCAGCGCCAGGCTGGCGTCGCCGGAACGCACGATGCGTCCGCCCGCCAGCACGTGCACGTGATCGGGCACGATGTAGTTCAGCAGGCGCTGGTAGTGGGTGACCAGGATGATTGCGCGTTGCGGGCTTTTCAATGCATTCACTCCGCTTGCCACGGTCTTGAGGGCATCGATATCGAGTCCGGAATCGGTCTCGTCCAGGATCGCCAGGCGCGGTTCGAGCACCGCCATCTGCAGGATTTCGTTGCGTTTTTTCTCGCCGCCCGAGAAGCCCTCGTTGACCGCGCGATAAAGAAAGCTTTCGTCCATGCCGAGCAGGGCCAGCTTGCTTTTCACCGTGTCGAGAAAATCCATCGCGTCGAGCTCGGGCTCGCCGCGCTGCAGCCGCACGCTGTTGAGCGCGGTGCGCAGCAATTGCACGTTGGCCACCCCGGGGATCTCCAGCGGATACTGGAAGGCGAGGAACACCCCGGCGCGGGCGCGCTGTTCCGCTGCCATCGCCAGCAGATCCTGCTCCAGGTAGCGCACGCTGTCCGCAGTCACGGTGTAGCCCTCGCGTCCGGCCAGCACCTGGGCGAGCGTGCTCTTGCCGGAACCGTTGGGGCCCATGATGGCGTGCACTTCGCCTGCGCGCACCGTGAGGTTGATGCCGGCGAGGATGGGCTTGTCGCCGATGGATACGTGCAAATTACGAATTTCCAGCATGACGTTCTCCTTGTTCCTTATCCCACTGCGCCTTCCAGGCTCACCGCAAGCAGCTTCTGCGCTTCCACCGCGAATTCCATCGGCAGTTCCTTGAACACTTCCTTGCAGAAACCGTTGACGATCAGGTTCACCGCGTCTTCCGCGGAGAGCCCGCGGCTGCGCAGGTAGAACAGCTGGTCGTCGCCGATCTTGCTGGTGGTGGCTTCGTGCTCCACCGTGGCGCTGGCGTTCTTCACCTCGATATAGGGGAAGGTATGCGCGGCGCAGTGATCGCTCATCAACAGCGAATCGCATTGCGTGTGGTTGCGCGCGTTCGCCGCGGTCGGCAGCACTTTCACCAGGCCGCGGTAGGCATTGCTGCCGAACCCTGCGGAGATGCCTTTGGAAACGATGGTGCTGCGGCTGTTGCGGCCGATGTGGATCATCTTGGTGCCGGTGTCGGCCTGCTGGCGATGGTTGGTCAGGGCGATCGAATAGAACTCGCCGACGCTGTCGTCGCCGCGCAGGATGCAACTCGGATACTTCCAGGTGATCGCCGACCCGGTCTCGACCTGGGTCCAGGAAATGTGCGAGCGGTCACCGCGGCAGTCGCCGCGCTTGGTCACGAAGTTGTAGATTCCGCCACGCCCTTCGCGGTCGCCGGGGTACCAGTTCTGCACCGTGGAATACTTGATGCGGGCATCCTTGAGCGCCACCAGCTCCACCACCGCCGCATGCAGCTGGTTCTCGTCGCGCATCGGCGCGGTGCAGCCTTCGAGATAGCTCACCGTCGCGCCTTCGTCGGCGATGATCAGGGTGCGCTCGAACTGCCCGCTGTTCTTCGCGTTGATACGGAAATAGGTCGACAGCTCCATCGGACAGCGCACGCCTTTCGGCACGTAGACAAAGGAGCCGTCAGTGAACACGGCCGAGTTGAGCGTGGCGAAATAATTGTCGGTATAGGGCACCACCGAGCCGAGGTACTGGCGCACCAGTTCGGGATGCTTCTGCACCGCTTCAGAGAAGGAACAGAAAATGATGCCCAGGCTCTCCAGCTTGTCCTTGAAAGTGGTGGCGACCGATACCGAATCGAATACCGCGTCCACCGCCACCCCCGCCAGCGCCTCGCGCTCCTGCAGCGGGATGCCGAGCTTCTCGTAGGTACGCAGCAGCTCGGGATCGACTTCGGACAGGTCTTTCGGCTGCGTGCGCGTTTTCGGTGCGGCGTAATAGTGGATAGCCTGGTAGTCGATCGGTGCGTGGTGCACCGACGCCCAGGTCGGCTCGCGCAGCGTCAGCCAGTGGCGATAGGCCTGCAGCCGCCAGTCCAGCATGAACGCGGGCTCGGCCTTCTTGGCCGAGATGAGGCGGATAACATCTTCGTTCAGGCCCTTGGGTACTATTTCCTGCTCGATCTCGGTGACGAAGCCCCAGCGGTACTCGTCGTCGATGCGCTTGCGCAGCTCGGGATTGCCCAATCCAGGCTCATGCAACTCGGCATGGCGCACTTCGGTATTGCTCATGGCATTTTCTCCTGCAAGGCTTGCACGTAAACCGGCTGCAATTGCGGCCTGGCCATGTCGGCCAGGCTGACGGCTTGCAGCGCCACCCGCAGCGCGTGATTGATCAGCTGCCAGTTGGCGCGCGTCGCGCACCCTCGTTCCAGCGAGCAATTGCCCTTGCCGCGCGCGCACTCGGTCAGGGCAAGCGGGCCTTCGATCGCGCCCACTACGTCGGCCACCGAAATCGCATGCGGCGCCAGAGCCAGGCTGTAGCCGCCGCCCACGCCACGCGTGCTGGCAAGCAGATGCGCGCGCAGCAGGCGCTTCAAAAGCTTGGCCACCGTGGGCTGGGGTACGCCCAGTTCGACGGCCAGCTGCGCTGCACTGAAGTAGCGCCCCGGCTCGCGCGCCAGCCGCACCATCAGTACGGTGGCATAGTCGGTGAGTTTGGCGATCCGTAACATAGGGGTATGCGCTCCAGAATGCCTAAATAGGACTGCATTGGTTCTGTATAGTTCAGCCGCTGAATGAATCAAGCCCGCAATGGCAAGCACATCAAGGCGTGCTACAACACTAAATCCAGTGCCGCCGCGAAAACGCGGGCAGGCAGGCTATGAACCCAGGGTGAAGGAGATGGCAGATGTCACATGAATCCGCCTTGCAGGCGACGATCGACAATCTGGTTCAGTCAGGACGCGGCATCCTGGCGGCCGACGAGAGCGCGCCGACCATCGCAAAACGCTTTCAGGCCATCGGAGTCGAATCCACCGAAGAAAACCGGCGTGCCTATCGCTCCCTGCTGTTAAGCGCGCCGGGGCTGGGCGCCTACATCAGCGGGGTCATCCTGTTCGAAGAGACCCTGAGCCAGAAAACCGATGACGGCAGGCTGCTGCCGGCGGCCGCCTGGGAACAGAAGATTGTCCCCGGCATCAAGGTGGACAAAGGGAAAATACCGCTGGCGCTGAGTCCGGGCGATGAAATCACTCAGGGACTGGACGGTCTGGCGGAACGCCTGGCGGGTTACCGCGAACAGGGCGCCCGCTTTGCCAAATGGCGCGAGGTTTACACCATCGGCAAGCACCTCCCCAGCGTGACCGGCATGGCGGCGAATGCAGAAATGCTGGCGCGCTATGCAGCGGTGTGCCAGAGCGAAGGCTTCATCCCGATCGTCGAACCCGAAGTCCTCATGGACGGCGATCACAGCCTGGAGCGCTGCGCGGATGTCACCGAGGCCGTTCTGCATACCGTGTTCCATGCCCTGCATCGCCATCGCGTCGTGCTCGAGCACATGCTGCTGAAGCCCAGCATGGTGGTGCCCGGAAAGGCGCAGCCCAAGGCCGGCGCGGAAATCGTCGCCGCTGCCACGCTCAAGGTTTTGCGCCGGACCGTTCCTGCAGCAGTGCCCAGTATTCATTTTCTTTCCGGCGGCCAGGGCCCGGAAGAAGCCACGGCCAATCTGGATGCCTTGAACCGGAGCGGGGGGGCGTCGCCCTGGCGGCTGAGTCTCTCCTACGGCCGCGCCCTGCAGCAGCCTGCGCTGCAGGCCTGGGGCGGCAAGAGCGGGAATGTCCAGGCAGCCCAGCAGGCCCTGCTCAAACGAGCCCGGCTGAACAGCCTGGCCATGCAGGGCAGTTATACGACAGAGATGGAAAACGACTGACAGCGATCGCGATGGCCGGCTCTGCAGGAGACCGTCCAGCACGGCCCCTGCCTGTTTTTTCTACGAAAACCAGCGCAGGAAGGCCGCCGCCGTGAGGGCCAGAATGGCCAGCGCGGCCAGACCCTGGAAGGTACGCTTCACGCCCGCGTTGCCCCATTCCTTGCCTCGAGCGAGATAGGCGGCGGCCAGCAGGAAACCCGTTATCGCCGCCGCTACCTTGACGACGAGGGCGGTCATGGCAATGCTACTTAAATCCGGCATCTCTCCGTAGTAGTAGAAGCTGGTGACGCCGAACAATACGCCGCTGGCGATTTGCGCGCCCCAGGCAAGCAGGATCAGCCAGGCAAACTGGCGCCCGGCTCCCAGGCGGGAAGCGGGCCATAGCGCGAATACCGCGCCGCCGAACACGGCGGCGGCGCCGAAGTTATGCACCACCTGGGTCAGGGCATAGGCAAGGTTTTCCGCTCCCACCGCTTACTTCACCGTGACCTGGATGCACTGTCCGATGCCGATAGGCACGTGGGCCTTGTTCACCACCTTGACGCAGAGGCTGCGCTTGCCGGACGACAGGGTTTCCAGCAAATAATCGCCCTTGCGCTTGCGCAATATCGCCACTTCCTTGTCGTCGATGTAGAGATGGGCGTGATCGCCGCGCGGTCCGGGATTCACTTCATAGGACAGCCGGATCTCGTCCAGCGGGTCCAGGGTGGCGCCGTCCGTCGGGGAAATGATCAGCGCCTTGCCCTGCCCGAAGCTGGTCGCGGGAACAAGCAGAAAGAGCCCGAGCGCGAGTGTGGCCAGGAAATGTTGTTGCTTCACTATGGTCTCCTTTATCGTATTGATCCCAGGTTGAAAATTGCGCCCACTGCTTTCGTCGCAGGGCGGGACTACAGCCTGGCGAGGTCCGGCACTGCCGCGCCGACCCAGGCCTGGCTGAACTGCTTGCGCACCGTCGCGGCGGCGCGCTGCTTGCCCTGGCGCTGATAGGTTGCAGCCAGTCCGTGCAGGGCCCAGCCGTTGTTGGGTGCGCGCAGCAGGCTCTGGCGAAATGTCGCCTCAGCCTCGTCCAGTCTGCCGGCGGCCAACAGCACGGCTCCCAGCGACTGACGTACCGGATAATACCAGTAGGGCGGTTCCGCATACGCGAGCCGGTCCTCCAGCGCCACCGCCTGCTCGAACTCGATACGTGCCTGCTGCCAGTTTCCGCCTGACTGGGCAATGCGCCCCAGCACGATGTGCTGCGCCAGTTCGATCACCTCCGGTGCGGGCACGCCGCCGCCCACCAGGTCTGAAAAATCGCTGCCTTGCACCAGCCGCCGCATGGCACCCACTTCGGCCTGCGCCGCGGCGGGCTCGCCGCGGCGGGCATGGGCGACGCCGCGCACGTAGTGCCACATGGCCTTGGCGTAGGGCAGTTCGTCGCCCGGGTCGGCCAGGGCGAGCATGGCCTCGGGCGCACTGAATTGGGCGTGGGCGAAGTAGGGTGCCACCAGGATCGGCTGTACCCACGCGATGCTGCGTCCGGCATCCCGACTGACCACCCCTGCAAGCTTTTCCGCAGCGGCAATGGCGACCGGACCGTCGCCTGCCATCTGTGCCGAGGTCATCAGGGAATGGATGTTGTGTGGATAGTAGGCGAGCGGGTAGATCCCCCCGGGACTGGCCGCGGCGAGGTAGGCCTCGTCCGCCGCCACCGCACGCCGGTTCGCTTCGATGGCGTCCTTGTATTGGCCGACGCGGTAGTAGATGTGGAACGGCATGTGCACCAGGTGACCCGCGCCCGGCATCAGGCTGCCGAGCCTGTCGGCGTAGGGCAGCGCACGCCCCGGATTGGCCGAGGCCTCCACCATGTGGATGTAGTAATGGATGGCGCCTGGATGATCAGGCTGGCGCTGTAGCACTTTCTCCAGCAGCGTGAGGATCTCGGCCGTGCGCCCCTTGGGACGCGCGCCTGCCGCTTCCCAGTAATCCCACGGCGACAGATTCATCAGTGCCTCGGCGTGGAAGAGCGCAATGTCGGCATCGCGCGAATAGCGCGCCGCCATCTGGCCCATGGCCTTGGCGTAGGCCGCGTCGAGGGCCGCGCGCTCGGCCTTGGGGTCACTGGAATAGCGCTGGGCAAGGGCCGCGATGAGCTCCTGTTCACGCGGGCTGGCCGTGGCCGCCTGTGCCTGCGCCCGCCCGATGGCGGCCAGCGCGGCGGCGTTGGCCGCCTGATCCATCGGCGCATTGATGTTCGGCCCCAGCACCAGTGCCTCGCCCCAGTGGCACAGGGCACAGCCCGGGTCCAGGCTTTGCGCCTGGCGGAATGCCCGTGCTGCCTCGGCATGGTTGAACGCGTAGGCGAGCCTCAGGCCCTGGTCGAAATAGCGCTGGGCAAGGGGATGCCCGGTGCTGACCGCGAAGTGCAACTGGCCGAGGTTGTCCCACAGCGGCGGCGTGAAAGGGGTTTCCGCGCCGGCAGACACGTCGGTCGGGAACGGGCGCACCTCGGTCCTGGCGGCGGCGAGCTTCAGGTAATAGCCCATCAAGCGTTTGCTCTTGTCACCGGACACACAGGCCTGGCCCTGCGTCTGCAGCAGCGGGTCGTAGTCCGGCGCGGGTTCGCGAGGTTGCGCCAGGTAGAGGCCGCCGCTCAGCAGGCCGGCGCCGGTCAGCGAATAAATCAGCGTTGGGGCAGAAATCATGAAGCCTCCTTTGCCGAGGAGCGGCCATGGAAACATGAAGCAGGCTCTCTGTTGTTTAGACCAGCATGGCCTCGAAGCAAGCCTGCAGCGATCCAGCCACCTATATTGAAGAGGCCATGCCTATCCCGTCCCCGGATCCTTCGATCGAAGCAATCGGCCACGCCCTTTACCAGCGGGCACGGGCGCATCCGCCTGGATTTTTGGCTGGGTACCGCGGCATGCTGAAGCGTGCCACCGCCGACGACCGGCTGCGTGACGCGCTGTTCCAGTTCATCGATGTCCTGCCGCAACTGAGCGACTCCCGGATGATCGCCGCCCATTTCCAGGCGTATCTGGGTGGCTTTGAAATGGGCGGCACGTTCGGGCGGGCACTCAGGCTCGCGGAACACACCTGGACGGCGCCGCTGGTGAAGCTGACGGTGGCGCGCATGGCGAGGCTGTTCATGGTCGAGGAGGACGCCGCGGCGCTGGCGTCGACCCTGGGAAAAATCGCCCGCCTGCCCGCAGCGGTGAGCCTCGACGCGCTCGGCGAAGCGGTGCTGTCCGACGCCGAAGCCGACGCCTATACCGCGCGCATCTTGAAGCTGGTCGGCTGGATCGAGGCAGGGACGACGCAGCAGGCCGACCTTTCGGTGAAGCTTTCCGCAATCACACCGCGCTTCGACCCGATCGACCTGGCGGGCAGCGTTGAACGCGTGCTCGCCCGCCTGGCGCCGATACGCGCAGCGGCGGCGCAGGCCGGCGTCAGCCTCACCCTCGACATGGAAAACCATGACAGCCGGCCGCTGGTGCTGGCGGTGTTTCAGCATCTGGCGGAGCAGCCCGGCATTGCGCCCGGCGTCGCGCTGCAGGCCTACCGCCCGGACGCCGAGGCCGATCTGCGAGCATTGCTGGGCCTGCCCTGGACGCCCGGGCGCCCGCTGCGGGTGCGCCTGGTCAAGGGTGCCTACTGGGACAGCGAAGTGGCGCTGGCGGCGCAGCGCTTCTGGCCCTGCCCGGTATACACCGACAAGGCCGCCACCGACGCCAGCTTTGAGCGCCTCGCCACGACGCTGTTCGAGGCAGGCGAGCGGGTCTACCCGATGATCGCCAGCCACAACCTGCGTTCCCTGGCATACACGCTGGCGCTGGCGCGCGCGCGGGATCGCACGCCCGGCAGCTGGGAAGTGCAGATGCTCTACGGCATGGCCGACCCGCTCGCCGCAGCCGTGATCGGGGAGGGGGCACGCCTGCGCATCTATCTGCCGGTAGGCGATCTCATCGGCGGCATCGCCTACCTCATCCGCCGCCTGCTGGAAAACACCGCGTCGACCTCGGTGTTGCGCCAGGCCTACCTCGAGGATGCGTCGCCCGAGCGCCTGCTGGTCGCGCCGCTTGCACCCACGTCGGCGCCCCCGGCGCCAGCGGCGGGATTCTGCAACACGCCGCTGGCCGATTTCAGCCAGGCCGCGCCGCGCCAGGCCTTGCACGCGGCACTGACGCAGGTCACGGCAGAGGCAGGGCGCGACTACCCGCTGCATCCTTCGCTGCAGTCCGCGACGGCGACGCGCTGGCGCGACAGCTTCAACCCGGCCGCTCCCACGCACCGCCTCGGCCGCGTCGAGCAGGCCGATCCCGAGCATATACAGCAGGCCGTTCGTCAGGCCGTCATCGCCTTTCCTGGCTGGCGCGAGGTGGCGGTAGGCGAGCGCGCCCGCCTGTGTCGCGCTGCAGCGCAGATCATGGCCCGCCGCCGCTTCGAACTGGCGGCGTGGCAGGTGCAGGAAGTCGGCAAGGCGTGGCGCGAGGCTGACGCCGACGTGGCCGAGGCCATCGACTACTGGAACTATTACGCCGATGTCGCGGAGCGGCTGCTGGGCTGGCGCACTACGCGTGACTTTCCCGGCGAGCGCAACGCCACGCGCTACGAGGCGCTGGGGCCTGCGGTCGTCATCTCACCGTGGAATTTCCCGCTCGCCATCCTGTCCGGCATGAGCGCGGCGGCGCTGGTGTGTGGCAATCCGGTCATCATGAAACCCGCCACGCTGGCACAAATCAATGCCTGCAAGCTGCACGAGATCCTGCTGCAAGCCGGGTTCCCGCCGGCGGTGGCGCAACTACTGCCGGGGGAAGGCGACAGTCTCGGCGCGCAGCTGGCCCGCCATCCCGACATCGCCGTGATCGCCTTTACCGGATCGCGCGCGGCGGGACTGGCGCTCCTCGAACAGGCGCACCGGCGCAGCCCTGAGCAGAAGCGGGTCAAGCGCGTGGTGTGTGAAATGGGCGGCAAGAACGCCATCGTCGTCGACGAGGATGCCGATCTCGACGAGGCGGTGGGACACAGCCTGGCGTCCGCGTTCGACTACCAGGGACAGAAGTGTTCCGCTGCCTCGCGCCTGATCACCGTGGGCGGCGTGCACGAACGCTTCCTGGCGCGGCTGACGGCTGCGCTGGCGAGCTGGCCGCTGGGGCCGCCGGCCGATCCGCAATTCCGTTTCGGCCCCTTGATCAGCCAGCAGGCGCTGGAAAAGGCACAGCACTACCTCGACCTCGGCCGCAGCGAAGGCAAACAGGTCTACCAGGGTAAGCCCCTGGCCGGCGGGCACTATTTCGCGCCAGCGGTGTTCGCCGGCATCCGGCCCGATCACCGGCTGGCGCGCGAGGAAATCTTCGCGCCGATCCTGGCGGTGTTGCACGCGCCCGACTTCGCAAGCGCGCTGGCGTGGGCCGGAGACAGCGACTATGCGCTGACCGGCGGTGTGTTTTCGCGGCTGCCGCAGCATCTGGATGCGGCGCAGCAGCGATTCGGCGTCGGCAACCTCTACCTCAATCGCGCGATCACCGGAGCGCGTGTCGGCATCCAGCCATTCGGCGGGGTCGCGCTCTCGGGCACCGGCGTGCAGGCCGGTGGCGAGGACTATCTGCGGCAGTTCGTGTGGTCGCGCGTGGTGAGCAGCAACCGTCTGCGCCATGGCTATGTGCCCGGCATAGCCTACTAGGGCCTGCGCAGCGGTTCCGGAATCTAGGCCGCCTTCTGCTGTTTGTACTCCGCCCACTTGGCGACTTGTTCGTCCCAGTCGTCGCCGCGGAAGTAGGGGCTGGAACGCGGCGAACTGATCATGTTCGGGTCGACCGGGATGTTCATGCCTTCGAGGAAGTTGGCCAGCCCGATACGCTCGATCATTTCGCCGGTACGCTCGTGGTCCAGCGCGTTTTCCGCAAAGAATTCGAGAATATTGCGCGCCAGTTCGTTCAGCTTGTCGAAGTCCTCGTCGGTTTCCAGTTTCATGAACGGGATGATCACGCTGCCCATGGTGGCGCCGATCTTCAGCACGCCCTTGCCGCCCACCAGGATGGTCACGCCCTTGTCCCTGCCGGGCAAGAGGCCGCCGGGGATGACATTGAGGCAGTGCATGCAGCGCACGCAGTTCTTGTTGTCGATGCACAGCGTGTTGCCGTCGCCCAGATGCGCCACCGAGGTGTGCGCATCAGCACGGACCTGGTCGTCCGGCACCACGGTGATGGCCTTGGTCGGGCAGCGGCCGACCACGTCATTGTAGAGGTCGTGCATGCCGTGCACCTTGTAGTAATCCTGCACCTGCGCTTCGTTGACGCGGATGTTGTCGCGCCAGGTGCCGATGGTGGCCATGTCGGAACGCTGGATGGCGTTGACGCAGTCGTTCGGGCAGCCCGAGAACTTGAACTTGAACTTGTAGGGCAGGGACGGGCGGTGCATATCGTCCAGGTTGTTGTTGATGACGGTACGCAGCGCACGCGCTTCGTCGTAGCAGGACATTTCGCAGCGCGCCGAGCCGACACAGGATATCGAGGTGCGCAGCGCGGGGCCGGCGCCACCGAGATCGAAGCCGATCTCGTTGAGGCCGTCGAATGCCTTCTGCACGTTCGCGCTGCTGATGCCCTGGAACATGATGTCGCCGGACTGGCCATGAAAGGCGATCAGACCGGAGCCGCCGCTGCCGACCCAGACATCGCACAGCTTGCGCAGCAGGTCGGAGGTGTAATGCATGCCAGCCGGCGGCTGCACGCGCAGGGTATGGAATTCGGCCGCTTCGGGGAACAGGGGCTTGCCGCTTTCATCCTTCAGCTCGGTAAATCGCGGAATGATGCCGCCGCCGTAGCCGAATACGCCGATGGTGCCGCCTTTCCAGTAGCCCTTGCGGGTTTCGTAGGAGGTTTCGAGCTGGGCCAGCATGTCAGCCATCATGTCGTTATCCCTGGCCAGACGCTTGAGGCCGGTCACGAAACTGGGCCACGGGCCACTTTCGAGCTGGTCGAGCAGAGGGGTGTCGCGGATTGTGCGCGTAGACATGGCAGTTCCTTTCAAGAAAATGAAAGACACAAATCAGTCTAGGCAATACTTGAGTAATTTTCTCGGGATTACGCCAAATGGGTAGGGTACGGCTCCCCCAAAAGGTGTGCAGGGGGTCAGGCCGCATGCAGGGTGACGACGCGAATGACCGGATTTCCCTGAAGATCGGTTGCGGTGCATTGCCGGGCATCGAGCATGCTGCCGCCGGCCGGTGCCTGGAAACGGAAATCTCCGCCTGCACGTGCAGCAGCGTGCGCATCGGGCCCGAACAGCGCGCTCAAATCGAACTGGCCGACCGGCGAGGGCAGGCCCAGCAGCGCACTGGCCAGGGGCGAGAGGCCGAGGATTTTCCATGCCGGGTCGACGATCACCACAGCGCCGGGTAGCTGCGGCAGGATGCCGCCGCGCGCGCTTTGCGCCAGATCCAGGCTGGCCTGCAGGCGGGCCAGCAGTTCCTTGCGGTTGAACGGCTTGCTGATGAAATCGGTGGCGCCGGCCTCGATGCCGCGGATGCGCTCTTCCGGCAGCGACAGGGCGGTGACCATGATGACCGGCAGGGTGGAAAATTCAGGATCGCGCCGCACGGCCTGGCACACCTCGTAGCCCGTCATGCCGGGCATGCGCACGTCGAGCACCATGGCGTCCGGCTTCTCCCGCCGCAGGATGCCCAGGGCCTCGGGGCCGCTGCCGGCTTCCAGCACCCGGTAGCCGGCATCCTTGAGGATCAGGCGCAGCAGCTTGACGTTGGGCGGGGCGTCATCGACCACCAGGATCGTTGCTCCGGCGGCGCCAGGCAAACCTTCCTCAGGCATGGCCGGCCTTTCTGCCTTCACGGATGAAGCGCTCCACCACCTCCGGCAGCCGCCGGGTGTCGATGGGCTTGCTGAGGTAACCGTCGAAGCCGGCGGCCAGGAAACGGCTCTCGTCGCCCTTCATGGCCTGGGCCGTGATGGCCAGGGCCGGAACCGGGTCAAACGCCGGGTCCGCGCGGACGTGGCGGATCACATCGAGGCCGCTGCCGTCGCCGAGGCGAATGTCGAGCAGCAGCAGGTCGGGCTTTTCCTGCGCGAGCAGGGCCAGGGCCTGTTCCACGCTCACCGCCTCGCTGATGCGATAGCGCCCGCCACCGAGGACGATGCGCACCAGCTTGCGGTTGGTGTCGTCGTCCTCGACCAGCAGAATGTGTTTGGCCTGTTCCTGCATCGCGTGCTCAGCTTTCTCCGCCGGCCGGCTTTTTTTGCTCGAACAGCAGGGAAATCGCCGCCAGCAGCCGTTCCTCGATCATTTCGCCCTCCTGGACCAGGACGAATTCGATATGGTCTTCCGCGCGCGTCTGTTTCTGCGAACCGAGCCAGCTCAAGGCGAGGACGGGAATGTGGGTGGTTTCGGGCGCTGCCTTCAGCCATTCCAGCAGGGCGAAATAATCCATCTCGCCCGCCAGGAGGTCGGTCACCACCAGATCGGGATGAATCCGTGCCGCGAGCAGGGCCGCTTCCTCGGGGCCGAGGGCCTGGATCACTTCGTAGTTTTCCTGGGCGACGATCATCGCCAGCAGATGCAGTTCATCGGGATCGGTGTGCACCACCATCACCTTGTGGCACGCCCGGTCTTCATTGCCGCGCGAAACACAGCGCTTCAGGGCATGGAGCAGGGCATGGCGATCCACCGGCTTGACCAGGTAGCCCGAGGCGCCTAGCCGTAACCCCAGTGTCGGCTGGTCCAGCACGGACACGATCACCACCGGGATGTCCCGGGTGCAGGGCGAGGCCTTCAGCTCGGCCAGCACCTCCCAGCCGTCGCGGTCAGGCAGCAGGATGTCCAGGGTGATTGCCTTCGGATGGCAGCGGCCGGCCAGTTCCAGGGCCGTGATGCCGTTGGCTGCGATCAGCACCTCGTAGCCGGCGCGGGTGAGACTGAGCGACAGCAGTTTGGCGGCCTGGGGGTTGTCTTCCACCACCAGGATGGTGTTGGCCGGGTCCGGGCATGGCCTGCGGTCAGTCACGCTGCCCGTGTCCATGTCAGCTTCCCGGGTCGTTCGGCGGTTGAAGGGGAAGCCGGACGTGGAACACGCTGCCCGTTCCGAACTCGCTTTCCAGCCAGATGCGCCCACCATGCGCCTCCACCAGACGTTTGGAGAGCGCGAGTCCCAACCCGGTGCCTTCGTGACGGCGGGCGTGCGAGGCGTCCACCTGGCTGAATTCGACAAAAATCTGCTCCATGTCTTCCGGCCGGATACCGATGCCGGTGTCGGCGATGGCAAGATGCAACTCGCCGTCCTCGATGGCGGCGGTGACGGTCACTCCGCCGTGATCGGTGAATTTCACCGCGTTCGACAGCAAATTGAACAGGATCTGTTTGAAGCGGATCTGGTCGGCGCTGATCAATCCGAGATCGGGCGGCAGATTCAACCGGATGGCGAGGCCCTTCTTCTCGGCCGCGCCGCGCAGGGCGGTGACGGCCTCGCGCACGGTCTGGGCAATCGGAAAGCTTTCGTAGAAGAGTTCAAGCCGTCCTGCTTCCACCTTGGCGAGATCGAGCACGTCGTTGATCAGGCGCAGCAGCAGCTGGCCGGCGTTGTTGACGTCCCCCAGGTATTCCGCCTGTTCGGTATTGAGTGGCCCCGGGATCTGGTCCTGCAACACCTCGGTGAAGCCGATGATGGCATTGAGCGGGGTGCGGAATTCGTGCGACATGTTGGCCAGGAACTGGCTTTTGGCGGTGCTGGCCGCCTCGATCTGGAGGTTGAGCGCCTGCAGCCTCTCCATGGTGTTCGTGTAATGCACCATGTAGCTCAGGATGCCCAGCTGCATGTCCAGGTTCATGATCTTGTCGAGGGCGAGGATATGGTCCACCACGGCCCGCGCGTCGTCGCGATAGCGCTCGAGGATCATCGGATAGAGGATGCGGTGGTACAGTTGGAAGGCGCCGATGAACCAGTGCGGTTCCAGATGGATGGCGTTGTGGATGAAGCCGATGCGCCAGCGGCGGTCGAAATAGGCGGCGTCGTAGGGGCCTTCGACCGCCTGCAGCAGATAGGCTTTTTGCGACTCCTTGAGGCGGCTGATTATGCCCTCGTCCTTGAACACCGCGCGGGTTTCCGCGTAGTTCAACAGATGCTGGTAGAACGCTTCGCTGATCTCGGTCAGCCGCGGCTGGAACAGGTCCACCAGATCGTGCAGCAAGGCGGCATCGCCTGCGTCGAACAGCAGAAAACTCAACTGGCGGGTGCGCGCGGCATCGTCGAAAACCGGCGGAATTACATTCCCGTAAGCGGGCTTCTCATCCATGCGCTCATCTCCTGTCCGTCGCGGACATCGCGGCATGGCGCCCGGATTGCATGCCTTTTTCCGGGCCGCCCAGCGCCGCCTGCTTCTCAGCGTAGTCCAGCATCGCCGCCACCAGGGTGCCGTGGCTCCAGGTCAGGGGGGAAACCGACAGAAACTCGCCCGTCAGCGGATGTACCTGCTCCGGCATCACCCCGGAAGGCAGGGTCTGCTCGGCTGCCCAGACCAGCAGCGGCACGGCCCGCTGCAGTTCCTTTCGGCTGCGCGCCGCCGCGATACGGTACTGGGCGAGCCACAGGGTGCACACGCTCCAGGGGTTGCCCGGCACGCCTTCGCGCACCAGCGCACGCTGGTAGCCGTCGTTTTCGTAGCGGGCCAGGCCGCCGCTGCCCGCCTGCACCCACAGGCGCTGCTCCACCGCTTGGGCGGTGCTCACCATGCGCGGGTCGAGCGGGTCGTAGCCACCGAAGATCACCAGCCCCAGCAGACTGGAATCTACTGTTGAATCCCGGCGCTGCACGCCGTCCTTGACCATGATGCCGCGCGCGTAGCGGCCGTCGCGCGGGCAATAGAGATACTGGTCGATGGCTGTTTTCATGTCCTGTGCGCCGCTCAGGCAGACAGCGGCCCGCGCCTCGTCCTGGAACAGGGTCGCCAGTTCCGCCGCCGCGCGCAGGCCGGCGATGACGGTGGCGGCGGTGTAGGTGAACACGCCGCGCCGTTCCTCCCACAGGTCGTAACCGGGCAGCGGCAGGCCGGTCTTGTCGTCGCGAAAACTCAGCAGAAAATCGGCCGCCTGCTCGACGAAAGGACTGTAGAGGGGACGGATCGCCTCGATGTCGCGGTGCACCGCGTAGTGGTGCCAGATCGCCCAGATCACCAGGGCGGTCTCGTCCTCCTGGATGGGGAATACCATTTCCTCGTCCTCAAGCCAGGGCTGCCAGGAACTGCCGACCGAGCCGTCGGGGTTGTACTTGTGCATCAGGAAACCGGTTTCGGCCAGGATGCTGGCCGAATAACTGTAGCCGGCTGCTTTCTCGGTGCAGAATTCCAGGAATTGCCGACTCAGGCTGCCGTAGCCCGCGCGGTCCAATGCCTGGGCGACGATGGCGCCATCGCGCGGCCACATGTAGCTGTAGGTGTCCTGGTTGAACTGGCGGATGTCGGTATCGTTGGCCGCCAGCACCGCGCCGCCGCGGTCGATCTGGGTACGCAGGATGAGCAGGCTGCGCCGGTAGCGCTCGACCAGCAGGTCGGGCAGGCCGGGGAAGGCGCGTGTGCCCGCGCTGATCCAGTGGCGCCAGTAGTCGATGTTGCGCGCGATCAGCCGCTCGGGGGCGGTGCGGGTGACGAAGTGGTGCAATTCCTCCACCGCGCGGTAGCTTTCGCCCACGGCCATCCAGTAATGGCAGACCGCTTCCTGGCCGGGGGCGATCGACAGCGGAATCCCGATTACCGAATCCACCGCCCCCTGTGCGATCGGGTTACCGCCCAGCTCGCCGTCCTCGGCATCACGCCAAGTGCCTTCCAGACCCCGGTGGCGCTTGTTGCCGGTGGCAAAGGCGCTCACGCCCAGGGCTGTCTCGGTGGCGCAACTCATCATGAAATAGCGGGGGCCCTTGTAATGCACCAGGCAGGCGTTGCGGGGATCGAAGAACACCGTGTCGCCGATCTCGTTTTCCAGGGCGTTGATGTCGGCATGGAAAAACAGGCGCGGTTCCAGCAGGTTTCCGGACAGGTTCTGCACCCGTACCTGCCGTAGCAGGATGTTCTTCTCGTAGTCGACCGCATCGTTGAAGTGGAGCCGCAGCGGCAGGCGGGGATGCGTCGCGGTCACCGCGGTGACCAGGGTATCCGGCACGTAAGCCCGTTGCAGCGTCCAGGTGTCACGGTCGAGCCAGGAGAACGCCCCGTCCAGCCACACGCCGAAGCGCCAGGGATAGCCCAGCGCATGGTTTTCCTTGCCGACACGGGGGTAATAGAAGTCACGTATCTGGTAGTCCAGATCGAAACTGGCGAGCAGGGTGCCATTGCCGATAGGCAGATCGCGCGGCATGCGTCCTCATCCCTTTGTCCGATCCATCAATCATAGACAAGCGCTGCGGCAACCCATCCGCCGCCATGCTGGACTTATTCCGGCATCAAGAAAATTCCGGCTGTCCGCGCCCCTTGCCTTTTGATTATGGGGTGCTATAAACCCATCCCCACGGGCTTTCAAGGGGTAAATGATGCGTAAAACGATCGTGATACTGATGCTTGGCGGCCTGTTTTCCAGTACCGCCCTGGCCCTCGACGATGCCGTCACAGTCAGGCTCGAGGCGCAAAACAATTCGGGTCAAACCGGCACGGCAACCCTGCTTCCGCAAGGCAACACCACCAAGCTTGTCATAGAACTTTCCAATGCGCCCGCAGGCGTCGCACAGCCCGCCCATATCCATATGGGAAGCTGCGACAAGCTGGACAAGGCGCCGAAATGGCCGCTGGAAGCCGTGAAAAACGGAAGATCCGTCACCATCGTCCCCGTATCGATCGAAACTATCCTGAAAGACAGGACGGCGATCAATATTCACAAGAGCGCGACCGAGGTCCAGGTCTACGTTTCCTGCGGGAACATCATTGCGGTGATGTAGGCGCACGGCCGGTCCGGTCTGCGCTGAAGGAGAGGCGGGCGGCCCTTCCGCCGTCCGCTGCTCATCCCGTTTGGCGTCGCCTACCCGCCCACCGCGAGGCGGTTGATCACCTTGTCCACCGCGAACAGGCACCAGGCATCCTGCTCGGCCCGGTCTTTTTCCGACTGGGTCTCCACCAATCCCTCCAGGGTGACGGCGTAGTTGTGACTGTGGATACGTATCTGCTCGGGATGGGGAATCATCGGATCCATTTCCAGCACCAGCGACAGGGCATCGCTGACCTCGTCGTCGTTGTCCAGTTCCGGCGGCAACACTTCCAGTCCATTCACCACGTCGCGACAGCCTGGTACCCACCATGCCAGCACCCCAGCCAGCCGTTTGTGTGAAAGGCTGATGACCCACCCATCCAGCGTCACCACCCCGTCCTTCACCGAGACCAGGATATCGCCGCTGGCGTCTTCGCCACCGGCTTCCTGCAAAGTGAGGGTCTGTCCCTTTTTCATCACGCGCAGCGTACAGTTCTTCAACTCGCGCACATCAAGCAATAAGGTTTTGAAGCCATCCAGAATCTCACCGTCGCCCTTATGCTCGGAGGGCGCCACGTGCAGCCGGTCCACCACGCCGCGCACACCGGGCGTCGTCCCCGCGATTTCCAGCGCCCGTTTCTTCGCGGCCACGCTTTCCACGTCGCCTTCCACTACCAGGGCGTTGTCACCGGTCAAGTCGAGCTGGACAGGCCAGCGATGCAGGTTGATATGCGGTTCGCGTTCCAGCGCCGCCCATACCGTTTTGAGGATGGGACTTCCATTTTTCATGTCGGGATACCTCCCCATTCAACATAGCATCCTCACGATTCGTCGCTCGCTGTGCTTTTGGCACTCCGCCTCGTCCTGTAGGTATCCAGATCGATGCCGGAACGGCCGGGGGCGAGAATGTTGTTCGGATCCAGGGCACGCTTGATGGCGTGTTCCACGTCCCGCTTGACCGGGCCGTAGCTGCGTGCGACCCGCTCCTGGAAGCGGGTATTGACGCGGTATACGGCGTAGCCTTCCTTCTCGAACTCGTCCAGCAGCTCGTTGAAGCAGGCGTCGGCGCGCTTGGTTTCCTCCTCGCTGGTGCGGTCATAGAGGACATCGATCACGTGGTGCATGTCCCGTGGGGCGACGATAAACTCGGCCACATAGTCCAGGCCGTACTTGTGCAGGATGCGCTTGGCCAGCAGCGCCTGCTTCTCGCACTCGCTGCCGCGCGCCTCGCTGACCGGCGCGAACCACATGGAGCCGCCGCCTCCACGCCAGTTGTACAAGCCGAACTCCTGCAGATTGGGCACGCCGGACATCAGCTCGGCACGGTACTTGAAGGGCTGCTTATGGCCGGCCTCTTCCTGGGTGACGATGCGGCCCTTGCCGTGCTTCCTGAATGCATCGGTGATGATCTTCCAGTTCACATCCACCTGTTCCTGCGTGCCGTAGAGCGCGGCGTACAGGTTCCAGGCCCCCATGCCGCTATCCTTCTGCATTTTTTCCAGGATGGGGTCGGGGGTATGGCCCGGCTCGGTGGTATAGTCCCGGCGCCGCAGATGCGCACTGCCCGCTTCCCACAGGATATTGGCGATCACCACCGAGTTGGGAATAATCTGGGCCATGCGCAGCGGGCGCAGGATGTCGACGATCTCGACGATATCCGCCTCGTTCTCGAAGATGACTTCGAACGGCTTGAACACCGGCGGTCTGGGCATCAGCCAGAAGCCCATCTTGGTGGTGATGCCATAGTTGGCCTGGGTGAACATCCCGTCCAGCGTCGGACCATAGCCCCACTTGAAGATCTGCCAGGTGTTGCTGCCTTTGACGCCGCCCATGCCGGTGCGATAGACGTCGCCGTTGGCCAGCACCACCTCCATGCCGCACTGCATCATGAAGTGCTCGCCGTAGGGGGTATAGCCCACGCCACGGTCCATGGTGTTGCCCAGCGGGCCGGCAATAGCCGAAGGAGCGGAGAAGGACAGCATCAGTGGCAGCTTGTTTTCCTCGATGTAGTCGTACAGCTGCTGGAAAGTCACCCCAGGCTCGACCAGCGCGTAGCACATTTCCGGATCGATCTTGATGATCCTGTTCATCTTCTTCAGGTCGAGGATGACCTGACCGCGCTGTACCGGGGCCGCCGTGCCGTAACCGAAATTGCGCCCGGTGGAAATAGTCCAGATCGGAATCCGGTACTGATTGCAGATTTTCACGATGCCCTGCACCTGCTCGACCGTGGTGGCGGTCAGCACCGCCGAGGGCGCATGGGCGGCATTCTCCACCGACATCATGATTTTGTTGTAGGGAATCAGCTGCTCGGCCTTGAGCAGTACGTTCCCTTCTCCCAGCAGGGCGCGAAATTTTTCCACTGCCGCGTTGAATTTTTTCTGCGTCACGCCTCTGGGCAGTACGCCGCTCATCTGTTCAGACATGGATCAGACTCCCTCAGACCTCGATCGAAAAGGAAACGAAACTGCCGCTGAGCAGCGTGCCCTGTACGGAAACCCGCGGCATCATGGTCGGGCGCGTACCCAGCGTGGCGAGCAGAGAACCGATACCGGCTGCCCACTGCACAGAACCCGCGCCGCTGCGAGCGGGTCCCGCCAGCTGTCTGGCCGGAGCCACGCTGCCCTGGCGTTCCTCGTTCAGAGTGAAACCGGCACCGCAGGCATGCAGATGGCGGCTGAGCTGGCGGGCACACCCTTCGGCGAGATCGGCATTCAGCAGACGATGGCGGGTCGAACCGGCCTCGGCAGTGTGCTGTCCCAGCCAGTGGACGCGGGCGCCGGCGCTGCGTGCCAGATCCAGCACCAGCGTCGCCGCGGCATCGTCCAGCAGACCGATGACCTGCATCGGCCGACCGGCGCGCAACTGGTGCTCGAAATCCAGCATGCAGTCCAGACCCCGGTCCATCTGCTGCACCGGCAGCTCTGTACCGGCAGCAGCCCTGGCACCCTGCAGAAAGGCCGCTTCAGCCGCGCCGCTGCCGACCAGCGCCAGTGCCGGGCGGATACCGCTGTGCGAAGGGGGTACTCCCGCCAGCACCGGCACCGACCGGCTCAGCACCACGCCGGCGGCACCGCCAAGAACCATGCTTTTGAGAACGAAACGACGATCGACGCTCATGACAAGCTCCTCAAGGCTGAGCGGCCGGCGCTGGCAGGGTCGACAGGTACTTGACCAGCAGGGCGATGGATTCATCATCGACGTAGGAGGCGGGGAAGGCCGGCATGGCATTGAAGCCGTTGCGCACGATGGCCTTGACGTAGACCTCCGGCAGGCCGCGGCCTTCCAGCACCGGACCGACGCCGACCTCGGCCTTGTGACAATAACCACACAGCTTGTTGTACAGGTTCTGGCCGCTCCCCCACTGGCTTTCGGCCTGAGCGGCGGCGCCCAGCCAGGCCAGCGGCAGAGCCAGGCCCGCAGCGAACATCCGCTTCGCGATCGCACTACGCAAGAAAAACAACATGGCATGCTCCTTTACATCGATCTGCAATGGCAAGGCGACGGGTAATGCTTTTCAACGATCGCCTCGTTCATTCAGCCGTAATGGCCGGCCCCCGGCTCAGAACGGATAGCCGCGCGGCACACTCTGCACCGTGATCCAATGATCAGTGGTGAATTCCTCGATCGCCCAGTCGCCATTGAAGCGGCCTATGCCCGAATTCTTCTCGCCGCCGAAAGGCGCGTTCGCCTCGTCATTCACCGGCATATCGTTGACGTGAGTCATGCCTGCGCGAAGGCGCTGGGCAAATTGCACGCCACGGGAGAGATCCCGCGTAAAGACCGCACTGGACAATCCGTACTCGCTGCGGTTGGCCAGCTCCAGCGCATGCTCGGCATCGCGGGCCGATTGAATGCTCACCAGCGGACCGAAAATCTCCTCCCTGGCGATCCCCATCTCCGCGGTGACATCGCCGAACACATGCGGCGGCATGACATTGCCTTGCGGCTCGCCGCCCAGCAGCACGCGCGCGCCTTCTTGCCTGGCCCTGGCGATCCTGTCCTTCAGGCCGGCCAGCTGTTGGTCGTTGATCACCGGCCCGATGACCGTTTCCGGTTTGCCCGGATCGCCGCAGGGCAAGACCCTGACCCGCTCGACGAAGCGCTGGGTGAACGCCTCCACCAGCGGGGCCTCCACGATGATGCGGTTGATCGCCATGCAGATCTGGCCCTGGTGCAGGAACTTGCCGACCACCGCCGCATCGACGGCCGCCTCGACGTCGGCATCGGCCAGCACCACGAACGGGCTGTTGCCGCCCAGCTCCAGGGCAACGTGTTTGAGATGCTCGCCACCGCTGGCAATGCGGCCGATGTTGCGGCCGACCGCGGTGGAGCCGGTAAACGAGACGAAGGACGGAATGGGGTGTTCGACGAAGGCATCGCCGATGTCGGAACCGGCGCCGACCACCACGCTGAGCACGCCGGCCGGCAAGCCCGCTTCTTCGAACAGACGCGCCAGCAGCAGGCCGCCGCTCACCGGGGTGTCGCTGGCCGGCTTGACGACCACGGCATTGCCCAGCGCCAGCGCCGGGGCGACCGAACGCGCGCTGAGGTGCAGCGGAAAATTCCACGGACTGATCACCCCGACCACGCCCAGCGGCTGGCGATAGACGAAGCTTTCCTTGCCCGGCACGTCGGTAGGCAGAATGCGGCCGTGCATCCGCCCCGGCAGGCTCGCCGCCTCCTGCGTGATGGCCCGCGCCGAACCCCATTCGATTTCCGCCTTGATCCGGGTGCTGCCCGCCTCGCGGACCAGCCAGCCGGTGATTTCATCCTTGCGTGCATCGAAAAGAGCCACCGCCCGGCGCATGACATCGCCACGCGCGGTCGGGCCCATGGCCGCCCATTCGGGCTGGGCGTCGCGCGCGCCGCGGTAGGCCTCGTCCAGATCCTCGCGGCCGGCCATCGGCAGGCTCAGCAATGTGTCTCCGGTGAAGGGGTCGGCAACATCCAGGGTGCGGCCCGAGGTGCCTTCGCGCCATTGACCGGCGATCGGCAGCAACGTGAGATTCTGATAGGCGGGCAGGCTGCTCATGGATGTCCTCTCGCTATGTATTCAAACCAGCATATGACCGGACCCGCGTCCCTTGCACAAGGCATGACGAAGAATCCATCCGGTCCTGCGTCTTGAATTTGAGCATAGCCGGCCCCGCGAGCAATGCCAGTTGTTCCGGATCCGCCCCGTGCAGTGCGCACGCGGGCGTTCAGGCCAGCTTGAGAACCGGCTTGACGGTCGCTCCGGACTTCGAGTCTTCGAAGGCCTGGTTGATCTCGCTGAAATCGTAGAACTTGATCAGCCGGTCGAAGGGGAATCGGCCCGCCTTGTAGAACTCGATCAACTGGGGAATGAATACCCGCGGCACCGAATCGCCCTCGATCACGCCGATCATGCTCTTGCCTTCGGCCATCAGGTCGTTATGCACATCGATGATCATTTCCGGGGTCACCCCGACGATCGCCGCCTGCCCCAACGGGCGCAGCGCATTCAGGCACTGACGCACGACCGGCGGCACCCCCGTGGTCTCCACGGCATAGTGCGCACCGCCGTTGGCGGCGGCCTTGATCTCCTTGACCACGTCGACATTCCTGCCATTCAGCGCATGCGTCGCCCCCAGCTCGCGGGCCAGCTCCAGACGGTTGTCATGTACATCCACGGCAAAGATCTGCGGGCAGCCGGCGATTTTCGCCGCCATGATCGCGCTGAGCCCCACGGCGCCACAGCCGTACACGGCGATGGACGTGCCGAACGCGGGCTTGAGGCGGTTGAGCACCGTGCCGGCGCCGGTCTGGATACCGCACCCCAGCGGTCCGAGCAGCGCCAGATCCACCGCCTTGTCGACCTTGACCGCATTGCGCTCGTGGGCGATGGCGTAGGTGCCAAAGGAGGATTGGCCGAAGAAAGTGTGCACATCGGCATCACCCTGGTGCAGGCGGCAGGTGTGATCGTCCATGCGCCCGCCGAAATTCAGCTCGTTGAAAGTCGAGCATACGGTCGGATGCCCGGTGAGGCAGTTTTCGCATTGGCCGCAGTGCGCAAAGGACATCACCACGTGGTCGCCGGGCACCAGGCGGGTGACGTTCTCACCGACCTGCTCGATGACGCCGGCCCCCTCATGGCCCAGCACAATGGGGTAGGGCGACACGCCCAGGTCGCGCCCCACCGCATCGGTATGACAGACCCCCGTGGCGACGATCCTGACCAGCACCTCGTTCGACTTGGGGCCCGACAGGGACACTTCTTCGATGGAAAAAGGCTGGCCCTGGGCATGTGTGACCGCTGCTTGAATTTTCATGTGTGGCTCCGTCGTGATGGTTCAAGGACACTTCGTTTTTAGCTCATATCTGAATCCGTATTCCTGCGACGCCAAATTTCTTTGGCGGCCGAAGTCGAGCACCAGCCGCCGCGCGTGCGCGACGAACTTCGCAACGCGAGATACATGGGGCCCTGTAAGAGGTAGGAGGTGGAAGTAGTTGTCGGGACAATGGAATTCCGGACACGCCCGCAGCGCTGCCTGGCGCTCACGACGGCTAAGGTATTAAGTCAGTGACCGTCGACTGGAGACCGGGAGACTTTCGGGCCAGGTTACGCGTTATGCGTGAAACACGCTGCTCGAGTGCTGCAAATATCTGCTGCCCCAACAGCAGCAAGTGTCGGGACAACGAAATTTTAGTAACGCCACGCCAATAAAATCAATAACTTGGATGCCAAGTGGACTGGATGAGCAAATCAAGGCGGGTTTCCCCCGGAAGACCTTTGTTATCAAGCCAGTAAGGGGAACTCTTGAGTGAATCATGAGGAACGCCACCAGAAATTCTAGTAACGCTGTCAGAAACCCCTATGATTTGTGTCCGCTCTTCTGCCTATGTAGCGAGCCCCGAGCTTGTTTATCGATTCAGGGGTGGCACTACCAGAGCTTAGAACTGGCTAGTCGACACGACGAATCCGGTACAGCGTCCGAAATGTACCGTTGGCCAGGGGCTCATCGTATACATCAAAGGTTTCGCAGGCGATGAGCAGTTTCTTGAGGGTGTTGAAGCCGTAACGCTCTTTGAGGTTCCGAATATCATCCGGCAAATTCTTGTTTGCCAGCTTTCCGGCGTGCGCTAGGTAGGTCCATCCGTCCGTCCGATGAATTTGGCTGGTCACTTCACGAAGCAATTCGACTAGAGGACTGGCTTGTAACCACATCAGTTCGTCCTGCCGCTGGTATTCCTCGCTCGAAATGAAGTCATGCAGCAATTTCCTTGCTGCTTGCATGCCATCGACGGTGTTACGCAGATGCTTATGCATTGGCAACACCTTCTCTCGCTGAGCGTCCAGGTAGAGCAGGGCCTCCCCTAGCTTCTCGGGGGATTCAGGCTGCCAACGTGGGAGGAAGTGATGTACCAGTTCGTTGCGCTCTTCAGTCATGAGCTTAAGGTCGCTGCGCACGGTCTCCACAAATTCGGCGCTACCAGAGACCCGGAACGTAAAAGACATCCAGGGTACAGCTGGATTTTCTTCATCCAGCGTCTCCACACCTGCGTCCTGCAATACATCGGACCCGTATTTGTCCACCAGATTGCCAAGCATCTGCTTGTTGACCGACTCCGCTCGCTTGTTATGCCTGGTTTGGTAATTCTCTACGGTGCCATCACCTGTGTGGTTCGCCAGAAGGAACTTCAACAACCCTTCTATCTGCTGAAAAAGCAGAAGGTTTCGGCCAACTCGGCGAAGCACTTCTGCCTTAATGGACTCTAGGTGGGAGCGGGTTTGGTCGTCCATTAGGTGAGTTTGCAGGTTCTGCTCGTGAGCCCAAACCAAACAATCATGCCTCGCTCGGTCGCGCGAGTTGCTCTTCAATGCGGTCCTTCAAACGCTTCAAGGGCTCATGTAAAAAATGGACAGCACTATCAAAGTCTGCTGAACACAGCGCTCCTTTTTTGGTTTCGAGCTTCACGATTTCAAAACCAGAGGCGTCGACCATGTCGGGTAGTTTCTCAACAGCAAGAATTACTTGGTGGTTATCTCCTGCAGAACGTCCAAGAACTTCAATCATGGAGCGGAGGTTTTTATCGTCTTGACCGGATTGCTGCGGAGTGTCGACCACGAATGGGAATAATGGAGAGTCACCATGCTCCACGTTTGTCCGCAGAAGGGCTAGATGCACAGCCAACATGGACCTGGGGGCTGAACTACCCCCAGTTTGAGCTCGCCCCCCCGGCTTAGGCTTTGATAATTGCTCGTCACTTGGAACATTCAAAAGATTTGAAAGGCTGCGTACTTGGTCTGCGAAGTATTTTCCAACCTCCTTCAACCTATTTTTGTCATCGTACGACTTGAGTTTGGAGTTATGTGACTCTTCCTCTTCCTCAAGTTCACTAACTGCCAAGCTCAAATCGCTAGTTACATGTTGGAAAACCGAGCTGAGAGTTTTTTTGCTATGAGCCGCCAGAACGTCCTCAAGGCGTAGCTCCGCTTTTTTCTCATGCATTCGGTCATCTACTTTAACTAGCGTTTTCTCCATCTCTTGGAGGTCGCCCCGAACTATTGCTTCTTCCTCGCGAGCGTTTGTGAGCTTCTCGCTTAGCTCAGCGACCAAGGCTGACATGGACTCGAAGTCTTGGGCAAGCTGCAATCGCGCGTGAAAAGAGTTCTCATGGACAGTGCCACAAGTGGGGCACTCGAGGGATTTGGTAGGCAAGTCCGAAAGATATGTAAGGTCAGCCATAAGCTCACGATGTGCAGACTGTGCAAGCTGGAGTTCAGTCTGAACTCTTTCTCGCAAGTTGACCAAAGCAACAAGTTTTCCACGCAGAGCAGCTTGTTGTTGCTGAGCCTTTATGGCTTCATGCCCGAGTTGGGCCAGTTCCGCTTTAAACGCATCCAAATCAAGCGTGGGGACGTTACTTGGTAAGACCTCTTGTACTCGATGGAATGCCAGTCGTTGGGCCTCAAGCTCCTTCCGCTTCTCGTTCAGCTTTGCATGGGCTTCGTCCCTGAGCTGTTTCGCTGCAAAGTATGCGTTTGGGCGCAAGCCAATGAACGCCTCGAAAGCCGCAGGCTTCCAATTCTTGAACTGCCCCAAAGTTGTGTATGTGTCCCAACTGGCTCCCCAACTGCCGTCCTGGTCAAGGTAAAAGGGCAGCGTTAGATAGTCGAGTCCTGCTTGGCTGAATCGAGTTGAGTTTGGGCGCTGCAACTTCAGGTGATACCCGAAAAATGTCGCAATATAGGCTTCCCACGCCGACATATGGTCAGCTGCAAATAACAGGCCGCCATCCATCGAGAACAGGCCGAGCCGTTTTCCTTGTCGCAAAACAAGGTAGTGGTAGTCATCACCCCTGTATGCGAATTCCAGAGCGGCCACGGTATCCGGGTCCCAGCTGGCGATGGTATGTTTCTCGGGAGCGCAGCCAAATACCCAGAATAGATTCTTGGTGACTCTAGACTTCCCCGTCCCGTTTTCCCCTAGCAAGAGGGTTTTGTTTGGGTTGAATATCTGCCGCCTTGCTTTCCTGTCCCTTTCGGATACGAGCCAAAGCGTCTTGAAGGTCACGCGCCGGTTCATTGTTGTTCTTCCTCAGATTTCTTACCAGCCTCAGGAGTGCATACGTCGATGTCGATTCCATCATTCAGTACCAGTAGTGCGAGCGAATTCACGTAATCAGGACTTCTACCAACAAATTCAGAGGGAGTAATTTGCTTCGCGTTGGAGACGAGGGTTTCCATTAACGCGCCCAACGTAGTCCCTTGGGAGGCAGCGTTAAGGGTCGACTCACGCGCATTCACAAGTGCAGCAGCAAGATTACGAAAAAGCATGTTGGAGCGGTCAACTGCGTCCGCAAGAACATTAATTCTTTCAGCCTTCATGCGCTTGATGCTCATGAAGTCGTATTGTTCAATATTCAGGCGTTCAATCGCCTCATCGAATAGGACGTTAAGAGTCGGCTTTGCTTGGGAGGTCAGAGTAAGGGTGCGTAACGCATCGGAACGAGTAAAGAGACGCTCCTTGAGCTCGTCATATGTCCGTGCGTAGTTCGTGCGGGATGCCCTGGTCTGCAGCTCTGAAGCAAGTATTCGGGCAGCAACTGTTGGCTGTGCGACTTGAAATGGTATGTGACCTTCCTCATACAACTGGCTCAGCATGCCGCCAACAAAGACTTCTTGCTCACCGAGAGGCAAGTTAGTCCTCTGCAAGCTAAATTCGTCGAGGTTTACCTCGCTCGCCGAGATGCCTAACTGGGAGGCCAATGCCTCCTTGATAACGTTTTGCTGCTTAGGCGTCAGGTCGCCAAGGTTAGTCACATGGCTATTAACTGTGCGTTCGTCTTCAGCGGGTACTTTAAAGCTCGTATTGGAAACGAACTTGAGCTTGGTAGGATGTCCTAAAAATTCGTGTCGCCGCTTGTAGAGTTTCGCAAGAGTTGAGGGCTCATGGCCGCCCACCTTTAATTTTTGCCCCTGCTTATGCAGTTCCTTAAGCGTCCACGCAACGGCCCGTTCATTCTTTTTGACTTGGCAAAATTCAACCTTTGTCGGCGAATTAGAGGAGTCTAGCAATGCGACATCCTCCTTAACCTCCATCCCGACTGCAAAATCGTTTGGGGTTCTTAGCAGTTCTGCGACACAAAGCGCAGCCCACCACTGCTGAAAGACGAAACCCTGAGTTGCAGTTGCTCCTTGCTTCTCGTCGGATGGCCTATCCCTTAATAGGTCTTCCAAGCTATCAGAATTTGATTTTGATTTAGATGAACGACTAAGCACTACCCATCCTTATTGAGATTTTGGTTAGCGGTAAGCACCTCCCCCACTTAAAGATGCTACAGCAATTTGCTCAAGAGGCCCGGGTCAACGCTCAGCAAATCCCACTGCCGAGGCGATAGCGGCTTGTAGTGCCTCGTCGCCTTCCAGTGCCTGTATCGGCGTCCTTCCGGCAACAGACCCCTTGGGTGTCGTGAAGAAGCGCCACTTTTCCCAGCCGTCCAGGTCCCCCAAGGCTTTGCACGCCCTTTTAATCTTCATCCGGTCGGGAGGCCTGTGCAGATAAAAGGCAGGGTAGTAGGTTTCACCAGCTAACTCCATCGCAAATAGCCGATACGCTTTGACCTCCCGGTTCAGGGCCCCCAGCGAAATTCCCAGCGCCTCTGAGAACTCTCGCGCAGGCAGAATCTCTTTTTGTCTCACCAGTTCCAGACGGGCCTTGATTGCCGATGCTTTGGCCAGCCGCAGGATGCGTTGTGCTTCTTGGTCTACATCTTGGCTATCGTTGAGGTTTTTGGACATTACCTAGACTCCCGCGTGACCGAAATGATTTTTAGAGGAACCAGAAAGCTGGGTGCGAAACATCTCTGACAAGCGCCTCTCGTCTTGCTCGGAAATCTTGAGGCCACCCCAATCGAACCGCGGTCCCCAGCCAAATGGGTTCAGGTCCCCACGTAAAGCAAGTACGACGGCCTCGGATACGACCTGGAACGGCCGGTCGGTCCGCAACGCAAAGTCGCGCAGCAGAACACCGCTAGTCGGCCGTCCGTTCGCAGCCCATTTCGCCGCCAACTCCATCTGAATCGAGACCACCTCGCCGACTGCCACGCGAAGGTCAGAGGGGTTTCTGGAATTCCATGGACGAAGGAAATTGGAGTGAACAAGGTCGTCCCAGTCCAAGGGGACGCCCACAATGGCAGTCATTTCCGCCAGCGTAAAAACCCCCAAATGAAGGAAGGTCTGACCAGCCAGCAATTCGTCGATGTCATACCCATGCTCGCTATCAATGGGATTCGTCAGCACCTTGCGTGCCATAAGTCCTTCAACTGTTTGCCAGTCCGAAGCCAGGAACGCCGCAACCTCGTCTGGCGTTCGTAATGAAGGCGGGCGCCCGCTAAAAATCTCCACCCCCTTTGCTGCTCGTGGCAGGGGCTGCTGCGAACACATCGCTTCGGCGTATTCCTTGGTTATTCCGGCTTCCGACTGCAAAAGCAGAAGCGCGCACTGTTCCAATACGTACGGCCTTGGTATCGCAAGCATGGGAGCAAGAGCCGCGCGGGCCTTGGGCTGCAAGTCAGACAGGAAATAGCTGCCTCCACGACGCGCCTTCGCCAGCAACCCCACGACTGCATGCCGTTCCTTGACAGGCATGAACTGGACGACTCGCCGAGGCCACTCCGTCGAGGCCCAGAAAGCGTCGGGCAGTGCCAGCGCCTTGAAGATACGGAACATCAGGTCCCACATGTCGGCTGCTGGCTCGCCGCCGTGGGTAACGAGGCGAAATGGCGCCAGCGCCGCAAAATCCTCTGCAACCTCGCAGACGTCAGCGCCAACTGGAGTTGGGGTCGCCATCCGCAAGTCCGCTCCGCAATGTCCGCAGGCCATCAGGCTGGACCGTTTCCAATCCAGCGAACGCCCACAATCAGGACATTCGTCGACCAGGAGGACCTTGTGCGTGCTGCACACCGTAACCGGGGCAAGCTCAAGCTCCTCCTTGATATACCCGTCCTCGGCCAGGCACTGGGGGCAGACCTGGACACGCTCGTGAAGGAGGGCATCACTATCGACCCGGCACTCCCGCATGAAAAACGCCGGCCCATCCAGAACCTTGGCGGCATGCCCGCTCAGGTGTCCCGGGTCGCCGACTGCCATCCGCCCGAGGATAGCGAGGGCCTCCGCATCGGTGCGCAGCTTCGACGAATAGCCCATATTCAGCCCGCGGGTATTGATGCCCGCAGCTCGTAGCAAGGCGGCAATGCTTTCGTAGCCGTTCGCCTCGGCCAGCCGGAGCAGATATCCTGGCAGAGCTTCGCCAGGCAGGCAGGGCAGGTTGCGATAGCACCCCGGCAGCCAGTCAGGCTCCATCTTCATTTCATCTACGTTGGCGAGGAATGGCTTTCGCCACTTGCGCCGTCACCTCGGCCTCCGTCAACTTGAACGGATTGATGGAGGGCCCGGTTGCGCCGCCAACCGCGTCAAACGCCGCCGCCAGCAGCTCGAGGTCGGTCTTGGTCCCGTCCAGCCGAGATGCCAAGGTGGACATGCGTTGTAGCAGTTTTTCGAGTTTCCGGAGATGAGGGCCGCTCGCCAGCATGCAGCGAGCCACCGTGGAATCATCCTCTGGCGAAAGGCGTTTCGAGAGGCCAAATCTGCCCGCAATGCTGCCGTAAACGTTCCGGAAGTTCTCGAATGCCACCGGCGGGAAGAAAGCGACCTGTTCTGCCATAACCACACAGCCGAACCGGCTCCCAAGTTCGGCATCTTTTTCGAACACCTTCAGCAATTCGTCGGTGCCGGAAACAATCACCACCAAACGCTGGTCGCCCCGTCCCGGCTCTGGCGTCGCCCAGCCCAGTGGCGAGCCTTCGGGGTGCAGATTCCACAGGTTCTTCAGAAAGCGGGCTATTTGTCCCCGAAGCTGCGGGGTGCTTGCGAGCAACGCATTGTGAAACTCCTCGAAAACAAGAATCCGGACTTGATGCGCACGCAGTGCCCTGTGCATGTCGGGTTCCAGCAGTTTCAAATTAGGCCTGGTGCTGACCTGCAAGGGCTTGCCGAGTTGGTGCAAAACGGATGCGGCAGTCGCGACGGCGTCGGCCTGGGCCGTCACCGCCACACGGCAGCATGGCGTAATCCGCTGGTTGTTTTCGAGGGTAGGCGGATACCCCTCGGCCAGTACGTCGAGCCCATGAGTCTTGCCGGAACCGGAGGCGCCGATAAGCAGGATGCCCTGGCTGTTGCCGCCGTCAGCAATCTCGTCGAGAGCGGTTTCAACCTGTTCGAGCAACCGTTGCTGAAATGGCAGCAGGTAATTACTTGTCATCGGGCTTACCGCCCCGTAGGAGTTCTGACAGGCTGAGGCCTTCTGTCGCGGGCTTGGGTGTGGGGAGGGCAGGCGCGGCTGCGGCAGCATGGGTTGCGGCCTGGGCATCTGAACGTACGGTTTTGCCAGGCGTGCGTGTTACGGGTCCCGTTTGGACCCGCTGCAGTTCGTCCAGGACCGCGAACCCAATGTCTTCCTTCCAGGCCTTGTCGCCTCTGTAGCGGGATTCCAGGCGCGCCAATAAGACCCTCAATAGTTCCAGCGTCATGGGTTCACGCAGGTCGAACGTGGTCAAAAAGGCTTCAATCGGGTGATTAACCTGGGGGACAAAGACAAGCACGCTTGATACGTCATCCGGATTCACCTTGACGTGCACCATGCCCGTGTAAGTCCTGTACGCCATGTGCAACTCATGGCTGTTGAATTTGAGTGTCTCGACTTACACGCCTTCACGGGTCAGGCTCGTCTCATATGTCAGCGCGTAGACGGAGCGGATTTGCAGGTTCCCGGTCGGCAAGACGAGGGGGGCGAGTTCCTGACCGTCACGCCAGACCTCGATGCGTGGTTTTCTCAGCTGG
Organism: Thiobacillus denitrificans DSM 12475; assembly: GCF_000376425.1. GTDB lineage: Bacteria > Pseudomonadota > Gammaproteobacteria > Burkholderiales > Thiobacillaceae > Thiobacillus > Thiobacillus denitrificans. Next base: position 9,471 of record NZ_AQWL01000003.1, on the reverse strand, counting down.
GGATGCTTGGCGTGGTTATAGTCCAGAGTGGTTTCGAGCAGCTTCGCCTCGTAGTCAGCAACCGTCAGGTTGGCTTTGGCCTTGGCCCTGTCTCGCACCTTCTTGTAGCGTGGGTCGAACCCACCAAATTTTTTTGAGCCCATGTGCTTCTGCGAAACGTAGCCCGGAAGCGTAGAGATATACCCCGATTGCTTTGAGGATTGCGTGCGTTCCACCAAACCTTTAAGGTCCCCTCTCCTTGGCGGCATCCGAAGCAGAATCACTCCGAGTACGAGATACATCAGGACAACGGAGTTGGCAGTCAGGTCCATTGCGTTGTCGATGACGGAAATCCGGTCGATGCCAAACACATCCCAGTGATGCGCTTTCGTCCGAAGATGTTGCGGGAGCCAAAGCGGGGCCGGCAGCGCACAGTTCCGATAGAGGCGTACGGCGTCGCGTGCGGAAGGGTCGACCGTACACGTAAAGCCCTTGATGACGGTCGACTCATGGTCAATGCCAAAGCCCGTGTAATAAAGCATCGGCTCGCTCCAATTTGCATGCGGATATAGCCAGAGCGCGTATTTCGTGTAGTCGTATTCGCCTCGCTCTCCAGGTGAATAAGTGTGCAATCGCCCGATTTCCCGAATCGATTGCGTCGCGTAGAGCGTTCCCAACATCCGGCTTTGAAGCTCGAATTTGTCTATGTGTTTGGAGATTCGCCTGAAGAATTCGTAGGAAACCAGGGATGGTTCTCTTCTAGCCACGATTCGCCTCCTTTGGCCGGGCATAGGACGGCTCAAGCTTCTTGAGCGCCTCCTCGTGAACCTTTTCAATCGTCCAGCCCGGATGCTTCAGGGTGATTTCGTGCGCAAGCTTGCGCGCCTCCTCATATAGCGGAGCGGGCGTCGCCCATGGGCAATATTCCACGCCCTTACGCTGAATCGCGGCCATAGCGTATTTGGAGGACCGCCAACGCTGCATGTCGTGGTAAAAAGTCCAGTGCGACCATGTCTTGCAGTGACCAAGGCCGCAAGCTAGCTGATATTCGTTTAGTTCACGCTCAGCCTCGACATAGGCCGCTCGAAATCTGGGTGATTTGGGACTTGAGCGTGACCACCGCATCATTCGACGCAATAAGTATATTTTTGCGTGCCAGTCGACAATCCGGAGCAAGGGAGAAAAGGACAGGTTGGTGACCTCACGGGTCATCTCGCGATGCGGGTCTTCAAGTTCGTCGACCATCTCCGCTTCTTCAAGTACCAGCAGCGCCGCAAATTCGGTGCGCGACATTTTGACAGCAGGTTCGCCTTCAGCTTCAGGCATGAGGGTCAGCATGGGACCGCTCGATTGAACCTCATGGATTCGATGGCGAACACCCCGAATTGCCACGATGCGGCCTGGCCGTAGGTCCATACACACTAGGCGCGACACGGCATGAGCTCCACTTGAATCAGCGGTCGATACACCAGGGGCAGGCGCTGGTGGTAGAGCAAGTGATAAAGCATGCCGGCGGGAACGCCCTCATGCCTGGCGCGCTCACGCCAGATTTCGAGTGGGGCCTCGTCAAAACGGGACAGCCGCTTTTCGGCCTCGGTCGCCGTTTCCGTCGAAAACTGCAGTCGTCCGTAGGGCCGCAACAGCATCAACGTGTCGATAAAGCCGTCCTTTTCCAGGATGTCCCGGTAAATCACGTGGTAGGGGATTCCCTGTTGCTTGCAATGGGCGGCTGTTAGTTTCAGCTTCGTCCGCTCGGTATCGCGCAGGTCGGCCTCAGCGTATTTCGCCTCAAACAATTCCAGCTCGCCGGTGTCCAGGATGGCTTCATAGTCTGGAATACACGTCAGCGCGGGCAGGTCTGAGGTTTCCTCAAACCGGTACTCGCGAGGCTCGAAGGCCACGCTCACAACGTCTGAGCGCCATTCCAGGTAAACGCCGCACAGCAGTGCGCTCAGCGAGTCGAACGTGAGTGGGAAGGTGGCGCCCTTGGTGCAGGGGAATTGCCCGATGAATCGAGGCAGCTCGCCTCGATTCGAAATCGTCCGTGTCGGACTGCGCAGTTTGCGGCCCATTATTCGACCCTCCCTGCACAACCGGCGCAGCGTGCTGTTTCACACCCCCGCGGTCCGTCCTTGAAAACCCATGTTGTCGATGAACCCTGATTTGCCATGCCAAACCCTCCTACAAGAGGGCGGCATGTTATTGGATTCGGACTCGAAAGTAAACTGTTAAGTTATTGATTATAAACGATATTATACGCTTTCACTATAGCAACCGTACAGGTGCATTTCACCGGCGCAGAGGGGAGGGGAAAGATGTGTGACCTGTCCGTTTGCGCAACTTCCCTTGAATCGAGACCAAGAAAGACGGCTGGATGAAAATTGTTTGGCTAAAGCAGATTTGATTGACTGAAGGATTTAATTAATCGGTTCGTTCTGAAACACATTTGAGAAATGGGAAATCCTCAGGCCAGAAGCCAGGCTGCATGACAGGCTAGGTTGAGAGCAAATTTTCATATACCAATCGGTCTCAGAAACTTGCCCGGAACAACACAAACGTTCAGTTCTAAGGTCTTGATTGTTCATGCGTCCTCGGTTCACGCTACTTCCCTGAGTGATTGAGTTAGGAGGACGTTAAAATGAAGAAGGACACCGTAGAGGAACAACTGAAACAACTCCTGCCAGAAAGCCTGGACGACATCGTCCGGGAAAACCGGGACAAGCTCCGCCTGGCGTTGGCGACGGAAGCGGAACTGAAAAATCTCCAGACAAGCCTTTCGGGGGCGTCAGTTCGGCACAGTCTGACTCAGTGGGACATCTTGATGCTGCATGTCACCGAAGGCGGCCGGAAGGTGTCGTCGCCGCGCTTGATTGGGAAGCTAAGCGAAACCGGGGAGTCGTGGATGACCTCGCATGTTTTGAGTATCGATACCGAGCACGGCCTAGTTCAAACACGGAACTCCGTGTACCGAATCGTCGGGCCACGGGCCGAGGAAAAAGACCTCGACCTGTTACGGGTCTGCGGTTCGTTGAACGAATGGGGGTTAGGGCAGCGTTTCGGGGTTCCCCCGATTTTTTATTAGGCCCAAGGGGTGATTCGTCCTTGATGTGGCAACAGGCCCAGGAAAATTCACTGCCCACCAAAATAGAAAAACCCGCCGAGGCGGGTTTGATTAACGGTCAGTCGTAGGGATTGCTGTCACGACGATTGCTGTTGTAAGGCTTGTAGTCGTAAGTTGTATCTCGCTGGCTACCGCGCTCCCCAGTGTAAGGGTTGGTGTTGCCCTTGGTGCTGTAGTTATCATACTGCACGCTATTGGGTGAACTACGGTAGTGCGGGGCCACATAGGTACCGTCGCTACGAGTGTGGCCTTTTACGTACTGGTCAGCGATGGCCGGCGTGGATACGACGGTAGCAAGCGCCAAGATGAAAATGGTTTTCATGCTTTTTCCTCCGTTTACATTAGTGGCAATGGTATTCGCCGGTTTTGTGGTTGTAATGACAGCCTTGGCTATTCGTACCCCCTGAATGAGCCCAAGCAACGGTAGTGGTCAGAGCAAGTGCTGCGAGAACTGCTGCGGTGATGCGTTTCATGGTGTTTCCTCCTTTGTGGTTGACGGTGTGCCGGGTTCCCGGTCGTTATAGCTCCGCAAATTGCTCGTCCTTCACTTTCAGGCCACGACTTAAAGCATCCTAGCCGGCGCCTCTGTTTAGCTTTATCTTCTTTTTCGCCAATCCCACGGTGGAGTCGGTTCCGCATCCTTCCAAAGTCCGATGCCGGCAACCCGAGCACCTTGCTCCGCTGTTGCATATAGCTCCTGGTCTGTGGGCGTTTGTTCACTGGCGTATTTTTTGTAGTGCCATGCCAAGCCGGCTTTGACTTGGGCAAGGCCGACATCCACCCCATCCACCCTTACTACGCAGACCCAGCGGCCATACCGGTCCTGTTTCTGGCAATCTGCAGTTGCTAGCTGGCCGAAAGCCAACTTTGCAAGATTGTCAGAGGCAACATGTCCGAAGGCTTGCCCTCTCTCAGGAGTATCGATACCCGATACGCGAATCCGATGCTGGGTCTGGTTCTCATCCAGCAGAGTCAGGGTATCGCCGTCAGTTATGCCCACGACCTTCCCGGGGATAACCTGCCCGGCCAATGCATGGGAAATCGAATACGCCAGAGCGACACCGATGAGCATCCATCGAAATGTTCTGTTTGAGCTGACGGGTTTAAGTTGTCTGGTTTTCATGGCCTGATAAATGACCTGTCACCTGAGGGGACCGTTGCTGGTAATGCCACGCTATCTGGCATGACCGGCTCGGATGAAAGCGCCTTGAGAAATTTCATTAGCAACTCAATCTCTGCCTTTGACAAAGGCGCCATCTCGGCAAGGATTGGGGAACGAAAACCAAGGAGCCTCCCCGCATTGCTACCTTCCTCAGGGTCCTGCTGTTGCGCCTTATAGAGCATTGGCACTGGGTTCGCGTGGTGGGTAATAACGGATTCGAGGCTGGTGAAAATTCCGTTGTGCCCCCACGGAAAAGTCTCAGTGACGTTTCTGAGTGGGGGCGTTCTGAAAGCAAACCTGTCCTCGCCACGACTGGTTGCGGCCGCCCGTCCATAGTCGATGTACCCGTTGTGTTTGCCAACCCGCATTTGGGGGACGGCAAGCCCATGGAAACGAAAATCTGAGAACTGCGTACCGCTGTGGCATACCGCACACCTGCCTTTGCCAAAGAATACGAAGGCACCTTGCTTCTGCTCCGGAGTGAGCGCGGAAGTCGCACCTGCCACATACCGGTCCCAGGGGGCTGGCTTCAGCTCAAAGGCTGCGCCAATGTAAGCGGCCAGGGCATTGCCCACATGATTGATACGAAACTCATTCAGGGGCGTTCGCGGATAGGCCTCAGCGAACAACTTGCGGTATTGAAGTGCAACCGGTTGGGGATTGTGGCTTTTTGTTTCAAGCAGGCGCTCAACCAAATTGCCAAATGCATTCAGAGTTCGCTCTTGTAAGTTATTGGCCTCATCGTCAATTGTGACGAGCTCGGCATGGTAGGTATCCTGCGTACCCCTTTTCAATGAACGCCCGAGCATTTCATCGGGCTCCGCCGGAGGGAACACAGCGGCAGCCGCCAGCAAGCTGTCAAAGCCTGCAGGCTGTCTGCTCCCAAGCGGTGTCTCAATCAGCCCGGTAGGTCCTAACTGAACACGCCCGTCCCAAAATAAAGCCCGAAAGTCCTTAGAACCCCTATTAAAAAAAGGGAGTGCGTTTCTTGGGACGATGAAGGCTCCGCTATGCGCCAGACGCTCAGTACTTATCCCCTTAGCGCCTAACCCAACCGCCATCGGAAGCCCATCTCCAGCCCCCTTGCTCCGCACATGGCACGTCGCGCAGGCAATTTTTTTGGGCCCGCTCACGAAAGGGTCGAAGAATAATGCTTGGCCGAGCTTCTCCTTCGGCCCTAACCTGCGTTCAGAAGGCTGGTGGGGCTTAACCTGATATGCTTGAATCGCCTTGTGCAGAATGGGGTCGAGGGAATTCTCCGCGACAACACTTGTTGAAGCCGCAGCCAACAGCGCGGCAAGAATAAAACCAATCGGTTTGAAGGGCATCAGAATCTATCCATGCGATGCGGGTCCACCATCCGATTGACTGGTATCTGCTCATTTTCAAGCCCCTTCAACCCAATCAGAGCCAAGCGTTCCTCGCTGACGCCATTGATAAGCATCCGTTTGCGCAGAACGTCATACTGATGACAGACAGCCAGTCCAACCATGCCGCTAACCTCGAGGGCAGGGTCTTTCGCCGCGCCCGATGTACCTGCTCTAAGGGCCGCTTCATCGTGCATCGACTGGTCGCACTCCAGAGCCAACTTGCTGTACTCATCCTGGTAATACCAGGACACTGCAAATGGCCTGCCGTACTCAACAATGACAATGAATAGCAGACTGAATGCTATGACCAACTGGCTCCAGAAACGAAGCCGCCTAATTGTTCGGGGCCTCATTGAACAGCTGGCACGCCAAGCGCGTTCAGGGTTTCCGTAGACATAAGACCGTTTGGCTCGATTCCCTTCAGATTCTGGAACAGTGTTAGCGACTCCTTAGTGCCGTCGTTTAGAACGCCATCTACTGTTCCTTGATAAAGGCCGAGACTCGTCAGTGCAATCTGCACTCGCATGATTTGCAGCTTGCGTTTTTCCCCAGTGCTGAGCTTTGGTGCAGCTTGCGCCGGCATCGGCGAGACAGCCGATGCCCTCCCGGGGTCCGTCGGCTGGCTTGAGCCTGAGCCATAAAGTGAACTTGATGACTCCTGGGACCGCTGAGGGACGGAAGGCTGTGGGGTAGAGGGTGCCCGGTAGACACCACCGCCACCGCTACTGGACCTGTGGGACCCATGACTTGAATGGGAGCGATGGGCAGCAAACATGTTGTCACCAGGTCTGTTTAGGGGCCGCAGACTGACCGGGTCGAGGCCGTCGGTGGAAGGGGCTGTTGCAGAATTATCTGCAGGAACACCCAGAGACTTCCCCGGAACAAACGATAGCCACGCGGCCAGAAAGGCCAGCGGAGTCTTGAGATGCTTCATATCATCCCTCCCTTATTGCTTTTATCGTGGCTGGACGCCAGCCTTTTTCATGCCAGGCGAATAGCCCTGAACAGTTGTTTTTTACCACGCATGAGTCGCACTCCGCAACGAATGTGCGTTTCCAATCCGAAATACTCTGGTGCGCATAGCGCCAGAGCTCAGGCTGGATGGTGCAAAGTGGCAAATTCATCAGCACCGGGAACAACCCACCCCGCACCAGTCTTTTTACTGACACCTCCAATTCCTCGCCCCATTCAAATATATCGACTTCACATGTGTCGCGGTTCGCGAGAGCGAAGCCGATAGGCTCACATCCCATCAGCGCCACCTCTGAAACAAAAGGGAGATTTCGGCAAATGAATTCACAGAGCTCCGGCAAATACCGGAGGACGGGCTCTACCAAGACAATGCGGAGCTGTATCCGCTGTCCATGGGAATGAAGGGTCAGCAGTCCACCAATTGTCTGGTCGAATGCTCCTGGTGCCTGCACTACAAAGTCATGAAGGAAATCAGCATGGCCATACAACGGCACCAACCAGGTAATTGGATGCCGCATATCACTCAGCAGGTCATGCGCGAGCAGGGGGTCAGCTAGCAGGCGACCGTTGGTAAGCAAATCTACCTTTGTATCTGGGTGGGACGTAGCAAACGCATCTATTACCTCGCGGAGTTTGCCTCCGAGGATGAGGGGCTCGCCACCTGTGAATCCGACAGTCTTAGGGGAAATGCGCATGTGCATCGCCACCCTGATGGCCTCATCAGCAAGCCAGGAATCATCTTGGCGCGTTGGGGGCTGAGAGCACATCAGGCAACGACTATTGCATCGGTTGGTCAGGAACACGGTGTGATGAACATCGGATTCCCGAAACAGGACATGGACGCCGGTTCGTCCAGGCGTCACTTCCGCCACGTCCCCTTCATTCAACGGCTCGACCAGTTCCAGGACACTCGGAAATTCAGATTTTTCGTACAGGCTAGGCTCAGCAGTAAGGAGGGCCAAATTGGAGACCCCAGCTTTACCAAGCTGGGTCAGGGCCTCCATGTCAGTACTGGAAGCGACTCTGACCAAGAGGTTAAGGTCGGGTCTCCATTCCCTTGCTACAGTGGGAAGCTCCGTTACCCTCATCACGGTTCGATAGGCGAATCCTTTGATGTCAGCAGGAGCCGTACGCATCAGCGCTGCTCCATCGATGGTTGCGGAATGGCCCAGTCATGAGCCAAATCCATAAACCACGAATCGGCATCCTGCAGACGCCGAAACAAATAGTCGAACATCCACATCTGACGCTTGCAATGCTCTGTTTGATAGACAGGCGCATCCATTGTGCCAAATTGGTTGTACGTGCTTATGGGGTCCGGACCACAGTAGGTGTTGAATGCGCATTCGCGGCATCCTGGAACGTATCGAACCAAACTGGAACTCACCAAATTCCTCGCCACCGGACCTGTGAGCAAGGTCCCAAGTGAATCGCCTATACGGCCCAACCGCAGTGAAGTGTCGCCCGTTTCGGCAAGCATCCGCGCTTCATCGCTGGGGTAAACATAGCCATCATAGTTGTACACCAGAGCCCCAAGGCCGGCTCCTGTCGGGCTCTGGAGGTCAACGTACCCGGCATCGAATGGGCTGAGAATCTTGTTAAAAGCCAAACAAGCGGAGACCTCACGAATTGGAATCCCGTTTCGATTCCAGTGGAGGACCCGCTCAAACGCTTTTTCGTAGAACGCACAAAACTCATTCAGCGAGTAACCAAGGACACGTTCGTTGCGCTTGGCAAATCCATGTGCACTAAGAGGCCGGAGGAATATCTCGTTGAAGCCGAGCTTTACATACTCATCAACGATTGCCTCGGGCTCCCGCAATGACTCCTTGGTGGTCGTCATGAGCGCTGACACTGAATCCTGTCCCAGCCATTCCCTCGCCAAGCCGATACCGGCCATGGTCCTTTCGTAAGAGTCGCGCGAGGGCAAGGGCCTGTTCTTGTTATGCAACTCAGCCGGACCATCAATGCTGGTGGACAGATAAACCTGGTGCTCCCTAAAAAAAGCACACATCTCTTCGTCCAACTGGTGCAAAGTTGATGCGATGACAAACCTCAGGTTCCGGCGCTCGAGCTTGTTACGCGCAGCGACGCGGCTGATAGCGTGTCTGACCAAGTCAAAGCGGAGTAGGGGGTCTCCCCCTTGGAGTTCAACGGTAAGCGTTTGAGAAGGACTTTGAAAAATGGTGTCGCATGCCGCATCGAGTTGTTCGAAGGACATGGAAAATCCGTTGTCATCCAAGGACCGGCTGACTTGGCAGTAGCGGCATGAATGGGCGCACTGAAGGGTTGGTACCAACAAATGGAGAGATGGTCCTCCAAGAACCGACTCTTTCTTAGCGGCGATACGGGATGCAAGCAGGCGTGGTAGTCCTATCGCCCCTTCTTGCCCGAGGAAAAACTTTGATTTGAGTTCTGCGAAGCGGTCTATCGGTAGGTTGGTCGGTGTATACACCAGAGCCTGAAGCTCCTCTTGAGAAAGGAATGCATGGTCCCCGGATTCACTAATGGCCACTACCTGATTTGTGTCTAGTCTGTGGAACCGAAATGGCCATAAGACTGGGCGGTATTGCATCGGCGGATTCAACCGGTGGATGCAACACACTAGAGACTGCGTAAGCAGAAGGAGTGTTGCAGATGAAACGAAGACCTCGGATCTATTACACGGAAAGCCAGAAAGCCTTGATGTGGGAACGTTGGAGGAAAGGGGAGTCCCTTCAACAGATCGCCCAGTTGTTTGATCGAAACCACTCATCCATACAACGCATACTGGCTGAGACCGGCGGGATAAGCCCGGCGCCACGACACCGATCGAGCTTGACGCTGACATTAGCTGAACGCGAAGAAATATCGCGTGCTTTAGCATC
>NZ_AQWL01000002.1 GCF_000376425.1 Thiobacillus denitrificans DSM 12475 | reverse complement strand
GCCTTACTCTTCGATCTTGGCCACGACGCCTGCACCGACGGTGCGGCCGCCTTCGCGGATGGCGAAGCGCAAGCCTTCGTCCATGGCGATCGGCTGGATCAGCGAAACCTTGATGCTGACGTTGTCACCAGGCATCACCATCTCGGTGCCGGCCGGCAGCTCAATGCTGCCAGTGACGTCGGTGGTGCGGAAATAGAACTGCGGACGGTAGCCGTTGAAGAACGGCGTATGACGGCCGCCTTCGTCTTTCGACAGGACGTAAATCTCGGCGCTGAACTTGGTGTGCGGCTTGATGGAGCCGGGCTTGGCCAGAACCTGGCCGCGCTGGACTTCTTCACGCTTGGTGCCGCGCAGCAACACGCCAACGTTGTCGCCAGCCTGGCCCTGGTCGAGCAGCTTCCTGAACATCTCGACGCCGGTGCAGGTGGTCTTGACGGTCGGAACGATGCCGACAATCTCGATCTCTTCACCAACCTTGATGACACCGCGTTCGACACGGCCGGTGACGACGGTGCCGCGACCGGAGATGGAGAAGACGTCTTCAACAGGCATCAGGAAGGGACGGTCGATGGCGCGCTCGGGCTCGGGAATGTAGCTGTCAAGCGCTTCGGCCAGCTTGATGATGCTGGGCTCGCCGATGTCGCTCTGGTCGCCTTCAAGGGCCTTCAGCGCGCTACCAACGATGATGGGGGTGTCGTCGCCCGGAAAGTCGTACTTGGACAGCAGTTCGCGGACTTCCATTTCGACGAGCTCGAGCAGCTCGGCGTCGTCGACCATGTCGGCCTTGTTCATGTAGACGATGATGTAGGGCACGCCGACCTGACGGGCAAGCAGGATGTGCTCGCGGGTCTGCGGCATGGGGCCATCAGCAGAGGAAACGACAAGGATGGCACCGTCCATCTGCGCGGCACCGGTGATCATGTTCTTGACGTAGTCGGCGTGGCCCGGGCAGTCGACGTGGGCGTAGTGACGCTTCGCGGTCTCGTACTCGACGTGGGAGGTGTTGATGGTGATGCCGCGCGCCTTCTCTTCCGGCGAGTTGTCAATCTCGTCGTACTTCTTGGCAGCACCGCCAAATTTCTTCGACAGAATGGTGGTGATCGCCGCGGTCAAGGTGGTCTTGCCGTGGTCAACGTGTCCAATCGTGCCTACGTTTACGTGCGGCTTGGTCCGCTCGAATTTTTCCTTAGCCATTTCAAGTACCCCTCAAATTTGCACAAGAACCGCTTTTCAAACCGGCGCACCGCCCGCCATCCTGGCCGATACGCAAAACATGGTGCCCATGGGCAGGATTGAACTGCCGACCTCTCCCTTACCAAGGGAGTGCTCTGCCACTGAGCTACATGGGCTTCGGACTTACTACCAAATAAGCCCACACAAAACTGGAGCGGGTGAAGGGAATCGAACCCTCGTCTTAAGCTTGGAAGGCTTCAGCTCTACCATTGAGCTACACCCGCAAGGGGTAGATCGTGGTTGTAAAGCCGCTAAAGCGTCAACAACCACGCTCCACCCGCTTAGCCCCGCTCGAACTGCAAAAAACTGGTGGTGGGGGAAGGATTCGAACCTTCGAAGGCAGAGCCGTCAGATTTACAGTCTGATCCCTTTGACCGCTCGGGAACCCCACCCAAACGAAGCGCGAAATTATAGGGTCTTTCAGAAGCCCCTGTCAAACACCCCGCATGAAAACTCCCCGTTCCCCATACCGAATCTCACACGTTGAACAGGAAATTCAGGACATCGCCGTCCTTGACGATATATTCCTTGCCCTCGGCACGCATCCTACCGGCTTCCTTGGCGCCCTGCTCGCCCTTGCAGGCGACGAAATCCTCGAACGAGATGGTCTGCGCGCGAATGAAGCCACGCTCGAAGTCGGTGTGGATGACCCCCGCCGCCTGCGGTGCGGTGTCGCCCTTACGGATAGTCCAGGCGCGTACTTCCTTCACGCCGGCGGTGAAGTAGGTCTGCAGGCCGAGCAGATCGTAGGCGGCGCGAATCAGGCGATTCAACCCCGGTTCATCCCAGCCGAGCTCTTTCAGGTATTCCACACGTTCCTGCGGCGACAATTCCTGCAGCTCGGCCTCCAGCGCCGCGCAAACCGGCACTACCGGTGCGCCCTCTTTTTCGGCAAACGCGCACAGGGCATCGAGCATGGGGTTATCGTGGAAGCCATCCTCGGCCACATTGGCGACATAGAGCGTGGGTTTTACCGTCATCAGGCACAGGGATTTGATCGCGGCCAGCCCCTCCGCATCCAGTCCGGCGGCGCGAGCGGGGCGGCCTTCGTTCAGGGTGGCGACCACGGGCTTCAGGGCCGCAACCATTTTCTGCGCATCCTTGTCGCCAGCCCGGGCGGGTTTCTCATAGCGCGCCAGTGCTTTTTCGGCACTTGCCAGATCGGCCAATGCCAGCTCGGTGGCGATGGTTTCCACATCGGACAGCGGGTCGACCTTGCCGGCGACATGGATCACGTTTTCATCGTGAAAGCAGCGAACCACGTGGCAGATCGCGTCCGTTTCACGAATATTGGCAAGAAACTGGTTGCCCAGCCCCTCGCCTTTGGACGCCCCCGCGACCAGGCCCGCAATATCCACGAACTCGACAATGGCCGGGACAATTTTTTGTGGATTAATGATCTGCGCCAGCGCCGCCAGACGTGGATCGGGTACTTCGACCACGCCGGTATTCGGCTCAATGGTGCAGAAAGGATAGTTTTCCGCTGCGATGCCTGCCTGGGTCAACGCATTGAAAAGCGTGGATTTGCCGACATTGGGCAATCCGACGATGGCGCATTTGAGACTCATGGGATTTCCTGTTTGGGTTTGGCTGAGGGGTTGGTATTGGCGCGCTGGGTCGCCGCGTTCCACTCGCCCTGCTCGATCAGCGGCATGAGGCCGACCGCACGTTCGATCGCTGCATCGATCTCGCGCTGCTCCTCGCGGCGCGGTGGCTTCAGGACGTAATTCACGACCTCATTGCGGTCGCCGGGATGGCCGATGCCGATGCGCAGCCGCCAGTAGTCCTGCGTCCCCAGATGCGAGGTGATGTCTTTCAAGCCGTTGTGCCCGCCCATGCCTCCGCCGAACTTGAGGCGTAACTGGCCGGGCGGGATGTCGAGCTCGTCGTGCACCACCAGAATTTCGGCCGGGGCGATGCGATGAAAGCGCGCGAGCGCCCCGACCGCCTGGCCGGAGCGATTCATGAAGGTCTGCGGCAGCAGCATCCAGACGTTTCCGGGACGGCACCCGACAATGCCATGAAAGCGCGATTCATGCGCCAGCGGAATGCCCCACGCCTGCGCGAGAGACGCGCAAAACCAAAACCCGGCATTGTGCCGGGTTTCTTCGTAGTCGCGCCCTGGGTTACCGAGGCCGACAATCAGGCGAGGCGCTGTCATGCCGCACATGGCACACAATCACCGGGATGAAAACTCCCGGAAATTGCGCAGCCTGGTTACGCCGCAGGCGCCGCGGGCGCCTCTTCAGTGCCACCACCCTTGGGCGCGTTGATTGACGCCACCGCAGGGTTTTCCTGCTTGACGTGCGCAACCAGTTCAACCCCTGCGGGCAATTTCAGATCGTTCGCATGGATCGAATGACCGACTTCGAGCTGGCCCATGTCGACCCCGATGAACTCAGGCAGGCTGCCGGGCAGGCACTGCACGTCGAGCTCGGTCACGATGTGGTGCGGTTTGCCGCCGCCGGTCTTGACGCCCGGCGCCACATCGGCATTGAGGAAGTGCAGCGGCACCTTGACGTGGATCTTGTGATCCTTGTCGACGCGCTGGAAGTCGACGTGCAACACCTGCTGCTTGTAGGGATGCCATTGCGTATCGCGCAGCAGCACCGATTCCTTGGCGCCGTCGAGGTTCAGCGTCAGCACGGAGGCGTGGAAAGCTTCCTTGCGCAGTGCGTGGTACAGCGCGTTGTGATCCAGCTCGATCTGCACCGGGGCGGCCGTACCGCCGTAGACGATGCCGGGGACCTTGCCCGCGTGACGCAGACGGCGGCTCGCACCCGTACCTTGCAGCTCACGCTTGGCAGCGATGACTTCGATATTCATAGGTTCTCTCCAATTAACTGCTTGATGATGCATTGCCGAAAATGGTCAATGCATGCCCAAAAAGCCCCCGCGACCAGGGGCATTCAGCCAGCCCTACTCGATGAAAAGCGAACTGACGGAATCCTCGTTGCTGATGCGGCGGATGGTCTCCGCCAGCAATTCAGCCACCGACAATTGCCGGATTTTCTTGCATGCGCGCGCGTCGTCGCGCAGCGGAATGGTGTCGGTCACCACCAGCTCGTCGAGCGCGGAATTCGTCACGCGCTCAGCGGCGCTGCCGGACAGCACGGCATGGGTGCAATACGCCATGACCTTTTTCGCACCGTGCCCCTTCAGCGCGGTGGCCGCCTCGCACAGCGTGTTGGCGGTGTCGACCATGTCATCCATGATGATGCAGGTGCGGTCCTTGACGTCGCCGATGATGTGCATCACCTTCGCCACGTTGGGCTTGGGGCGGCGCTTGTCGATGATCGCCAGATCGCACTCCAGCCGCTTGGCGATTGCCCGCGCCCGCACCACCCCGCCCACATCCGGCGACACCACCATCAGGTTCGGATGGTCGCGCTTCCAGATGTCACCCAGCAGGATCGGGCTGGAATAAATGTTGTCGACCGGGATGTCGAAGAATCCCTGGATCTGGTCCGAATGCAGGTCCATCGTCAGCAGGCGGTCTACGCCCACGCCCTGCAGCATGTTGGCCACCACCTTGGCGGTGATCGCCACCCGCGCCGAGCGGGTGCGCCGATCCTGCCGCGCGTAGCCGTAATACGGGATCGCCGCCGTGATGCGCGCAGCCGAGGCGCGCTTCAGTGCATCGACCATCACCATCACTTCCATCAGGGTGTCGTTGGTCGGCTGGCAGGTCGACTGCAGCACGAACACGTCCTTGCCGCGCACGTTCTCGAGGATTTCGACCATCACCTCGCCATCGGAGAAACGCGACACCGTGGCACGCCCGAGATGGATATTGAGATGACGCACCACATCACTGGCTAAACGCGGGTTGGCATTCCCGCTGAACACCATCAGATTGTCTATGGACACGCGAGTCTCCGGCGTTTTGGCTGGTCCGCACTACAACAAAAACAGCCGCCACTGGCGGCTGCTCGCTTAACTGGCTGGGGAGGCAGGGATCGAACCTGCGAATGTCGGAATCAAAATCCGATGCCTTACCACTTGGCGACTCCCCAATGGGCACTACCCGGCGCAAAAATCGTACAGGGGATGCCTGTCGAGACCCTGCGCCACAAAACCCTGCATCGTCTCGGGCAGTTGACGCAGCACGCCTTGTGCCGCCTCTTCCGTTCCAAACGCTGCAAACACGCAGGCACCCGATCCGGTCATACGCGCCTCGCCGAACTGCGCCAGCCATTCGAGATGACGGGCAACTTCAGGATAGCGGCTGACGACCACGGGCTGCAGGTCGTTATGCCCCGCGAGGGGACTTCGACTTTCTACGGACCGAAGCCCGTGTAAGGTCGTATGACCCATGCCTGCGGAAAAGGGCGCCATTTTGAGGGCTGGCGTGTTACGTGTCAATTCCGGCGCTGCAAAAATTGCAGCGGTCGGCACCTGCACGGGTGGCGTTAGTACCACATACCATGCCGGCGGCGCACTCGCCGGACGCAGGATTTCGCCCACGCCCTCGGCAAACGCGGTCTGGCCGAACACGAACACCGGTACGTCGGCACCCAGTTGCAGCGCCAGCTTTTGCAGGGTTTCACGCGGCAGGTTGACCTGCCACAGGCGGTTCAGGGCGAGCAGCACGGTGGCCGCATCGGAGCTGCCGCCACCGAGTCCGCCCCCCATCGGCAGCGCCTTGTCGAGACGAATGCTCACTCCGGCGCCTGCAGGTGCATGCGCCTGCAGCAGGCGCGCCGCGCGCACGCTCAGATCGCGGTCTTCGGGCACCCCGGGCAGGTCGTCTTCGCGCACCACGCGACCGTCGCCGCGCAATTCAAGATGCACGGTGTCGGCACGGTCAATCAGGCGAAACACGCTTTGCAGCAGGTGGTAGCCATCGGTGCGCCGGCCGATAACATGCAGGAACAGGTTGAGCTTGGCGGGGGCGGGATAGGCGTGGCTCATTCGGCTTGCCAGCTGTCCGCCACCAGACGGATTTCCAGCCCCTCGCGCGCCACCACCAGCTTGCGCGGACGCGCATCGGCGGCGTATTGCAGATAATCGATCACCCAGCCATCCTGCTTGAGTTGCACGATGCGTCCGCTGCCGTCGTGCGTGGCCTCGAAGCTGCGCCCGGGGTCGGGACGCGCCTGTACCCACCATGCCAGGCCCGCCACCGGCAGCGCATAACCGAGAGCCTCGCGCGTCAGGGACTCGGCATCGGGTGCGTGGCGTGGCGACTGATTCGGCGCTTCAAGCGTCACCCCATCGGCGTTACGCACGATGCGCGCCACGCCCTGCCCCAGCGGCGAAATCAGCAATACCTCATCCGCTTCCACGCGATGCTGCCAGCGGATATTCCCCGACAGGCTCTGTTCGCCCGCCTGGACGCCGATGCGCCCCTGCAGCGTCCAGTTGGCATGGGGCAACGCAACAGTGGGAACGGTGGGCGACACGGACGCGCAGCCGGCCGCCAGCGTCAGCAGCAATGCCGCCAGCAGACGTCTCATCAGGGCTTCAACCGGCGCAGGGTTTCCAGCAGCACCTCGTTCTGCGGATGGGTTTGCAGGCTGGTCTGCCACAGCTTGCCTGCCTCGTCGCGCTGTCCGCGCGCCCATAGCACCTCGCCCAGATGGGCGGCGATTTCGGGATCGGGGCGCGCCTTGTAGGCGCGTTCCAGATATTCCTGCGCACGCGTCAGATCGCCCGAACGGTATTGCGCCCAACCCACGCTATCCAGGATGAAGGGGTCTTCCGGAGCCAGCGCCAGCGCCTTGTCCAGCAGGGCGATCGCTTCGGCAAGGCGGTCGGTGCGGTCGGCCAGCGTGTAGCCCAGCGCGTTGTAGGCCTGGGCATCGCCGGGACGCAGCGTGATCACGCGACGCAGATCCGCTTCCAGCACGTCCAGCTTGCCGAGTTTTTCCGCGGCCATGGCACGGTCGTACAGCAAATCCGCCGAATCGGGATAACGCTTGAGTCCATTCGACAGTATGTCGAAACCTGCCGCATGCGCCTTGCTGTCGCGCATCAGTTCAGCCTGCGCCTGAATCAACCGCACATTTTGCCCGTCGTTTTCACCCTGTGTGGCAGCCAGCAGCGCACGCGCGTCATCATGCCTGCCTGCCTGCGCCAGCAGCGCGGCCTGGCGCGCACGCGCGGGAACCATATAATTGCCCGCCTTGACTTCGGCGTAGAAAGCGGCCGCCGTCTCGGGCTGTTTCATCTGTTCGGCCAGCTGCCCCTGGTAGTACCGCACGGTATCCGGGTCGCGCGGGTTGTATTCCAGGGTCCGGGCCAGCAAATCGCGGGCTGCGTCGAAATCACCCATTTGCATGGAGAGCAAACCCGCGGCCAGACTTACTTCGGCATTGCGCGGAAAATCGCCCATCAGACGGGTGAATTCGACGCGCGCTTCGGCGAACTGATTGGCATTGACCAAGGTGCGTGCATAGGTCAGCCGCACTTCGCGTGCATCCGCGTGGGTCGCCAGGAAGCTGCGCATGAAGGCCAGCGCATCGGCGCGCGAAGTCCTGCCCAGTATCTGCACACGCAGCAACGCCGCAGGCTCCCAGCCGGGACGCAGGCTGTCGGCCTGCTGCAAGGCCGCGACTGCCGCATCGAAGCGGCCGGCACTGGCTGCGGCCTGCGCGACGGCAAAGCGCGCTTCCGGCAATTCCGGATAATCCGCTGCCAGGCGTTCGACCAGCTCCAGGACAGTCTGGGTGTCGCGCAGCTTGCCCGTCAGCGCCGACAGATGCAGAAAGCCGTTGGCCGCATCCTGTTTCAACAGGGTTTTCAGCAGGGGTTCAGCCTCGTCGAACCGGCCCTCGCCCAGCAACAAGGCCGCCAGGGTCTGCTGTGCGCGTTCCGAGTCCTGCTCCGTCGCCGCCCACAGCCGGGTGGCCTCCAGCGCCCCTGCCTGGTCGCGCGCAAACATCGCGACCTCTACCGCTCGACGGGCGACGCGCGGATCACGCGTCTGCCGCGCCAGATCGAGATAGGTCGAGTTGGCAACACCGATCGCACCCCGCTGTCCCGCCACCTCTGCCACCAGAAACTTGAACAGGATTTCTGGAGTGAGCGGCTGCCTGGGCAGCGCAGCCTGTGCCTTGGCAGCCGCTTCTGCAACAGGATCGGCGACTGCTTCGCCCGCTACCACGGCAGATTGCGGCGCCTGCGTTTCCGCGACGACAGCCGGCGCTGCCTGGGTTTCCGCCACCATCGGCTGCGACGCTTTGACGCCAGGCTGGCTGCACGCGGTCGCGAGCGCCAGCGCTGCACAGAGTGGGAGAACGTTGAGGTGGGTCATGTAGGTCGCCTTGGTGGAGTTGCTGTCACGATTCTAAGCTTTCGAGGCCTGCCCGCAAGCAAGGTTCACTCGAAATCTGCGTCGATGAAGCCCGCTCCAGCTTTGCACTGCCTGGCACCGTGAATGGCCTGCCGACGCCGTCGGGCACAACGGCAAGAGAGAATGCGCCTGTTCAATATCCGGGCACGCCGGAAACCGCCCCGGCGCAGGGGTGAAACGAGCGTTAATAGGCCCTAGAATATGAAGTTCGGTCCAGCTCCGGCTTGCGGGCCCACTTCGTGAACGATGCCGGCCTTGCATCGACGCCCTGTTTACTGCCACGCCATACTCGATCCCGATCGCGCCATGCCTGAATTACCCGAAGTCGAAACCACCCGCCTGGGGCTGTTGCCGCGTCTGCAAGGTCGTACGCTCGCGCGCATTGCGATACGCAACCCACGTCTGCGCTGGCCGGTACCGGACGATCTGGAAACGCTGCTGGCGGGGTTGATGCTCAGGGATATCTGCCGGCGCGGCAAATACCTGCTGTTCGACTTTGGCGCGGCGACCCAGATCGTGCATCTGGGCATGTCGGGCAGCCTGCGCTTTGCAGAGCCCGGCGAGCCCGCCGCCCTGCACGACCATATCGACTGGGTGTTCGACGACGGCACCACGCTGCGGCTGCGCGACCCGCGCCGCTTCGGCGCGGTGTTGTGGACCCACGACGCGGCACGGCATCCGCTGCTGGCCCATCTCGGGCCGGAACCGCTCACTTCGGCGTTCGACGCGGCCTACCTGCACGCGCAGTGTCGACGCCGTAGTACCGCCATCAAACAGGTCATCATGGATGCCGGGGTCGTGGTCGGCGTCGGCAATATCTACGCATCCGAGTCGCTGTTTCACGCCGGCATCCGTCCCGCCACCGCCGCGCGCCGCCTCAGCCGCCCCGCCTGCGCACGGCTGGCGGCGGCGATCAAGCAGGTGCTGACAGCGGCCATCGCCGCGGGCGGCAGTTCGCTGCGCGATTACGTCCACAGCAGCGGCGAACTCGGCTATTTCCAGCTGCAAACACGGGTCTACGACCGCGCGGGCCAGCCGTGCAGGGTCTGCGCCACCCCGATACGCCGCATCGTGCAGGGCCAGCGTGCGAGCTTCTACTGTCCCTGCTGCCAGCATTGAGCCACCTGCCGCATCGATCAAGTTTGTCATTAACATGTCGCTAACTGACCGTGACTTACCCGGTGATCCCCCGCATGAAACCGACCACCCTGGTTGACGAATTCGAGCGTTACAGCGCCTGGCGCGACGCCGTGTACGTGCGCATCGAAGCGCTGCGCGACTGGCTCGACACGCAG
This sequence comes from Thiobacillus denitrificans DSM 12475, assembly GCF_000376425.1. GTDB lineage: Bacteria > Pseudomonadota > Gammaproteobacteria > Burkholderiales > Thiobacillaceae > Thiobacillus > Thiobacillus denitrificans. The sequence continues at coordinate 445,979 of NZ_AQWL01000002.1, read as the reverse complement.
CAACTGGGCGACGCCGAATCCGGGATGCGGCTTGGCCAGCTGCTGGGCCGCCTGCAGGAAGACACGCTCAACGTGGCCTTCGTCGCCGAGTTTTCGCGCGGCAAGTCCGAACTGATCAACGCGATTTTCTTTTCGGATTACCGCCAGCGCGTGCTGCCGTCGTCCGCCGGGCGCACCACCATGTGCCCCACCGAGCTGTATTACACCCCCACCCTGCGGCCGTCACTGCGGCTGTTGCCGATCGACACCAAGACCCGCGCAGGCAGCATCGGCGACTTCAAGCACGACCCTGCCGCCTGGACCGAATTTCCGCTCAATCTCGATTCCGCCGACGACATGAGTGCGACGCTGATGCAACTGGCCGACACGGTCGACGTCGACGCGGCCACCGCCGAGGCCTACGGCCTGCTCAACCCCCTGGACGAGGAAGCCGCGCGCAACCTGGCGCGCGACGGCAGCATTGCGATTCCGCGCTGGCGTCACGCGCTGATCAATTTTCCGCATCCGCTGCTGAAGCAGGGCCTGGTCATTCTCGACACGCCGGGACTCAATGCCATCGGCACCGAACCGGAACTGACGCTCAACCTGCTACCCAACGCCCATGCGGTCCTGTTCCTGCTGGCCGCCGACACCGGGGTCACCAAATCGGACATCGAAATCTGGCGCCAGCACATCGCGCCGGTACAGGCCGCCAGCCGGGCCCGGCTGGTGGTATTGAACAAGATCGACGGACTGTGGGACGAACTCAAGACGCCGCCCGAAATCGACGCCGAAATCGCCAGGCAGGTCGCCGGCAGCGCTGCGCTGCTCGACCTGCCGGCCGCCCAGGTTTACCCGGTGTCGGCGCATAAGGCGCTGGTCGCCAAGGTGCGTGGCGATGCAGCCCTGCTGGCGAAAAGCCGGCTGCCTGATCTGGAGGCGGCCCTGACCCAGGAACTGCTCCCCTGCAAGCAGGCGCTGGTCAGCGAGTCAGCCCAGGCGGTGGTGGAGGACGTTGTGATCAGGGCCACCGAGCTCCTGGAAACACGGCTCGCCGGCATCCAGGATCAGATCGAGGAACTGCAGGGGCTGCGCGGCAAGAACCGCGACGTCATCCAGCACATGATGGTCAAGGCCAACGAGGACAAGCAGCAGTTCGAGCATGGCCTGCAGCAGTTCAACGCGCTACGCAATGTGTACGCTTCGCAGGTCGATGCGCTACGCCAGCGGTTGGGCATGCGGACACTGGGCAGCGAGGTGCGCCTCGCCCGGCAGGCGATGGAGGAAAGCCGCTTCAGCACCGGCCTGCTCGATGCGATGGGGCGTTTCTTCCACCAGCTGGATGGCAATCTGGATGCCGCTGCCGCGCTCATTCAGGAAATCCGCGCCATGATGACGGCGATGTACCAGAAATTCAGCGACGAACACGGGCTGGCGGCGGTCAACCCGCCCGACCACAGCCTGCGCAAATACCGCAAGGAAATGGCGCGGCTGGAACGTATCTTCGACGAACGTTTCAACACCGTGTTCAAGATGCTGACCGTGGGCCAGAGCCAGTTGACCACGCGCTTTTTCGAAACGCTCGCCAGCAAGGTGGTGCAGGTATTCGAACTGGCCAACAGCGAGACCGAAGCCTGGCTGAAGGCGCTGATCGCACCGATGGAAACCCAGGTGCGGGAACACAAGAGCCAGTTGAAGCGCCGGCTGGATAGCGTCAGCCGCATTCACGCCGCGACCGAAACGCTGGACGAGCGCATCGCTGAACTGGACGCGTCAAGCGGTACCGTAAGTGATCAACTGGAGCATCTGGCGCGCATCAACATGCGCGTCGCCGATGCCCTGACCGGCGAGCTGGACGCGGCGCAGCTGGCCAGAATGGCCTGAGCGTTTACTTGCCAGCAGTCAGGCGCAGGAATTTCTCCTGCAATTGCTCCCGCGTTTCAGGGTAATCCGGATTCAGTGGAATGCAGTCGACCGGGCACACCTCCACGCATTGCGGCGTATCGAAGTGGCCGACGCACTCGGTGCACTTGTTGGGATCGATGATATAGATCTCATCGCCCTGGGAAATGGCTTCGTTGGGGCATTCGGGCAGGCAGACGTCGCAATTGATGCATTCGTCCGTGATCATCATCGACATGGCATTCTCCGGGTCATATCAGTTTCTGCTTATTTTCTCACTTAATCGCCGCGCCACCAATGGGTGGACAAAGGGCGTCACGTCGCCGCCCAACTGCGCGATCTCGCGGATCATGCTGGCGGAAATGAACATGTATTGATCCGACGGGGTGAGGAACAGCGTTTCGATATCGGGCTTGAGATTGCGGTTCATCCCCGCCAGCTGGAATTCGTATTCGAAGTCGGACGCCGCACGCAATCCCCGCAACACCGCAATCGCCCCCTGTTCGGCGACAAAGTCGATCAGCAGGCCGGAAAAGCCTTCCACCCGTACCTGCGGCACGTCGGCCAGCACGTCGCGCGTCATCGCCACCCGTTCCTCCATACTGAAGAAAGGGCGCTTGTTGCGCGACTCGGCCACCGCGACCACGACATGATCGAACAGCCGTACCGCACGCCGCACCAGGTCTTCATGGCCGCGCGTGATGGGATCGAAAGTACCGGGATAGACAGCGGTCAGCATCGCTTATTCCTTAACGAGGAGCGCAAAATGCGAGCGCCCCGCGCGCCCGCTGCGGTGGACGATCAGCCCCGGTGGCGCGACCACCGGGTCCGCCTGCTCGATATACGCCTGGCCACCGGGTTTGAGATGGCGCGCCAGTTCGGCGAGTGCCGCTCCGGCCAGTCCGCTGTCGAACGGCGGGTCGACGAAAATCAGATCGAAGGTTTCGCGGCTGTTCGCCAGCCAAGCCAGTGCATCGGCCCGCAGGATGTCGACCTGGCTGGCGCCGAGCGTGGCACGGTTTTTTTCCAGCGCACCGATCGCCCTGGAATCGCGCTCGATCATGACGACGCGCTCCGCCCCGCGCGACACCGCTTCGAAACCCAGCGCACCGCTGCCGGCAAACAGGTCCAGGCAAATCCAGCCGGGCAGATCCTGCCCCAGCCAGTTGAACAGCGTCTCGCGCACGCGGTCGGGGGTCGGACGCAAACCGGTGCTGTCGGGAAAATCCAGCAGCCGCCGGCGGTATTGCCCGCCGATGATGCGCACGCGGTTGGGCGCGCCGTGCGCCCGCTGCGGCGGCGCGCGTTTAGCGAGCATTGCCCGCCGCCCCCACCACCACGGTCACCAGTTTGTCGGGATCGATGCGGCGGGCAAACGCCTGTTTCACCGCTGCCACGTCGACTGCCTCGACTTTGGCGACCCAGGTATCCAGATAATCCAGCGGCAGCCGGTAAAAGCCGATCACCGCCAGGTAATCGAGGATTTTCCTGTTGCTGTCGATGCGCAGCGGAAATCCGCCGGTGAGGTTGGATTTGGCCTGGTCGAGTTCAGCCTCGCTGGGGCCGTCGGCGATGAACTGCCGCAGCGTCGCCTGCGCCACCTTGAGCGCGTCGTCGGTCTGCTCCAGCTTGGTCTGCAGGCCGAGCTGGAACGGTCCGGCCTCAACCATCGGCATGAAATAGCTGTAGGCGCTGTAGGCGTAACCGCGCTTGTCGCGCACCTCGCGCATCAGCCGCGAATCGAAGCCGCCGCCGCCCAGCACATAGTTGCCGACATACAGCGGGAAGTAATCGGGATCGCTGCGCGCCACGCCCACCGCCCCTACCAGCACATGGCTTTGCGTGGAAGGATGGGCAATGCGCGTGGCCGATGCTGCGGCAGGCGCAGGGCCGGGCAGCGGCGGCACCGCCGCGCCCCTGGGCAAACCGGCCGCCAGGCGCGCGGCGATGGCCTCGGCCTCGGCGCGGGGAATGTCGCCGACCAGCGAAATCACGGCGTTGGACGCGCTGTAATGCGCGCGATAAAACGCCTGCAGATCGCCCCGCGTCAGCCGTGCAATGGCGTCAGGGTCGCCCGCCTCGTCGTGCGCATAAGGGTGCGTGCCGTAGAGCGCGCGATAAAACGCCTTGCCGGCAACCGTGCCGGGATCGGCCTCGGCTTCGCGGATGGCGGCAATCAGGCGCTGTTTCTCGCGCTTGATCACCGCCTGCGGAAAATCGGGCCGTTGCAGCACGCGCGCCAGCATCTCGAGCGCGGCCGTCTTTTCGGCGGCGGACGACAGGGTGCGGAGCGTGACGCCGGCACGGTCACGGTCGAGACTCCCCGACAACACGGCCCCCACATCGGCCAGGCGATGGGCGATGGCGGTATCGGAAAGGCCGCCCGCGCCCTGATCGAGCAGGCCGTGCGTCAGATGGGCAAGCCCTGCCTTGCCGGCGGGATCGCGCGCACTGCCGGCGGGGAAATCCACCGAGATATCGAGCATCGGCAGCTCGTGGCTTTCGACGAAGACCACCCGCGCGCCCTGCGGCGTTTGCCAGTGCTGGATGGCCAGCGCAGCCTGCGCCGACAGCGGCAGGCTCAGCAGCAGGACGAAAAAGAAGCGTTGCATCGAGATGGCCTTAATTGACATGGCGCACTCCCGGCATGGCGGCGCGCTGCGCCTTGGCCTGGAGAGGCTGCGGGTCGAGCTCGGCTACGCTCAACCGGTCGTCCTGCAGCCACTGCCGAGCGGCGGCCTGTACCTCCTGGGCGGTCACCGCGCGCAACTTGTCGGCCCGCCGCGCCAGCGCCTCGGGCGGCAGGCCGGCGGTCACGTACTCGCCCAGCTGCATGGCCTGATAAAACAGCGAATCGCGCTGATAGACGTCAGCCGCGATGACCTGCGCCTTGACCCGCGCGAGTTCCGCCTGGTTGATGCCGTCGCGCTGGATGCGCCGCACCTCCTCGCGGATGGTTTTTTCCAGCGCCGCTGCCGATTTGCCCGGCGCCGGTGTCGCGTCGATCATGAACATGCCCGGCCCGCGTGCAACGGCGTCGTAACCCGCGCTCGCGTTCACCGCGATCTGTCGGGTCTTGACCAGCGATTTTTGCAGCCGCGCCGAATCGTTGCCAGAGAGGACGCCCGCGAGAATCTGCAGCGCGTACGGCGCGGTGTCCTGCTCCCAATCCTTGAGCGTGGGCACATGCCAGGCCATCAGCAGATAGGACAGCTGCGCCGGCGCCTTGACCACGATGCGCTTCTCGCCAAGCTGCGCAGGCTCGTCCTGCGGCTTGCGCGGCGGCAGCGCGCGCGCCGGCAGCGCACCGAAATGACGCTTGGCCAGTGCGATCACCTCGTCGGCCTTGACGTCGCCCGCCACCACCAGCGTGGCGTTGTTGGGCGCATACCAGCGCGCATACCAGTCGCGCGCGTCCTGTCCGGTCATGTTCGATAGATCGTCCATCCAGCCGATGATGGGGCGGCGGTAGGGATGCGCCTGGTAGGCCGTCGCCATCAGGCGCTCGTACACCACCGATTGCGGCTGGTCGTCGGTGCGCAGCCGGCGTTCCTCCATCACCACCTGGATTTCCTTGGCGAACAGCGCGTCGCTGATGACGAGGTTGGCCATGCGGTCGGCCTCCAACTGCATCGACAGCGCCAGCCGGTCTTTCTGCATCTGCTGGAAATACGCCGTGTGATCGCGGCTGGTAAAGGCGTTCTCACGGCCGCCGGCGGCAGCGATGCGCCTGGAGAACTCGCCCGGCGGCACTGTCTGCGTGCCCTTGAACATCATGTGTTCGAGCACGTGCGCCACGCCGGTGGTGCCGTTGAATTCGTCCATCGATCCCGCGCGGTACCACACCTGCGACACCATCACCGGTGCGCGGTGGTCTTCCTGCACGATCACCCGCAACCCATTGTCCAGCGTGACATCCGTCACCGCCGCCTGTGCGCTGCCTACCAGCAGCGCCAGCAACATTCCCCGCATGCCGACCATGTCGTTCACCTCTGATTGAATGCATCCCCAAGGATGCCGACCCACTGCTGGCCGAAGCCCGTGTGGAGTCGACTGCCTGAATGATAAGATACCGCGTCCGTCAAACAGCTGTGCTGACCGCCTTTATCCGTGTTTAGTTTCTTCAAGTCCAAACCCCCTGCCGCCGAACCGGCTGTCCCTGACGCGCCGGCCGAAGCCACCGCCCCGCAGCCGGCCGAGCCGCGCCCGGGCTGGGCGCAGCGACTGAAGCAGGGGCTTGCCAAAACCCGCGACCGGCTGGGCGGCCAGCTTTCCGGCCTGTTCGGTGTCGGGCGCAAGATCGACGCCGAACTGTTCGAGGAACTCGAAACCATCCTCATCACCGCCGATGTCGGCGTCGATGCGACCCAGGCGCTGCTCGACACCCTGCAGAAGAAGGTGCGACGCGAGGGGCTGACCGAAGCCTCCGACCTGCAGGCCGCGCTGCAGCAGGCACTGGTCGACCTGCTGGCCCCGCTGCAGGCGCCGCTCGACGTCACCCCGCACAAGCCCTTCATTCTCATGCTGGCGGGCGTCAACGGCGCCGGCAAGACCACCACTATCGGCAAGCTCGCCAAGCTGTATCAGTCGCAGGGCCTGTCGGTACTGCTGGCGGCGGGCGACACCTTCCGCGCCGCGGCGCGCGAGCAGCTGCAGGTCTGGGGTGAGCGCAACAACGTCACCGTGGTGAGCCAGGAAAAGGGCGATTCCGCCGCGGTGATCTTCGACGCCATCCAGGCCGCGCGGGCACGCAGCATCGACGTGGTGCTGGCCGACACCGCCGGCCGCCTGCCGACCCAGCTGCACCTGATGGAAGAGATCAGGAAGGTCAAGCGGGTGATCGAAAAAGCCGCTCCCGGCGCACCGCACGAAGTGCTGCTGGTGCTCGACGCCAACACCGGGCAGAACGCGGTGACGCAGGTCAAGGCATTCGACGATGCGCTCGGCGTCACCGGCCTCGTCCTCACCAAGCTCGACGGCACCGCCAAAGGCGGCGCTATCGCCGCCATCGCCCAGGCCCGGTCAGGCCCGGCACAGCCGATCCCGGTGCGCTATATCGGCGTAGGCGAAAGCGTGGACGACCTGCGACCATTCAACGCGCGCGAGTTCGTCGAGGCGGTGTTCGCTGCATGATCAGCTTCAGTCAGGTCACCAAACGCTACCCCGGTGGGCATGAGGCCCTGTCCGGCGTCGATCTCGCCATCGAGCAGGGCGAACTGGTTTTCCTGGCCGGGCATTCCGGCGCCGGCAAGAGCACCCTGCTGAAGCTCATCGCCGCCATCGAACGGCCCACCAGCGGGGTGGTGTCGGTCAGCGGCCAGAACATCAACCGCCTGTCGCAACGCGCCGTACCGTATCTGCGCCGCAACATCGGCCTGGTGTTCCAGGATCACAAGCTGCTGTTCGACCGCAACGTGATCGACAACGTGATGCTGCCGCTCGACATCGCCGGTTTCGACCGCCGCGAGTCGCTCAAGCGCGCGCGCGCGGTGATCGACAAGGTCGGCCTGTTGAATCGCGAGAAGGCCAATCCGATCAGCCTTTCGGGCGGCGAACAGCAGCGCCTGTGCATCGCCCGCGCCCTGGTAAGCCGCCCCGCCCTGCTGCTGGCCGACGAACCCACCGGCAACCTCGATGCCGGCTACGCCGCCGACATCATGGCCATGTTCCGCGACTTCCATCAGGTCGGCACCACCCTGGTCATCGCCACCCACGACGACCGCGCCATTACCGCGCTGGGCGGCCGCACGCTCAGGCTCGATCACGGCAAGGTCGAAAGGGCGTCTGCATGATCGGCTGGCTGCGCCATCAAAAGCACGCGCTGGCCGCCGCCTTGCACCGCCTGCGCGTCCAGCCGGTCGCCACCCTGCTCACCGCACTGGCGATGGGCGTGGCGATCAGCCTGCCCAGCGGACTGTATCTGGCGCTCGGCAATCTCGGCAGGCTGGCGGGCGACCTGCCGGCGCAGCCGGAAATCAGCGTGTTCCTCGACGCCGAGGCGTCGGCCGCACACAAGCAGGCTATCGCCGCGCGGCTGCAGCAGCCGGATATCGCGCAGGCCCGTTATGTGCCCAAGGAGGACGCGCTGGCCGCGCTCAGTGCAGCGCAGGACCTGACCGACATCACCGCCGGCCTGACGCAGAACCCGCTGCCGGACGCCTGGGTGGTGCATTCCCGGGCAAGCTCACGCGAGGAACGGGCACGAGTCGCGGCCGATCTGGGTAGGCTTCCTGGCGTGGCTGAAGCCCATCTCGACAGCCAGTGGGCCGAGCGCCTGCAGGCCGCACTCGTCATCGGACGCAGCGTCGTGTGGCTGCTGGCCGGACTGTTTGCCATTGCGCTCATCGCCATCTCGGGCAACGCCATCCGCGCCCTGGTTCTGGCCCGCCGCGACGAAATCCAGGTCAGCCGCCTGATCGGCGCAACCGACCGCCATATTCGCCGTCCGTTCCTTTATCTCGGGGCACTACAAGGCCTGCTGGGCGGCCTGGCGGCGGGCGGCGTGCTGGCGCTGGCGGCTTGGGTACTGCGCGCGCCCGTCGAGCAGCTGGCGGGCTTGTACGGCTCGACTTTTCATCTGCTGCCGCCGACGGCGGCCGAAATGGCCATTGTGCTGGGATTGACCACTCTGTCTGGCTGGCTTGGCGCCTGGCTCACGGTGACGCGCACGCTCCGCCAGGTCATGCTGGCACGTTGATCCATTGCCATTTGCGGAACCCTCCGCCTCCTTAGCACTCTTATGCCGTGAGTGCTAGAATCACACGCAAGGGAGTATTCGTAACCATGAGCCAAACGATCGCTTTACCCATACCCGCAGCCTACAGCCTGGATAGCTATATCCAGACAGTCAACCGCTATCCCATGCTCAGCCTGGAGGACGAGCAACGCCTGGCGCGTGCCTGGCACGACAAGCAGGACGTCGAGGCAGCACGCCAGCTGGTGGTCTCCCACCTGCGCGTGGTGGTCAGCGTGGCGCGGCATTATCTGGGCTATGGCCTGCCGCATGCCGACCTCATCCAGGAAGGCAATGTCGGCCTGATGAAGGCGGTGAAGCGCTTCGATCCCAATCGCGGCGTGCGCCTGGTGTCGTTTGCATTGCACTGGATCCGCGCTGAAATCCACGAATACGTGCTGAAAAACTGGCGTCTGGTCAAGGTGGCAACCACCAAACCACAGCGCAAACTGTTTTTCAACCTGCGCAGCCTGAAACACTCGCTGAAAGCCCTGACGACGCAGGAAGCCGACGCCATGGCGCGCGAACTCAACGTCAGCCGCAAGGACGTGCTGGAGATGGAAACCCGCCTGTCGGGACACGATGTGTCGATCGATCCGATGGTGGACGACGGCGAAGAGGGCTACAACCCGCTGGCGCATCTGGCAAGTCCGGACGAAAACCCGGCGCAGTTGCTGGAGCGCAAGCAGACCGAACGCCTGCGCCATAGCGGTCTGGCCACCGCGCTGGAGAACCTGGACGAGCGCAGCCGCCGCATCATCGAAGCGCGCTGGCTGAGCGAGGGCGCAACGGCGACCCTGCACGAACTCGCTGCTGAATATGGCGTGTCGGCCGAGCGCATACGCCAGATCGAAGCCCGCGCGCTGCAAAAAATGCGCGCCGCGATCCCCGCCTGATCCGATTTTCCGGCGCCCTCCGGTTTCGGCCATCCAGGCTCCCACGCCAGAATATTCGCAGTGTGCCCGTTTATTCCTCGAAGCGGGACCGGACTGGCGGGTATACGGCGTTGGGTTTGCGCTTGCCTCGGCTTCGCTGTCAGCCTGCCCGCAGCGGGCGGCTCGATGGCCGCCGAATTTGCCGCTATGACGTGGGGGCCGCGCCCCGCATTGCTGGCGGCGTCTCTGGACACACCCGCCAGCAGCCCTGACCCTGCAGCACAACAGCAAGACGCGACAGCCCAGCCCTACGGATACCGCTGGCAGGGGTCGCTGGACACCCGGCCTGACTGGCGAGGCGTCGGCCGCGATACCGCCTATTTCCTCGGTTACCAATTTGCCGGCGTGGCCGTGCTGTACCTGGCCCCGGAAAGCGTTTCAGGCTGGGATCGCGAAGCGAAACAGGACTACAGTTTCAGTAAATGGCGCAACAACGTCAGCGAGCCGGTGTGGGACACCGACCGCTGGTGGATCAATTACGTCCTGCATCCTTACTGGGGTGGTGCTTATTACGTACGGGCGCGCGAACGCGGCCTGGAGCGGACCCAGGCTTTCCTGTATTCCGCGCTGCTATCGACACTCTGGGAATATGGTGCCGAAGCGCTGGCCGAACCCGTATCCATCCAGGATCTGGTGGTGACGCCCGTGGTCGGCGCACTCGTCGGCGAGTACATTTTTTCGCCGCTGCGCAAGCGTATCCGTGCCAAACCAGGGAAACTTGACTGGGCGGACAAGGCCACTCTGTTCATCACCGATCCGCTGGGCGTGCTGAGTGCGGAAACCGACCGTTTACTGGGAGTAGAAACGACACTGCGCCTGCAGCCCATCGGCCAGCGCATGCCCACACTGGCTACCGGAGCCGGCGGCGAACCCTTGGATACGCGAGCCTATTCACGCAGTGCTGCGCCTGCATGGGGCCTGCAATTCAGCGCCGACTGGTAGCTGGACTGGGGAGCTGCGGGTTCCGGTTGGACCGGAGCCTCTGCGGAAACCCGCATCGCACCCCGCAAAACAAAAAGCCCCGCAACAGCGGGGCTTTTTGTTTTGCGGCTCAATTCAGAACAGCGAACCGATCACCACGGAAAGAATGCTGATCCATGACCAAACGATCAGTGCCACCACCACCACCATGGGAAAACCCTGAAAAGTCAGAAGCTGTTTCATTGTGCGTACTCCATTCAAAGTTGATCGATTTTAATTTACTTGTGCCCGTTTGGGTACTGCTGGTGCCCGCTTGGATCGTCGTCCTTGCCGCCCAGGCGGCGGGTCGGCAGCAAAGGGTCGTCGTCGTCCATCAGGATGCGTTCGGCCGGCCCTTCCAGATCGTCGAACTGGCCGCTTTTGATCGACCAGAACACCCCCACGATGATCAGCAGCACGAACACCCCCGACAGCAGAAACAGAAACCCCAGGATGCCACTCATGGCACGACCAGCTCCTGGGTGCCGTGGTAATGCACCTCGCCATCCCGCAACAGCCGCAACTCAACCAGCCAGCGGCCTGCGGCGGGCACCTTCAGCGCCCCGACATACACCCCCGCCTCGACGCTGCTCATGGGCAGGATCAGCGCGGGCGCTGCAGCGCCCGGCCGCGACAAGCGTAATTCGGCCTCCACGCGATCGACCGGCAGCCCGGTGCGGTCCCGCACCCGGACCTGTAGCGGACGCGTGTTGCCGGGGTCGTCCAGTCCGCTCATCTCGACTTGCCAGCCGAGCTGCGACTCGCGGTGCGCTTCGCTCAGCGCCGACGACACCGCCTTGGCCGCGCCCTGACCATGTGCGACCACGCCGGAAAAGCCGCTGTAGACCGCATTGCCGTCGCCCCCCAGCCACCAGCGTGCGATGGGCTCGGGCAGGCCCTTGTTTGCGATGTAAAGCAGGGAGGCATTGATCAGCACCAGACCGATGAAAAAAGCGGTCAGCAATTTGGGCGCCCAGTGCATGCGCCCGGCGTCGCGCCGCCGGAACTGGGTCAGGGCGAACAGAACCAGCGCCGCGGCGAGGAAAACCGAGATGTGTATGGCCACCACATCCAGTCCCGGCCAGTGGCCCACGATAAGCGCGAAATACGTGACCAGCGGAATGACCCCTGCCAGCGCAGCGCGCAGCATCGGCGACAGGCCGCGAACCACGCCCCCGGCGGCGTACAGGGCGAACACCGCCACCAGTCCGCCAAATAGTGTGGTCATTGTGTTCATGGACGCTTCCCGGGACTGTCGAAACGGACGGATTCGCTGCGCGCTTCAGCGCCCTTGCCCGACGGCGTGATGATCAATTCGAAGCCTTGCGTCTGTGCCGCCAGCGCAGGGGCCAGTCGCACGCTGGCCTGCACCAGTCCGCTATGGCCGGGCTTGACGGTGATTTCACGGAAATTACCGAGATCGAGTGCGTTCGCAGGAATGCCGCGTGCGCTGATCACGTAGGTCTGGTCCTGCCCCGCCTTGTTGGTGATGCGAATCTGGTAGCGGTTGCGGATGTCGCCGTTCGATAGCACCACATAAAGTGGCTGGCGGATCTGGTTGACCGCACGGTCGAAGCTGCCGCGTGTGCCGATGCTGTAGGCGAGGTACGACGTCATCAGAATCAGCGCTACGCCGTAGCCAACGGTTTTCAGGCGCTTCCATTGCACCCTGGGCGCAGCAGGCGTTGCCGCGGCCAGATTCTTTTCCGAATCGTAGCGGATGAGGCCGCGCGGAAAACTGAACGAATCCATGATGGTATTGCAGGCGTCGATGCACAGACCGCACGAGATGCATTTGTATTGCAGGCCATCGCGAATATCGATGCCGACCGGGCAGACCTGGACGCACAGACCGCAATCGACGCAGTCGCCCAGCCCCTTGTCGCGCCGTTCGGCCAGGGTGCGCTGGCCGGCGCGCGCGGCCGCCCGTCCATGCGCCGCTTCACCCCGTCTGGCGTCGTAATGAACGGCCAGCGTTTCCGCTTCGTACATCACGCTCTGAAAACGACCATACGGGCAGACATAGGTGCAGATCTGCTCGCGCATCAGGCCGGCGGCAGCGTATGTGGACAAGGTGAGAATGCTGACCGTGATGTAGGCGGCAGCGGCGGCCTGGCCAGTGAAGAAGGCCACCACCAGCTGCGGCGCATAGGCAAAATAGGCGACAAAAGTCAGGCCGGTCCAGAACGACGCCAGCAGCCACAAGGCATGGGTGCTACCGATCTTGAGTACTTTTTCGCGATTCCACGGCTGGCGATAGAGGCGCACCCGCGCTGGCCGCTCGCCCTGGATCGCATGCTCGATCCAGATGAAGAAATCGGTCCATAGGGTCTGGAAACAGAAGTAGCCGCAAAACGCGCGCCCGACCAGGCCGGTGACGAAGAACAGCAGGATGGCGGCGATGAACAGCAGCAGTGCCAGCCAGATGACGTCCTGCGGATAAACCGTCAGTCCGAAGATCAGAAACCGGCGTCCGGGCAGGTCGAACAATACCGCCTGCGCAGGCGCATCCAGCCGCGACCACGGCAGCCACGGCAACAGGAAATAGATCGCATAGGCGAGCACCAGCACCGACGTCTTGAAACGTCGGAAACGCCCCTTCACCGAGCGGGTGAAGATGGGGATGCGCTTCTGATAGAGCCCGAGCTGGTCTTCTAAGCCTGTCTGCATGTGCGATAAGTGGATATGCGGGGATATACGGGAAACAAAAGCCCCCGTGAACGGGGGCTTTGCTTATTTCCTCAGTCGACGGCCTTACTGCCCGCCGCCCAGTTCATGAACATAGACTGTCAGAACCTTGATTTGTTCAGGCGAAAGGCGGCCGGCCCAGGCGGGCATCACGCCTTTGTTCAGGCCATTGGCGATGACGCTGCGAATGGCCGCGACCTTGCCCTCGGCAGCGTCGGTTGCCGGCACGTTGGCCCACAGCCAGATGTTGTCGGTCAGGTTGGGCGCGCCGATGTCCTTGCGGCCCCTGGCATCGCTGCTGTGGCAGTAATAGCAGGCGGCAGTCTCGCTGTGGAACAGCACGTCGCCGGCAGCCGCCTTGGTGGCGTCGTGCCCGATGCCGGACAGCTTGGCGACATAGTTTGCCAGCTGGTCGATCTGTTCGCCGGCGAGCACGTCACTGAAGGCCGGCATGTAGCCACGGCGGCCACCCATCAGCGTTTCATGAATCTTGTCGAACGAGCCGCCGTACAGCCAGTCATCGTCGGTCAGGTTGGGAAAGAAAGCGACCACGCCCTGGCCACCGGCCTGGTGGCAGGGTGCGCAGTTGTCGGCAAACAGCGCCTTGCCCGCGGACAGAATGAAGCCGTTCATTTCCGGGTCCTTGGCGATCTGCTCGTAAGACATCGACGACACCTTGTCGAAATAGGGCTTCTGCTCGGCCGCCGCCTGGTTCAGGTCTTTCAGCAGCAGCGCGCGGGTGTTCCAGCTGTGCGTCCTGGTTTCGCCTGCGCTGTTCACATAGGTGATTTTCGAGAGTCCGCCGATCCAGTCCTTGCCGATCGGCCACGACGGATAGATGACCCAGTAGATGATGGAAAAGATCACCGTGGCGTAGAAAGTGTAGACCCACCACACCGGCAGCGGGTTGTTGTACTCCTGCAGGTCGCCGTCCCAGGCGTGACCGGTGGTTTGCACAGTTTGAGATTGTAGTTTTTGCTCGCTCATTGCTTGTCCTTCGTGCCTTCCTGATCGTCCAGAAACGGTATGTCGCGGTACGACTCGAGTCGCTTGCTCCGCTTTTTGCTACCGTAGACGTAGACCACGATGCCGATAAAGGTAACGAAAAAAATAATCAGGGCCAAAGGCTTGGTGTTTTCGGGCCTGGAAAACCACATCAGCCATTCCATCTTAAAATCCCCGGCTGCGTTCGATCAGCGGACATCGACGAATGCGTCGTCGCTGTATTTGCTGAAATCGACCATGGTGCCCAGCACTTGCAGATAGGCCACCAGGGCGTCCATCTCGGAAACGCCGGAACGATCACCGTCGTAGTTGCCGAAGTTGGCCTGCTCGACCAGGTTTTTCTGCGCATCGGGAATATGCAGCTGCCTGGCGACGGTTTCGCCGAACTTGGCCACGTTGGCGTCGTACTCGGCCTGCGACAGCGAATACGGCACGCCGACCTTGCGCAGCGCCTTCATGCGGGCCGCCGTGTCGGAAATATCCAGCTTGGTCGCCAGCAGCCAGGGGTAATTCGGCATCACCGACTCGGGCACCATCGAGCGCGGCGCGACCAGATGCTGTACGTGCCACTCGTTGGAATACTTGCCCCCCACCCGCGCCAGGTCCGGACCGGTGCGCTTGGAGCCCCACTGGAAGGGATGGTCGTATTGCGATTCCGCCGCCAGCGAGTAATGTCCGTAACGCAGCTTTTCGTCGCGGAACGGGCGAATCATCTGGGAATGGCAGGTGTAGCAGCCCTCGCGCTGATAGATATCGCGGCCGCGCTGTTCCAGCGGGGTGTAGGGACGCACGCCCTCGACCTTTTCGATGGTCTTGTCGATGAAGAACAGCGGCGCGATTTCCACTAGGCCGCCGACGCTGATCGCCAGCATGGTCAACACGGCCATCAGGCCGATGTTGGTTTCAATCCATTCGTGTTTGAAGTTGAAGTTCATGTTTTATCTTCCCTGATTCATGCATGCGCCATCTTGGCAGCCAGCTTGGCGTCCAGTGCGGCGCTTTCGCGCTTGCCCTGGCGAATGGTCATGAACATGTTGAACGCCATCAGCACGGTACCGGTGAGGAAGAACATGCCGCCGATGGCGCGCATCGCGTAGAAGGGCATCATGGCCGCGACGGATTCGGCGAACGAATACTGCAGGTTGCCGAACTCGTCGAATGCACGCCACATCAGGCCCTGGGTGATGCCCGAAATCCACATCGCGACGATGTACAGCACGATGCCGATGGTGGCCAGCCAGAAGTGCCACTCGACCAGCCGGCGACTGTAGATCCTGGTGTCCCACAGCTTGGGCATCATGTGATACAACGAGCCGAAGGAAATCATCGCCACCCAGCCCAGCGCGCCGGAGTGCACGTGGCCCACGGTCCAGTCGGTGTAGTGCGACAGCGCGTTGACCTCTTTCAGCGACATCATCGGACCTTCGAAGGTCGACATGCCGTAGAACGACAGGGCGACGATCATGAAACGCATCACCGGGTCGGTGCGCATTTTGTCCCAGGCACCGGACAGCGTCATGATGCCGTTGATCATGCCGCCCCATGAGGGCATCAGCAGCAGGATGGAGAAAGCGGCGGCCAGCGACGATGTCCAGTCGGGCAGCGCGGTCCAGTGCAGGTGGTGGCCCCCCACCCACATGTACATGAACGAGAGCGCCCAGAAGTGGACGATCGACAGGCGATAGGAGTAGATCGGGCGGCCGGCCTGCTTCGGCACGAAGTAGTACATCATGCCGAGGAAGGCGGCGGTGAGGAAGAAGCCCACGGCGTTATGGCCGTACCACCACTGGGTCATCGCATCCTGGGTGCCGGAGAACAGGCTGTAGGATTTCATCGAAAACAGATCGATGGGCATGGCCAGGTTATTGAAGGTATGCAACAGCGCGGTCGCCAGAATGAAGGACAGGTAGAACCAGTTGGCGACATAGATATGTGGCTGCTTGCGGCGCATGATGGTGCCGACGAACACGATCAGATAGGTGACCCACACGAGCTCGATCAGGATGTCGATCGGCCACTCCATCTCGGCGTACTCGCGCGACTGGGTGTAACCCAGCACATAGCTGAAATCGGCCAGCACGATGGCCGCCATCCAGCCCCAGAAGGTGAAACTGGCCATGCCGTCCGAAATCAACCGGGTCTGGCAGGTACGCTGGACGACATAATAGGAGGTGGCAAACAGCGCCGATCCGCCAAAACCGAAAATCACCGAGGTAGTGTGAACCGGTCGGAAGCGCCCGAACGAGAAATACGGACTATCGAAATTCAAAAATGGCCAGGCCAGCTCGGAGGCGATATACACCCCCACGAGCATGCCGATCACTGCCCAGACCAGCGACATGACGGCAAATTTCTTTACGATATCAAAGTTGTACTGCTCCGCACCGGAATATGTGGTTACCGCCATCGACCGCTCCTGTTGTACCCGAAATGGCGCGTACCGCCGCGCCTAAAGCAGCATATGCTTATATTAAAAACTGCAAGATTATATGATGCAGGGCAGGTAGCCCGCAAGCTGGAAGGCCCTGTTCAGGGTGCTGCCAATAAGACTTTCAAATCTTGCGCGATCGCATCCGGGCTACTTCCGTAAGGCATGAGCAGCCTCAAACGCCCCTTAAGATCATAGACATAGGTCCCGGCACTATGGTCGATCAAATAGTCGTCCGCCGCTTTGACCGCGGTTTTTTGATAGACCACCTTGTATTCCTTCGCCAGCCGCCTCAGCGTGTCCGCATCGGCGGACATTCCCAGAAAGCTCGGGTTGAAGGCCGGCACAAACTGCTTCAGCAGGTCCGGGGTATCGCGCTGCGGATCCACCGTCACGAAAATCACCTGCACCTGCCCCGCCTGCTGCCCCAGCAGCTGCAATGCCGCTGCAAAATCCGACAGCGTAGTAGGGCAGACATCCGGACAGTGGATATAGCCAAAGAAAACGGCGACGGCCTTGCCCTTGAAGTCTGCCAGCGTGCGCACTTGGCCATTGTGGTCGGTCAGTCTGAAATCGCGTGCGAAGGCGGCACCGGTGATATCGGTCGCCTGGAATACCGGGGGTTGCGGGACGGGCTGACAACCCGCCAATGCGAGTGCAGCCATGACGCCGGCTGCGGCGAGCCAGCCGGTCACACCTTGATCTGCTCGAACAGCTGCCCCGGAACGTCGGCCAGCCGGTATTTACCGGATTCAACGGCTTTCGCCAGTTTTTCCAATGTCGTCTCCTGCAGCAGGTCGATGATTTTTTTCTTTACCGGAACCCAGCGAAAATGCAGCGGACAGGCGGTTTCGTCGCTGCATTTCTTCAGCCCCAGCAGGCAGCTCTGGGTAAACGCCGGCCCTTCGGTCAGCAGCAGGATCTGCATCAGGGTGATTTTGTCGCCGTCTTCGCGCAGACAGAAACCGCCCAAGCGGCCGCGAAAGGAAAACAGCAGGCTGCCCTTGGCCAGGCTCTGCAGAATTTTTGCCAGATAGGGCGCAGGTACGCCAAGTTCCGCGGCGATATCCTTGTTCAGCACGGGCGTGGCGCCTGGCTGGGTAGCCATGTAAATCAGCGCCTGCACGGCATATTGACTGGTTCGGGAGAGGATCATCTCGTGCCCCTGTGAGTGAATTGGCACAATATAAAACAATCCTGTCCTAATATCCAGATACGGGCTTAATTACTCCATATAAATCAAATGGGTATTTGAAAGTAGTGGTCGGCCAGCATGACCGCGAATAACGCGCTCAGATACCAGATGGAATAGCGGAAAGTTTCTTTCGCCAAGGCGTCACTGTATTGGCGGTAGAGCCGCCAGCCGTACTGAATGAAGCGGCCTCCCAGCAACACCGCACCGAGCAGATAAATCCAGCCGCCCATGCCGGTCCCGACCGGCAGCATGGTGACAGCAAACAGCAGCAGGGTGTAAAGCAGCACATGCAGGCGGGTATAGGCTTCGCCATGCGTCACCGGCAGCATCGGCAGTCCGGCCTTGGCGTACTCCTCGCGCCGGTAGAGCGCCAGCGCCCAGAAGTGCGGCGGCGTCCAGGCAAAAATGATCAGAAACAGCAGTAAGGCGTCATGATGGATCTCGCCGGTGGCCGCCGCCCATCCAAGCACGGGCGGCATGGCGCCGGAAGCCCCGCCGATCACGATGTTCTGCGGTGTAGCCGGCTTCAGAACCACGGTATAAATGACCGCATAGCCGACAAAGGTGGCCAGCGTGAGCCACATGGTGAGCGGATTGACAAAAACGTTCAGCAGGTAGAGTCCGGCGCCTCCCACCGTACCGGCAAACACCAGTGTCTGCGTCCGGGTGAGCTCGCCGCGGGGCAGCGGGCGGGCGCGTGTGCGCGCCATGACAGCATCGATTTTCTGCTCGATCAGGCAATTGAACGCCGCTGCCGCGCCGGCCACCAGCGCGATTCCCAGCGTTCCCGCCCACAGCGTATTCCAGCCCGGCCAGCCCGGCACGGCGAGAAACATGCCGATCACCGCCGTGAACACGATCAGGCTGACCACCCGCAGCTTGCATAGCGCCAGAAACTGCTGGCAGCGGCAGGCCGTGCCCTGGATCATCAAGGATTCCATATTCATCTCCTGCGCACCCGATAGTTCAGTGCCACCAGGCTGACAAGCAACAACGCTGCACCGGCATTATGGGAAACCGCTACCGCCAGCGGCAGACCGAGCAGGACATTGGCGATGCCCAGCGCAACCTGCAGCGCCAGCACCCCCCCCACGGCCACCCCCATGCCGGCGTAACCCGGGGTGCGCAGCAGGCGCAGCACCAGCCAGCCCAGATACAGTACCACGATCAAGGCCATGGTCCGGTGCGTCCAGTGGATGGCCGTCAGCGCCGTCAGCGGCAGCAGTTCACCGGAAGCGGTTTCGCCCAGTTCGCGGTGCAGCGTGAACGCATGCTCGAAGTCCATCGGCGGCATCCACACTCCCTGGCACAGCGGATAATCGGTACACGCCAGCGCTGCATAGTTGGTGCTCACCCAGCCGCCCAGCGCTATCTGCATCACCACCAGGGCCAGCCCGAACGCTGCGCTGCCACGCAAATGGTCGACCCGTGCAAAATAGGCATGGCTGAAGCGGCCGCGCTCGCGCAGCCACAACCATACCAGCAGCGACAGCGTGGCCATGCCCCCCAGCAGGTGCGCGCTGACGATCAAGGGCTTGAGCAACAGGGTGACCGTCCACATCCCCAGCAACGCCTGAAACACGATCAGCCCCAGCAGTGCCGCAGGCAGGGCAGGGCTGCCGTTCGTATCGCGCCGCCCGCGCCAGGCCAGCACCGCAATGGCCAGCACCAGCAGCCCCAGCGTGCCGGCAAGGTAGCGATGCGCCATTTCCTTCCACGCCTTGGTGTGCGAGACCGGGCCATCGGGGCGCACGGCGAGTTCGGCGTTGATCGCATCAACCGCATGATGCGGCGTCAGCTTGCCATAGCAGCCGGGCCAGTCGGGGCAGCCCAGGCCGGCATCGGAAAGGCGCACGTAGGCCCCCAGGCTCACGACCCCGAACGCGAGGATCAACGCGGCCAGAATGAAATTGCGGTATATCGCCATGGTCAGTTGCCTGAATCAACCTATCTGGGAAGCCTTGAGCAGGAGCTTGAGATCCTTCATCATGCGTTTGGCATCGACCCGGGCAGGGAAGCGCAACATCAGATTGCCCAGCGGATCGACCAGATAGATATGCTCAGTCCGATCCCGCACGGCAGGAAACTGGGCAACAAAGGCCACGTTTTCCGGCCGCCACACATGCAGACCGGGGTGCTCCTGCAACAGCGTCGCTTCGGGCACCCCGGTTCCGGTCAGCACCCACAGCCGCTCCAGCCGGGTCTGCTCCTTGCCCTGCGCGATCCGCGTCTGCCGCATGAGATACAACTGCGCTGCACACGCTGCGTCGCAGTCCGACACGCCCACATGCACCATCACCCATTTGCCGCGCAGCGTATCCAGGTCGAAGGACCTGCCATCGAGTGCCGTCCCCGCCGTCTGCTGCAGGGGCGTGACCTCAAGCAGGTCCCCGTAATTGGTGTGGCCCGCCGGGCGCCAGCCGAAGTAGGCCAGATAGGCGACGGCCACCGGTATCACGAATACACCGATCAACAACAGGAGTTTACTGCGCTGGGTCAATTGCATGGGCTGGCTAACTTGTCTTTCGGGACATGGAATCCACGTCGCCGTCATGCTGACGTTTCACATTCATCACCAGCCACAATACCGCCAGTGTCGTTGCCAGACTGTACCACTGGAAGGCATAGCCAACATGCATGGCGACCCCGGTATCGGGGCGTGGCCAGCTACGCTGCAAGCCGTCATGCTGCGCACTAGTCTGCAACAGCAGGACTGGTTGCAGTGTCAGTCCGGTGGCGCTCATCGCATAGCGTGCAAAGTCGAGGTTCTGCCAGACCCGCCCTTGTGGCATGGTATGCGCCAGTTCGACATAGCGAGTATGCGGGTCGACCGCCATGCCTTCCAGCTTCACCTGGCCCGCGGGCACCGGCGGCGCCGGAATCTGCTCCCGGGCGCGTCCCGCCGCCACCCAGCCGCGATTGACCAGAATGGCGGTTGCGCTGCCGTCTATTCTGAGCGGCGTCAGCACGTGGTAACCCGCGATGCCGTTCTTCACCCGGTTGTCGAGCAAGATAGTGTGCGCATCGTCGAATATGCCCTGTACTTCCAGCTTGCGGTACAACACGCTGTCGCGGTCGAGCAGCGCGGCGCCGACGTGGATGGGGGGATCGCGCAGCGCCGCATCGTAACGCGCCTGCAGAGCGCGTTTGGTTTCGGCGCGCCCGCTTTGCCAGTTGCCGAGCGCCAGCGTCAATGCAAAGAAAAACAGCGCGGCCAGCGTGGGCCACAAGGTCGGGGCAAACCGCCACGATCCGACACGCAGTTTCAGCAAGTGCATGGGCGGAGCAATGCAGTTAGACTGGGATTTTGCCGAGCCGCCTTTTCCATGCGCATCATTGCCCTGCTTTTCATTGTCTTCATCCTGGCCAGTCTTGCCAGCGCGCTCTACTATCTCATCAAGGACAAAGGGCAGACCGATCGCACCGTCAAAATGCTCACTGTACGCGTTGCACTCTCGCTCATCCTGTTCCTCTTGCTGATGGGCGGATATTACTTCGGCGTCATCCCGCAAAGCGGGCTGCGCTGATTCGATGCAATAAAAAGCCGCATGTCAGGCGGCTTTTTATTCGATTCGAGCGCCGCGACCAGGACGGCTTGCTGGTTTGCTTGCCGGACGATTCAGATCATCCAGTAAACCAGGATGAACAGCAGCACCCACACCACATCGACAAAGTGCCAGTACCACGATACCGCCTCGAACGCGAAGTGGTGGCCCGGCGTGAAATGGCCGGCGATCGAACGCAGCAGCATGACAAGCAGCATTGTCGTTCCCACCAGAACGTGAAAGCCATGGAAGCCGGTCAGCATGAAGAAGGTGGCGCCGTATACGCCGGCGCCGAGGGTCAAGCCCAATTCGGTATAGGCATGGTGATATTCGTAGACCTGCAAGCCCAGGAAGGTTGCCCCCAGAGCCACCGTCATCGCCAGGCCTGAAATCAGCTGCATGCGATTGTTTTTTTTAAGTCCCCAGTGAGCCCAGGTCACGGTCACGCCGGAACTCAGCAGCAACAGGGTATTGATGGCCGGAATACCCCAGGCACCCATCGGGGTGAACCTGAACCCGTCCGCCGTCAGCCCCGGCCCTGCGGTAGGCCACGTGGACTGGAATGCCGGCCACAATTGCTGCATGGTGTCGCCCTCGCCGAGCCAGGGCACCGACAGTACGCGGGTGTAGAACAAGGCGCCAAAAAAAGCAGCGAAGAACATCACCTCGGAAAAGATGAACCAGCTCATCGACCAGCGGTACGAGGAGTCGACCTGCTTGTTGTAGCGGCCCGCCTCGCTGTCGCGTATGACTTCGCCGAACCAGCCGAACATCATGAACAGCAGGATCGCCGTACCGGCCAGCAGCACCCAGCCGCCATGGTCGATCTCGCGCATGGTCATGACGCCGCCTACGGCCATCAACAGTAGCGCGACCGAGCCGATGATCGGCCACAGCGAAGGTTGCGGCAGATAATATTTATCGGTTTGTGCCAGGCCCATGTCGTCCCCTCTTCCTTGTCTGTTGATCGTTCATTTCACGAACTGCACTATCAGATAAACTACCAGCAACACCATCAACACGAACACGATACCGCCGGCCAGTCCTGCGACGATGATCTGCGCCGGGCTCAGGCTTTGCGCATCGGCATCGTAATCGCGCCGCTTGCGTACGCCGAAGAAACTCCAGAACACGGCGAGCGCGGCCTTGAGATGTCCCCTGTCAGCCACGCGCTGCCGCTTCCCGCCGATCCGCCGCCT
This sequence comes from Thiobacillus denitrificans DSM 12475, assembly GCF_000376425.1. Classification (GTDB taxonomy): domain Bacteria; phylum Pseudomonadota; class Gammaproteobacteria; order Burkholderiales; family Thiobacillaceae; genus Thiobacillus; species Thiobacillus denitrificans. The sequence continues at coordinate 423,410 of NZ_AQWL01000002.1, read as the reverse complement.
GCGCCTTTGCTCCGGTGTCGAAGAAGGTATACGACAGCGTCACGGTATGCACTTCCCTGTCCATCGCCGGGTCCAGCACGAACAGCACCGGCATCCTGCGGCGCTCGCCTGCCGCCAGGGTTTGCGGAGTGAAACAGAAGCACTCGATTTTCTTGAAGAATGCGGCCGCCCGCGCCGGGCCGTAGCTTGGAACGGCCTGCCCCACGATCGCCTGATTGCTGCTGTTGGTCACTTCGTATTCCACCTGCACCAGCTGGCCCGGGTGCACTCTGAGGCTACGCTGCATGGGTTTGAACTGCCACGGCAAAGCGGTATTGGTATTGGCGTCGAATTCCAGCGTCACCCAACGGCTGGTATCGACCTGAGTATTCCTCACCAGGCTCTGCTCGTCCCCCGAATTGATGCCGGTAACCTCGCAAATCTTGTAATAGAACGGCACCAGGGCAAAGCCGAACCCGAACATGCCCAGCGTCGCCACCACGAGCTTGGTCAGGGTTCTGGCATTGCCCATGGCCATGACCTATTTCAGACCACTGTACAAGGTGAACAAAAACAGACCGAGGGCAAACGCCGCCAGAATGGCGGCCGTACGGTATTTGCCGTTGCGCTTGTCCATCGTCATGCCTGCCGTGCCCCCGCTCACTTCACCACCGGCGCGGTTTCAAAGGTGTGATAGGGGGCGGGTGACGGCACCGTCCACTCCAGGCCTTCGGCGCCCTCCCACACCCGGTCAGGCGCCCTGGCCCCACCCTTGATCGACTTCAGGATCACCGCCAGAAAAATCAGTTGGCTGAACCCGAAAATGAAGGCGCCCAGCGTTGCGATCTGGTTGAAATCGGTGAACTGCAGTGCGTAGTCCGGAATCCGGCGCGGCATTCCGGCCAGCCCTAGAAAGTGCATCGGAAAGAACACGGTGTTCATGCCGATGACCGACAGCCAGAAGTGCCATTTGCCCAGGGTTTCGTCGTACATGTGGCCGGTCCACTTCGGCAGCCAGAAATAGATTCCGGCAAAAATCGAGAACAGCGCCCCCGACACCAGCACGTAGTGGAAGTGCGCGACGACGTAATAGGTGTCCTGCAGCTGGATGTCGACCGGGGCAATCGCCAGCACCAGTCCGGAGAACCCGCCGATGGTGAACAGACAGACGAAGGCGATGGAGAACAGCATCGGTGTTTCGAAGGTCAGCGAGCCCTTCCACATCGTGGCCACCCAGTTGAACACTTTCACCCCGGTGGGAACCGCGATCAGCATGGTCGTCAGCATGAAGAACAGCTGCGCCGCTACCGGCATGCCGACGGCGAACATGTGGTGCGCCCAGACGGTGAACGACAGGATCGCGATCGACGCGGTGGCGTAGACCATCGAGGCATAGCCGAACAATGGCTTGCGGGAGAAGGTGGGGATGATCTGCGAAACGATGCCGAAAGCCGGCAGGATCAGGATGTACACCTCGGGGTGCCCGAAGAACCAGAAAATATGCTGGAACATCACCGGATCGCCACCGCCCGCCGCGTTGAAAAAGTGGGTGCCGAAGTTACGGTCGGTGAGCAGCATGGTCACCGCGCCCGCCAGCACCGGCATGGTGGCGATCAGCAGATAGGCGGTGATTAGCCAGGTCCACACGAACATCGGCATCTTCATCAGCGTGATCCCGGGCGCGCGCATGTTGAGGATGGTGGTGATGATGTTGATCGAACCCATGATCGACGACAGGCCCATGATGTGCACCGCGAGGATCGTGAGGTCATACGAAATTCCGCCCTGGATGAACAGCGGCGGGTACATCGTCCAGCCCCCCGCGGATGCACCGCCCGGCAGCAGGAACGAGGACATCAGCAGGATGCCTGCTACTGGCAGCAGCCAGAAACTCCAGTTGTTCATGCGCGGGAATGCCATGTCCGGCGCACCCAGCATCAGCGGTACCTGCCAGTTCGCAAACCCGGTAAAGGCCGGCATGATGACGCCGAAAATCATGATCAGGCCGTGCATCGTGGTGAGCTGATTGAAAAAGTCCGGCTGCACGAGCTGCATGCCGGGCTGGAAGAGTTCGGCGCGGATCAGCAATGCCATCGACCCGGCGGCAAACAGCATGATGAACGAAAACCACAGGTAGAGAGAACCGATGTCCTTGTGGTTGGTGGTGGTCAGCCAGCGCATGACGCCGCTGGGGCGCGCGTGGTGTCCGTGGTCATCGTGGGCGTGTGCTGCGTCAGACATGGCTGGGCTCTCCTCTCGATTGTTCACTGCGCGGCAGGGGCGGCGGCTTCGGCGGCCCCGCCGCGGGCGGCGGCGATGGCGGCAGGTTGCGCCGCGTCGCCCATCTTGTTGTCCCACGCATTGCGCTGGTAGGTCACGACAGCGGCAATGTCCGCATCCGACAACTGGCTGGCGAATGCCGCCATCGCAGTGCCCGGCCGGCCGTTCAACACCACCCGGATATGATCCGCAATCGGCCCGGTGGCGACTTTGGAACCGTTGATCGGCAGGAATGCACCCGGAATCCCCATCCCGTTGGCCTGGTGACAGACTGCGCAGTTGGCCTGATAGACCTTCTCGCCGCGCGCCACCAGTTCGGCGACGGCAAAGGTTTTGTCATTGTCGGCCGCGGCAGCATGTGCGGTACCTTGTTTCTTCGCCACCCATGACTTGTAGTCGTCCTCCGACACCACTTCAACGACGATGGGCATGAAACCATGCTCCTTGCCGCACAGTTCGGCGCACTGGCCGCGGTAGGTGCCGATCGTGTCGGCCTTGAACCAGCTGTCGCGGATGAAGCCGGGGATCCCGTCCTGCTTGACGCCAAGCGCAGGCACCCACCAGGAATGGATCACGTCATTGGCGGTGATCAGCACGCGCACGCGTTTGCCGACCGGCACCACCATCGGTTCGTCGACTTCCAGCAGATAGTGTTCCCCCTTGGCGACGGTGCCGTCGATCTGCTCGTGCGGAGTGGCGAGGTTGCTGTAGTAGCGGATCCCGTCGTTGAGGTAGTCGTAGCTCCATTTCCACTGGTAGCCGGTGATCTTGATGGTCATGTCCGGATTGGAGGTGTCCTTCATGTCGATCACCACCTTGGCGGCAGGATAGGCCATCCCCATCAGAATGATGAACGGAATTACCGTCCAGATGACCTCGACCGTGGTGTTTTCATGGAAGTGGGCTGCCTGGTGGCCGAGCGATTTGCGGTGTTTCAGCAGCGAATAGAACATGACGCTGAACACCGCGATGAAAATGACCAGGCACACCAGCATGATGAGGTTGTGCAGCTGGAATACGTCGTGTGCCACCGAGCTCGCCGGCACTTGCAGGTTGTATCCGTAATCGGCCAGCACCGGCGGGCTCACCGCCAGCGCCGCCCACCTCATTCCCGATCGTTGCCACTTGCTGTTCATCGCCTTCCCCTATCCTGTCGACTCTAGTTATTGATAGTCGCTGCGGCGCGTTTTTGCACATTCATGCCTGCAACTTGTTGCGCAGCGTGGCAGCCAGTTGCAGCCGCGCCTCGTCACTCAGGTACTGTCCGACCTCCGTTTCGCGGCCATGCGAACTCAGGCGGAGGCGGCAATTTCGGCCGGGCGCACTGCAATCGCATAGCACGCGCACCCACGGGCGATTCATTTCACGGCGCTCGCCACGGGTGCCGGCATGCCACTCCAGCACGATCAACTCACCTTCGATCAGAAGGGTTTCGTAGTCGCCTTCGCGGCGGCGCAAGGCCTGGAATGCCCATGCCAGCAAACCGATTCCCAGCCCGGCAAACGGCAGGATCAGCCAGTAACCCAGAAGCGCAAAACCGGTTGCCGTTGCAAAACACGACACCGCCAGGCTCCAGAAGGCGAGCCGTTCCTGAGTGCGCGTCAGCGAACAGCGGGGGCCGGAGCGGAATACAAACGCCTCGGCCGAGCCGCCTGCGCCGTCTTCCGTACCCACCTGTTCCATGTCGGAAACCCGGGAAACCGTATGCGGCAATATGTCGCAGACAGTAACACGGCGTCCGCCGCCCGAACAAGCCGGGCGACAAGGTTAAAGCCTTGATTTACATAAAGAATATTATTATTAACGACTATTCTAAGATGCTAATTATCGCGGCAGCGTCAGCCAGGATGACGCGTCGGCTGAAAAAGCCGGATCGCTACTAAACGCCTGCACGCCCAGGCAGGGTCCCGGCAGGCGGGCACGCAGGGCCTCCAGGTTGGTCGCCGGTTGCGCCATCGCCGGGTCGATGTGGTTGCCCACCCAGCCTGCCCACGGCACCTGCCGGCGGGCTATCGATTCGACTGTCAGCACTGCATGATTGAGGCATCCCAGGCGCAGGCCCACCACCAGCACAACGGGCAGCGCCAGCTGCTGCGCCAGGTCGGCCATGTCCTCGCGCTCGTTCAAGGGCACCCGCCAGCCGCCCGCCCCTTCGACCACCACCGCATCGGCCCTGGCGGCCAGCCGGGCGTATGCCGCAGCGATGACGGCCAGCTCGATCCGCACACCGGCCTGTGCCGCGGCGAGATGCGGTGCGATGGCCGACTCGAAGGCATAGGGGTTCACATCGCGCACGTCGGCCGCCACGTTGGCCGCCTTCAGCAGTGCCGCCACATCCTCATTCAGCCCGCCTGGCGGGCTGCCTGCCGATACCGGCTTCATCGCCGCCACCCGCAGTCCCTCCGCGCGCAGGGCGTGGATCAGCGCTACCGCCACCCGCGTCTTGCCGACGCCGGTGTCGGTGCCGGTGACGAACAGCCCGCGGGCCGTCATGGCAGTCCCAGCGTGCGGCGGCGCTCGCCGATCTTGAACTGGATCACCTGGCGGCCGTCCTCGCGCTGCGTCTTGTCGCCTGCCCACGCATGGCCGTAAATCACCTCGAAGGTAGCCGGCAGGCGGCCTTCGCGCCGGTGCAATTCATACGCCTGTTCCAGCCGCATCCAGGCCGACTTGCCGAGCAGCCCGCGTCGCCGCGCCGTTGCCGCGTTGTGCGCACCGATGCCCTTGAGATCGCGCATCAGGGTTTTGAGATCGGCGTAAGTCAGCGTCAGCATTTCCATCTCCATCACCGGATTGACGAAACCGGCATGCATCAGCATGTCGCCGATGTCGTGCAGGTCGATGAAGCGATTGACGTGCGGTGCGTCGTCGATGGCGGCGAACGTCGCGCGCAATTCCTTCAGCGTATCGGGACCGAAGGTGGCGAACATGAGCAGGCCTCCGGGCGCCAACACCCGATGCAAATCCTTCAACGTGGCTTCAAGATCATGCGCCCACTGCAGCGCCAGGCTCGACCAGACCAGATTCATGCTGTTGGCCGCCAGCGGCAGACGGCCCATGTCCGCACACACCGCGTAGTGCTGCGGCGCGTTGCGCGTAAGCAGATGCGACAGCGCGCGTTGCGCCCGCGTCGGCTGCGGCAGCCGCGCGCGCGCGGCCGACAGCATGGCCGGGGCAATGTCGAGCGCGCAAAGTCCGGCCGCCGGGTAGCGCGCATGCAGATGCGCCAGGCCGTAGCCGGTGCCGCTGCCGACATCGAGTACCCGGCCCGGCTGCAGCTTCATGAAGTCGAGGCGTTCCAGCAGGCGGTCGCACACTTCGCGTTGCAGTACTGCATGCGCGTCGTAGCTGGCGGCTGCATGGTCGAACGCCCGCCGCACTTCGGCAAAATCGAGTTCGGGTTCAGTCATGCGCAAACCGTCCGATTGCAGCGGCCACCTCTTCCGCGTGAGACAGGTGCGGCGCGTGCGCGGCACCGGAAAACTCGACATGCCGTACGCACGGCAGGGCCTCCGCAAGCCAGGCACCGGCCGCCGGCGGCGTGAGGGTGTCGAGCGCGCCATGCAGCACCAGGGTCGGCTGCGCCAGCCGCGGCAATTCCGCCCGCAGATCGGTGTCGCGCAGCATCGCCAGCCCGCTCGCCAGAGCCTCGCTGCTGGCCACGGGCGCTGCCAGCAGCGTCTGCCGCAACCTCTGCAGTAGCGTCTTCTGCCCCGGCATGCCACGCGTCTGCAGACTGAGAAAGCGCAGCAGCGTGGCCTGCGGATCAGTCAGCAACGCGGCGCCGAAATCCTGCAGGTCGGCCAGCGCCATGCCGCACTCCCAGTCCGCCGTCGCAACGAAGCGGGGCGTGGACGCCAGCAGGATCAGGCGTGCGATTTTGTGCGGGTGATCGAGCGCCGCGCGCATCGCCACCTGCCCGCCGAGCGACCAGCCGAGCAGCGTCGCGCCTTCCGGCAACTGTTGTGCCAGGTCGTCGGCCCAGCCCTGCAGGGCGTTGTCGGCCACAGCAGCACGTCCGCCGTGCCCCGGCAGATTGAGCGCGCGCACCTCAAAACCGGTCTCCAGCAGGCGGCCCAGCGCGTCGAACACGTGGGCATTCATGCCCCAGCCGTGCACCAAAGCGAGGACAGGTTTAGCCGCCTGCATGCAGCGCCGTGACCAGCCGGGCGACATCGTCTGCACTGTGTGCGGCCGACAGGGTGATGCGCAGCCGCGCCGTGCCCGCCGGCACCGTCGGGGTGCGGATGGCAGGCACCAGCAGGCCACGCTGCAACAAGCTTTGCGACAGCCGCACCGCAGCGGCATTGTTGCCGATCAGCAGCGGCTGGATCGGCGTGCCGGACGACATCAGTGCGCCGTATTTCAGGCCCGCCAGGCCTTCGCGCAGTTGCACGACGAGGCTGCGCAGGTGCGCGCGCCGCGCTTCGCCTGCCGCGATCTGGCGCAGGCTTTCGAGCAGGCTTGCCGCCAGCAGTGGCGGCGAGGCGGTGGTGTACATATAGGAGCGCGCTTTCTGGATCAGCCAGTCGATCACATCTTGATGCGCCGCCACGGCGGCGCCCGCGACTCCGGCCGCCTTGCCGAGCGTGGCGAGATAGACCACGCGGTCGCTGGCGCGGGCACGCTCGGTCAGCCCGCCACGGCCGTCATTGAGCACGCCAAAGCCGTGCGCGTCGTCGAGATAGAGCCAGGCATCGTAGCGTTCGGCAAGGTCGAGCAGGGCGTCGACCGGCACGGTGTCGCCGTCCATGCTGAACACCAGATCGGCAACGATCAGCTTGTCCTGCGCCTTGCTTGCCGCCAGCTGCCCTTCGAGCTGGGCCAGGTCGTTGTGGCGATAGCGGGTAAACGTCGCTCCGGACAGTTGTGCGGCATCGACCAGCGAGGCATGGTTGAGCTTGTCGCCGAACACTTCGCCATGGCGCCCGAGCAAGGCCGTCACGACGCCGAGGTTTGCCATATAGCCGGTGGAAAACAGCAGCGCTGCCGGCTTGCCGACGAAGCGCGCGAAGGCGGCTTCGAAGTCCTCATGGAAACGATGATGGCCGGTGATGAGATGCGCCGCCCCGGCACCGACGCCGCATTCATCCAGTGCCGCATGCGCGGCCTGCACCAGCGCCGGATCGGCGGCGAGGCCGAGATAGTCGTTGCTGCAGAACGAGACGACGCGCTGGCCGTCGATCGTGACGTGAGCGCCCTGTGTGCCGTCGAGCACACGGCGCCGGCGTTCCCGATGATCGGCCTGCAACGCCGCCAGCCCGCCCTGCAGGCGGGTCAGCGCGGCGTGCGTCACAATGGCATCAGGCCCAGCGAGTCGAACAGGCGCTGGTCGCGCTCCCACTCCGGATTGCCTGTGGTGAGCAGTTTTTCGCCGTAGAAGATCGAGTTGGCGCCGGCGAGGAAGCACAGGGCCTGCACCGCGTCGCTCATCTGCTGGCGGCCAGCCGACAGGCGCACGAAGCTCTGCGGCATGCAGATGCGTGCGACCGCGATGGTGCGCACGAATTCCAGTGGTTCGAGTGCCTCGGTGCCGGCGAGCGGCGTGCCCTCGACCTGCACCAGCAGGTTGATCGGCACCGATTCCGGCTGCGGGTCGAGCGCCGCCAGCTGCGCGATCAGCCCGGCGCGCTGGGTGCGCGATTCGCCCATGCCGACGATGCCGCCGCAGCAGACGTGAAGGTCGGCCTGGCGCACGCGCTCCAGCGTGTCGAGGCGGTCCTGGTAGTCGCGGGTGGTGATGATCTCGCCGTAGAACTCGGGCGCGGTGTCGAGGTTGTGGTTGTAGTAGTCGAGCCCGGCTTCCTTCAACTGTTCGGCCTGGCCGTCCTTCAGCATGCCCAGGGTGGCACAGGTCTCCAGGCCCAGCGCTTTCACCTCGCGCACCATGTCGAGCACCGGATCGAGATCGCGCTGCTTCGGCCCGCGCCACGCCGCGCCCATGCAGAAACGCGAGGCACCGGCATCCTTGGCGGCCTGCGCGGCCTTGAGTACGTCGTCCAGGTCGAGCAGGCCCTGCTTTTCCACTCCGGCGTCGTAATGGACCGACTGCGGGCAATAGCCGCAATCCTCGGAACAGCCGCCGGTCTTGATCGACAGCAGGGTCGAAAGCTGGACCTTGTTGGGATCAAAATACGCACGATGCGTGGTCTGCGCCTGGAACATCAGATCGGCAAAAGGCAACGCGAACAGCGCGTCGATCTCGGCCACCGAGCGTCGCACAGGCGGGTGGGTCAAATCATTCATTAATTGCTACCTCGATGGTCATGTCCTGCCACGGCTCGCGCGCGGCCTTGTAAATATCAAACAGCGCCCACGGCACGATGATCAATACTGCCAGCCCCAGCACCAGCATCAATCCCCGCCAGCCATCGAGCAGGCCGTAGATCGCCGGGCCGATCACCATCAGGCTGCCCATCACGCCGTAAAAGCGGTAGCCTGCCCACTTGTTGTAATGCGCGGCGCGCGAATTGGGGTGGTGGGCGATGCTGGCATAGACGAAAATCGATGCACCCAGCCAGATCATCACCGGCGGCAGCGACAGCACGAAAGGCAGGAAGCCGATCTTGTGGCTGGCCAGCAACCGGCCCAGCAGCAGCGCGGTGATCGATAACGTCAACGCCACCACGGTCAGGATGTTGAAAAGCTGGGCGGCAAAGCGGGAAGACGAGGCAGAAATGAGGCGTTTGGCTTTCATGGCGGGGATTTTCGGGGGCGCCGGCCCCACTGTCAAATTCGGAGCACGGCAGAATTGAACATTCGATTATTTTTTAATCGATTATTCCCGCCCGCCTGCCTGCTGTGCAGCGGCCACTCAACGCGTGCGCTATGCCCCGAATGCCACGCCGATCTGCCCTGGCACCGCCAGCCGCACTGCCCGCAATGCGCCACCCCAACCCCCGACGGCCAGCTGTGCGGCGCCTGCCTCAAACACCCCCCCGCATTCGATCGCACCTTGGCAGCGCTGGTTTATGCCTTTCCGCTCGATCGCCTGATCCCGCATCTGAAATACCACGGCCGGCTTGCCGTTGCGCCCGTACTGGGCGAGTGCCTGGCCCGCGCCGTGGCATCCGCCCCTCGCCCCGACCGGCTGATCGCCATGCCGCTGCACACGCAGCGTATCCGCGAGCGCGGTTTCAACCACGCCACCGAAATCGCACGCGAGACGGCAAAGCGGCTCCGGCTTCCGCTCGATGTCGCCAGTTGCCGACGCATCCGCGACACGCCGCCGCAAATGGGGCTGAAGCACGCAGCGCGGCAGCGTAATGTGCGCGGCGCATTCGCATGTTCGGAGGGCGTTCGAGGACTGCATATCGCATTGATCGACGACGTGATGACGACCGGGACCAGTTTCGACGAACTGGCCGCGACGCTGAAGCGCGCAGGTGCGCGCGAGGTGAGCTGCTGGGTGGCGGCACGCGCGCTGCCGCCACCATGAGGAACGCCCCCGCACGGGGGCGCGGATAGGCGCTGAGGCGCAGCGGCCTCAACAAGCCCGGGGAAATCCCTCCTCGATCGGCAGCTCCGGATCCTGCGACCATTCGTTCCACGAACCGAAGTAGATCTTCACGTTCTTGACCCCGGCCTCCTTGAAGATGAGGAAGGTGTTGGACGCGCGCGCACCCTTGAAGCAATACAGGATCACCGGTGTTTCCGGTGTGATGCCGGCGGTGAGGCACTCGGCCAGCACCTCGTCCTTGGCCTTGAATACCGGGCCGGCGGCGCCGGGCTTCATCATGCGATACCACTCGATCCAGCGCGCGCCGGGAATGCGGCCTTTCCTGGGGCTGAAATCGCGGCCATACGGCGACGAACTCGCACCGATCCATTCGTCGACATCGCGCACGTCGAGCAATGTCACCCCGCCGGCGTCCATCGCCGCCAGCACTTCATCGGCGTCAACCATCACGTCGGCCGGCCCGCCCAGCGGGAACGTTGCCGGCGTCGGTGCCACCGTTTCGGTACTGGTCGGCAGGCCGGCTGCCTGCCAGGCCTGGTAACCGCCATGCAGCACCTTGATCTTGGGATAACCAAGATAGTTGAGAATGAAATAGCCCCGGCACGACTGGCCGAAGCCCGAGTCCATGGCGTCTTCGTACAGCACGGCGGTTTCCTTGCCCGACAGCCCCGCCGCGCCGAACATCTCGGCAAACTTTCCCTTGAGGACTTCGAGCCCCTGCGGATCGGAAGTCGCCAGATGGGTAAAAATCTCGCGCAGATTCACGGCACCGGGCAGATGGCCCCTGGCATAGGCGGCGGGATCGCGGGTATCGATGACAACCGTGGGCTCGTTCGCCATCGCAGCCTGCAGGTCGTCGGGTTCAATCAGTACACTCATTCAATTCTCCTGGTCTGTAGTGCAAAGAAGCCTGCCTGGCGGCAAGCTGGATCGCGACAAGGTGCGTGCAGGCCGATGCGGGTTGAGTGCACCCACGTCCATACATGCAGCCTATCGACAGGCCTGGAGTTTATAAATAAAACTTACGGGGTTTCAGGGAAAGAAAATGCGCGGAAAACAGTACGAAATACTCACGGAATCTTGCACCGCACCCTGCCCGCTTCAGCTAGGCGTCGCGCACCTCACCCGTAGATTTCTTCCACCGCAAAAATCCGCCGGTGCTCGCGCATGGCATAGCGATCGGTCATGCCGGCGATGTAATCCGCCACGGCACGCGCGCCTTCCAGCGACTCGCGCGCCTGGTGCTCGGGCGGCAGCAGGCGGGCATCGCCGGTAAACGCGGTATAGAGGTCGGTAATGATGCGGTTGGCCTTGGCGCTCATCCGCGCCACCTTGTAATGGCGGTACAGATGGCGCAGCAGGAAACGCTTGAGTTCGCGGTGCTCGTCGAGCAGTGCCGGGCTGAATGCCGCCAGCGGCGGCGCCGCGCGCACCTCGTCCAGCGTCTGCACGCCGCTGTTTTCGATATTGATGCGGGTGGTGTTGACCAGGTCGAGGATCAGCGTATTGATCATGCGGCGCACGGTTTCGGTCACCACGCGGCGCCCGCCCAGCGCCGGATACAGGCTGCGTACCTCGCTCTGGTGGCGCGCGAACAACTGCACTTCCGCCAATTGCTCCTCGGTGATCAGGCCGGAACGCAGGCCGTCGTCGACGTCGTGATTGTTGTAGGCGATCTCGTCAGCCAGGTTGGCAATCTGCGCTTCGAGCGAGGGTTGCCGCTTGTCGAGAAAGCGGCGCCCGACATCGCCGAGTTTTTCTGCATTGCCCAGCGAGCAATGCTTGAGGATGCCCTCGCGTGCCTCGAAGGTGAGGTTCAGTCCATCGAACCCGGCATAGCGTTCTTCCAGCAGATCGACCACGCGCAGCGACTGCAGGTTGTGCTCGAAGCCGCCGTGTTCGCGCATGCAGGCATTCAAAGCATCCTGCCCGGCGTGGCCGAACGGCGTGTGGCCGAGATCGTGCGCCAGCGCCACCGCCTCCACCAGATCCTCGTTGAGGTTCAGCAGGCGCGCGATGGTGCGGCCGATCTGCGCCACCTCCAGGCTATGGGTGAGACGGGTGCGAAACAAATCGCCCTCGTGGTTGACGAACACCTGGGTCTTGTATTCCAGCCGGCGGAACGCGGTGGAATGGATGATGCGATCGCGGTCGCGCTGGAATTCCGAGCGCGGCGCGGCGGGGCCTTCGGCGTGCAGGCGCCCGCGGGACTGACTGGAATGCGCTGCGTAGGAAGCGAACGACGGTTCCATCAGGTCTCCTTGGGGTTATCGGGGCGCGCTCAGCACTGCGTTCAATACCTCGGGCGGCACCTCGGCGGTGATCGCCGCCTCGCCCAGCCGCTTCAGCAGCACGAAGCGCATCCTGCCGCCCTCGACCTTCTTGTCGTGGCCCATGTATTCGAGATAACGATCGACACCGAGATCGGGCGCGACGTCGGGCAGCCCGGCGGCGCGGATCAGCGCGCGGGTGCGCGCGACGTCACCCTCCGCAATCCAGCCCATGCGCTGTGAGGTCTGCACCGCCATCACCATGCCCGCCGCCACCGCCTCGCCGTGCAGCCAGTTACCGTAACCCATGCCGGTTTCGATCGCATGACCGAAGGTATGGCCCAGATTGAGAATCGCACGGATGCCGCCTTCGCGCTCGTCCTGTCCCACCACCTGCGCCTTGATTTCGCACGAACGGTAGATCGCATGGGCGATCGCCGCCGAGTCGAGCGCGCGCAGCCTGTCCATGTTCGCTTCCAGCCAGGCGAGGAATTCGGCATCCCGGATCAGGCCGTACTTGATCACCTCGGCCAGTCCCGCCGACAGTTCTCGTGCAGGCAGCGTCTTCAGCGTGGCGGTGTCGGCCAGCACCGCCTTGGGCTGGTAGAACGCGCCGATCATGTTCTTGCCGAGCGGATGGTTGATCCCGGTCTTGCCGCCCACCGAGGAATCGACCTGCGACAGCAGCGTGGTGGGAATCTGGATGAAAGGCACGCCGCGCTGGTAGCTTGCCGCCGCGAACCCCGTCATGTCGCCGACCACCCCGCCGCCCAGCGCGATCAGCGTGGTCTTGCGTTCGGCCCGCTGGGTCAGCAGCGCATCGAAAACCAAGTTCAGCGTCTCCCAGTTCTTGTGGACCTCGCCGTCCGGCAATATCACCTGCGCCACTGTCACGCCTGCGGCTTCCAGCATCGCCTTCAGCGGTGCCAGGTACAGTGGCGCCACCGTGGTGTTAGTCACGATCATTACCCGCTTTTGCGCAAGGTGCGGCAGGATCAGTTCGGGCCGGCTCAACAGGCCACCGCCAATGTGGATGGGGTAGGAACGGTCGCCTAGAGGGACATGAAGGGTTTGCATGAAGCCAAAAAATGAAACGAGTTGTCCGATTGTAACCAATGCCACCATATTCCCTGAACCGGCACGTATGGCACACTGCTTACCGGCACGCGAGCCAGTAAGTTTTGCAATAACGACATGAATACACATTCATCAATCGGCGGATTCTCGCCAGCAAGTTTCCGGAGCTGATGCGAATGCACGCGCCTATAGCAGTCTCTTATGTGTTGCCGTGCCGCCAGCCTTGATGAAATCCCGTATGCACACTCCATGACCGGATCGACCTGCCATGCCTGATCGCATTTTACTGGTTTCACCCGCTTCGCCTTTCAATCCCCAGTCGGGCGCGCAGCAGCGCACCGCTTTATTGCATGAAGCGCTACGCACACTGGCTGACGTCGATGTATTGCTGATGGAACCTACTGCCGGCCCCAGCCGACTGGAATCTCCCAAACCCGGGGTCCTTGCACATGGACTTTGGCACCAACGTCCGCTCGGCATCGGAAAATTTAAACCGGACAACGCCCTAAACCAGGCACTCAAGGCAGAAGGGGTTGACCTCAGGCACTACCGGCTGATCGTCAGCCGTTACCTCAACCCTCTGACCAAACTGCTCATCCCGCCCGGCCTGCATAGCGTGGTCGATCTGGACGACTGGGGTTACCACTACACACCGGGTGGACTGGCGTTGGCCACGCAGCTCAAGTCGAAGTATGCGGCCTGGCTGGCACAACGACAGCTCAGGCGTTTTGACGCCTATTTTTTCGTCAGCCAGCGGGACCAGGCACGGTATCGCGAACTCAAATCGGCACTCCTGCCCAACATTCCCTACAACCCGCCGGCCCAACCATTTCCGCAAGTAGACAGCTCCACCCTGCTTTTCGTCGGCTCGCTTTGGCATGCACCCAATCGCGATGGGATCGACCGCTTTCTTTTCCGCTGCTGGCCGGTCATCAAGGCAGCCTGCCCAAAAGCCAGATTGCTGTTGGCAGGCGCCGCGTCTTCCGCCCTGCGACACGCATGGGAACAACACCTCGACGTTTCAGCCCCTGGTTTTGTTGACAACCTGGAAGAGGCGTATCGCGAAGCTGCATTCACCATTGCACCGATCTATTCCGGTGGCGGCACCAACATCAAGATTCTGGAATCGCTCGCTTATGGCAGGGCATGCATAACAACACCTTACAGCGCCGACGCCTTCAGGGCGGACTTGGAAAATGCCGGCCTGGGAATCGCGGGTGATGACGCACATTTTGCCGAACAATGCATAGCCTGGCTGGGAGATCGCGATGTCCGGGAACGTAATGCAGAGAAAGGGAGTTCCAGGATCGCGACACACTATACGCGCGCCCTGTTTGTCGAGCGAGTCACGCAGCTTTGCGCCCCACTCCTGTGACGAGCCTGGATATTGACGATGCGCAGACAATATTTGATCAATTAGGCCATCATTGCTCGTAATGCCCTGCGGGGCGTTCTACCCTTGCGTCGCTTACGTATTTTGACACCCCAGCTTGTCATGCCCGAAGTAGCCATACGTTTCGCCATTAATGCTGGAGATGTCTGCGACCCCTCCAGGTCCCTGGACAACCTGGCCATGTTCAGTGCCTTGATGCAGTCGCTCCGCACACAAAACCCAGCCTCCAGCTTTACCATCATCGGCGGACAACGCCGTTCAATTGTGGTGCCGAGCGTCGGGCACACACCCTTCGTGCAGGCCTGGCACGGGGCAGCGGGAACGCGCGCGTTCGATGAATTAATACGTCAACATCATGCCTTGTTCGTCATGGGTGGACGTATATGCTGCAGGCATTCGATCGGGCACTGCAACACAGGGAATTCGTACATGTACGCTATACATCGATCGGCCAGCCTGACAAGATCAAGCGGCTTACGGGCTGCTCGACCTTGTTATCACCGGGTGCATGCATTTGCTTATTGCCTCACTGGAAAACGGCACCCCTACATTGTCGATTACCTACCAGGACAAGTTCGAATGCCTTTACAGCACTTTGGTCTGTCGCTCCAACACATCACTACACCCATACGATGTCGATGATGAATTCCGGAGGAAAATCAACGACGCATTCATACGTAGGCATGACAATCACGCACGTATACTCAGTCATCTGCCAAAAGTGAACGTCAATGATGAGCGACGCCTATCAGAATGCCTTCCGAACTGGAGCTTTATCTCGAACGGCTATCCCCTCTCGATGCATTGGGGCAGAAGGACCTGACAGCGATCATCAAGCGAAAATGTGGCTGTTTCAAACCGAACAGGCACTCAAACTCAATCGTTTACGTCCATTTGCCAAGAAACTTCTGAGCAGAAACTAACGCAAGCCCGCACAAGAACATATGAGTCATGAACACAAACACAATGACAGCTTATTCAGGCAAGAACCCAAGTAATCTCAGATTGAAGTGCCATATTTGCAGCGCAGAAACCAGAACCCTATTCACTGCAGCAGTTCTCAACAAACATGAGGCCAACTATCGCTACTGCGCAGAATGCGATCACCTGTTCGTCAGTGAACCCACATGGCTGGAAGAAGCCTACTCCGAAGCCATCGCCCAGGAAGACACGGACGTTGCCTCCCGCAATATTTTTACTGCCCTGCGGCTCGCGGCAATCAACTACTTTGTCCTGGGTGACCGCGGGAAGGAAAAATACGTGGATGTAGCGGGCGGATATGGTCTGCTGACCCGGTTGATGCGTGATTTGGGATTCAATTATTTCTGGTCCGACCGTTATGCCGCCAACCTCTTTGCGCGCGGCTTCGAGTATGACGCCACGCAAGGCGCCTGTCTGTCTGTCAGCGCCGTAGAGATACTGGAACACACACTCGATCCGCTCGATTTCATACAACGTACCCTTGCTGACCATCAGTCCGACACCTTGATTTTTACGACCGAGGTTTTTGCGGACAACGCCCCGCCTTTACCAGAACACTGGAGTTATTACGCATTCGGCACTGGCCAGCACATCGCTTTCTTTTCCCGCCTGGGGCTGGCCCGCCTGGCAGAGCGGCTGGGCATGACGTACTACCCGCTGGGACGGCTGCACGTGTTCTCGAGAAAACGCCTGCCACGATGGAAGCTCCTGCTCGCCAGTCACAAATTGCTGGTCATCCCCCTCGCATTGCTAGCCGCCTGGCGACTGGGCTCCAGACGCGGCCGCGATCAGGCCATAATACGCAACCAAACGAACCGTACACGGGCATAGAATTTGCTCACTAATTCGCCCATGACTTCCTCGCTTCCGACGCCGCTCAGAAAAAAATGAGCCTTGGCCATTCCATCCGCCACGGCGCCAAATGGGTGTTCATCGGCAACACCGGTAGCCAGATCATCAACTTCGCCCTCGGGCTGGTCCTCGCACGCCTGCTGATGCCGGCCGAATTCGGCATGGTGGCGACCATCCTGATCTTCACCAGCCTGGCCGGCTTCGTCGCCGGCGGCGGCATGGGGCAGGCGATCGTGCGCGCAAAGGAGGCGTCGAAGCGCGACTTTGACCTGCTGTTCACCCTGCAGACGCTGATCGGCCTGGCGATCGTCGGCTTCTTCTTCACCATCGCCCCCTGGTTCGGTCGCTGGTACGAGAACCCGCTGTACGCCGACCTATTGCGGGTGGCGGCACTGTCCTTCATGGTCCGACCCTTCTTCAACGTGCCCAGCAACATGCTGCACCGCGACATGCGCTTCAAGGCCAAGACCGCCGTCCAACTGAGCAACCTCGTCGTATACAACGCTGTCGCGCTGAGTCTGGCCTGGCTCGGGCACGGCCCCTGGAGCCTGATTCTGGCGGGTTTGTTCAGCTCTGTCGCCGGCGCGCTGCAGTTCGCGTGGTATGCCCGCTGGCGCCCGGGCCTGTGCTTCGATTTCGCGCGCGCCGGCGAGCTGATGCGTTACGGTCTGCTCGCCTCCAGCAACAACATCGTCTACTACGTGCGCAGCCAGTTGCCGACTTTCCTGCTGTCGCGCAGCATCGGCCCGGCCGGCGTCGGCCTGTTCAACAAGGCTGAGAGTCTGGCGACGCGCCCGCACAGCGTCATCACCGGCTCGGTGTACGAGGTGCTGTTCCGCGCGCTCGCCAAGGAGCAGGACAACCTCGACAAGTCGCGTTACCTGTTCTTTCGCAGCCTGACCCTGGTCGCGGTGTATGGGCTGCCGTTCTACCTCGGCTTCCTGTGGCTCGCCGAGCCGCTGGTCGTCACCCTGTTCGGCCACCGCTGGGCTGACTCCGCAGCCCCCCTGACGATCCTCAGCCTGGCCGCGCCGCTGATGATGATCGAGAACCTGTCCGGCGCGGTGCTCGCCGCGCGCAACGGCCTCGGCAAGGAACTCGTCGCCCAGGTGATCATGATTTTCATCGCGGGTGCGGCGATCATCATCGGTCTGCCCTACGGCATGCAGGGCGTGGCAGCCGGCCTGGCGATCGCACTGCTCTACATGAGCACCCACATGTTCTGGCTGGCGCAGCAGTCGCTCCAGGCGCGCTGGGCCGACCTGGCACACGCCTTCATGCCGGCCCTGTTGCTGAATGTCATCCTGGCGGCGGCCCTGTGGCTCCTCGACCAGCTCATTCCGCCCTCCGTGCAGGCAATCGACGCGCTCTACGTACTGCTCATGTCGAGCACGGGTGCACTGGTTTACGCCCTCGCTTTCCTGTACTTGCCGATCCCTGCACTCGCCGCAGAGACGAACCGCTGGAAAATCAAGCTTAAACTCGCCAAGCCTACCCCCCTATGACCTGGCTCGATCCCCTCTCGCGCGCAATGCACAACCAGGCTGGCCAGCATGGTCCGGCCATGCTCATGTATCACGCCGTCACGCCTGGTGCAGGCACACCGTCCTGGCCGTGGGCGGTGTCGATGCAGCGCTTCCGCGAACAGCTCGACTTTCTCGCTGCCGAGGGCTATGCCACCCCGACCATGGGCACGCTCGCGGCCAGGCCGGCCAAGGCATGGGGGGGGCGCACCGCCGTCATCACGTTCGACGACGGCTACGTCGACAATCTCGCCGCCTGCGAGGAGCTGCAGAAGCGCGGCATGCGCGCCACCTGGTTCATCGTCAGCGGCTCGATCGGACGCGAGCCCGCCTGGCCGGCCGATGGCCGGCCTGTGGGACGTCTGCTGAATGCCAACGAACTGCGCGAGATGCAGGCCGGCGGCATGGAGATCGGCTCGCATACCGTCAGCCACGCTCGCCTTACTGAACTCGACGACGCTGCCATGATGCGCGAACTCGTCGAATCGAAGACGACGCTGGAAACCCTGCTCGGACAGCCGATTGGCAGCTTCGCCTATCCCTACGGCGCCTGGGACGTGCGCTGTGCCGAAGCCGCGCAACACGCCGGCTACGCGGCTGCCTGCACCACCCGCACCGGCTGGGTCCTGCGCGACGGGAATCCGTATCAACTGCGGCGGCTGACCGTGTTCAACAGCGACACCCTCGGCAGCTTCGCACGCAAGCTTTATTTCGGCAGCCATGACGTGCGCTGGCGCGACATCGCGGCCTACGCGTTCCGGCGCCTGAAACGCACCTGAGCCCGGCCGATGCCGCCCACCGTCTCCATCGTCATGCCTTGCCACAACGCCGCCGCGCACCTGCCAGTCAGCGTCGGCAGCGTGCTGGCACAGACCTGCGCCGACTGGGAACTGATCGCCGTGGACGACGGCTCGACCGACGCTACACCGGCCTGGCTCAAGGCGCAGACCGACCGCCGCATCCGCATGCTGAGCCAGCCAAATCGCGGCGTCAGCGCCGCGCGCAACGCCGGCCTGGCAGTGGCACAGGGTCGCCACGTGGCCTTCCTCGATGCGGACGACACCTGGTCTCCGCAATTTCTGGAACACATGCTGACCGCCCTGGAATCACGTTCCGATGCCGTGCTGGCGTATTGCGGCTGGCAGAATCTGGGGCTGCCGGGCGGGCGCGGTGCGCCCTTCGTGCCGCCGGATTACGAGAATGCCGACAAGGCCGAAACCCTGTTTGCCGGCTGCCGCTGGCCGATCCACGCCGCGCTGGTCAAGCACGCGGCCGTGCTGGCGGCGAACGGTTTCGATCCGGCGCTGAAGAACGCCGAGGACTATGCCCTGTGGCTGCGGGTGGCGACGACCGCGCCCATCGTGCGGGTGCCCGAGGTGCTGGCCTACTACCATTTTCACGGCAGCAGCCAAGCCTCGGGTGACCGTGCGCGTGCCGCCCTGCAACACTGGCAGGCGCAGCGCGATTTCCTGGCCGCCCACCCGGACTTCGCCGCCACGCTCGGCCGAGCGCGCATTCGCGCGCTCACCAGCGGCGAGCTGCTGAAGCGCGGCTATGCCTGCTACTGGCAGCGCGACCTGCCGGCCGCCCGCGCCATCTTCCGCACTGTCATGAAACAAGGCTATGGCACACTCTCGGACTGGAAACACATGCTACCCGCCTGGCTACCTGCAGCCTGGCACCGCTGGCTGATCAACCTGCGAGATCGCAATGCCCCGACGCCCGATGGACAACTTTGACCCCGCGCTGATTTCCGTCGTCATGCCCTGCCACAACGCCGCTCCCTACGTGGAAGAGGCGATCGCGAGCGTATTGCAGCAGACTTATCCGCAGGTCGAACTCGTCGTCGTCGACGACGGCTCGACGGATGGCTCGGCCGACATCGTCGAGCGTCTGGCCATCGCCCATCCCGGCCGCGTCACCGTGCAGCACCAGACCAACAGCGGGCCCTATGCCGCGCGCAACCAGGGGCTGGCGCACGCGCGCGGCAACTTCGTCGCCTTCCTCGATGCCGACGACACCTGGCACCCCGACGCGCTGAAGCAACTGCATGCAGCGCTGACCGACACCCTGGCGGACGTAGCCTACTGCGGCTGGCAGAACGTAGGCGAAGCGGCGGCCAATACCCAACCCTACGTCCCGCCCAACTACGCCGAGACCGATGCGGCCGCGCTATTCCTGCAAGCCTGCCCCTGGCCCATCAATGGCGTGCTGCTGCGACGCCAGCTGGTCGACACCCTGCGCGGATTCTCGGAGCGTCGGCCGACTGCCATGGACTACGACCTCTGGCTGCGCATGCTCGTCCAGCAGCCCACCGTGGTCCGCGTGCCCGAAGTACTTGCCTACTACCGCCGCTACCCGCGCGGCGACGCCCACATTCCGCGCTGGCGCCAGGTATTCGACGCAATCGCCGTGCGCGAGGATTTCGTGCGACATCATCCCGAACAGGTCGCCCATCTCGGTCGCAACGAGCGCGACGCCCGGGTCTACGGTTCGCTGCTGCCCGAGGCCTATCGCTGCCACTGGCGCCGCGACACCGATTCGGCGCGACGGCTGTTCCGGCACGCCTTCCGCCGCGCCGACTGGAATGCACGCGACGCCAAGTACATCCTGGCCAGCTTTCTACCGGCACCAGCCTTTGACGCCCTGATCCGCCTCATCGACGCGCGTCGCAGCGCACGCACCCTGCCCTGATCGCATGCCCACGCTCACCGTCGCCTTCTGTACCTTCAAGCGTGCCGACCGGCTGGACAAGCTGGTCGGCGCGTTGCGTGCGCAGTCGTGCCCAGCGCCGTTCGATATCCTCGCCGTCAACAACGACAGTCCGGACGACACGCTCGAGGTGCTGGCGCGGCTGCAGCGCGAACCGGGGGCGCCGTTGCGCATCGTCACCGAGACCGCGCCCGGCATCGTACCCGCGCGCAACCGCGCACTGGCTGAAACGCTCGGCCGCGACATCCTGGTGTTCATCGACGACGACGAACTGCCGCAGGCCGGCTTCCTGGCCGCGGCGTACGACGCGATCGCAAACGAAGGTACGCACTGTGCCGGCGGCCGCATCGAGATCGACTTCAGCCCCTGCCGCCGCCCTGGCTGGCTGGATGACGAGGTCGCGGGTTTTCTCGGCCGGCTCGACCACGGCGCCAAGCCCTTCTGGATTGCCGACGACACCACGCCGGTGTGGAGCGGCAACACCGCCTACGCGATGCCGTTCTTCCGCGACCATCCGGAACTGCGCTTCGATGCACGCTTCAACCGCACGGGCGAAGGCGTTGGCGGCGGCGAGGATGCCATGATGCTGCGCGCTCTGCTCGATCTCGGCGCACGCATCCGCTACCGGCCAGACATGGCGGTATGGCACGGTGTCGACCCCTGGAAGCTCACGCCACGCTATTTCCTGCAGTTGCATTACCGCGCCGGCCTACGCCATGGCCAGTTTCGCCTGCCGGCGTTCCCGCACACCGTATTTGGCATCCCGCCGTTCCTGCTGAGACAGTTTCTTCGTCATTGCCTGACGACACTGAAGCTGCTGCTCTCTAGCAAATCGCGCCTGTTGCGCCAGGGCATGAATACCACCCACGCGCTGGGCCTGATCGTCGGCTACCAGCGCCGTTCGCAGACCTGACCTCCAATGAATACCGTTCCCATGACGCCGCCACCACGCAGTGACTCGCCTGTCTTCATCGTCGGCGCCCCCCGTTCCGGCACGACGATGCTGCAATATCGCCTGCGCAATCTGCCCAGCATCTCGCTGCCGACGGGCGAGTCGCATTTCTTCATGCCGCTGTACCGCAACCGGGAAGTGTTCGGCGACCTCAGCCAACTGGAGAACATCCGGGCGGTGTTGCAGGCGATGTACGACCAGAGTCGCGAATTTCTGGAGACGGACCTGCACGGCATGCGTTTCGACCGCGATGCGCTTGCGGCCGAGCTGCACGTCACCGGGCGCCATACGCTGCCGGCCATCATCAGCGGCCTGTTCGAGAAGAATGCCCAGGGGGAGGGCAAGGCTCGCTGGGGCGACAAGACGCCGTATTACGTCATGCACATGACGCGGCTGCTGGAATGGTTTCCCAAGGCCCAATTCGTCCATCTGATTCGCGACGGACGCGACGTCGCCTTGTCCTTGTTCGGTCGGCGCAATGACTTCTATGTCTACAACGCCTATTTCGCAGCGGAGTATTGGGAAAGCTATATCGAGAAGGGACGTGAACAGGGTCGCCAGCTTCCGCCAGGCCAGTACCTCGAGTTGCGCTACGAGGACCTGCTCGCACAGCCTGAAGACACCATGCAGGCCCTCTGTGAATTTCTCGGCGAACCCTACTCGGCCGGGATGTTCGCAGTTTCACCCGTTGATGACCCGGGCAAGACGCCGCTGGTGCACGAGCCCCTGAAGGTGGACAACGCCGGCAAGTGGCGCACCCGGATGTCTGCCGCGCAGATCCGCGCGTTCGAGAGCGTCGCAGGCAACACCTTGCGCGAACTGGGCTATGAATTGACGACCTCGGCGCAGCCGCCGCGGCTCGCAGTCAAGGCCGCTTACCGGTTGCACAACAATCTGTTGACCGCCTACTGGCAACGTTCCAAGGCGAAATCTGTGTGACTGCGCTGACCATACTCATCTGCACGCATAACCGGGCGAACCTGCTCGCGAACGTGCTGGCTTCGCTCAACCGGGCTGAACGCCCGGCCATGCCAGTACGCATACTGGTGGCGGCCAACGCCTGCACGGATGACACCGTCGCACGCATGACGGCATACCAGGCAAGGCAACAGGCAGAAGGCCTGCTTCCTCTGTCGCTGATCGAGGTCCCCACCCCCGGAAAGTCGCACGCACTGAACGCCGCCATTGGGCGCATCGAAACAGAGCTCACCACGTTCGTCGATGATGACCATCGAGTCGATGCGGGCTTCCTGGCCGCCATCGAACAGGCCGTGCATCGGTGGCCGGATGCCGGCCTCTATTGCGGACGCATCCTGCCAGATTGGGATGGCAGCGAGCCCGCCTGGGTCCACGACGAGGGCCCCTACCGCATTTATCCGCTGCCCGTTCCACGCTACGATCAGGGCGACACGCCTCGCCTGATCACCGCGGCTGCCGGCCCTATTCCGGGCGGGGGCAACCTGACCGTCCGGCGTCGGGTGTTCGACGCTATGGGCCGGTTCTCCACCGAACTGGGTCCGCATGGCCATGACCTTGGCGGCGGGGAAGACAGCGAATACGTCTTGCGGGCCCTGTCGCGCGGCGAACAATGCCAGTATGCCCCGGCCATTGTTCAGTACCACTTTGTCGACACCGAGCGCCTGCGGCTCGCATACCTGCTGAAGAAAAGCTATCAGCGCACTCGCTCCACCAGCCGCATTCAAGGTGGCGGCGCCGTCCCGCTCTACATGTGGCGCAAGCTGGGGGAGTACTTCCTTCACGGGCTGCTGAGCCTGTCATGGTCCAAGCGCCGCTTCTACCTGATCCGTACTGCGGCGGCCCTGGGAGAAATCCAGGGGCATCGCGAATCTGGCTATCGCCGCAAGCAACTGGATCTGCCGCCCGACCGCAGTACGCTGCGGATCAAGGGGCTCGGCGTCGTCACTGCAGCCTGCGGGTTACTCGCCTGGTTCGCCAGTGGCGATGCACGCTGGGCGGGCCTGCTTCCGCTGATGCTGGTGGCAGGTGTGGGGACCCTGGCCCTGCTTGCCAAATCGCTGCTCGATTTTTCGCAAACCGGACCGCGCATGCGCGAGGAAGTACTCACCCATTACCGACGCTACACGCTCTTCGCACTGTCCCGGCTCTCGATCTGGGCATTCGCCGTGATGCTGTTCACTGGCGGTGCCGGAGTGCTGATTTACTTCATGCTGGCTACGTTATCCGGTGCAGGGTGGTCAGGGCCGCTCGCCGCTGTCGCCGCCCTGCTCGGCATCGTGGGCGGTTTCATGCTGCAGTTCATCCGCAAGCTGCGCTTCAATCCAGGCCTGCTGGTGGCGTCGATGCATTACCGCATGAGCCGGGTGTACCGGCTGTGGCATGCGATGACGCCGGCACGTATTGCCCGCCTGCAGGCGCTGGGTGTCGCTGCCACAGCCCTGCTGCTGGCCGCCACCTCCTGGAAACTGGCCAAGGATACCCGCCTCGGCGATTTGATCGCACTGTGGGCCACAGCCCTGTTTTATTCAGGAACGATCGTCTGGGCCGGCTGGCAGCCGCATGCACTGCCGCCGCGCAAGCGCCCGGCGCGGGCGGAAAACGCGCCGCCCAACATCCTGATGATCGGCTCCGACACCCTGCGCGCCGACCGCCTCGGCGCGCTCGGCTACCGTCGTAAGCTGAGCCCCAACCTCGATCGCTTGGCAACTGACGGTGCGCTGTTCGCCAACTGTTACGTGCCGTGCGCGCGCACTGCGCCGAGCCTGATTTCCATGTTCACCGGCACCTGGCCGCACACCCACGGCATCCGTGACAACTACGTCAGCGACGAAAGCACACGGCTGACGGTCGATGCCCTGCCCACGCTGCTGAAGCAGGCCGGCTATCGCACCGCCGCGGTCTCCGACTGGTGCGGCGCCGACATGGGCAAGTTCTCCTTCGGTTTCGACTACACCGACCTGCCGCACGACCAGTGGAACCTGAAGTACCTGATCCGCCAAGGGCCCAAGGACTTGCGGCTGTATATTTCGCTCTTCCTCCACAACCGGCTGGGCCGCCTGCTGCTGCCGGAACTGTATTACCTCGGCGGCGTACCGCTGACGCAGCCGCTGGGTAGGCGCGCACGACGACTGGTCTCGCGCTTCGCCGAAAGTGCGCAGCCGTTCCTCCTCAACGTCTTCTATTCGACCACCCACCCGCCATTCGCCTCGGAGTGGCCGTGGTACACGCGCTTCGCCGATCCGGCCTACACCGGCGAATCGAAATTCGCGATGGCGCAGCTAACCGACCCGTTCGAGATCATCCGCCGCCAGGGTGCACCGAAGTCGGAATTCGACCTCGACCAGATCATCGACCTGTACGACGGCTGCGTCGCCGAGTTCGACGACGAGATCGGCATGATGCTGCAGCATCTGGAAGCCTGCGGGCTGGCCGACAACACGCTCGTCGTCGTCTACTCCGACCACGGCATGGAATTCTTTGAGCACGACACGTGGGGCCAGGGCAATTCGGCAGTCGGCGAGGCGAGCCCCCGTATCCCGCTGATCATTCACGACCCTCACAGGCCGCCACGCGGCAGGATCGACAGCGTGGTGCGCTCGATCGATCTCGTCCCCACGCTCCTTGAGCGCGTTGGTTTGGCTATCCCGGCGCATGTTGAAGGTGTTTCACTGCTGAACTGCCTTGCCGAAACGGGTGAATGTCCCCATCTCGCGGCCTTCAACGAAACCGGCATCTGGATCACCGAGATTCCCGGTCTCCCCGAAGGCCATTTGCGCTACCCGGGGCTACTGGAACTGATGGAAGTCCCGAACCGCGGTACCGGAACACTTGCGATCAAGCCCCAGTTCCGGGGAACCATCCTGCGCGCAAAAAACAGAATGTTGCGTTGGGGACGCTGGAAGCTGGTTCATCAGCCGCTGGAATCGGGGCATCTGCTAAGGCTCTTCGACCTGGAAAACGACCCAATTTGCCAATATGACGTTTCGGACAAGCATCCAGAAATCCGTGCCGAACTCTGGACAAGGCTGCAGGATTTCCTGGCCACCGATGCACAGGCCACCATTGAGTGATATGGGCTTGCATGCCGTGTTGCCGGAATGCGCACGGTGTGTTCAAGAAACTAGCGCGCGGACTTCCTTAAACCATTTTTGAGCCACGGCATCCCGGGAATAATGCGCTTTCCAGTAGGTTTCCATCTGCCGCCCGAGTTCGGGGTCGGCGTTCAGGAAACGATTGACCTCGCGAACAGCGGCATCCTTGTCCCCCAGGGGGACAAGCGCGATGCCCGGACAGTCCTTGTAAATACGAAATCCGGGTATGTCGGATAGAACGCAGGGGATCCCGCAGGACATTGCCTCGATCACCGTCAGCCCCATCGATTCCTGTCTGGACATTGAAACCAGGACGTCGAAGGAATCGTAAATTTTTTTCTTTCTGCGTGTCCACGCGTGATAACGCACCCGCCCCCCTGCGCTGCCGGAATCGCTCCCGCCCCACACATGAACCATCCGCGCATCGGACGCCTCTGCGATCGACAATGCCTCCGGAACATTCTTGTTCGGGTCGGCCACCCGCCCCACGACACCCACATTTCCAACATGCCGTGTCTTGGCGACCTTCTCGCAATAATTCGGGATCACGAAGTAGCGAGAAGGGTCGACCTCGTGATGCATGAACTGGATCTCGCTGACCAGGTGGGACTTGGTCGCTAGAAATACCTTCTCAAGCTTATTTTCCTTGCCTAAGACCCCATGGATTGTCAGCAATGAGCGCCTGCCCTCTGCCGCCATTCTGGAGAAAAAGGCGACATCCATGTGCCCGTCACACACATACAAATCGAACGTGCGCTTCTGCAGCATGCCCCAGGACGCTATCCGCACCTTGCTTCCCAGCATGGGGTTGTAGTCGCTGGCCGGGCTCGCGATGAAACAGACCGCGTACTTGTCCGCGAACAAATTCGCGATCCGTGCGATGGCGATGGTGGCGCCGGTGGTACCGTGGAATTTGCAGCAAAAGACTATCGTCTTCTCGCCCTGCTTCGCCGTGAACGCGCCATGCATCCTGTTCTTGAAGTAGGCGAGCGCGTTCTGCGCCACTCTCGATGCATGCCTCACTTTCCATGGCAACATCACAGCCTGCTCCGTGCTCAGGACGCCGGCTTCAATCCGGACAGAAGCGGCAGTAGGGATTCTGCGGCGAGCCGATCTTGGGCGGGGCGCTCGGTTCGGCAACTGGCGCACCGGATGCGGTCGGGGTGTCGACCTGGGCTGGCTCGACCGGTTGCGCCGCAGCCGGTTCAGCTGCGGGTTTGGCCGCTTCGATCGTTGCCGCCGCGGCCACAGCGGGTTCCGGATACGGCAGCTTGCCGCCCAGCTCGGTATAGCGCCGCTGCAGGCTCCTGGTGCCCGGATTTTGGCGCAGGCCCTCACTCACGGTTTCCAGCGCCTTGGCTCGGTTCTTCTGCTTGTCGTACAAGTCGGCCAGCGTCATATAGGCGCGTGACTGCCGCGCATCCAGCCTGATCGCCTCGAGCAGGTTGCTCACCGCCTCGCCATCGCGCTTCATCAAGGACAGCGCAACGCCGCGGTTCATCAAGATTTCCCCCCGCAGGTAGAAATCGGGACTGGCGTGCGACAGCACGTAGTCGAACTCGCGCACTGCGGCCACCAGTCCGTCGTTGCGGCCAGGGGTGAAGTTGCCGCGCGCGCGGTTGAGGAAATTGAGTCCGGCACAGTAGTGGTGGACGTGAATAAAATCCCCGCCCATATTCGAACGCCAGGTCCGGAAGGCATCCGAACCTTCGTTGAACCGCGCTGCGCAATACGGCGGCAGCGCCGCCATATCGGCCGGGCTGGGCAGCCAATTGGCCTGCGCGACCGCCGTCGGCAGGCCGGCGAGTAGGGCCAGGAGGATTTTGGCGGAACGGATCATGGCATCGGGTCCTCTTGCTTCAAACAGGCATTCCGCTCATCGGGCTGCCTTGATTTCACGAATGGCCAGCCAGTCAAACACGGAATCGGCGCCGCGCCAGCCCAATGTCAGCAACTCAGGATAGCGCAGATACAAGTCGCCCACGTGCTGCGGCAGCGCCTCGAACCCGCCAGGCTGGATCGCCCGCCCTAGCATGCGGTTCTGGTAACCCCTTATACTGTAGCGTACGCGCCGGCGGAAATATTTCTTCCATTCGCGCGGTAGCCACGGCGAAACCGAATCGAATTCGAAGCCGGCCGCCTCGGCCACGGTCACCCGGCTGTCGTCCCAGCGCGTGTCGCCGCGCAAATCCCATTTCAGCATCGCCCCCATCAAGGCATCTTCGCCGATGGTGCCGACGGGCATTTTGACGGCCCGGGCGCGGATGCGTTCGACGAAATCGCCGCGCAGCCCATACAGATTTCCGGCGATGCCGTTGTCCTTCAGCATGTCGCGCTGAAATGCGGCAACGCCGCGACCGCTTCGGGGCAGCGCCGATACGCCGTTGGCCTGCGGATGCAGCATCAATGCCTGCGCCATGGCGTCGAGCGAACCCGGAGTGGCGCGCACGTCGCCGTCGATGAAGAAATAGTGCGCCGCGCCGCGTGGCGCGACTTCATGCACGAACACATTCCAGGCGTTGGCCTTGTCGCCCAGCGCGATCGATACCAGGTGCACGCCGGGATGGCTGGCGCTGTATTCGCGCACCAGGGCTTCGGTACGGTCGGCGCAGGCGTTGGCCAGTACGTAGCATTCGGCTGGATGGCCGGTGGCGGCACGCAGGCTGTCGAGGCAGGCGATGATGTTGCGTGCCTCGTTGTGGGCAAAGACGGCGACGGGCCAGGCTTGCGTAGTGTCGGTCATAGACAGAGTCAAGGTTCGTTTGCGTTCAGGCTCAGCTTGTGGGTCTTGTCGGCGACGCGTTCCCAGGCAAATTCGCGCTCGACCCGCTGCAGCGCGCGCTGCCCCCATTCGCAGGTCTGCGCCGGCTGCGTCAGCAGGCTGCGCAGGCCGTCCGCCACCGCCTCGACCGAGGTTCCATCCACCCGCAGGCCCGTCTGCTCGTGCAGCACCGCCGAACCGGTGCCGCCCGCTTCGCCTGCCAGGCTGGGCTTGCCGCAGGCGGCCGCCTCGATGAACACCATACCGAAGCCCTCATTGTCGCCGTTGATGTCGCGGTTGGGCATGGCGAACACGTCGCAGGCATTCAGCCAGCGCGGCAGATCGGCTTCCTCCACCGCGCCGATGCGGTGGGCGATGCCCTGCAGACGATGTTGCGCAATCAGACCGTCGAGATAATCGGCGTCCTCGCCGATTCCCGCGATGACGTAGCGCACTGCAATGCCTTCGCTGCGCAGCCGTGCCACGGCACGGATCGCCTGATCGAAGCCCTTGCGGCGCGACAGCCGGCCGACCGAGAACACCAGCTTGTCGTCGCGGCCGATCCCCAGGTCTTTACGCAAATCCTCGACGCCCAGTCCTGGCCGGAACACCGACACATCGACACCGGGATAAATGACGGCAATGCGGGTCGCGGTGACCCCCATGGCAAGCAGGGTGGCGCGCGTATGCTCGCTATTGGCGACGACCCGGTCGGCATGGCGCAGGGCAAACCGCATGGCCTTGTATTTGCCGCCGCTTCCCCAGCTGGTGAGCTCCTCGCCGTGGGCATAGACAACCACCGGGCGCCGGGTCAGCCGCGCCACCGCCCACGCCACCAGCCCTTCGGGCAGCGCGCGGAAGGCATGGATCGCATCGAAGCGGTGGGTCAGCGCCAGTGCCAGCGACTTGAAGAAAAAGCGTGCGTACATCACCAGCGACTCGGGGCGTAGCCAGGCCACACGCTTGAGGTTCAGGCGATGAATGGTGTTGGGGTGCCGCGCATCGACCGTGGCCGCGCCCGGCACCTCGGCGGTGACGATATGGATTTCCTTGCCGCCGAGGCGTTTGTACACCTCGGCCGCCCATACGGCGGTACCGCCCTTGGTCGGCAAAAACAATTCGGTCAGCACCAGCAGGCGGTTCAAGCGGTCACCCCCTCAGCATCGACAGCACGTTGCGCAGGCTCTGCCAGCCCGGGCGCGCCGCCAATGAAGGCAATACGGCGCCGACGGCCGCAATCCGCTGGCCGTTTTTGCTCAAGGCACAGCCAAGGTTGTAGCGGGCGTTTTGCATCCGCGCCGCCACGCCCTGCCTGACCGGCGCCGGGAAATTTTCCGCCCGCTGCGCCAGATCGGCGAGGGTGCGCACGTTCTCCCGCTGCGCCGCCACCGGGTCGCGGCGAGTGGCACTGCCGCCGTGGATCACATAGACGCCGAGACTTTGGCAAATCACGCCGATGCGGCGACTGCCTGCCAGCAGCCGGGTCAGGAAATGCACGTCCTCGCACACCTTGAAGCCGATCGGATAGCCGCCCAGTTCGACAAAGCGGGCGCACGGGACGGAAAGCGTATGGGTGTCACCGAAATGATCGGCCGCGAAGGCGGCCATCTCGGCCGGGGTTTCCATCACCACCCGCATCGCGCCTGCGGCCTTGGCGAGCAGCAGGCGCCCCGACGGGTGCTGCGCCATCGAGGTGCCGAGCAAGCCGCCTGCCGCATCGCGATATTCGTAATCGCCGGTCAGGCAATCCAGCGTGGCATCTTCGGCGATCCATTCCGCATGCAGCTTGATGCGATCGTCCGCATACCAGTCGTCGGCGTCGAGAAACGCCAGCCAGTCGCCGCGGGCAGCCGCCGCACCGGCGTTGCGCGCCGCCGAGACGCCGCTATTGTTTTGCCGGATCAGGCGCACGGCGCCGCCGAACTGGCGCGCGACCACGGCGGTGGCATCGGTCGAGCCGTCGTCGATCACGATGATTTCGTATGCCGGCCAGCTTTGCGCCAGCACCGATTCGATCGCGCGCGCCAGCGTGGCGGCGGCGTTGAACGCGGGAATGACGACCGAGAAGCGCGGCGTCACGCCGTCCGCTCCAGCCAGGCCAGCGGCAACGCCAGGCCAGTGAGTTGCGCCAGGCGACGGAAGCGCGGGATCTCGTCCAGGCGCGCACGCCAGGCGGCGACGCGCGGCCGCAGCCGGGACTCGACCCAGGCCGGGTCGCGCTCCCGCACGGCGCGCGCCAGTTCCAGCGGCGAGAGAAAGCGCAGGCCGGGGCTGGCGGCGAGCGCGGCCGTCAGTCCCGTTTCCAGGGCGGCAAGGCTGGCGTCCGGCGCCTGCAGGAAATTGAAGCGATGGGTTTCGACCAGGCAGGCGCGGCCCTGCCGCGTGCGCGCCTGCAGGCCTTCCAGCAGACGCTGCGGCGGCTGCCCAAGCGCCGGCTCGAAATACACGTCGCGCACCAGGTAGGTGGGCCCCGTTGACGCCCGCTCGCCCGTCAGCATCGTGGCATCCACGCAGTCCGGTTGCCCTTTGGCGTTGCGGCAGGTGGCGCGGCGGCCCGGCGTGATGACGGCTTCGATTCCTGCCTGCGTCCAGGCGGCCTCGATCGCGTCGTTCCAGACGAACGTGGTGGCGACTGCCACCTGCGGCGCGCTGCCGAAAATGGCCCGATAACCGGCGGCCTCGGCGGCGGCGGCCTGCCGCATCACCGCCGGCGCCAGCGCGCGCGACGGCAGGACGGAAGCATCAATCCAGCGGCTTTGCAAATGCGATGGCAGGTCCTCGGTTGCAGCGGGTTCGGCTGCGGTGAGCCAGGCCCGTACGTCCGCATCCGCCTGTGCGGCGGCCAGCAGCGCCGGCGGCCAATAGTGGCACTGGCCATGCAATTGCGGCGCAAACACGCCCGCCCGGATGCCGTCCATCATCGCTGCCCGGACGGCATCGAAGCGGGCATCGGCAAGCGTCAGTGCGTGGTATTCCGTGCAGCCGGCCGCTGCGATGCGCGTGCCGTCGGGCACTTCCAGCACCACCCCCAGCGTCATCACGGCCGGCCGCCCGCTGCGATCGCGCACGCGCTGCAACGACGCGGCCAGGCAGCGCAATGCGTCGGCCTGCGCCAGCGGCCCGGCCCCCCAGTCATCGCTTTCGATGATGAGCACCGGCTGGCGCAGCACCGGCTCGCGCCAGCGTGCGGCGAGCGGCGCGGCAAACACCAGCAGCACCCCTGTCCACACCAGCAGCAGCACCGCAAAAATGAGCGCCGCCGCCATCATCGATATCCCATCCGGGCGGCCACCTCCGCCACTTGCGGCAGCACCCGCTCGATTTTTTCCCGGTTGCGGCCGTCCTTCCATTTATCCAGCCGGATCTCGGAAAAGGCGTTGTAGGGGATGTCGAGCACCTCGGCGCAATGCGCCTGCAGGCGCGCATCGAAGGCCAGCCCGCAGCCTTCGAATATCCGTCGGAAGGTGGCGACCGGGTCGCGCAGGAAATCCTCGTAAAACACCTCGACCCATTGCCCGGCGGGCACGCCGTCCCTGGCATCGAGAATGGCCCGGTTGACGACGGCATACTGAAACGCGGCAACCTGTTCGACCGGCGCGTCCACATAATTGCGCCAGCCCTCGGCAAGAAAGAAACACCACTGTTGCAGTTGCCCGTTTTCCACTGCCACCGTCGCCGGCAGATCGTTCGACCAGGTGGCGAATTCGTCCGGCTTTTTCCAGCCCTCGATCAGGGAATTGAGATTGTCACCCGGGCTGCGCTTGACGAAAACGAACACGGCATCGGGAAACAGCGCACGCAGGTAGGGCACGCACAGGCCGTTCTGGTTGTTCTTGTCGACCCAGCGGTGACGGCCGGTCCAGCGGTAAAAGTAGCGACTGACGGCAGCGCGGTCCGCTGGGCTGGCATCGCCGGCGTCCAGCCCGTGGGTATCCCAGTTCTTGTCGGCCAGCGGATGCAGGCCGGTCCAGTAGTCGTGGGTTTCGCGTTGCAGGCTGCCGATTTCGCGCGACTCGGACAGAGTCTTGTAGACCAGCGTGGTGCCCGCACGCGAGCAGCCGACCACGATGATGGGCCGCTCCGCCGTACGCCGCGACATTCCCCAGCGCACCCCGCGCAGGCCGCGGCGCACCCGGCGCGCATGGAACACCAGCGTTTTCGTCACCTTGTCGAAAAATTCCTTCAAACTCATGCGCTTTCTGTCGGTATCAATCGGATGCCCAGGGCACACAGGATTCGTGCCCGGCGGCAAGCTCGTTTATATTGGCGGACATTATCCCGTATCACGCAGACACAACACACCATGGATGGCATTTTTGGCTGGCTGGGCGATCACGGCGCCCATCAGGATCTGATCAGGCACATGGGGCGCGCGGCCTGCCTGTCGCCGGAGGGGCTGCTGCACCAGCACAGCAGCCAGATGTTGGGGGTGGCAGCGTGTTCGCGCTTTGGCAAGGCCGACATCCACGTTGAAAACGGCCTCGTCGCTGCGCTCTATGGACGTCCGCGTTTTCTGGACGATGAACTGGCGCTGATCGCGCGCGACCAGAATCCGGCCATGGCGGTCGCGTACGGCTGGATGCGCTTCGGCGAAAAGCTGCCGACGCTGATGCACGGCAATTTCGCTTTCGCGGTCATCGAGCCGCTGAAAAAGAAAGCCTGTCTGGCGCTCGACCGCGTCGGCGCCGAACGTCTGTGTTACGCCCAACGCGGCGGCCATCTGGTGTTCGGCAGCAGCGTGCAGAACGTGGCCGCCCACCCTGCCGTTGGGCGCAACATCGATCCGCAGGCGATTTACGATTACCTGTATTTCCATACCCTCCCCGCGCCACGCAGCCTCTATCAGGGCGTGCGCAAGCTGCTGCCGGGGCAGATCATCACCCTGAAAAACGGCGCGCTCCGCAGCGGCTTTTATTGGCAGGCGGACTACGCCGCGGTCGATGCCGATTTCGACGGTCACCGCCGCAACTTTCGCGCCATCCTGGATCAGGCGGTACGCGACGCCGATGCGCCTGCCACTGCCGCATTTCTCTCCGGCGGCACCGACAGTTCCACCGTGGTCGGCGCCCTCACCGCCGCGCGGGCAGCCCCGGTCGACACATTTTCCATCGGCTTCGACGCCGCGGGATTCGACGAGATGGAATACGCCCGCTGCGCCGCCGACCGCTACGACAGCCGGCGCCACGAGTACTATCTGAAGCCCGCCGACATCGTGACCGCAATCCCCGTCATCGCGCGCGAATACGACGAACCGTTCGGCAACGCCTCGGCCGTGCCGACCTATTTCTGCGCTCAGGCGGCGCGCGAAGCAGGGTTCGAACGCATGCTGGCGGGCGACGGCGGCGACGAAATCTTCGGCGGCAACGTGCGTTACGCCAAGCAGCGCCTGTTCGAGACCTACACCCGCCTGCCGGCTTTGCTGCGGTACGGGGCGATCGAGCCGCTGACGCTGCTGCCGGGCCTGTCCAACCGCTTCCCGCTTGCCAAACTGAAAAGCTATGTCGACCAGGCCAAGGTCGGCCTGCCGCTGCGGCTGGAGTCCTACAATTTCCTGCATCGCACCCCACTCGGGCAGATTTTCGCCGCGGACTTCATCGACGCCGTCGACCCTTCGGCACCGGGCGCCGCACTGACCGAAACCTACGAACGCACGGCGTCGGACCATTACATCAACCGCATGATGCATCTGGACCTGAAATTCACCCTGGCGGACAACGATCTGCGCAAGGTGGGCACCATGACCGAAGCGGCGGGCATCGAGGTGCGCTACCCGCTGCTCGACGACCGCCTGGTGGCCTTCGCCAACCATCTGCCGGTGGATTACAAGGTGCGCGGGCAGAAACTGCGCTGGTTCTTCAAGGAAGCCTTGCGCGACCTGCTGCCGGAACAGATCATCAACAAGACCAAGCACGGCTTCGGCCTGCCGTTCGGGGTATGGAGCACGCAATACGCCCCGCTCGGCGAACTCGTCGGCGACAGCCTGTCGGACTTCAAGCAGCGCGGTTGGATCCGGCCGGCGTATCTCGATCACATGCTCGCCATGCAGCGCGGCCCGCATGCCAGCTATTACGGCGTAATGATCTGGCTGACCATGATGCTGGAGCAATGGTTGCAGGCGAACGAACACTGAATCCTGCCCTCAGCAGCCTCCAGCCAGCAGTGCCGCACTACCCGGTCCGCGATTCGCGCCGGCTGGCAAACGTCACGACAGGCGCGGCCTGTTTCTCCAGCACGCCGGAGAATTTAGCAACCAGCACCAGAATGATCATCAGATGGTACGGCAGGTCGAAATACCCCATCCCGAGGAAAGCGCCACCCGCTGCATATCCCACCAGGCTCACCTGGATCATGGCCGCAAGATCCGCCGCCCATTTCCTGGCGGGATCATTCTTGCAGCGCTTGATGATCTGCTGGGCACGGATCCAGGCCAGTATTCCAAGCAGCATGAACAGGCCAAACCCGATAAGCCCCTGCTCGCCCATGATTTCGAAATAAATGCTGTGCACGTCACGCACGTTGAACGGGTCGGGCGCGTACTGGCGGAAAACCGGCGGCTGCCACATCTCGAAGCCGCCGCCGGTGATGCGGTCTTTCGCCACATTGAACGCGGTGTGCCAGGCGTTGATCCGCCCCTGCGCGGACTGATCCTGTTCATAGGTGTTGATGGTGTTCATGCGGTCATACCATTCCTGCGGCATGA
Source organism: Thiobacillus denitrificans DSM 12475 (assembly GCF_000376425.1). Classification (GTDB taxonomy): domain Bacteria; phylum Pseudomonadota; class Gammaproteobacteria; order Burkholderiales; family Thiobacillaceae; genus Thiobacillus; species Thiobacillus denitrificans. The sequence goes on along the minus strand of NZ_AQWL01000002.1, from coordinate 388,401 downwards.
CCGATGCCATGATGCCGATGGCGATCGCCATGTAAATGCCGGTGACGAGCTTGTTGCGGCTTTTCAGCCACAGGAACAGCCCCATCGCCAGCATCGCCACCAGACCGCCACGCGACTGGCTGCCGATAGCCGCGACGCCGGTCAGCACCATGGCGCTGGCCAGCCCGATCCGGATCCACTTGCGGGTTTCCTGTAGATGCAGGTAACGGATAAGCGGAATCGTCATGACCAGTGCCAATGCCAGTTCATTGTTGCCGGTAATGAAGGTTTCGCTGGGCCCCTGCACCCGGTAGGCCCCGCCGTTGGTGATCGTGAAGATTCCCCCCTTGACGCCATAAAAGCCGAAAGACAGGGCGATGATCCAGATCAGCCAGTGCAGCTTGTTGCGGTCGGTGATGATGAGCGCGGTGAGAAAGATCATCAGCTGGATCTTCCATACCTTGTTCCATTGCTGCCAGCTCGTATCAGGGTAGAAGGCAAAAAAGGTAGTGAACAGCATCCAGCCGACAAAGATCAGCAGGACGATGGTTTCCCGCGTCCATGGCATCTCCTTTTTCTCCTTCGATGCCATGAAAGCCACGATGGTGACCAGGCCGACGATCATGGAGAACGGCAGATTGTAGGCAAATCCCCACGCCAGCCGGTGCGGATTCATGTAGCCCAGCCACGACCACAGCAGGATCCCCAGCCAGGGGCGCTTGAACACGAAAGGAAGCAGGCCGAAAATCAGGCCGGTAATGAATAGGTCTCTCATACGGATTGGGTTTTCTGCGCCATCGGTGAAATCGTGATGTCCGCCATATTCATCATCAGGGCATCGGCAAGGTATTCAGCATTCAGGGTACACAATTGCAACGCAGCGCGCAGGGCAGGCTCGCTCTCCGCCGTGCGCCGGTTGCGCCTGATCCGGGCCGGCGGGCACCAGGGTTCGCGGCGCATCGGCAGTTCGAACCAGGCGGCCGGTTTCATGCGCGCGATTCAGGCAACAGCTTGCGCCAGCGCACCGTGCAGGGGGACGTGGCTGACGACGTAGCGGTGTTTGCCCGAGGCTTCCGGCGCGATCGTATCCAGCATGTTCAGATCGACGACCAGCGTGGCGCCCAGACGTGCACGCAACCCATGCAGGATCGCCTCGCGCGCTGCGTCGCTCCAGCGCGCATCCGGCACCACCTGCACCTCCAGCCGGTCGACCGCGTGCTGGATCAGCTTGAACTGGCCCACGCCGGGGATTGCGCGCAGCACGTAAATTACCGCCAGCGCATGCATGATGCGGCCGTCGGCGGCGACGATGAAATCGGTCTGCCGCCCCACCACCGCATCCAGCACGGCGAGACCGCGACCGCCGGGGTCGGCCCGCCCCGAACGCCTGACCACATCGCCGGTGCGGTAGCGGATGAAGGGCTGCGCCGCCGACACCAGGCAGGTGATCACCGCCTCGCCTTCCTCTGCCGGATTGCCCGCCGCATCCAGCACTTCGATGAGATGCGTCTCGCTCATCTGCAGCAGCGCCCCCTCCGGCGCCTGCAGCGCCATCAGCCCGGCATCGCGGGCGCCGTACTCGACCGAGACCGGCACCCCGAACACGCGTTCGATCAACTCGCGCTGATGCGGAAACAGCGGCTCGCCTGTGCTGCTCACCACACGCAATGCGGCCAGCTTCGGCCGGCTGCCGCGCGCTTCGGCATGGGCGGCCAGCAGCGCCAGGCTGCTGGCATAGCCGTAAATCGCTTTCGGATTCCATGCCTGGATCGCCTGCAGGTAATCGTCCATGCGCGCAGGCGACATCTCGAACGCATTCAGCAGCAACTGGTTGACCAGGCGGTCACGCAGGGATTTGATGCGGTCGGTCTTGTTCAACTCCACCGGTGCGCCCCACAGGTACACCTCACGCTCGCCCGGATTGACGCCCCACCAGCGGCGCGCGCGCAGCCGCCCGGCGGCGTCGGCAGCCTGGCGTGCGCGGCCGAAATGGAAAATCAGCGGCTCGCCGCTGGAACCGCCGGTGGTGTAGGGGAACACCCCGCCCGGTGCGGCGCGCCACACCAGCCGCTCGACGTTGTCGCGGGCGTCGCGCTTGTCCATCGTCGGCAGGCGCGGCAAGTCGCTCGGCAACACCGCCCCGGCCCTGACGGCATCGGCCAGCCCGGCGGCCTGCAGCCTGTCCGCATGCCACGGGCTGTGCGCCAGGGCGCCCTGCAGCAACACGTTGAGATGCCCGGTCTGATAATCCAGCATCTCGCTGCGCGACAGCCATTGCGTGCGTTCCAGTTCGGCAAGCACGGCGAAGGTCGGCCGCTGCATCGCCGCCTCCTGGGCGCGAAACACGCCGCGGGCAAGCCAGGCGGGAACGCTCATGACGGCGTCCTCCGGGGCAGCGCCCTGAAGCGCTCCAGCAATTCGTCGCACAGGCCGATCACGGCAGGCGCAATGTCGGGCGGGCGGCGGCGCTTCACCGACCGCGCATGGATGCGCCCGGCAGTCGCCGCATTGAAGCCAGGCAGGCCGAGAAAATCGTACACCGCTGCGACTTCACGCAACGGCTGTTGCACCATGTCTTCATAAAAAACGACGCGCACGCGCGCATCGGCGGCCAGCTGCTGTTCGAAAAACAGCGCATTGCGATAAAACCACATGATGGCCGCGCCCTCGGCTTCGCTGGCCTCCGGACGGTACAGCGCGGCAAGCAGTTCACGGGTGGCGGGCGACATGCCGCGTCCGCGCCAGTCGCTTGCATCGCCATGCGCCAGACGCTGCCATTGCGGCACAAAATTGCCGAAAGACTTGATCGTCGAGCTGACGCTGTCGCGCCAGTCGCGCACGACCCACAGGGTTTTCGCGGGCGCGAACGCATCCATCAAGGCCTTGACGCGATCGAGTTCACACAATGCCTTGATCACGAAAACCGGCGCCGGGCATCGCAGCGCAAGCTGCCGGATCACGGCCTGATCGCGCATCTCGTACCGCTCGAACGCACGCGGGTCGGTCTCGTGGAACACCCGGGTCATCGCGCTGGCATCCAGCACGTCCATCAAGAGGTTGGTGCCGGAGCCCTGCATCCCGGCAACGAACACATGCTGCGCGAGCGGGCGCGGCAGCACGCGCTGGCGCAGCGCCTTGGCGTGCCGCCACAGCGCATGCCGGATGCGCACAGGCAGGCTGCGGGCGTCATGGCCGGTGGCGGGTTTGGCCTGGTTTGTCATTCGGCGGCTGCGGCGCTTGGATGGATCGATTCCGGCGGTCTCGCCAGCACCTGCTCGAATGCACCCAGCAGCTGCGCCACGCGCTTGTCCCACTGATTGGCACGGGCGTATTCGAGGATCGCGGCGCGATTCCAGTGCGTATTCAGCGCGGCGTCCAGCGCCTGCTGCAAGGCCGCCGCGTCGCCGAACGGCACCACGCTGCCGAGCTCGGCGCGGCAGACCACCTCGGCATTGCCGCCGACGTCGGTGGTGACGACCGGCAGGCCGCAGGCCATGGCCTCGAGAAATACATTGGCCCAGCCTTCGTTGCGGGTCGCCAGCACGAACACATCGGATGCCGACAACGGCCACTTGAGCTCCTCCGGCGGCAGCGCGCCGAGAAAGTGCACGCGCCCGGCCAGGCCCAGCCGCGCAGCCTGCGCATCGAGTTCGGGACGCGTGTCGCCTTCCGGGCTGCCGCCGCCGACGATGAGGTAATGCAGATCCGGGTGGCGCATGAGCAGCGCCGGCAGGCAGTCGATGACGCGGTGCATGCCCTTGCGCTCGACCAGCCCCCCCACCGAGATCAGCACGTGCGCGCCGGCCGGCAGTTCGAACCTGGCGCGCGCGGCGGCCCGGTCGACCGGCTGGAAAATTCCGGTATCCACGCCGTTGCCGACGACTTCGGTTTTTTCGGCGGCGGCGCCGAGCTCGAGCGCCAGCCGGCGCAGGGAATCGGATACCGAGAACACCCGCGTGGCGGCCTTGAGCGTACGTGCCAGGCGCGGGCGCAGCACCGGATCGCGGCTATGCGGCACTTCGGTGCCGCGCAGGGTGATCGTCACCGGCAGGTCGAGCCAGCGCCCCAGCCGGACAGCGGCCTCGCCGTCGGGGTAGGCGAAGTGGGCATCGATCAGGCGTGCGCCCTCGGCCCGCAGGCGGCGCAGCAGGAAAAAACTGCCCAGCGCCATCGCCATGCCGTCCAGCCGGCGCAGCAGCCCGGGCAGCGCCAGAAAGCGCGGATGATAGACGCGGATGCCCTGCTGGATTTCCAGCGCCGGCGCCGGCGGACGGTAGCCGGGACGCAGCCGGCGGATCAGCGACTGGCCGGGAAACCACGGCTGCGGCGAAACGACGGCAAGCGGCCGATGCTGCGCCACACGGAACATGCGCTCGCGAATGAACAGGCCGGCGCCGGGGCGTGCTACGCTGGGGAAGAGTGCACTGAACACGACCAGGTCGACCCGGTGCGGTTCAACTGTGCCTGTCTCAGCCAAGCACCGCCTCCATGCCCGGATTCACGAGGCTGCCGTACACCCCCCGATAACGCGCCACGCTGGCCGCCCAGTTGCGTTCGGATTCCACGAACTGGCGGCCGTTCTTCTTCATGCGGTCCCAGCCCTGCTCGTACTTCAGCAGCGCCACCACCTTGCTGGCGAGATCTCCGGCATTGCCCGCCTGGAACAGCGTGCCGGTCTTGCCGTCCTGGATCAGCTCCTTGTGGCCGCCGACATCGGACGCCACCATCAGCCGCCCCTGCGCCATCGCTTCCAGCGGCTTCAGCGGCGTGACCAGCTCGGTCAGCCGCATCGGGTGGCGCGCATACACCAGCACGTCGATCAGGTCGTAGTAGCGGTTCACCTCGGCGTGCGGCACCCGCCCGGTGAACACCACCCGCTCTTTCAGATCGAGCGCCATCACCTGCCGTTTCAAGGCTGCCTCCTGCGGCCCGCCGCCGACCAGCAGCACCTTCACGTCGGGTATCTGTTTCAGAATCGCCGGCAGCGCATCGAGCAGCAGGTCGAGTCCTTCGTAGGCATAGAACGAACCGATGAAGCCGAGCATCCGGCTGGTGCCAAGACCGAGCTTCAGCTTCAGCCCGGCGTCGGGCTTGCCGCCGACGGCGAATTGGTCGATGTCGACCGCATTCGGGATGACGGTGATCTTGCCGCGTGCGATGCCGCGCGCGACGAGGTCGTGGCGCAGGCCTTCACAAATGACCGTCACCGCGTCGGCATTTTTAACCGCCCAGGTTTCCAGCGCACGCGTCAGGGTATAGCGCAGGCTGCCTTCTTTCGTGCTGCCGTGATCGACCGCGGCGTCCTCCCAGAACGCACGGATTTCATACACCACCGGAATGCCCAGCTTGCGCCCGACGCGTATCGCCGGCACCGCGTCGAGCACCGGCGAATGCGCGTGGATGACGTCGGGCTGTAGCTCGCGTGCCAGCGCCAGCAGGCGCTTTTCAATCGCGCGCATCACTGCGAAAGGGTCGCCGCCTGGCAGCCGGGCGAGCAGCCCGGACGGTTTCGGCGTGCGGTAAAAATGCAGGCCGTCGGCGTCCTCTTCCAGCACGCTGCAGTCGATCTGCTTGGGGCCGGACAGGTGCCAGGTCTGCCAGCCCAGCTTGCGCTGGTTGCGCAGGATCGCCGCGCTGCGGAAGGTATAGCCGGAATGCAGCGGCAGGGTGTGGTCGAATACGTGCAGGATCTTCATGCCGCCTCGCGCTGCGTGTCGTCCATGCCCAGCACCTGCGCCAGGAAAGCGTCGAACATCAGCACCGTCCACAGAATCACCGAATAATCGCGCTGGCCGGATTGATGGGCCTCGACCGCCTTGCGCAGAAAATCCCGATTGAACAGGCCGGTGGAAGCCAGCCGCTCGCCCAGCACCACGCCGCGAATGGTGGCGGCCAGCGGGCCACGGAACCAGGCGGCCAGCGGCACCGAGAATCCCATTTTCCGGCGGTACAGCACGTCGTGCGGCAGATACGGCTCCATCGCCTTTTTCAGCAGGTATTTACCCTCGGTGCCGCGCAGCTTGAGATCGGTGGGCAGCCCCGACACCCAGCCCATCAGCTCGTGGTCGAGCAGCGGTTCGCGCACTTCGAGCGCATGTGCCATACTGGCGCGGTCGACCTTGGTGAGGATGTCGCCGACCAGATAGGTCTTCATGTCGAGATACTGCACCAGCGACAGGGGATCGTCGGTGGGCGCCACCGCCGCATGGCGGCGCAGCACTTCCACCGCTTCGTAGCCCTGCAGCTCGCGTTTGAACGACGGCGAAAACAGCTGTCTGCGCTGCGCATCCGACAGCAGCGAAACGCCGTGGAAATAACCCTCGACCGTATCGCGCGCCAGTGCCTCGAAGGTGGTCTTGGCGCGCAGCACCCTGGGCGCCCAGTCGGCTTTCGGATACAGCCTGCCGAGCGTACCGAACAGCGGGCGCCGCAGCGCGAGCGGCATCGCAGCGCGCATGCGTTCTTCGTAGCGGAACCAGCGGTAGCGCCGGTAGCCGGCGAAATGCTCGTCGCCGCCGTCGCCCGACAACGCGACCTTCACGTGCTTCCTCGCCAGCTCGCACACCCGGTAGGTCGGCAGTGCGGACGAATCGGCATAGGGCTCGTCGTATACCCGGGCGAGCTTGTCGACCAGGCTGAAGTCGTCGGCGGCGACGGTTTCGACGTGATGCCGCGTGCGGTAGCGGTCGGCCACCTGCTGCGCGAACGCGATCTCGTCGAAGGCCGGGTCGTCGAAGCCGATCGAGCAGGTGTTCACCGGGGTGGAGGATTGCGTGGCCATCATCGCCACCACTGCGCTGGAATCGACCCCGCCCGACAGGAACGCGCCGAGCGGCACGTCGGCGATCATGCGCAGGCGCACCGATTCCTTCATCCGCTCGACCAGCTCGTCCATCGCGTCGGCCTCGTCCTTCACCGCCACCGGCGTAAAAGGCATGTCCCAGTACTGCCTGGGCAATGCGCGCGCCTGGCCGCGCTTGAGCGTGAGCGTGAACCCCGGCGGCAGTTTGTACGCGCGCTTGAAAATGGTGCGCGGCTCGGGCACGTAGCCGTAGGCGAAATACTCCTCGACCGCCAGCGGGTCGATGTCGCGCGCCAGGCAGGGATGCGCCATCAGCGATTTCAGCTCCGAGCCGAAAATGAACTCGCCGCTGTCGAGAAAAGCGTAATACAGCGGTTTGACGCCGAAACGGTCGCGCACCACGAACAGCGTTTCCTGCTTGCGGTCCCACAGCGCGAACGCGAACATGCCGCGAAAGCGCGCAACACAGGCTTCGCCCCAGGCCTCCCAGGCGTGGACGATGACTTCGGTGTCGGAATGGGTACGGAAGACGTGGCCAAGCGCTTCGAGCTCGGGCACCAGTTCCTGGAAATTGTAGATTTCGCCGTTGAACACGACCACCACCGAGCCGTCTTCGTTGAACAGCGGCTGCTGGCCGCTGGACAGGTCGATGATCGATAGCCGTCGGTGCCCCAGCCCCACGCCGGGCTCCAGATGCAGGCCGCCTTCGTCGGGGCCGCGGTGAAACTGGGTTTCGTTCATGCGATGCAGCAGTTCGCGCGGAATCTCGTCCGCGCCGCTGGTGTCGAAAATACCGGTGATGCCGCACATAACTTGTCGCTTGCCCCTGTTTCTGTCGAGTTTTCAGGCCGCCTGACGGCGCCCCAGCGTTCGATCGTATACCCTGGCGTAGGCCTCGGCCATGGCCGCAATGCTGAAGCGCTGCTCGGCCTGTCGCCGCGCCTGCCCGCCATGTTCGGCGATGCGCGCCGGCGCGTCCAGATACCCGAGCAAGGCCTGTGCCATGTCGTTGACGTTGCCCGGCGCCACCAGCATGCCGTTGACGCCCGCCTTCACCAGTTCGACATTGCCGCCCACCGCGGTGGCGATCACTGGGAGGCCGCTCGCCTGCGCTTCCAGGACGGTATTCGAGATGCCCTCGTTTTTGGAGGGCAGCACGAACACGTCGAACGCCCGCATGATCTCGGCAATGTCGTGGCGCTCGCCCGGCAGCCAGGCCAGATGCGCAAGTCCGGCCTGTTGCAGCAGTGCCTGGCAGACTCCGCGCGCCGGGCCCTCGCCGACGATGACCAGGCGCGCGCGCTCGGCCCGCTCGGGCTGTTGATGCACCAGCTGGATGAAGGCACGCACAAGCATCGGGTAATCCTTGACCTCGACCATGCGCCCCACCGAGCCGAAAACGATGCTCTCGGGGTGAGCGAACGCCGGCCGCGCCCCCGCACGCGGATGGAATTTCGCGCTGTCGACGCCGTTGTATATCTGATGCAGCTTGTGCGGCGGCACGCCGATGGTCAGGCGCAGCCAGGTTTCGAGATCCTGGCTCACGGCAATATAGTTTGACACCAAAGGCCGGGCCGCACGGCGCAGCAAATTGTATTTCCAGTTGCGCCCATGGAGATCGAACACGTCGCGCCCGTGCTCGCCGTGAACGGTGGCGCGAATGCCGGCGGCGGCGGCGACAAACTGCGCTTCCAGCGCGGCCAGATTGCGAGTGTGCACCAGGTCGGGCTTGAGCTGGCGCAACAGTTTCCACAGCCGCGCCGCCCAGCCGAGGCCGTGCCCCGGTGCGCGCTGCAGCGCATGGAATTCGACCGTCTGCGCGCCGATGCGCCGGCGGAAATCGCTGTAGTCGGTCAGCGCCACCACCGTGTGCCGGTAGCGCTGCGGCGGCAAGACGTTGAACAGATTGACCATGCCGTTTTCCATGCCGCCGGTGTCGAAGCGATGGACGACATGCACGATGTGTGCGGTCACGGCCCGTCAACCTGGTCGAGCGTGCGCCCGATCGCGGGTTCCATGTCTGCGGCAAAGCGCCCCAGTGTGGCAGCCGCGGTCTCGATCTCCGCATCCTCGTAGGGCGTGGCAATCAGCACCGACAGGCCGTCGTCGCGTTTCAGCAGCACCCGGTCGGAGGCCAGGGCCAGCTTGGCCAGATGATCGTTGACGGTGGCATGCCGGTCGATCAGGTTCCACTGCCACGCCAGCAGGCGCTGGCCATTGCTGCCGCGCAGCCTGGCCTGCCGCACCTGGCGCGTCATGCCGCCGATCTGAACCGTGGCGAGCGTTTCGCCGACGTTCGACCACAGCGGATCTTTCTGCCGGATCATGAAATTCTGCGAGTTGATGAGCTCGGCATCCTGCCGCTGGGTGACGTAGTAATTCAGTTCGAGCAGCACATTGCGGCCGGCCTGGGTGTAGGCGCGGCGCAGCTGGCGGTCGGCGCCGATCCAGTGCGGCGTCCAGCTGGTGAACTCCTCGCCGGGCTGCCAGCCGCCCTGCGCCTCAACCTGCAATGCGGGTATGGCCGGCAGCGCGCGCGCGTCGAGCCAGTTGGCGTAAGCCGGCCACAGGCCGGCCACCGCCAGCGCCGCGATCGCCGCTGGCAGGAGCGGACGCGCAGCGGCGCCGTCTGCGGACGACGCAAGCCCGGGCGCGGCAGCGGGCGCGGGCTGCTCGTCTTCGCGCCAGAAACTGCCGATCCAGAACAGTAGCAGCATGACGAGGCCGAAAAACACCCAGCCGTAAATGTAATGATCGATGCCCAGCGCCAGCTTCATGTCGGACAGGTGGGCGATCATCACGATCAGGTAGGCGCGCCCGCTGTTGGCGAAGATCGGCACGACGATGGCGGCGAGCGAGAACAGCAACCGACGTTTCCACGAACGATAGGTGAGATAGGCGTACAGCACGCCGAGCGTGACCGAGGCGATCAGATAGCGCAGGCCGGAGCAGCCTTCGACCACCGACCAGTCGCCGCTCGGGATGCTGAAAAACGTGCCTTCGCGGTACACCGGAATGCCGGTGGCCTGCAGCATCGCCACGGTGAAATCGGCCGTGACCCCCATCAGCGGCTGGATCAGGAACTCGCCCATCGGCACGGCGAACAGCAGGAACATCAGCGGAAAGAAGGCGGCTCGCACGAAAGCCGCGCCGAGCAATGACCACACCGCGGCAATCAGCATGGCGACGAACGCGTATTGCGCAGCAACGTTGACGCTGCCGGCGTCGGCCAGCAGCCAGCCGGCGCCGGCCGCCGCCAGCAGCAGCAGCCCGCGCAGGTCAGGACGCGGCCGGATCTGCGCCAGCACATCGCGCTGACGCCAGATCAGCCAGGCGCTGATGGGAAAGACCAGGTAGCCGTGCGTGAAGGTCTCCGAACGATCCCACACCTCGATCATCGAATGCACGGTCGGCCAGAACGCGGCGCCGAGCAGCAGCAGGACACCCAGGGTCAGCACAGCCGGCAGCAGCCATCCGTTGCGTGCCGTCGATGGAAGGGAATCAGGCAGGGCGTTCATGCGGGGCAGGTCTCCAGGGCAGCGGCAGCGACCGGCGCCGGCTCGAACAGGTCATCGATCGCGCTCAGATTGCGCGTCCAGTCGTAGTGGGTCAGGATGCAGTCGCGCGCCGGCGCAGCGGATCCGGGCGTCTGCAGCCGGGCGATCACCGCACGGGCGAATCCGGCTTCGTCCTGCGCCGGGATGAAATCACGCCCGGCCTCGGCACGGATACCCTCGGCGGCCTGTGCGCTGGCGACCACCGGGCGCGCCATCGCCATGGCTTCGAGCACCTTGTTCTGTACGCCGCGGGCAATGCGCAAGGGTGCCACCGCGCAGGCCGCGTGCGCAAGATAGGGCCGCACGTCGGGCACGCTGCCGGTGACCACGACGCCGGGCTGGCGCGCCAGCGCCCGCACCGCCTCGCTGGGACGACTGCCGACGATGGTGAACTGCGCGCCCGGGACCGCGTCGCGGATGGCCGGGAAAATCCGTTCGGCAAACCAGGTCACGGCGTCGACATTCGGCCAGTAGTCCATGGCGCCGGTGAAGACCACGCCCTGCACGCCGGATGGATATGGATTCGGGTAGTCGCGCAGCGGCGAAAAATAGTCGGCATCGACGCCATTCTCGAACGCGCCGATTTTATGGCGCGCAAGCGGCGCGCGCTGTTGCAGCAGGGCCGCCTCGTCGCGCGACACCAGCAGCGTGGCGTCGAAATCGCATGCCACCCGCGCCTCCCATTCGGCCAGCCTACGGCCTTCGCGCGCATACACCCATGACAACGGCCAGCGCTGCGTCGGCGCGTATTGCGCCCATTTATCGGAGTCGACATCGACCATGTCGAGCACGCGGCGCGCGAGGTTTTCCGGCATGAACTGCGCCATCGCCGAGGAAAATACCAGCCCGCGGGTCACCGTCCCGGAAGCGGCCAGTCCGGCCGCCCAGCGTTTGAGTTCGCGGCTGCGGTAATACGGCAGCGTCAGCGCCTCGCCGGTCAACAGCCCGCTCAGGCTCGCCAGCCTGGCGCGGCATGAATTCAGCGGTACCAGTCTGACGGATGCGCAATAGGGCTGCAGCGCCGCCTGGTACTGCCAGTCGTCGGGGTCGTCGACGAATGCGCCGAGATGGATTGCATAACGTGCGCTCAAATGTCGCAACAGGTGGAACGAGCGAATCTTGTCGCCCTTGTTGGGCGGAAACGGGATGCGGTGAGCGAGAAACAACAGCCCTTCCTTCATGCCCTACCCCAGGTTCTTCACGATATGCGGCCCGATGACGTTGGCGAGCGCCAGCGGCATTTTTTTCCAGGCCTGGATGAAGAGGCGGTACTTGGGGTTGAGCGGATTGATTTCGGGGACGCTTTTGTCGCCCACCAGAAAATACTCGTAATACAGCGGCGTCGGCTCGAAGCCCCAGTTCTTCTTGAAATCGAACGAGCCGGTGCCGCGCTTGCTGCGGCCGAAATCGAATACTTTCAGCCCGCGCTCGCAGGCGCGCCGCATCACTTCCCAGTACATGAAGTCGTTGCCTGCCACCGCCCGCGCCGCCTCCACCCCGCCACCGTAATACGGCAGCACTTCGTCGCGGAAGTAGAACGACATGACACTGGAGATCACCTGGCCATCGAGCGTAACGGTAAGCACCTCGCAATCGTCGCCGAACTCGCTTTTCAGCAAGCGGAAATACTTGCGCGAAAACACCGGCGTACCCAGGCGGTGCACGCTCGCCGAGTAGGCCTTGAAGAAACGGGCGGTGTCGGTGTCGATCTCGCTGACCAGGCCGGCCTTGATACCTTTCCTCACCATCGCGCGCTGCTTGCGCGGAATGGCCGTCATGTTGGCCTCGATTTCGGGTTCGATGGCCTTCTTGAACGTGACGTACAGATCCTTGGTCGGCCAGTGGACATGCTGCGCGCTTTGGTTGCGGTATTCGAGCGCGCCGACCCCGAGCCGTTTGGCCAAGGCCTGCGCGGCTTCGTCGAGCGCACGCCAGGCCGCGTCATGGTCGGCCAGTATGCCGCCGTAGGCGCAGAACGGCAGGGATCCCAGGCTATGGCCGAACAGGCGGCTGTCGATTTCAACCAGCGGCAGCACGCCTGCCAGTTCGCCTCCGCGCTCGGCCAGCAGGAAGTGGCTGCGGTGGCCGAACGCATCCTCGATGACGCGCTTCCAGCCGACACGGTGAAAAAAGCTCGCGTCGGGATGCGCCTGGACATACGCATCCCAGCGCGCGGCGTCGTTCGCCTGCAGCGTCCGCACCGTGACTTCGGCCGCGTCAGCAGCGGGCATGGCAAGAGGTTCGGCGTGTGTATTCAAGGCGCAGGCAGGAACACGCGGTCGACGCGGTCCCATTCAAAATCGTTCAGCAAGCGGCTCAGCCTGTCCGGCATGCGCTGCAAGTTGACGTAGTGGCGGAAGCGCGTCCTGGCCGGCAGCCCTGGCTGACGCGGCTGTCCGGGATCGAGCTCCCACGGATGGAAATAAAACATGCACGGCGCCCGATCCTGCCGGTTGACACGGCGCAACATCCAGCGCGACATCGCGTAGGGCAGCAGGCGGAACCAGCCGCCGCCCGCCGCAGGCAGGTTGCGTCCCAGCAGCGGCAGCGTGGTCGGCGGCAGTTCGAGGATGCCGCCCGCGCCATTCGGGCGGTGCGGAAAGCGCGGCGCGTCGGGCATGCCGTAGTGATCGTGGCGTACCGGATAAATGCTGGAACTGTATACATAGCCGGCGTTTTCCAGCTCTTCGACCGCCCACCAGTTCGCCTGATTGATGGAAAAACTCGGCGCGCGGTAGCCGCGCACTCCGACTCCGCCGAGGTCTTCGAGGATCCGCTTGGCGCGGACGATGTCGTCGCGGAATTCGGTCGGCGTGAGGTCAGACGCGCGCTGATGGCCGTAGCCGTGGCTGGCCAGTTCATGGCCGTTGTCGACGATGCGGCGTACCAGCTGCGGATAGCGTTCGGCGATCCAGCCGAGGGTGAAGAAGGTGGCCTTGGCGTCGGCTTCGTCGAGCAGGCCGAGAATGGCATCGACGTTGCGTTCGACCCGGCACGGCAGCGTGTCCCAGTCTTCGCGCCGGATGTGCGGCGCGAACGCCGACACCTGGAAATAGTCCTCGACGTCGATCGACATGGCGTTCTTCATTCAGGCGGCCCGGGTTCCTTTCTGCCTCGGCAGCCAGCCCTTCAGCGTGTGGGCAATGCGCATCGCCGCGCGGCCATCCCAGTATTCGGGAATGCGCCCGGTCTTGCCGCCGTTCGCCATCACTTCGCTGAACGCCGCCCGGATCGCAGCGGGGTCGGGACCGACCAGGGTATTTGTGCCTTCGGCTATCGTGATCGGTCGTTCGGTGTTTTCACGCAGAGTGAGGCAAGGCACGCCGAGCGCCGTGGTCTCTTCCTGGATGCCGCCGGAGTCGGTCAGCACCAGCTTGGCGTCGCGCATCAGGCCGAGCATTTCCAGATACCCCACTGGCGGCAGGATATGCAGGCCATCGAGCTTGGCGGTGAGGCCGAATTTCTCGATGTTGCCACGCGTGCGTGGATGCAGGGGGATGACGACCGGCAGGCTGCGATTGATTGCGCCGACCACATCCAGCAGCGCAGCGAGCGTGGCCGGGTCGTCGACGTTGGACGGGCGGTGCAGCGTCAGCACCGCATACTGCGGCAGCGGCGTGCCGAGGGTCAGGCTGCCCGGCACCGCACGCGCGAGATTGCGGTGCAGGGTATCGATCATCACGTTGCCGACGAACTCGACGCGTGCGGGATCGATGCCTTCACGCTGCAGGTTGGCGAGCGCGCTTTTCTCCGTGGTGAACAGCAAATCGGAAATCTGGTCGGTCAGCACGCGGTTGATTTCTTCCGGCATGCTGCGGTCGTAGCTGCGCAGACCGGCCTCGACATGGATCACGCGCACGCCGCGCTTGGCCGCCACCAGCGCGCAGGCGAGGGTGGAGTTGACGTCGCCCACCACCAGCACCGCCTGCGGCTGCACGCTTTCTAGCACCGGTTCGAAGCGTCTCATCACCTCGGCAGTCTGCACCGCGTGGCTGCCGGAGCCGACTTCCAGATGGTGATTCGGGCGCGGGATGCCGAGATCGGAAAAAAAGCTGTCGCTCATCGCCGCGTCGTAATGCTGGCCGGTGTGCAGCAACTGCGCGGCGATGCCGGTTTCGGCCAGCGCCGCCATTACCGGCGCGATCTTCATGAAATTGGGACGCGCACCCGCGACGCATAAAACCTGGGTCATGGCCGCTCCTAATGCGCGCTGTCGGAGTGCCCGGACGATGCGTCATCATCCGCCGCGGGCCGCTCGCTCACGGTGTAGAGAATCTTGCGCACGATGGGCAGGATGCGGTTGATCGAACGTTCCATCTGCTCGACGCGCAAGGTCAGCAGCGCCGGGTCTTCGCTGTGCGGCGCGCCGCCCGCGGACAAATGGTTGTTAACGCCGGTGACGCCATGGAAATCCTGGTGCGCCACCTCGTTTCTCAGGTCGGAAATCACCTCGTTGACCTCGGCTTCGCCGAAATGGCCTTTTTCTTCGAGGAATCCGAACAGCAGCAAGCGGTCGCAGGTGGTGTTGAGGCGGCGCGGAATGCCGCCGGTAAAGCGGTGCAGCGCAGTAAACGCCGCGTCATCGAAGCCCGGATTGCCCTGCCAGCCGACGGTGCGCAGGCGATGCTCGATATAGCCGCGCGTCTCGTCGGCATCGAGCGGTCCCAGGTGGTAGGAGGCGACCACACGCTGGCGCAGCTGCTGCATGTCGGGGCTCTGCAGGATGCCGCGAAACTCGGGCTGCCCCAGCAGAAAGGTCTGGATCAACGAACGCTCGCTGTTCTGGAAATTGGACAGCATGCGCAGCTCTTCCACTGCGCGCGGCGTCAGGTTCTGTGCTTCGTCCACCACCAGCAGCGCGCGCTTGCCCTGGCGGCTGGCGGCGCCCAGAAAATCCTCCAGGTTTTTCAGCAGCGCGGACTTGGTCGGGCCCTCGTGCTCCAGTCCGAACGAAGCGGCCACGCTGCGCAGCGTGTCCTCGGCATCGAGCTGGGTCGACACCAGCTGCGCGGCTACCAGATTGTGGGCATCGAGTTGACGGAACAGGTTGCGCACCAGCGTGGTCTTGCCTGCGCCGACCTCGCCGGTGATGACGATGAAGCCCTCGCCGAGCGACAAGCCGTAATCCAGATACGCCATCGCCCGCCTGTGTCCCTTGGAGCCGTAGAAAAAACGCGGATCGGGATTGAGCTGAAAAGGCTTGGCGCTAAAGCGGTAATAGTCTTCGTACATGGACGTTCCGTTGTCTGAGTGGGGCACAGCCCGTGTGCGCGCAGAATGCGAAGCAACGGCTGTGCCATTGCAGAATGGCGGGTCAGAAGCGCATGCCGACCGTAGCCGTGAGCCGGTTTTCGTCGTAGTCTGAATTCGCTGCGTTTGAATCCCGTTGCGTATGGCGGAAAGTCAACGCGCCGTTGAGCTTATCGGTGAAACGGCGGCTGAGGCCAAGGCTGAAGCTGAGAATATCATCCTCCCGGGCCGCACCGCCCGCTGCCACGCTGTCCAGGCTGTTACGGCTGAGCGACAGACCGCCATTCGCGGATGTCGTCGGCGACAAGCGATAGGTGAGGGTGCCCGAGACGGTCTGCACGCGGTCTTCGCCCTGAGTGCTTGTCTGGAACTCGCGGGTCAGGTCGGACAGGCGCACCGAAACGGTCGTTCTTGCCCCCACGTCCCAGGCCACGCCGGTAGTCAGCAGCCTGGAAATGAACACATTGTTGGCGAGCGACGTTCCGAAAAAGAGGTTCACATCGCACTTTGCCGTGACGAGATCAAGCAAGTCCGGCTTGTCAGGAAGCACCGTCCCCGCGGGGCATGACGCAGTCGCTGCCTGGAGATTGCTGTAGTCCACTGCCAGACGCGATATATCGCTCACATCCTCCGAATAACGCACATCCCAGCGGGTCTGGCGTGTCCGGTGGCTGGCAGAAAGGCCATAGACCGGGCCAAAGTAACTCTCTCCTCCGGAAGCCTCAAGGCTAGTCCGGCGCGTGGGCGACCAGCCGAAGCCGACACGGTAGAACGAGCCGCTGGTGTCGGTTGCACTGAGATACTCGTTCGTATCCTCTCCGACTGTGCCGAACACGCGAAACTTCCGCGACAGCGCATAACCCATCGTGGCGCTCACCCGCTCGAACGTGGTATCGGCGCTGCGGCGATAGTCCGTCTTGCGGATCGAATAATCGAGAGACCAGCTCAGATCGTCGAAACGGGTTCCACTGTTCAGGCCCGCCGAAAATGAATTCGAGCTGGAATCGTTGGCGACGTCGTTCTCGAAAATCGCGCCGCTGGCGGTGTAGCGCGCCAGCGCATTGGCAAAGGTGCCGAGACGTTTCCGGATGTAGGGGCTGATCGAGTAGGTGCCGACGGTGGCGCGGTTGCTGTTGTTGACTTCGGCATCGGCGGGCGAGCCCAGCAAGGAAATCAGTTCCTGCGAGACGCGCGCGTTGCCGTCGATGAACAGGAAATCCTCGACCAGTTCGGCTTTTCCGGCGGCACGGAGGTTGTGGTAGAGGTCGTCGCTGTCGTCGCCGCCGAAACGTGCCACGCCGGTCAGGCCATAGTGCATGGTGGCCTGCGCCCGGCGCAGGCCTTCGGAGCGCAGCGTGAAGCCCGGAGTTACGCTTAGAATCACTGCATCTTCAGGTTTGGTCGCGCTTTGATTGACGTTGTCGGTGTAAATGGTAGACGCGTTCAAGGTCGGCTCGAAGCGCCAATCGGCTGCGGCGGCGGCAGAGGCGAAAGCCAATACCATGAAAACAGGAAAAGCGCCTGCCCGGGGAGCTTGTCTGTGCGGCACCGGGTTGGCGCAGTCTGGGCGAAGCTTATTTGCCGGAACTGCCATAGTAGCCATAGTAGTAATCTGCGCCCGGGGTCGGGGTGGTCTTGTTCAGCAGCATGCCCACCACTTCGCATGACTGGATATGCCTCAACGCTTCACGCACCGCCTCCTGCGAGGTTTTTTCGGCTTCCACCACCATGACGATCTGCCCCATATGGGTGGCCAGCACGCTCGATTCGCTGGTCGCCAGAAGCGGTGGCGAGTCGAACAGGATTATACGATCGGGATAACGATTCCCGATATCCTCGACCAGCCGGGTCATGGCGGCGCTCGCCAGCAGTTCGGTTGCGCGCTTGTAGGTGCGGCCGGCCGGCAGCACCGTCAGCTTCGAGATATCGGTCTTGATCAGTACGTCGGACAGCTTGAGATCCTTGTCCTGCAGCACATCCAGCAAGCCCTTGTCGGCATGGATGCCGAGATACTCTGGCACGCGCGGCTTGGCGACGTCGGCGTCGATCAGCAGCACGGTGCGGTCCATTTCCATCGCCATCGAGATGGCGAGGTTGATCGCGCAGAAGCTCTTGCCCTCGCCCGGCAGCGAGCTGGTGACCATGATGAGATTGCCGTTCCGGACCCGCGCGGTGCCCTGGCCAAAGGCATTGGCAATGAGCGGACGCTTGATGATGCGGAACTCTTCGGCGATCTGGCTTTTCTCGGCATCCGGCGCCACTACGCCCATACGGTGGAGGCGCGCCAGATTGATCGACTGCACCTGGCTGTTCCCATCCGGCACCGCGTCGTCATTCGGCGCGCTGAATATAGGCTCGACCGGGGTGGCGACGAAGGGCGTGGCATGGCTGCTGCGCTGCTTGGCGAGCGCGCTTTCGATCAGGCTGTCCTGGCCGGTGAGGCTGCCGGCATCCCGTGATGCCGGCTCAAATGATCCTGCCCCGATCTTGCCCGCTGCTTTTTCAATAATGCTCATGGTTTCTCCTAGCCCGCACGCGACACGACCAGCTGCAGGATCATCACCGCGCCGTATGCCGCGATCAGGCTGCCCAGCGCCGCCAGATAGGTCAGCAGTCCCTTGCGTTTGCGGCGGCGGGTTTCGTCGGTTTCAACCCGCGATACCGCGCCCAGCAGCGGCAGTCCGGTCAGCTCGCGCAGCGCGCGGCGGTCGGTCACGGTACGGCGCAACTGGCTCAGCAGGAAAGCCACCGCCACGCCCGCACCGAGGCCGCCCAGGGTCACCAGCGACAACAGCAGCGGGCGGTTGGGCCAGGCCGGCTGGCTCGGCACGAAGGGCGGATCGATCACCCGGAAATCGACCGTATCGGTCTTGCTCTCGACTTCGCCGGACATGGTGACGGACTCGCGGCGCTTCAGCAGTGCATCGTAGTTCTGGCGATACACGTCGTAATCGCGCGTCAACTGGGTGTATTCCTGCTCCACCTGCGGAATCATGTTGGACGCATTGCGCAGTTCGCCATAACGGCGCTGATATTCGGCCACCCGCGCACCCAGCGAGGAGACCGTTGCGTCGGCCTCGGCGATGGCAATGGTGAGCTGCTGGTAGACCGGGTTCTGGATCCTGGCGCCTGCCGGGTCGGTCTTGCGCTCGGCCAGATCGATTTTCTTCTGCGCTTCCAGTTTATCGATCAGGCGCTTGGTTGCCTGGATGTCGGGATGCAGGTCGGTGTATTGCAGACGCAACTGGTCCATCTGCTTCTGCAGCGCCTGGATGCGGCCGTCGATCTCGCTGTTGGTCGATACTGCGGCGGCAGCCGCGGTGAGTTCCGGCTCTTCGTCGGCCAGCTGGCGCTTGAGCTGATTCCGGCGGTTGGTGGCTTCCTGCTGGTCGAGCTGCGCCTGCCGCAACTGAGCGCTCACTTCAGCCAGCTTGGCATAGTAGTCGCCGCCCTGCCCCGGCATCATTCCGATATGCTTCTGCTTGAATTCCTTGAGCGCGTTTTCGGCGTTGGTCAGCTTTTGCTGATATTGCTGCAGCTGCTCTTCGATGAAGCGCTGCGAGCTGGAGATGTCCTGGCGGGTCTTGCCCAGGCTGGTTTCCACAAAAATGGTCAGCAGCGACTGCACCACTTTCTTGGCGAGATCGCCGTTGGCATCCTGATAACTGATGGTGTAGAGGTTTTCGCGTCCGGCGTCGGCGATGGAAATCTTGCCCGCCAGACCGTTCAGCATGGCTTCGGTCTGTTCGGGCGTTTTCGCCTTCACGTCGAGGTCGGTCATGCGCGCGACCCGTTCCAGCGTCGGGCGGCTGACCAGCTGACGCGTCATCAGCTTGATCTGCTGCTCGACATTGGGCTCGGCCGCCAATCCCGACAACAACGGCTTCAACAGTGTTTGCGTATCCACATAGACGCGAGCCGACGCCTGAAAGCGGTCGGGAATCATCATGACCCAGGTCCAGCCGACAATGCACACCAGCCAGGCCATTGCCACGCCCCACCAGCGTCGCTGCCAGGCGGCTTTGGCATAACCCAGAATTTGTTGCAGCATTTGATCCATGCGGACGTTCCACCATCAAAAAGCGCCCGACAGCCTGCGGCCCGGGCACACGCGCCGCTCAGGGCGGCGCAGACAAACCTAGAACAGGCTTTCGGGCACCACCAGCACATCACCCGGACGCATATCGACGTTGGCCGAAACGTCGCCGCCTTTCAGCAGGTCTTCCAGGCGCACGCCGAGGCGCTCCTGCTTGCCGTCCACGGTACGCAGAATGTAGGCCTTGTTGCCCGCGGCGAAATCAGTGAGCCCGCCGACCGAAATCATCAGATCGATCAGGCTCATTTTTTCACGGTAGTTCAGTGCCTGCGGCTTGGCCGCTTCGCCGACCACGCGGAGCTGCTGGTCGAACGGCCCGATGCCGCCGGCGACGATGACGGTGACGATGGGTTCCTGGATGTATTTGGCGAGCGCCTTCTCGATGTCGCGCGCCAGCTGGCTGGGGGTCTTGCCGGAGGCCTGGATATCCTCGACCAGATTCATGGTCATCTTGCCGTCGGGACGCACCGGGAAGCTGCCGGACACCTCGGGATTGCGCCAGACGAACACCTGGACCGAGTCGCCCGGCCCGACCAGATAGTTCCAGTCGTAGCTGCCCGTCTGCGCGGGGGCGGGCGGATAGGTCGGCGTGCTGGAACAGCCCGCCATGGCGGTCATGGCCAGCACCACACCGACGCGCGCAATGTGCTTGTTGATCGTAAACATTTCCACCCTCCCTTATAGGCTGTTAATCCGCTGGCATTATGCCAGAGCGAATTAAAAATCCGTTTCATCGCCAAAGACAGCAAGCAAGCAGCGGACCAAACCGCAAACGCTTCGGCACCTTGATAAACAAGGAGTTGCGCGCGCCTCGCCTCGCCGGGACGTCGACCACTCGACAACGGTGTCGTAAGGCTGTCGCCTGCCGCGGTATCATGCCGTCCATGAGCCCTTACACAGTCGACAGCCTCGATGCCCTGCGCCAGCACATCCGCGAATTTGCGCGTGCCCGCGCCTGGGAACGCTACCATACTCCCAAGAACCTGGCGATGGCGCTGAGCGTGGAGGCAGCAGAGCTGCTTGAGCCCTTCCAGTGGCTGACGGCAGAACAAAGCCACCACTTGAACGCCGAACAGCATGAGGCGGTGCGCCAGGAAATTGCCGACGTGCTGATCTATCTGACCCGGCTGGCCGACGTGCTGGAGATCGACCTGCTCGAGGCCGCCGCCGACAAGCTGGCGATCAATGCGCGCAAGTATCCCATCGACCGGGCGTATGGCAATGCGCTCAAATATTCATGCCCTCCCGGGCATTCGGACTTTTCGGATGACTGACCTGTATTTCAAACACCACGTCTTTTTCTGCACCAACCAGCGCGACGACGGCGCCAAATGCTGCGGTGCATCCGGCGGCCAGCACATGCGCGACTACCTGAAGAAGAAGGTCAAGCACGCCAACCTCAATGGCGAAGGCAAGTGCCGCATCAACAGTGCCGGCTGTCTCGACCGCTGCGACGAAGGCCCGCTGCTGGTCGTCTACCCGGAAGGCGTCTGGTACACCTACGTGGACGAAACCGACATCGATGAAATCTTCGAAGTCCACCTCAAACAGGGGCGTATCGTCGAACGCTTGCAGTTGAAGTGACCCGCCCGGGCAAAGCGGCCAGCATGAAGCGCTACAAGCTGCGCATCCCGGTGCCGGCCGGCAAGCTGGAGACCGTGATCGACGACCCCGAGAACGGACGCCGCGGGCTGCTGCTGGTCGCGCACCCGCACCCACTGCACGGCGGCAGTCTCGATAACAAGGTCGTCACCACCCTGGCCAAGGCGGCCAACGAAGCGGGCTGGGTCAGCGTGCGCCCGAATTTCCGCGGTGTCGGCATGAGCGACGGCGAATTCGATGCCGGCGTCGGCGAAACCGAGGATTTGCTGGCGGTCGCCCGTTTCGTCGAAGCCAGCTACCCCGGCCTGCCCTGGGCCCTGGCCGGATTCTCGTTCGGTGCTTTCGTGCAGCACCGGCTGCGCCAGCAACTCCCCGCACAGCGGCTGATCCTGGTCGCGCCGGCGGTCACCATGTACGAATTCGACCCGGTCCCGCCCGACACCGTGGTGATCTACGGCGACGCCGACGAACTCATTCCACCCGCCGCCATTCGTCTGTGGGCGGAGCAGCAGAAGCTCTCCACCAAAATCGTCCCCGAAGCCGGACACTTCTTTCACGGCAGGCTCAAGGAGCTGAAGCAGGCTTTCACTGAGGCCTGCCCGTGCTGAAGGTGCGCGGCCTCACCAAGAAATACGGCGACACTGCGGTGGTGCGTGGCCTTGATCTGGACGTCAGGCGCGGCGAGTGTTTCGGTCTGCTCGGCCCCAACGGCGCCGGCAAGACCACCACCCTGCGGCTGCTGCTGGGGCTGATCGAACCCGACAGCGGCAGCATCGAACTGGCCGGCATTGCAGTACCGAAACACGCGCGCGAAGCGCGCATGAAAGTCGGCGTGGTACCGCAAATGGACAATCTCGACCCCGATTTCAGCGTACGCGAAAATCTGCTCGCCTACGGCCGCTATTTCGGCATGGACAGGTCCGCCATCGCCGCCCGCGTGCCCGAGCTGCTCGAATTCGCCGGGCTCGCCAGCAAGGCCGACGCGCCGATCGAGCAGTTGTCCGGCGGCATGAAGCGGCGGCTCACGCTGGCGCGCGCGCTGGTGCACGACCCCGACATCCTGTTCCTCGACGAGCCGACCACCGGGCTCGACCCGCAGGCGCGCCATCTCATCTGGCAGGGACTGCGGCGGTTGCTCAACGAGGGCAAGACCATCGTCCTCACCACGCATTTCATGGACGAGGCCGAGCGGCTTGCCGATCGCCTCGTCATCCTCGACCATGGCCGCGTCGTCGCCGAAGGCGCACCGCGCGCACTGATCGAATCACATATCGAGCCCGCCGTGGTCGAAGTGTTCGGCGAAGACATGGCCGACTGGACGCGCGCGCGCGCGGCCGGCCTGTGCCAGCGTTTTGAAACCGTCGGCGAGACCCTGTTCTGCTATACCGGCAGCCCCGATACCGTGATCGCTGCGCTGAAGCAGGTGCCTGCGCTACGCTATCTGCACCGGCCGTCGAATCTCGAAGACGTGTTCCTCAAGCTAACCGGTCGCGATTTGAGGGATTGAGCGCATGACGCATTTTTTTCGTCTCCCACGCCTGTCGTGGCGCTTCATCCCGGTATGGCGGCGCAACTACCTGGTGTGGAGAAAGCTGGCCATCCCGTCCATCCTCGGCAATCTGGCCGACCCCATGCTGTACATGCTGGGCCTGGGCTACGGCCTCGGCAGTCTGCTGCCGGATATCGGCGGCATGCCCTACCTGACCTTCCTCGCCGCCGGCACCGTGGCCTACAGCACGATGAACGCCGCCACCTTCGAGGTGTTGTACTCGAGCTTCTCGCGCATGCACGTGCAGCGCACCTGGGATGCCATCCTAAACACGCCGCTCACGCTCGACGACGTGATGCTGGGCGAACTGACCTGGGCGGTGGCCAAGAGCCTGCTGTCCGGGCTGGCGATCCTGGGAGTGATCTGGGGACTGGGTCTGTACGGCAGTTTCTGGATGACGCTGTGGCTCATCCCGATGGTGGCGCTGGTCGGTTTTTGTTTCGGCGGCATGGGCCTGGTGATGAACGCGGTATCGCCGAGCTACGATTTTTTCCTCTACTACTTCACGCTGGTGATCACGCCGATGGTACTGCTGTGTGGCGTGTTCTTCCCGGTATCGCAACTGCCGCCGCTGCTGCAAAACATATCGGCCTGGTTGCCGCTCTCCCACGCGGTCGACCTGGCGCGCCCGCTGGTCATCGGCAGCATGCCCGACCGCATTGCGCTGCACGCCACCGCGCTGCTGGCTTACGGCAGCCTGGGCTATGTCGTCGCGCTGGCGCTGACGCGGCGGCGCCTGCTCAAATAGTCAGACGCCGGCCGCCTGCCGGTCGGCGTGATAGCTCGATCGCACCATTGGTCCGCAGGCGGCATGCCTGAAGCCCATCGCCAGCGCCTCCTGTTCGAACTGTGCGAAGCGTTCGGGGGTGACGAAACGCAGCACCGGCAGGTGGTGTTGCGAGGGCTGCAGATACTGCCCGAGGGTCAGCATGTCGACGTCGTGCGCGCGCAGATCGCGCATCACCTGCAGGATCTCGTCGTCCTCCTCGCCCAGCCCCAGCATCAGCCCTGATTTGGTCGGGATGCCGGGATGACGCGTCTTGAAGTCCTGCAGCAGCTTCAGCGAATGCGCATAGTCGGCACCGGGACGCGCCGCCTTGTACAGGCGCGGCACGGTTTCCAGGTTGTGGTTCATCACGTCGGGCGGCGCGCCGTCGAGCATGTCGAGCGCCTTCTCCAGCCGGCCGCGGAAATCCGGGGTGAGGATTTCGATGCGGGTGGCCGGCGAGGCCTTGCGCACCGCCGCGATGCACTGCGCGAAATGCCCGGCCCCGCCGTCGCGCAGGTCGTCGCGGTCGACGCTGGTGATCACCACATATTTCAGTGCCATCAGCGCGATCGTCTCGGCCAGGTGGCGCGGCTCGTCGGCGTCCGGCGGCAGCGGCGTGCCGTGGCCGACGTCGCAGAAGGGGCAGCGCCGCGTGCACAGGTCGCCAAGAATCATGAAAGTGGCGGTGCCGTGGCCAAAGCATTCGCCGAGGTTGGGGCACGAGGCCTCCTCGCACACCGTGTGCAACTTTGCCTCGCGCAGGATATCCTTCAGCCGCGCCACGTTCGGCACGTTGGGCGACTTGGCGCGGATCCAGGGCGGCAGGCGCAGGCGCGGCTGCGGCACGATCTTGATCGGAATGCGCGCGGTCTTGGCGGCGCCTTTGTGCTGGAGGGGGTCTGCCATAATATGCTCGGAACAACGTCGGGAATATCAACTCTTGGGATTTTAGCTTATGCGCCTGTCGACCCTGACCCTGCTGGCGGTATGGAGTACCATCTCCATTGCCGGCACCGATTTCAGCGTGGATGCGGAAACCGGGCTGACCACCTGGCAAGCCGAAAGCGGCGCCATCCAGGTGCGCCTGACCCAGATCAGCCCGGACCAGGCGCGCGGTTTTTATCAGGCGCGCGGTTTTTCCGCCACCGCGGCGGAACGTTACGCCGCCGAATGCATCTTCATGACGGTGGTGCGCAATATCGGCGAGACGCCGATTCAGCACCGCCTGGCCGACTGGCGCTATGAACCGGCCGGGCAGCCGCCACGCGCCATTCGCAGCAAGGTCGAGTGGGAACGCATCTGGAAACGGCAGGGCGTGAACGAGGCCGCGCGCATCGCCTTCAACTGGGCGCAGTTCCCCGCCGCGCAGACCTTCGCGCCGGGGGACTGGAACCAGGGCATGACGACCTACAGCGTGCCGCGCAACGGCCAATTCGACCTGCGCTTCGTCTGGCGCGCAGACGGCAAAACCCATTCCGGAAAACTCGAACAGGTGAGGTGTGCAAATGAAACGTCTTGATCGCATCGCAGGCATGCTGCTGGGGACGGCGCTGATATTCGGCATCCCGGCCGCGACCGGCGCCCACGCAGCGGACCTCCCGCCGCTGTCCCACAGCCTGATGAAGCAGGCGCCCAAGCCCGCTCCGGCGCTCAAGCTGAAAGACATCGACGGCGCAACCCACGATCTGGCGAAGCTCAGGGGCAAGGTCGTGCTGATCAATTTCTGGGCAACCTGGTGCCCGCCGTGCCGGCGCGAAATGCCGTCGATGGAACGTCTGTCGCAGGCGCTCAAAGGCGAAGCCTTTGCGGTGCTGGCAGTCGATGTCGGCGAAGACGCCGACACCATCCACGCCTTCACCAGCCAGCTCGACACCGCGCTGCACTTTCCCATTCTGCTCGACAGCACGAGCCGCGCCATGCAGGCCTGGAAGGTGGCGGGGCTGCCGACCACCTTCCTGGTCGACAAGCAGGGGCGCATCGTCGCCAGCGCCATCGGCGGGCGCGAGTTCGACCATCCGGACATGGTGAAGGCGATCCGGGACGTGATGGGGAAGTAGGGGCTAGGGGCTGGGGCCCGGGGGCTGGTGGATCGTGTTCAGCAGCGCCTGCCCGAGGGCTTCTTCGACCTGCGCGAGCGACAGGGTAATACCGAGGTCGCGACATTGCGTCACCGCCATGCCGGCGTAGCCGCAGGGGTTGATGGCGGCAAACGGCGCCAGGTCCATGTCGACGTTGAGTGCCAGCCCGTGGTAGGTGCAGCCGTGCTTCACGCGCAGGCCGAGCGCGGCGATCTTGGCGCCGTCGACATAGACGCCGGGTGCGCCGGCCAGCCGTGACGCCATCACACCCTGCGCCGCCAGCAGATCGATCACCGCCTGTTCCAGACGTGCCACCAGTTCGCGGATGCCGTAGCCGCGCCGCCGCAGGTCGACCAGCACGTAGGCCACCACCTGTCCCGGGCCGTGGTAGGTGATCTGGCCGCCGCGGTCGATCGGGACGACGGGAATCCGGGTGGCGGCGATCAGGTGTTCCGGCTTGCCGGCCTGCCCCTGGGTGTAGACCGGCGGATGCTCCAGCAGCCATAGCTCGTCCGGTGTATCGGCTGTGCGCCGCGCGGTGAAGTCCTGCATCGCCCGCCAGGTCGCCTCGTACTCGACCCGACCCAGCCGCCGGATGCAAAGCTCAGGGTTGAGCTGCGTGCCGTCTTGAATCTTGCAACTTGAATCTTGCGCCTGGCTTTTCACAGCGCCATCTTCACCCACGGATGCGCGGTGATCTCGCGATACAGCGCATCGAGCTGCGCCTTCGAGGTGGCACGCACCACGCAGGTCACGGACAGATAGTTGCCGCTGCTGGACGCGCGCATCTCGACGGTTTCGGCCTTGAAATCGGGCGCATGGCGCAACACCAGGTCGACCATGGTCTGCGCGAAGTCGTCGCGTCGCTGGCCCATGATCTTGATCGGGAAATCGGTGGGAAATTGCAGCAGGGTGTCTTCTTCGCTCATGCGCGCATCACCTGTTGTTTGAAGGTTTGATACAACGCGTCCATCCGTCGCGCCATGGGGCCCGGCACGCCGGCGCCGACCGGGACGCCATCCAGCTTCACGATGGCCATGATTTCCTTGGTCGACGAGCTCATCCACAGCTCGTCGGCGGCGCGCACCTCGGCCTCGCCGATCGCCCGCACCTCACGCGGAATGCCGTGCGCCGCCGCGAGTTCCAGCACCACGTCGTAGGTGATGCCGGTCAGCATCAGGTTCGATGGCGGCGGCGCCAGCAGCACGCCGTCCTTCACCGCGAAGATGTTGCTCGCCGCCCCTTCGGTCAGAAACCCGTCGCGCAGCATCACGGTCTCGGCACAATCGGCGTCGACCGCCTGCTGGCGCAGCAGGATGTTGGCCAGCAGCGAAATCGCCTTGATGTTGCAGCGCAGCCAGCGGTTGTCGACGGCGGTGACCGCGCACACCCCGGCGGCTTTTTGCTCGGGTGTGGCCGTCAGCAGCGGCTGCGCGAACATGAACACCGTCGGCGGCACGCCCTTGGGGAAAGCGTGGTCGCGCGGCGCAACGCCGCGGGTGACCTGGATGTAGATCGACTGGTCGGCGAAATCCTGCAGTTCAATCAAATGCAGGATCAAGTCGCGCCACACATCGATCCCGTGCGGATTGGCCAGGCGTATGCCGTCGAGGCTGCCCTGCAGGCGGCGCAGGTGATCGTCGAGCCGGAACGGCTTGTTCGAATACACCGGCACCAGTTCGTACACGCCGTCGCCGAAGACGAAGCCGCGGTCGAGCACCGGGATCTTCGCTTCGGCAAGCGGCAGGAACTGGCCGTTCAGGTAGGCATTCATTGCGCGAACAGCAGCCGGATCGAATCCCAGGCGCGACCGAAGATGCCGGCCACGCCGACATCCTGCAGGGCAACCAGCGGGTAATCGCCGAGCGGCTGGCCGTCGAGCGTCAGCAGCAGGGTACCCAGGGGCTGCCCTTTGCGCACCGGCGCCACGACCGGCTGCCGGGTGGTGACCTGGGCCTTGACGCGAACGCCGCCACCCTTGGGTACCAGCACATGGAAATCCTGCGCAAATCCCATGCTCACCGAAGGATGCACGCCACGGTACAGCTTCGATACCTTGACCGGTTGCTGCGCGCGGAAGAGCAGCACGCTGTCGAAGCGTTCAAAGCCGTAGTTAAGCAGCTTCAGGGCGTCCTGCGTGCGTTGCGCGTCCGATCGCGTGCCCAGCGCCACGGCGATGCGACGCTGGTCGCCGCGCTGCGCCGACGCCGCCATGCAATAGCCGGCCTGCGGCGTACGTCCGGCTTTCAGGCCGTTTACCGTGCTGTCGCGCCACAACAGGCGATTGCCGTTGTAATAGGTGATGCCCTTGAACGCAAACTCCTTCTGGGCGAAAAGCGCCCGCCGATCCGGGAAGTCGCGCGCCAGCGCCCGACTTAGCAGGGCAAGGTCGCGTGCGCTCGACTCATGCCCCGGCTCGCTCAATCCGGTGGCGTTCAGGAAACGGCTCTTGCTCATGCCGAGCCGCCTGGCCTCGCGGTTCATGCGTTCGACGAATGCCGCCTCGCTGCCGTCGGTCGCCGTCACCAGCGTCAGCGTGGCGTCGCTGGCCGACTGCACCAGCATCGCCTGCAGCAGGGTGTCGACGCGCACCTGCTCGCCCGCCACGAGGAACACCCGCGCGCCGTCGGCCTGGACGGCGGCTTCCGGCACGGCGACCGTCGCGTCCAGGCGGAGCTTGTTCTTGCGGATATCGCCCAGCAGCACATAGGCCGTCATCAGCTGGGTCAGCGACGCCGGCGCCAGCGGCAGGTCGGCCTGATGCGCCGCCAGCTCGCGCCCGCTGGCCTGGTCGATCACCACCCAGGCGCGTGCCGATACGCCGGCGGGGGCGGCCCATAGCGGGGCGGAAAACAGCAATGCCAGCACCAGCCCGATCAATTTCATGCGCAGTCCCATCGTCAATCACGTCTGACCAGGACTGCATTCAGGTCGAGACGTTCCCGCATCCGCGCACGATCCACATGCGCCGCGTCGTCGCTGGGATAGGGGCCGATCTGTACGCGATGCAGCGTATCGTTGAGCACCACGCGGGTGCGGCCGGCATCGAGTTGCAGCGCACGCTCCAGGCGTTCGCGCAATTGCTGCGCGTTATCCGGGCGCGAAAACGCGCCCACCTGCAGATAGATGCCGTCTAGCAGCGCCTCGCCGCGGGTATCGTAAGTGGCGGGGTCGAGGCTTTCCACCCGCACGCGCGTGCTGCCGCCCCCCAGATACCCCAGCTTGTATGCGGCGGTATACGACAGGTCGATGACGCGCTTGCTGTGGAACGGCCCGCGGTCGTTGATGCGCACCACCACCGACTTGCCGGTGCCGAGCGCAGTGACCCGCGCATAGCTGGGAATCGGCAGCGTGGGATGCGCCGCGGTCATGGCGTACATGTCGTACGGCTCGCCCGACGCGGTCTTCCTGCCGTGAAAGCGGCGGCCGTACCACGAGGCCAAGCCTTCTTCACGATGGGCGCGGCGCTCGGTCTGCGGGGTGTAGGCGTTGCCCAGCGCGACGTAGGGGCGGTTGGCAAAGCGGTGCAGCGGCTCGTCGCGCGGCTCCGCGTCGGGCACCGCATCCAGGTTCGCCGGCGGATTGGCCTCGGGGCCGTCGTCGAGGTAATAGCCGCCCTTCTTTGCCGTCGCGACGGGAGACGGCTTCTTGGCGGGAACGGACGGGCTGCTGCCGCAACCACCCAGCGCCAGGGCGGCAGCGGCCAGTCCCAGAATCAGAATCGTTTTCATGGCGGTATTTTATCGCGTCACGTTTTGTTCAGCTGGCGGTGCGTCGCCACGCTCATCAGGATGCCCATCCCCAGCAGCAAGGTGATGAGCGCCGTCCCGCCATAGCTCATCAAGGGCAGCGGCACGCCGACCACCGGCAGGATGCCCGACACCATGCCCATGTTGACGAACACGTAGGTGAACAGATTGAGGCTCAGCGTGGCCGCCATCAGGCGCCCGAACTGGGTCGGCGCGCGCGCAGCGATGGTCAGGCCGCGCGCGACGATGGCCAGATACAGCCCGACCAGCAGAATCGCACCGATATAGCCGAACTCCTCGCCGAACACGGCGAAAATGAAATCGGTGGTGCGCTCGGGAATGAAGTCGAGCTGGTTTTGCGTGCCTTGCGTCCAGCCCTTGCCAAACAGCCCGCCCGAGCCAATCGCGATGGTGGACTGGATGATGTGATAGCCGTCGCCGAGCGGGTCCGACGTGGGGTCGAGCAGGGTCAGCACACGCCGCTGCTGGTAGTCGTGCAGCAGCCCCCATACCACCGGCAGGCTCGCCGCCCCGAGTGCGGCGCCGCCGAACATGGCTTTCCACGGCAGGCCGGCGAAGAACAGCAGGTAGAAACCCGAAGCGCCGAGCATCAACGCCGTGCCCAGATCAGGCTGGCGCAGTACCAGCAGGAACGGCACCAGCAGCAGGGCGCCGCCGACCAGAAAATGCTTGGCGCGCAGCACTGCCTCGTTGCGCTGGAAATACCAGGCCAGCATCAGCGGCAGCGCCAGCTTCAGCAGTTCCGACGGCTGGAAGGCCATCACGCCCAGATTCAGCCAGCGCCGCGAACCGTTGCGGATCTCGCCGAACAGCGCCACCCCGATCAGCAGCACCACCCCGGCCACATACAGGGGCGGGCCGACCTTGGACAGCAGATGCGGCGGCACATTGGCCATCACCACCATCACCGACAGCGCCAGCCCCATGTTGACGAGGTGGCCGCTGATGCGCGCCGGGCTCTGGCCCGAAGCGCTCGCCACCACGGCCAGGCTGATTCCCAGCAGCAGCAGCACCAGGGCCAGCAGAATGCCGTCGAGGTGGCTCAGCCGGCGCACGATCCAGTGTCTACTCTGCGGCATTACCCGCCTCCCGCTTCATGTTGCCGGGGCGTTTCCCCGTCAGGTAATAATCGAACACCGCGCGGGCGACCGGCGCCGCGACCGAACTGCCATGGCCGCCGTTTTCCACCATCACTGCGATCGCTATGGTGGGGTTTTCGGCCGGCGCATACGCAATGAACAGCGCATGGTCGCGATGCTGCCGCGCCAGGCGGCCTTCATCGTAACGTGCGCCCTGCTTGATACCGACCACCTGCGCCGTGCCAGTCTTGCCGGCTATCGTGTACGGTGCGCCGGCCGCCGCGGCCGCTGCGGTGCCGCCCGGACGCATCACATCCATCATGCCTGCGCGCACCACCCCGAGGTTTTCCGGGTCGATCGCCACCTGCCGGTGCACCACGGCCGGCTGCGGCTGCCAGATGTGATTGAGCGGGTCGCGCACCGCCTGCACCAGACGCGGCTCGATCCGTTTGCCGCCATTGGCGAGCATGGCGGTCGCCGTCGCCAGCTGCAGCGGGGTGGTCAGGTGATAGCCCTGACCGATACCCGCAATCACCGTCTCGCCGGGATACCAGGTCTGCTTGAAGCGGCGCTGCTTCCAGTCGCGCGAAGGCAACAGGCCCGACGACTCGCCTTCCAGGTCGATGCCGCTTTTCTCGCCAAGGCCAAACTGCGCCAGATAGTCGTGCATGCGGTCGATCCCCATGTCCACCGCCAGTTTGTAATAGTAGGTGTCGCACGACTGGGCGATGGAGCGCTGCAGATCGACGACGCCGTGGCCGCCGCGCTTCCAGTCACGGAACTGATGACTGCTGTTGGGCAGTGTGAAATAGCCCGGATCGACGATGCTGTCCGCAGGTTTGCGCAAGCCCAGCTCCAGCCCGGCCAGTGCCATCAGCGGCTTGATGGTCGAGCCCGGCGGGTAGATGCCGCGCAATACGCGGTTCACCATCGGCCGCTCCGGCGATTCGTTAAGCGACTTCCAGGTTTCAGGATCGATGCCGTCGACGAACAGGTTGGGGTCGAATCCCGGCTTGCTCACCAGCGCCAGCACGCCGCCGGTGTTGGGATCGAGCGCCACCAGTCCGCCCAGATAATCGCCGAACGCGTGTTCGGCCACCGCCTGCAGCTCCGCATCGAGATACAGGCGCAGATCCTTGCCCGGCACCGGCGGGATCCGCGATAGCATGCGCACCGCACGGCCGCTGGCATCGGTTTCCATCTGGTCGAAGCCGGTGCGGCCGTGCAGCAGGGTTTCGTAACTCTGTTCCAGGCCGGTCTTGCCGATGTGGACGCTGCCCTTGTAATTCTGCTCGCGCCCGCCCGCGCGCAGGCGTTTCAGGTCGCCGTCGTTGATGCGGCCGATAAATCCCACCACGTGAGCCATGCCGGGCCCGGCCTGGTAATTGCGGAACAGCCTCGCCTTCACTTCCACTCCCGGCAGGCGATAGCGGTTGGCTGCCAAAATCGCCACTTCCTCGTCGGCGAGCTTGCTTTTCAACGGCACGGTCTCGAACTCGTGCGACTCGGCGAGCAGCCGGCGGAAACGCCGCAATTGCCCCGGCGTAATCTCGATCAGCTGGCCGACCAGGGCCAGCGTGGCCTCTAGATCACGGGTTTGCGCCCGCGCCAGCTCCAGCGTGTAAGCCGAATAGTTTTCCGCCAGGATGCGCTCGTTGCGGTCCAGGATCAGGCCGCGGTTGGGCGCCGCCGGCACAAGCGAAATACGGTTGCTTTCGGCGCGCTGGATATAGTAATCGTGCTGCATGACCTGCAGATAAAACGCGCGCGCCAGCAGCGCGGTCGCCAGCAGCGCGACGAACACCGCGGCGGTTTTCAGCCGCCCGTGAAAGCGCGCCAGCTCCCGGTCCAGATTCTTGATCTGCGGCGCTAGCAGCATGTCCGGTTCTCCTCGCCGCAGGCGTTGGTGCGTTGCCGCCTGCCCGTTGTGAACGGCACGGCAGCGCACCCGGCGCCCTTCACTGCGCCTCTCGGCGGCGCAATCCGCCCGGCGAAAAACGGCCGGCAGGTTTCCATCCGGCTCATGCCTGGTCCCGCAGGCCCTTGCCGTGCCACAGGCGCACAAACCCGGCGATCAGATACCACAGCAGGGTGCTGCTCAGCACCGGCAGCAGGATCACCAGCCCGGTCGGTGGATTGACCGCCAGCCAGCCAACCAGCAACACCGCCAGCTGTACTGCCAACAGGATGGGGAACAACTGCGCCGCCTGCCGGTGCGGATCGAACTGCAGCAGCCGCAGGCGCAGGAACAGCACCAGGTACACGCCGATCGCATAGGCGATGGCGTGCTGGCCGAACACCGCGCCATCCTGGAAATCGGCCAGCAGGCCAAGAAAAAATGCCGTTCCGAAACCGATGCGGGCGGGCTGATGCAAGGCCCAGAACAGTACGCCGACCAGCACGAAATCCGGCCGCAAGGCCAGCGTCCAGCCCGACCACGGCAGCTGCTCCAGCAGCACCGCCAGGGCCAGGCTGCCGAGGATGCGGCGCCAGTTGCCAGCAGTCTGGGGGGTTGCGTTCAAGGTTGGGCCACCTGCGGTTCGGCGACGAGTATCAATACCGTCCGGGAGCGGTCGAGGCCCGCCAGCGGCAGGCATTCCACCCGCAGATAGGGACTGGATTGCGAACGGGAAACCCGGCTCACGCGCGCCACCGGGATGCCGGCCGGGTACACCCGGTCGATGCCCGATGTCAGCAGACGGTCGCCGGGCCGGATGTCGGTCTGGGTAGGCATGTAGCGCAGTTCCATGCGGCCGTGCCCGCTGCCGGCGGCCAGCCCGCGCTGGCCGGTGCGCTCGACGAATACGGGCGTCAGCTGGTCCGGATTGCTCACCAGCGTGATTTCGCTCGCGCCGGGAAAGACCCGGCTCAGCTGCCCCACCAGCCCGATAGCGTCGACCACTGGCAGTCCGCTGCGCAGCCCCGCGCCGGCACCGATATCCAGCGTGATGCGCTGGGAGAACCAGTCGTGTCCCTGGTACAGCATGGCGGCCCGCGCCAACCGCTGCCCGGGGCGGGTTTGCAGTTGCATCAGGGCGCGCAATTCGGCGTTTTCGCGCGCCAGGTCCCGCGCCGCATTCACGCCGACGATCAGCCGCGTCCGTTCGGCCAGCAGCGAATCGCGTTCTTTTTGCAGGAGACGGTGGCGGGTAAAAAATCCGCCGAGTTCGGCGGCGACCACAGCGGGAGCGCGCATGGCTTCACGTACAGGCTGCAGCAACAGCGAAAACCCGCTGCGCACGCCTTCGAGCGCGTGATAGCGGGTATCGAGCACCACGCAGCTCACGCCGACCAGCAGCCAGATCAGCAGGCGTGCCGTCGGCCCCAGCCGGCGGGCGAACATGAGCTGTCCCGGCGTCGCCATCGCTTACTCCCCGGGATGCCGCACAGCCACGCTCACTCGTTGGTGAACACCGATGCCAGCTTGTCCATCTCTTCCAGCGCACGGCCGGAACCGCGCACCACGCAGGTCAGCGGGTCATCGGCGACGATCACCGGCAGGCCGGTTTCTTCCATTAGCAGGCGATCGAGATCGCGCAGCAGCGCGCCGCCGCCGGTCAGCACCATGCCGCGCTCGGCGATATCGGCACCCAGTTCCGGCGGGGTCTGTTCCAGCGCCTGCTTGACTGCGCTGACGATGGCATTGAGCGGCTCGGTCAGCGCCTCGAGGATTTCATTCGACGACACATTGAAGCTGCGCGGCACGCCTTCGGCCAGGCTGCGGCCCTTGACTTCCATTTCCATCACTTCGGCGCCGGGAAAGGCCGATCCCATTTTTTTCTTGATCAGTTCGGCCGTGGCCTCGCCGATCAGCATGCCGTAGTTGCGGCGGATATAGCTGATGATGGCTTCGTCCATGCGGTCGCCGCCGACCCGCACCGAATTGGCATAGACCACGCCGCCGAGCGAAATCACGCCGACCTCGGTGGTGCCGCCTCCGATGTCGACCACCATCGAACCGGTGGCATCGGCCACCGGCATGCCGGCGCCGATCGCCGCCGCCATCGGCTCCTCGATCAGATAGACCTGCCTCGCGCCGGCGCCGATCGCCGATTCGCGGATCGCGCGGCGCTCCACCTGGGTCGAGCCGCACGGCACGCAGATGATGATGCGGGGGCTGGGGCGCAGCATGCGGGTATCGTGTACTTTCTTGATAAAGTACTTGAGCATCTGCTCGGTGACGGTGAAGTCGGCGATCACGCCGTCCTTCATCGGCCGGATCGCCTGCAGGTTGCCCGGGGTGCGGCCCAGCATCTGTTTGGCTTCCGCGCCCACCGCCTGCACGGTCTTCTTGCCACTGCCCGACGCATCGGTGCGGATCGACACCACCGAGGGCTCGTCCAGCACGATACCGCGGTCACGCACATAGATCAGCGTGTTGGCGGTACCGAGGTCGATCGCCAGATCGGTTGAAAAGTAGCTGGTCAGGAACTTGAACATAGTGGCGGCTGCGCCCGCACAAACGGGCGAAAGGGCAGAAAAAACAAGGGGCCTATGATACCCTAACGGGCTTCGTTCCCGTAAGTCATCAGGTGCTTCCACCATGTCCCTCACCCCGGACGACGTCAAGCGCATCGCCCGCCTTGCGCGCATAGAAATCGACGATGCGCAGGCGCAGGCCACCCAGGCCCGGCTCAACAGCATTTTTGATCTCATCGCCAGCATGCAGGCGGTGAACACCGATGGAATCGCCCCGATGGCGCACGCGCAGGAGGTCACCCAGCGCCTGCGCGACGACGCGGTGACCGAAACCGACCGCCACGCCGCTTTCCAGGCCGTGGCACCGGCGGTCGAGAACGGCCTCTACCTCGTGCCCAAAGTCATCGAGTAAGTCCAACCATGTCCGACACGTCCCTTTCCGCACTTGCCGCGCAGCTTGCCGACAAGCAGATTTCCAGCCGCGAACTCGCCCGGATCTACCTCGACCGCATCGCCGCGCTCAATCCGGCGATCAACGCCTTCATCACGGTCGATCCCGAGAAGACCCTGCTTGAGGCCGCCGCCGCCGATGCGCTGATCGCCGCCGGGAAGAACGGCCCGCTGACCGGCGTGCCGATCGCCCACAAGGACATCTTCTGCACCGACGGCTGGCTCACCACCTGCGGCTCGAAAATGCTGTCCAACTTCGTCGCGCCCTACGACGCGCACGTGATCCAGCGCTTCAAGGCCGCCGGCATGCCGAGCCTGGGCAAGACCAACATGGATGAATTCGCCATGGGCTCGTCCAACGAAACCAGTTATTTCGGCGCGGTGAAGAATCCCTGGAACCCGGCCTATGTGCCGGGCGGGTCGTCCGGCGGCGCCGCCGCCTGCGTCGCCGCGCGCATGGCGCCGGCCGCCACCGGCACCGACACCGGCGGCTCGATCCGCCAGCCGGCCGCGCTCACCGGCATCACCGGTCTCAAGCCCACCTACGGCCTGGTATCACGCTACGGCATGATCGCGTTCGCCTCCAGCCTCGACCAGGCGGGCCCGATGGCGCCCTCGGCCGAGGACTGTGCGCTGCTGCTGAACGTGATGACCGGCTTCGATCCCAACGACTCGACCAGCCTCGAGCGCGCGAAAGAGGACTACACGCGCGACCTGGAAAAACCCTTGAGCGGCCTGCGCGTCGGCCTGCCGCGCGAATTCTTCGCCGAGGGCCTCAACAGCGAGGTTGCCGCGGCGGTCGAAGCCGCCGTCAACGAACTGAAGACGCTCGGCGCGACGACGGTCGATATCTCGCTCGCCAATTCCAGGCTCGCCATTCCCGTCTACTACGTGCTGGCGCCGGCCGAGGCCTCGTCCAACCTGTCGCGCTTCGACGGCGTGCGCTACGGCTACCGCGCGCCGGACTACGCCAGCCTCGACGACATGTACAGCAAGACCCGCGCGCAGGGCTTCGGCGACGAGGTCAAGCGCCGTATCCTGATCGGCACCTACGTGCTTTCCCACGGCTATTACGACGCCTACTACCTGCAGGCGCAGAAAATCCGCCGCCTGATCGCCGACGATTTCGCCGAGGCATTCAAGGCCTGCGACGTCATCCTCGGCCCCACCGCGCCCGGCACCGCGTTCAGGCTGGGCGAGAAGTCCGGCGATCCGGTCGAGATGTATCTCAACGACCTCTACACCATCCCCGCCAACCTCGCCGGCCTGCCCGGCATGTCGCTGCCGTGCGGCTTCGATTCGCAAGGCCTGCCGATCGGTCTGCAGCTGGTCGGCAATTACTTCAGCGAAGCGAAAATGCTCAACGTCGCGCATCAGTACCAGCGCGCGACCGACTGGCACAGCCGTCAACCGGAGGGGTTGAAATAATGAAGTGGGAGACCGTTATCGGGCTGGAGGTCCACACCCAGCTCGCCACAAAATCCAAGATTTTTTCCGGCAGCAGCACCGCCTTCGGTGCCGCGCCCAACACCCAGGCGAGCGCGGTCGATATCGCGCTGCCCGGCGTGCTGCCGGTATTGAACAAGGGCGCGGTGGAATGCGCGATCAGGTTCGGCCTCGCCATCGGCGCGACGCTCAACCGTGTCAACGTGTTCGACCGCAAGAACTACTTCTATCCTGATCTTCCCAAGGGCTACCAGATCAGCCAGCTCGCCAAGCCCATCGTCGAGGGCGGCGCGCTGACCATCGCCGTCGACGGCGAGGAAAAGACGATCCATCTCACCCGCGCCCACATGGAAGAGGACGCCGGCAAGTCGCTGCACGAGGATTTCCACGGCATGACCGGGATCGACCTCAACCGCGCCGGCACGCCGCTGCTGGAGATCGTCTCCGAGCCGGAGATGCGCTCCTCGGCTGAAGCCGTCGCCTATGCCCGTGCGCTGCATACGCTGGTCACCTGGATCGGCATCTGCGACGGCAACATGCAGGAAGGCAGCTTCCGCGTCGACGCCAACGTCTCGGTGCGCCCGGTCGGACAGGCCGAATTCGGCACCCGGCGCGAGATCAAGAACCTCAACTCATTCAAGTTTCTGCAGCAGGCGATCGACTACGAGGTGCGCTGGCAGATCGAGACGCTGGAAGACGGCGGCCGCATCGAGCAGGCCACCGTGCTGTTCGACCCCGACACCGGCGAGACCCGCATGATGCGCAGCAAGGAAGACGCGCACGACTACCGCTACTTCCCCGATCCCGACCTGCTGCCGGTGAAACTCGACGACGCCTGGATCGAATCCG
This sequence comes from Thiobacillus denitrificans DSM 12475, assembly GCF_000376425.1. GTDB lineage: Bacteria > Pseudomonadota > Gammaproteobacteria > Burkholderiales > Thiobacillaceae > Thiobacillus > Thiobacillus denitrificans. Next base: position 350,706 of record NZ_AQWL01000002.1, on the reverse strand, counting down.
TGCGCGCCGTGCTGCCCGAACTGCCCGCCGCGATGCAGGCGCACTTCCAGCGCGACTACGGCGTGTCGGCCTACGACGCGGCGGTACTCACCGGCTCGCGCGCGCTCGCCGACTATTTCGAGGCGGTTGCGAAAACCTGCGGCCAGGGCAAGCTCGCCGCCAACTGGGTGATGGGCGAACTCGCGGCCGCCCTGAACAAGGCCGAGCTCGACATCGGCCAAAGCCCCGTCTCCGCCGCCCGGCTCGGCGCACTGATCGCGCGCATCCAGGACGGCACGCTGTCCGGCAAGCTCGCCAGGCAGGTGTTCGAAGGGCTGTGGGAAGGCGCCGGCGAAGTCGACGCCATCATCGAGGCGCGCGGCCTCAAGCAGATGTCCGACTCCGGCGAACTGGAGAAGATCATCGACGAGGTGCTCGCCGCGAATCAAAAATCGGTCGAGGAATTCCGTTCCGGCAAGGACAAGGCGTTCAACGCGCTGATCGGCCAGGTCATGAAGGCCAGCCGCGGCAAGGCCAACCCGGCGCAGGTCAACACGCTGCTGAAGGCCAAACTGCAGAATTGAAAAAGCGGCCTGGCCGGATATCCGGCCAGGCCGCTTTTCCGATGCCGTTCCTTACTGCTTGCCCGACAACTCAACGAAGCGCACCTTGTCGGCCGCGTATTTTTCGCGCACCTTCTCCATCGCCTCTTCGTTGCTCTGGATGGTGCGCTTCAATTCCTGCTGTTCCCGGGTGGCCTGCTCCAGTTGCTCCGTCAGCCCCTCCCCCACCTTGCGGCCTGCCTTCTCGATTTGGGCGATACGCGTCCTCAAATCGGCCAGGTTCGCATCCACCGCCTTGCCGCGGATTTCAGCGCCCTTGATCGCCAGCTTGTGGTGTTCCAGTGCGCGATCGCGCGCCAGATCGATTTCCGCTTCGGTAGTGTAGGTCGAGGTCAACGCACGATCGAGTTGCGCCTGTTTATTCTGCTCCTGCAGGAGGCGTTTTTGCTCGGACTGGCGCTCGGCTTCGGCACGGCGCTCCGCTTCCGACTGGGTGCGCCGGATGATGTTGCCCTGCTTGTTCATCTCGGCAGCGCCGTTTTTCTGGTAACTCGACGGCAGGGTGTCGCTGTAATGCACGCGGCCATTGCCATCCACCCAACGGTACATCGCCGCGTGCGCGCTGCCCGCGGCCAGCAGCAAGGCCGCCAGCAGCGCGCTAAACGCCATACTTGGCGCGGTATCCGGCCACAGCCTGCAAAGCTTGTCGTCTGTCCGCATCACGTTCCAGAAACTCCACCAGATTGTCCAGCGTGGCCACCGCCACCACCGGAATACCATACTGCTCGCGCACTTCCTGCACCGCGGATGTCTCCCCGGTGCCACGCTCCATCCGGTCCAGCGCGATCACCACGCCGGCCGGTTCGGCGCCCGCGTGGCGGATCAGTTCCACCGACTCGCGCACCGAGGTGCCCGCCGAGATCACATCGTCGACGATCAGCACGCGCCCCGTGAGCGCTGCGCCGACCACCGTTCCGCCTTCGCCGTGGTCCTTGGCTTCCTTGCGGTTGAACGCGAATGGCACGTTCCTGCCCATCCCCGCCAGCGCGATCGCAATGCCCGCCGCCAGCGGGATCCCCTTGTACGCCGGCCCGAACAGCACGTCGAAGGCGATGCCGGAGTCGACGATGGCTTTCGCGTAAAATTCGCCCAGTCGCTTCAGCTTGTCGCCGTCGTTGAACAGCCCCGCATTGAAGAAGTAGGGGCTCATGCGCCCCGCCTTGGTCCTGAACTCGCCAAAACACAGTACCTGCGACGCAACAGCGAATTCCACAAATTCGGCTTTGTAATCGGACATTTCCTGACTTTTCTTGAATAAAAACGCAATGCGAATTATATCGGCCAACCTCAACGGCATCCGTTCCGCCGCCACCAAGGGCTTCTTCGACTGGCTACCCGCGCAAAACGCCGACGTCGTCTGCGTGCAGGAACTGAAAGCGCAGGCCGCCGACCTCCGGCCCGAACTCATCCAGTGCGATGGCCTCACCGGCGCCTTTCACTACGCCGAGAAGAAGGGCTACAGCGGCGTCGGCGTCTACACCCGCCGGTCGCCGATGCGCATCATCGAAGGCCTGAACGTGCCGGAATTCGACCAGGAGGGCCGCTATATCGAAGCCGACTACGGCAACCTGGCCGTCATCTCGCTCTACCAGCCCTCCGGTTCTTCCAGCAAGGAGCGCCAGCAGGCCAAGTTCCGCTTCCTCGACGTGTTCTTCCCGCACCTCGAAGCGCTGATCAAATCCGGCCGCGAAATCGTCATCTGTGGCGACTGGAACATCGCCCACCAGGAAATCGACCTCAAGAACTGGAAATCCAACCAGAAGAACTCCGGCTTCCTGCCCGAGGAACGCGCCTGGATGACGCGCCTGTTCGACGAGCTCGGCTGGGTCGACGTCTACCGCAGCCTCTACCCCGAGCACACCGGCGAGGCCTACACCTGGTGGAGCAACCGCGGCCAGGCCTGGGCCAAGAACGTCGGCTGGCGCATCGACTACCAGATCGCGACGCCCGGCATCGCGGCGAAAGCCACCTCCGCCAGCGTCTACAAGGACCAGCGCTTTTCCGACCATGCACCGCTGATTGTCGATTACGATTACGTCCCATAACCCGCTACTCAAAAAAATCCAACGGGGAAAAGGGGGCGGTGCATTGCGTCATCGTCGGTTTCGGACTGGGCGAGGTGGCGGAAAAGACGATCTACGAATACGCGGACATTCGCGGCGAACCGCACGCTGTGAAGGCGGTCAACATCAATCCGTATCTGGTGGATGCGCCGGATGTGGTGCTGGAGAACCGCCGCGTACCGATCTGTCCGGTGCCGGGAATCGGCATCGGCAACAAGCCCATCGACGGCGGCAATTATCTCTTCACGACGGAAGCGCGCGACGCCTTCCTGCTGCGCGAGCCGCAGGCAGCCGCGTATTTCCGCCGCTGCCTGGGCGCGGACGAATTCATCAACGGCTACGAGCGCTGGTGCCTGTGGCTGGGCGACTGCCCGCCAGGCGAACTGCGCCGAATGCCGGAGGCCATGAAACGCGTTGAAGCGGTGCGCCGCTTTCGGCTGGCCAGCAAGTCCGCGCCGACGCAAAAGCTCGCCGATACGCCGACGCGCTTCCACGTCGAGAACATGCCGGATTCGGCTTACCTCCTGATTCCAGAAGTTTCGTCCGAACGCCGCGATTACATCCCAATTGGCTTCCTGCAGCCGGATACCCTGGGCAGCAATCTGGTCAAGATCGTCTCCCACGCCACCCTCTACCATTTCGGCGTGCTGACTTCAGCCATGCACATGGCCTGGGTACGCGCGCTGTGTGGAAGACTGAAAAGTGATTACCGCTACTCCGCCGGCATCGTCTACAACAACTTCCCCTGGCCTTTATGTTCTTCTTGCAACGCAAAAGGAACCGGTGCGCCTGGCGACAAGACGCAGCAGACCATCGAAACCGCCGCCCAGGCCGTGCTCGACGCCCGCGCCGCCTTCCCCCGCGCCACGCTCGCCGACCTCTACGATCCGCTGAGCATGCCGCCACTCTTGCTGAAGGCGCACCAGAAGCTCGACGCCGCGGTGGACCGCGCATACGGTAAAACCGGTTTCAAGAACGACGCCGAACGGGGAGCCTTCCTGTTCCAGTGTTACCAGGCGCTGACGTCGCTGCTGCCCGCCGCCCAACCCAAGCGGGGCAGGAAAAAATCCGTCGCCCTGTGATTTTGAGATTTTGAATAGCAGAGGCCTGGCGTGTGCGGCTACAAAACATCTCAGTGATAGCGCTTTTGCGCGACGTGCCAGATTTGCAGGATTTCGACGGCCTCGCTGCTGACGCGATACGTCAGCAGGTAATTACGATGCAGCATCAGTTCGCGGGTGCCGTCGAGATCACCGCGCCGGCCGATGAACGGATGCTGGGTCAGATGTTCGGCGGTGTGCTTGAAGCCTGCCGCAAGGGCCTGGGCTGCCTGGGGATTGTCCTGTTTGATGTAATCCAGAATAGTTTGCAGATCGGCCAGGGCGTCGAGCGTCCACTTAAGCTTCATAACGCTTGAAGAACTGCTCCACCTCGTCCGCGCTTGCGAATTTCCCCTGATCGGCCGATGCAATGGCCTGCTTCAACGCCTCGATTTGCGGGACACGCCAATCGAGATAATCGGCCAACGCCTCGCTCGCCACGCTGGCCTGGGGACGGTCAATCATTCGGGCGTAGCTTTCCAGCCGGGCTTTGAGTTCGGCGGGCAGGCGCACGTTGAATTGCGCCAGATTATTGGACGGGGGTTTGGTTTCGCTGCTCATCGTGGGCGCCTTGAAGCGGAATATAGCATCAAGCTAGCATACCGCTATCATCCTGCCAACCCGCCTAGAGCACGACCGCCTGCGCGCAATCTGCCCGGTGGGGTGCGACAGCAGGAAAGAACGGAGCGCCTGCGGCGTGTACGCACGGTATGAAGGGGTATTCCGGCCTCCCACACCCCACCCTTGGCTTGCGCCGCACCGAGGACTAATATAACAATCGTTATAACTTGTGGAGTCCATCATGCATGCGCTCAAACTCACCCAGATCGGCAATTCGGTCGGCCTCATCCTGCCCAAGGACGTGCTGGCGCGGCTGAAGCTGGAAAAGGGCGACACGGTGTTTTTGACCGAGACGCCGGACGGCGTGGCGGTGACGCCCTACGACCCCAGCCTGGAAGAGCAGATCGAGGCAGGCCGCGCGTTCATGCGCGACTTCCGCGACACCTTCCACGAACTGGCGAAGTAAGTGGCGCAGAACTGGAAATGGTTTGATAAGCGCGCGCTGCTGTTGCTGCACGACGAAAGTCTGGCCGAGCACGGTGGCCTGCCGGGGCTGCGTGACGAAGGCCTGCTCGACTCCGCACTGGCACGGCCGCTCAATCTCGCCCACTACGGGATGCCGGATGCCAGCGAACTGGCGGCATCCTACTGTGTCGGACTCGCCAAGAATCACCCATTCGTGGACGGCAACAAGCGCGCCGCCTTTCTGGCGCTGGGTCTGTTTCTGTACGTCAACGGCCTGCGGCTGAATATCAGCCAGGCCGAAGCGACGCTGGCCGTGCTCGCCGTCGCCGCCGGCGAATGGGACGAAGCTACGCTTGCCACCTGGCTGCGCGAACGCGTCGCGCCGCGCACCTGACCCCTCACCGCTTACTACTCACCCCTCACCGCTCACCATGCCCCACCCCTGGCTTACCGCCCTCAAGGTCTACACCCACCCGCGCGTCGTCGGCATGCTGTTTCTCGGCTTTTCGGCCGGGCTGCCGCTCTTGCTGGTGCTGGGCACGCTGTCGTTCTGGCTGTCGGAGGCAGGCATCGCGCGCGCGACGATCGGGCACCTGTCGTGGGTGGGGCTGGCCTACGGCTTCAAGTTCCTGTGGTCGCCGCTGGTCGACCGGCTGCCGCTGCCACTCCTGACCCGCACGTTGGGCAAGCGGCGGGCGTGGCTGCTGCTGTCGCAGGTGTGCATCGCGCTGGCACTGCTGGGGATGGCGAACACCGACCCGGTGCTGAACCTGACACATACGGTGTTCTTCGCGCTGGCGGTGGCGTTCGCCTCGGCGACGCAGGACATCGCGCTCGACGCCTACCGCATCGAGGCTGTGGAAACCGAGAAGCAGGGTGCGATGGCAGCGACCTATCAGGCCGGTTATCGCCTGGCGATGATCACGGCCGGCGCGGGCGCGCTGTGGATCGCGGCGAGCGTCGATCCGAGCGAGGCCAGCTACGACTTCCGCCCCTGGCAGGTGGCGTACACGGTGATGGCGGCGCTGATGGCGGTCGGCATCCTCACCACGCTGATCATCCGCGAGCCCGCGCACGCCGCGCCGCTGCCACGCATCGCCGAGCAGGGCTTCGGCGCCTGGCTGGCGACGAGCTTCGTGCAGCCCTTCGTCGAATTCTTTGCGCGCTTCAAGTGGCAGGCGTTGACGATACTGGCGCTGATCGCGGTCTACCGCATCTCCGACGTGGTGATGGGGGTGATGAGCAATCCCTTCTACCAGGAGATGGGCTTCACCAAGGACGAGGTCGCCACGGTGTCCAAGGTCTACGGCGTGATCATGACCATCGCCGGCGCGGCGGCGGGCGGACTGCTGGTGATGCGCATGGGCGTGATGCGCACGCTGTTTCTCGGCGCGGTGCTGTCGGCGGCGACCAATCTGCTGTTCGTCTGGCTGGCCGGGCGCGGGCACGACGTGAGCGCGCTGATGGTCACAGTGTCGGCCGACAACCTCTCCGCCGGCATCGCCTCCTCCGCGTTCGTGGCCTATCTGTCCAGCCTGGTGAATCAAGCCTATTCGGCCACGCAGTACGCGCTGTTCACCTCGGTGATGCTGCTGCTGCCCAAGTTCATCGCGGGCTTCTCGGGCGAGTTCGTCGACGCCTGGGGCTGGGCGAATTTCTTTACCGGGACGGCGCTGATCGGGGTGCCGGTGCTGGTGCTGGTGTGGCTGGTGGGGCGACAACAGCCCCCAGGCTGATGTGCTAACCTTTAGCCATGCCGAACCTTGATACCCTCTCCCAGTTGCCCCTGGCCGAACGTCTGGCCGCGATGGAGTCTTTGTGGGACTCGCTGTGCCACGACGATGCGGCCGAATTGAGTCCGCCGTGGCACGCTGAAGTACTGGAAGAGCGCCTGCACGAGTTGGCGGATGGCCAGCATCGTGACTGGAGCACCGCCAAGAATACGCTGCGCAAGCTCACCGAAAGCTGATTCTCACCCATGCATTTAGTGCGGATCAGCGCATCTGCCGAACGGGATTTGCTGATCGGTTTCGAGTTCTACGAAATCCAGGCCGCTGGGCTCGGCCAGTATTTTCTCGACAGCCTGTTTTCTGACATCGATTCACTGGCTCTGCACGCAGGCATCCATCCCAAGCCCCTCGCAGGTCTGCACCGCTGCCTGTCCAGGCGTTTCCCGTTTGCCATTTACTACAATTTCGACGGCCATACCGCGATCGTCCTCGCCGTACTCGATTGCCGTCGCAATCCCCGTTCGATACGCGGCACGCTCGGCGCCCGTCGAACTCAACCGAAAAAATGATCGAGTTCTCCCTCCTCACCGCCCTGCTCGCCGGCCTTCTCGGTGGCGTGCATTGCGTCGGCATGTGCGGCGGCATCGTCGCGGCATTTTCCTTCCGCGCCGACGGCAGCACGCCGCCGTTCAGGATGCATCTGGCCTACAACCTGGGGCGGGTGTCATCCTACGTCATGTTCGGCGCACTCGCCGGGGCGCTGGGCGCCACGCTGAAGCTGGCCGGATTCATGCCGGTGCAGACCGCGCTGTTCGTGCTGGCGCAGTTGGTGATGATCCTGCTCGGCCTGTATCTGGCCGGTTTCAATCAATGGGTGCTGGTGTTCGAGCGCGCCGGCGGCGCGCTGTGGAAGAAGGTGAAGCCGCTGTTCCAGAAACTGCTGCCGGTGAAGTCGCTGCCGCAGGCGGTGCTGGCGGGCATGGCCTGGGGCTGGCTGCCGTGCGGGCTGGTCTACTCGGTTCTGGTGTCGGCGCTGGCGGCCGGCAGCGCCACCTCGGGCGCGGCGCTAATGCTGGCATTCGGTCTCGGCACGCTGCCGAACCTGTTGGGCATGGGGCTGTTCGCACGGCAGCTCCAGCCTTTCATGCAACAGCGCTGGGTACGCCGCGCCGCCGGGCTGACAGTGGCGGGTTTCGGCGTGTGGGGCCTGCTGACGCTGATCTATCCGGTCTTCTCGAAGCCCTGAACGGCCCCCGATACACAAAAAAACAGCCCCGGCTGGCGGGGCGCGGGGGGCTCGGGTTTACTTGTAGAACTTCTGCTCGAACACCATTTCACGCTTGGGCTCGCCCGCCACTTCGACGCTGGCGGTGAATTTCAGGGTGTCCGGCGGGGTGACGCGGAATTCGCCCAGATAGTAAATGGCGGTGCCTTCCTTGATTTCGCGCATGGTCACGTGACCCAGCTGCTGGTTGAGATTGGTGGCATAGACGGCGATCTTGGCCGGAACCGGCGTCGGCACGCCGACCTTGTTCTGCTTCAGCACCGACATCGTCACCAGGCCGCGCGTCTTGCTGCGCTCGATCTTGTAGGCGCGCGCAACCTCGGGTAGCAGTTCGTCGGTGGTGAGTGCGTTGTAGTGAATTTCCAGCGGGCCGAATTTCTGCGAGATTTCGGCATGGGCGGCAACGGCGATGGAGCTCAGGCACAGGGCGGCAAGCAGACGTTTCATAGTGACTCTCCTTTTATTGTGGGCGATGCTACCCGAATTGTAGGCGCTTATTGAAACGTGGCGAGCCAGGCAGTCAGGTCGTCGAGTGCACGGCTGACGGCCAGGCTGGAGGCCTCGGCGGCGCCGGCGGCATCGTAGGTCGGAACCGGCACCTGCTGCTCGAAGACGCGCCGCCCCAGCAGCTTACGTTGCTTCAGATCGACCAGTTCGGCGCGCAGCATCAGCCGCACCTGCCCCGGCGCGCTGGCGGCGTCGTGATAGAACTCCATTAGTACCGTATCCAGCAACACATCGCCGCGCACATAGCCGCCGGCGGCACTGACCTGCCAGGCGCCCTGGCGGTCGAGCCGCACACGCATGAGGTCGGCGAAGCGCTTGCCGGGACGTTCGGTCCAGCGCGCATACTGGTACTGGCCACGGGTGCCGACGCTGCGGCTGAATACCAGCTGGTCGGTGTCGTAAAAGCTGCCGGTGGTGGTGTCGAGCACCAGCAGGGTAGGGCCGGCGCCACTGCGAACGGGGGCGACGACGGGCGAAGGAGCAGGGTCTGCCAGCACGTAATACACCATCGCAGGGGCATTCGGCTGCTCGCCGAAATTGACGCAGCCCGTCAGGGTGAATGCGAGCACGACCGGCGCGAGGCGTCTTTTCATGGCAGTTTTTCTCCGGGGCCGAGCTGCTGCTGACCCGGGCCGAACAGGATGGTGCGCGGGTTGGACAGGCGCTGCCCGGCGGTGGTGAGTACATCGGCGCTGGTGCGCACATCGCGGCTGACATTGGTCATTTCCAGCGTACCGGTTTCGGTGAGCTGTTGGATCTGTCCGGAAATCAGGCTGGCGTCGCGTTGCAGCTTTTCCATCGCCACCCTGGCTTCTTGCAATGCGGCCTCGGCGCTGTTTCCGACGCCGACGATGCTGCCTTCGGCCCGGGTGGCGACCTGGCCGATGCTAGCGCCGGCGAAGCGGAACTCATCGGCGGCGTCGCGGATGCCCTGTACCGCGGCGTCGAGACTCTGCTTGTTGGCGACGAGATGGCCGGACAGCTCGTTGAGGTTGGCGAGCGTCTGGCTGATGGCATGCTGGTTGTTTTCCGACAGCAGCGTGTCCATTTTTTCCAGTACCTGCGCACCGCTAAGCGCCAGCCGCGAGATGGCGGTGGCGACCTTGTCGAGATCGGAGCTGCCCTCGGCGATGACCGGATAGCGTTCACCCTGGGGAGCCTCACTCAGCAGGGCACCGTCGCTCGGGCCATTGTTGATTTCGACGGCAGCGATGCCGGTGACCAGATTACGCTTGATGTAAGCCGCGGCGCCGGTGTGCACCGGTACGCCTTCGTCGATGCGCGCGGTGACGCTAACGGCCTCGTCGCCACCCCGGACAAAACGGTAGCTGTCGACCACACCCACCTTGATGCCGCGCATTTTCACCGGGCTGCCGACCGCCAGGCCGTCGAGCGACTGCTGCTTGAAATAAATGGTGTAGGTCTGATACGCAATCTGATCCGCCGCTCCCACCAACCACACGATGGCCAGCGTCATCAGCGCGATCACTGCCAGCACCAGCGTGCCGACCAGGGTATAGCGGCCTTCATTTTCCATGCGCGGCTTCTCCATCCGGCGCCCGTGCGGCAAAGTAATCGCGCAGCCACGGATCGTCGATTTGCTTCAGTTCGGTCAGCGTTCCGCTGCCGAGCACGCGGCCATCCGACAGCACGATGACGCGATCGATAATCGAAAACAGTGTATCCAAGTCATGGGTGACAAGGAATACGGTGAGCCCGAGGCTGTCGGCCAGCAGCCGGATCAGCGAGTCGAACGCGCGCGCCGAAATCGGGTCGAGGCCGGACGTCGGCTCGTCGAGGAAAAGCAATTCCGGGTCGAGTGCCAGCGCGCGCGCCAGCGCCACCCGCTTGCGCATGCCGCCCGACAACTCGCTCGGGCGTTTGCCGGCGGCGTCCGCCGGCAAACCGGCCAGTGCCAGCTTCAGCCGCGCCAGGCGGCGGCAGGTGGCGTGCGGCAGATCGGTGTGCTCGAACAGCGGCGTGGCGACGTTGTCCTCCACGCTGAGGGAGGAGAACAGTGCGCCATCCTGGAACAGCACGCCGAAGCGCCGGCGCAGCGCATTCATCTGCGCTGGCGTGCTGTCCCACACCGATTGTCCGAACAGCTCGATGCGTCCCACCTGCGGCCGCAACAGGCCGATGATCTCACGCAGCAATACCGATTTTCCGGTGCCGCTGCCACCGATCAGCGCGACCACTTCGCCGCGCGCCACCGACAGGCTGAGGCCACGATGGATGCTGTGCCCGCCCAGTGTGGTGGAGACATCGCGGACGTCGATGACGGGTTCGGCCATCAGATTTCCAGCTTCACGAACATGACGGCGAAAATGGCGTTGAGGATGATGATGGCGACCAGGCTCTGCACCACGGTGGAGGTGGTGTTGGCGCCGACGCTGCGCGCGTCGCGGGTGACCGAAAGTCCCATGCGGCAGGCGATCAACGCGATGAAAAGAGCAAACACCGGCGCCTTGAGCAGGCCCACCAGCAGGGTTTTCGGCAGGATCACGTCGACCATGCGGTCGATGAACATGTGACGCGAGATATCCAGCTGCTCCTGCGCGATCACCATGCCGCCGGCGATGCCGGCGATGTCGCCGATGAAGACCAGTAGCGGCATCGCGAGCAGCAGGGCGACGATGCGCGGAATCACCAGCACCGCCAGCGGCGACAGGCCGAGCGTGGCGATGGCGTCGATCTCCTCGGTGATTTTCATGGTGCCGATCTGCGCAGTGATAGCCGCGCCGGTGCGCCCGGCCACCAGGACGGCAACGATGACCGGTGAGATTTCGCGCAGGATCGCCAGCAACAGGCCGTCGACGACAAAGATGTTGGCGCCATATTGCTGCGCCTGGTCCCCCAGCAGGTAGGCGAACACCACGCCGAGCAGGAACAGCATCCCGGCCACGATGGGAATCGCGCCGACGAACACCGAACTCACCTGGGCACCGAATTCCCGCCAGCGCCAGCGCCCCGGGTGGCCCATCAGGGCCATCAGCTCGACGAACAGGTGGCCGATGAAACCGATGAGGCCGACGACATGCCCCCACATCGCCAGCGTACCGCGCCCGGTAGCTTCACGCACGCCTTCGCACTGCGGCTCGGCCTGCGCGGCGGTGGCCGCGCTGTGCTGCGCCACCAGTTGCAGCATCGCCCGATGCTGCGGCTGGAACGCGCGCAGCTCGGGCATCGGGTCGCCGGCCTGCGGGCGGGCCGCGGTCAGCAGCAGCCAGGCGCCGTTGATATCGAGCCGGGTGATGCCGGCGCCGTCGAGGACGCGCACCGTTTTGCCGCCCAGCCTGGGCAAGGCCGGCGCGGTCCCGGCATGCCAGTCGCCGCTGGCGATCAGCGCGTCATCGGCTTCGTCAAAGTGCGCGTGGGCTTCCGTCACTCCAGGCCCAATGGATTATCGGGATCGATGCCCGGCATGAAAGGCAGGCTGCGTTCGCGGTGGGTGACCTGGTAGACGCAGCCGATCCAGTTGCCGATCACAGCCTCGGCGGTATCGTGCCAGGTGTTGTCGAGCAGCGGCAGCAGGTGCGCTTCGGGGAAAGCCAGCGCCTCGCCCGCCTGCATGCGGCTGCCGAACTCGTCCAGCAGTGCCTGCGCCTGACGGCCGAAATAGCGTACCGGAAACGGCGGCAACGCCGGCAGCTTGCCGGCGGCGGCGAGCAGCAGATCGCGCTTGTATTCCTTCAGCAGGGAAATGGTGTCGTATTCGGGATGCCCCTGGAAGAACACGGTGCGCAGGCCGTCATGGCTCACCGCCAGATGTACGCCCGCTTCCGCGCTTTCGACCAGCACTTTGACCCCCGCCGCCTCGAACTGCGCGCGCGAGACGTCGTTCCAGCGCGAATGCGGCACGTCGAAGCGGGTATTGACGTCGGCCACCAGCGGATGGCGGCCGTCGGTGACGCGATGCTCGAACACGCCCCATACCTTCTCCGCCTGCTTCACCCGCGCATGGCCGTGGCGGAACTGCATCACCGCATGAGTGGCGAGGCACGAGCACAGGGTCGAGGTGACATTGTCCCAGGCCCAGTCGATCACTTCGATCAGCGGCTGCCAGAACGGTTCGTCGGCGAGGTTGGGATGGCTGACGTTGGCGCCGGTGATGATGAGCGCATCCAGTCCCTTCTCGCGGATGGCGTCGAAGCTTTCGTAAAACTGTGCGATGTGCCCCTGTGCTGCATCGCCGCGCGGCAGCGTCGGCAGGGTGAAGGGATGCATGTAGAACTGCGCGATCGGGTTGGATTCGCCGACCAGCCGGTAGAACTGCCGCTCGGTCGCCTCCAGCGCGGCATCCGGCATCATGTTCAGCAGGCCGACGTGCAGCTCGCGGATTTCCTGCCGGGCCGCGCGGCCGGTCTCCAGCACCGTCATGCCGTCGCGGCGCAGGCGGTCGAAAGTGGGCAGGGCGTTATGCGCGACCAGCGGCATTCGCCCTCCCTGGCTCCCGGCTCCCGGCCCCTGTTGCTTTCCTTGCGATGGCCGCTTCCAGCAGCGCCAGGAAATCGCGTTCGTCGCGCACCTGCGCCACCTCCTGCGAGGTCACCGTGTAGCCGTGCGGCCGGGCGATCGCCTCGTAGCGCGGAATGCGCGAATGGAACAGGCGCGGGAACACCCAGCGCGCGAAATCGTCCGGCTCGACCTCGGCCACGAATTCGAGGCCTTTTTCCCTGAGATAGAGCGGCAAGTGCTCGGCCAGAAAAGCCGGGCGGAAATACAGCGGCTTGGGATCGGACTGCGCGCGCTTGATCAGCGTGTCCTCCTCTTCGCGGGTGGTGGTCTGGATGTAGAGGATCAGCGTGTGCTCCGCCAGAAGCTCGACCACGCCGGGTTCATCCAGCTCGCACAGACTGCCGCCGACGTCATTGACGAAGTGCGGATAGCCATAGATTTCCTGGCCCTTGCGGATAAAGCCCGGCACGTCGCGCATGGCGGCGATTTCGGCATCGCGATACGCCGCCTGGCGGCGCGAGAACTCGGCCAGCGAGAGGCCACCCCACCCCGGTCCACCGAGCTTGCCGACGAAGGTGAGCACCGGGCCGAGATCGTGGATCTTGATGTTGTTCTTGATGTCGATCCAGTCGTTGCGCAGGAGGTCGCGCAGGAAGGGCACCTGCATCGCCTGCTGTTTGATGAGATCCAGAATCGGCTCGTCGAGATAGCGCGTGCCGATGCGGTAGTCGCCGGAAAAATGGAACCAGTCGTGACCGCGCAGCATCGACGAGATATGCGTCTTGCCGACACCGGACATGCCGAGCAGGGTGATGCGCTTGGTCGGCCAGGCGCGGAAGGTTTCAGGGCTGAAATGCATGGGGCTGGTTTTCGTGTAATTAGCGCGAAGCCTACCGAAAAGCCACCCAATTAAAAAGGCCACGCAGCAGAATGGCCTCCCGCAGGCCGCAATCCGCACCCGTTCGCGCCCGGCTGGCGGATTTCCGGATGCATCGGGCAGGTGTAAATCGTTTCCCCGGACAGCGGCCGGAACGGTGCTGCCGGACGTGGCGGCTGGCCCGTGTCTGGCGCGGGGTGACGGGCGTGGTCCATGGCAAGGCTTATTGCATCAGATCGTCGCGTCGTTTCAGGAATTCGTCGCGATCGATCTCGCCGCGTGCATAGCGCTCTTCCAGAATGTCCAGCGCGGTGCGCTTCGGTTTATCACCCTGGCCGCGAACAAAATACAGGCCGAGCAGAACAAGCAGCAGCAGGGGAAAGAACCATCCCAGAATCATCCCCCACCCCATGCCGTAGTGCCCGAATCCAAGCATATCCTGCCTCCTTCAGCCCAGCCGCATCGGGGCGCGCCCTGCATCCGCCTCCTGCCCGGCTCCGTCCTCAGGGTTTGCGCATGTTCATCTGCATCATCTGCTGCATCATGTCCATGCGTTTTTCCATCATTTCCATGCGCCTGGCCATCATGTCGCTGTCACCAGCCGCCCCCATGCCGCCCTTCATTCCATGGCCCATCGTGCCCATGCAGTCCCTGCCGCCCATCATGCCCATGCCGCCCGGTTTTTTGCCGGCCATGGGGCCGGATACCTCCATGCCCTTCATCACGACGTCCATCTGCGACATCTGCTCCTCCATCAACTGCATGCGTTTGGCGGGATCCTCGGTGCGGCGCATTTCCTCCATGCGTTCACGCAGGGACGCCATGCCAGCCGCGTTCGTGCCCTGGGACTGCGCCGCGTCCGTATCGGGGCGGTCGCTGTCGTGCTCATGCTCGGCTCTCGCTGCGGCCGGTATGGCCAGGGCTGCGGCGAGGGCGAACATCAGGGTGGTGCGTTGCATTGCCATCATGGCCGGCTCCTTGAAAAACAACGTGGGTAATTTCGTATGCCGCCACTGGATGCGCCCCAGCTTCACTACGGAACGCGCCCGCTCTTTCGGCCACGAAGCGCCATCATGCCGCCCGGTTTCAATCGGCAGGGCCGGGCTGGCCCGGCTCCCGAAAAACCGGCGTACATGCCAAGGTTTTCATGGGGTCGGCGTGCCCGCATGGCTCAGCGGCAACCCCGCGCCAGCCAGCCGTATTTCACCAATATAGATGAGCCGATTCCGACAGCAAGCCGGCGCCAGGCAGCATCGGCAAACGTTTCCATCACGGCGGGGCATAATGACCCGACCGATACCATCCGTCCCTGCCATGACCGCCTTTCGCCTGCCCGTCCTGTCCCTGCTCGAAACCCGCGTCCTCGGCGTGCTCTGCGAAAAGCAGCACACCGTGCCCGATACCTATCCGCTGTCTCTCAACGCCCTGGTGGCCGGCTGCAACCAGAAAACCAGCCGTCATCCCATCATCGAGGCCAGCGAGGCCGAGGTGCAGGCCGCCATCGACAACCTCAGGGGGCCGGCCCTGGTCGTCGAATCCAGCGGTGGCCGCGTCACCCGCTACGCCCACAACATGGAAAAGGCCCTGCGCCTGCCCTCTCAGTCCGTCGCCCTGCTCACCGTGCTGATGCTGCGCGGCCCGCAGACCGTGGGTGAACTGCGCATCAACTGCGAGCGCCTGCACCGTTTCGCCGACATCTCGGCGGTGGACGCTTTTCTGCAAGAGCTGGCCGAACGGCCCGACGGCGCCATGGTGGCCGAGCTGCCGCGTCAGCCGGGCTCGCGCGAGAATCGCTGGGTCCATCTGCTCAACGGCGCGCCGGCCATCGAGACCACCGCGGCTTCTCCGGCAGCCGAATCCGGCGCCAACCCGGGCGTGGGCGAGATCGCCGCGCTCAAGGCCCAGGTGGCGCGGCTGGAAGGGGAAGTCGACAGGTTGAAAGGCCTGGTGGACACGCTTTGCGCGGAGCTGGGAATGCCGGGCTGACGGGCCGGCCGGGAAGAGGGCGGCATTGAGTCCGCCGCGGCCAATTTGCATGATCGGTTTAGCGCGGCAGGATTCAGCCGATTCAGCACCTGCGCGCTGCCATCTTTCCTGCGCCCCCCAACGGAACTGCCCCTGGCCTGAGCGCGCAAAAAGGGCGCTCCGCAGAGCGCCCCGCTTCCTACGGGAAAAGCTGCGTTTAGAGAGTGTAGGCCCGCTCGCCGTGGCTGCCGGTGTCGAGACCTTCGCGTTCCTGCTCTTCGCTGACGCGCAGACCCATGCTCATGTCGATCAGTTTGAACGCGACCAGGCTCACCACGCCCGACCACACAATGGTGATCAGCACGCCGGTCGCCTGCGTCACCACCTGGCCGGCCATCGAGTAGTCAGCCACGCCGACGCCGCCCAGCGCCGGCGAGACGAAGATGCCGGTGCCGATGGCGCCGATGATGCCGCCGATGCCGTGGATGCCGAACACGTCGAGGGTGTCGTCGTAGCCCAGCGTCTTCTTCAGGCCGGTGACGCCCCACAGGCAGACCACGCCAGCGATAGCACCGAGCACGATGCCTCCCATCGGGCCGACCAGACCGGCCGCCGGAGTGATCGCCACCAGGCCCGCCACCACGCCGGATGCGACCCCCAGCATCGACGGCTTGCCGCGCAGCGTCCACTCGGCGAACATCCACGCCAGGCCCGCCGCGGCGGTGGCGAGGATGGTGTTGATGAAGGCGAGCGCCGCGCCGCCGGTGGCCTCGAGGTTGGAGCCGGCGTTGAAGCCGAACCAGCCCACCCACAGCAACGAGGCGCCGATCATGGTCATCGGCAGGCTGTGCGGCGGCATCGCGTCGCGGCCGTAGCCGATGCGCTTGCCGAGCACGATGGCGCCGACCAGCGCGGCGATGCCGGCGTTGATGTGCACCACGGTGCCGCCCGCGAAGTCGAGATCCCCCTTCGAGAACAGGTAGCCGCCGGTCGCCCACACCATGTGCGCGATCGGCAGGTAGGAGAAGGTGAACCACAGCAGCGCGAACACCAGCAGCGCGGAGAATTTCACCCGCTCGGCCAGGCCGCCGACGATCAGCGCCACGGTGATGGCAGCGAAGGTCAGCTGGAAGGCGACGAAGCTGAACTCGGGGATGACAACGCCGGCGCTGAAGGTCGCCGCGGTACTGGCCGGGGTGATGCCGGCGAGGAACAGTTTCGACAGGTCGCCGATCGCCCAGTTCATGCCGCCGCCGTCGCCAAAAGCCAGCGAGTAGCCGTACACCGCCCACAGGATCGCGATCAGGCAGAAGATCGCCATCACCTGGGTCAGCACCGACAGCATGTTCTTGGCGCGCACCAGGCCGCCGTAGAACAGTGCCACGCCCGGAACGATCATCAGGATCACCAGCAGCGTGGACACCATCATCCAGGTGGTGTCGCCCTTGTCGGGCACCGGCGCCGCGGCTTCTGCGGCAGGCGCGGCCGCAGCAACCGCTGCTTCCGTGGCAACGGACTCCACCGTTGCGGCCACTGCGAATTCTTCCACCGGGGCTGCCGCATCCTGCGCCAGCGCCAGGCCGGGAGACCACAGGACACACATCAGGCCCAACGAAGCGAATAGCTTTTTCATGGTCAACTCCTTACAGGGCATCGGGGCCGGATTCGCCCGTGCGGATGCGCACGACCTGTTCCAGGCTGGTGACAAAAATCTTGCCGTCGCCGATCTTGCCGGTATTGGCCGCTTTCTCGATCGCCTCGATCACGCGCTCCAGCAGCTCGGCCCGGGTCGCGATTTCGATCTTCACCTTGGGCAGGAAATCGACCACGTATTCCGCACCACGATATAGTTCGGTGTGGCCTTTCTGCCGCCCGAATCCCTTCACTTCCGTGACCGTCAGGCCGGTGACGCCGATGGCCGACAAGGCCTCGCGCACTTCGTCCAGCTTGAACGGCTTGATGATTGCCGTTACGAATTTCATGCCTAATCTCCCGAAGATGGAAAAACAGGGCGGCGGGCGCCCATGGTCAAGCCGGTTCAGAACGTTTTGCCGACTGAAACGATGAAGCGATCATCGGCCACCTTGCCATACAGATCCTCACCGTCATCGTCGGTGGCCACATAGGCAAGGCCGAAGTTGAAGCCGCCGAATTCCTTGCTGACGCCAATCTTCCAGTCCGCGTAGTCAGCCTGGGCGCCTTCGCCCGCGGTATAGCCATAGTGAAGACCGAGCATGACTGCGGCGGGCAGCGCATAGTTGAAACTGGCATCCCAGTAGATCGTGCCGTCGGAATCGGCAGCGCCGAAATAATCCGTGGTGCTGTAGGAGGCTTTCAGCCCGAATCCTTTCCAGGTCAGGGCGGCATAGGCCTCAAGCGTGTCGGCATCGGACAGGTCGGGGTAGAAATACTGGAGCAGGCCGACGTTGTAGCCGAGATCGCCGGTGATCTTGCCGCTGTAGCCGCCGTAGACGTCCCATTCCATGTTGGCATCGCCAAACTCGACATTGGACCCCCAGGTTCCCAGGTAGAAACCGCTGGAGTGGGCGTAGTCGAACCCCCCCTGGATGGCGGGATCCTCGTCGGTCTGGGAAACGCCTCGGAAGGCGTAGTCGGAGAAAAACCCCAGGTTGCCGGTGAGGCTGTGGGGACTGCTTTCTTCAGCCGCCATGGCGAAGCCGGACATGCCCGCGAAACCGGCCACAAGCGCGGCGTGTGCAAGTTTTTTCATGAAATGTCTCCCGAATTGAGGGCGCGCAAGATTGCTCCACTCATGCAGCACAAGCTGTGCCAGACTAAATTTCATTTAAAAAACAGACAGTTGAATTAATAAACTTATGCAATCGGGCATAGACTGCACTTTCGTGGTGCGTCATGAAAACGCCATGCACCCTCTTTGTGCTGCACGCCACAGCCTGGTTCTGCGCTGGATAGACGCAGTGCTTGTACACTCTCCGGTTACTGGAGAGCGCCATGAACCCGAATCCGAAATTTCCCACCCCCGCATTCATCAACGACCTGGTCGGCAAGCTGGGCGATGTACTCAAGCAGTCACCGGCGAAGGACATCGAGCAGAACCTCAAGGCCGGCGTCACCTCAATGCTCGGCAAGCTCGACATGGTGAGCCGCGAGGAATTCGACGTGCAGGCCGAAGTGCTGGCGCGCACCCGCGAAAAGCTCGCGCAGCTGGAAGCTCGCCTGGCCGAACTGGAAAAACAGCAGCGCGAAGAAGAATAAAAAAATGGCCGTCGCCGTCGTCAAAAGCCGGGCGTTAAACGGCATGCACGCGCCCGAGGTCGTGGTCGAGGCGCACCTCGCCAACGGATTGCCGGCATTCACGCTGGTCGGCCTGCCCGAAACCGAAGTGAAGGAAGCGCGCGATCGCGTGCGCGCGGCGATCCAGAACGCACGCTACGAATTCCCGGCGCGGCGCATCACGGTCAACCTCGCTCCGGCCGATCTTCCCAAGGAATCCGGGCGCTTCGATCTGCCAATCGCGCTGGCGATCCTCGCCGCCTCCGGGCAGATCCCCGCCGACAAGTTCGGGCAGGCCGAATTCGCCGGCGAACTCGCGCTGACCGGCGAACTGCGCCCGGTGCGCGGCGCACTGGCGATGGCGCTGGCCACCCGCGCAGCGCAGCGGCAGCTGGTGCTGCCCGCGCAATCGGCCAGCGAGGCGGCATTGGCCCGCGGGGTCGAGGCACTGGGAGCGGCCAGCCTGCTCGATGTCTGCGCCTGGCTCGCGGGGCAGGCCCCGCTCGCTACACCCGAACCCGATGCCGTGCCGCCTGCGCCGGACTATCCCGACTTTGCCGATGTCAAGGGTCAGGCCGCCACCAAGCGCGCGCTCGAAGTCGCTGCGGCGGGCGGTCATTCGGTGCTGCTGGCGGGGCCGCCCGGTACCGGCAAGTCGATGCTGGCCGCGCGCTTTCCCGGCATCCTGCCGGCAATGGACGAGACCGAGGCGCTGGAAACCGCCGCACTGCAATCGCTCAACGGCGGTTTCCAGCACCGGCACTGGCAGCGCCGCCCGTTCCGCGCGCCGCACCACACCGCCTCCGCGGTGGCGCTGGTGGGCGGCGGCGGCAATCCGCGCCCGGGCGAAATTTCGCTGGCGCACCACGGCGTGCTGTTTCTCGACGAGCTGCCGGAGTTCTCGCGGCAGGTGCTGGAAGTGCTGCGCGAACCGCTGGAAACCGGCCACATCACCATTTCACGCGCGGCACGGCAGGCCGACTTCCCGGCGCGCTTCCAGCTGGTGGCGGCGATGAACCCCTGCCCCTGCGGCTACCTCGGCCATCCCACCCAGGCCTGCCGCGACACCCCGGACCAGATCGCGCGTTACCGCGCACGCATTTCGGGGCCGCTGCTCGACCGCATCGACATCCAGGTCAGCGTGCCCGCGCTGACGCAGGACGAACTGATGCAGGCCGCTGCGGGCGAGCCCAGCGCCGCCATCCGCGCCCGCGTGCAGGTGGCGCGCAACCGCCAGCTACAGCGCCAGGGCAAACCCAACGCCGCGCTCGGCACCCAGGAAATCGACCGCCACTGCGCACTGGATGCAGCCGGCGATGGCCTGCTCAAGCAGGCCATCGCACGTCTCAACCTGTCGGCGCGCGCCTACCACCGGGTACTCAAGCTGGCGCGCAGCGTGGCCGATCTCGCCGGCTGCGATGCCATCACGACGGCCCATCTTGCCGAGGCGATCCAGTACCGGAGGCAGGCGTGAGTTCGGCTCACACCTCCTGGCAGGAAGAGAAGCAGTCTGCCTGGCTCTACCGCGTCGTCGCCGAATGCGAACGCGGCACGCCGCGCGAAACCCTGTTCAGGGAGCTGGCGCAGGCGGCCGACGAGCAGGCGGACATCTGGCTGGCCGCCATCATCCAGAACGGTGACGAGGTGCCGACGACTTTCCGGCCCGACCTGCGCACCCGCGCCGTCGCCCGCCTCACTCGCGTATTCAAGCCACGTGCGATGCGCGGCGTACTGGCGGCGATGAAAGTGCGCGGCATGGTCCTGTATACCCAGGCGCTGCCACATGGCACGCCGCTGAAAGTCGACGACATCGGCAAGCGCCACCAGAACGGTGCTGTCGGCAACGTCCTGCGCGCCGGGGTGTTCGGCGTCAACGACGGGCTGGTATCGAACGCCGCACTGATCTACGGCGTGGCCGGCGCAGCGCCGGAACCGGCTGTCATCGTGCTGACCGGCGTGGCCGGGCTGTTGGCAGGTGCATTTTCGATGGCATCGGGGGAATACATTTCGGTGCGTTCGCAACGCGAAATGTTCGAATACCAGATCGGGCTGGAGCGCGCCGAGCTGGAAAAATACCCGCGGGAAGAAGCGGCCGAACTGGCGCTGATCTACGCCGCCAAGGGCATGCCCACGGACGAGGCGCGGCGGTTGGCCGATACGCTGATGCAGGATCCCGAGCACGCACTCGACACCCTGGCACGCGAGGAACTCGGCCTCAACCCCGACGAACTCGGGTCGCCCTGGGTGGCGGCAGCCTCGTCGTTTGCCGCCTTCACCGCCGGCGCAGCGCTGCCGCTATTGCCGTTCCTGCTCGACCACGGCAATGCGCTTGCGATCTCGATCGCGCTGACCGCGTTCGGGTTGTTCGCCGTCGGCGCCTGCATGAGCCTGTTCACCGGGCGCCACGCCGCGCTGAGCGGCCTGCGCATGCTCGGCATCGGTGGCGCGGCGGGATTGGCCACATATTTCATCGGCGCCTGGCTGGGGGTGTCGCTAGGCTGAGCTTTCTTTCGCCCACCAGGGCGCAGACACACGGAAAATCAAGTCTGTTCCCACGGCAGCCCGTCGAAGCGCCAGCCGTTCTTCGTGCTGCGATGCCGCGTTTCATCCATGTCGCCTTCGAACCCGTACACCACGTTATAGACCTCGGGAAAACCGTATTTTTCGAGGTAACGCCCGGCATCCGCCGACCGGCGCCCCGAGCGGCAGATCAGCACCACCGGGCGATTGGCCGACGCCGCCTTGCGCGCGTGGCCGAGAAAATCCGGATTGACGTCCCAGTCCGGGCCGTCCTGCCAGGCGATATGGATCGCGCCGGTCGGATGGCCGACGAAAAGATATTCGATTTCCGAGCGGCAATCGATGAACACGGCTTCGGGATGCTGCTGTAAAAAAGCATGCGCTTCGGTTGGGTTGAGCTGCTTCATGCCGGACTCCTGTGCAATCGTGTTCCCACCATAGCAGCACTTGCCCGATGCTGCCCGCCAGGGCGAAAAAAACCTGCCAATGCGGGGTCCGGGTGCGTTGCGACGGCGTTCAGCGTGCGTTGCGCCAGCGTACCCAGCCCGCTCCGCCGGATTTCCCCCTGTCTAGAGTCGGACTGCAGCGGCAGAAACACGTTGAGCCCTTGCCAGACGCAGCGGGCTGGGGCCGACCTTATATAATGCAGCGTTCCCTGCTTCTGCCGACCGCCATGTCCCGCACCGCACAGCTCCATTCCCTGCTCGCCCAGCGCATTCTCGTCCTCGACGGCGCGATGGGGACGATGATCCAGTCGTACAAGCTCACCGAAGCGGACTATCGCGGCGAGCGCTTCGCCGATTTCGCACACGATCTGAAGGGCAACAACGACCTGCTGTGCCTGACTGCGCCCGCCATCATCAAGGAAATCCACGCCAAGTATCTAGCCGCCGGCGCCGACATCCTCGAGACCAACAGCTTCAACGCCACCTCGATTTCCATGGCGGATTACCACATGGAGCATCTGGTGCCGGAACTCAACTTCGCCGCCGCACGCCTTGCGCGCGAGGCCGCCGACGAGGCGACTGCGGCCAATCCCGCCAAGCCGCGCTTCGTCGCCGGCGTGCTCGGCCCGACCTCGCGCACCGCCACCATTTCGCCCGACGTCAACGACCCCGGCTTTCGCAACGTCACGTTCGACCAGCTGCGCACGGCCTATCTGGAAGCGATCGACGGCCTGGTGAAGGGCGGCGCCGACATCCTGATGGTCGAAACGATTTTCGACACCTTGAACGCCAAGGCCGCGCTGTTCGCCATCGAGGAATATTTCGAGATAAACACGCTGCGGCTGCCGGTGATGATCTCCGGCACCATCACCGACGCCTCCGGCCGCACCCTGTCGGGCCAGACCGGCGAAGCGTTCTGGAATTCGGTGCGCCACGCCCGGCCTTTGTCCATCGGGCTGAACTGCGCGTTGGGGCCGGATCTGCTGCGCCAGTATGTTGACGAGCTCTCCAGCAAGGCCGACGTGTTCGTTTCGGCCCACCCCAACGCCGGCCTGCCCAACGCCTTCGGCGAATACGACATGGGCGGCGACGAAATGGCGGGGCACATCGGCGAATGGGCACGCGCGGGGCTGCTCAACATCGTCGGCGGCTGCTGCGGCACCACGCCCACGCACATCGCGGCGATCGCGCAGGCGGTCGAAGGCGTGGCGCCACGGGTGCCGCCTGTGCTGGAGCCCGCGATGCGCCTCTCGGGCCTTGAGCCATTTAACGTCGGCAAGGACTCGCTCTTTGTCAACGTCGGCGAACGCACCAACGTCACCGGCTCGAAAGCGTTTGCCCGGATGATCCTCGAGGGCCGCTACGACGACGCCCTGTCGGTGGCACGCCAGCAGGTGGAAAACGGCGCGCAGGTAATCGACATCAACATGGACGAGGGCATGCTCGACGCCGAGGCGGCGATGGTGCGCTTCCTGCTCCTGATCGCCTCCGAGCCCGACATCGCGCGGGTACCGATCATGCTCGACTCGTCGAAGTGGAGCGTCATTGAAGCTGGCCTCAAATGCATCCAGGGCAAGGGCATCGTCAATTCCATTTCCATGAAGGAAGGCGAGGCCGAGTTCATCGAGCGGGCGAAGCTGTGCCTGCGCTACGGCGCGGCGGTGATCGTGATGGCCTTCGACGAAACCGGCCAGGCCGACACTTTCGCGCGCAAGACCGAGATCTGCGCGCGGGCTTATAAGCTCCTGACCGAGACGGTCGGCTTCCCGGCCGAGGACATCATCTTCGACCCGAATATTTTTGCCGTGGCCACAGGCATCGAGGAGCACGCCAACTACGCGGTGGATTTCATCGAAGCCACCCGCTGGATCCGCCAGAACCTGCCGCACGCCCACATCTCGGGCGGGGTATCGAACGTGAGCTTCTCATTCCGCGGTAACGACGCGGTGCGCGAGGCGATCCACACCGCCTTCCTGTATCACGCGATCCAGGCCGGCATGGATATGGGTATCGTCAACGCCGGCCAGCTCGGCGTCTACGCCAACCTCGACCCCGAGCTGAAGGAGCGCGTCGAGGACGTGCTGCTGAACCGCCGGCCCAAAGGTTCTGATAAGGACAGCGCGACCGAGCGGCTGGTGACGTTTGCTGAGAACGTCAAGGGTGGGGCAAAGGAAAAGGTCGAGGATCTTTCCTGGCGCCAGCTGCCGGTGAACGAGCGGCTCAGCCATGCACTGGTGCAGGGCATCACCCAGTACATCGTCGAGGACACCGAGGAAGCGCGTCTTCAGTCCGAGCGCCCGCTGCACGTGATCGAGGGCCCGCTGATGGCCGGCATGAACGTGGTCGGCGACCTCTTCGGCGCCGGCAAGATGTTCCTGCCGCAGGTGGTCAAATCCGCCCGCGTGATGAAGCAGGCGGTGGCGCATCTGCTGCCTTTCATCGAGGCCGACAAGCAGGTGGGCGACGCGCAGAGCGCGGGCAAGATCGTCATGGCCACGGTCAAGGGCGACGTCCACGACATCGGCAAGAACATCGTCGGCGTGGTGCTTGGCTGCAACGGCTACGACATCGTCGACCTCGGTGTCATGGTGCCGGCGCAGAAGATCCTCGACGCCGCAAAAGAGCACCAGGCCGACATCATCGGCCTGTCCGGCCTGATCACACCTTCGCTGGAGGAAATGGCGCACGTCGCCAGGGAAATGCAGCGCCAGGGTTTCAGCCTTCCGCTCCTGATCGGCGGCGCCACCACTTCGCTGGCGCACACCGCAGTGAAGATCGAACCGAATTACGAACACCCCGTGGTGTACGTGAAGGACGCCTCGCGCGCGGTCGGCGTCTGCACCCAACTGCTGTCGCGCGAACTGCGCGACGCCTTCGCCGCCGAAATCAGAGCGGACTATGCCAGGACGCGCGAACGGCATCTCAAGCACAAAACCGACACCGTGCGCCTGTCGCTGGCCGAGGCACGCGCCAACAAGTTTCCCGTCGACTGGGCCGCCTACACGCCGCCCGCGCCGAAGCAGCCGGGCGTCCATGCGTTCAAGGCCTACGACCTGGAGAAGCTCGCCGATGCCATTGACTGGACGCCGTTCTTCGCCTCCTGGGAACTGCACGGCAAGTTCCCGAAAATCCTCGACGACGAGGTGGTCGGTACCGAAGCAACCAAGCTCTACAACGATGCCCGGGCGATGCTGAAGCAGATGATCGCGGAGAACTGGGTGGAAGCGCGCGCAGTGTTCGGCCTGTTCCCCGCCAACACGGTGAATGACGACGACATCGAGGTGTACACCGACGAGTCGCGCGCAAGCGTGCTGCTGACCTGGCACAACCTGCGCCAGCAGATGAAAAAGCCGGAAGGCCGCGCCAACCTCTGCCTCGCCGACTTCGTCGCGCCCAGGGCCAGTGGGGTGAAGGATTATCTGGGCGCCTTCGTGGTCACCGCCGGCATCGGCGAAGACGAGCGCGCCCTCGCATTCAAGGCCGCGCACGACGACTATTCCGCAATCCTGTTCAAGTCGCTGTGCGACCGCCTCGCCGAAGCCTTCGCCGAGCACCTGCATCTGCGTGTCCGCCGGGAATTCTGGGGCTACGCCAGCGAGGAAGCACTCGCCAATGAGGACCTGATCGCGGAGAAATACCAGGGCATCCGCCCCGCGCCCGGCTATCCCGCCTGCCCCGAGCACAGTGAAAAAGCGCCGCTGTTCGCGGTGCTCGACGCCACGGCCCGCATCGGTGTGGAACTGACCGAGAACTTCGCCATGTGGCCGGGTGCCGCGGTGTCGGGCTTCTATCTGTCGCACCCCGACAGCCAGTATTTCGCGGTGGCGAAGGTCGCGCGCGACCAGGTCGAGGACTACGCGCGCCGCAAGGGCTGGACGCTGACGGAAGCCGAGCGCTGGCTGGCGCCGAACCTGGGCTACCAGCCAGGCTGATTCAGCACGGCGGGGCTTACCAGCCCTGCCGTAGCACTTTCTCCAGCCAGAACAGTCCGATCACGGTCTTGGTCTCGCAGATGCGGCCGTCGCGCACCCAGTCCATCGCCTCGCCGAACGGCACCCTGAGAATTTCCAGGAATTCGTCGGGGTCGCGGCCGTGGTTGCCCTCCGTGAGTCCGCGCGCCAGATAAAACGCCAGCCGCTCATCGGAATAACCGATGCAGGGATAGATGGAGGTGAGTTCACGCCACTCGGACGCGGTATAGCCGGTTTCCTCTTCCAGTTCGCGCTTGGCACAGGTGAGATCGCCCTCGCCGGAATCGATCTTGCCGGCCGGCAGCTCGATGAAATCGCGATGCAGCGGGTAGCGGTGCTGACGCTCGAGCAGCAGGTCGCCGTTGTCGAACAGCGGAATGACGACGACGGCGCCAGGATGGACGATGTATTCGCGCGTCGATTCGCCGCCATCGGGCAGGCGCACCCGGTCGCGTTTGACGTGCAACAGCCGCCCCTTGAAGACGGTTTCGCTCGCCAATCCGGTTTCGGTGAGATCGGGGATATCGTTTTTCATGCCCGCGATGATACCGAGCGTGGGCAAAAAAATGCCGGATTCTTGCGAACCCGGCGAAACAAGGGAAACCCCTCGTTGCGGAGAACTTCCAGCTTGTGGTCAAACCACAAGCTCGTTCATCCTACGAAGGTGTGTGCCGGCTGGCTATACAACTTTAGTTGTAGGAAAAATGCAACTCATTGTTTATGTTGAACTAATTTTTCACGCAGCGCGGAATACTGGCGCCGGCTCACCATCAAGCGCTCGTCCAGCCCGTCCAGGCGCAGAAAATGACCATCGTCCTCGCCCGGCAGCTTGCCGATTTCGCGGATGCGCGCGCTGGCGACCAGGCAGTTGCGGTGGATGCGCCGAAAAGCGTCGCCGAACTCGCTCTCCAGCCGGACCAGCGATTCCTCGATGAGAAATTCTCGGGCGGCGGTGCGCACGGTGACGTATTTGAGTTCCGCCTTGAGATAGAGGATATCCGCCATCGGGATCAGCACGATACGGCCTTTCTCGTTGACCGACAGATGGGTGCGTGCCTTCGGATGGGCTTCGCGCAGATGGTCAAGTGCGGTGGCATTCAGCCGGTGCGCCCGCGACAGGGCGCGTACCAGACGATCGGCGCGCACCGGTTTCAGCAGATAGTCGACCGCATTCAGGTCGAAGGCCTGACAGGCATAGGCATCGTAGGCGGTGCTGAAGATGATGGCGGGCGGCACGGCCAGCCGGTTGAGGTGGGCGGCGCATTCGAGGCCATCCATGCCGGGCATGCGGATGTCGAGTAATACCACGTCGACCGGTTCCTGCTGTACCCGATCCAATGCATCCAGCCCGTTGTCGGCTTCGTCGACGATGTCGGCCGGCAACTGGGTGGCGCAGTCCGCCAGCACGTCGCGCAAACGGCGGCGTGCGGGCGCCTCGTCATCGACGATGAGGACGCGCAGGGGCAGGTTGGGTGCGTTCACGGGTATAGGGAATGACGATATGCACTTGATAAACGGCGCCCAGCGGCTCCAACTTGAGCTGCGCGTCGAGATCGAAGTGCAGCAGCAGGCGCTCGCGGATATTCGCCAGAGCGATGCGGTTGCCCTTGTGGCGACCGGCATCGGCGGCGATCGGATTGCGCACCACGATGTGGACCTTGTCGACGCTGCGGTAAATGTTGAGGCTGATTTCGCCGCCGTCCGCCAGCGGCTCGATACCGTGGTAGACCGCGTTTTCCACCAGCGGCTGGATCACCAGCGGTGGAATCAGCGCGTCTGCCGGCATTTTATGGGTGTGCCAGACCACCCGCAGGCGGTCGCCCAGACGCAACTGCTCCAGTTCCAGATAAGCACGGGTAAGCGCGACTTCGTCCTCCAGCGGCGCCAGCTGGCTGGCGTTGCCCATCAGCGCACGGAACAGGTCGGCCATGTTTTCCAGCGCGTGTTCGGCCCGGTGCGGGTCGCTGCGCACCAGCGACAGCACGGCATTCAGGCTGTTGAACAGGAAATGCGGGCGGATGCGCGCCTGCAGGGCCTGCAGCCGCGCCTCGGTGATGGCGGGCGAAAGCGCCCGGGCACGCAGGTTGAAATAGGCCAGCAGGCCGGCACCCAGCAGCAAGGCGAACACCGCCACGCCGGCCGGCGGAACCGGCTGGGAACCAGCCAGCAGCGGGCTGAGCCACAGCGTCGCCAGCACGGGAACCGCCATGCCAAGCAACAGTGTGAATCCCACGCCCATGCGATACGGCAGTCCGCGCAGCCAGCGTTCCGCTGCGCACAGCGCAAGCAGGGTCAGCAGCAATGCAGGCTGCGCCAGTGCAGACAGGGCGACGAATTCCGCCCAGAAGGCCGGGACGTCCGCCGCGCGCGCCGCCACCCCGGCGACCAGCGCCGCCTCGGTCGTCAATGCGATGCGCAGGCTCACCCCCATATGACAGAAGTTCGGCAGTTCGACCTGCCGGTTGTTATGATTCCTTCTTTTCATTCCCCGCTTCCGCCCCCATGAGCACGTCATCGACGCCGCCCGCCGCCTGGTCCGGCCGATTTTCCGAGCCGGTTTCCGAAATCGTCAAACGCTACACCGCGTCGATTCCCTTCGATTATCGGCTCGCCGAGTTCGATATTCAGGGTTCGCTGGCGCATGCCGCCATGTTGCACCAGGTCGGCGTCCTCGGCGAGGAGGATCTGGCGGCGATCCGCCGCGGCATGGCCGAACTGCTGGCCGAGATCCGCACCGGCCAATTCGCCTGGTCGCTCGACAGGGAAGACGTCCACCTCAACATCGAGGCCGCGCTGACCGCGAAAATCGGCGACGCCGGCAAGCGCCTGCACACCGGCCGCAGCCGCAACGACCAGGTGGCGACCGACATCCGCCTCTACCTGCGCGACGCCATCGACCGCATCCTGGCCGGCATTCGTGCCTGCCAGTCCTCGCTGGTCGACCTGGCCGAGGCGCACGCCGACACCGTGATGCCCGGCTTCACCCACCTGCAGGTGGCGCAGCCGGTCACCTTCGGCCATCACCTGCTGGCCTATTTCGAGATGCTGGCGCGCGATGCCGAGCGCCTGACCGACTGCCGCCGCCGCGTCAACCGGCTGCCGCTGGGCGCCGCCGCGCTGGCCGGCACCAGCTATCCGATCGACCGGGAATATGTAGCCCGCGAACTCGGCTTCGAAGCGGTGTGCGAAAACTCGCTCGACGCCGTCTCCGACCGCGACTTCGCCATCGAATTTGCCGCCGCCGCCGCGTTGGTGATGACCCACCTGTCGCGCCTGTCGGAAGAACTGATCCTGTGGATGAGTCCGCGCTTCGGCTTCATCGACCTGGCCGACCGCTTCTGCACCGGCTCGTCGATCATGCCGCAGAAAAAAAACCCGGATGTGCCCGAACTGGTGCGCGGCAAGACCGGGCGGGTCAACGGCCACCTGGTCGCGCTGCTGACGCTGATGAAAGGCCAGCCGCTGGCCTACAACAAGGACAATCAGGAGGACAAGGAGCCGCTGTTCGACAGCGTCGACACGCTGACCGACACCTTGGCGATCTACGCCGACATGCTGCGCGGGGTGACGGTCAAGCCGGAGGCGATGCGTGCCGCGGTGATGCAGGGCTTCGCCACCGCCACCGATCTGGCCGATTATCTGGTGAAGAAGGGGGTGCCCTTCCGCGATGCGCACGAAGTCGTGGCACGCGCGGTACGCGCGGCGGAAGCATCCGGACGCGATCTGGCCGACCTGCCGCTCGCGGAACTGCAGGCCTTCAGCCCGGTGATCGCGGACGACGTCTACGCCGTGCTGACGCTGGAGGGCTCGCTTGCCGCCCGCGACCATCTCGGCGGCACTGCACCGGCCCAGGTGCGCGCGGCGATTGCGCGCGCGCGACAGCGGATTTAAGAACTCAACACCGGATCGAGTGCAAGCGGCGGCGCATGCTCGCGGCAGATCCGCCGCACCTCGGGACTGGAAAGCTTTTCCTGCAGCAGCCCGCAGAAATAGCTGCGCGGCCCCAGCCGCTGATTGTGACGGCAGGTGGCGCACACGCCGAAGCTGCGTTTGCCGCTCTGCGCCTGCACCTGCACCAGCACCTGGCGCAGCACCACCATCGCCGAACTCACCCGCGCCGGACTGGCCGTCTGCACGATGTCGCGCCAGGCACCGCCGGCGGAGAGCGTCTTCAAGAGCGTAGTGCCGCCTTCGGCCAGAATCAGCCGCACCACCCGGCCGTCGCGCGGGTCGGCATAGCGCGAGATCAGCCGGCGGCGCGCCAGCACCAGCACGGTCTGCGACACCGTGCCCTTGGTCAGGCCGAGGTATTCGGTCAGCGCCTGCGGCGTGTTGCTGAAGCGGTTGGCCTGGTTGAGATAGAACAGAACCTGCAGGTGCACCGGCTGCAGCCCTTGCGCCGCCCCTGCCTGCCGCAAGTCGGCCCGGGTCAGCAACGACAGCCGCTCGACCAGATCGAACAGGGTGAGCGCCTGGCTTTTCAAACTTCAGCCTGGATCAGAAGCGGACCATGACGCCGCCCTGCGCCGCGATCAGCGCGGCCAGCTTGTCGTGGAGCGGCTCGCCGCTCTTGGTGTCGGCCCAGCCCGCGCCCTGCGGCTTGAAGTGGAAGCCGCCCGAGCGTGCAGCCACCCAGATTTCGCGCGCCACGCCATGACGGTTGATGATGATCTTGCTGCCGTCGTCGAACTCGACCTCGATGATGCCATCGGCCGGCGTCTCGAAATCCAGATCGGCGTCTTCCAGCACCTGCTCGATGCGGGCCAGGGTGGTGCTGGCGGCCTGGTTGAATTCAATTTCAGTCATGATGTCCCGTGCTAACATTTCGCGCATGAAACTGCGCACCCTATATATAGTGTCCCTGTTGCTGTGCGGGCTGGGGCTGACCGCCTGCGGCTCCAAGGGTGACCTGTATCTTCCCGAAAAACCTCCCGCACCGCAACGGACTCCCAATTGAATACCCTGCATCGCATCAACGGCCGCCTCCAGCTTGAAGGCGTGGCGCTGGACACGCTTGCCGAGCGTTTCGGTACGCCACTCTATGTCTATTCCCGGCAGGCGCTCGAAGCCGCCTACCGGGCCTACGCCGAAGCGTTCGCCGCCACCCCGCACCTGATCTGCTATGCGGTCAAGGCCAACTCGAACCTGGCGATCCTCAACCTGTTCGCCCGCCTCGGCGCCGGCTTCGACATCGTTTCCGGCGGTGAACTCGCCCGCGTGCTCGCGGCCGGCGGCGACCCCGGCAAGGTGGTGTTCTCGGGCGTCGGCAAGACAGTCGGTGAGATGCGCGCCGCGCTCGATGCCGGCATCCTCTGTTTCAACGTCGAATCGGCCAGTGAACTGCAGCGGCTCAACCGCGTGGCGGGCGAGTCGGGCAGGATCGCGCCAGTGTCGTTCCGCGTCAATCCCGACGTCGATCCGAAGACCCATCCCTATATCTCCACCGGACTCAAGGAAAACAAGTTCGGCGTACCGGTTGCCGATGCGCCGGCGCTGTATCGCCTGGCTGCCGACCTGCCGAACCTGAAAATCACCGGCATCGACTGCCACATCGGCTCGCAGCTGACCGACCTGTCGCCGCTGGCCGATGCCGCAGATCGCGTGCTGGCACTGGTCGACAGCCTGGCTGCCGAAGGCATCGCGCTGCATCACATCGACCTCGGCGGCGGCGTCGGCATCCGCTACCGCGACGAGACGCCACCCGACCTGGCTGCCTACGGCCGCGTGCTGGCGGCACGTTTTTCCGGGCGCCGGGAAAGATTGCTGCTGGAACCTGGGCGTTCGCTGGTCGGCAACGCAGGCCTGCTACTCACCCGCATCGAGTATCTGAAACCCGGCACAGACAAGAATTTCGCCATCGTCGACGCGGCAATGAACGACCTGATGCGTCCAGCGCTGTATGAGGCATACCACGACATCGTCGCCGTCGAACGACGAGAAACCCCCGCGCAGCGCTACGACATCGTCGGGCCGATCTGCGAAACCGGCGACTTTCTTGGCTTTGCACGTGATCTGGCAATCGAGGAAGGCGACCTGCTGGCGCTGCTTTCGGCAGGTGCCTACGGCATGAGCATGGCGTCGAACTACAATTCACGCCCACGTGCAGCCGAAGTACTGATCGACAAAAACGAAATCCACCTCATCCATGAACGTGAAACACTGGCCACCATGATGGCTGGAGAACGGCTTTTTGATTGACTTCCAGCGAAGTCGGCCACGCGTTCACTTCTCCGTTTTTGGTATCGACACGATACATTTTGCTTGACCGCGACATTTTTCATTGAATTACGCCCGTAAGTCCTTGACTATCCATTGAACCCAAAGAAAAAGTAACTAGAATGAAGCTCACCAAGCGGAGCCCCGGTATCGCCCGTGTTTAGCGGGTTTCGGACAAGCCAGTCGCCTGTCGGTACCACGCTTTGGAAGTGCAAACTCTGACTGCACGTGACTTCAAGCTGTAGTGATAAGTGGATGTGTTCAACTTCTAAGGAGTGACAGATGGCAACAGTGAGAAAACCCGCCGCTAAGCCGGTGGCCAAGAAGGCGGCTCCAGCCGCCAAAAAACCGGCGGCCAAGCCCGTAGCCAAAAAAGCCGCCGCCAAACCCGTAGCCAAAAAAGCTGTGGCAAAACCAGTAGTCAAAAAAGCCGCGGCAAAACCGGCAGTCAAAAAAGCCGCTCCGGCTAAAAAGGCTGTCGCCACTAAAAAACCGGTAGCCAAGACCGTAGTTAAAAAAGCTGCCGCCAAGCCTGCAGCCAAAAAAATTGCGGCAAAACCGGTAGCCAGGAAAGCCGCCCCGGCAGCCAAAAAACCGGTTGCGAAAAAAGTGGTCGCCGCCAAAAAACCGGCAGCCAAGCCCGTAGCCAAAAAAGCCGCTGCAAAACCGGCAGTCAAAAAAGCCGCTCCGGCTAAAAAGGCTGTCGCCGTCAAAAAACCGGTAGCCAGAACAGCTGCCGCAAAACCGGCGGCAAAAAAGCCGGCAGCAAAACCGGTAGCCAGGAAAGCCGCTCCGGCAGCCAAAAAACCGGTTGCGAAAAAAGCGGTCGCCGCCAAAAAACCGGCAGCCAAGCCCGTAGCCAAAAAAGCCGCTGCAAAACCGGTAGCCAAGAAAGCCGCTCCAGCTGCCAAAAAACCGGTTGCGAAAAAAGCGGTCGCCGCCAAACCCGCGCCGGCTCCTGCATCGGCGCCCGCACCGGCGGTACCGGTCATCAAGCCCTTCGGGCTCTAACAGGTCGGGCATTGCCCAATCTGAAACGGGGGCTTGTCCCCCGTTTTTATCAACGCGACCGGGGATGCGTTCCCCGTTTCATGCCCCCCTCGACGAGTTACAGCCGGCTCCGCATGTCTGAAGATCCGGCCTGCACGAAGCGGTTGCGTGCAGCCTGCAGCAATACCGCACCCCACGGCAGGCGCAGGGCCAGCAGCAGTGCAAGTATCCCTCCATAGATCAGTGGCTCGGTCAGATCTTTTTTCACCAGCCACAGGTAGTGGACCACTCCCAGCAGGGCAATCAGGTAAACCAGGCGATGCAGCCGCTGCCAGCGGCGGCCCAGGCGGCGCATCATGGCATGGGTCGATGTCACCGCGAGCGGGACAAGCAGAATGAAGGCCGCGAAGCCGACGGTAACGAAAGGCCGCTTGACGATGTCCTTGGCGATAGCCGCCAGATCGAAGAATTGATCCAGCCAGATATACGTGACGAAATGCAGGCAGGCGTAAAAGAAGGCGAACAGCCCCAGCATGCGCCGGTAGCGGAGGAGATCGGCCTGTCCGGTCAAGCGCCGCAGCGGAGTGACGGACAGCGTCACCATCAGCCCGGTCAGCGCCCAGGTGCCGGTGGAATGGGTGACGAACTCGATCGGGTTTGCCCCCAGACCGCCGACGCCCCCCAGATATACCAGCCGCGCCAGCGGCAACAGGCACATCAGGAAGACTCCGGCCTTAAGGGTGCGCAAGGCGGTGGGCATCAGAAGAATTTTTGCAGATCCATGCCTCGATACAGTTGGGCAACCTGTGCGCCATAGCCGTTGAACATCAGCGTATCGCGCTTGGACAGTTCGCCGATGCGGCGCTCCCTGGCCTGGCTCCAGCGCGGATGGTCGACCTCGGGATTGACGTTGGAATAGAACCCGTACTCGCGCGGCGCGGCCGCCATCCAGGTGGTCAACGGCGGCTTTTCGACGAAGCGGATTCTGACGATGGATTTGGCACTCTTGAAGCCGTATTTCCACGGCACCACCAGCCGGATCGGCGCGCCGTTCTGGTTGGGCAGCACCTCGCCATAGAGGCCGACAGCCAGGATCGCCAGCGGATGCATCGCTTCATCCAGCCGCAAGCCTTCGAGATAGGGCCAACTCAAGATGCGCCGGCGCAACCCCGGCATCTGCTCGGGGTCGTTCAGGGTCACGAACTCGACATATCTGGCGTTGCCGGTGGGCGCCGCACGCCGGATCAGTTCCTTCAGCGGGAACCCCACCCAAGGGATCACCATCGACCAGCCTTCGACGCAGCGCATCCGGTAGACGCGCTCTTCCAGCGGAGCGAGTTTCAGCAATGCATCGATGTCGTAGGTTTTTGGATTGGCCACCTCGCCCTCAACCGCCACCGTCCATGGGCGCGTTTTCAGGCTACCTGCGTTTTCCGATGGATCGCCTTTGCCGGTGCCGAATTCGTAGAAATTGTTGTAGGTGGTGACGTCCTTGTATGGCGTCTTGTCTTCGTCGATGCTGTAGGCGCTGGCGCGCACGCCGGCCAGTTTGACGCCGGCCCCGGCTTCGGGTGCGACGCCCAGAATGGCGCCCGCCGCCAGCGCACCCATGCCCTGCATGAAGCGGCGGCGTTCCCGGTAGATTTCAGGCGGGGTAATTTCGGACGAGACGATATCGTTCGGGTGGAGTATCGGCATGATGAAATCCTGTGAAAAATAGTACCCCCTGAAACCTTCAGTGTATGCGCTCATTTTCCGCAATGCACCTGCACGAATAGACTCTTTCAGGCAGCTTTTGTTTCCCCGTGGCACTGATGATAAGGTGCGCACCTGCCCTACGCCTTTGTTCTTCTTGCGGAATCTGCCATGCGCGCCTTGCTCGTCCTGCTGTTCACCCCGTTGCTTGCTTTCGCCCAGGCGGGCGGCCCGCCCTTCATCCCGGTCAACATGATGAAGGCAAGCGCCACCCCGGTGTCCAGCACGGTCAACGCAGTGGGCGCACTGATTGCCGAGGACAGCGTGGTACTGCGCCCGGAAATCGACGGCCGCATCGACAAGCTGCTATTCAAGGAAGGCCAGCCGGTGAAGAAAGGCGCGGTGCTGGTGGTGCTCGATTCCGCCGAGCCGCGCGCTCGTCTGGCCGCCGCCCAGGCCGATCTCAAGCTGGCGGAAAGCCGCTACAGGCGCAGCGAGGAACTGGTCGCGCAGAATTTCATCTCCAGACAGGCGCTCGACGAAGCGCGCGCCAACCTCGACATCCTGCGGGCGCGCCTGCGCCAGGAGCAGGTTGCCCTCGACAAGACGGTGATCCGCGCGCCGTTTGCCGCCCTGGCCGGATTGCGCCAGGTCAGCCCCGGCGCCTATGTCAACAAGGGCGACGACATCGTGCGGCTGGATGCGCTCGGCAACCTGAAGCTGGAGGTGCCGGTGCCCGAAATCTACCTGCCGCTGGTGCGTATCGGCCTGCCGGTCACCCTGACCATCGATGCCCTGCCCGGCCGGACCTTCAGCGGCAAGGTGCACGCCATCGACCCGGTGGTCGATCCGGTCAGCCGCAACGTGCGGGTGCGGGCGCGCATCGCCAATCCCGCCGGCGTGCTCAAACCCGGCATGTTCGCCCGCGCCACCGCCGATCTGGGCGGCAAGACCAGCGCGATCCTGCTGCCCGAACAGGCGATCGTGCCGCGCCCGGATGGCTCGTACGTTTTCCTGGCGGTCGACGGCAAGGCAGACCTGCGCAAGGTCACGCTGGGCAAGCGCGAACCGGGACGGGTCGAAATCGTATCCGGCGTTGCCGCCGGCGACACCGTCATTCTCGACGGCCAGATCAAGCTGCGTCCCGGCGTGCCGGTGGTCACGCTGGAGCAGGCGGCGCAGATGATGAAGAAAATGCAGACCGGCAAGCCCCGCTGATCCGGGCTGACCGCACTCGATTCAGGCAAGCCGCGAAGACCACCCATGATCCTCTCCGATATTTCCATCCGCCGCCCGGTGCTCGCCACCGTGATGAGCCTGCTCATCATCCTGGTCGGCCTGATTGCCTTCGACCGCCTGCCGGTGCGCGAATACCCCAATATCGACGCGCCGGTGGTATCGGTGCGCACGGTCTATCCCGGCGCCTCCGCCGAGGTGATGGAGAGCCAGATCACCAAACCGCTGGAAGATTCGCTGTCCGGCATCGAGGGCATCCGCACCATCAAATCGGTGAGCCGCGAGGAAGTCAGCCAGATCACGGTGGAGTTCATCCAGTCGCGCGACCCCGAAGCCGCCGCCAACGATACCCGCGACCGCGTGGCGCGGGTGCGCGGCCAGCTGCCCAGCGAGACGGAAGATCCGGTGGTGGCCAAGATCGAAGCCGACGCCCAGGCCATCATCTGGCTGGCATTCTCGAGCGACCGCCAGTCGCCGCTGGAAATCACCGACTACGCCGACCGCGTGGTGGCCGACCAACTGAAGACCCTGCCCGGCGTCGCCTCGGTCATCATCGGCGGCGAGCGCCGCTATGCCATGCGGGTATGGCTCGACCCCAGCCGCATGGCGGCGCTGGGGGTGACGGTGCAGGACGTGGAAACCGCACTGCGCAGCCAGAACACCGAACTGCCCTCCGGCCGCATCGAAAGCCAGACACGCGAGTTTTCCGTACTGGCCGAAACCGACCTGCGCACCCCGGCACAGTTCGAACAGGTCATCATCCGCGACAGCGGCGGCATCCTGGTACGGCTGGCCGACGTCGGCCGCGCCGAGGTCGGCGCCGAGGACGAGCGCAACGTCGTGCGCGTCAACGGCCGCGCTGCG
Source organism: Thiobacillus denitrificans DSM 12475 (assembly GCF_000376425.1). GTDB lineage: Bacteria > Pseudomonadota > Gammaproteobacteria > Burkholderiales > Thiobacillaceae > Thiobacillus > Thiobacillus denitrificans. The sequence goes on along the minus strand of NZ_AQWL01000002.1, from coordinate 313,900 downwards.
GTGGGGCTCGGCATCGTCAAGCAGTCGACTGCCAACACGCTGGCAGTCGCGCGCGCGATGAAGGCCGAGCTGCCACGCCTGCAGGCCGCCCTGCCGGACGGCATGCAGCTCAAGGTCGGCTTCGACAGCTCGATCTTCATCGAGAAATCGATCGACGCCGTGTACACCACCATGCTCGAAGCCATGGTGCTGGTCGTGGGGGTGATCTTCCTGTTCCTGCGCAACTGGCGCGCCACCCTGATCCCCTTCGTCACCATCCCGGTGTCGCTGATCGGCGCCTTCATCTTCCTCTACGCCATGGGCTTCACCATCAACGTGCTGACCCTGCTCGGACTGGTGCTGGCGATCGGCCTGGTGGTGGACGATGCCATCGTCATGCTGGAAAACATCTACCGCCACATCGAGGAAGGCGTGCCGCCGTTCGAGGCGGCGGTCAAGGGCGCCAAGGAAATCGGCTTCGCGGTGATGGCGATGACGCTCACGCTGGTCGCGGTGTTCGCGCCGCTGGCATTTGCCGAGGGCAATACCGGCAAGTTGTTCACCGAATTCGCGATGACGGTGGCGGCGGCGGTGCTGGTGTCCGGCTTCGTCGCACTGACGCTGACACCGATGCTGGCGAGCAAGATCCTGCACCATCAAACCAGCCATAACGCCTGGTTCAATTTCGGCGAGCGCGTGCTGAACGGGCTGAACAACGCTTACACCCGCGGTCTGGCGCGTGTGATCAGGCATCCGTTGATCGTTGTGCTGGTATTTGTGCTGGTGGCGGCGGCCGCGTTCGGCCTTTTGAAATCGCTCAAATCCGAACTGGCGCCGACCGAGGATCGCGGCTTTTTCATCGGCTTCATGCTGGCGCCAGAAGGTGCCACCCTGCAATACACCGACGACTACGCACGCCAGCTCGAAGGCATCTACCAGAGCGTGCCCGAAGTGGATACGGCGTTCGTCGTGGTGGCGCCGGGGCTGGAGCGCCCCAACCCGGTCAACAGCGCACTGTCGTTCGTGACGCTGAAGCCGTGGGAGGAACGCAGCCGCAGCCAGATGGCGATCACCGAAGGCCTCGGCCCGCAGATGTTCATGGGTATGCCGGGCGTGCTCGCCTTCCCGATCAACCCGCCCTCGCTCGGCCAGAGCTTCCGCAATCCGCCGCTGCAGTTCGTGGTGCAGGCGCCGAGCTATGCAGAACTGGACAAGGCCGTGGAAGCCCTGATGGCGAAAGTGCGCGAATACCCGGGGCTGGTCAACGCCGATACCGACCTCAAGCTCAACAAGCCGCAGCTGAAGGTCGACATTAACCGCGACAAGGCGGCACAGATGGGGGTCGGCATCGACACCATCGGGCGCACCCTGGAAACCTTGCTCGGCGGGCGTGAAGTCACCCGCTTCAAGCAGGCAGGCGAGCAATACAACGTGGTGGTGCAGCTCGACCCCGCCGCGCGCGCCACCCCGCAGGACCTGACTGCGCTATACGTGCGCGGCCAGGGCGGCAGCCTGACGCCGCTGTCCAACCTGGTCGCCGTTTCCGAAACCGTGGCGCCGAAGGAGCTCAACCACTTCGACCGCCAGCGCGCCGCCATTATCTCGGCCAACATCGCGCCCGGCTACACGCTGGGCGAGGCGCTCGCCTTCATGGATCAGACCGCCAAGGCAACGCTGCCGAAATCTGCGCGCACCGCGCTCGACGGCCAGTCGCGCGAATTCGGCGAATCCGGGCAGACGCTCGCCATCACTTTCGCGCTGGCGCTGATCGTCATTTATCTGGTGCTGGCGGCGCAGTTCGAAAGCTTCGTTTCGCCCTTCATCATCATGCTCACCGTGCCGCTCGCCGCCACCGGCGCGCTGCTGGCATTGAAGCTCACCGGCGCCACGCTCAACGTCTACAGCCAGATCGGGCTGGTGATGCTGGTCGGCCTGATCACCAAACACGGCATCCTGATCGTCGAATTCGCCAACCAGCTGCGCGGACGCGGCAAGCCCAGGGCCGAGGCGGTGATCGAAGCGGCCAGCCTGCGCCTGCGACCGATCCTGATGACCACCTCGGCGATGGTGCTGGGCGCCGTACCGCTGGCGCTCGCAGCGGGCGCCGGGGCGGAATCGCGCTCGCCCATCGGTTGGGTCATCGTCGGCGGCCTGCTGCTCGGCACCCTGCTGACGCTGTTCGTCATTCCAGTCGCCTACACCCTGCTGACGCGCGACCGCACAGCCGCCGCCCGCACAATTCCGCCGCTCGCCACCAGCCCCCGAAAGTGACGAACGCGCCCACTGCACTGACGAAGCTTCGTCAGTGCAGTGGGCGCGTTTTTTCATCAAGCCGTCAAGCCCGCCTGCTTTAATGCGGCTTTTCGCGCACTCCGCGCCTTACGGAAGACTGGCATGAACCCTGCTCGAATCCTTGTGTATGCAACACAAGGAGATACCGAAATGATCGAACTGGAATCCGGCAGCGCACTGGACATCGCCCTGCAGGAAGATAGCAGCGGCCGCGACCGCGTGGTGGTGACGCTTCAGGCGCAGGGGTATGAACTCAACCTTACCCCACATCAGGCGCGGGTGCTGGCAACCGCACTCATCATGGCGGTGAACCGTGCCGAGGTGCGCAGCAACCTCAAGCACAGCCAGAACATGGTGCGCGGCGTTCAGCCGGCCGGACAAAAGCGCGGCCTGTTCGCCCAGGCTTTCGCCAAATAGGTTTCAAGGCCAGCCGGTTTCGGCTGGACCTGGGTAGCGGACAATCCGTCCGGGCTGCCCGATAAGTCGCCTCCGCATTGTCGGGGGCCCGCCATCCGTGATAGGGTGGCATTCAGGCGCGGTGGATTCGTCCTCGCGCCTTTTTATTTCACCATTTCCACCACTTCGCAGGAACCAGCATGGCCGTCATCGAACTCACCAAGGACAACTTCGAATCCACCATCCAGAGCAACGACGTTGTCATCGTCGACTTCTGGGCGCCGTGGTGCGGTCCCTGCCGCGGGTTTGCGCCGATTTTCGAGGCTGCATCCGACAACCACGCCAACATCGTCTTTGCCAAGGTCAACACCGAAGTCGAGCAGGATCTGGCCGGCTATTTCCAGATACGCTCCATCCCCACGCTGATGGTGTTCCGCGAACAGGTCATCCTCTATTCCGAAGCCGGCTCGCTGCCCGCCAACGCGCTGGATTCGCTGATCGAGCAGGTCATGGGGCTGGACATGGCGCAGGTCCACAAGGATATCGCCGAGCAGCAAGCCCAGCAGGGTCCGGCCTGATCAGCGCCTGGCCGCACCCGACAACAACTGCCGCAGCAGCGGCAGCGTGATTGGACGGCGCATTTCGAGGCTGAAGCGGTCGAGCGCCTCCAGCACCCGCAGCAGGCTCTGCATGTCGCGCGCAGTATGATTCAGTAGATAGTCCGCCACCTGAGGTTCCAGCCGGAACCCCAGGGTTTCGGCGTGCTGCGCCAGCGCAGCGCGTTTTTCGGCGTCGTCCAGGCCGTGCAGCTGGAACACCAGGCCCCAGCCCAGCCGGGTCTGCAATTCCGGCATCACCGGCAGGTCGGCCGGCGCCGCCGTCCCCGCCGCCAGCCACAACCCGCCCGCTTCGCGCACCCGGTTGAATGCGGCGAAGCCGGCGCGCTGCTGCGCGGCATCCCACGCATCGACCCGATCCGCGATCACCGCCTGAGCGGCGCGGCTCCCGGTGACATCCACACTCAGGCCGCGCGCCCGACAGGCATGCGCCCAGGCTGCCAGCAAATAGCTCTTGCCGCTGCCCGGTGCGCCCCACACATACACCATGCGCTCGGCCGCGCTGCCGTCGAGCATGGCCGCAAGCTGTGCCATCAGTTCGACGTTGCGCCCCGCCACGAAGCGGGCAAGTTCGGGCTGCGCAGGGGGGCGGATGTCGAGAAGCAACTGTTGCATAGGGGCGCAAGGATAAGCCAAAAATCCCCGCAGCGCGCCAGAAAAAACCCGGACGGCGCCATGTGAAAACGTCCGCCACGCAGCGCTATACTTGAAAACTCTGCCTAGCCGAATCTTGAGTCGTCACGATGAGCCTTGCCTTTCCCGTTCCGGTCAAACCCGTGATCCAGCCGCCGCCCATGGTGGAGGAGGTACTCACTGCCGATGAACGCGCGGCGCTCAAGGCACGCATCAAGGCGCTGATGAAACAGCAGGATGCGGTGCTGGTGGCGCACTACTATACGTCGGCCGACCTGCAGGACCTGGCCGAGGAAACCGGCGGCTGCGTGTCGGATTCGCTGGAGATGGCGCGCTTCGGCCACGCCCATCCGGCGAAGACGCTGATCGTCGCCGGGGTCAAGTTCATGGGCGAGACCGCCAAGATCCTGAATCCGGAAAAGCGCGTCATCATGCCCGACCTGGGCGCCGACTGCTCGCTCGACCTGGCCTGCCCGGCGGATGAATTCGCCGCCTTTTGCGACGCCTACCCGGACCGGCTCTCGGTGGTCTACGCCAACACCAGCGCAGCGGTGAAGGCACGCGCCGACTGGGTCGTCACGTCCGGCATCGCCGCCAAGATCGTCAAACATCTGCACCGGCAGGGGCACAAGCTCTTGTGGGCGCCGGACCGCCACCTGGGCGACTACGTCCAGCGGGTGACCGGTGCCGACATGATCCTATGGCAGGGCTCCTGCGTGGTGCACGAGGCGTTCAAGGCCGAAGCGCTGAAGAAGCTGCATGCCGAGCACCCGGCCGCCGCGGTGCTGGTGCATCCCGAGTCGCCGCAAGCCGTGATCGCACTGGCCGACGTGGTCGGTTCGACCACTCAGCTGATCGACGCGGTACGCACCCTGCCCAACCCGGAATTCATCGTCGCCACCGACAACGGCATCTTCCACAAGATGCGCGCAGCCGCCCCCGGCAAGCTGCTGCTGGAAGCGCCGACCGCGGGCGAAGGCGCCACCTGCACCTCGTGCGCGCACTGCCCGTGGATGGCGATGAACGGCCTGAGAAAGCTTGCCGCCGTGCTGGAATCCCCCGCAGGAGACAAGAACGGCGGCAACGAAATCCACATCGAGGAAGGCATCCGCGCCAGGGCCGCCGTGTCGATCCAGCGCATGCTGGATTTTGCGGCAGCCGAAAAAGCCGGAAAAATTCAACTGGGTGACTGAGCTGCTGCTCCAGCCATGGCCGGAACCAGCCTGCTTGCCCTGATCGACGACATCGCCAGCATCCTCGACGACGTGTCGGTGATGACCAAGATCGCCGCCAGGAAGACCGCGGGCGTGCTCGGCGACGACCTGGCACTGAACGCCCAGCAGGTCGCCGGCGTGAAAGCCGAGCGCGAACTGCCGGTGGTGTGGGCGGTGGCCAAGGGCTCGCTCCGCAACAAGCTGATCCTCGTCCCCGCCGCGCTCGCCATCAGCGCACTGGCACCGTGGGCGATCACGCCGCTGCTGATGCTGGGCGGCGTCTTTCTGTGTTACGAAGGTTTCGAAAAGCTGGCGCACACATTTTTCCACCGCGCAGAAGACGATGCGCGCCATGCCGGGCTGGCGCAGGCGCTGGCCGACCCCAACGCCGACCTGGTCGCGCTCGAACGCGACAAGATCAGGGGCGCGGTGCGTACCGATTTCATCCTGTCGGCCGAAATCATCGTCATCACCCTGGGCACCGTTGCCGCCGCGTCGTTCGGCATGCAGGTCGCGGTGCTCGCCGGCATCGCCATCGCAATGACCATCGGGGTGTACGGCCTGGTCGCCGGCATCGTCAAGCTCGACGACGCCGGGCTCTGGCTCAGCCGGCGGCCCGCCCGCCCTGCGCGCGCATTCGGCCGCGGCATTCTCGCCGCGGCGCCGGCCATGATGAAAGGGCTGGCGCTGATCGGCACCGCCGCCATGTTCCTCGTCGGTGGCGGCATCCTCGTGCACGGCCTGCCCGCCGCGCATCATCTGGTCGAAGCGGCCACCCACGCCATTGCGGCCCTGCCCGGAATCGGCGGCATGCTGGGCACGCTCACCCCATTGCTGCTAGATGGGCTGGCCGGCATTGCCGCAGGCGCACTGGTGCTGGCAGGCGTCACGCAAGGCAAGCGGCTGTTCAAATAGCCCGTCGCGCCAGTCGGCACGGCCGGCCCCGTCAGCGCGGGATTTTCGTGGCGCAGGCGCCATTCACCCTCATACGGCGCATTCTCCCTGCCCGCCGCTGGCCGCACGGCCGGCGATCACCATCGCGCCGGCACGCACTGCCGACATCCCGGCAATATCCCGTAAAATACAGCTTTTGCAGTACCGTCCCGCCATGAATTCCCGCCTCCGCGAAATACCCTACAACTACACCTCGTTTTCCGACCGCGAAATCGTCATCCGCCTGCTCGGCGCCGATGCATGGGATGTACTCAACACGCTGCGCGGCGAACGCAAGACCGGACGCTCGGCGCGCATGCTGTTCGAGGTGCTGGGCGACATCTGGGTGGTGCGGCGCAATCCATATCTGGAAGACGACCTGCTCGACAACCCCAAGCGGCGGCAGATGCTGGTCGAAGCGCTGCGGCATCGCCTGCACGAGATCGAGGTGCGGCGCCAGGGCAACGAACTGGTCGGCCAGCTTCTGGCAGCGGCCGGGCGCGCGGTGCGCGAATTCGAGGCCTGGTTCGACGACACCACCAGCCTGCGGGCGCGCATCCTGCGCCGTCTGGTGGGCGTGACCCGGCGCGACAACATCGCGTTCGACGGCCTGGCGCGCGTCTCGCATGTCACCGACGCCACCGACTGGCGGGTGGAATATCCTTTCGTGGTGCTGACCCCGGACACCGAAGCCGAGATGGCTGCGCTGGTGGCCGGACTGATCGAGCTGGGACTGACCATCATCCCGCGCGGCGGCGGCACCGGCTACACCGGCGGCGCAATCCCGCTCACCGAACAGGCGGCCGTCATCAACACCGAGAAGCTCGAAGCGATGAGCGCGGTACAAATGCAGCACCTGCCCGGTATGGAATTCGAAGTTCCCACCATTCATTGCGGCGCCGGCGTGGTGACCAAGCGGGTGATGGAAGCGGCCGATGCCGCCGGCCTGGTATTCGCGGTCGACCCGACCTCGGCCGACGCCTCGACCATCGGCGGCAACGTATCGATGAACGCGGGCGGCAAGAAAGCCGTGCTGTGGGGCACCGCACTGGACAACCTGGTGTCGTGGCGCATGGTCACGCCGGACGCCGACTGGATCGAGGTCAGCCGGCTCAATCACAATCTCGGCAAGATCCACGACGTGCCTTCGGCCACCTTCGAAATCCGCCGTTTCGCCGCCGACGGCAAGACGCCGAAAGGTTCGCCGGATATCCTCACCATCCCCGGCAGCCGCTTCCGCAAGACCGGCCTCGGCAAGGACGTCACCGACAAGTTCCTGGCCGGTCTGCCCGGTATCCAGAAGGAGGGCTGCGACGGCCTGATCACCTCGGCGCGCTTCATCCTGCACCGGCTGCCGGCGCACACCCGCACCGTATGCCTGGAGTTTTTCGGCAATGCCGCCGAAGCCACTCCGGCGATCGTCGAGGTGAAGGAATATTGCGACGCGCATCCCGCCATCCTGCTCGCCGGACTGGAGCATCTCGACGCGCGCTACGTCAAGGCGGTCGGCTACGCCACCAAGGCGCCGCGGGCCGCCCGCCCGAATATGGTGCTGCTGATTGACGTCGTCTCGGACGACGAAGTCGCCGTCGGCGAAGCCGCCTCGCGCATCGTGCGCATCGCCAACGCGCGCGGCGGCGAAGGCTTCATCGCGGTAGCGCCCGAAACCCGCAAGATCTTCTGGCTCGACCGCGCCCGCACCGCAGCGATCGCGGCGCACACCAACGCGTTCAAGATCAACGAGGACGTGGTGATCCCGCTGCCGCGGCTGGGCGACTACACTGACGGCATCGAGCGCATCAACATCGAACTGTCGATCGCCAACAAGCTCAAGCTGCTCGACGCGCTGGCCGAATTTTTCGCCGCGCCGCTGCCGCTGCTGGAAGACGACGATACCGTCGCCGATCCCGCGCAGGTGGAAGAAAAACGCCAGCGCGCAGTGGCCCTGATCGAAACCGTGAAAGCCCGCTGGCAGGGCTATGCCGGCGACCTCGATGCGCCGCACGCGCAAGGAACGGTGTTCACCGCGCTGCGCGACAAGCACATCCGCGTGTCGTGGAAGCGCGAGGTAAGGCGCGAACTGCACCAGTTGTTCATCGGCCGCGAATACATCCGCCTGCTCGAAGCCTGCGATCGCATCCACAAAGAGGTGTTGAAAAGCCGCGTCTTTGTGGCGCTGCACATGCATGCCGGCGACGGCAACGTGCACACCAACATCCCGGTCAACTCCGACAACTACGCCATGCTGCAGGCCGCCAACGCGGCGGTGGCGCGCATCATGGCGCTCGCCACCGATCTCGGCGGGGTGATTTCGGGCGAGCACGGCATCGGCCTGACCAAGCTGGAATTCCTCGACGCCGCGACGATCGCGACCTTTGCCGACTACAAGAACAAGGTCGACCCGGCGCAACGCTTCAACAAGGGCAAGCTGCTGCCGGGCGCCGATCTGCGCAACGCCTACACGCCGTCGTTCGGCCTGCTGGAAGCCGAATCGATCATTCTCGAAGCGTCGGAAACTGGCGCCATCGCCGATTCGATCAAGGACTGCCTGCGCTGCGGCAAGTGCAAGCCGGTATGCAACACCCACATTCCGCGCGCCAACCTGCTGTACTCGCCGCGCAACAAGATCCTCGCCACCTCGCTGCTGATCGAGGCCTTTTTATACGAGGAGCAGACCCGGCGCGGCGTGTCGCTGAAGCATTTCGACGAGTTCAGCGACGTCGCCGACCACTGCACCATCTGCCACAAGTGCAAGAACCCGTGCCCGGTCGACATCGACTTCGGCGACGTCTCGGTCGCCATGCGCAACCTGCTGAGGAAGCAGGGCAAGAAGAAATTCAATCCCGGCACCTGGGCGTCGATGGCATTCCTGAACGCGACCGACCCCGCCACCATCAAGGCCCTGCGCAAACCGCTGATCGAATGGGGCTACGCCAGCCAGCGGCTGGGACACCAACTGTTCAAACGCATGGGGCTGATCCAGGCGCAGACGAAAAACCCGCCCGCCACGCTGGGCAGGCCGAAGCCGGTCGCGCAGGTGATCCATCTGGTCAACAAACCGATGCCGGGCGGGCTGCCGAAAAAGACCTCACGCGCGCTGCTGGGACTGGAAGATCCCTCGATCGTGCCGATCCTGCGCAACCCGGCCAAGCTCAACGAAGACAGCGACGCGGTGTTCTATTTCCCCGGCTGCGGCTCCGAGCGCCTTTTTTCGCAGGTCGGGCTGGCCACCCAGGCGATGCTGTTCGAGCTCGGCGCGCAGACCGTGCTGCCGCCCGGCTACCTCTGTTGCGGCTACCCGCAGACCGCGAGCGGCCAGGCCGACAAGGGCGAAGCGATCACCGCGGCCAACCGCGTGCTGTTCCATCGCGTCGCCAACACGCTGAACTACCTTGACATCAAGACCGTGATCGTGTCGTGCGGCACCTGCATGGACCAGCTGCTGAAATACGAATTCGAGAAAATCTTCCCCGGCTGCCGCCTGCTCGACATCCATGAATACCTGATGGAAAAAGGCGTCAAGCTCGACAACGTCAGCGGCGAGAAATACCTCTTTCACGATCCCTGCCATACGCCGATGAAGACCCACGCACCGATGAAAGTCGCCAACGCGCTGCTGGGCGGCGGCGTGCACCTGTCCGACCGCTGCTGCGGCGAATCCGGCACGCTCGCCGTCAGCCGGCCGGATATCTCGACGCAGATCCGCTTCCGCAAGGAGGAGGAAATCCGCGCCGGCGTCGCCGCGCTCGGCTCCGGCACGCAGCCGGTCAAGCTCCTCACCAGCTGCCCGTCGTGCCTGCAGGGCCTCGCGCGCTACAGCGACGACACCGGCACCGAGCCCGACTACATCGTGATCGAGCTGGCGAAGAAGCTGCTGGGCGAGAACTGGATGGCAAGCTACCTCGCGCAAGTGGGCAACGGCGGCATCGAGCGCGTGCTGCTGTAGGGTAAGTCGATGGACGTGCCCGCGCCAGACGACCAGACGTCCAGTTTTATCGAACAGACGCTGGCACGCATGGCCGAGGCGCCCCCCGCGGACAGCACGCTGCTGGCGCGGTTGTGGTTTCATGTGCGGCCGCACGCCAACCAGCCGCTCACGGCCGCCCACGACAATCTTCGCACGCTGATCGCGCTGCTGGAGCAGAATCCGGTCTACATCGCCGCACTGCGCGACCACCTTGTAGCGCTGTTCGCCGACAAGAAGGCCACGCACCTGCTGACCGAGGCCGGCCTCCTGCCTTATCGCGCGTTTGGTGCCGAATTCAGGCGCCGCGTCGCATTCAAGCTACTCCCGCCCGAACTTGATCCCAGCCGGCTGCGTGACTGGCTCGATGCGCTGATCACCTCGCGCGACCGCGCCTGGATCCACGCGACAGACCCTGCGCTCTGGGTACGCCTATGCGATCTGCTGGAGTTGCGACAGGTATTCCGGCGTGGCGAGCCCGGCGTCCTCACCGACGCGATCAGTTCGCTGTCGCACCGCATCGCTGCGGGCGGGCTCGATGCCGAACTCCTGCGCATCGAGCCCGCGCTGGAGGAGTACGATTCGCCATTTCTCGCGCTGCATCATGAAGTCGACACTTGGCTGCGCGGCGAGGCGGAAGACACCCGGCAGATCGATGTGCTGCTCGAGCAGTGCGATGAGGCGCTCGATCGCGTGCGCCGCCACAGCGAAACGCTGGGCACCAGCATCGAGCTCACCCAGCATTCGAACCGGCTGAGCCAGCAGATGGCACGCATGCGCAGCCTGATCGCGCTGACCGACCCGGCCACCGACGAGCCGCACGCACTGCTTGCGCGCCTCTTCGTCGAACTGATCGATGCCTGCGATAAACGCCACGGTGTCGGCAGCCTGGTCCGCGACACCACGGGGCGCCTCGCTCTCCAGATCACCCAGTTCGCCAGCCAGACCGGCGAACACTACGTGGCCGAAGGCTGGGACGCGCTGAAGAAGATGTTCTGGGCGGCCAGCGGCGGCGGCGTCATCATTGCCGGCATGGCCTTGCTGAAAATCCACGTGGTCGCACTGCATCTGGCGCCGCTGCGGGAAGCGCTGCTTGTCAGCCTGAATTACGCGCTGGGTTTCGTGCTGATCTACCTGTTGCACCTGACCGTTGCCACCAAGCAGCCGGCCATGACCGCGAGCCTGTTTGCACGCACGCTCTCGAATGTGCGCAGCCAGGCCGCACAGCAAAAACTGCTCAACGAATTTGCCGTCAGGGTATGGCGCTCCCAGGCGACCGCCATACTGGGCAACATGCTGTTCGCCTTCGCCACCGCCGTGCTGCTCGCACTGGCGCTCGACGCGGCCGGCCACGTGGTGGTCACCCCTGACAAGGCCGTACAGCTGCTGGCCGAACTCAACCCCTTCAGCGGCACCACGCTGTTTTATGCAGCGATGGCCGGCGTCGGCCTGTTCCTCGCCGGCATCGTCAGCGGCTATTACGACAACCAGTCCGTCTATCGGCGCATTCCAGAACGCCTGCAGCGCCTCAGCCTGCCCCCGCAGCTGCTCGGCGCACGCCTCTGGGGCGTCATCGTCGAATATCTGCGTCATCACTGGGGGGGCGTGATGGGCAATCTGTTTTTCGGGTTCTACCTGGGTTTGGTCAGCGCATTCGGCTCCCTCGCCGGCCTGCCGCTCGACATCCGCCACATCGCCTTCTCCGCTGCCAACCTCGGCTACGCCTGGCAGGCATTCGGCTGGCAGCTTCCGCTTCCCGTCGTGCTGGCTTCGATCTTCGGCGTCGTACTGATCGGCCTGGTCAATCTCACGGTCAGCTTCTCGCTGACTTTCTACCTGGCGCTGCGCGCCACCCGCACCTCGCGCCGCGATTCCGGCCATCTGCTGCGGCGCGGGCTTGAAGCCATTCTCACCGCACCGTTCCGCTGGGGCAATCGAAGCGAAACGTCCGGCCGGGATTGATCTGCCGGATGCGACTTCCCGTACAGCGCCAGGATCGTCGACATCGCGCTATCCGAAGGTGCCGCTGCCCGTTTCGCCTCCGTCACCGTCTACGACCTCACCGCCATTCCGGAACCCGGCGAATGGCTGATGATGCTGGCCAGTCTGGGACGGGGCAGTTGGCTTATGCGCCACAAAGCGGCCTGACGCTTGCCAGACCCGCCCACGCCCCGCAAGATGCGGGCGTTTTGTTTCGGAAGCGTTGAAATGACTGCTTGTCCCTTGTGCGATACCCAGGGTGGGAAAGTGCTGTGGCAGGACGACTTCTGCCGCGTGGTGCTGGCCGACGAGCCGGACTACCCTGGCTTCCTGCGCGTGATCCTCAATGCCCATGTGAAGGAGATGAGCGACCTGCACCCGGCGGAACAGCGGCGCCTGCTGGAGGTGGTGCTGGCCGCTGAGTCCGCGCTGCGCGAGGTGATGGCCCCGGACAAGGTCAACCTCGCCTCGCTCGGCAACGTAGTGCCGCACCTGCACTGGCACGTGATTCCGCGCTTTGCGGATGACCCGCATTTCCCCGATCCGGTGTGGGGCGCAAGGCACCGGGATACGCCGCATGGCGCACCGGCCGATCTGGATGCACTACTTGCAGCCGCGCTCCACCCGCCAGAGACAGGCCGTGGTTCTGAATGCTGAAGCCCTGAAGGACTTCGATCCACTATGCGCTGAAGCACGCGTGGAGTCGTATGCGCCAAGAACCATGCTCCACCCGCAAGGGGCAGGCCGTGGTTCTAAAGGCGCTGAAGCGCCAAGAACCACGCTCAGCCGGCGGCTTGCTCGCGTTCGGGAAACGGAATGACGCTGGCGCCTGCCGGCACGCCGGCAGGCTGCATGTGCTGGGTGGGAAAGATGGCCGAGAAGGTGCTGCCCTTGCCGGGGATGGACTGTATTTCCAGCCGCGCGCCGTGGCGGGTGAGCACATGCTTGACAATGGCGAGGCCGAGCCCGGTGCCCCCGGTTTCGCGTGAGCGGCTGCGATCGACGCGGTAGAAGCGCTCGGTCAGGCGCGGGATATGTTCGGCGGCGATGCCTTCACCGGTATCGCTGACGGCAAACACGCCTTCGCCGTCGCGCTCACGCCAGCTCAGGGTGATTTCGCCACCGCCCGGGGTATAGCGCACGGCATTCGAGACCAGGTTGCCGAGCGCGCTGCGGATTTCCTGCAGGCTGCCCTTCAGCCAGGCCGTGCTGTCGAGCTGCAGCTTGATTCGATGCTGCCCGCGACTCAGCGACTCCGCCTCAGCCTTCAGTGAGGCCGCCAGTTCGGGAACATTGACGGGCTCGTCGTTCAGTTTGTGGTCGGCGCTTTCCAGCCGCGACAGCGTCAGCAGGTCGTCCAGAAGATGCTGCATACGCCGGGTGTGGTCGAGCATCAGATCGAAATAGCGGCGATACTCGGCGGCCGGCAGGTCAGGCGCATCGGCCATGGTTTCGACGAAGCCGCCGACCACCGTCAGCGGGGTGCGCAGTTCATGCGAGACGTTGGCGATGAAGTCGCGGCGCATGGCGTCGACGCGTTCGAGGTCGGTGATGTCGCGCGCGACCAGCAGTTTCTTGCCTTCGCCGAATGGCACCAGTTGCAGCGACAGCGTGATCTCGCGATTGATCGGCGATTTGCACACCAGGCGCCGCGAAAAATCGGCCGCGTCGAGAAACTCCAGAAAATGCGCCTGTCGCAGCAGGTAACGCACGAACTGACCGCGGTCGCGCTCGCAATCCAGTCCCATGTATGTGCGCGAGGCGGGATTGCACCAGTCGATCTGTTCATTGCCATTGAGAATGACCATGCCGTCGGGCACCGCCATCGCGGCATGCTCGAACTGTTCAAGCGCGGAGGTGAGCTGGCCACGGCTGGCTTTCTGGCGTTTCTGGAGTTTTTGCAGGCGGTAGAAGATGTCGCCCCAGGTGCCGGTGGCGTCAGGTGGTTCCACTTCGTCCGGGTTCTCCAGCCAGCGCGCCAGGCGGAATTCCTGCCACAGGCGACGCAGCATCACGAAGGCCTGGATGCCGGCGAGAAACCCCAGCGCCGCCACCCATCCTGAGCCAGCCCACAGAATCAGCGCCACCAGCAAGACGCTGGCCAGAACGCTGAGCGGACGCCACCAGAAGCCCATATTTGCCTGCCCAAAAACCCGGTGGGCGGATTATCCCACGTCGGCCGAAAAGCGGTAACCCGAGCCGCGCACGGTCTGGATCAGTTCGGCATGGCCGGACGGCTCCAGCGCCAGGCGCAGGCGGCGAATATGGACGTCGACCGTGCGCTCCTCGACGAACACGTCGTCGCCCCACACCTGGTCGAGCAGCTGGGCGCGCGAATAGACGCGTTCGGGATGGGTCATGAAGAAATGCAGCAGGCGGAACTCGGTCGGCCCCAGTTCCAGCGCCTGCCCCCTGCCGGATACCCGATGACTGGAGGGGTCGAGCTTGAGGTTATTGATCTCGACCGGCTCGTCGGTCATTTGCGGGGCACGGCGGCGCAGCACGGCCTTGATGCGCGACACCAGTTCGCGCGGCGAAAACGGTTTGGTGATGTAATCGTCGGCCCCGGTATCCAGCCCCAGCACCTTGTCGCGCTCCTCGCCGCGCGCGGTCAGCATGATGATGGGGATCGGTTGGTAGCGCTCGTCGCTGCGCAGGCGCTTGCACAGGTCGATGCCCGACATGCCGGGCAGCATCCAGTCGAGCAGGATGACGTCGGGCAGCGTGCTCTTGAGAAATTTCAGCGCATGCTCGGCATCGCCGGCAGCGGTGACCTGATGGCCTGCCTGCGCCAGGTTGAATTTGAGCAGTTCCTGAATCCCGGGTTCGTCTTCGACCAGCAGAATATTGGCAGCCATGGGGTCTCCGGCCTTTATGCAATGTTGGCCATACTATGACGGCAGTATGACCGATTTATGACATCCAGCGCCCTCGCAAGCCCCTGCCAACCCGTGCACTGGTAGAATTCCGGGCTTACTTGTTCGCCCCGTCTACCATGGATAAAACCACCCATTTCGGCTACCAGCAGGTTGCCGAATCCGAAAAGGCCGCCCGAGTGGCCGAGGTCTTCCATTCCGTCGCCGCGCAGTACGATCTCATGAACGACCTCATGTCGGCCGGCCTGCACCGCTTGTGGAAACGCTTTGCCGTAGCGCAGGCGGGATTGCGGCCCGGAATGCGCGTGCTCGATGTGGCGGGCGGCACCGCCGACCTCACCCGGCTGTTCCTGAAGGAAGTGGGCGAGAGCGGCTCCGTGCTGCTCACCGACATCAACTTCTCGATGCTGCGCGAAGGCCGCGACCGCATGCTGAACGAGGGCCAGACCCCGCCCGCCATTCAATGCGACGGCGAACGGCTGCCGTTCCTGGACAATTATTTCGACTGCGTGTCGGTGGCCTTCGGCCTGCGCAACATGACGCACAAGGACCGGGCGCTGGCCGAGATGCACCGCGTGCTGAAACCCGGCGGCCGCCTCCTGGTGCTGGAGTTCTCCAAGGTGTGGAAACCGCTGGAGCCGGCCTACGATCTGTATTCCTTCAAGCTGCTGCCGCTGATGGGCAGGCTCGTCGCCCAGGACGCGGACAGCTACCAGTACCTCGCCGAATCGATCCGCATGCACCCGGGGCAGGAAGAACTCAAGGCCATGATGGAAGCCGCCGGCTTCGCCAAGGTCAGCTACCACAACCTGACGGCCGGCGTGGTGGCGCTGCACAAGGGTTTCAAGGTTTGATCGCTGAAGCCATCGTCGAGCGCGGCCTCAATCATCTGCTGCGGCAGACACCCGGCGCGGCCGAGGCGCTCGTCCGCCATGCCGGTGCAAGCGTGCGCTTCGATCTCACGCTCGCGCAGCTCGATTTCCTCATCGCCGCTGACGGCTGCTTTTCCGAGGCGGTGGTCGATACCCCCGACGCCGTCGTGCGCCCCACCCCCACGCTCATCGCGCGGCTGCCATTTTTCGGCCGCGAGGCCTTGCGTCACGCCGACTACAGCGGCGACCCCGCGCTCCTCGCCACGCTCGATCGGGTATTCGGGCAACTCGACTGGGACGCCGAAGCCGACCTCGCGCCGATCGTGGGCGATATCGCTGCGCATCGTCTGCATGCGCTCGGCCGCGGTGCACTGGTCAGCCTCGGACAGATGTTCTCCGCGTTCGGCCGCAACGCCAGCGAATATGCGGTCGAGGAAGCCGAGTTGATGGCACGCGGTGTCGATGTGGCACGCTTCAATCACGGCGTGGATACGCTCGCCGACAATGTGGCGCGACTGGATGCGCGGCTGCGTTTGCTGGAAGCCCGCCGCCCCGAACAGGACACGCAACCGCGACCCGCATGAAGCTGCTGCGCCTCGTCCGCATCCTCAGCGTCGGCCTGCGCTTCGGCCTGGAGGAGTTCTTCCTCGGCCACGAGCGGGTGCGCCTGCTGCGCTGGCTGGTGCGCATCACGCTGTTCTGGCGCCCGCTCGCAGAGCCGCGCGGGGTGCGACTGCGCCGTGCGCTGGAAGCACTGGGGCCGATCTTCGTCAAATTCGGCCAGATGCTCTCGACCCGGCGCGACCTGGTGCCGCTCGACATCGCTGACGAACTCGCCCTGCTGCAGGACCGGGTGCCGCCGTTTCCGTCCGCCCAGGCCATCGCCACGCTGGAAGCGGCATACAAAAAACCCCTGGCCGAGGTGTTCGCCGAATTCGACGCCACTCCGGTCGCCTCCGCCTCGGTGGCGCAGGTGCATTTCGCCCGCCTGCATTCATCCCCTGCGGGGGGCGACGGCACCGCAGTTGCCGTCAAGGTGCTGCGCCCCGGCATCGCGCCGGTCATCGCGCACGACGTGTCGCTGCTGTATGCCGCCGCCGGCCTGGTGGAGAAGCTGTTCGCCGACGGCAAACGGCTGCGCCCGCGCGAGGTGGTGGCGGAATTCGAGAAGCACCTGGAAGACGAACTGGATCTGATGCGCGAGGCCGCCAACTGCTCGCAGCTCAGGCGCAATTTCAAGGATTCGCCGCTGCTGCTGGTGCCCGAAGTCTACTGGGACTACTGCAGCCGCGACGTCATGGTGATGGACCGCATGGATGGCATTCCGGTGAGCCGCGTCGAGCGCCTGCGCGAATCCGGCGTGGACGTCCCCAGGCTCGCCGCCACCGGGGTCGAAATCTTCTTCACCCAGGTGTTCCGTGACGGCTTCTTCCATGCCGACATGCATCCCGGCAACATCCTGGTGCGCCCCGGCTCCGAGCAGTACATCGCACTCGATTTCGGCATCATGGGCACGCTCACCGAGGTCGACAAGCAGTATCTGGCGCGCAACTTCCTCGCCTTCTTCCGCCGCGACTACAAGGGGGTGGCACTGGCGCACCTGGAATCCGGCTGGGTGCCGGCCGATACCCGCATCGACGAGCTCGAGGCGGCGGTGCGCGCGGTGTGCGAGCCGGTGTTCGACCGTCCGCTGAAGGAGATTTCCTTCGGCCGCGTGCTGCTGCAGCTGTTCCAGGCCTCGCGCCGTTTCAACGTGGAAATCCAACCGCAACTGGTGCTGCTGCAGAAGACCCTGCTCAACATCGAAGGCCTCGGCCGCCAGCTCGACCCCGAGCTGGATTTATGGCAAACCGCCAAGCCCTTCCTCGAACGCTGGATGAACGAGCAGGTCGGCTGGCGCGCGCTGGTGCGGAACCTGCAGACCGAAGCGCCCAAATGGGCCGCCCTGCTGCCGCAGCTGCCGCGCCTGGCGCACCAGGCATTGAACGAAAACCGGCTGACCCAACTGGAAGTTGGACTCGCCTTGATGCTGCGCCAGCAGCATGCCCGCAACCGCTGGCTGGGCGTCATCGCCGGCCTGCTTGCCACATTATCTGCCGTCATTCTCTATTCCGTCCTGCAATAAGAACCCGTCATGCTGATTGGTTTCGTCATCCTCTACCTGGTCCTTTCCATCGGCATCGGCCTGTATGCCGCCACCAAGGTCCACACTGCCAGCGACTACATCACCGCCGGGCGCGCGCTGCCGATGATCGTGGTGGTTGCGATGGTGTTTGCAACCTGGTTCGGCGCCGAAACCGTACTCGGCATCCCCGCCACCTTCCTCGACGAAAATCTCGGCGCCACGATTTCCGATCCCTTCGGCGCCTCGCTCGCACTGATCCTGTTCGGCCTGTTTTTCGCCCGCCCGTTGTACCGCATGAAGCTGCTCACGCTGGGCGACTTCTTCCGCCAGCGCTACAACCGCCCGATCGAGGTAGTGATTTCGGCGGCGATCGCGCTGTCCTATCTGGGCTGGGTATCGGCCCAGGTGGTGGCGCTGGGGCTGGTGTTCAACGTGCTGTCGGACGGCCTCATCACCCAGCCGCAAGGCATCCTCATCGGCGCGGCCGTGGTCCTGCTTTACACCCTGTTCGGCGGCATGTGGTCGGTGGCCCTGACCACCCTGGTGCAGATGACGGTCATCGTCGCGGGGCTGCTGTGGATCGCCAAGCTGGTGGCCGACATGCCCGAGGTCAACGGCATCGCGCCGGTGATCGAGCACGCCGCCGCCGCCGGCAAGTTCGAATTCTGGCCGCCGCTGGAATGGGCGGCGGTGGTCACCTTCGTCGCCGGCTTTCTCACCATGGGGCTGGGTTCGATCCCGCAGCAGGACGTATTCCAGCGCGCCAATGCCAGCAAAACAGAACGCATTGCGGTGTGGGGCACGGTCATCGGCGGCGCGCTGTATTTACTGTTCGCTGCGGTGCCGATCTACCTCACCTACTCCGCCACCCTGGTCGACCCGGCCATGACATCCGAACTGCTGGCACAGGACGCGCAGCTGGTGTTGCCGGCCTTTGTGAAAACCCACCTGCCGTTCTACGCGCAGATCATTTTCTACGGCGCCCTGCTCTCCGTCATCATGTCCACCGCGTCCGGAACCCTGCTCGCGCCGTCGGTCACCATTTCGGAAAACATCATCAAGGAATTCATGCCGCACCACCGCATGAGCCAGAAGACGCTGCTGTGGATCACGCGCAGCGTCGTCGTCGCCTTCGCCGGGCTGGTGGTGCTTTATTCCCTATGGTCACTCAATACGCAAACCAGCATTCACCAGATGGTGGAAAACGCCTACAAGGTCACGCTGGCTTGCGCCTTCGTGCCCCTGATCGCGGGCATCTACTGGAAGCGCGCCAGCAACACCGGCGCGGCCCTGTCGATCGCACTTGGCTTTGCCGTCTGGATTGCGATGGAATTCATTGCGCCCGACGCCGCCTTGCCGCCGCAGTTTGCCGGGCTTATCGCCAGTGCGATAGGCATGCTGGCCGGATCACTGAGAGCGCTTGAAGGACGCCTGAAATCAGGTATCGGATTCTTCTACAACCGGGGCTGATTTCCGGCGACGGCTCCAAGCCGGATGGGCAAGCGAAAACGGCGGCCCAAGGCCGCCGTTTTCGCTTGCCTGGCGCGGCTCAGCGCAAATAGCCCTCGTGCTCCAGCTTGAGCAGGATTTGCTGTACCGCCTCGTCGATGCCCAGGCCGGTGGTATCGATCGCCAGCTCCGGTTTTTCAGGTATTTCGTAAGGATCGGAGACGCCGGTGAATTCTGGAATCAGTCCCGCACGTGCTTTGGCATACAAGCCCTTGCGGTCGCGCGATTCGCAGGTTTCGATCGGGGTGGCAACGTGAATTTCGACGAAGCCGCCGACCGTCTCGATCATGGCGCGTACGTCGCGGCGCGTCTGGCGATACGGCGCAATCGGCGCGCAGACGGCGATGCCGCGATTCTTGGTGATTTCGCTCGCCACAAAACCGATGCGTCGCACGTTGATGTCGCGGTGCGTTTTTGAAAAGCCCAGTTCGGACGAGAGATGGCGACGTACGATGTCGCCGTCCAGCAGGGTCACCGAACGTCCGCCCATTTCCATCAGCCGCGCGGTCAGTGCACGCGCGAGAGTGGATTTCCCCGCACCGGACAGGCCGGTGAAGAACACGGTGAATCCCTGGCGTTCGCGCGGCGGATTCTGTCGATGCAGTTCGACCAGCACTTCGGGAAAGCTGTACCAGTCTGGGATTTTCAGCCCCGCCCGCATGCGGCGCTGGAATTCCTCGCCGCTCAGGGTAAGCAGGCGTGCTCCGGCCGGAGCCGCGGATTCCGGCAGGTGCTCGGCGCGGTCCTCCACGTAGACCATGCGCGGGTAGGCAATGAGTTGCACGCCGATTTTCCCGGCCAGTTCGGCCACCGGCAGATCGGCATGTACCTGGGCGAGGTCTTCACCGCGCCGGCAGTCACCGTCAGCCTGGTGTTCGCCGCCCGCAATCAGCAGGTCGCAGCCATGATTGCGCGCGACGATGGCGCGCAGCAGCAGCGCGCGCGCGCTGGCTTCGCGCGGCGGCGCCGGCAACAGCGACAACTGGGTGGTGGCGGCAGGAAAGCGCTCGCGGATGGCGAGGAAACTGCGCACCAGCCCAAAATATGCCGGTGCATCGGTAATGTCGCCCCCCACCTGCGGATGCAACAGCAGGTTGGCCTCGTTCTCGATCGCGCTTTTCAGGCAGAACTCGAACTGCGCGCGGTGCATCGGCTGACGCGCCTGCCAGGCGACCACACGCCGCCAGCCGCGCCGGTCAAGCAGCGCGCGCAGCTCGGCCGGGGTGGCACGCAGGCTGGCAAAATCGGGATGCGGCGGCAAAGCCGCGCCTTCGACCGCACCGCCCAGGTAGGTGTCATCGCCGTCCTGCCACACGTCTCTGAGCGCCAGCACGGCGAGCATGAAACCTTCGCTGTCGCGCAAGGCGACGCGGTCGCCGGGTTTCAGCCCCGCTGCGGTTTTTTGCCGGCTGGTGAGCGTGACAGGCAACGGCCAGAAGGTGCCGTCGTCGAGCTGCATGTCCGTCTCGACGCGTGCACATTGCGCGCGTGTCATGAAGCCGGTAAGCGGCGAATAGGCGCCGGTCATCAGCATTTCGAGTTCGCACTGCTGGCGCCAGCCGAGTTCGAGCGAGGGCAGCGCCAAGGCTTCCTGTTTGAGCGCATCGGCTCTTGCAGGGTCGATCAGGTTGACGAGGGCGCCACCGTAGGGCGCGATCAGTTGATTCACCATGTTGCTCCAGGAAAGGACCGCGACGCTATTTATAAATCTCGAAAAAACTAGCAATAAACCGGCCAAGCTCGGACGCGGGCAGATGGTTGATGCCGGCGGCGCCCTTGCGCCCGCCGCCACTGTCGAACTGGCTGCACAGTTCGTCTGCGCCCGCGCGGTCAACCAGCGGCGCGCGCACGCTGACGACATAGCCGCCACCCGGCTTGGCGGTGAGCACGGCGTGCGCCTGCGCGGGCGACTCGACTGCCAGCCGATTGCCAAACACGCCGGAAATCCGCCGCGCCCACTTTTCGGCCGGCAGCATGAAAATGCGCCCGGCCGCGCGCATTTCGGCCGCACCGACGGCTATCGCGCGCGCCATGTCGTCGCGATAGCCGGCTTGCAAAACCCGATAGGCGGGCGACTCGGCGGCAAAGGCGAAGGGATCGGCAAACGGGCGCAGCTGGCCATACAGCTCGGCTGGATCGAAAAACAGATCGTCGAGGGCTTCGCCATAGCCGTTGTAGTTGAGGCACTCGCCGAGCGACTGCAATTGCGTCAACTGGCCGGCGGACAGGTTGAGGGGTGCGGCGGCTTGCCGCGCAGCATCGACGAGATTGTCGCCGAATGCGGCGGTCACCGCCCACGCCAGATGCCTGCCTTGCAGATACCGGTTCACCAGCAGGCTGGTGCAGACATTGGCATCGGTATCGATGTGCGCTTCGAAATGGGGGTGCGCGGGGATGTCGCCCGGCTGATGGTGATCGAAATAACGCACGTGCGCGCCCGCTTCAAGCAGCCGGTCGAGCGCATCGCGGTTTTTCGACAGCGCGATGTCGAGCACGGTGATGCAGTCGCCTGCCTGGGCATTGACCCGCTTCAGCAGGCCGATGTCGCGCTTGGGTCCGGTGATCAGCTCGGAGTCGGCCGGATCGATCAGGCGCAACTGATGCAGCGCGCAGATGCCGTCCGCGTCGCCGTTGAAAACGTCAATGAGAGGCATGGGGGACCTGGCTGTGTAGTCGGGGCGTGGCGCGGAAGTGCGGCCATTGTAAGGAGGCCAGCGCTGCGATGACAAGCACGTGCAGCGCACTGTAGCGCAGCCAGATGACGGGCTGCGCGGCGTAATGCTGGCGGTCGGCGCTCAGCAAAAACTGCAGGGCCGAAAATTGCTGGCCGTATTTGTCGATTTCGCCTGCCAGGCCGAGATGCAGAAACAGTGCCGCCAAGGGCAGCGATGCAAGCACAGCGGCCAACTGCCGGGTGCGCTGCGCCGCCGGCAGCGGCGAAGCCAGCCATGCCGCCGCCAGGAACAGGACATAAAGCCAGGCGCATAGCGCCACGAAGGCCAGCGGCCGCGGCACCGCCATGAGTTCCGTGAGGTTGTCGGTGGCCGCCTGCGCGACGATGCCCCAATACGCCAGCAGCAGTACCGGAACCACCGCCCAGAAATGCCCCGCTCCCAACCGCCGGCCGCGCCAGCGGCGCACGGTTTGCGCGGCCAGATACAGCAACGCCCCGGGCACCGCCAGCAGCGCCACCCAGCGCAGCCCGAGCTCCCACTGTCCGGGCCACTGGTGCACCGGGCTGCCGGCCAGATCGTACAGGCTCTCATCCGGCACGGCGGCTGCCAGCAACAGAAAAGCCATCCCGCCATACATAAGCAAACCGAGCGGCAGCTGGCCCTGGCGGAACAGGCCGGACACCCGCCGCCGCGCCAGCCACACCGGCCACACCGCCAGCCAGTAACACGCCAGCGCAAGCAGCAGCGCCGACAGCCAGGGCGCGTCGTGCCGCAGCAGTTCACGCACGTTGTAAGGTACGAAGGGGGCATGCGCCGCACTCCAGAACAGCACGGTCAACCCCCCCAGCATCAGCGGCAAATGCCAGCGCGTACGCGGCGCCGGGTACGGAGACACGGCGGCCGCGTCGACAGCCGTCCGTACCGGCACGGCATGGCGCGGCGCGCGCAGCATGCGCCGCGCCATGCCGTAGCCCGCCAAGCCTCCCAGCCAGGCCAGTAGCCAATCGGTGGTGTCGGCGATTTTGTGCGGCAACATCACCTGCCCCAGCTCGATGACGGCAGGCATTCCCGCCAGCACCAGCATGGCCAGCGCAAACAGAGGGCTGCGCCAGCGCCACGGCTGCCGTGCCACGCCCCATGCCAGCAAACCGCCGAGCGGGGCAAAGAACAGCGTTTTGCGCAGTACTTCGGTGATGGCGCGGTATTCGGTGCCGATGTAATACACCTCGAACGGCACCCGCTGCAGGAAGTCGAGCCGGCTTTTGATGAAGGCGCCGTCGGTGCGGAAATCGAAGGGAAACCAGAATACGAACAGCAGCACGGCCAGCCATCCCGCCGCCAGCGCAAATGGCAGCCATCCCGCCGCCCCGCCCGCCTGTGCGGGCGGGGCGGCGGCCCGCGGCGGCCGGCCGGCGGGCGCCTCGCGCGCGGCCAGCCAGCCGCCGATGACGCTCCCCAGGGCGGCACCGACGGCGGCCGTGAAGAGGTCGGTGACATCGCTAACCCGCGAGAAGACGAACAGTTGCATGATTTCCACAGCGGTGGCCGTGGCCAGCGTCATACCCCACGCGCGCCACGCGCTGCGTGTCCCGTCGAGCCGCCACAGCAGCGCAAGCGGCGCCCAGATCAGGGCATCGGTGGCGATTTCGTACAGGGCATAGGCCGCATCCCCGGGCAGGCGGCCAAACGGAATCAGATTGACCTTGCCGTCCTGCCATTTATGGAAAATCTCGACCAGGCTGATGGTCAGGTCGAGCGGCAGCACGTTGTAGACCAGCACCCCGGCCAGATACGCCCAGGCCAGCCGCTCGGCCAGGGCGGCGCGGGCATGGGTGTGTCGCCAGGACTGTAGCCAGTCCACGAATCGCCCGCCCGCCCCCCACCAAGCCAGTACGCCGATGATCCCGCCCAGGGCTTCGGCCAGGATGTCGTTTTGCGACACCGTGCGTTGCGGGAAAAACAGCTGCGTGAATTCGATCCCGATGCTCAACGCGGCAGCCGCGGGGATCAGCGCCAGAGTGGCGAGCGCCCGGAGCAGGCGACTGCGGCCGGCCGACAGCGCGCCCAGCCACAGGAAGCTCAAGGGGATGAACAGCAGCAGATTGGCCACCCAGTCGGCGCGCGAACCGATGCCGAGTTTGAGGAACGGTATCGCCCCGAAGCGGGCCACCGCCTCGTCCCACGGCAACGCATGAAACTTCAATGGCACCAGGCTGCCGTAAACGACGAATACGGTGTAAAGCAGCGCAGTCCACCCCAGAAGGACGCGGAGATTGCCGGACGCCCCCATGCTGCGGCTCATGGCCGGAAAGCATCCGGCATGCGCAGCACGGCGGGCGCCACCCTTGCTCCGGGGCGCGACGCGCCCTGCCAATCGGGATAAGCCGCCAGTTCGCCTGCCAGCGCAGCCGGCAGGCGGTCAGGCGGCGGGGCCTCCGCCAGCAGGCGCGCAGTCAGTTCCTTTGCAGCAACGTTCA
Organism: Thiobacillus denitrificans DSM 12475; assembly: GCF_000376425.1. Lineage (GTDB taxonomy): Bacteria > Pseudomonadota > Gammaproteobacteria > Burkholderiales > Thiobacillaceae > Thiobacillus > Thiobacillus denitrificans. The sequence goes on along the minus strand of NZ_AQWL01000002.1, from coordinate 289,358 downwards.
AAAAATCCGGCCGATAGGCCAGCGTGACATTGTGCGCGGCCTCGCCGCCCAGCACGGGAGAAGTGGCCGCCACCACATTGGCGATCACGCGCTGGCGCCAGGCCTCCCCCTTGCCCTGGCGCACCAGGATGCCGACGCCCGAAGCCAGCACGGTGTTGGAGAAAATCGCCATGTCGCGCGGCACATCGTGATGCGGCTGGATATGGATCGCATCGCCGCTGCCGTTGATGAATACATTGTCGTACACCGCCACTCGCCCCTCCGCCTGCAACAACGCTTCGCTCGGATTGTGCAGAAAGAGGTTGCCGTAGACCAGATAGCGGTCTTCGCTGCCCGCGCCCGTCGGCGGAACATGACCCAGCAGGACATTGGGGCGCGCCTGCGGGCCGGCGACGGCGTCGGACTTGGAAAACACGTTGTACCGAATCACCGTATCGTAGCGCGCTGTCGGGCCTTCCGGGCGTGTGGTTTGATGCTTGATCTGCAGGTTGTAACCCAGCGTGTGCGCAACCCGGTTGGCTTCGATGACGCCACCGACGAAGGGGTCCGAGCCATCGGAATCGCCGAAGTACATGCCGGTGCCGACCCGTTCGATGCGGTTCCCCCTGACCACCCACCCCAATGCCGGACATTTGGTGGAAATACCCACGTTCTGCTGCGATGCGGCGTGGTCGTGAATACGCAGTGATTCCAGCGTGATGTAATCGGCATAGCGGCTGTGGCCCTCGGCCTTGATCGCATCCACCGGCAGCCCGCGGCCGTCGAGTTCCAGATGGCGCACTACCAGATGACGCACATTGACCAGACTGACCGTATTGGCGCGCGGCCGTGCGATGAAGCGCGGCAGCACAGCGGGATCGGCCGCTTCGATGACGATGGGTTGGCCGGCGCGCCCGGACAGATTGTGCAGCGGCAGGCCCTGGCGGTAATCGCCCGGTTCGAGCAGCAAGCGGTCGCCAGGCTGCAACTGGCGCACATAATCGCGGTAATCTTCCGCGCCTGCACGGTAGTCGGCAGCGACAACCGTGCCCGCCAGCAAGCAGAACACGCCAGCGGGGACGATGCGCCGCATTCAGTCCCCCGTATCCGCCAGCGGCAGCCCGCGCTTCAGCAAGTCCAGCTTGCCGAACAGCATGCGGGTCATCCCCGCCACGCTCTGCCGCCCGGTATCCACCACGATGTCGGCCACTTCGCGATACAGGGGGTCGCGCTGCTTATAGAGCTCGCGCAAGCGTGCCAGCGGGTCCGCCGTTTGCAGCAACGGACGGTTGCGATCGTGCCGTGTGCGCTCGTACAAATGCTCGGGCGTGCCGCGTAAATAAATCACCACCCCCCTGCTGCGCAAATGGTCGCGATTGGCCGCCGACAGCACCGCCCCGCCGCCGGTAGCCAGCACAATGCCGGACAATGCGGTCAATTCGGCAATCGCCGCCTCCTCACGCTTGCGAAACCCCGCCTCGCCCTCGATCTCGAAGATGACCGGGATCTTGACGCCGGTACGCGCCTCGATTTCATGGTCCGAGTCGTAGAAAACGCAGCCGTAATGCTTGGCCAGCTGCCGCCCCACCGTGGTCTTGCCGGCCCCCATCAGTCCGACCAGATAAAGATTGTCGCGCTTGCTCATGGCGCCATTCTAATTGAGAGCCGCTTGATCGACAGCAGCGGCAGCGGAGTGGAACGCCGGAGAAAACCGGGGCAAAAAAAAAGCGCGGGACAAGCCCGCGCCTGGATAGGTAAGCGCAATCAGCGGAGCGACAGGCGATCGTCGAGGATGCGCGGAGTGAGGAAAATCAGCAGCTCAATTTTGTCTTTCTGCTTGCTTGAATTCTTGAAGAGGTTGCCGAGGAAGGGCATATCTCCAAGGAACGGAACCTTGTTGACGTCATTCCGATCGACCTCTTCAAAAATTCCGCCCAGCACAGCCGTTTCGCCATTGCTCACCCGCACCTGGGTTTTGGCACGTTTGGTTTCAATGGTGGGCGCGCTCAGGCCCGCAGCCGTAATCACCGGGCCGCGTGCATCCTTCTGGATCTCCACACTCATGATGATGGAATCGTTGTTCAGGATTTGCGGGTCCACCAGCAGGCAGAGGAATGCGTCCTTGAACGTAACGGTCGTCGTCGCGACTCCGCCGGAAACGGTTTGAGTGACATAAGGAATCTGCTCACCTTGCAGGATCACCGCCGGCTTCTGGTTGGACGTCACGACACGCGGGCTGGAAAGAATTTTTCCGCGGTTATCCGCTTCCAGCGCCTGCAATTCCAGACTGATCAAATTGCCCGTCGCGATATTCAACAATGACAGACCGAACGAACCCGGAGCCGTGCTGCCCGAGATCGGCAAATTGACATTGTTGGAGATTGTGCCTGTCTCGGCTGCCAACTGATTGCCCGACAGGTTGATACCCGTTTGCGAACCGGCCAAACTGGTCGTGCCTGTAATCCGGGTGCCCAGCCGCGCACCCAATTGGCGGCCCCATTGCGAATCGGCAATGACCACCCGCGCCTCGATCATGACCTGCCGCGCCGGCACATCCAGACGCGCGAGCAGTTCGCGAACCTCCTGAATCTTGCGTGCCGTATCGGTGATGATCAGCGTATTGGTCTTCAGTTCGTAGGTGGCGCGGCCGCGCTTGGTCAGGACTTTCTGGTCATTGTCGCCCTGGCCTTTCTGCGACGCCTGCGCTGCGGCAGCACCGCCCAGACCCTGCGCCTGTGCCGAACAGTTCACCGCGTTGTTGGTTGCCGAATTGAGGAAGGCACCGGAGGCAAAGCCGTACAGCATGGTCTGCGCTTCATCCGCCCGCATGTAGTTGAGCTGGATGTATTCGGTGGTCAGGGGCTCCAGATCGGCCACTTGATTCTTGGCTTCGAACTCGAGTTTTTCCTTGGTCAGCAACTCGTCCTTGGGCGCAATCCAGATCACGTTGCCGTTCTGGCGCTTGTCCAGGCCCTTGGTCTGCATGATCAGATCGAGCGCCTGATCCCACGGCACGTCCTTCAGGCGCAGCGTGAGGTTGCCTGCCACGGTGTCGCTGGCGATGATGTTGAGGCCGGTGAAATCGGCGATGACCTGCAGCACCGAGCGTACCTCGACGTTCTGGAAATTGAGCGAGAGTTTTTCGCCGGTGTATTTCACCTTGCCGTCAGCGGTTTTCTTCTGGCCATCGGCCGCCGCCTTGACCTCGACGATGAAGCTGTTGTCGGTCTGGTAGGCCGAATACTCCCAGCCACCCTTGGGTTCGATCACCATGCGGGTGTTGTCGCCCAGGGTATAGGTTTCGATGGTCTGCACCGGGGTGCCGAAATCGGCCACGTCGAGGCGACGCTGCAGGGCCTGGGGCAATTCGGTGCCGATGAAGTCGACGACCACGCCGTTGGCCTGCTGGCGGATGTTGATCCCCGCCTGCGCATCAGACAGCGTGGTCACGATGCGTGCCTCGCCCGCTGCGCCACGTCTGAAATCGACATCGCGGATACTGTGGCGCGCCGCCCCGGGCCCCGCTTCAGCAAAACGCGGGCTGACGTTCACCGGCGCCGCACCGGCACCGACGTCGCCCAGCGCGACGAGCAGTGTCTTGCCGTCGATCCTGGCGTCGTATTCGACTGCCTTGTTCAGATTCAGCACCAGGCGGGTGCGGGTTCCCGCCTGCACCACGTTGATGCTCGACAATGGCCCGAGGTTGGCATCCACCGTGTTGCGCCCCATGGCATTGCCGGTGTCGGGCAGATCGAGCGCGATGCGCGGCGGATTGCCGACGGTAAAGCCGGCCGGTGTGGCGGTCAGCGCGTTCTTGAGGTTGACGCGCACCACCACCTTGCCGCCGGGCAGAGTGGCGGTCTCGACGCTTTGCACTGTATTGCCGGTAGGCGGCACGTCGGCAGCGCGTACCACGAGCGGCAGCACCAAACCAGCGAGCAGGGCGATCCCGAACAGTTGGCGGGTCATACGATCTTTCACAAGCTTCAGCTTGTAGAGCGAATGAGTAACGGCGCAGCCGTTGGGTACCCAACGGCCTCCTCCTTGCGGGGAGAAAGTCGGAGTCCCCTTGTGGGACATTTTCTGGGCAATTTTGGGCAATGCGTTCATGTCAGCCTCTTTGGAATTCAGTGCTACGAATCATTCTTGCAAATTCAGGGTGCTGGCGCGCTCGGACCAATCACCGGCGCTATCCTGGACGATCTCACGCAAGCTTATTTGGCTATCGTCGATCTGCGTAACGAGGCCGAAATTCTGGCCCACGTAATTGCCTTTCTTGACATGGTAAATCGCATTGTCCGGGGTTTTGATCACCGCGTGGATCACGCCCTGCCGGGACAGTGCGCCAACCATTTTCAGAGTCTCCAGCGAAAAGGCTTCGAGCGGCTCTTTCGGGCGATTGAAGTCGGGCTGCATGCCGCCGCCGCCTCCGGTCGACAGCTTTCTCGACTTGAACGGATCGGGCAGATCGAAGGCGTTGTAGGTGAACGGCTCATAGACCTTGACTTGCGGCAGCGGCTCGATTTTCCCCTGCATGTCGCGGCCGGTCTCGGCAACGAAGGTCTGCAGGTCGTCCATGCCGCCGCCGCTGCAGCCGGCCAGGCCCAACACGAGTATCACAGGAGCCAGGCGCTTCATTTCTTTTGCTCCTTGGCTTGCTGCTTCCTGGCAATCAGTTCCTCATCGTCCAGGTAGCGATAGGTTTTGACGACGGCATCCATATTCAGCACGCCATCCTTGGCGGGTTCCATGGCAATGTCCTGCAGGGTGACGATGCGCGACAGCTTGGAGACATCGCTGACAAAAGCGGCGATGTCGTGGTAGCCGCCGGTGACTTTGACGCGGATCGGCGTTTCCGCGTAGAACTCCGACGCGGTTTCGGCTTCGGGCTTGAACAGGTCGAACTGCAGGCCGCGCCCCAGTCCCGCTTGGTTGACGTCGGTAATCAGGGCATCCATCTCCTGCTTGTTGGGCAACTGCTTCAGCAGCGCGCCGAAGGCCTGCTCGATATCGGCCAGCTGCTTCTTGTAGGCGTCCAGATTGATGGCCTGATTTTTCTTGGTGGTGAACACGCCGCGCAGTTCGGTTTCCTTCTGCTTGGCGGCATCCAGCGTTTCCATGCCACCGCGCCAGTCAAACCACCAGCCCGCCGCCACGATCGCCATGCACAGCAACCCGAGTGCCGCGAGCTTGGTCGGCAACGGCCAGTCGGCCAGGGTTTTCAGATCGAGTTTGTTGAGTTCGTCCAGGGTCATGCTTTGCCCCCTTTGTCATTCGCGTCATCTGTCTGCTGACGGGACTGCCTGACCGACAGCACGAACTCGTTGGCGCGCAGGTTGTTGACGGTGGTGGCCTTGATTTCGACCAGATTGGCCGATTCGAACCAGGGCGAGTTATCCAGATTGCGCATCAGGGTGGATACGCGCGCACTCGACTGGGTGTAGCCACTGATGGTGACGACATCGCCCGCCTGCTTGAAGGACTTCAGGTAGAGGCTGTCCGGCAGCAGGCGAATCATCTGGTCGAACAGGTGAACGACTTCGGTGCGATTGGATTGCAGGGTCTCGACGACCTGCTTGCGCTCCAGCAGCGCCTGGGTCTGTTCGCGAATCTTCTTGATTTCACCAATCTGGCCGTCGAGCTTGGTGATCTCCTGTTCGAGAAAGGCATTGCGGGCATCCTGCGCCGACTGACGGGCGGCGATCAGGCTGTGGCCGAGAATAACGGCAACGACGCCCGCCGCGACAGCGATGCCGAGCAGGATGTTGAACTGGCGGCGCCGTGCGGCGCGTTTCAGTTCGCGGTGGGGGAGCAGGTTGATGCGTATCATTGCGGGTCGAACCTCCGCATGGCGAGGCCACAGGCGACGAACAGGGAAGGCGCATCGGCGGTCAATGCCTGCGGCCGGATTTTGGAGCCGACTGCCATGTTGGCAAACGGATTGACGACCAGGGTCGGGGTGCCGGTGCGCTGGCTGACCACCTCATCGATGCCGGGAATCATGGCGCCGCCGCCGGCCAGCAGGATCTGATCGACCTTGCGATACTGGGTCGACGTGGTGAACAGTTGCAAGGCGCGACCGATTTCCATTGCCAGGGTTTCGCTGTAGGGCTGCAGCACTTCCATGTCGTAGCTTTCCGGCAGTGTGCCCCGGCGCTTGGCGTTTTCCGCCTCTTCGCTGGTCATGCCGTAACGGCGCGAAATTTCGTTGTTGAGCTGGTTGCCACCGAAACCGTGTTCGCGCAGATAAACCGATTCGTTGTCGTTGAGAATATTGATGTGCATATTCTGCGCACCCACATCGATGATCGCCACGGTCTGGCCGTCGCCGCCGTTGGGCAGCAAGTGTGCGATCTGTTCGTACGCGGTTTGCGTGGCATAGGATTCGACGTCCATGATGAGCGCCTTGAGGCCGGCCGCTTCGACGGCCGCCACCCGGTCCTCGACCTTTTCCTTGCGCGCGGCAGCCAGCAGGATTTGCACGTCATCCGGACTGGAGGGCGAGGGGCCAAGCACCTGGAAATCCAGGTTCACTTCGTCCAGCGAGAAGGGGATGACCTGGTTGGCCTCGGTTTCCACCTGGTTTTCCAGATCGATGCCTTTCAGGCTGGCCGGAGCCAGGATCTTCTTGGTGATGACCGACGATGACGGCAATGCGAGCGCAACGTTCTTGACCCGCGTGCCGAGCTCTTTCCAGGCGGTACGCAAGGTATCGGCCACCTGGTCGAGGTTGGCGATGTTACCGTCGGTCACGGCATCCTTGGGTAAAGGCTCGATGACATAGCGCTCTACCCGCATCATCCCCTTGCCTGCGTCGGACAGTTCCACCAGCTTGACCGCGGTCGTACTGATGTCGAGTCCCAGGATGGGCAGACTTTTGGCAGACAGCCAGTCCAGGTTGATATTCAGGTGCAAGGGATTTCCTTTACGCTTCTGTGAGTTGGCGCCTTTTCTTGTTATTTTTTTTAGATGCTAGCAACAACACACGGTTTTTAACAGTTTTTTTCTCACCACACTGCAAGAGTTGAACAACTGTGTCCAATTTCCAACACCACTAACGCCTATAATCGCCGGAAACTTTAGGCGTCACGCAGCCGATTCCGCCCCTGAATTTGAAACGGGCAGCCCTCGGGCTTACCGCAGGTAAGGCCTCATGGCAGGAGCCGGATCAATAGGCCATTAAAAACAGCGGGGTATTGAGATGGCCCCGCTGGCCGGCCGCGGCTGGATCGGGAAATGTGGCGCGGCTGTTTCAGGCATTTTCATGCCGTCTCGATAAAGGAACCGGATGTTTTCCAAATGGTGGCATTACGCATTGGCACTGATCATCAGCCTCGGCGTGGTCGGCACGGCCCTGGCCGGACTGGCGGCAGCACTGATCTACCCCAACCTGCCTCCGCTTGAAGCGCTAACCGACTACAAACCCAAGCTGCCACTGCGCATCTACACGGCTGACAATGCCTTGATCGGCGAATTCGGCGAGGAACGCCGTGCCTTCATCGCCATCGACAAAGTCCCGCAATACATGAAACAGGCGATCATCGCCGCCGAGGACGAGCGCTTCTACACCCATGGCGGCGTGGATACGCTGGGAATATTGCGCGCAGCAGGATCGAACCTGCTGTCCGGAGGCGCCAAGGAAGGCGCATCCACCATCACCATGCAGGTGGCGCGCAATTTCTTTCTATCGAACGAAAAAACGCTGACTCGCAAGCTGTCGGAAGCCATGCTGGCGATGAAGATCGAGCACAATCTGTCGAAGGATAAAATCCTCGAACTCTACATCAACCAGATCTACCTCGGCCAGCGTGCCTACGGTTTTGAAGCCGCAGCGCGCACTTACTTCGGCAAGCCGATGCACGAGTTGTCGCTGGCCGAATTCGCCATGCTGGCGGGACTGCCTAAAGCGCCGTCGCGCTACAACCCGGTAGTGAATTTCCCGCGCGCCAAGACGCGCCAGGAATATGTGCTGGGTCGTATGCGCACGCTCAAATTCATCGACCAGCCTACCTGGCAGGCTGCCATCAAGCAGAAGCTGGTCATCCGCCAGGCACGCCAGCAGACCGATGTAACCGCCGACTACGTAGCCGAAATGGTGCGCCAGACATTATTCGAAAAATACGGTGAATCGATCTACAGCTCCGGCTACAAGGTGGTCACCACCCTGAGGCGCGCCCAGCAGGCCGCGGCCAACCAGGCAGTGTGGCACGGCATCGCCGATTACGACCAGCGCCATGGCTATCGGGGACCGGAAAAACAGGTCAGCCTGCCCGCCGACAGGACGCGACGCGAAGCCGCCATTGCCAGCGCACTGGAAGACCTTGCTCCCGTCAGCGACATGCAGCCCGCCGTAGTCGTGGCTGCCAGCGCCAAGCTCATCCGCGCCCAATTGCGCGACGGCAGCGTGGTCGACATTTCCGACAACTCGCTCAAGTGGGTGGCCAACTGGGTCGCCGGCAAAAAAGGGCGGCAACTCGCCCCCGGCGCGGTGGTGCGCGTACAGGCGACGGGCCGCAAGCCGCACTGGCGGCTAGCACAGCTGCCCGAGGTCGAAGCTGCGCTGGTCGCCCTGAACCCGCAGGACGGCGCCATCACCGCGCTGGTCGGCGGGTTCGACTTCAACCGCAACAAATTCAACCGCGTCACCCAGGCCTGGCGGCAGCCGGGATCGAGTTTCAAGCCCTTCATCTACTCCGCGGCGCTGGAAAAAGGCTATACCCCCGCCACCATCATCAACGACGCACCGCTGTCGCTGGCCGCAGAAGAAGCCGGCGGCACCGCCTGGGATCCGCAGAATTACGACGGCCGTACCAGCGGCCCGGTGCGCCTGCGCAGCGCGCTGACCAAATCGCTCAACCTGGTATCGATACGTATTCTGCAGGGCATCGGTCCGTATTACGCACGCGACTACATCCGCCGCTTCGGCTTCGACCCGGCACGTCACCCGCCCTATCTCACCATGGCGCTGGGCGCGGGCAGCGTCACTCCGCTGCAGATGGCTGCGGCCTATGGCGTGTTCGCCAACGGCGGCTTCGGCGTCAAACCCTATCTGATCGACAAGGTATACGACAAGGACGGACGGCTGCTGATGCAGGCCAGCCCGCAACAAGCCGGCGGCAATGCGCCGCGCGTGATCGATCCGCGCAATGCCTGGCTGATGACCACCATGATGCAGGACGTGGTGCGTTACGGTACCGCCGCGCGTGCCGGCCAACTGGGGCGCAGCGACATCGCCGGCAAGACCGGCACCACCAACGACGCGCGCGATACCTGGTTCGCCGGCTACAACCCCGGCCTGGTAGCGATCGTCTGGATGGGCTACGATCAGCCGCGCTCATTGGGACGGCGCGAGACGGGCGCCCAGTCCGCGCTGCCGATCTGGATGAGTTTCATGGACACGGCGCTTAAGAGGGTGCCGCAGACGGGCTGGGCGATGCCCAGCGGCATCGTCAGCGTGAAAATCGACCCGACCACCGGTACCCGCCTGCCGGACACCATGCTTGGTGGATTACTGGGTGATTGGCTGGGCGACAAGGAGAGCGGCATGGTGGAGCATTTTTATCAGGAATTCCCACCGCCCGAGGCACCACCCACAGACTGGAACAGCGATCCGGCCCATCCCGCCGAATCGGCCCCTCCGGCGCCAGCGTGGCCCGGAACCCCGCTATGAAACATCAGGACATGCGCCGCCGTATTGCCCATGCAGCGGCACGCATGCTGGCCGAAGACGGCAGCCTCGATTACGGCAGCGCCAAACGCAAGGCGGCGCGTCAATTGGGGGCTCCCGACAGCAACAACCTGCCCGACAACCAGCAAATCGAGGAGGCGTTGCGCAGCTATCAGGCTCTCTACCAGGCCGACGAAACGCGCGCGCAGCTCACGCTGCTGCGGCACGTCGCCATTGAATATATGGAGCAGCTGGCGGCTTTCGATCCCCACCTGACCGGTCCGGTACTCAACGGCACAGCAGGGCGCTATACCGACATCAACCTGCAGCTATTCACCGACGACCAGAAAGATGTCGAGTTCCTGCTGATGCGTCAGGCTTCGCCCTACCAGGCCGGCGAACAGCGTGCACCGGATGCCACGGGACGCGCCTATCCCCGCTTCGTCATCGACGATCCGCGCGCGCCGGTCGACATTGTCGTCTACCCCGCCGCCGAGCTGCGCAACATGAAGCGTTTACAGGCGGACGGCAGCCCGCGCCGCCTGCGCCTGCCCCAGGTACGGAGTTTGATTTGAGCCTTCTCACAGCACTCACTCTGGCATGAATGATGCTGAAACGCATCACATGATTCTTTCGAACGAACAGCCGTGATCCGATTTTTCCGGCACTACGTGCCCCTGAATTTATTGTTGCTGATGTCGATCGAAGCGCTGATTCTAGGCGGCGCCATCTACGCCGGAGTCAACGCCCGCTTCCTCGACAGCGGCACGATCCCGGACAATATCGGCCCCCTGCTACCCAAAGCCCTGGCCTTCACCGCCGTCATGCTGGGGCTGATGACCGCCAGCGGCCTCTACGACCTGGAATGGCAGGGCGGCGTGCGTTCGCTGCTGCAGCGCCTCGGTCTGAGCTTCGGGTTCGGCCTGCTGGCAATGAGCCTGCTGTTTTATTTCTTCCCCGCCCTCCTGGTCGGACGGGGTGCCTTCCTGCTTTCGTTCGGTCTCGCCCTGCTGGGTATTCTGCTCAGCCGCGCGCTGTTCATCCGCTGGACGCGGACGGGCGCACTCAAAACCCGCGCCCTGGTGCTCGGCACCGGCAGTCGGGCCGCCCACATCGAAACCCTGCTGGCCAGGCGCGGCCATGCCAGCAATGTTCAGGTAATGGGCTATTTGCCGATGGGCGGCAGTCACCATTTCGTCGATCATGCCCGTATTCTCGACACCCAGGAACCGCTACCCGAACTGGCGCAGCGCCTGCACATCAGTGAAATCATCCTCGCCGTACGCGACCGCCGCGGTGGCGGCATGCCGGTGCAGGACCTGCTCAAGTGCAAGCTGTATGGCATCCGCATCCTCGAACTGTCCAGTTTCTTCGAACGCGAAAACGGCCATTTGCAACTCGATTCGATGAACGCCAGCTGGATGATCCTGGCCGAAGGCTTTCATCAAGGCATCGTGCGCGACACCGTCAAGCGGCTGTTCGATCTGCTGGTCAGCGCCGCCATGCTGGTGGTCTGCCTGCCGATCATGGCGCTGGCCGCACTGTTGATCAAACTGGAAAGCCCTGGCCCCGTTTTGTACCGTCAGGAACGTGTCGGTCAGGGATGCCGCAGCTTCACCATCTTCAAATTCCGCAGCATGTGCATCGATGCCGAAAAAGACGGAAAACCGCGCTGGGCCGGCCAGAACGACAGCCGCGTGACACTCACCGGGCGTTTCATCCGGCGCACCCGCATCGACGAATTGCCGCAGATTTTCAACGTATTCTTTGGCGACATGAGCTTCGTCGGCCCGCGCCCCGAACGCCCCTATTTCGTGCAGGACCTGACCCAGAAAATCCCCTATTACGGCGTGCGCCACACCGTCAAGCCCGGTATCACCGGCTGGGCGCAGGTGCGCTACGCGTACGGCGCGACCGACGAGGACGCCATGCACAAGCTGCAGTACGACCTCTATTACGTCAAAAACCACAGCCTGTTTCTCGATCTGATGATCCTGTTCCAGACTGCTCAGGTGGTGCTGTGGGGGAAAGGCGTGCGCTGACCGCGCGCGCCTGAAGCCGTTTCCATGCCCGACACCCTGCTTCTCCTGGCGACTGTCGGCTATGGCCTGGCAACCCTGGCCTATCTGGGGCTGTCCGGCCTCATTGTCGCCAGTTGGCGGCGGCGGCCGCAGGGGCGGCTGCTGGTGCTCGCCACCGGGCTCAGCGCCGTCTGGGGCGCGCTGTCGGCACTCACCGCCTGGGGGCTGTTGGCGCCGCGGCAGGAACTCGCCGCCGAAGTGGCGCGCAACGGCGCCTGGCTGGCGCTGCTGTTCTACATCCTGCGGCTGCGCCTGCCGCCGGCTACCGCACTGCCCGCGCCACTGCGTTTTATGCGTATTCTCGGCGGCCTGCTTGTCGGCGGCCTGCTGCTCGCCAGCGCGGTTCATTTCATCGCTCCCGCCCGGCCGGTGCTGGCGCAATGGGCCGGCAATCTGGGGCTGGTGCTGCTCACCGTGATGGGGCTGGTTCTGGTCGAACAGGTATACCGCAGTACCCGCCCGGAAGACCGCTGGGCGATCAAGTTTCTCTGCCTGGGGCTGGGCGGATTATTCGTTTACGATTTCTATCTGCATGCCAACGCCGCGCTGTTCGGCGCGATGGATGCCCAGGTATGGGCGGCGCGCGGCTATGTGGCGGCGCTGGTGACGCCGCTGATCGCGGTTTCCGCGGCGCGCAACCCGGAATGGGCGGCGCCGGTCGGACTGTCGCGCAGCATGGCGTTCCATACCGCCAGCTTGCTGGGGGCCGGTGTGTATCTGCTGCTGATGGCGGGCGCCGGCTATTACCTGCGCCTGTTCGGCGGCGAATGGGGCGACGTGGTGCAGACCGTGTTCGTCTTCGCCGCCGCCATGCTGCTGGTGCTGCTGATGTTTTCCGGCACCCTGCGCGCGCGGCTGCGGGTGTTTCTGTCCAAGCATTTTTTCAGCTACCGTTACGACTACCGTGAAGAATGGCTCAACTTCACCCGCACCCTCACCGAAGGCCAGCCCGGCGAGCAACTCTGCGAACGGGCAGTCGAGGCCCTTGCCAAGCTGCTCGAAAGTCCCGGCGGCGCACTGTGGATGCGCGAGGGCGATGCCGGCTATCAGCGTGCCAGCCACTGGAACTGGGCTGACCTGCAGGGCGTCGAGCCGGCCGACGCCCCTTTCATCCAGTGGCTCGCCAGCAAGCAATGGGTGGTGGATCTGGATGAAATGAAGGTGCGCCGCGACCTCTATGGCGACCTGGATACGCCGGCATGGCTGCAGAACACCGACGATGCCTGGCTGGTGGTGCCGCTGATGCTGCACGATGAACTGCTCGGCTTTGTCGTGCTCAAGCATTCCTTGGGCAATGTCAGCTTCAACTGGGAAGTCAGCGACCTGCTCAAGGTGGCGGCACGCCAGGCAGCGGCGCACCTGGCGCAGATGCGTGCCTCCAACCAGCTCATCGTGGCGCGCCAGTTCGAATCGTTCAACCGCACCACCACCTTCGTCATCCACGACCTGAAAAATCTCATCGCCCAGCTGTCCCTGTTGCTGGCCAATGCCGAAAAGCACAAGCACAACCCCGAGTTCCAGACCGACATGCTGGACACGGTGGAAAACGCCGTCGCCCGCATGAATAAGGTGCTGGCGCAATTGCGGCGCGGCAGCGGCGAAACGCACGCACAGTCGGTGGCGCTGGCGGATATCCTGACCGAGGCCGTCGCCAGCAAGCAGGCGTTCAAGTTACGGCCTCTCCTGGCCTTGCCGCCGTCCAGTCTGCGCGTACGCGCCGAACGCGAACGGCTCGTCCGCGCCATCGGCCATCTGCTGCAAAATGCGCTGGAGGCGACGCCTGCGACCGGCGACGTCACCCTGCGCGGATTCGAAGAGTCCGGACAGGCCATGGTTGAAATCATCGACAGCGGCAGCGGCATGGACGACGAATTCATCCGTACCCGCCTGTTCCAGCCGTTCGACTCCACCAAGGGTGCGGGCATGGGCATCGGTGCGTATGAATGCCGTGAAACCCTGCGTGCGCTGGGTGGAACGATCGAGGTGGACAGCACGCCGGGAAGCGGCACCCGCTTCCGTCTCAGCCTGCCGCTGGATACTCATCCTGAAAACCAAGGAGACGCCGCATGAGCGACGCCAAACAAAAGATTCTGCTGGTGGAAGACGATCCCGGGCTGCAAAAACAGCTGAAGTGGAGCCTCGCCGACTACGAACTGGTGATGGCCGCCGACCGCGACAGCGCCATCGTCCAGCTGCGCCGCCACGAGCCCGCGGTGGTGCTGCTCGATCTTGGCCTGCCGCCTGACGCGGACGGCGCCACCGAAGGCCTGGCCGCCCTGCAGCAGATTCTTTCACTCGCCCCCGCCACCAAGGTCATCGTCGTCACCGGCAATCTCGATCGCAGCAACGCGGTGAAGGCGATCCATATCGGCGCCTACGATTTTTTCCAGAAACCGTTCGACCCCGACGTGCTGGCGCTGATGATTGCGCGTGCGCTGCATGTCCATGCGCTGGAGGCCGAGAACCGCCTGCTGGCCGCCAGGCAGCGCGGCTCCACCCTGCAGGGCCTGATCACCAGCAGCGAGCCGATGCTCAAGATCTGCCGCACCGTGGAGAAAGTCGCCCCGGCCAACGCAACCGTGCTGTTGCTGGGCGAATCCGGCACCGGCAAGGAAGTGCTGGCGCGCGGCGTGCACGAACTGTCGCCGCGTGCCGGCAAACGCTTTGTCGCCATCAATTGCGCGGCGATCCCCGACACCCTGCTGGAATCCGAACTGTTCGGCTATGAAAAAGGCGCGTTCACGGGCGCCGCCAAACAGACCATCGGCCGTATCGAGTATGCCAATGAAGGCACCCTGTTTCTCGACGAAATCGGCGATTTGCCGATGCCGCTGCAGGCCAAGCTGCTGCGTTTCCTGCAGGAACGCGTGATCGAGCGACTCGGCGGACGCGGCGAGATTCCGGTCGATGTGCGCGTCGTCTGCGCCACCCACCGCGACCTCGCCGACATGATCCGCGAAGGCAGCTTCCGCGAAGACCTGTATTACCGGCTATCCGAAATCACGGTAAAAATTCCGCCGCTGCGCGAACGACCTGGCGACGCCGTCCTCTTGGCGCAGGCCTTCCTCGAGCGCTACGCACGCGAGCAGGGGCGCAACCTTCGGGGTTTCACTGCCGATGCGCTGGGCGCGCTCGAAACACATGTCTGGCCTGGCAACGTGCGTGAAATGGAAAACATCATCAAGCGCGCAACCATCATGGCGGACGGCACCCAGATCACGGCGGCCGATCTCGGCCTGGATGCCGCCCAGGCCGAACCGCAGCCGTTCAACCTGCGCCAGGCGCGCGAAAACGCCGAGCGGCTGGCAGTCGGCCGCGCCCTCGCGCACAGTGACGGCAGCATTGCCCAGGCCGCCGAACTGCTCGGCATCACGCGGCCCACACTGTACGACCTGATGGCGAAAATCGGGATGAAATGAATCCGCGTTGCACACCTTACCTTCAAGGAATTCTTGAGGTTTCAATGGCTCACTTTGCCCCTGTGAAACGGCTGCTCGCGCTGCTGATTGTCGGCACGCTACTGACCGCCTGTGACCGTAACGACCGCCCTCTGGTGACCGAAGCCCGGGCATCGATCGCGGCGGGGGACTACAAGACGGCGATGATTCAGTTGAAGAACGCCGTTGCAGAAGACAAAAACAATGCCGAAGCCCGCTTTGAAC
Organism: Thiobacillus denitrificans DSM 12475; assembly: GCF_000376425.1. Lineage (GTDB taxonomy): Bacteria > Pseudomonadota > Gammaproteobacteria > Burkholderiales > Thiobacillaceae > Thiobacillus > Thiobacillus denitrificans. The sequence continues at coordinate 273,969 of NZ_AQWL01000002.1, read as the reverse complement.
TGGGCCAGCTCTATTTCGACCTGCTTGATCTGCCCAGCGCCGAAAAGGAATTCCGGCAGGCCCGCAACGCGGGCTACGCCGTCGGTGTCGTCAATCCGATGATCGCCCGCGCGTTGCTGGGCCAGCGCGAATACCAGCGTGTACTGGACGAGCTGCCGGTTCCGGCCGACGACGACCCGGACGCTTCCACCCTGCATGCCCTGCGCGCCACCGCCGAACTCGGGCTGGGCCGCAAGGAGGACGCGCGAAAAATCCTGCAGCACGCGCAACAGGCCACGCCCGGCCATGCCGAAGTGAATCTGGCGCTGGCACACCTGGCGCTGGCCGACGGCAAGGCCGACCTGGCCTCGCAGCAGCTCGACCAGGCCCTGCGTGCCGATCCCAGGCACCGCGACAGCCTGCTGCTCAAGGGCGAACTGCTGCGCGCCACCCGGCATCCTGCCGAAGCCGCTGCGGTATACCGCGAGCTCCTCAAGCTCGACTCCCGGAACATCCAGGCCCGTCTTGCGCTGGCAGACATCGCCATCAGCGAGCGCCGGCTGGCTGACGCGCGCAAGGAAGTGGACGCCGTGTTGAAAGTCATGCCCAAAAACCTGCAGGCACGGTATACCCAGGCCCTCATCGACTTCAACGAGAAACAGATCACGCAGGCGCGCGATCAACTGGCTGGCGTGCTGAAGGCAGCACCAGACTATGTGCCCGCGCTGCTGCTGGGCGGCTCGATCGAATTCGCATTGGGCAATCTGCAGACTGCCGAGGCACATCTCAACAAGGTGCGCAAGGCCACGCCGGGCAACCTGTACACCCTGCGTCTGCTTGCCGCCACCCAGTTGCGCCTGGGCCGCCCCGACGAGGCGGCGCACACGCTGGCTCCCGCGCTCAAATCGGCCGGCCATGACGCCGGCGTATTGATCGTCGCCGGCGAAATTGCACAGGCCAAAAAGGATTTTGCCCAGGCTGCGGCGTATTTTGAGCAGGCCGCTCAGCACAATCCTGACAATGCCGCCATCCGCACCGAACTGGGCATTTCCCGACTCGCCCTGGGCGACCAGCGCGCCATGGCCGATCTGCAGACCGCCGCCGCGATGGGAGGAGACAGTGCCAGCAACCGCGCCGACACCATCATCATCCTCAGCCAGTTGAATCAAAAACAGTTCGATGCTGCGCTGACAAGCATCGCGGCACTGGAAAAGAAACAGGCCGCCAATCCGCTCACTTGGAACTACCGCGGGGGCGCCTATCTCGGCAAACAGGACATCGCACGTGCGCGCGACAGCTTTAGCCAGGCGCTCAAACTCGACCCTGCATTTTTCCCCGCCGCTGCCAATCTGGCGCGACTCGATCTGAAGGACAAACAGCCCGCCGCCGCACGCCAGCGCTTCGAAGGTATTCTCAAGGCAGACCCCAGGCATCTCAACGCCATGCTTGCGCTTGCCGATCTGGGCTTGCGCAGCCAGGACGAGAAAACCTACGTTAACTGGCTGGAAAAGGCGGCCGCAGCCCATCCGCAGGCCCTGCAGCCGCGGACGGCCTTGGCGCGCCACCTGCTTGCCAAGGGCGATCGCAACAAGGCGCTTGCGGTTGCGCGCGAAGCCGTCAGCGTCCAGCCCGCCAACCCTGCCGCACTCGATCTGCTCGGCACCACGCAGCTGGCGCTCGGCGACACCACCAACGCGCTGGGCAGCTACCGCAAGCTGGTCGAACTTCTGCCCGGCCAGGCCGCCCCGCTGATCAAGCTCGCTACCGTACAGAATGTCACCCGGGATCTGCCCGGCGCGCGCAAAACCCTGCAGGATGCCCTGCGTATCCAGCCCGATTCTCTCGACGCACAAATGCTGCTCGGCAACGTCGAGGTCCAGAGTACGCGTTTCGACGAAGCCCATGCCCTCGCCCGTCACTTGCAGCAGCAAAAGCCGGACAATGCAGCAGGGTTCATTCTCGAAGGTGATGCCGCGCTCGCGCGCAAGGACTATCCCGCCGCCATCGCGGCATTCGAGCAGGCGCACAAGCGGGCTCCTGCGGGCGCCATGCTCGTTCGCCAGTTGCGGGCCTTCACGGCCACCCAGCGCGCCGAGGAGGGCGAAAAACGTCTCATCACCTGGCTCGCGACCCATCCGCAAGACGCCGCCATCCGGGCCGCCCTGGCGGAAAGCCTGACCAAGCGCCAGCAGTACCCTGCAGCGGCCGAGCATTACCTGGTGTTGAACAAGAGCAATCCCGGCAATCTGATGGTGTTGAACAATCTGGCATGGGTACTATACGAATCGGGTGACCCACGTGCAGCCGTGTTTGCCGAGCAGGCGCAGAAGCTGCAGCCGGGCAACCCGGCGGTGCTGGATACCTATGGCTGGATCCTGGCCAATTCCGGCCAGCCGGCCCAAGGTCTGCAGTATTTGCGCAAAGCCAGTGCTGCTGTGCCCGATAACGCCGACATCCAGTGGCATGTGGCGTACACCCTGTATCTGGCTGGGGATAAAAAAAGGGCCCTTATGGAACTCGGCAATTTACTCGATAGCGGCAACAGCTTCAGAGACATGGATGCCGCCCGAACACTCCATAACCAGCTTTCCAAGCAATGACCTGTTGAGCGCCTGACAGAATATCCAGAGGATGTTGCCCATGTCTTACTTCAAGCCTTTTACCTCGCTTCGTGCCGCGCTGATCACCTCAGCCGTTTTGAGCACACTCGCGCCATTGCAGGGCTGTAGCAAGGAATCCAGCCTGTCCGCCGAAGAGCATATTGAACTCGCCAAGGACATGGGAGCGAACGGCAACCGCAAAGGCATGGTGATCCAGCTCAAGAACGCCATTCAGAAATCGCCCGACAATCCCCAGGCCCGCTTGATGCTCGGAGAGGCCTATCTTGAATTCAAGCAGGCGGACAGCGCAATCAAGGAACTCACGCAGGCGCGCAAACTCGGGGTGAGCGAAGCACGGATCACGCCCCTGCTGGGAGAAGCTTACCTGCAGAGCAAGGAATATCAGCGCATCCTGGACGAAACTCAAATCTCCGACAATGCCAACCCGCGCGCCCGTGCCCGGGCCATGCAATTGCGGGCTGACGCCTTGCTCGGCTTGCACAAATTTCCCGAAGGGTGTGCGCTTTTCGAGGAGTCTAGTCGAATCGACCCCCAATGGCACAAGTCGCTGATCGGCATTGCAGGCTGCGAATACGCGCAGGGACATGCAGACGCGGCAAGAAGCGCATTGATCAGGGCCACCCAAATAGCTCCGCTGTCAGCTGAAAGCTGGGTCTCTCTTGCCAAACTGGAGCGTACGGAAAACCGGCCGGACGAGGCCCGCAAAGCCTTGGACAGTGCGCTCAAAGCCAATGACGTTGATCTGGATGCACTGGTGGAGCGGGCATCGCTCCTGGTCGACCTCAAGGATTACAAGGCCGCCACCCAAGACGCCGAGCGCATACACTCACTCTACCCCAAGCATTTCCTCAGCGAGTATGTGCTGGCCTTGATCGCCTTCAACGAGAAAAAGATCGACATTGCGCGCGACCACGTCGCACGTGCCTTGCAGCTCGCCTCGGGCCATCTGCCCAGCTTGTTGCTGAGTGGCGCAATTGAGTATGCCAAGGGCAATATGCAGACAGCGGAAACGCAACTGAATCGTGTTGTGCAAAGCTGGCCCCGTCATCTCTATGCCAATCGCTTGCTTGCGGCGGTGCAACTGAGCCAAGGGCGGATCGATGATGCGGCCAAAACCATCGAAAAAACCGACCCGGATCACTCGGAAGATGTCGCGATACGCTTGCTTGCCGGCGAAATTGCCATGGCCAGAAAACAATACACCGACGCCAACCGCCATTTCGAGAAGGCGGCCGCGCTGCAGCCCGGAAATGCAGGCATTCGTACGCAACTGGCCAGGGCGCGCCTCGGCCAAGGCGACCCGCGTGCACTGGACGACTTGCGCGCAGCCAGCGCCATGGATGCGGCATGGCAAGGCGCGGACTCAACCCTGATCCTTGACCAGATTCGCAATCGTCAATTCGACGCAGCACTGCAAAGCATCGCCGCACTGGAAAAGAAGGCGCCCAACAGCCCTCAGCCCTGGAATTTCCGGGGCCTGGTCTATCTCAGCCAGCAGGATTACCCAAGGGCGCGCGAAAATTTCGAAAAGGCAGTCAAGCTCGATCCCACGTACCTCCCAGCCACGGCCAACCTGGCCGAACTGGACCTTTACGATAACAAACCCGCGGCTGCCAAGGCCCGCTTCGAAGCCGTTCTCAAGGCCGACAAATCAAACCTCGACGCCATGCTCGGACTGGCGGGCCTCGCCAGGCGCACCGGCAATCTCGCGGAGCAGCTCGCGTGGCTAGAACGGGCTCACAAGAGCGCACCGCAGGCTGCTCAGCCACCAGTTCTGCTGAGTAATTTTTACCTGAATCAAGGCAACAGCGCCAAGGCGTTGGTCTATGCGCGCCAGGCGAATGATGCTCATCCGAACGATACCGCCGCACTAGGCGTCCTCGGGGACATTCAACTGGCCATGGGCGAAGTAGGCAGCGCGCTCTCCACCTTCGGAAAGCTGGCGGAACTCTCCCCACGCTCAACCGCAGTCCGGTTGCGCCTGGCGCGCGCCCAGCTCGCCAACGATCAGGCGAGTGCCGCCCGCGCCACTCTGCTCAAGGCACGTGAACTTGAACCCTCAAGCATTCAGGTGCAGGACGCCCTGCTGCTATTGGAATTATCGGAAAACAGGTTCGAAGCCGCATTGCAGATCGCCCGGCAATTCCAGGCTGGCCAGCCCGAGGCCCCACTGGGCTATGAGCGCGAAGGCGACATCCGCATCGCCCAGGGGCAGGCGACCCAGGCTGTGGCTCCGTATGAGCAGGCGTTGAAACGTCGTCAGTCCACCGCAGCGACCATAAAGCTGTTGCGCGCACTGCATTTTTCCGGGAACACCAAGCGCGCCGATGAGAAGATCGCAGCCTGGCTGAAACAACATCCGCAGGACAAGCTGGTGCGCGCCTACGCCGCCGAGTATTACCTGATGACTGGACGCAACCGCAATGCCATAGCCCAGTACGAGTATTTGCTGCGCCTCGAACCCAAGCGGGTGGATTTCCTGAACAACTTGGCCACCCTTTACCAGCGCGAGCAGGACCAACGCGCCCAGGTCACCGCCGAACACGCGCTCGCACTAGCCCCCGATTCGCCGGGGATCCAGGACACTCTGGGATGGATACTGGTTGAAAAGGGCGAGCTTGCGGGCGGGCTGGAATGGTTGAAAAAAGCCGTCGCGGCAGCCCCCCGCGCAGCCTCGATACGCTATCACTATGCTGTCGCCCTGGCGCGGAGTGGCAACACGCCACAGGCGAAAAAGGAACTGCAGGCCCTGCTGGTCGCCCAGCCGAAGTTTCCGGAAGCCGAAGCTGCCCGCAAACTGCTGGCCACGCTGTAACGAACCACCTGGCAACTAGCCGGCAGATCCTGCCGGCGTTGTTTTGGGCGACCGGGAGTTTGGAAAGAATGGCCATGCCGCCCCTTCCCGGCCTTTAACCACCACACTTTCTGCGTGCCGGCCCTGCCATTGCCCGACAGGGCCGGCCCACCACGAAACAGCAAGGACTGTAAAAAAACCGACAACCACAACGCCCATAAAAAAACCCGGCCGAAGCCGGGTTGATTGTGCGGACTCGCCTTGAAAGCTCAGGCAGCCTTGCGACGGCGCAGGGCAACGCCCATGCCGAGCAGGCCCATGCCGAGCAGGGCGATGCTGCCGGGTTCCGGAACCTGGAACACTGCGCTGAAATCGCCGTTGATGGTCTGGGTACCGACAACCTCAAAACTGTCGAAGTCGCCGTCCACATTGACGCGAATATAGAAGGGATCGGGCGAAGTAAAGTAATCCGTCCCGTCCGGATTGGTCAGAGCAAAGTCCTCGAAGACCAGGTCGAAAAAGCCGCCCACGCCTGCCACGAGAACGCCGGTTCCACTCGATATTAGCGAAGCGCTCCCGATCAAGTAGTCATCGCCGCTGTTACCGAGGGTGACCGCACCCGGCGCCGTACCAGGCAAGGCTTTGGTCGTATCGAGATCCGGATCGATGTACAGGCTGAAGCTGGCCGAGGTGAAGGTAAACCCTGTGAGCCCGCCGCCGAGAGCGGCAAAGGTACCCGAGCCGTCGAACAGGGCGTACAAGCCGTAGCTGTTATTGAGTTCAATCGGCGTCACGTTTACCGTGCCGTCGTTGCTCAGGTACTGGCCGAAGTCGCCGTAGGCAACCGTGTCGAAGGTGCCCGCCCCGAAAGTAACGACCTCGCTGTATGCGCCATTGATCTTGTCTGCGTCGAACGTCCCGCCGAGGCCTTCAACGCTGCTCTCGTCAACCGTGAAATCCTGCAGTACCACAGCGCCCGCCGGGGCACTTACCATGCCGAAGCCAATGGCGATCGCGGCTGCAAGCAGCTTTCCGTTAAACATATCGTTCATGATGTATCTCCTTTAAAAGTCGCATTCCAGCCGGATAAGCCCCGGTATGCAAATTTTAAAGCACCCATCATGCCAGAATAATTAATTTCTTTATTATCATGTAGATACAAATATCGCTCACTGAGGCGCCAAGGCCGGTGTAAAAAATTCCGACACCACCTCGGGTTTTTTCCTGATATCCCGGGCGTGCCCTGTCAGCCTGCAAGGCCCCGAATATGCCTATGCCTCAGCCCTGCGTTTTTCTGGACAAACGCCAGTTGACGTAGGCAATCGCCAGTCGCTGCAGTGGATGCGCATTGCCGCCCGGACGCCAGGTACGCTTCAGTTTGCCGGTATAGGCGTCGAATTGCAGGCTGTGTGGCACGGCACGCACCTTGCCCCGGCCTAGCAGGATTTTCAGCGCTTCGGTACCCGCCATGCCGGCACACAACTGGCACGCCAGGCCGGTTGACGGCACGCGCTGGGTCTTGAAGTCGACGATTTCGGGATATACCAGATAACCCCGGTGCAACAGAGCGGGCGCCAGACCGACCAGGAAGCGGATCGGCCATTCGTCTTCGGGTGTACCCTGCAGCCGGAAGTAGCTGTCGAAGCTGGGGCCGTCCGGCAGAAAATTGAGCACGGCCGCGCCCATACCGAGCGGAACGGCAAAGGTGATGGGGATGCCGCGGGCACGGCAGGCATCATAGACCAGGCGACGGGCAGAAAAGACAAAGTAATCCAGGCCGTCCACGTAAAGGTCGACGCCGTCCAGGAATGCGTCCACGTTATGCGGCTGCACGCCATCGGCAAATACGCGGATGTCCAGCTCGGGGTTGATGTCGCGCGCCAGCCTGGCCATGACCTCCGCCTTGGGCTGTCCCATACTGCTCATGCTGGCGCCGGCCTGGCGGTTGAAATTGACCAGATCGAACTGATCGAGATCCGCCACATGGAAGCGGCCGATGCCCAGCCGGGCCAAGGTCAGCAAGTGCACGCCACCGGCGCCGCCGAGGCCGGCAATGGCGACCTTTTTACCGCGCAGCGTGGTTTGCTCGTGCGGGGTCAGCCAGCCAAGGTTGCGGCCGAATGCCTCGTTGTAATCGAAAGCCCGCACAATGACGCTTCAAGCATCCTCTTTCAGCAAGCGTCCCAGAATGCCTTCCTGGTCGTGCGCCGAGAAAAAATAGGGATAAAGGCTGCGGTCTTTGGCTGCCTTGCCCTTGCCGCCGAGCTCTTCTATCTTCTGCCGCATGTACTCCAGCTCCAGATGCATCAGCAACACGGGGAAATTGACCCGGTTGTTCATTCTTTCTTCCCCGATCTGCTTGAAGCCCAGCATTTTTTCATAGAAGGTCTTGTGGCGGGGAACGATCTCGATGATGGCGTCGGTACATTCATGGATGACGCCATACAGATAGGCAATATGAATCAGGCTTGCCAGCAAGTGCTTGCTGCCGATGTTTTCGTCGATGGCAAGCTTGCTGAGCTCCCCGACCCGCCTGCCCTGGGCGCGCAAGGCGTCAATTTCGGGTTTGTAGATTTCTTCCGCCAGCATGCCTTCCGGCGAGTCATAGCCGACCGTGACGGTGCCGACGATCTTTTCCTGGTGAAACGACAGGATGGTGATGCGATTGGGGTATTTCTTCAGGTGCGCCTTGGGGAAACCGCGCCAGGCGTAACGCTTCTGCACCAGCATGCTGGCATGGTTGAAAACCTCATCCTGCTGCGCGAAACGCAACTTGAAGAGTTTTTCCCCCATGCGTTCTTCCTGCATATCGGGACTTCCCTCGGGAATCGGGCTCAAATCCTTGAGGCGGTAGGGAGACTCGAAGCTGATGATGGTCCGATCGAAATCATCGGCAACGCTCCGGCCACGCCCAATCAACTTGCTCAAATTCAGCGTCACCTTCGACCCTCCTGACACACAGGGGAAAGCATTCCCCCATACTCGTTTCTATCGGCCCGCCACAGGCAAAAATTTAGCCCTGGCCGCGCATCCATCGCGCTGCATCCCGCGCAAAATAGGTCAGCACGCCGTCAGCCCCAGCGCGCTTGAATGCCAGCAGCGCTTCCAGCACGCACGCACGCTCATCCAGCCAGCCATTTTGTGCCGCGGCCTTCAGCATGGCGTATTCGCCACTGACCTGATACGCATAGGTCGGCGCACCATAAGCGTCCTTGACGCGTCGGATGACGTCGAGATAAGGCATGCCTGGTTTGACCATGATCATGTCAGCACCCTCCTGGAGATCCATTCCAACCTCCCATAGCGCCTCATTGCTGTTGGCCGGGTCCATCTGGTACGTATATTTGTTGCCCTTGCCCAGACTGGTCGCCGACCCGACAGCGTCACGGAACGGGCCGTAAAAACTGGAAGCATATTTAGCAGCATAGGCCAGAATCCGGGTATGGATATAACCGGCGCCCTCGAGGGCGCCGCGCAGGGCCGCCACCCTGCCGTCCATCATGTCGGACGGCGCAACCACGTCGGCGCCGGCCTGGGCATGCACGACCGCTTGCCGGGCGAGCACCGCCACCGTCTCGTCGTTCATCACATAGCCGCTGGCATCGGTCAGACCATCCTGGCCGTGGCTGGTATAGGGGTCCAGCGCAATGTCGGTGACGATTCCCAGCTCAGGGAAATGGTTTTTCAGTGCGGCCACGGTACGCGGCACCAGGCCATCGGGATTGATCGCTTCTTCCGCCCCCGGCGTTTTCAAGCCGGCATCGATCACCGGGAACAAGGCCAGCGCGGGGATACCCAGCCGCAGGCAGTCTTCGGCCACCGGCAGCAGCAGGTCTACCGACAGCCGCTCGACGCCGGGCATCGAAGCCACCGATTCACGCCTGCCCTGCCCGTCCAGGACGAACACCGGATAAATCAGATCGCCTGGTGCGAGCGTGTGTTCACACATGAGACGACGGGAAAAATCGTCGCGCCGCATACGGCGCATGCGGCGGGCGGGAAATGAGCCAAAAGGCAGGTTCACAAAGATCTCCAAAGAATTCGCATAGTCGTGGAACTTTTTCAAGGGCTTCCCGCTCTATCTGACAGACGGTTTCGTACCGTCTCCCGCTTCTCCTCCCTGAGCGGGATGCCTTAATCCCCTTAAGGCATTTTTTGCCCCGATCCCTCCCTTGGTCGGGGCTTTTTGTTGGGCGGCGCCGGCAAGCTTATCCGTTTGTCTGCGGCTGCCGGGCCCGGGCGAGCCACCCTTCAATCAAAGTGGCCGCCTCTTCCGCGCCCTGCCGGGACAGGCTGGAAAACAACTGAACAGTGACGCCATCCAGCGCCGCAAGTTCCTGTTGGACGCGACGCAATGTCAAGGCTTTCTCGCTGTTGGACAATTTGTCCGCCTTGGACAACAGGATGTGGACCGGCTTGCCGGTAGGGGTGAACCAGTCGAGCATCTGCCGGTCCAGCGGGGTGAGCGGATGGCGTGCATCCATGATCAGCACCATCCCGGCCAGCGCCTCACGTTCCTGCAGATACCGCGACAGCAGCCCTTCCCATTTCGCCCTCACTTCGGGCGGCACTTTGGCATAGCCATAGCCCGGCAGATCGACCAGATAGGTGTCGGCATCCAGCTCGAAAAAATTGATGAGCTGCGTCCGGCCGGGGGTTTTGGACGTGAATGCGAGACGGTTTTTACGCGTCAACAGATTGATTGCGCTCGATTTTCCGGCATTGGATCGCCCGGCAAATGCAATTTCGGCGCAGCTATGGGGCAAATCGCGCAGCTGGGCGACCGAGGTATGGAATTGGGCGCGATTGAGCACGGGCTTGGCAGTCATATTAGTTGCCGCTAAACTACCCGTTTTCCCAAGTTTTGCAAGCTTCAGGAGCTTTTGATGAAACTCGTCGTCTCTCTGGTCGCCGCTTTGGCCGCCACCTCCGCTTTTGCCAATACCCCTGCCGCTGCCCCGGCCAGCAAAGGCGACCCCAAGGCGGCAGAAAGCATCGTCAATCAGGTTTGTGCGGCATGCCACTCGGTGGACGGCAACAGCGCGGCCGCTGCCAACCCCAAGCTGGCAGGACTCAATTCCGAATACATTTTCAAACAGCTTGCCGAGTTCAAATCGGGCGCGCGTAAAAATGCCATCATGTCGGGCATGGTCGCCAGCCTCAGCCCGCAGGACATGCAAAATCTGGCCGCCTATTACAGCGCCCAGCAACCCAAACCCGGCACTTCCAAGGATCGGGAACTGGCGTTGACCGGCCAGAAAATCTATCGCGGTGGCGTGCAGGGAGCCGGCGTACCGGCCTGTGCCTCCTGTCACGGTCCGCAAGGCAAGGGCATTCCCACCCAGTTCCCGCACCTGGCCGGCCAGCACAGCGACTACATCTACGCCCAGTTGAACAGCTTCCGCGTTGGCGAGCGTGCAAACGACGCGGCCAAGATGATGCGCAGCATCGCCGCCAAGATGACCGACGCCGACATGAAAGCAGTAGCCTCTTATATTCAGGGCTTGCGATAGCGCGTGGCTGTTGCCGCTTCGGCGGCTTTACAACCACGGTCCGCCTTTTATGCCCTTCAGGGCGCTTGCGGGTGAACTTATCCGACTTGCCTGAGTCGACGGAAGGGTGACGCAAGTCACCCTTTTTACTTGTGCCCTACAGGGTATTGCCGCCAATGAACACTGTCCCGCACTCCTTCGGCAAGTCCCTGTTCGAACTGTTGAGTTCGATGCGTTTTGCCATCAGCCTGCTGTCCATCCTCGCAGTCGCCTCGATTGTCGGCACGGTGCTGAAGCAGGCCGAACCGTACAACAACTACATCATCCAGTTCGGGCCGTTCTGGTTCCAGGTGTTTGAGAAACTGGGGCTGTACGATGTCTACCACGCCGCCTGGTTTCTGCTCATCCTGACCTTCCTCGTCGTTTCCACCAGCGTCTGCATCTACCGCAACGCGCCGAACTTCGTGCGCGAGATGAAGAGCTTTCGCGAACACGTCAGCGAACAATCGCTGAATGCGTTCAAGCACCGGCACGAAGCGGCCACGGCACTTCCGCCCGCCGCGCTCGCCGCCAGCGCGCAGCGCTATCTCGAAGGTCAGGGATACAAAGTCAAAAACCTGCCGCGCGAAGGCGGCGTGCTGCTTGCCGCCAAGGCCGGCAGCTGGAATCGCCTCGGCTATCTGCTGGCGCATTCGGCCATCGTGATGATCTGCATCGGCGGCCTGATGGACGGCAATCTGGTGTTCAAGGTGCAACAACTGCTGGGTTACAAGAAGATCGAGACGCGCGACATCCCGCAAAGCCAGGTGCCGGCGATTTCACGCCTGACCCCTTCCAACCCGTCGTTCCGCGGCAGCGTGCAAATCCCCGAAGGCTCCAGCGCGGACGTGGCCTTCCTGAACGTGGCCGACGGCTATCTGGTGCAGGATCTGCCGTTTACCGTGGCATTGAAGCAGTTCCGCATCGAGCACTACACGACCGGGCAGCCAAAAAGCTTCGAGAGCGACATCGAGCTGTTCGACCGTTCCGGCAAGAAAATCAGGGCAGCGACGATTGCCGTCAACCACCCGCTGATCCACGACGGCATCGCGATTTACCAGGCAAGCTTTGCCGATGGGGGCACCCGCCTGACGCTGCGCGGCTGGAACCTGTTCACCCCCACGGCCGCATCCTTCCCCATCGAAGGCACGGTGCTTCAGAGCGCCACGCTGACCAGTGCGGCAGGCGACTACACCCTCGAGTTCATCGATTTCCGCCCGTTCAACATCGAAAACATGGGCGGCGAAATCGCCGCGTCCGGCGACGCCATGAGCGTGCTCGGCGGCAGCCCGGTCAGCGACAACCGGCATCTGCGCAACGTCGGCCCGAGCTTCCAGTACAAGCTGCGCGACTCGCGCGGGCAGGCGCGCGAGTTTTCCAACTACATGCTGCCGCTGGAACTGGACGGCCGCTGGTACATGATGTCGGGCGTGCGCGAGTCGCCGAACGAGCCCTTCCGCTACATGCGCATGCCGCTCGATGCCGACGGCAAGATCGACAGTTTCATGCGGCTGCGCGGCGCCCTGCTGAATGCGGGGTTGCGCCCCGAAATTGCCGCGCGCTTCGCCCGCCAGGCATTGCCGAAAGACGCCTGGGGCACCGAAATCGAGGGCAAGCTGACAGCCAGCGCCGCCCAGGTGCTGGCTTTGTTTGCCGGGGGCGGCTTCCAGGCACTGGGCGGATTCATCGAGACCAAGGTGCCGGAAGCCGAACGTGAAAAGGCGGCCGGCACCTATCTGCGCATTCTGGAGCTCGCCGCGTTCGAGGCACTGCAGGTTGCCAATCGCCAGGACGGCCTGCCCGCGCCCAAGCCCGACGACGCGACCGGCTGGCTGGTACGCGACACCCTCAACAGCATGAGCGACATGTTTGTCTACGGCGCGCCGGTCTATCTGCAGCTGATGCAGTACGACGAAGTCAAGGCAAGTGGCCTGCAACTTACCCGCTCACCCGGCAAGAACGTGGTCTATTTCGGTTCGCTTTTGCTGACGCTCGGCGTATTCTTCATGCTCTACGTGCGCGAGCGCCGGGTCTGGCTGCGCATCAAACCGGGCCACGCGCTGCTGGCGATGTCGTCGGCCAAGCACACGATCGATTTCGAAAAGGAATTCACCCAACACGCACGGGCGCTGGACACCCTTGTCCAATAAGCAACCGCGCCGTAAACAATCTGGAGGCCACACCATGGAACTCGCCCTCAACCAACCCGCCCCGCTGCTGAAGCGCCTGTCGTGGTTCGACTGGCTGTTTGCCGCCATCGTCACGGCAGGCGCCTTGTTCGCCCTGTCGCGTTTCGGCGGCTTCATGGACATCTATGAAAAGGCCATCCTGTTGGCGGCGATTCCGTCGCTGGCGGTGTTCGGCTGGTTCTGGAAACCGTTCCGCCCCCTGTTCATCGTGGTCGGTGCGATCAGCCTTTTCGCCGTCAGTCAGTACCAGGGCAGCCTGACGCGCATGGAAGAGGCCTTCTTCCTCAAATACCTGATCTCCAGCCAAGCCGCGATCATGTGGATGTGCGCGCTGTTCGGGCTGGCCACGCTGGCGTACTGGGGAGGATTGCTGGCGCGCTCGGAATTCACCATGAAAACAGGCAGCACGCTGACCTGGGTCGCGGTGACCATGGGTTTCATCGGCCTGATGGTGCGCTGGTACGAGTCCTATCTCGTCGGCGCCGACGTCGGCCACATCCCGGTGTCGAATCTGTACGAGGTCTTCGTGCTGTTCTGTCTCATCACCGCGATGCTGTATCTGTATTACGAGGCGCGTTATCAGACCCGCCAGATGGGCGCCTTCGTGCTGCTGGTGATCTCCGCCGCGGTCGGCTTCATCCTGTGGTACACCTTCGACCGCGGCGCGCACGAGATCCAGCCGCTGGTGCCCGCGCTCAAATCGTGGTGGATGAAGCTGCACGTGCCCGCCAACTTCATCGGCTATGGTGCCTTCTCCATCGCCGCCATGCTCGGCGTCGCCTACCTGCTCGCCGCGCGCGGCATCCTCGCCAGCCGCCTGCCCCGGCTGGAAGTGATCGACGACGTCATGTACAAGGCCATCGCCATCGGCTTTGCCTTTTTCACCATCGCCACCATCCTCGGCGCAATGTGGGCGGCTGAAGCTTGGGGCGGCTACTGGTCGTGGGATCCGAAGGAGACCTGGGCGTTGATCGTGTGGCTGAACTACGCCGCCTGGCTGCACATCCGTTTGGTCAAGGGCCTGCGCGGACCGATGCTGGCGTGGTGGGCCGTGGTCGGCCTGTTCGTCACCGTCTTCGCCTTCATCGGCGTCAACATGTTTCTATCGGGATTGCATTCCTACGGCACACTCTAAGATCAGGCGCCCGATCGGTGTCCCTCATCCGGCATGGAACCGACGGTGCAGCCATGCGAAAAAGACTGTTTTATGTCGCCCCCCTGGCACTGGCCGCAATGGCCGCGGGAATCTGGCTGGCCCAGGCCCGCCATGTACCGCGCGCCCCTGCGCTGCCCGCTGTCGCCGCGCTGTGGCAACTCGGCTTTCCGGACATGCAGGGCCGGACACAGCAGCTGTCGCAATGGCGCGGTCAAGTCGTGGTGCTGAATTTCTGGGCCAGTTGGTGCGCGCCGTGCCGCGAGGAAATACCGGACTTTGCCGCCCTGCGCGAGCAATATCGGCCTCACGGGGTCGAATTTCTCGGCATCGCCATCGACAACCCAGCCAATGTCGCACAGTTTCTGCGGCGCCTGCCGGTCGCTTATCCGATTCTGATCGGCGAAGGCGCGGCCCATAGCCTGGCACGGCAACTTGGCAATCCGGGCGGGGCGCTGCCTTACACGATCGTGCTCGATCGCAACGGCAACATCGTGCTGAGCCACCTGGGGCGACTATCCCGCGCCACGCTTGAAGCGACGTTGCGCAAAATCGCTGCATAGTTGCGATTTAGCGTCAATATCTGGACAATTTACCTTCATTTACGGCAAACTCGCCGCCATGACGACTAAACGAACCAGCCGCGCCGCGGCTAAATCGGTCCCCAGTCCGTACCCGCATGTCCTGGTTTTGCATGGCCCCAACCTCAATTTGCTGGGTAGCCGCGAACCCGAACATTATGGTCTCGCCACGCTCGACGACATCGACCGCACCTTGGTCAACCGCGGGAAAGCCGCAGGCGCGCACGTCGAAACCTTTCAGCACAACCATGAAGGCGTCCTGATCGACCGGGTGCATCAGGCCGGGCGCGACCGCGTCGATTTCATCGTCATCAACCCGGCGGCCTACACCCATACCAGCATCGCCCTGCGCGACGCTCTGTCAGCCACCGCCATCCCTTTCGTTGAAGTTCATCTTTCCAATATCTACGCGCGCGAATCCTTCCGCCATCGCTCATATTTTTCCGGCCTCGCCGTCGGCGTGGTGTCCGGTCTGGGCGCGCACGGCTACGAACTGGCGCTGGAATACGCGCTGCGCCACCTCCAAAACAGGACCTCCTATGGATCTCAGAAAACTGAAAAAACTCATTGACCTAGTCGAAGCCTCGGGCATAGCCGAGCTGGAAATCACCGAAGGCGAAGAAAAAGTCCGCATCGCCAAAAGCATTGCGGGCGCGCCGATGATGATGGCTCCTCAACCGCAATACATCCACGCTGTCGCTCCGGCGGCAGCGGCAGCAATCGCAGCCGCCCCGGCGGAAGATGCTGTCCCCGAAGGCCACGTCGTGCGCTCGCCCATGGTGGGCACGTTCTACCGCGCCCCGGCCCCGGGTTCGAAAAACTTTGCCGAAGTGGGCCAGAGCGTAAATGCCGGCGACACGCTGTGCATCATCGAGGCGATGAAACTGCTGAATGAAATCGAAGCGGATCAGGGCGGCGTCATCAAGGCCATTCTGGTCGAAAACGGCCAACCGGTTGAGTACGGCGAGCCGCTGTTCGTAATTGGTTGAGGAAACCAGGGGCTAGGAACTAGGAATTAGGGGCCAGGGAAGCAGCGCTTCGCGTCCCCCTGATTTCATAGTGCGGCCGTAGACCGCTCGAAGCCCCCTGCCCCCTAGAACCCATCCCTTGGCCCCTACACATATGTTCAAAAAAACCCTTATCGCCAATCGCGGCAACCAGCTGCCGCCAGGCAGCGCCGCGGCGAAGCCAAAACGCGCAGCGGCCGCAGGCCGTCAGGGCGATTTTGCCGCGGAGACCTCCTATGTTTGAAAAAATCCTTATCGCCAACCGCGGCGAAATCGCCCTGAGAATCCAGCGCGCCTGCCGCGAAATGGGCATCAAGACGGTCGCCGTGTATTCCGAAGCCGACCGCGACGCCAAGTACGTGAAGCTGGCCGACGAATCGGTGTGCATCGGCCCGGCGCCGTCGGCGCAGAGCTATCTGCACGTGCCCTCGATCATCGCTGCCGCGGAAGTGACCGACGCCGCCGCCATCCACCCCGGCTACGGCTTCCTCTCGGAGAACGCCGATTTCGCCGAACGCGTGGAGTCCTCCGGCTTCGCCTTCATCGGTCCGCGTCCGGACAACATCCGCCTGATGGGCGACAAGGTTGCCGCCAAGCAGGCGATGATCGAAGCCAAGGTGCCCTGCGTGCCGGGCTCCGACGGCGCCCTGCCGGACGACCCCGATGAGATCGTCAGAACCGCCGCGCGCGTCGGCTACCCGGTCATCATCAAAGCGGCAGGCGGCGGCGGCGGGCGCGGCATGCGCGTGGTGCATACCGAGGCCGCATTGTTGAACGCGGTAAGCATGACCAAGACCGAGGCCGGCGCGGCCTTCGGCAATCCCATGGTCTACATGGAAAAATTCCTGCAGACGCCGCGCCATATCGAGATCCAGATCCTCGCCGACGAGCACGGCAACGCGGTGCACCTGGGCGAGCGCGACTGCTCGATGCAGCGCCGCCACCAGAAGGTGCTGGAAGAGGCGCCCGCGCCCGGACTCGACCCCAAGCTCAGGGACAAGATCGGCGAGCGCTGCGCCGAAGCCTGCCGCAAGATCGGCTATCGCGGCGCCGGCACCTTCGAATTCCTGTATGAAAACGGCGAGTTTTATTTCATCGAAATGAACACCCGGGTACAGGTCGAGCACCCGGTGACCGAACTCATCACCGGCATCGACATCGTGCAGACGCAGATCCGCGTCGCCGCCGGCGAAAAACTGCCGTGGAAGCAGAAGGACATCCAGTTCAAGGGCCATGCCGTCGAATGCCGCATCAACGCCGAGCACCCTACCACCTTCGTCCCCAGCCCCGGCAAACTCACCAACTATCACGCGCCCGGCGGCCCCGGCATCCGCGTCGACTCACACGTCTACCACGGCTACTACGTGCCGCCGCATTACGATTCGATGATCGGCAAGCTGATCGCCTATGGCGACACCCGCGACCAGGCCATCGCCCGCATGCGCGGTGCGCTGATGGAAATGGTGGTCGAAGGCATCCAGAGCAACATCCCGCTGCACCAGGATCTGATGAACGACGCCGCCTTCATCGCCGGCGGCACCAGCATCCATTACCTGGAGCATAAGCTGGCGGAGGAAAAGGCTTGAAGGGATAGGGAATGGAGGCAGCAGCGCTGCACAATATTCCGCCCCCAAATCCTGACCCCTAATATGCCCTGGCAATCCCTTCGCATCCACGTCGACTCCAAAGCCGCCGAGCCGCTGTCCGACGCGCTGATGGAAGCCGGTGCGCTATCGGTGTCGCTGGAAGACGCCGACGCCGGCACGGTTGACGAGACGCCGCTGTTCGGTGAACCGGATTATCCGACCGCCGAACTATGGCCGCACAGCATCGCCGTGGTGCTACTTGATGAGGATGCCGACGCGGCCGCCATCCTGGCCGCCGCCGCGCAACAGGCAGGCATCCCGATGCCGACCGGCTACACCATCGAGACCGTTGCCGACGCCGACTGGGTGCGCCTCACCCAGTCGCAATTCGACCCCATCCCGATCTCGCCGCGCCTGTGGATCGTGCCGACCTGGCACCATGCACCCGACAGTAGCGCGATCAATCTCAAGCTCGATCCCGGCCTCGCTTTCGGTACCGGCAGCCATCCAACCACGCGGCTGTGTCTGCGCTGGCTCGACGAATGCCTACAGGGCGGTGAAACCCTGCTCGACTATGGCTGCGGCTCCGGTATCCTCGCCATCGCCGCCGCCAGGCTCGGCGCACTACGGGTCGACGGCGTCGACATCGACCCGCAAGCGGTCACCGCTGCGTGCGATAACGCCACCCTGAATGGCGTGACGGCGCACTTCTGCCTGCCCGGCGAACTCACAGCAGGACAATACGACGTGGTGGTCGCCAACATCCTCACCAACCCGCTCAAGGGCATGGCGCCGCTGCTGGCAGGTCGGGTGCGGGCGGGCGGGCGGCTGGTGCTGTCGGGCATCCTGGCCGAACAGGCCGGCGACGTGATGACGGTCTACCGCGACTGGTTCGTTTTCGACCCGCCCGCAATCGACGAGGGCTGGGTACGCCTGGCTGGCGTCAAAAAGTGAATTACCGCACCACCTGTCCGCACTGCGCCAGCGTCTTCCGCCTCGGCGTCGACCAGCTCGACGCCGCGCAGGGCTGGGTGCAATGCAGTGTGTGTGGCGCCGCCTTCGATGCACGCCTGAGCCTGCTGCTGGAAGACGGTTCGCCGCTGCCCCCGGCGGCCGAACCCGGGCCGATCGAAGCCTCCCCGCCGCCGGAGACCATGGCCGCAGCCACAACGGAGCCCACCACCCCAACCGAAACGACC
The DNA here is from genome assembly GCF_000376425.1 of Thiobacillus denitrificans DSM 12475. GTDB lineage: Bacteria > Pseudomonadota > Gammaproteobacteria > Burkholderiales > Thiobacillaceae > Thiobacillus > Thiobacillus denitrificans. Next base: position 255,329 of record NZ_AQWL01000002.1, on the reverse strand, counting down.
GCTACCGCGGAGACAACCGGGACTGAGCCTGGCGCCGTGGATGCCGCGGCGACCGAGATCGCGCGCGGCATCGTGCAGCGCGAGGCCACGCTCGACCTGGATTCGATCATCCTCATCGACCCAGAGATTCCGCTCCAGGACGATCCCGGTCCACTACCGCAGTTCCACGCGGCGCCTGCGTATCCGCCCGCCGCTGCTGCTGCCGCTGCGCCGGCCGCGCCTGCGACGCGCATCGAATACGCCGCCCCCCTCCCTGGCGCCACACCTCTCGCGTCCACACCGCGCCGCCCCCAGCCCTGGGCATGGACAGTGGCCGGCGCGTTGTTGCTGACGCTGGTGCTGGCGCAAACCGCCTATTTTCTGCGCGACACGCTGGTCAGCCGCCTGCCGCAGGCGCGCCCGGCCTTCGAGCAGGCCTGCGCCGCGCTGGGCTGCACCCTCTCGCTGCCGAAAAACCTGGCGCTGCTGCAGATCGTCGGCTCCGACCTGCAAACCGAGGCCAGCGGCCGCCTGAAGCTCACCCTTACTCTCGGCAACCGCGCCGACCACGCGCAGGCCTGGCCGGTTCTGGTCCTTACCCTGACCGACCAGCGCAACCGCCCCCTAGCGCGCCGCAGCTTCGCTCCCAGCGAATACCTCGGCGACGCCCGGCGCATTGCGGCCGGGATGCCGCCGCACAGTGAACAGGCGTTGAGCCTGCCGCTGACCGTGCGCGACCTGGCCCCGATGGGTTTCGATCTGCAACTGGCCTATTAAGCCGCTGCGCACGGCTGGCTGGCTGCCCGCTTCTTCGGTATAGTTCGCCTTCCCGTTGCGGGAGAGCGCGTGCCCGGCACGCCGCCGAAGGCGTAACCCACCCGGAATCGCTCAGGCACAAGGACCGCAACAACCGGAACACTCTGGAGAGCGCAGCCGCCGATATTTCAACCGGCGGAACTGCCACCGAAGGGGCAGCGGCCAGCATCGCAGGCCGTAATCTCTCAGGTACCAAGGACAGAGGGGTGAAGCGAGTCCGTACTTCGCCTTTTTTATTTTTGGACCTGCCATGCTCAAACAAACTCCGCTCAATGCCGCTCACCGCGAGCTTGGCGCCAAAATGGTCGATTTCGGCGGCTGGGACATGCCGGTCAACTACGGCTCGCAGATCGAGGAGCACTACGCCGTGCGCAAGGGCTGCGGCCTGTTCGACGTCTCCCACATGCTGTCGCTGGACATCAGGGGCGCCAACGTGCGCGCCTTCCTGCGCCGGCTGGTGGCGAACAACGTCGACAAGCTGCAGGTCTCCGGCAAGGCCCTGTATTCGTGCATGCTCAACGAGGCCGGCGGCGTGATCGACGACCTCATCATCTATTTCATGGACGAGAACTGGTTCCGCCTGGTAGTCAACGCCGGCACCGCGGACAAGGATCTTGCATGGATGGAGCAATGCAACGCCGACTGGGGCATGGGGCTTACACTCACGCCACGCCGCGACCTGGCGATGATCGCGATCCAGGGGCCGGACGCAACCCGGGTGCTGAACGAAGCGCTGCCCGGCGTTGACGGCCTCACCGCCAGCCTCAAGCCCTTCAGCGCCGCCGCCATGGGCGAAATGTTCATCGCCCGCACCGGTTACACCGGCGAGAACGGCTTCGAAGCGATGGTGCTGGCGAAATCCGCCCCCTTCTTCTGGAAAGCGCTGATGGAAGCCGGCGGCAAGCCGATCGGCCTGGGCGCGCGCGACACCTTGCGGCTTGAAGCCGGAATGAACCTGTACGGCCAGGACATGGACGAAACCACCTCGCCGCTGGAATCCGGTCTGGCGTGGACGGTGGACCTGAAATCCGAGCGTGACTTCATCGGCCGCAAGGCGCTGGAAGCCAGCGAGGTCACCCAACAGCTCGCAGGCCTGCTGCTGCTCGACAAGGGCGTGCTGCGCAGCCACCAGAAAGTGCTGACGAAGAACGGCGACGGCGAAATCACCTCCGGCACCTTTTCGCCTACGATGCAGCAATCCATCGCGCTCGCCCGCATCCCGCTCGGCATCGCCCCGGGCGACGAAGTCGAGGTCGATATCCGTGACAAGAGGCTGAAGGCCAAAGTGGTGAAGTACCCGTTCGTGCGCAACGGCAAGGTTTTGATTTAGGAGGGGCCAGGGGTCAGGGGCCAGGGGTCAGGGGAAACAGCACAGCGCAGCCGTTCATTCCCTGAATCCTGAATCCTGATCCCTGCCCCCTGGAATACAACGCGACCAGGAACACACAAATGAGCATCCCCGCTGACCTCAAATACACCCCCAGCCACGAATGGGTGCGCGTCGAAGCCGACGGCACGCTGACCATCGGCATCACCCACCACGCGCAGGACCTGCTCGGCGACATGGTGTTCATCGAGACCCCCGCCGCCGGCCGCACGCTGGTCAAGGGCGAGGAATGCGCAGTGGTCGAGTCGGTGAAGGCCGCGTCCGACGTCTACGCCCCGGTCGCCGGCGAAGTCGTCGCCGCCAACGCCGAAGTCGAATCCAGCCCCGAAGCGGTGAACCAGGACGCCTACGCGGCGTGGCTGTTCAAGATCAAGCCGGCCAATCCCGCCGACGTTTCCGAACTGCTCGACGCCGCGGCCTACCAGAAGCTGGTCGAGTCGGAAGCTCACTGATTTTTTCGTCTGCGAAGGACGCGAAGGTGCGCGAAGAAAGTCAAAAACCATTCGGGTTTTACTTCGCGGTTCTTCGCGTCCTTCGCGGATAACAAGGTTTTAATCATGCCCTTCATCCCCCACACCGAAGAAGACGTCTCCGCCATGCTCGGCGCTATCGGCGCTGCCAGCATCGAAGACCTGTTCGACGAAATCCCGCCCGCGCTGAAGACCGGCAAGCTGAAAGACGTGCCGGATGGATTACCGGAAATGGCGGTGGCGCGCCTGATGCAGGAGCGCGCGTCGCGGGATGGTTTCTGGTCCAGCTTCATCGGTGCCGGCGTCTACGAGCACCACATCCCCGCGGCGATCTGGCAGATCACCACGCGCGGCGAGTTCTACTCGGCCTACACGCCCTACCAGGCCGAAGCCTCGCAGGGCACGCTACAGCTGATCTACGAATACCAGACCATGATGACCCGGTTGACCGGGCTCGACGTATCCAACGCCTCGCTCTACGACGGCGCCTCGGCGCTGGCCGAGGCGGTGCTGATGGCGGTGCGCTCGCACAAGACCTCGCGCCGCGTGCTGATACCGAAGACGGTGCACCCGATCTACCGCCGTGTGGTCGACACGACAGTGAGGAACCAGGGCATCGAACTGGTCGAGCTCGACTACGATCCGGCCACCGGCAAGACCCTGTTGCCGAACGACCCCGGCAGCTTTGCCGGCCTGGCGATCCCGCAGCCCAACTTCTTCGGCGTGCTCGAAGACGTGCACGCCCTGACCGACTGGGCGCACGACAAGGGCGCGCTGGCGATCGCGCTGGTCAACCCGACCACGTTGGCGGTGCTCGAAGCGCCCGGCCAATGGGGAACGAAAGGCGCCGACATCGCGGTGGGCGAAGGCCAGCCGCTCGGCGCGCCGATGGCCTCGGGCGGTCCCTATTTCGGCTTCATGTGCTGCCGCCAGGGTTTCGTGCGGCAGATGCCGGGGCGCATCGTCGGCCGCACCGTCGACCTCGACGGCAAGCCGGGGTTCAGCCTGACGCTGCAGGCGCGCGAGCAGCACATCCGCCGCTCCAAAGCGACCTCCAACATCTGCACCAACCAGGGCCTGGTGGTCACCGCGGCGACGCAATACATGGCGTTGCTGGGGCCGCAGGGGCTGGCGAAAGTCGCTTCCGCCAGCCACGCCAATACTGTTGCGCTGGCCGGCAGGCTGGCGGCGATTCCCGGCGTGACGCGCGCGTTCGCCAGCCCCTTCTTCCACGAAGTGGTGCTGAAACTCAACGACAGTGCGAAAGACGTGCTGCGCGCGCTGCGCGCGCAGGGCATACTCGGCGGACTGGACATTTCCGGCAGGTACCCCGAACTCGGGCAGGCGATCCTGGTGTGCGCCACCGAAACCAAGACCGCCGCCGACCTTGACCACTATGTGCAACAAATGGAACGTATCCTGTCGAAGCGGCGCGAGGCACCGCCGTGCGCTTACAAGAGCTAGCTGGAGCGAAACATGAGCGAGATACTGCGCGACAAGCAATTCTGGGATATGGCCGATTCCTTCATTCAGCTGGCCAACACCCATTTGAACGAGGTGAAACCCAGCAGGGTAAGCGCCTGCGCGTTGTTTGCAGCGGCGCGGTTCAATGCCTTCGTCATCACCGCGGCGACGGAGAGCAAGGCGCAGCTGATCGCGGAGAAGGAATCCGCAATCGCCTACTTCATGAACCAATACGAAGCCATGCTGCGCGAGAACCTCGACGAGCATATGGCGCGCTATGACGCGCAGCACGGCCAGTCGTCATGAAATGCACCGGGTGAATGACCGGCCCGACATTCAATCGATTCATTCAAGGAGAGCAAACATGGCAGTGACTCTAGGCGGCACCCCCATCGACGTCGCAGGCAGTTTCCCCAAGGTCGGCGACACCGCGCCCGACTTCAAGCTGGTCAACAAGGATCTGGCCGACGTTTCGCTGGCCGATTTCGCCGGCAAGAAGAAAATCCTCAACATCGTGCCGAGCCTCGACACCCCGGTGTGCGCGACTTCGACCAAGAAGTTCAACGACGCCGCGGTCGGCAACACCGCCGTGCTCATCATCTCGGCCGACCTGCCGTTCGCGATGAGCCGTTTTTGCGGCGCCGAGAGCACCAACAACGTGGTGACACTGTCGACCATGCGCGGCGCCGAATTCATGAAGAACTACGGCATCGCCATCACCAGCGGCCCGCTCGCCGGCATCACCGCGCGCGCCGTGGTCGTGCTCGACGAGAACAACAAGGTGCTGCACGCCGAACTCGTTCCCGAGATCAAGCAGGAACCGAATTACGAGGCTGCATTGGCCGCTTTGAAGTGATTTTTTTCGTCCGCGAAGGACGCGAAGGGACGCGAAGAAACCGAAGAACCATCCCCCGGTTTTTGGGGGTTTCCCTTCGCGCCCTTCGCGGATAAATAGATTTTAACCATGCTGATATTCGACCATTCCCGCCGCGGCCGCACCGCCGCCGCCCAGCTGCCCGCCGCCGGCGGCAGTCTCGACGACCTGCCCGCGAACCTTCGCCGCAAGGATGCGCCCGCGTTGCCGGAAGTCTCCGAACTCGACGTGGTGCGCCACTACACACGGCTTTCGCAGAAGAATTTCTCGATCGACACGCAGTTCTACCCGCTCGGTTCGTGCACCATGAAGTACAACCCGCGCGCCTGCAATTCACTGGCGATGCTGCCGCAGTTCCTGGCGCGCCATCCGGCGAGCCCCGACGAGACCGGGCAGGGCTTCCTCGCCAGCATGTACGAGCTGCAGGAGATGCTGAAGGACGTCACCGGCATGTCCGGCGTGTCGATGGCGCCGATGGCCGGCGCCCACGGCGAGTTCGCCGGGGTGGCGATGATCCGTGCCTACCACGATGCGCGCGGCGACACCGCGCGGCGCGAGATCATCGTGCCGGACGCGGCGCACGGCACCAACCCGGCCACCGCGACCATGTGCGGCTATACGGTCAGGGAAATCCCCACCGATGCGACCGGCAGCGTCGACCTCGCTGCGCTGAAAGCCGCAGTCGGCCCGCACACCGCCGGGCTGATGCTGACCAACCCGTCGACGCTCGGCGTGTTCGAGAAGACCATCGCCGACATCCAGAAGATCGTCCACGACGCCGGCGGCCTGCTCTACTACGACGGCGCCAACCTCAACGCGATCCTCGGCAAGGTGCGCCCCGGCGACATGGGCTTCGATGTCATCCACATGAACCTGCACAAGACCTTCTCCACCCCGCACGGCGGTGGCGGGCCAGGCGCGGGCCCGGTGGGCGTGGCGGAACGGCTGCTGCCCTTCATGCCGATTCCGCTGGTACTGAACGAAAACGGCTTCTACCGGCTGGCGACCGAGGCCGACCTGCCGCAGTCGATCGGCCGCCTGTCGGCCAACATGGGCAACGCCGGCGTGCTGATGCGCGCCTATATCTACGCGCGCCTGCTGGGCGGCGAGGGCATGCAGCGCGTCGCCGAATACGCCACCCTCAACGCCAATTATCTAATGGTGAAACTGCGCGAAGCCGGGTTCGAGCTTGCCTACCCCGAGCGCCGCGCCAGCCACGAATTCATCGTCACGCTGAAGAAACTGAAGGACGCCACCGGCGTCACCGCGATGGATTTCGCCAAGCGCCTGCTCGACTATGGCTATCACGCACCGACCACCTACTTTCCGCTCTTGGTGCCGGAATGCCTACTGATCGAGCCGACCGAAACCGAAAGCCGCGAAACGCTGGATGGCTTCATCGAAGCCATGAAAACGATCAAACACGAGGCCGAAACCACGGCCGAACTGGTGAAGGGCGCGCCCTACAGCCTGCCGGTACGGCGCCTGGACGACGTAAAGGCCGCACGCGAACTCGATCTAGCCTACAAGCCGGCGGCACTTGCACCCTAGGGTATGAGCGACCCCGCCAGCCCGTTCAAGGGCAAGACCGGTCTGCGGCGCGTGCTGAACGCCGCGACCTACTCATGGTCGGGGCTCACCGCTGCATTCCGGCACGAGGACGCGTTCCGCCAGGAAGTGTTTCTGGCGCTGCTGCTGATTCCGCTCGCACTGGTGCTGGGCGAAACGGGCATCGCGCGCGCGCTGATGATCGGTGCGGTTCTGCTGGTGCTGATCGTCGAATTGCTGAATTCGGCAATCGAAGCGGCGGTCGACCGCATTTCCCTGGAACACAACCTGCTCATCAAGCGCGCCAAGGACATGGGCAGCGCGGCGGTGATGATCTCGCTCGTCAACGTCGCGGTCGTGTGGGCACTGGTGCTCCTGAACTGATTCCATAACCAGAATCGTGCCTATTTCGTGAATCGCCCTAAAGTTGGTGCGTTCTTGTCCGGAATAGGGGGGAGACTTTCTTTTCCTTGATCGCGTGAAACTCAAATCCGCCTGCCTCCTGCTGGGCCTGTGCCATGCCGGCGCCACTGCCGCCATTGGGCTGGGCGAAATCAGCGTACGCTCATCTCTCGGGCAGCCCCTGCACGCCACCGTTCCCCTCCTCGACATGCCTGCGGCTACAACGGCAGACTGTTTCAGCCTTGGCCCCAGCGGGGACAGCATCGTGCCGCCGCCGCACGCGCAGCTGAGCATCGAGCGCGCCGGCGGACAGGCCTTGCTGCACATACGCTCGCGCCAGGCAATCAATGATCCCATTGCGCAGTTTGTCCTGGTTTCCGACTGCGAAGCCCGTTTGCAGCGCGATTATGTCGTTTTGCTCGACCCGCCGATGGCGGTCGTAGCTCCTCTTGACCACGATGCGCCTGCCGTAACGCACACGGCCACTGAAGCGCCTCCTGTCGCAGCTTCTGCCGCAGTTCCGGCGCCACCTCCCGCCCGGCCGCAGCGCCGGGTTCAGCGCGTGTCCGCTGCCGCCGCACCGCCTGCTGCCACACCGCGCCTGGTGCTGTCGGGAAAGCGTGAGCCTCCCCGCACAGCGGATAGCGCCGCGACCCAGCCGGCCGGCACCGGGCTGCAGGATCAGGCGCACGTCCATGCCAGGGAACTCGACGCCACCGAACTGTCGGACGAAAACACGGCGTTGACCCGCAAGCTTGCACACTTGGAAGCGCAGCTGGCCGCGCTGCAGCGACGCCATGCTGAACTCGAGGCCCGTGCACATGCACGTGCAGCCACTACCACGACCGCACCGCCCCCTCCCGAACAGCCCGCGCAATGGCCACTGTACCTGCTCGCAATCGGACTGCTCAGCGGCGGCGCGCTGGCCGCCTGGCGCCGTCGTCCGGCCGCGCTGACCGCTAAAGCCGCCCGGATACAGCTGGAAACCGTCCCACTGAAAACCCTGTCCGAGATGACGCAGGCGCCAGCGGCCAAACCGGAACCTGCGCCCCAACGCATGCCGGAGATTGCGCCCCCCCCGCTGGCAGAGGAAGGGACCGAAGTCAAGGAAGACATCCTCGACCAGGCCGAGGTATTCATGGCGCACGGCCATGGCGAACTCGCAGTTCATCTGCTGCAGGAACACCTGCGCGCGGCGCCGGGCGAATCCCCGGTACCGTGGCTGCTGCTGCTCGACCTGCTGCACCGTGAAGGCGACACGGCAGGCTATACCAGCGCCAGCGACGAATGCCGCCGTTATTTCAACATCAACCTGACGGGGCACCCGGTTTCCCAGGACAACGAACAGAGCCAGGGCCTGGAAGCCTACCCGCATCTGCTGGAGCAGATGGTGAAGATATGGGGCACGCCCGATATAGGCGCCTTCTTCCACGACCTGATTTACGACAATCGTGGCGGCACGCGGATGGGGTTCGAACCCGGCGCCTACCGCGACATCCTGTTCCTGCGCGAGCTTTCCCGGCAACAGCTGGCCCTCGCTGCCTGAGCCGCACACTTCACCAAACCGTCACCCCCGCTTCATCTGCCCGTCGCACACCGGGCGCATGCTGCGCGCCATGGATGCAGCCGAATTCACCTGCCAGACGCTTCCGTCCATGCGCCCGCAGTTGCGCATTGCGGTGGTGACCGAAACCTACCCGCCCGAAGTCAATGGCGTGGCCATGACGCTGGGCCGGCTGGTCGACGGCCTGCAGGCGCGTAACCACCAGCTACAGTTGATTCGGCCCCGCCAGCACGCCGGCGATCAGCCGCACCCCACCGCTACGCTCTCCGAACACCTGCAGCGCGGCATCGCGCTGCCGCGTTACGAAGGCCTGAAAATGGGGCTGCCAGCCAAGGCTGCACTGACCCGGTTATGGACGAAACAGCGGCCGGACGTGGTGCAGATTGCCACCGAAGGCCCGCTCGGCTGGTCGGCGCTGGCCGCCGCCAACAAATTGCGTCTGCCGGTCGCAAGCGACTTCCACACCAACTTCCACAGCTACAGCAGCCACTACGGCTTCGGGCTGCTGCGCCGCGCCATCGTTGCCTATCTGCGCAAATTCCATAACAAGGCCGCCGTCACCCTGGTGCCGACCGAGGGCATCCGCCGCGAACTGATGGCGTCGGGCTATGAAAACATCGAGGTCATCGGGCGCGGGGTGGACACCAGGCTGTTTCACCCCGGTCGCCGCGACCCGGCCTTGCGCGCGCGCTGGGGGCTGACGGACGATGAAACCGCGGTGCTTTACGTGGGACGCCTGGCTGCCGAAAAAAATCTGGCGCTGCTGTTCCGCGCCTTCGACGCCATGCGCCAGGCGCATCCCGCAGTGCGCCTGGTGCTGGTGGGCGACGGCCCGGAACGCGCGCTCTGGCAAGCCAGACACCCCGACGCCATTTTTTGCGGCACCCGGATCGGCGAGGCGCTGGCCGCGCATTACGCATCGGGCGATGTGTTCCTGTTCCCCAGCCTGACCGAGACCTGGGGCAACGTGACGATCGAGGCGATGGCATCCGGCCTTGCGGTGGTGGCCTACGACTGCGCCGCCGCAGAGGAAATCATTCGCCACGGTGAAAACGGTCTCAAGGCGCCGCCCGAAGACGAGGACGCATTCATTGTCCAGGCCGTGTCGCTGGCCCCGGCCCGCGTGCTGCAGCGCCGCCTGGGTACGGCAGCCGCCACGCGCACCGCGCAATTGTCGTGGGATGCCATCGTCGACAGCTTCGAGCGGGTGCTGCTGCGTCTCGCCCACCCCCAGCCTGCAGCCGATATCCCGCTGGACTGGCCATCCACCGCCCCCAGCCGTTAGCCGTTAGCCGTTAGCCAGGAACCTGCCATGCAGCGTCGTCTGAACCTGATTGCCCATCATGGACTCAATCGCCTGGCTAGCCGCGAACATGCGTGGCTGCAACGCCTCAACGGCGCGCACCTGCCGGGCTGGGAGGTCGGCCTGCTGCGGCTCGTCAGCCGCCTCGGCGACGGCGTGTTCTGGTATGCGCTGATGCTGGCGCTATTCGCCTGGCATGGCTGGGAAGCGCTGCCGGCCGTCCTGCACATGATCGTTGCCGGCCTCGCCGGCACGCTGCTCTACAAGTGGCTGAAAGGCGCCACCGAACGCCCGCGGCCCTATCAGGTCTGCCCGTCGATCTGCTGCCTGACCGCACCGCTCGACCGTTTCAGCTTTCCCTCCGGCCACACCCTGCACGCGGTGGTGTTCAGCCTCGTCGCCACTGCGTACTACCCGGCGCTGGGATGGCTGGTATGGCCGTTCACCGCGCTCGTCGCACTGTCGCGCCTGGTGCTGGGGCTGCATTATGTGAGCGATGTACTGGTCGGCGCGCTGCTGGGCGCGGCGACCGCAGGGGTCGCGCTGGCGCTCTAGGCGGGCGACGGAAAACCTTACGCCGCTGCCTGCCGGGCAGAAGGTATTTCCTGCTTGAACAGATCCCCCGGCAACGGCATCCGGCATGCCACCAGTTCCGGCGCATGGGCGGCGATGTATTGGCGGGCCACCGTCACCGGCGGGCAATCCGCCAGCCAGGCGGGGGCTTCGCCGGCCAGTACGCGGTTCATCTGCGGCAGCCGGGCCGTGACCTCCCGAATGTAGTAATCGAACCGTGCCGACAACCTGCGGTCGAACACGCGCCCCATCCCGTGCAGCATGCCGGGCAGGCGGCTGTGGCGTAGCAGGGTTTCGGCGCCGGCCAGCTGCTTGATCGCGCGGCGGCTGGCGGTGGCGCTGCAGTCGAAATTGCGCGCCACATAGTCGACCAGCCAGTCGTCCGCCTGCAGCAGGGCGGCGGGCGGGCGGAACAGCTGCTGCGCGATATGGCGGTCCATCGCCCACTCCGAGGCGGCATGCGTCAGCATCGGCACATTCCACCACAGATGTTCGTGCGCCGGCACGAAGTGGTTGTGCGCGACGATGTCGACCCACAGATGACTCATCGCACCCACCGCGCAGGCACGTGATTCGTCGTCGCATGCCGCATCCAGCAGGGCATGGGCGGTTTCCCAGCGATGGCTGGTATCGAATGCCCGGGTACGCGCGGTGGGCCCCACCAGCGCCAGATCCGGCAGGCAGGCGCCCGCCATCACACGCTGCGGGAATTGCCGTACCGCGCGGCGTATCGCGGGATCGAGCAGCGGCACCGCCCACACCAGCAGTTGCGCAAAATACACATGCGTGTACAGGCCCCATGCCAGCGCGTCCCCCGCAAACAGGGCAGCGGGAACCGACCACAGGAATGCGGTGCGTCTCGTGTTCATGCGCGCAGCATGGCCGTGCCGCATGACCGCGCGCGGTCAGCTGCGTGAATCTTCCATGAAACCCGGCAGCGGCGGCCTGCGTATAATCCCGGCTGTCGTTTTCAACCCACAGCGCCACGCGAACCCCACCCATCATGCGTACCCTCATCTGCGGTTCCCTCGCCTTCGATTCCATCATGGTGTTCCAGGATCACTTCAAGCATCACATCCTGCCCGACAAGATCCATATGCTGAACGTGTCGTTTCTGGTGCCCGAGATGCGGCGCGAGTTCGGCGGCTGTGCCGGAAACATCGCCTACAACCTGAAGCTGCTGGGCAGCGAGCCGGTGATCATGGCGACCGTCGGCGACGATTTCGGCGTGTATGCCGATCGCCTCGACGCACTGGGCATTTCGCGCGAAGCCATTCGCCACATGGCGGGCAGCTACACCGCGCAGGCCTTCATCACCACCGATCTGGCCGACAACCAGATCACCGCATTCCATCCCGGCGCGATGAATTTCTCGCATGAAAACGATGCCTCGAAAACGCGCGACATCGGGCTCGGCATCGTCTCGCCCGATGGCCGCGACGGCATGTTGAACCACTGCCGCCAGTTTCACGCAGCGGGGATTCCGTTCGTGTTCGACCCCGGCCAGGGCATGCCGCTGTTTTCCGGCGGCGAGCTGCTGGAGATGGTCGAGCGCGCCGATTACGTGACGCTCAACGATTACGAAGCCGAGCTGCTGCAGGCGCGCACCGAATTGCCGCTCGACGCCCTGGCCGCCAAGGTGAAATGCCTGGTCGTGACGCGTGGCGAAGCCGGCTCGCATTTTTATGCCGACGGCCGGCGGATCGACATCCCCGTGGTCCCGGCCCGCGCGGTGGTCGACCCCACCGGCTGCGGCGACGCCTTCCGCGCCGGCCTGCTCTACGGCATCGCCCATGGCTGGGACTGGGAACGCACCGGTCAGCTGGCAAGCGTCATGGGTTCGATCAAAATCGAGCAACGCGGCGGGCAGAACCACAAACCCGCGCGCGCGGAGATTGCCGAGCGACTCCAGGCCACGTTCGGCAAGATGCTCTAGCGAAACAACGTGTCTGGCCGCTGCCCTGGCGGCACGCCACGGCAGCGGAATCCTGCGGCACCCGCTTCGCCTACAATGAAGGCGTTCAACCGTGGAGAAGTCATCATGCAAAAACCATCCCGGATCGCAGCCTCTGTCCTGCTTGCTGCGGCTATTGCCATGCTCGGCGGCTGCGCCAGCGGCACCGGCGGCAAGGATTACAGCCGCGAGCAGGCCCGCACCGTGCAGGAAGTGCAGATGGGCGTGGTGGAGTCGGTGCGCGAAGTGAATATCGAGGGCACCAAGACGCCGATTGGCGCGGGTGCCGGCGCGGTGGTCGGCGGCGTGGCGGGAAGCACGGTCGGCGGCGGCAAGGGCAGCATCATTGGCGCGACGGTCGGCGCGGTACTGGGCGGCCTGGGCGGCGCGGCCACGGAAGAGGCGGTAACCCGGCAGAAAGGCGTGGAAATCACTGTCAAGCTCGATTCCGGACGGCTGCTTGCCATCACCCAGGCGGCAGACGAGGAGTTTCGGGTCGGCGACCGCGTGCGCGTGCTGTCCGGCGGAGGAACGACGCGCGTATCGCATTGACGCACGGCCGGCGCGACAGGCTTGCCGGTCATCGTTTTGCAATCTGAACGTCACGCCGGGTTAATCGCGGCTCTCTAAGCTGGGCGCATTCCGTCAACGGGAGCGCTCAATGCTCGATGTCCGTACCAATGTTCAAGCCATCTCCGCCGGCCGCTACCACGTGTCGCTGGCAGTCGACGACAACGAAATCCGCGAAGCGCAGCGCCTGCGCTACAAGGTATTTGCCGAGGAAATGGGCGCGCGCCTGACGTCCGTCCTGCCGGGGCACGATATCGATCTGTACGATCCGTTCTGCGACCACCTGCTGGTGCGCGAACTCGCCAGCGGCGAAGTCGTCGGCACCTATCGCATCCTGCCTCCCGAAGCCGCCAAGCGCGTCGGCAGCTATTACTCCGAACAGGAATTCGACCTCACCCGGCTAAATTTCCTGCGGCCGCGCATGGCCGAGCTGGGGCGCTCGTGCGTGCACCCGGCCCATCGCAGCGGCAGCGTGATCGCCCGCTTGTGGATGGGGCTGGCCGATTACATGACGCGCTACGGTTATGAAACCATCGTCGGCTGCGCCAGCGTCGGCATGGCCGACGGCGGCCATATCGCGGCGAGCGTGCATCGCCAGCTGGCCGGGCGCCATCTCGCGCCGATCGAATGGCGCGTCACCCCGCGCACCCGTCTGCCGGTCGAATCGCTCGACGATGGCCGGAATGCCCTGCTGCCGCCGCTGATCAAGGGCTACACCCGGCTCGGCGCAATGGTCTGCGGGGAGCCGGCCTGGGATCCCGACTTCAACACCGCCGATCTGCTGATGCTGCTGCCGATGGCGCAGCTCAACCGCAGTTATGCCCGCCGCCTCATCGTTTGAGTCCTACAATGCACGGGTGAATCCTGCCCGCCTCCCTCCCTTCCTTCGCCGCCCCATCCGTATCGGCCTGCTGGGGCTGCATCTCGTCTGGGGCGTGGCGCTGGCCGGACTGGTGTTTCCGTTGCTCGGCCCGGCACAACGCGACCGCCGCATCATGGCCTGGTCACGGCGCCTGCTCCACGTGCTAGGGGTGCAGGCACGCACGACCGCCGCCCCCAGCCTGCCGGGCGGCGCGCTGCTGGTATGCAACCACGTCTCGTGGCTGGATATTTACCTGATCTACGCTGCCCAGCGGGTGCACTTCGTCTCCAAGGCCGAGGTACGCTCGTGGCCGGTGGCCGGCTGGCTGGCCCACAAGACCGGCACCCTATTCATCGAACGCGGCCGCCGCGCCGACACCGCGCGCATCAATGCCGAAATGCGCGCGCTGATGGAGGGCGGCGCCTGGGTGGCGGTATTCCCTGAAGGCACCACCGGCGATGGGCGCGGGCTGCGGCGCTTCATGCCGTCGCTGTTGCAGCCGGCGGTTGAGCTGAACTGTCCGATCGTGCCGGCCGCCCTGCGTTACCGCACGCTGGACAACGACTACAGCGCCGCGCCCGCGTATATCGACGACATCAGCATGTGGCAAAGCCTGAAACGGATTGTCAGCGAACCCGGCCTCATCGCCGAACTTCAGTTCGGCGAACCGATCCCGCCGAACGGCCACCGGCGCGAACTGGCCGCACAGGCGGAAGCGGCCACCGCCAGGCTGCTGGGCACGCCCCCCGCAATGAGCACGCCGCCAGACGCCCCGCTTACGGACGGCCGGGGCGCTGCAGTTGCGGGCACTGCACCGCAAACGCCTGGCGGTCCTCCAGCCTGACTGCGGTCAGCTTCCCGCCCCACAGGCAGCCGGTATCCAGCGCGATCAGGCCGGGCCGGTTGACCAGCCCGAGCGTCGACCAGTGGCCGAACACCAGCGTCGCCGCCATACTCTGCCGCCCCGGCACCTCGAACCACGGCAGCCAGCCGGCCGGCTGCGTGCCGGGCGCCCCCTTGTGGTGGAATTCCATCTCGCCCGCCGGTGTGCAGTAGCGCAGCCGGGTAAAGGCGTTGACGATCACCCGCAGCCGCTCGATACCTTGCAGGCCGGCATCCCACGCGGTCGGCGCGTTGCCGTACATCTGCGCGAAGAAATCGCGGTAATGCGCACCCTGCAACATGGCCTCGGCTTCCGCCGCCCGCTGCAGCGTGTCGTCCACTGTCCAGCCCGGCAGCACGCCCGCATGCACCATCAGGAAATCGCCTTCGCGCCAGGCCAGTTTGCGCTGGCGCAGCCAGTGCAGCAACTCGTCACGGTCGGGCGCCGCCAGAACCGCGTCGAGCGTGTCGCCCTTGTGCGCGCGGCCAAAGCCTTCGGCCAGCGCCAGCAGGTGCAGGTCGTGATTGCCGAGTACACAGATGGCGGCGCTTCCCAGGCTTTTGACGAAGCGCAACACCCCCAGCGAATCCGGCCCGCGGTTGACCAGATCGCCGACCAGCCACAGCCGGTCGGCTGCCGGGTCGAATTTCACTTCATCCAGCAAACGCAAAAGGGAAGCGTGACATCCCTGAGAATCGCCAATGGCATAGGTGGACATATAAAATACGCTTTGAAAATTTGTACGCTGTGTTGACCCGCATCATAGCGCTCCCGCCTGAACCTCTTGTGACGCCTGCGCCATGAAACCCCTGATCCGCCTGTTCTTCCGTACCCTGCGCCTCATCCTCACCCCCTTCATGCTATTGGGCTACTGGCTGACGCGTCCGAAGGGCGTCGTGCGTCCCGCTGCCGCGCAGCAGGAAATCGACGCGCGTACGCGCAGCCTGGCGCTGTACCACTACCCCACCTGCCCGTTCTGCCTCAAGACCCGGCGGACGATGCAGCGGCTGTCGCTCGATATCGAGCTGCGCGATGCCCAGCATGACGCAGCACACCGCGCCGCCCTGATCGCCGGCGGCGGCAAGCCGCAGGTACCCTGCCTGCTGATCACCGACGATCAGGGCAGGCAAACCTGGCTGTACGAGTCGGATGACATCAACGCCTGGCTGAACCGCGAATTCGGCACCGCACCCGCCGCATGAGCCTGCTTGCCGCACTGAATCCGCCGCAGCGCGAGGCGGCGAAATATCTCGACGGCCCCCTGCTGGTGCTGGCCGGCGCCGGCTCGGGCAAGACCCGGGTGATCACCCACAAGATCGCCTATCTCATCGGCGAATGCGGTTACAAGCCGGGCTCGATCGCCGCCATCACCTTCACCAACAAGGCCGCGCGCGAAATGGCCGAGCGCGCCGCCAAATTGACCTCGAACGTCAACACCAAGGGGCTCATCGTCACCACCTTCCACTCGATGGGCCTGAGGATGCTGCGCGAGGACGCGAAGTTCGCCGAGCTCAAGCCCGCATTCTCGATCCTCGATTCGGCCGACGCCGCCGGCATCGTGTCGGAGATCATCAAGACCACCGACAAGCAGGAAATCCGCCGCGCGGTGTCGCGCATCTCGCTGTGGAAGAACGAACTGAAGTCGCCCGCCGCCGCGCTCGCCACCGCCGAGGACGACAACGCGCGCGTCTACGCCAAGATCTACGACCGTTACGATGCGACCCTGCGCGCCTACCAGGCGGTCGACTTCGACGACCTGATCCGTCTGCCGGCCGAACTGCTCGACACCCACTTTGATCTGCGCGAGAAATGGCAGAACCGCCTGCGCCACATCCTGGTCGACGAATACCAGGACACCAACGTCGCGCAGTATCGCCTACTGCAGAAGCTCACCGGCGTGCGCGCGGCATTCACCGCGGTCGGCGACGACGACCAGGCGATCTACGGCTGGCGCGGCGCCTCGGCCGACAACCTGCGGCAACTGAACGAGGACTACCCGCACCTGCACGTGGTCAAGCTGGAGCAGAACTACCGCTCTACCATCCGCATCCTGAAGGCCGCCAACAGCCTCATCGCCAACAACCCCAAGCTCTTCGAGAAGCGCCTGTGGAGCGACCTCGGCCACGGCGACGCGATCCAGGTGATGCCGACCAAGGACGACGAGCACGAGGCCGAATCGGTGGTGATGCGCCTCTTGTCGCACAAGTTCCAGCACCGCACCGAATGGCGCGACTACGCCATCCTCTACCGCGGCAACTACCAGGCGCGCGTGTTCGAGCAGGCGCTGAGGAACGAAAAAGTTCCATACCAGCTCTCCGGCGGGCAGTCGTTCTTCGACCGCGCCGAAATCAAGGACGTCATCGCCTACCTGCGCCTGATCGCCAACAGCGACGACGACCCGGCCTTCATCCGCGCCGTCACCACGCCCAGGCGCGGCATCGGCGCGGCCACGCTGGAGAAGCTCGGCCAGGTCGCCGCCACCCTGCACGTGAGCCTGTTCGAGGCGGTGTTCTCGGCCGCCGCCGCGTCGCAGATCGGCGAGCGCCACTTGGCGCCGCTGGTCGAGTTCTGCAACTTCATCAACCGCATCGAGGAACGGGTCGCCCGCGAGCCGGCCGGCGAAGTGCTGAACGACCTGCTGAAGAGCATCGACTATGAGGTCCACCTGTTCGACCAGGACGACCAGCGCGCCGCGCAGAGCAAGTGGAACAACGTGCTCGAATTCGCCGCCTGGATCGCCAAGAAGGGCGAGGAGGACGACAAGAACCTGCTGCAGCTCACCCAGACCATCGCGCTCATCACCCTGCTCGAAGGCCGCGAGGAACAAGAACCCGACGCCGTGCGGCTGTCGACCCTGCACGCCGCCAAGGGACTCGAATTCGGCCACGTGTTCCTGGTCGGCGTCGAGGAGAACATCCTGCCGCACCGCGACGCCGTCGACGAAGGCCGCCTGGAAGAGGAACGCCGCCTGATGTACGTCGGCGTCACCCGCGCCAAGAAATCGCTCACGCTGTCCTACTGCTCGCGCCGCAAGCGCGCGCGCGAATCGGTGGCGTGCGATCCCTCGCGTTTCATCGACGAACTCGGCGACGACGTGCGGATGCCGGAGAAACCCACCACGGCAGATGCCAAGGCCAGCGGCAGCGACCGGCTGGCGGCGTTGAAGGCGATGCTGGGGTAGATTCAGTCACCGCACACATGTTTAATCGCGGTCGTTCCCCCAAATCCACTACTTAGCTGGGTGGCCGTCATCGACAACCCAGGAGCCGCTCGGCCCAGTCGAGCCTTAGGTGCGGAATTCGCAGGCCTTTGCGGTTCCTTGCTAACTGTTCGAGCGTGTCGATCATGGCCAGCGCGCCAGTCCGTATCTTCACAGCGCAGGCATCCACTACTCTTGCCGTCATCGGCTGACTACGGACGTACCACGGCCGTCAATCACGCTCGCGCCTCTCGTCCCCGCTTTCGAGGGGCCGAGGGACAGGTAGATTCCAGCCATGACGGATCGCCATCAGTCGAAGTCCGAAACAGACAACAGCTCCAGCAATCGCGGTCGGGACCATCGGCAAAGTCAGTGCATGTCCGATGACAACGAGCGCCGCGCCAGCAAGTGCCGCGAGGGCGTAGAGGTCTCTCCGAAGCACGGCGGGTGTCTGGGCGACGAGCAGGTCGCGCACAATGCCTCCTCCGATGCCGGTCAACATGCCCAGCAGTGCCGCCATCAACGGGTTCAGCCCGTACGCAAGCGCCTTCTGCGTGCCGGCGACGGCAAAGAGCGCAAGACCTGCCGCATCGAAGATCAATATCGCGGTGCGCAGGCGCACGAACAGTGACGACCAGAAAAAAACCAGCAACCCGGCGGCAAGAGCAACCGCAAGATAACGCCAGTCACGGATCGCAGCGGGCGGGACGGCGCCGATCAACAGATCGCGTGTGATCCCCCCCGCACTCGAGGCCGCGAAGGACAGGACCAGAATTCCGAAGATGTCGAGATTGCGGCGTACGCCCAACATCGCGCCACTGGTTGCGAAGACAAAGGTACCCGCCAGGTCGAAAACCAGCAGAAGTTCGTGAATCGCCTTCTGTTCGAGAACGGGGATCAGCGGCATCGGAAAACGTCCTGCGAGGGCGTTAAACGTTTGATTGGTTCTTCATTTAGCCAGCCAGGCCAACGCGCCCGCGACCATGGCTTCGATGCCTGTCTGCAGGGTTGGATGGATGACGGGGGCGAAAAAGGGGCTGTGATTGACCGGCAGGTCGTTGATCCGTCCCGCTGCCTTGGCTTTTGCATAGATGTCGGGATCGGTCCCACCGACAAACCAGTATACCGATGGTGTGTTCCATTCACTCCCGAAGCAACCGAAGTCCTCGCTCGCCGGCGCCGGCCCGGTGTGCCGGACGCGGTCGGGCGGGAAATGGCGGCGCAGGGCCTCCGCAATGCGGTCGCTCGCCTGCTTGTCGTTGACGTTGAGGGGGTAGCGATCCAGCGGAGTGATCTCCGGCGCCCGCGGCGCGCCGGAAGCCTGCGCTTCAGCGTTGACGATCCGTTCGATCGCTGCAAGCACATGCTTGCGTACCCCTTCATCGAACGTCCGGATGTTCAGCTTGATGATGGCCTCGTCCGGGATCACATTCTCCTTGGTACCCGCCTGCAACACCCCGACGGTAACCACTGCGGCGTCGGTGGCGGCCACTTCGCGGGAAACGATGGTTTGCAGTCGCAGGACGATCGCCGCGGCCATGACGATCGGATCGATGCTGGCTTGCGGCATCGAGCCATGCGCACCGCGTCCGAACAGACGAATTTGCAGACTATCGGCGGCGGAGGTGATCGGCCCGGCGCTGCCCGCGACTGTACCTGCGGGGCCGACCATGACATGCTGGCCGAGCACGACATCAGGCTTGGGAAAGCGTGTGAATAGGCCATCGTCAATCATGGCCCGTGCACCTTGCGCCGTCTCTTCGCCTGGCTGGAAAACCACCATCAGCGTGCCGCGCCAGGCCTCGCGCCGTTGCGAGAATAGCGCAGCCGCACCCATCAGCCATGCCACGTGCATGTCGTGACCGCAGGCATGCGCCACCGGCACGGAATTTCCCGCGGCATCCGTGGCCATGACGGTGCTTGCATAATCGACGCCGCTCGCCTCCCGCACGGGGAGCGCATCCATGTCGGCACGCAGCATGACCGTGGGGCCTTCCCCATTGCGCAGCAGGCCGACGACCCCCGTCTTGCCCACGTCAGCGGTCACCTCGTAACCATTGTCCCGGAGATGTTTCGCCGCAAGGCCCGCCGTGCGGTTCTCCTGCATCGACAGTTCCGGATGCGCATGGACATCCTTGTAAAGTGCTTCGAGCCCAGGCAGCAGGCTGGGAAGACTCCCAAGGAGCGTGCTTGAAGGGTCAGATAACGCCGTATTCATAAGTCGCCTCCGGCACATCATCATTTGGCACAGCATCTTTTCACCATGATAGGCGATAGTTAAACCGTCTTCCGGGTTCCATTCGTCTCAAGACAATCCAGCGGAG
This sequence comes from Thiobacillus denitrificans DSM 12475, assembly GCF_000376425.1. Lineage (GTDB taxonomy): Bacteria > Pseudomonadota > Gammaproteobacteria > Burkholderiales > Thiobacillaceae > Thiobacillus > Thiobacillus denitrificans. The sequence continues at coordinate 235,157 of NZ_AQWL01000002.1, read as the reverse complement.
GTTGTTTGTGGTCGCCATCGCTGAACCAGGTGGTGCAGTGCGTCTCCACGAATTCGGCCGATGAACAGTCAGCCGAGGCGAGCAAACTGCACGACCGCTCCCAGCCAAAAGGCGCCCCAGGATCATCAGCGCGGCGCTCGTGGGCCGAAAAAAATGGGACGCCGCAGCGTCCCATTTGATTTCAGCCTCTGATTCCGGCAAGCCGGCGATCAGTTGACCTTCGGATCCAGCTCGCCTTTGTCGTAGCGCTTCTGCATTTCTTCCAGGTTGAAGACCTTCTTGATCTTGCTGGCCTGGCCGGCGGAGCCGAAGGCTTCGTAGCGGGCCTGGCAGATGCCGGACATGGCCTTGGTGCTTTCCTTGAGGAATTTGCGCGGGTCGAAGTTGGCCTTGTTCTCGGCCAGGTGCTTGCGGATGGAGCCGGTGGAGGCCATGCGCAGGTCGGTGTCGATGTTGACCTTGCGCACGCCGTTCTTGATGCCTTCGACGATTTCCTCAACCGGCACGCCGTAGGTCTGGCCCATGTCGCCGCCATAGCTGTTGATGATGGCGAGCCAGTCTTCCGGCACCGACGACGAGCCGTGCATCACGAGGTGTACGTTGGGGATGCGGGCGTGGATTTCCTTGACGCGGTCGATGCGCAGGACCTTGCCGGTGGGCTTCTGGGTGAACTTGTAGGCGCCGTGCGAGGTGCCGATGGCGATGGCGAGCGCGTCGACCTTGGTCTTGGCGACGAAGTCGGCCGCCTCGTCGGGGTCGGTCAGCAACTGGCTGTGATCCAGCGCGCCTTCGGCGCCGTGGCCGTCTTCCTCGCCAGCCATGCCGGTTTCGAGCGAGCCCAGGCAGCCCAGTTCGCCTTCGACGGAGACGCCGCAGGCGTGGGCCAGTTCGGACACCTTGCGGGTGGTCTCGACGTTGTATTCATAGGTGGAGGGCGTCTTGCCGTCGGTGCCCAGCGAGCCGTCCATCATCACCGACGAGAAGCCGGACTGGATCGAGCGGAAGCAGATGCTCGGCGACGCGCCGTGGTCCTGGTGCATGCAGACGGGGATCTGCGGATACATCTCGATCGCGGCGAGGATCATGTGGCGCAGGAAGGGTTCACCGGCGTAGGAACGGGCACCGGCGGAACCCTGCAGGATCACAGGGGAATCCACGGCGGCGGCGGCCTGCATGATGGCCTGGACCTGCTCCATGTTGTTGACGTTGAACGCGGGCAGGCCATAGCCGTTCTCGGCGGCATGGTCGAGCAGTTGACGAAGGGAAATCAGGGCCATTTACACTCTCCTAGTTTAAAAAATGGGCTTCAGAATCAGGATTTTCTGGAGTCGCCTACGCGGACGATCTTCATGGTATTGGTGCCGCCCGACTGACCAATCGGCTCGCCGATGGTCAGCAGGATCAGATCGCCTTCGCGCACGGCACCGCGTCGCCGCAACTCCTCCTCGGCTTCCGCCAGCAGCACGTCGCGATCCTTGGTGGCGGTTTTCAGATTGATCGGGTAGACGCCGCGAAAAAGAGTGACTTTTCTACGGGTTTGAACTCCGGGTGTCAAGGCATAGATCGGCACCCGGGTGGACAGACGGCTCATCCACAGGCAGGTGTTGCCGGATTCGGTGAGCGCGGCGATGGCCTTGATGTTGAGGTGCACCGAGGTGAACACCGCCGACATCGCAATCGCCTCATCCGGTCGCAAAAAGCTGTGGTCGAGACGGGCACCGGAAAAATGGGGCTCGGCTTCCTTTTCCGCTTCCAGGCAGACACGGTCCATGGCCTGGATCGCCTCGACCGGGAACTGGCCGGCAGCAGTTTCGGCCGACAGCATCACCGCGTCGGTGCCGTCGAGCACCGCGTTGGCGACGTCGGACACTTCGGCGCGGGTAGGAATCGGACTGGTGATCATCGATTCCATCATCTGGGTGGCGGTGATGACGACCTTGTTGCGTTCGATCGCCATGCGGATCATGCGTTTCTGCAGCGCGGGTACCGCAGCGTCGCCCACTTCCACGCCGAGGTCGCCGCGCGCCACCATGATGGCGTCAGAAGCCTCGAGGATCTCCTCCAGGTTTTCGATCGCTTCGGTGCGCTCGATCTTGGCGACCAGCTGGCTCTTGCCGCCTGCGGCGCGCAGCAGTTCGCGCGCCTGGCGCATGTCGGCGCCGGAACGCGGGAACGACACCGCCAGGTAATCCGCATTCAGGGCGGCGGCAGTCTTGATGTCCTCGATATCCTTTTCGGTCAGGGCAGCCGCCGACAGCCCGCCGCCCTTGCGGTTGATGCCCTTGTTGTTGGACAGCACGCCGCCCTGCACCACCTTGCAGTGGATCTCGGTGCCCCTGACTTCCTCGACCCAGAATTCGATGCGGCCGTCGTCCAGCAGCAGGGTGACGCCCCGCTTCACATCGTTCGGCAATTCCTTGTAGTCGAGGCCGACGCGGGTCTGGTCGCCCAGCGCACAGGCGGCATCGAGGATGAAGGTATCCCCCTTGGCCAGCACGATCTTGCCGTCCTTGAACTTGCCGATGCGGATTTTCGGACCCTGCAAGTCGACCAGCACACCGACCGCGCGGCCGCGCGCGCGCGCCAGCGAGCGCACCAGTTCGGCGCGGTCGATATGGTCTTGCGCCACGCCGTGGGAAAAGTTGAGGCGCACCACGTCCAGGCCGGCTTCCATCATCCGGTCCAGGGTTTTGGCATCGGAACAGGCAGGGCCGAGGGTGGCGACAATTTTGGTTCTGCGGATCATAAGTGGGCGGGCAGTGAGCGGTGAACAGCAAGCGGTACAAAAACAAAAACGGTGAGCGGGCTACGCTCACCGTTTACCGTTTGCTGGTTAACCCTGAGCGCGTTCCTCCAGGATCGCCACGGCCGGCAGGACCTTGCCTTCCAGGTATTCGAGGAAGGCGCCGCCGGCGGTCGAAATGTAGCTGACCTTGTCATAGATGTCGTACTTCTGGATCGCGGCGATGGTGTCGCCGCCGCCGGCCAGGGTGAAGGCATTGGTGTTGGCGATCGCCATGGCAATGGTCTTGGTGCCTTCGCCGAACTGGTCGAACTCGAACACGCCGACCGGGCCGTTCCACACCACGGTGCCGGCCTTCATGATGATGTCGGCGAGCTCCTGCGCGCTCTGTGGGCCGATGTCGAAAATCATGTCGTCGTCTGCAACGTCGCCAGAATCCTTCAGCACAGCGGGCTCGTTGGCATCGAATTTCTTGCCGCACACCACGTCCACGGCGATCGGGATGGTCGCACCGCGTGCGGTCATTTTCTCGATCAGCGCCTGCGCGGTCGGCACCAGGTCGTCCTCGCACAGCGACTTGCCGACGTTATGGCCGGTAGCCTTGAGGAAGGTGTTGGCGATGCCGCCGCCGACCACCAGCTGCTCGCATTTCTCGGCCAGCGCTTCCAGCACGGTCAGCTTGGTCGACACCTTGGAGCCGCCGACGATGGCGACCATCGGGCGCGCCGGGTTGGCCAGCGCCTTGTCCAGCGCGTCGAGCTCCTCGGTCAGCAGGATGCCGGCCGCCGCCACCGGGGCGAACTTGGCGATGCCGTGGGTCGAGGCCTGGGCACGGTGCGCGGTGCCGAAGGCGTCCATCACGAAGACGTCGCACAATGCGGCGTATTTCCTGGCGGTGTCGTCGACGTTCTTCTTCTCGCCCTTGTTGACGCGGCAATTTTCCAGCACCACCAGTTCGCCGTCGGCGACATCGAAGCCGCCGTCGGTCCATTCGCGGATCAGGCGGATGTTCTTGCCGAGCTTCTGCGCGATCACGTCGACCACCGGCTTCAGCGAATCCTCTTCCCTGAACTCGCCTTCGCTGGGACGGCCGAGGTGGGAGGTGACCATCACCTTGGCGCCGGCCTTGAGGCAGTGCTCGATGGTGCGCATCGACGCGGTGATGCGGGCGTCGGAGGTGACCTTGCCGTCCTTGACCGGGACGTTCAAGTCGGCGCGGATGAACACGCGCTTGCCTGCCAGATCGAGATCGGTGACACGGATGAATGCCATGGTGTGTTTCTCCTGAAAAGTAAGGTTTAAGGGTTGGCACGCGGAGCGCACCAGGCCTTAAAGCTCACTGCAGATACAAGAGGCAAGATTCAAGTTGCAAGGAAAACCCTTGAAACTTGTACCTTGCCCCTTGGTTCTTTACTTCGCGACGTGCTGCACGAAGCGCAGCATGTTGCAGGTGTAGCCGTACTCGTTGTCGTACCAGGCCACGACCTTGACGAAGGTGTCGTCCAGCGCGATGCCGGCTTCGGCGTCGAAGATCGAGGAGAAGGGATTGCCGCGGAAGTCGGTGGAAACCACTTTCTCGTCGGTGTAGCCCAGCGTCTTGCTGAGATCACCGGACTGGCTGGCCTTTTTCATCGCGGCGCAGATGTCGGCGTACTTGGCGGGCCTGTCCAGTTCGACGGTCAGGTCGACCACCGACACGTCGGAGGTCGGAACGCGGAACGCCATGCCGGTCAGCTTGCCTTTCAGTTCCGGCAGCACCACGCCGACGGCCTTGGCGGCGCCGGTCGAGGACGGGATGATGTTTTCCAGGATGCCGCGGCCGCCGCGCCAGTCCTTGGAAGACGGGCCGTCGACGGTTTTCTGGGTGGCGGTGGCGGCGTGCACGGTGCTCATGAGGCCGCGCTTGATGCCCCAGTTGTCGTTCAGCACCTTGGCCATCGGCGCCAGGCAGTTGGTGGTGCACGAAGCGGCCGAGACGATGGCCTCGCCGGCATACTTCTCGTGGTTCACGCCGTACACGAACATCGGGGTATCGTCCTTGGACGGAGCGGACTGCACCACTTTTTTCGCGCCCGCGTCGATGTGCTTCTGGCAGGTTTCCTTGGTCAGGAAGAAGCCGGTGCACTCGATCACGATGTCGGCGCCGACTTCGTTCCACTTCAGGCTGGACGGCTCACGCTCGGCCGTCAGGCGAATTTTCTTGCCGTTGACGATGAGGTTGCTGCCTTCGACCGAAATGTCGCCGTTGAAATTGCCATGCACGGAATCGTACTTCAGCATATAGGCTAGGTACTCGGGGTCGAGCAGGTCGTTGATCGCGACCACTTCGATGTCCTTGAAATCCTTGGCGATTGCGCGGAATGCCATGCGGCCGATGCGGCCAAAACCGTTGATGCCAACTTTGATTGCCATGAGTCAGTCTCCAGTGAGGTTGAAAATCTTTTCTTGTCCGCGAAGGGCGCGAAGAAACACGAAGTTTTTTTCTTCGCGCCCTTCGCGGACGCAGGTTTTTACAGAACGCCCTTCACCGCAGCCACGACCGCCTCGGTGGTGATGCCGAAGTGCTTGAACAGCGCCGGAGCCGGGGCGGATTCGCCGAAGCTGTCGATGCCGACCACCGCGCCTTCGAGACCCACGTACTTGCGCCAGAAGTCGGTGACGCCGGCCTCGACCGCGACGCGCGGCAGGCCTTTCGGCAGCACGCCGGCCTTGTAGACGGCATCCTGGCGGTCGAAGGTGTTGGTCGACGGCATCGAGACCACGCGCACCGCGATGCCTTCGGCAGCCAGCGCATCCGCAGCCTTGACGGCCAGTTCGACTTCGGAGCCGGTGGCGATGATGACGGCCTTGGCACCTGCAGCGTCCTTCAGCACATAGCCACCCTTGGCAATACTGGCCAGGGTCGCCTCGTCGCGCTGCATGAACGGCAGATTCTGACGCGACAGGATGTGGCAGGTGGGCCCGTCGCTGCGCTCGACCGAATGCACCCAGCCGACCATCGTCTCGACGGTGTCGCACGGACGCCAGACGTCGATGTTGGGGATCATGCGCAGGGTGGCGGTCTGCTCAACCGGCTGGTGGGTCGGACCGTCTTCGCCGAGGCCGATGGAGTCGTGGGTGAAAACGTGGATCACGCGCTGTTTCATCAGCGCAGCCATGCGGATGGCGTTGCGCGAGTATTCGGAGAACATCAGGAAGGTGCCGCCGAACGGCAGCAGGCCACCGTGCAGCGCCATGCCGTTCATGATCGCGGCCATGCCGAATTCACGCACGCCGTAGCTGATGTAGTTGCCGGGCTTGCCGTGACGCACCGGATGGCAGCCTTCCCAGTTGGTGAGGTTGGAGCCGGTCAGATCGGCCGAACCGCCAAGGAACTCGGGCAGCGCGGAGGCCAGCGCATTGATCGCAATCTGCGAAGCCTTGCGGGTGGCGACGGTTTCGGCCTTGGTGTTGATCGCGGCCAGTTTCTCGGCGACGTGCGCCTTCCAGTTGGCGGGCAGTTCGCCCTTCATGCGGCGCTCGAACTCGGCGCCTTCGGCCGGGTACGCCTTCTTGTACTCGGCGAATTTGTTGTTCCACAGCGTTTCCAGCCCCTGGCCCTTGGTCTTGGCGTCCCAGCCGGCGTAGATGTCGGCGGGCACTTCGAACGCGGGATGGGTCCAGCCCATGTGCTTGCGGGTCGCCTCGACTTCGTCGTGACCCAGCGCGGCGCCATGCACGTCATGGGTGCCGGCCTTGTTGGGCGAGCCCTTGCCGATGATGGTCTTGCAGCAGATCAGGGTCGGCTTGTCGCTGCTGGCCTTGGCCTTCTGGATGGCGGCTTCCAGCGCCACCACGTCATGGCCATCGACGCCGGCGATGACGTTCCAGCCGTAGGCTTCGAAGCGCTTCGCGGTGTCGTCGGTGTACCAGTGCTCGATGTGGCCGTCGATCGAGATGCCGTTATCGTCCCAGAACGCGATCAGCTTGTTGAGTTTCCAGGTGCCGGCCAGCGCGCAGGCTTCGTGCGAGATGCCTTCCATCATGCAGCCATCACCCATGAATACATAGGTGTGGTGGTCGACGATGGCGTGGTCGGGCTTGTTGAATTCGGCGGCGAGAATCTTTTCCGCCATCGCCATGCCGACGGCGTTGGTGATGCCCTGGCCGAGCGGTCCGGTGGTGGTTTCGATGCCGGGGGCGTAACCGTACTCGGGGTGGCCCGGGGTCTTGGAGTGCAGCTGACGGAACTGCTTCAGATCGTCCATCGACAGGTCGTAGCCGGTCAGGTGCAGCAATGCGTAGATCAGCATCGAGCCGTGGCCGTTCGACAGCACGAAACGGTCGCGATCCGCCCACTTGGGATTGGTCGGGTTGTGGCGCATGTGGTGGTTCCACAGCGTTTCGGCGATTTCAGCCATGCCCATGGGGGCGCCGGGGTGGCCGGATTTGGCTTTTTCGACTGCATCCATCGCAAGCGCGCGGATGGCATTGGCCAGGTCGTTACGGGTTGGCATTGCGTTCCCTTCAGCTAAGTAAAAACTGCCGCATTCCCCGCCCGGAAAAGCCGTGCAGCGACAGCTTGGGCAGAATATGCAAAAACCCTGATTATCCGTCAGCAGGGCGGGCTTTCGCAAGCCGTGCCGTAACCGGAAAAAAAGGATTCCACGACAATGGGTTAAAACGTGAAGCTTAAGTAGCAGCTCAGGGTCACACGCTAAAAATCTTTTTATTCACCCGATGAAGCCGCTTATGCGCCGGCGGCTTTCAACCAGTCGCGCCACAGCTCGAACAGTTCCGGGCTGGCCGAAGCCACCACCGATCGCTCCCACACGTTGGCGATGTCGAAGCTGCCTGACAGGCTGGCCAGCCGTCCGCCCGCCTCTTCAAGGATCAGTGCGCCGGCGGCGTAATCCCACAGCTTCTGGCCGCCGTGGACATAGATATCGAAACGCCCGGCTGCGGTGTAGCACCAGTCCAGAGTGGAGGCGCCGAAATTACGCTGCGAGGCATACGGCGGCCACGCCGCGAGTCGGCCGGCCAGCCCGCGGTCGATGCGCTTCATTTCGACTCCGGCGAGCGCGCGCCGCAGTTCGGTGGCAGGAGTACGCAAAGGCAGCGGGATGCCGTTCAAATGCGCGCCGCGTCCGCGTTCGGCGGTGAACATCTCGTCGGCGACCGGATCGTACACCACGCCGAGCTGACGCTCGCCCTTGTAGAGATAGGCCACCGACACGGCAAAATAGGGCACCCCGGCGACGAAGTTGGAAGTGCCGTCGATCGGGTCGACGCACCACAAGCCGTCGCGACCAGCTTCCCAGGCATCGCGCTGCTGTTGCTCGGTCATTTCCTCGCCCAGCACCGGCACGTCCTTGATATGCGGCAGCGCCGCTTCCAGCGCGGCCTGCGTTGCCGCATCGGCTTCGGTGAAGAGGCTGCCGTCAGGCTTATGGCTGTGCGCCACCTTGAGGAAGCGCGGCGTGACCTCGCACTGCGCAACCCGCCTTACCAAGGCCTGGACCTGGTCAAGCACAATCAGGTGCGCAGGCAATAACAGTAGACAAATTCCTGCTCCTGCCCAGCCGGGGTGTGGTGGATTTCGGTTTCGTGCCCGAGCAGCCGGAAAGGCATGCCGAATTCGGCATGCAGCACATCGGGGGCGTAGCGCATCACGTCGAGCCCCGAGCACTGCAACGGCCCGCCGGGGCCGAAAGTGGCAATGATGACATGTCCGCCGGGTTTCACGCTCTTCAAGACCTGCGCGACATAACGTGCGCGATCGGCCGGATCGGTCAGAAAATGGAAGACCGCGCGATCGTGCCAGACGTCGTAGTGCGCAGCCGGCAATTCGGCCTGGGTGATGTCGCCGGCAATCCATTGCACTGACTGCGCGCGCGCGCCGAGCCGTGCGCGACTGGCGGCCAGCGCCGATTCGGCCAGATCGAGCACGCTCAGATGACGGTAGCCGGCGTCGAGCAGGTCGTCCGCCAGCACCGAAGTGCCGCCACCCACATCGATGATCCGGGCATCCCGGTCCGCACAGCCCGTGATCAGGCGCAACGATGAAGCGGCATGCGTCTGGAACCAGCTGACCTGGTCCGCTGCCTTGCTGTTGTAAACGGTTTCCCAATGCTGACGACGATCGGCCATGTCATTCTCCCTTCCACTTGATCGAGCAACCCATGCTGGGAACCTGCCCGGCGGGACCGCGCCCGGTGGCGGCGATTTCCTTCATCGCCTCGAACAGATCGCGACGCACGCCCTCGGGGGCCGTTTCCTTGCGCGATTCATCGAAGCGCCCGCGGTACTGCAATTCGAAATCGCGGTTGAAGCCGAAAAAATCCGGCGTGCACACCGCCCCGTAAGCTTTCGCCACCTGCTGTGTCTCGTCGATCACATAGGGAAAGGGGAAATTGAATTCCGCTGCTACCTGTTGCATGTTGTCGAAGGAGTCCTCGGCATATTCGGTCGGGTCGTTCGACATGATGGCGATGGCATGGATGCCGTGCTGCCTGAGCTCGGCCAGGTCGCGCACCAGCCGCGGACGGATTGCCTTCACATAGGGGCAGTGGTTGCAGATGAACATCACCAGCACGCCGTTCGGCCCCATCGCATCAGCCAGCGTCCACACTTTTCCGTCGACGCCGGACAAGCTGAAGCCAGGCGCTTTCCAGCCAAAATCGCACACGGGGGTGGTGAGGGAAACCATGGGGCTCTCCGCAAGATCGCTCGACAATCCCGGCATAATACCAATATGTCCGCCCCGCGTTTCCATCTCGACCAGCCGCTTGCCCCGGGTGCCCGTTTCAGCCTGCCGCCGGGCCCCGCACGCCATGCCGCGCGGGCACTGCGGCTGGCGGCCGGCGATGCTGTCACCCTGTTCAATGGACAGGGTGGCGAATACGCCGCCCGCATCGAACGCATTCAGAAGGACGAAGTCGCGGTCAGCGTCACCGGCTTTGCCGCCATCGAGCGCGAATCGCGCCTGCGCGTGATGCTGGCGCAGGGCATTTCGAGCGGCGAGCGTATGGACTACACGCTGCAGAAAGCGGTGGAACTGGGCGTGACGGCAATCCAGCCGATCGCGGCCAGGCGCAGCGTGGTCAAGCTGGCGGCCGATCGGGCCGGCAAACGCGTCACGCACTGGCAGGGTGTGGTAGCGAGCGCCTGCGAACAGTGCGGACGCAACCGGGTTCCGGCGGTGGCCGCGCCACTGGCGCTGGCCAACTGGCTCGGCCAGCGCACAGACGGGCGCCTGCTGTTTTTATCGCCGCTGGCCGAGGCGCGGCTGGCCGACCTGCCGCCGCCGACGGCGCAAGACTGCCTGGTCGCCGGCCCCGAAGGCGGGTTCGAAACCGACGAGATCACCGCTCTCCTGGCAGCCGGAGCCGTCGCCGTCCGCCTGGGGCCGCGCGTGCTGCGCACCGAGACTGCCGCGCTGGCCGCACTGGCCGCGATGCAGACGCTATGGGGCGATTTTTAGGCACGCATCAGGCATAACCGGGCGTCTAATCCGGTTATGCCTGGCGGAGGTATCGTTCATGGGCGCAGATACGTATAGCCCTGCTTCTGGCGCTGCATGATTTCCACCACGCCCGAGGCAACATAGCCCACCTTGGCATGCATATCCTCCTTGTCGAGCTTCTGATTGCGCATGGTGTTCTGACACGCCATCACCGACACCCCGGAATCGACCGTCTCGCCAATGCGGTTGGCCACTTCGGATTCGGCTTTCAGCATGTTGATGCCGGGGCCAAACGCCACGATTTCGAGTTCGACGTTGTCCTTGCCCATGTCCTTCTGGATATTCCTGGCGTTGTTGAGCGCCAGATTCCAGGTGGCTGGGTCGTTTTCGCTGACCTGGATCACCATTTTCGACTTGTCGGCGGCCAGCGTAGCGGCGGGCAGCGCCAGTGCCCCCAGCAGCAAAGCCCCGCCCAGCAGAGCGCCCAGCGTATTCAAGCGTTTCATGTGTTGATCTCCATTGAAATATTGGTTGCAGTGCGGATGTGCGCCCCGCTTTGCTTATGACGTAAAGATTGACCGATTTATTCCGTTTATTTCTGTGGATATCACGGCCCATGCGCCGCATGGAGGTTTTCTGTATCCTTCGCGCTAATCAACCCCGTTCAGGCCAATCCGTTGAAAGACACCGCCGATTTCGTCCACTGGTTTCGTTCTGCCGCCCCCTATATTCACGGTTTTCGCGGCAAAACCTTCGTCATCGCCTTTGGCGGCGAACTGGTGGCAGACGGCGGCTTCGTGCAACTGGCGCATGACGTCAACCTGCTGAACAGCCTGGGCGTGCGGCTGGTGCTGATCCACGGCGTGCGGCCGCAGGTGGAAGCACGGCTGACCGAGAACGGTACGGCAATCCGTTATGTGAACGGGCTGCGCGTGACCGACGACGCCGCACTGGCCTGCGTCAAGGAGGCCGCCGGCACGGTGCGGGTGGAGATCGAGGCGCTGCTGTCGCTGGGACTGGCCAATACGCCGATGGCGGGCGCCGACATCCGGGTGGCCTCGGGCAATTTCGTCACCGCGCAGCCGCTGGGCGTGCGCGACGGCGTCGACCTGCTGCACACCGGCGAAGTGCGCAAGATCGATGCTGCCGCGATCCGGCGTCGCCTCGACCAGCACGATATCGTGCTGCTCTCCCCCATCGGCTATTCGCCGACCGGCGAAATCTTCAACCTCAGCCTGGAAGACGTGGCCACGCAAGCCGCCATCGAACTGGCTGCGGACAAGCTGATCTTTCTGATAGACACCGAAGGGGTGCCGCAGGAAGATCCCGCCGCACAAAGCCCGAAGGGCCCCGCAAAACCGCATCTGCCCGATACGGAACGGACGATCCACAACGTCCTCACCGTGAACGAGGCACGCCAGGTGCTGGGAAATGCGCACGAACTGCCGGAAGACATCACCTACTACCTGCCCTGCGCCATCACTGCCTGCACCCAGGGCGTCAAGCGGGCACATTTCATCAGCCACCACCGCGACGGCGCCCTGCTGTCCGAACTATTCACCCGCGACGGCGTAGGTACGCTGATCACACCGGCGCCGCTGGAAACCCTGCGCGCTGCCACCATCGACGACGTCGGCGGCATTCTCGGCCTGCTCGAGCCGCTGGAACGCGAAGGTATCCTGGTACGGCGCTCGCGCGAACTGCTGGAAATGGAAATCGAACGCTTCCTGGTGCTCGAATCCGACGGCATCATCGCCGGTTGCGCGGCGCTCTATCCCTTCCCCGAAGAGCAGGCCGCCGAACTGGCCTGCCTGGCTGTATCCAGGGAATTCCGCGGGCGCGGATTTGGCGACCGGCTGCTGGCAGAAGCCGAGAAACATGGTAAAAGAGCGGGGTTCGAGCGGCTCTTTGTCCTGACCACCCGCACTGAGCACTGGTTCGAGGAACGCGGCTTCATCGACAGCAGCCCCGACCATCTGCCCAAGCGCAAGCAAGCGCTATACAACTACAAGCGAAGATCCAAGGTTCTGCAAAAAACCTTGTAGATCTTTGCAGAGAAGTAAGGAGGAGTCTTGCGACTGTTCACCCCGCGCCCGGGAGGGTCCTGGCGCGCCTTTCCTGCACCGATCCATGGCGCCAGCTCAAAGCGGGCGCGCGGCATGCGGCCCGGCGGTTTCAGTGAATTCCGTGCCTGGCTCTTTACCCTGCTGCTGGCCGCTGCCGGCCACGCCGCCGCCAGCGCGGATCGGCCGCTGATATTCGGCGTCTTCCCCAACATGACAGCGAAGCAGACGGTCGAAATTTACCGTCCGCTCGCCAATGCGCTGGAGCGACACCTGCAGCGCAGCATCGTCGTGTACAGCGCGCGCGACTTCAAAACCTTCGTCGAACGCACCCGTCAGGGTGAATACGACCTGCTGCTGACGGCACCACACCTGGCCTGGCTGGCGCGCCAGGACGCCGGCTACCGGCCGCTGCTGAAATACGTCCGCCCCACGTATGGCCTGCTCGTGGTCAAACAGGCTTCGGGGTTCCAGGCGCCGGATGAACTGCGCGGCCGCACCATCGCTACCGCCGACACCATTGCCGTGGCCGTATTGGCGATACAGGCAGAAATGGCCGCCAGCGGGCTTCTGCACGGCACCGATTACCGCAGCGTGGATGCGGGCACCCACTTCAATGCCGCGATGCAGGTGATCAATGGACGCGCCGACGCCGCCATGCTGGGCATGCATCCTTATTTGCTGCTGCCGTCCGAGGTGCGCCAGCAATTGCGCGTACTCGCCAAAACCCCGCCGCTCTCGAGCCTGATGTACTTGACCCACCCGCGCCTGCGCGACCGCGAAGCAACGGTCATACACAAGGCATTGCTCGATTTCGCCGCCACCCCCGAAGGCGCCGCCTTCATGCAGCACGGCGGCTACGGCGGCTTCGCTGCCGTGGATGGCAGCGAATTGCGCGCTTTCCACCCCTATGCCCTGCGGGCGCAGGAAATATTGCGGACAACCCGATGAAGGCATGGTTCGGGCGACTCTCGCTGCGTTACAAGCTCACCCTCGCCGCGCTCGGGGTGGAAGCCGCGATGCTGGCCTTTCTGATCGTCAATGGCGTCCAGTTCACCCGTCAGGAGCTGCAGCAGCAGGCCGAGTACCGCGTGCGGGAAGCGGGGGAAACGCTGGCCGTGGCCCTGTTTGCCCCCTTGTTGCACCAGGATGACGCCAGCGTGCGCGACGTCATCGAAACCTTGCAGCACGACAATGGCCTGAAAATGATCGCGGTACGCGACAACGACAAACGCATCGTGCACCAGGTTGGAACCGACGGTGCCGAAGCCGATTTCCGGCTGCTGCAGCCGGTCGAGTTTTCCGGCCAGCGCTACGGTGAAGTCGCCCTGGTTTTATCGAGCGACTTCATTCACGAGGCGCGTAGCCGCTACGTGCGGCAAAGCCTTTTCATTGCCGTTGCGGCCTTGCTGCTGACCGGCATCCTGCTGGCCTTGTCGACCGGCGGCGTGGTGCGCCGCTTCGAGGCGCTGACCCGTGCCAGCAAACGCATGGCGCAAGGCGATCTCGACGTCAGACTGGCTGGCGAAGGGGAAGATGAAATCGGCCAGCTGATCGGCACGTTCAACCGCATGGCCGAATCAGTCCGCTTCAATATCGACCGTGCACGCGAAAATGAAGCCCGCTTTCATGCGATTGCCGATTACACCCACGACCTGGAATTCTGGCTGTCGCCCGAAGGCAGGCTGCTATGGGTCAATCCGTCGGTCGAGCGCATGATCGGCTACAGCGTCGGCGAATGCATGGGACAACAGATGGATTTCCCGGCCGACGTCATCCATCCGGAAGACCGTGCTGCAGCCGAATTCCAGTTACGCCAGGCCTTGCGCGGCACCTCCGGCCAAGGCTACGTACTACGGGTATGTCGCAAGGATGGCGGCCATTTCTGGGCGGTGGTGAACTGGCAGCCGATTCACGATTACAACGGCGTTTACCAGGGCATCCGCGCCAGCATCCACAGCATCGACGACCTCAAGGCGACCGAGGCCAATCTGCGCCAGGCCATCCATGAGCTGCGGATGGCCGAAAGCCTGCAGGGCAAGTATCTGGAGGAAACCGAACAGGAACGCGCGCGCCTGGTTTCGCTGTTGTCGGCGATGAATCTCGGCATTCTGTTCGTCGCCGCCGACAACCGCGTGATCTATCACAACCCCGCGTTCAGCCGCATGTGGATGATCGAGGAAGAGGTCGCCCTGATCGGCCTGCCGGTACACGAAGTGCTGGCCAAATCCACCTCGGAACTGGCGCGCCCCGATCATTTTTCGCGTCACCTGCTGTCGGTGCTGGAAACGCGCGAACTGTCCGACAGTTATGAAATCCAGATGACCGACGGCCGCGTCATCACCGAGCTCGACTACCCGGTGCGCGACCGCGAAGGCCGCTTCATCGGCCACCTGTGGATTTACGAGGACATCACCCGCGAACGCCAGACCGCCGAACAGCTGGTGTATCTGGCCGAACGCGACGCCCTCACCGGGCTGTACAACCGTCACCGCTTCCAGCAGGAGCTGGCGCGCACCATGCTGGAAAGCGACCGCCACCATATGCAGTGCGCGGTGATGTTTTTCGACCTCGACGAATTCAAGACCATCAACGACAGCTATGGCCACCGTGCCGGGGATGCGCTGCTGATCCGGGTGGCCGGCGAAATCGGCGCCCTGGTGCGGCGCAATGAAGTTCTGGCGCGGCTGGGCGGCGACGAATTCGCCATCCTGATCCCCGCGGTGGAAGGCAACGAGGCCGAGGTGCTGGCCGAGCGCGTGGTGCGCGCGGTGTCGCAGATTCCGTTCCGTTTCGACGGGCAGAACCTGCGGCTTACCACCAGCCTCGGCATTGCCTACTATCCCGGGCACGCCACCGATGCCGACGACCTGGTTGCCCGGGCCGATATCGCCATGTATCAGGCCAAGGATGCCGGCAAGAATACCTGGCGCGTATTTCGCGCCGACCGCGAGGCCGACAGCGAAATGCGCAACCGCCTGTCGTGGGGCGAACGTATCAGCAATGCGCTCGACAAGGGCCTGTTCCAGCTGCATTTCCAGGGCGTCTACCGGACGGATGACGGCACGTTGTCGCACCTGGAGGCGCTGATTCGCATGATCGACGAGCGCAATCCCAGTCAGCTCATCATGCCGATGCATTTCATCCAGCTGGCCGAAAAAAGCGGCCGCATCCTCGACATCGACCGCTGGGTGATCCACAAGGTGCTGCGCATGTTGTCGCAAGACCCGGCCATTCCTGCCATCGCAATCAATCTGTCGGGACGTTCGCTGTCCGAGCCCGGCCTGCCGCAATACATCGGCAACGAGCTACGGCTGACCGGCGTCAACCCCGCCCGCCTGATCATCGAAATCACCGAAACCGCCGCGGTTTCCGACCTCCACGATGCCCAGCGCATGATCGAGGCAATGCGCCAGTTCGGCTGCGGCGTCAGCCTCGACGACTTCGGCGTCGGTTTCGCCTCCTTCGCCTATCTCAAGCATCTGCATGTCGATACCATCAAGATCGACGGCATTTTCATCCGCGACCTGCCCGGCGACCCCGACAACCAGGTGTTCGTGCAAGCCATGGTCAGCGTCGCCCTCGGCCTCGGCAAGTCGGTGGTGGCGGAATACGTCGAGGACAGCCAGACGCTCGCCCTGCTGCGCAGATTCGGGGTCGACCTGGTGCAGGGCTATCACCTCGACCGGCCGGTCGCCGATCACCCGGCGTTGCGTAGCAAAGCCTAGAGCACGCTGCGGGCAGGGGCGCCTGTGGCCTCCTGCACAGGGTGTTAAAATGCCGCGTTTTTCCCGCATTTCAGGACACCTCCGTGCTTACCGCCTCCAGCATCACCCTGCAATTTGCCGCCAAACCCCTGTTCGAGAACGTCAACGTCAAGTTCGGCGACGGCAACCGCTACGGCCTGATCGGCGCCAACGGCTGCGGCAAGTCGACCTTCATGAAAATACTGGCTGGCGAGCTGGAGCCGAGCGCCGGCAACGTCTCGCTCGACCCCGGCGAGCGCATGGCCTGGTTACGCCAGGACCAGTTCGGCTACGAGGAGCAGCGCGTGCTCGACGTGGTGCTGCAGGGCCATGCCGAAA
This sequence comes from Thiobacillus denitrificans DSM 12475, assembly GCF_000376425.1. GTDB lineage: Bacteria > Pseudomonadota > Gammaproteobacteria > Burkholderiales > Thiobacillaceae > Thiobacillus > Thiobacillus denitrificans. The sequence continues at coordinate 218,822 of NZ_AQWL01000002.1, read as the reverse complement.
TGTGGAAGGTGATGCAGGAAAAGGACGCCATCTACATGAACCCGGAGGCGAGCGAGGAAGACTACCTGCACGCCGCCGAACTGGAAGCCCGGTTCGGCGAGATGGGGGGCTACGACGCCGAGGCCCGCGCCGGTCAATTATTGCTTGGCGTCGGCATCCCCACCGAACAGCACAACGGCCCCATGAGCCAGATCGCGCCCGGCTTCAAGCTGCGCGTGCTGCTGACGCAGGCGCTGTTCTCCGATCCCGACATCCTGCTGCTCGACGAACCGACCAACAACCTCGACATCAACACCATCCGCTGGCTTGAAAACGTGCTGAACGAGAGCAACGCCACCATCATCGTCATCTCGCACGACCGCCACTTCCTCAACCAGGTCTGCACCCACATGGCCGACCTCGACTACGGCACCATCAAGGTCTATCCCGGCAACTACGACGACTACATGCTGGCCTCGACCCAGGCCAAGGAACGCCAGGCCAGCGCCAACGCCAAGGCCAAGGACAAGGTGGCCGAGCTGCAGGAATTCGTGCGCCGCTTCTCGGCCAACAAGTCGAAGGCGCGCCAGGCCACCAGCCGCATGAAGATGATCGACAAGATCAAGATCGAGGATTTCAAGCCGTCGTCACGCCAGAACCCGTACATCCGCTTCGAGCCGGAGAAGGCGCTGCACCGCCGCGCGCTCGAAGTCGAGAATCTCAAGTTCGGCTACGACGGCTCGCCGCTCTTCACCAATCTCGGCTTCTCGCTGGAAGCCGGCGAAAAGATGGCCGTCATCGGCGGCAACGGCGTCGGAAAATCAACCCTGATGAAGCTGCTGATGGGCGAACTGACGCCGCAATTCGGCGAGGTGCGCTGGAGCGAAAACGCCAACGTCGGCTACTTCTCGCAGGACCATGTCGCCGACTTCGACATGGACAAGAACCTCACCGACTGGATGCACCAGTGGACCCAGCCGGGCGACGACGAGCAGGTGCTGCGCGGCATTCTCGGGCGCCTCTTGTTCTCCGGCGACGACGTCAAGAAATCGGTGCGCGTGCTGTCCGGCGGCGAAAAAGGGCGCATGCTCTACGGCAAGCTGATGCTCGGCCGCCACAACGTGCTGGTGATGGACGAGCCGACCAACCACATGGACATGGAATCGATCGAGTCGCTCAACCTCGCGCTCGACCTGTTCAAGGGCACGCTGATCTTCGTCTCGCACGATCGCCAGTTCGTCAGCAGTCTGGCCACGCGCGTCCTCGAAATCACCCCCGAGGGCGTCGAGTTCTACATGGGCAACTACGACGAATACCTGCATTCGAAGGGCCTCGAGTGAGCGAAATCGTCATCATCGGCCTCGGCCAGCTCGGCCGCGTGTTCGCCGGCGGCCTGCTGCGTACCGGCCACACCGTGGTGCCGGTCAACCGCGGCGACGACATGGCCAGCGTCGCGCAGGCGCATCCCGATCCGGCGCTGGTGCTGGTCGCGGTTGCCGAGAACGACCTGCATGCCGTGCTGGCGGCGCTACCCGAAGTCTGGAGGCCGCGCGTCGCGCTGATCCAGAACGAACTCTTGCCGCGTGACTGGCAGGCGCACGGCTACAGCGAGCCCACGGTGATCTCGGTGTGGTTCGAGAAGAAGAAGGGCATCGACGCCAGGCCGCTGATCGCGTCTCCCGTCGCCGGTCCCGGCGCCGCCTTGCTGTGCCGTGCGTTGACTTCGATCGGATTGCCGTGCCGCGAAGTCGCGTTGGGCGATGAACTGCTGTTCGAACTGGTCCGCAAGAACGTCTACATTCTCACCACCAACCTCGCCGGACTGAAAACAGGCGGCAGCGTGGGACCGCTGTGGGCGCAGCACCAAACCTTCACGCGCCGGGTGGCGAACGAGGTGATGGACATCCAGGACGCGCTCACCGGCGCGCAACACGATCGCGACGCGCTGATCGCCGGCATGCTCGAAGCATTCGACGGCGATCCCGATCACGGCTGCACCGGGCGCTCGGCGCCGGCGCGGCTGGCGCGCGCAATCGGGCACGCGGATGAGTTCGGGTTGGACGTGCCCGTCCTGCGGGCGTTGGCAGGCTGAGCGCGCCCCGGGCGCTCAGATTGCGCGGCCCCCGGGGCTTTTCTCGTCGCCGCCGACCACGCCCGCATGATCGAATGGCAGCCAGCTGGACGAGCGGTCGGTTTTGACCCGGCCCTTGATGCGATAGGGCACCCCGTGCTTCAGCGATTCCGGCGGCAGGGTCTTGATCTGCTGGATCAGGTGCTTCGACTGCATGATCGCGTCCACCCGCACTACCGTGCTGGACGTCGCCGCAATCAGCGTCGGCACCCGCGACAGCCCCCGCGCAAACGGACGCCCGTTCACCTCCAGCTCGAAATCCAGCGCCTCGACATTCAGCTCGAAATCGTTCGGATTGCTGACCCGCAACCCCACATCGAAGTGCTGCTCGAACAGGCCGAGGCTCTTGACGTCGACTTCGGCGACGCTCACCTTGGGGGCAACAGCGTTCAGCGGCAGACCGGAACAGGCGGCGAGGCCGAGCGCGAGAAGCAGAACGAGCAGACGCTGCAACATGGAAAGCCTATCGAATCTGCGCCAGCAGTTGGGCGGTCATGCGCGCGGCCTGCGCCACGTAGCCGCCGCCGAACAGGTTGGCGTGGTTGAGGATGTGGTAAAGATTGTAGAGCGTTTTGCGCCCCGCATAACCGGGGTCGAGCGGCCAGGCCGCGCGGTAGGCGGCGTAAAAATCCGCTGCGAAACCGCCGAACAGTTCGCTCATCGCGAGGTCGCATTCGCGGTCGCCGACATAGATCGCCGGATCGAAAATCACCGGCGTCCCATCGGCGAGGTAGCCGTGGTTGCCGCCCCACAGATCGCCATGCAGCAGCGAGGGGGCTGGCACATAGCCGCCGAAGAAAGCGTCGAGGCCGGCGAGCAGTCTCTCGCCATCCCGTTGCAGCGCGCCGCCATGGCCGTTTTGCGCCGCCAGTTCCAGCTGGTAGCCAAGCCGCTGCGTCCGCCAGAATGTGATCCAGTCGCGCGTCCAGCCGTTGCGCTGCGGCGTGCTGCCGATCCAGTTGTCGTGCGCCCAGCCGAATTGGGGCTGCGGCACACGGTGCTGGCGCGCCAGCCGCTCACCCAGCTGGGCGGCATCGCCGCTGCCGTGCAGGTCCAGATACTCCAGCACCAGAAAGGCCTGGCCCGCCGCCGTGCCCGCGCACAGCGGCTGCGGCACCCGCACGCCCTGCGCCGCGGTGAGCGCGTGCAGCGCGGCCGTCTCGGCCTCGAACAGCGGCAGCCGCTCCGCGCGATTCGCCTTGACGAAGTAGCGGCGCAAACCGTCGCTCACGCTGAAGGTCCGGTTGATGTCGCCGCCGCCGAGCGGGCGCAGCGTAGTGGCGGCAAAAGGTATCCCGCTGGCGCGGGCGATCGTTGCGGCAACGGCGGCGACGAAGCTCATCGGCGCACAAGCCTGTCCGCCATCCAAACCAAACGCGCCCCGGAGGGCGCGCTGGGCAAGGCATGGCGGACGCGCACGCGGCTTACTTCCCCTTGGGACGCTGCTCGAACATCTTGGCGATGCCGGGGTCGCGCGAGGCGCCGGCGGCTTCCATCCGCTTCAGGTACTCGTCCCATAGCGCGGCTTGATTGGTGCCGATGTCGTGGAGATATTCCCAGGAATAAATCCCGGTATTGTGGCCGTCTGAAAAGAAGAAGTTGATGCCATAGAGGCCCACTGGCTCGGCGGCATTGATCAGCACGTCACGCTTGCCGACCTGCAGCACCTCCTGGCCGGGGCCGTGGCCGCGCACTTCGGCGGACGGCGAGTAGACACGCAGGAATTCGAACGGCAGTTCGAACCGCGCACCGTCGGTGAACGCGATTTCCAGCTTGCGTGAAGCCTGGTGGAGCTTGATGTCGGTAGGAGTGGGAATGGCCATGATTGAAGCGCTCGAAATGAATTTGGCCCCAAGTGTAAACCCGCGCTACAGAGATTAAACCCCGGCAGGGCAAGGGCTGAAACCGATGGTGACCTGAAAACTGGCGCGCCCGGCGCGATTCGAACGCACGACCCCTGCCTTCGGAGGGCAGTACTCTATCCAGCTGAGCTACGGGCGCAAAGTCGGCGAAGCATAGCGGGTTTGCCGCGTGCCGTCCATCCGCCGGGGGCACCGCCCTTTCCTGTCGAGGCCGCTTTCCTTATAATCGCGGCTTTCGACGCCACCCCCACCAAGGATAATTTCATGGCCGATTCGCACGCCAAGATGACCCAAGCCACCCCGCAGGAAGTCATCATTTCCGTTGTTGCCGGACTGTTCGCGCCCCTGCTGGCGATTTTCCTGATCGTGATGCTGGTGCTCAGCATCCAGGACAACCACAAGCCAGACACCACCAGCGAAGCCGCCCAGAAAGCCACCCTCGCGCGCATCAAGCCGGTCGCGCAACTGGCCGCGCTCGACGCCAACGCCCCCAAAGTCGAAAAATCCGGCCAGGAAGTCTACGCTGCCGTGTGCGCCGCGTGTCACGCCGCCGGCGCACTGGGCGCACCCAAGTTTGAAAACACGGGCGACTGGGGCAGTCGCCTCGGCCAGGGCTACGACACCCTGGTCAAGCATGCCATCGAAGGCATTCGCCAGATGCCCCCGCGCGGCGGCGGCGATCTGTCCGACGAGGAAGTGGCGCGCGCAGTGGTCTACATGGCCAACTCGGCAGGTGCCAGCTTCAAGGCGCCAGAAGCGGCGGCGCCAGCCGCAGCCGCGCCCGCCACGGCCGGCAAGCCCGACCCGGCCAAGGGCAAGATCGCCTACGAAGCCAATTGCGCGGTCTGTCACGCGAGCGGCGTAGCCGGCGCACCCAAGCTGGGTGACAAGGCGGCCTGGGATGCGCGCGTGGGCCAGGGCTATGCGACGCTATACAGCCATGCACTGAACGGCATTCGCGGCATGCCCGCCAAAGGCGGCAATGCCAGCCTGCCGGAAGCCGATCTGGCGAATGCGGTGGGCTATCTGTTCGTCGAGGCAGGCGGCAAACTGTAAGGCGTGGTGGGGCTTTCCGGACAACCGGTGCACACCTCGATGAACCCCCCTGTTTTCCTGATCGCGTCGGCAACGGCTTTACTGCTTGCCTGCGGCAAAGCCGAAGAGGCCGCCGCACCGGCCGGCACCCTCGCCGTGCCGGCCCCCCCACAGGCCGAACCGGCGCCGGTGGCCCTGCCCGTCGAAACGCCGCCTGCGCTACAGGCTGCAGCGGCACCCAGGCCGGAAGCGACCCCGGCAGCTGAATCCACACCTGCGCCACAGCCCGTGGCCGCCCCGGCTCCCCGGCCCGTTACGGCAAGCAAGCCCGCGGCAGTCCGACCCGATGCGGCCGATCGGGTCGAATCGGCGCCTGCAGCCGAGCCCGTCGACGAGGCCGCGACCAGCGCACCCAAGCCAGATCTCGCGCGCGGCCAGCAGGTTTATCGCCAGGCGTGCGCTTTCTGCCACGACAAGGGTGTGGCCGGCGCCCCGAAAGCGGGCGATGCTGCCGCCTGGGGACCACGCCTGGCGCAGGGCATGGACGCCCTCTATGCCTCCGCCTTGCAAGGCAAGGGCGCCATGCCGGCCCGAGGCGGCAACCCGGTGCTGGCCGACCCCGACGTCAAGGCCGCGGTGGATCACCTCGCCGCGCAATCGCGCTAAACCGCGTCATGACGCGCGTCTGTCCAAAATGCGGGAGCGACCAGATCCGCAGCGCGGCACTCCACGCCCATGACGGCGTGCGCCGCATGCTGCTGTACGCGCCGTTGCGCTGCCGCGAATGCCGCCATCGCTTCTGGGTGTTCAGCCCGCTCAAGCCCTTGCTATTGCTGGCGGGCGTCGGCGCGCTGATCGGCGTGACCACCTGGTTCGCCCTCAATCAGCACCCCGCCGCCATGCCGGCAACGCACGTACCCGATAGCCTGCCGCACACCCGCGCCGCACAGGGCGATGCCGAAGCGCAATTGCAGCTGGGGCTGCGCTACGCCGAGGGCGACGGAGTGATCCAGAATAACAAGGAAGCCGCCAAGTGGTTTGCCCTGGCAGCCCGGCAGGGCCTGGCCGAGGCGCAATATCAATACGGCCTTGCGCTACTGGAAGGACGCGGCGTGGTGCAGGATTACCGCGCGGCGTTCAGCTGGCTCGAAAAACCGGCGCAACGCGGCTACGCCAAGGCGCAATACAGTCTGGGCGAACTCTACCGCTACGGTACCGGCACCGCGATCGACAAGGCGCGCGCCTACCTGTGGTTCAACCTCGCAGCTGCACAGGGCGTGGACGCTGCCGCCAAGGCGCGCGACAGCCTGGTATGGCAGCTGAAACCCGAGCAGATCGCAGCCATGCAGGAAGAGGCGCGGCAAATGAGCCACAACGCGGCCGCGCCCGCGGCGGCTCCCGACTGACTGCTGCGCTCGTTACGGATGCGCGTGCGCAGTGTCTGTATCCACGTCCAGCGGCCACAACCGATGCGCGTCCAGTTTCATCCGGGCATCGGTGGCCAGTGCGATCAATTGCGCCTGCTGCGCCTGCAGGCGCCCTTCCAGCGCCAGCCGGCGATTGAGCAACACCTGATCGAGGCTGCCTTCGCCCAGGCTGTAAGCGCGCGCCGCCAGCCTTTCCGCTTCATCCAGTGCCTGAGCGGCCCGGTCGGCCTGCTGCCAGTTGGCAGCCTGCGCCGCTGCCGCTTCGAAATCGGCGCGCGCCTCCTGGCGTAGCCGCCGCTCAAGCTGGATGGCGGCGTCCTGCGCGGTGCTGCCCAACTGCTCGGCTGCCTGCTGATCGTAACGCCGGGCCGCACCCGGCAAAGTCAGTCCGAGATTCAATCCCAGCACGTGCTCGTTGCCGCCGGCCTCGTTTTTGTAGAACACGCCGACGCTGGGGTCGGCGCTGCGGTGCCGGGCCAGCTTGCGCGCCTCGGCCTGCAGCACCTCGGTCAGGCGGCGCGCGCGCGTAAGCTCGTGGTTGTGCGCCAGCACGGCAGCGACGTGGTCCTCCGCCGTGCCGGCAGGCGGCAGCGGCAGCGGCAGCGGGCCGTCCGCCGCGACCGGCAGCGCGGGATATTGCGCCAGCAGGCGGCTGCGTGCCTGCTGCTCGTGCGCCGCTGCCTGCTGCTGCTGCAGGCGGACCTGCGCCAGCGCCGCTTCGGCATTGACGCGCTCGGCGCGCGGCGACTCGCCCAGGCGAATCCGCGCATTCACAACCGCGAGCTGCTGTTCGGCAAGCTGCAGCTGCGACTGCCAGAGCTGCGACTGGCTGGCGACACCCAGCCAGTCGAACCATAACGCGAGCAGTTGCCGCCCGCTTTCATGCAGCGCTTCGCCCAGGCCCGCTTCGGCATGCGCGGTGAGGGCGCCGGCCAGGGCATGGTCGGCAGCGGCGCGGGCGGGCAGCCGCAATGGACGCGACAGCGCCACCCCCCATTCGGCCTGGTTGTCGCGCGGCGTCGTCTGGACGCGGCGCTGCGCCAGATCCGCCCCCACCAACCACTCTTCGCGCCCACGTTGCAGGCTCTGCCCGCGCAGCGTCTGCGCGGCCAGTTCGCCGCGCGCCTGGGCAGCCATGGGCGAGGCGCGCAGCGCCGCTTCCGCCGCCGCCGGGTCGGGCAGATAATCGGCGCTCGCATTGGCTGCGAACGCCAGCGCGAGCGCGAGGGTCAGTTTGTGCACGGCCTTCATGCGCGCGCTCCTTTCAGAATGAATTGGCGATACAAGAGCGGCAGCATCACCAGCGTCAGCAAGGTGGCGCTGACCAGGCCGCCGATGACGACGATGGCAAGCGGCCGCTGGATTTCGGAACCGGGGCCGCTGGCGAACAGCAAGGGCACCAGGCCGAAAGCGGCGATGCTGGCGGTCATCAGCACCGGGCGCAGGCGGCGCAGCGCGCCGTCGCGCACGATGGCGTCACCCTTCAAGCCCTCGCTGCGCAACTGGTTGAAGTAGCTGACCAGTACCACGCCGTTCAACACCGCGATGCCCAGCAAGGCGATAAAGCCGACCGAAGCGGGCACCGACAGATATTCACCCGACGCCGCCAGCGCGAAGATGCCGCCGATCAGCGCCAGCGGCACGTTCATCATCACCAGCAGCGCCTGGCGCAGGTCGCCGAAGGTGACATACAGCAGAAAGCCGATCAGCAGCAGCGCCACCGGCACCACGATCATCAGGCGTTGCGCGGCGCGCTGCTGGTTTTCGAACTGGCCGCCCCAGGCCAGGTGATAGCCGGCAGGCAGCTTGACCTGCGCCGCGACAGCGGCCTGGGCGTCGGTGACGAAGCTGACCAGATCGCGCCCGGCGACATTGGTCTGCACCACCGTAAAGCGCGCCGCGTTCTCCCGCTTCACCGCCACCGGACCGTTGGTGCGCTTGAGGTGCGCCACCTGATCGAGGCTGATTTCGCGGCCGTCCGCCAGCACCAGGCGAATCCCCTGCAAGGCATCCGGCGACTCGCGCAGGCCTGGCGGCCCGCGCAATTGCAACGGTACGCGCCGCCCCTCCTGCTGGATCACGCCGATGACTTCGCCTTCCAGCTGGGTGCGCAGCAAGGCGGCGATGTCGTCGGCGCTGAGGCCGAAACGGCCGGCGGCGTCGCGGTCGATTTCCGCCTGCAGATACTGCACCCCCTCGTTCTGCTGGGTGTACACATCGGAGGCGCCGGGGACTTTCTCGACCACCCTGAAAATCTCGCCCGCCAACCGGTTGAGGGTGGCAAGGTCGGGGCCGAAAATCTTGATCGCGACGTCGCCGCGCGAACCGGTGAGCATCTCCGACACCCGCATGTCGATCGGCTGGGTGAAGTTGTGGGCAATGCCGGGGAAGCCCTCGACCACCTTGCGGATTTCCTCGGTCAGCCATTCCTTGTCCGGGCGGCGCCATTCGGCGATCGGCTTCAGCACCAGAAACGAATCGGTGTCGTTGAGGCTCATCGGATCCAGCCCGAGTTCGTCGGCACCGACGCGGGCGACGATGCGCCGGATCTCCGGCACGTTCTTCAGCAGCGCCTGCTGCACCCGCAGATCCTGCGCAACCGACTGTTCCAGGCTGATCGACGGCAGTTTTTCCAGCTGCACCAGAATGTCGCCCTCATCCATCACCGGCATGAAGGTCTTGCCGATCAGCGGATACACGCCGGCCGCCGCCAGCATCAGCACGCCGGCGGTGGCGTAAACGATTTTCGGGCGTGCCAGCGCGTGGTCGAGCAAGGGAACATAGATGCCCCGCGCCTTGCGCAGCAGCCACGGATCCTCGTGGGCGGTCTGCTTCAGCAGCCACGAGGCCAGCACCGGAATCACGGTGAGCGCCAGCAGCAGGGAAGCCGCCAGCGCAAACACGATGGTCAGCGCAACCGGCCTGAACAGCTTTCCCTCCAGCCCTTCCAGCGTCAGCAGCGGCAGAAAGACGATGGCGATGATGGCGATGCCCGACGCCACCGGGCTGGCGACTTCCTGCACCGCCCACAGCACGCGCTGGACCGGCCTGACTTCGGTGTTTTCCGGATCGTGCGCCAGGTGCGCGACGATGTTTTCCACCACCACCACCGCGGCGTCGACCAGCAGGCCGATCGCGATCGCCAGCCCGCCCAGGCTCATCAAATTGGCCGACAGGCCGAACTGGCGCATCAGCACAAAGGTGGCCAGTACCGACAAGGGCAGGATCAGCGCCACCACGATGGCGGCGCGCAGGTTGCCGAGGAACAGCAGCAGCAGGATCACCACCAGCACCGCCGCCTCCAGCAGGGCCTTGCTCACGGTGCCGACGGCGCGGTCGACCAGTTGCGCGCGGTCGTAAAACGGCGAAACGCTCACGCCCGCGGGCAAGGTGGCCTGAATCTCGGCGAGTTTGGCCTTGACGTTCTTGATGAGTTCGCCCGCGTTCACCCCTTTCAGGCCGATCACCAGGCCTTCCACCGCTTCGCCCTGGCCGTTTTGCGTCACCGCGCCGTAACGGGTCAGCGCATCCATTTCCACGCGCGCCACGTCGCCGACGGTGACGACCACGCCGGCGACGGTCTTGACGCCGATATGGCGCAGATCGTCCAGCGAACCGATGCCGCCGCTGACGCGCACCACCCAGGTTTCCTCGCCCTCGTTGACGCGCCCGGCACCGTTGTTGCGGGCATTGGTTTCCAGCGCCGTGCGCAATTCGTCGAGCGTCACCCCGCGCGCGGTCAGTGCGGCGGAATCGGGACTCACGGCAAAAGTGGCGACGTGGCCGCCCAGCGCGTTGACGTCGGCCACCCCCGGCAATGCGCGCAGCTGCGGGCGGATCGTCCAGTCGAGCAGGGTGCGTTTTTCCGCCAGCGTCAGCGGCCCCTCGATGGTAAACATGAAGAGTTCCGACAACGGGGTGGAAATCGGCGCCAGTCCGCCCGACACGTTGGCCGGCAGGTCGCCCTTCACATTGGCGAAGCGTTCCGCCACCTGCTGGCGCGCCCAGTAGATGTCGGTGCCCTCCTCGAAATCGACGGTGATGTCGACCAGCGCGTTCTTCGACAGGCTGCGCAGGATGGTCTGGTGCGGAATCCCCAGCAGTTCGGTTTCAACCGGCTGGGTGATGCGCGCTTCCACTTCCTGCGGGGTCATGCCGGGCGCCTTCAGAATCAGCTTGACCTGGGTGGTGGAAACGTCGGGAAAGGCATCGATCGGCAGCAGGTGGAAGGCGCGTACGCCCAGCCCCGCCAGCGCCAGCGCGATGACGAGCATCAGCCAGCGCCGCGCCAGCGCGAATTCGGTCAGGATGTTGAGCATGGCTTATTCCCCCAACCATTGCGCCTTGAGCGCCGCCACGCCCTTGACGGCAACGCGGCTGCCCGCGGCCAGCCCGCCGACTTCCGCCTGGCTGGCGTTCTGGCGCAGCAGCCGCACCGGCGTCGGCTGGAAGCCCTGCGCGGTTTCGACGAACACATGGGGCTGTGCGTTTTTCCATACCAGGGCGGCGGCGGGCACGCTCAGGCTTTGCGCCGCCTGGGTGCCGGCGATCGCCGCCTGCACCGACTGGCCGGGGCGCAGCAGTTTCTGCGGATCGGCCAGGCTGGCGCGCGCCAGCACGCTCTGCGCGGCATTGAGCTGCGGCAGCAGCGCGATGATGCGCCCGCCGGCACTGCTGCCCACCACACTGACCGTCTGGCCGACAGCGACCTGCCGCGCCTGCGCGGTCGACAGCGGAATTTCCAGCGTCAGCTTCGACAGGTCGGCCAGCTTGGCGAGCGCCACCCCCGCGTCAACCCGCTGGCCGGGCTCGGCCGCGCTCTCCGTCACCACGCCGGCGATCGGCGCCGTCAGTGTAAGCGTGCTGCCGGATACCTTGCCGGCCCCCAGCAGCGACAACGCAGTTTGCGCCGCCCCTTGCGAAGCGCGTGCCGATTGCGCCTCGGCACGCGCGGCACGCAAGCGCGATTCGGCGATCAGGCCTTCGCTGAACAGTTTTTCGTCGCGCGCGGAATTGTCGGCGGCGAGTTGCGCTCTCAGCCGCGCTTGCGTCAGCGCATTCTGCGCATCGGCAAGCCCCGGCATCGACAGGGTGACCAGCGGCGCCCCGCGCTTGACGCTATCGCCCGGCTGCACATGGAGCTGCGTGACCAGTCCGGCGCCTGCCGCCGCGATCACGCGCACGCTGGCCGGCGGCAGCGTCACCCGCGCCGTATGGGTGAGTGCCGGACTGGCGCTTTGAGTGGCCGCAGCCACGGTGGCAATGCCGAGATTTTTCTTCTGCGCGGCGGTCAGGGGCAGGACGTCGGCGGCAAAAGCGGGGGTGGCGCTCAGCAGCGCCACGACGAGGATAGGGGCGGCAAAAAAACCAGTAGCCATGTTTGATCTCCATGAAAAAAAGACGGGCACGCAGCAGCAGACGCGCCGAAAGGGCGATCAAACGAAGGGCGGCGCTAAAGCATGGGGAAGCGTATGGGGGGGCGGCGCAAGATACAACGGCGGCGGCACCGGCCAGCTCGCGCAGGGGCTGGCCGTCGCAGCGGCCGGACAGCGTTGCCACGGCGCGGCCGGCTGCGCCATGGCAACGCTGTCTGGCGCCGCATGGCGCAGCCGCATGCCCTGCGCCACCGCAATTTCCGCGCCGTGCCCATCGGCAGCAATCGCATGGTAGGACACATCAGCATGCGCCTTCTGATGCACATGCAGGAAGCCCCCGTGACCCGCATGGCCGCTTCCCGGCTGCGCCGCGCCCGCGTGGGCGTGGATGAACGGCGCCATCGCCTGCAGGGCGATGACGAACCAGAGCATCAAAAAGCNGGGCAATCGGCAGGTCACGGTGAACGGGGGAAATCAGGCCTGTAAATAATGGGGAGGTTTTCGGAATCCGCAGGATCCTGGCTGCATCCTGCGCATCGCAGCTTAAGCCAGCCTTAAGTAGCAGCCAGGCGCCAGCTTAATCGGGCATTTCCCGCAGTTCAATTCGCGATTTCGTACCATGGCGGCCGGCCAGGCCGGAAACGGAGTTGCGCCCGGCAGCGGGACGACAGCTTAAGGCTCCCCTAAGAAAGTCCGCCTACAGTGGCCTCATCGCATGACAGCAGGAGGTCACCATGTCGCATCCAACCACGATTCAGGCCCGCCGGGTATACGACCCGCTGCTGCGGCTGCTGCACTGGCTCATCGCGTTTTCCATCCTGGCGCTGATCGCCACCAGCCAGCTGGCCGAGCTATTCGAACACGGCCCTTATGAAGACACGCTCTGGAATCTGCATATCGTCAGCGGCTATGTGCTGACGGCCGGCTTGCTGACACGCCTACTGTGGGCGCTGGTCGGGCCGCCCAGCGCGCGCTGGCGCGATCTGTGGCACCCCGCCGTCTGGAAGGACAGCCTCAGAAATCTGCGCCTGCCGGGCGCCCATCGCAGCGGGCACGACCCGATCGCCAGCCTGGGCTATCTGTTTGCCTATGGGGTGATGGCGCTGATGGCCGTCACCGGGCTGGGGCTCGCCGCCAGCGAGTTTCAGACCGGCCCGCTGGCGGCCTGGCTGGGCAATGCCGGCTGGCTGGAAGACGTGCTCGGCGACCCGCATGAGGCCGGCTTCGTCTTGCTGCTCGGCTTTATCGGCCTACACATGGCAGCGCTGGTGTTCCACCAGCTGCGTGGCGAACGGGTGGCGCAGAGCATGCTCACCGGCAAGCAATATCTCGATGCGGAAAATGAGGTGCAGCATGATTAAGCGCCTTTTCTGCAGCGGGCTGGCGGCGCTGGGCATGGTGGCGGTGGCCTCGGCAGCCGATACCCCGGCCAGCCTGATGGCGCATTATGCCCAGGCGGCGGGCGTCCCGCTTGCATCCCTGTCCGCCGCTCGCGGCGCGGCACTGTATCGCGCCGAACATCCCGGGCGCAATGCGCAGACGGTGAGCTGCGCCAGCTGCCACACCGCCGACCCGAAACAGCCCGGCCGCAGCCGTGTCGGCAAGCGCATCGAGCCGCTGGCGCCGGCGGCCAATCCCGGGCGCTTCACCGATGCAGCCAAGGTCGAAAAATGGTTTCGCCGCAACTGCGGCGACGTATTGCAACGCGAATGCAGCGCCCGCGAAAAGGGCGATTTCATCGCCTGGCTGAGCCAGGTTCAATAAGGGGCAAACATGAACTATCTATTGCGTGGAATCGGTGTGCTGGCGGCAGTCGGCACGATCAGCCTGCTGGCGTTTTCGCTGCCCTCGGGCGAGGCCCACGGCGATGGCGGCGGCGACACCCTGCCGCGCCTGACCCACAAGGCCTGGCAGCAGGAATGCGCGAGTTGCCATATCGCCTACGCACCGGCGTTCCTGCCGAAAGCCTCGTGGCGGCGCGTGATGGGCGGGCTCGGCCAGCACTTCGGCGAGGACGCCAGCCTTGATCCGGCGACGCAGGCTGATATCCTGCGGTTCCTGGAGATCAACGCCGCCGATGCCGGCACCAGCCGCATCGGGCGCAAGGTGATGCAGCGCATGGACGCGCAGGACGCGCCGCTGCGCATCACCGAATCCCGCTGGTTCGTGCGCAAGCACGACGAGGTGCCGCGTGCAGCATGGTCGCGCAAGTCGGTGGGATCCGCCGCCAACTGCGCAGCCTGCCACCGGCAAGCGGAACAGGGCGTGTTCGACGACGACTCGGTCAGAATTCCGAAATGAACCTGAAGGACGAAGCCTGGCGATGCGCATATTGTTGGTGGAAGACGACCGGATGCTGGGTGACGGCCTGCAGGCCGGGCTGACCCAGGCGGGCTACGCCGTCGACTGGCTGCGCGACGGCGAGGCGGCGGTGGCTGCGCTGGGCGCCGAAACCTTTGCCGCGGTGGTGCTCGATCTGGGCCTGCCGAAACGCGACGGCCTGTCGGTACTGCAGTGGCTGCGCGGGCGCCATGACGCGACGCCGGTGCTGATCCTCACCGCACGCGACCAGCTGGAAGACAAGGTGCGCGGGCTCGATCTGGGTGCCGACGATTATGTGCTGAAGCCGTTCGACCTCGACGAGATCAGCGCCCGTCTGCGCGCACTGGTGCGGCGCGCCCATGGCCGCCCGGAACCGGTGCTCAGCCTCGGCAACATCGAGCTGAACCCGGCGGCGCGCACGGTGACGCGCGCGGGCGAAGCGGTCGAACTGACCGCGCGCGAATTCGATCTGCTGCATGTGTTGCTGGAAAACGCCGACCGGGTGCTGACCCGGCGCATGCTGGAAGAGCAGCTCTACACTTGGAACGACGCGGTCGACAGCAATGCGCTGGAAGTCCACATCCATCATCTGCGGCGCAAACTCGGCAACGATCTGATCCGCACCGTGCGCGGCGTCGGCTACATGGCGTCGACACGCCCGCCCGCGGCATGAACCCGCCGGCGCCCTATTCCCTGCGCCGCCGCCTGGTGTGGCTGCTGACCGGCGCAGTGGCGCTCATCTGGCTGCTGGCTGCACTCGCGGTCTACCAGCGGGCGCACCACGAAGCGGACGAAATGCTCGACGCCCAGCTGACGCAGCTTGCCGATACCCTGCTGGCGATCGTGGCAGGCGGCGAGGTCGAACATTTCGTGAAAGAACTGCACGAACACGCCCACCGCTACCCGGTGCCGATCGCCTTCGAAGTGTGGCTCAGCGATGACGGGGAGACCCGACGCCTGCTGACATCGCCCGGCCACGCCGGATTCGACACGGGATTAACGGCAGGCTTCAGCGAACATCGGCACCTCGGCGCGCACTGGCGCCTTTATGCGGTGCAGGATGACGACGCCGAATACCGGGTGGTGGTCGGCGAGGCCCATGCCGCCCGCGAGGAGCTGGCGCGCGAGATGGGCTTGTCGCTGCTGCTACCCGCCATGCTGGCGCTGCCGCTGATGGCGCTCGCGGTATGGTGGGGGGTGGGCCGCTCGCTGCGGCCGGTGGACGACGTGGCACGGCAGGTCGGCGCGCTCGACGCGCAGGCACTGGTGCCGCTCGGCGAGTCGGCCCCCTTGCCGAGCGAAATCGCGCCGCTGCGCGCGGCGCTCAATGCGCTGATCCGGCGCGTCACCGAGGCCTTTGAAAACGAACGCCGCTTCACTGCGGATGCCGCCCACGAACTGCGCACGCCGCTGGCAGCCTTGAAGGTGCAAGCCCAGGTGGCGCTGCGCGCGCAAGCGGCCGACAGCCGCCAGCACGCGCTGGCGCAGGTGATCGCGGGCGTCGACCGGATGACGCATCTGGTCGAGCAACTGCTGACGCTGGCGCGCGTCGACCCTGCCAGCCAGGGCAGCGCGCCGCTGCTGAACCCTGCCGCGATCGTCACCGCGGTGTGCGCCGAGCTGCTGCCGCAGGCGCAGCGCCAGGGGCAAACCCTGGTGGTCGATGCGGCGCCCAGCTGCTCGGTTGCGGTGACGGCGGCCTGGTTGCAGGTCGCGGTACGCAATCTGGTGGACAATGCCCTGCGCTATGCAGGCGCGGGGGCCCGCATCGAGGTGCGCCTCAACTGCAGCGAAGCGGCTTGCGCAATCAGCGTCGCCGATAACGGCCCCGGCGTCGCAGCGCCGTTGCGCTCGCAACTGAGCGCGCGTTTTGTGCGCGGCGAGATCGAGGGTGATGGCTGCGGACTGGGCCTGTCCATCGTCGCGCGCATCGCCGCGTTGTCGCATGCGCGGCTCGAACTGGACGACGGACTGCCACGTGCGGACGGCGGCCACGGACTGGCCGCCACGCTCCGCTTCGGCGGCGCATCAGGCGAGACCTGAGCGCCATCCCCCGACAGCGCGTGCCACCGGTTCAGTAGCCGTAGCCGCCCCGTCCGCCCGGCCCCATTCCCTTGCCGCCTCCCGGGCCCATGCCGCGGTCTGCAGGCGGCATGTCGGGCAGGCTCTTGCCCTGCGCCTTGGCGCGTTCCTGCATTTTCTGGTGGTGCTCCTGGCGGAAGGCTTCACGCTCCTGCTCGGTTTTCAGCGCGCGCATGCGGTCGTGATACTCGGCACGCTCCTGCCGCGTCATCATTTCGGAACCGTAAACGCGTTCGCCTGCCTGCATATGGGAGTCAGCGGCGGCCGGCACGGGAGCGCCCAGCGCCATGAATAGGGAAAAGGCCAATATCGATAGGTGTTTCATCGCGGTCTCCTGTACGAGAGGGAAAGGGCTCCCGCACTCGAATCCGAGTGCACCCGGAAGCCTCCTTTTTCAATCTAGTACAAAAGCCCCCCCTCTCTCACTGAGACGGCCAGGGAATGTTTGAGCCCAGCGTGTTTTTCGCGCCATCCTGATGGGGCGCTTGGTTGGGCCACCTCGATAGAACGTTGTCTTCAATGCTTATTGATCCAGCCTGTCGCGTCGTCTCACGCAGTCCGGCAAGCCGCGCTCCAATACCGTTCAAACTCCATCAGGCCGAAGCAATGACACTACGGCATGGGCTGCGGCGCCGTGGGCTACCACCCGGAACACCATGGTCATGGCAGGCATGGCGATCGTAACCGTGCAAGCCGGCCGGCGCCGCCAGCAGGACAACCCGCAACCGCGGGTAACGGCATGTCATCTCCTTTCGTTCAATGGCCGGCATGACCGGTCGGCTTGCGCACCGTCACCTCGACATCGCCCGGTGCGCCCTGTGGCGAAGCGGCTTGCGGCGCACGCACCGGCGCCGCAAGCTCGCCGCCGTATTCATGCGCCTGCGCACCGGCCGGATGGCGGTACCAGCCGGGATCGGAATAATCGCCACGCGGCTGTTCGCGCCGCACCTTCATCACCGTGAACATGCCGCCCATCTCCAGCGGGCCGAACGGCCCCTGCCCGGTCATCATCGGCAGGGTGTTGTCGGGCAGCGGCATGTCCATTTCGGCCATGTCGGCCATGCCGCGTTCGCCCATCACCATGTAGTCCGGAATGAGCTTGTTGATCTTGCCGGCGATGCCGGTGTGATCGACCCCGATCATGGTCGGCACCGCATGTCCCATCGCATTCATGGTGTGATGGCTCTTGTGGCAATGAAACGCCCAGTCACCCTCTTCTGCGGCCACGAAATCGATCTGGCGCATCTGTCCCACCGCGATGTCGGTGGTCACCTCCGGCCAGCGCGAGCCTTTAGGCGTCGGGCCGCCGTCGGTGCCGGTGACCTCGAACTCCACCCCGTGCAGATGGATCGGGTGGTTGGTCATGGTGAGGTTGCCGATGCGGATGCGCACCCGGTCGTTCAAGCGCACATTCAGGCTGTCGATGCCCGGAAAGGCGCGGCTGTTCCAGGTCCACAGGTTGAAATCGAGCATGGTGTTGACCTGCGGCGTGGCGCTGCCCGGCTCGATGTCGTAGGCATTGAGCAGAAAGCAGAAATCGCGGTCGACGCTTTCGATCAGCGGGTGCCGGCCCCTGGGATGCGTCACCCAGAACCCCATCATGCCCATTGCCAATTGCGTCATCTCATCGGCATGCGGGTGATACATGAAGGTACCCGGGCGGCGCGCGACGAATTCATAGACAAAGGTCTTGCCCGGCCGGATCGGCGGCTGTGTCAACCCGCCGATGCCGTCCATGCCGCTGGGCAGGCGCTGGCCGTGCCAGTGGATGGTGGTGTGCTCGGGCAGGCGGTTGGTGACGAAAATGCGCACGCGATCGCCCTCCACCACTTCGATGGTGGGGCCGGGGCTCTGGCCGTTGTAGCCCCACAGATGCGCCTTCATGCCGGGAGCGATTTCGCGCACCACCGGTTCGGCGACGAGATGGAATTCCTTCACCCCGTCCTTCATCCGCCACGGCAGCGTCCAGCCGTTGAGCGTCACCACCGGGTTATAGGGCCGTCCCGACGGCGGCATCAACGGCGGCTGGGTATCCGGCTTGTCCATGCTGACGATTTCGGGAAGCGCCGCCATCGCCACGCTGCTGACTGAAGCGGCACCGACGCCGGCGGCCGCGACTGCGCCAGTGAATTTGAAAAAATCACGCCTTGAAGTCATGGGGAATCCTTAATTAATGTCCGCCCGCCACGGCAGCGGCGGGGGCGGATGAAGCGGGGGTAAGTGCGGTTTTGCCGGGCGTGCCGAGCAGCGCCATCTGCAAGTCCGCCTCGGCCAGCCAGAAGTCGCGCTGGGCGTCGATGGCGGCGGTGACCGCGGCAATCTGCGCACGGGCGTCGGCCAGCAGTTCGAACACGCCGATCAGCATGCCGTTGTAGCGCAGCAGGTTTTCGTCGGAAATGCGTTTTTTCAGCGGCACCACCTCATCACGCAGATGCCGCGCGACGGCATACTGGCTGTGCTGCATGGCATAGGCCTCGCGCACCTCGGAACGCGCATTGATCGCACTCTCGCGCGCGCGTTCGAGCGCCTGCCGGTAGCGCGACTCGGCCGCCATCACCCGGGTTTGCCCCCAGTCGAACAGCGGCAGCTCGAAGCTGACCTCGTAGCCGCGTTGCTGCGATTCCTCGTTCGAACCGTTATTGACGACGCCGAGTTCCAGCACGTTGATGAAACGCGTGCGCCGGGTCAGTCCGAGGTTTTTCGCCAGTGCCTCGGTCTGCAGCCGGGCCATCTGCAAATCCAGGCGCGACGCCATCGCCTGTTGCTCGACATCGGGCAGCTCCGGCAACGCTGCGGGCAGATCCGGCAGGCGCAGCGGCAACTGCAGCGGGTCCGCATTCGGCAGTCCCATCAGCCGGGTCAGGCGCTCGCGGGCTTGCAGTCTGACCTGTTCGCTACGCGCCATCGCCAGGGCGGCGTCGGCATAGAACGATTGCTCGCGCGCCTGCTTCAGACGGCTCCAGTTGCCCACCTGCGCCATGCGGCGCGCCAGCTCGGCGCCGGCGTCGGCGGCGTCCAGCGCCTGCTGCCGGTATTGCGCGGTCTGGGTGGCGGCCACCGCGGTGTAATAGGCACGGCGCGTGTCGGCCGCCAGGCGCAGCACGTCGAGAACCAGCGTGTGCCGGGTCTGCTCGAACAGGCGCTGCTCGATCTCGGCACGCAGCGGCAGCGTCAGCAGCCGCGCCAGATTGAGATGCAGGCTGCGTTCCCATTCCACCTCGCTGCCGCGCGTCAGGCGACCAATGGAAATCCCCGGGTTCGGCAGACGCTGCGCCGCCACCCGGTCGGCCTCGGCGATTCCCAGCGTATTGAATGCCGCCTGCAGGCCGGGGTTGTTCAGGAGCGCAATCTGCACCGCAGCGTCGGCCGAAAGCGGCTGCGCCAGCAGGGCATCGATACGCGACTGGATATGCGGGCGGGCGGCCTCGTCGCGCGACCAGACGACGTCTTTCTGCAGGTGCGAGCGGGCGGCGGATTGAATCGCCTCAAACCCACCGTCCGGGGAAAGGCTCGCGCAGCCTCCCAGCAGCAGTGCCGCCGTCAGCACGGCAAGGGAGCGCGGGGGCCGGGGGCAAGGCCTCATGACTGTCTTCTCAATGTCCATGGTGGGCATGCTCCGCGTCGTTGTCGTTCTGCTGCTGCGATTCGCGCAGATAGGTGCGCCAGCCGCCGATTGCGCCGACGCGGTCGTTGGCCTCGCGCCAGTCTTGCAACGGCTCGTCGCGCCAGCCCTGATAGTGCCGGAAGGGGGACGCCGCCGCTTCAGGCGGCGCGGCCTCGGCGGCATAAGCCGCCGGCGTCAACGGACTCCATGCGCACGCCCACAGGGCGGACGCCCAGAAAAAACCTGCGCGCGCCGGCGGCGCCGCATGGCGAAAAAAAGCCTTCAACATGATGAACCTCACAAACACGCGGCACACGCCGCGGTCAGAATCGATGAAACGTGCCTTTGCCCGGCACGAGATTCAGGTGAGGTCGGGGCGGGGCGGTCGCTCGGGACCGTCGGGAACGAAAGCGCCGAACGCTACGGCGGGATGGGGGGTATAGCGGCGCGCGGCAGGCACCGGCGAGGCGGCGTCGGCCGCCGGAATCGGCAGCGCCGAAGCCAGAGCACAGGCTGCGCAGTGTGCGCAATCGGGGGATGCCGAGGGGCTGCCCGGCGATTGCTCCTGCTCATGGCAATCCGCCATCGCCGCGTCGGCCATCTGCGCCGCCGCAGCCGGCGGCGCAACCAGGCAATCCAGCATGGCGGCGGCAGCAAACGTCTGCAGCGGCACCGCCAGCATCAGCAGGATCAGCAGAAATCGGGGGAATCGGGTGCGCACGCCGGCAATGTAGTCAGAAATGAGTCAGTTGAAAGACAGCGACATCCCCGCCCGGGTTCCCGATCCGGCTTCTCGCGTTCACGAACGCCGTTTGCGCGGTTCATAATGCACTACGGCACGCATGATTTCGGAGTAGGGGAAATCGGCGCTGCCGCCAAACCGCTGCCCGCCCTGCAACACGGTGGCGGCGATGTCGGTGGTTTCATCCGCCGCCCCGCCCATCGCGCCGGCCAATCCGCGCACGCCGCCGCACTGGGCGCGGATTTCCTTGCCGAACGGCCACGGCGTGTCGGGATTGGTCTTCAGCGCGAACTGCGCGTTCTCGTGCAGCGCCTGGTAGAACGCCAGGCAGTATTCGCGCACCACCGGATCACCACAGGCGATCGCCTCGCGGTCGGCCAGATTGAGCCTGCGCGCGCGGCTGCAGCCGGCGCAACGCGACAGCAGCGCGCGCTCGAACGGGCAGCTGTGCTCGATATAGGCCTCGCGGGCCAGTCTGTAAGCGCCTTCGTTGTATTCAGCCATAAGGCATCATCATACAAAATACAAAACCTGGTTGAACACGCGCTGGTTTTTACCAGTCGTCGCCGGACAGGGTCTTGTCCAGTTCGCGCTCGGCAGTAAGCGTTTCCTGCGCGGCGATCTCGTTCTCCGCGAAGATCATCCTGTACTTGTCGCCGGACTTGGGATCGAGCGTCTTGCGCAGTTCGTTGACGTGGGCGCGGGCTTCCTTGAAGGTCGCCCATTCGCCCTGCTTTTCCAGCACCTTGAACATTCCCATACGGAACACGTAGTAAGGCATGGCCGCTCCTTAGCTCAATTTGCCGTGGCACTGCTTGTACTTCTTGCCCGAACCGCATGGGCAGGGATCGTTGCGGCCGACCTTGGGGTAGGCGTCGGCCGGGCCTGCCGCAGCGGCTTCGGCCGCCGCAAAGTCCTGCGCCTCGTCGTAGCCGGCGTGCTGGTATTGCACATTGGACGGCTCTTCGAGTTCGACCGCCTGCACGTCCTCGGGCGCGCGAATCTGCACCGTGCTGGTGATCTGCGTGACCTCGGCCTTGATCGCGGCGAGCATGGCGGAGAACAGCTCGAACGCTTCGCGCTTGTATTCCTGCTTGGGCTGCTTCTGCGCATAGCCGCGCAGATGGATGCCCTGGCGCAGATGATCCAGCGCCGACAGGTGATCGCGCCAGTGACTGTCGAGGCTTTGCAGCATCACCGCGCGCTCGAACTGGCGCAGACCGTCGGCGCCGACCAGCGCTTCCTTCTCTTTGTACAGCGTATCGGCGGCCTCCATGATCTTCTTGCGCAGGCCGTCCTCGTTGAGCGTCTTGTCCTCGTCCAGCCATTGCGCGAGCGGCAGGTCGAGCGAGAACTGCGCCGCCAGCGATTTTTCCAGCCCCGCCACATCCCACTGCTCGTCCATGCTGCCGGGGGCGATATACAGGTTGATGGCATCGTCCAGCACGTCGTCGCGCATGGCGCGGATGGTGTCGCCGATGTCTTCGCTCGCCAGCAGTTCGTTGCGCTGCTCGTAGATGACCTTGCGCTGATCGTTGGAGACGTCGTCGTATTCGAGCAGTTGCTTGCGGATGTCGAAGTTGCGCTGCTCGACCTTGCGCTGCGCGTTCTCGATCGCGCGCGTCACCCACGGATGCTCGATTGCCTCGCCCTCGGGCATCTTCAGGCGGTCCATGATGGCGGCCACGCGATCGGAAGCGAAGATGCGCAGCAGCGGGTCTTCCAGCGACAGGAAGAAGCGGCTGGAGCCAGGGTCGCCCTGGCGCCCGGAACGGCCGCGCAACTGGTTGTCGACGCGGCGCGATTCGTGGCGTTCGGTGCCGATGATGTGCAGCCCGCCGGCCGCCAGCACGGTTTTGTGGCGCTGCTGCCAGTCGGCCTTGAGCGCATCGATGCGGCCGGCCTTGTCGCTGTCGGACAGCGCCTCATCCTGAGCGATGGCTTCGGTTTCCTTCTGGATGCTGCCGCCCAGCACGATGTCGGTGCCGCGCCCCGCCATGTTGGTGGCGATGGTAATGCCGCCCGGCAGGCCCGCCTGCGCGATCACCTCGGCCTCGCGTGCGTGCTGCTTGGCGTTCAGCACGTTGTGCGGCAGGCCGGCCCTGGTCAGTTCGGCCGACAGGTGTTCATTGGCCTCGATCGAGGTGGTGCCGACCAGCACCGGCTGGCCGGCGGCATTGCGCGCACGGATGTCGTTGATCACCGCCTGGTCGCGTTCCTTCGCGGTGCGGTAGACCTGGTCGTGCTCGTCCTTGCGGACCATCGGCCGATGGGTCGGGATGACCACGGTTTCGAGTCCGTAGATGCTCTGGAATTCGAAGGCTTCGGTGTCCGCGGTGCCGGTCATGCCGGACAGCTTCTGGTACATGCGGAAGTAGTTCTGGAAGGTGATCGAGGCGAGCGTCTGGTTTTCCTTCTGGATCGCCACGCCTTCCTTGGCTTCGACCGCCTGGTGCAGGCCTTCCGACCAGCGGCGGCCGCTCATCAGGCGGCCGGTGAATTCGTCGACGATGACGACTTCGCCCTGCCCACCGGCGCCCGGCTGCACCACGTAATGCTGGTCGCGGAAGAACAGCGCATGCGCGCGCAGCGCGGCATACACGTGGTGCATCAGCATGATATTGGCGGCGTCGTAGAGGCTGCCGCCGGGCTGCAAGAGCCCCATCTCGGTGAGGATTTCCTCGACCTTTTCGTGGCCCGCTTCGGACAGCAGCACCTGGCGGCTCTTCTCGTCGACCGAATAGTCGCCTGCGGATTCCTCGTCCTTCTGCCGCGTCAGCCGTGGCGGCACCAGGTTGACCTGCTGGTACAGCGCGGTGTTCTCCTCCGACTGTCCGGAGATGATCAGCGGGGTGCGCGCCTCGTCGATCAGGATCGAGTCGACCTCGTCGATGATGCCGTAGGCCAGCGGGCGCTGCACTTTCTCGTCCGCCTGGTAGACCATGTTGTCGCGCAGGTAGTCGAAGCCGTATTCGTTGTTGGTGCCGTAGGTGATGTCGGCGGCGTAGGCCGCCTGCTTGGCGTCGTGCGGCATCTGCGACAGGTTGACCCCGGTGGTCAGGCCGAGGAAGCCATACAGCCGGCCCATCCACTCGGCATCGCGGCTGGCGAGGTAGTCGTTCACCGTCACCACATGCACGCCCTTGCCCGCCAGCGCATTCAGATAGGCAGGCAGCGTCGCCATCAGCGTCTTGCCCTCGCCGGTGCGCATCTCGGCGATCTTGCCGTCGTGCAGCACCATGCCGCCGACCATCTGCACATCGAAGTGGCGCATGCCGAGCACCCGCCTCGAGGCCTCGCGCACCACGGCGAAAGCCTCCGGCAGCAGCTTGTCGAGCGTCTCGCTCGCGGCGGGCGTACCGGCCTGGCCCAGGCGCGACTTGAATTCGGCGGTCTTGCCGGCCAGTTCGGCGTCGGACAATTTCTCCATCGCCGGTTCCAGCGCGTTGATCGCTTTCACCTTTTGCAGGTATTGTTTGACCAGCCGGTCGTTGCGGCTGCCGAAAACTTTCTTGAACATGGATTGCAGCATGAGGAATCCGAAATGCCCGCAGGACGCGGTAAATCTTTGAATTTTAACATAGCGGAACGGGCTTCCCGTGACGCTGTCGTGTCGCCCGCATGAGCGCCTCCAGCCTGTCTGACCTGCTCGCCAGTCAACTGCCGAACGCTCTGGCCGTGCGCGCCCGCACCCTGCTCAAGACCCAGGCGGCGCTTGATCGTTCCCTGCCCGCCGCGCTGGCCGGGCATGTCCGCGTCATGCAGCTGGAAAATGCCGTATTGAGCCTCGCCTGCGACAGCGGCGCCGTCGCCAGCCGCCTGCGCCAGCAGACCGACACCCTGCTGGCCAGCCTCGGCGAGCGCGGCATCGTCGCCACTGCGGTGCGCGTCAGCGTCAACCCCGAGTTGCTGGCGCGCTACGTCCACCCGGTCGAGAAAACCGGCTTGCCGCCCGCCGCGCTGGACGGGCTGGCGCACCTCAACGCGGAAATCGAGGACGGGCCGCTGAAGGACGCCCTGGACCGGCTGTTGCGCCATCACCGGAAAGCCTGAGCGGACGAGGCACCTTTACCCACCCACCCTCTTCGATTGCATATTGAACCAGGGCGCAGCCGTTGAAAACCGCCCGGCCGGCGTCATACTGCCAGGCTTGGCGTCCCGCCCCGCAGGGCGCTCGCCGAAACCGCCTGCCCCACTCCTCTCGACCATGTACTCGACACATCGTATTTTCAAACGCCAGCGTCTGCTCCTGTGGCTGAGCATCCTGCTTGCCATGGGATTCTTCGCCACCACCCTGAGCAGTTACTACGTGTCGAAGCAGACGATCCTCAACGCCATCGTCGCCCAGGAATTGCCGCTTACATCGAGCAATGTCTATTCGGAAATCCAGAAAGACATGGTGCGGCCGGTGCTCATCTCGTCAACCATGGCGCATGACACTTTCCTGCGCGACTGGGTGCTGGGCGGGGAGCGGGACGTCGACGCCATGGCCCGTTACCTGCGGGAGATCAAAGCACACTACGGCGCATTCAGCAGCTTCTTCGTCTCCGATCGCAGCGCCCGCTACTATACCGGCGAGGGTATCCTGAAACAGGTGGCGCCGCAGGCGCCGCGCGACGCCTAGTACTACCGCGTGCGCGCCATGCCGGAGCCCTACGAGATCAATGTCGACCCCGACCTCGCCAACCGCGACGCCCTGACCATTTTCGTCAACTACCGCGTCTTCGACTTCGACGGCCGTTTCCTCGGCGCCACCGGCGTCGGGCTCACGGTGGACGCCGTGCGCCATCTCATCTCGAGTTACCAGCAGCGCTTCCAGCGCACCATCTACTTTGTCGACGCCCACGGCAAGACCGTCCTGTTCGGCAACCTGTCCGGGCGGCAGGAGACCGACCTGCGTGTCACCCCGGGCCTGCGCGACCTCGTCGACCGCATCCTGCGTGAAAAATCGGGCTCCTACCAGTTCAGGAACGACAGCGGCCTGCACCTGCTCAACGTGAACTACATTCCCGAGCTGAAGTGGTACCTGTTTGTGGAGAAACGCGCGGACGCCGCGCTGGCCGACATCCGCCAGACCCTCTACGTCAACCTCGCGGTATGCCTCGGCATTACCCTGCTGGTGCTATTCCTCACCCATGTCGCACTCGCGCGATACCAGCGGCGCATCGAGGACATGGCCGCCACCGACAAGCTCACCGGCCTGCTCAATCGCCAGGCCTTCAGCATCCTCATCGACAAGGCCTTCGCCGAATACCGGCGCGATCCGCATCCGATTTCCATTCTCCTGGTCGACGTCGACCACTTCAAATCGATCAACGACCGGTTCGGCCATGCCGGCGGCGACCATATTCTGAGCCAGATTGCGTCATCCCTGCAGGAAGGATTGCGGGCCTCGGATATCGCCATCCGCTGGGGCGGGGAAGAGTTTCTCATCGTGCTCAAGGGCAGCGCGCTGGAGCAGGCACAGCATGTTGCCGAGCAGTTGCGCCTGAAAATTGAGCAGGCGCAGTTCTCCGCCGGTACGCAACCGGTCTCGGTCACCGTCAGCATCGGCGTCAGCCAGTACGATGTGCGGAGTCCTACGAAGAGGCCATCGGCCGCGCTGACGCCGGCCTCTATGCGGCGAAAAACGGCGGCCGCAACCGCGTCTGCGTGGCATCTTCTTTTTAGGCCCTGCCATTCAACGCGCGTTGCGGTCCCGGCTCCTGTAGGTCTGGTTGGCCGGCTGACCAGGAAACGGTCGCGCCCTGCCGTCTCGACTGGCTTCGCCACGCGGCACGGCGGACTCGGGGCGTGCCCGCGGCATCTGCATGCCGTCCGTTGCCGGCGGTCGGGCTGGCCGAGGCGAGGGCAGCGTCTCACTTCGCGGGAGCGCGCGCTCGCGAGCCGGAGGCTGGCTGCGTGAAGCGGCCGGAGGCGGGGGCGCCGCCCGTCTCACCTCGCCATAGCGCGGCGGCAACGGCGGCGGCATCCGCTCCGGTCCCGCCTCGGCGCCACGGGGCGGCCGCGGCAGGCTGCGCGCATCTTCGACGCGTCGAACCGGCGGAATCACGTAGCGGGATTGCGTCACGTCGCGGCTGCGAAGGCGCGCTTCGTCGTCCTGCCACGGTTCCGTCTGCGTCCGTTCGCGCGGCATGCGCGTCGACACCACCGGACGCGAGGTAATTTCGCGTGGTGGCTGCACCCCCTTGGGTGCGCCGCCGGACAGGCTGGCGCGTGAGGGCCTGACCGGCAGTTCGCCGCGCACCGGCGCAAAGTCGGTGGCACGGTAACGCGTTTCCATGACCGGGCGAGTCTGCGCGCGCCCGAACTTGTCGGCTGGTAACGTGTGGACGGCGCGCGGCAATCCGGCATTGTGGAAATGGATGTTCTCCGCCTTGATGACCGTGGTTTGCCTGATCACCACGTTGTTGACGATGCGCGGTCCGCCCCAGCCCGCCCAGCGGGGATGGCCACGACGTTCCGGACGCCCCCACCACGGCAGCACCGGCTCGCCCCAGGAGAGCGCCACCCACCACAGCCCCGGCAGGCCGAAGCTGATGCTCGCCGACACGTCATGGCCACGGATCATGAACGCCACCAGGGCAGGCGAGTACACCGAACGCCGCACCACCGGCCCCGGCGCCCACGCCCAGAAGCCGTCGATAAATACCCAGCGACCGTAATGAAAGGGGGCCCAGCCCCACGGCGCATCGTCGATCCAGGTCCATTCGTAATAAGGATCCCACACCCACGAGCCGGTGCTGTAGGGCGCCCAGGTGGCGCTTACACCGTAGGGTATCCACACCGAGCCGTAGGTCGGCACCACGCGCCAGCGGCCGTAGTGATCGAGTTCTTCCGCACCGTACACATCGGGCGGCAGGTAACGGCTGCTGATCGATTCGCCGATGCGGTCGCTGCGCGCATCGTTCCAGCGATCCCAGGCATCCGGCTCGGGCGCGGCGTAAGTGGCCACTTTCACCGGATTGCCTGCGGTGACGACGATATCTTCGGAAGGATAAATACCCAGCGAGCGGCCGTCGGCCGTGGTCACGGTGGCCTCGCCGCCACGGCGGGTGATGAAGTGAGTATCGCGGTCGGCCACCTCCACCCGGTAGTAGCCGGGATGCCCGATGACGAACACCGCATTCGGCGTGTTCACCTCCACCGTGTCGCCCGCTGCGATGCTGCGCATGTCGAAGGAAGCCCGCCCGTCGGCCAGCTTGAACTGGATGCGGCGCTCATCCTGCTCCAGCAGCGACAGCTGGCTGTTGGCGTCCACGCGCACGAAGCTGCGGCTGCCGAATTGCACCTCGAAGTTGGCGTCGTTGCCGCTATACAGCGCGTCGCCCTCCGTCAGCGCCAGATTGGGGCGCGCGCGCGTCCACGCGTCGGCTCCCTGCCGCCAGTACGACACCTCGCCATCGGTGAAGCTCAGCCGCGGCGGCGTGGGTGCCCACGCCTCGTCATCCTCCTGGCCTAGCGCGGAGGTGCCCGACAGGGCAAGCAAAAACCATAGTGGAACCAGCCAGATGCATTGCAGGGCGTTCATGGAAGCTCCCCAATGTCAGGATCAAGTCATGCCGACGGGTAAAGCGGGCTGTTCTGCCCGTCCGGAATTTTTTCTTTATAGCCCTTTCGGGCAAGCAGGGGCGGCTGGATTCTGCGGTTGACGCCTGAGTGCAGGAGGCACGGTCATGACAAAACAGCGGATACACGCGACCAAAACCGGCATAGGCCCGCTATTGCGCCGGCCCGGTGCTTCGATCCGGCGTGCCGGGAACGCAGAACGACCCGTTCAGCGCAGCACCAGGCGCTCCACCACATAAAACAGTGCGGCAATCAGGCCGACCATGAGCGCGAAGCGCAGCACCCGGCCGATATAGCCGAGGTACTTGCGATTGCCGGTGAACAGCCACGCCAGGCCGAGTGCCGCCACCGCGATCAGCAGGGCGACGATCAGCAGGCGAATGACGATCATCCTGGAAACCGCAGTTGGCCGCCCATCGTCAGCATACGATCCGCATAAGCATTGAAATGCGTGCCTTCGATGGGCATCGTCTTCCAGCTGAGAACGCTACGCCCGCTGGCACCTCCAGCTACGGTTCTCCGGATCATGCCGCAAGGGGATGTAGGTGGAGGAAGGCGGGGGGGACGTCCCCGTCGTGCTCGAAGCTGACGAACTCCCAGGATTCCCGGTGTTGCAGCAGTTCGCGCAGCAGGGCATTGTTGAGCGCGTGACCCGATTTGTAGGCCTCGAAGGCGCCGATGACGGGATGGCCGAGCAGGTACAGGTCGCCGATGGCATCCAGCACCTTGTGCTTGACGAACTCGTCGTCGTAGCGCAATCCGTCCTGATTGAGCACGCGGTATTCGTCCATGACGATGGCGTTGTCGAGCGAGCCGCCCAGTGCCAGGCCACTGTTGCGCAGGGCCTCGACCTCATGCATGAAACCGAAGGTGCGGGCGCGCGCGACCTCTTTCGTATAGGCGGTGTCGGCAAAATCGAGACTGACGGTCTTGCCGCTCTTGTCGAACACCGGATGCTTGAAGTCGATGGTGAATTCGACCTTGAAGCCGTTGTGCGGGACGAAGCGCGCCCACTTGTCGCCATCGCGCACTTCGATCGGCCGGGTGATGCGCACGTAGCGCTTGGCGGCGTCCTGTTCGACGATGCCGGCGGATTGCAGCAGGAACACGAACGGCGCCGAGGAACCGTCCATGATGGGAATTTCGGGACCGGTGAGATCGACCAGCAGGTTGTCGATGCCGAGGCCCGAGAGCGCGGACATCAGATGCTCGACGGTGGACACCTTGGCGGGACCGGATTCGAGCATCGAGCACAGCCGGGTATCGGTGACGAGATAGGGGTCGGCCTTGAGCTCGACGGGCGGATCGAGATCCATGCGCCGGAACACGATGCCGGTGTCGGGACCGGCCGGGCGCAGGGTCATCTCGACCTTGACGCCGGAATGCAGGCCGACGCCGGTCGCCTTGACGGGCGTTTTAAGGGTGCGTTGCTTGATCATTTTGTCATTTTAACCACTCTGGCAGGCGGGCAGCCATCTACCCGGTTCCCGTCCGCGGACCGCCCCCCCCGGACAAGGCGAGGCATCCCCGTCATACCGGCTCCGCCCGCAAGCACCCTGAAGGGCATAAAGGGCAGGCCGTGGCTGTAAAGCCGCCAAAGCGGCAACAACCACGCTCAGTCGGCCTGGCGGCGCAGGAAAGCCGGGATGTCCAGGGTGTCGATGCCGGAATCGGTCATCGCCTGGATGGTGCGGCTGCGGCGGCTGGTCATCACGCTAGGCAGCTCTTCGCTGCCGCCCGTCATCATCGGTGCATCGTCGGTGCCGGTGCGGATGATCTGCATCGGCTTCGCATGCTGGCGGGCAACGGGGTTGCCCAGCCCGGTGGCGACCATGGTGACGCGCAGGCCGTCTTCCATGGCGTCGTCGAGCACCTGGCCGACGATGACGGTAGCCTCCTCGGCGGTGAAGCTCTTGATGGTGTCCATCACCTCGTGGATTTCGCGCATCTTCACGGTACTGGATGCGGTGATGTTGACCAGCACGCCGCGCGCACCGGCCAGGTTGACGTCTTCCAGCAGCGGGCTGGCGACGGCCTGCTCGGCGGCGATGCGCGCACGGTTTTCGCCGCTGGCCTGCGCCGAGCCCATCATCGCCATGCCCATTTCGCTCATCACGGTGCGCACGTCGGCGAAGTCGACGTTGACCAGGCCGGGGCAGTTGATGACTTCGGCGATGCCGCCGACCGCGCCGTGCAGCACTTCATTGGCGGCCTTGAAGGCGTCGAGCATGGAGATGTCGTCGCCCAGCACCTGCATCAGCTTTTCGTTGGGGATGATGATCAGCGAATCGACGTGACGCGCCAGCGCTTCGATGCCGGTGTTGGCGGCGCGCACGCGCTTGCCTTCGAACATGAAGGGCTTGGTGACCACCGCCACGGTGAGAATACCGAGTTCCTTGGCGACCTCGGCCACCACCGGGGCGGCGCCGGTGCCGGTGCCGCCCCCCATGCCGGCGGTGATGAACAGCATGTCGGCGCCATCGATCAGTTCGGCGATGCGCTCGCGGTCTTCCAGTGCGGCTTCGCGGCCGACGTCGGGGTTGGCACCGGCGCCGAGGCCTTTGGTCACGTTGTTGCCGAGCTGCAGCTGCAGCCTGGCTTGATTGCGCTTCAACGCCTGCGCATCGGTGTTGATGGCGATGAATTCCACGCCGCTCAAGCCCGAGCTGATCATGTGGTCGACCGCATTGCCGCCGCATCCGCCCACGCCAATCACCTTGATCACTGCATCCTGGGTATCTACATCCATCAGTTCAAACATGTTGCTCTCCTCGTGTTTGCCAAAACAAAAACCACACTCACAAAACCCTTTGACGTGCACGCCGCGATGCATTGAATGCATCCGGCACCGCCGTCAAATCCCGTTTCGACGTCGCAGCGCTCAAGCGAAGCGCAGCGGCATCAGAAATTCCCCTTGAACCAGCTTTTCATGCGTTCGAATATGTCCTTCAAATTGTTGCCGGACAGCTTCGGCGCATCGCGCCCGCGTGCCTCCAGCCCGGCCATCAGCAAGCCCGTGCAGGTGGCGAAACGCGGGTTGTGCATGACGTCTGCCAGGCCGCCCTCGTAGCGCGGCCAGCCCATCCGCACCGGCATGTGGAAGACCTCCTCGCCGAGTTCGACCATGCCCTGCATGCCCGCCGAGCCGCCGGTGATGACGATGCCGGACGACAGCAGTTCCTCGAAACCGCTGCGGCGCAACTCGGCCTGCACCAGCGAGTACAGCTCTTCCATGCGCGGCTCGATGAATTCGGCCAGCGTCTGTCTGGATAAGGTGCGCGGCGGGCGGTCGCCGATGCCCGGTACCTCGATCATGTCGCGTGCGTCGGCCAGCTGGCGCAGCGCACAGCCGTACTGGATCTTGATGTCCTCGGCCTCTTTCGGCGGCGTGCGCAGCGCCACCGCGATGTCGTTGTTGACCTGATCGCCCGCCACCGGAATCACCGCGGTGTGGCGGATCGCGCCGTTGGTGAATACGGCGATGTCGGTGGTACCGCCGCCGATGTCGACCAGGCAGACGCCGAGTTCCTTTTCGTCCTCGGTCAGCACCGCCATCGCCGAAGCGAGCGGCTGCAGTACCAGGTCGCCGACTTCAAGCCCGCAGCGGCGCACGCATTTGATGATGTTCTGCGCCGCCGACACCGCGCCGGTGACGATGTGCACCTTCACTTCCAGGCGCACCGCGCTCATGCCGAGCGGATCGCGCACGTCTTCCTGGCCGTCGACGATGAATTCCTGCGGGATGGTGTGGAGGATCTGCTGGTCGGTCGGGATGTTGACCGCGCGCGCGGTCTCCACCACGCGGTCGACGTCCATCTGGCTGATTTCCTTGTCCTTGATGGCGAACATGCCGTGCGAGTTGAAGCTCTTGATGTGGCTGCCGGCAATGCCGGTATAGACCTCGCGGATCTTGCAGTCGGCCATCAGCTCGGCTTCTTCCAGTGCGCGCTGGATGGCATTGACGGTGGCCTCGATGTTGACCACCACGCCGCGGCGCAGGCCGCGCGACGGGTGCGTGCCCATGCCGATGATCTCCAGCATGCCCTCGTCATTGATTTCGGCGACGATGCAGACGATCTTGGAAGTGCCGATGTCGAGGCCGACAACCAGGTTTTTGGGGTCTCTAGGCTTGCTCATGTTTTACTCGATTTGAATGGAGACGCACCGTCCGGCATGCGCACGGCAAAACCGTCGCTGTAGCGCAGATCGACGGTGACGGGTGCAAGCGATGCTGCGGGCGCCGCGGCGTCCGGCGAGGCCACCGCGGCGTCCTGTGTCGCCGGCAATACGCCGAACAGGCGCGGATACAGGGCGGCGAAGCGCGCCAGCCGCGCCTCGGTGTGCAACCGCCCCAGCGCCAGCTGCATGCCGTTGTCCAGCCGCATGCGCCAGGCCCGGCGCGGCGACAAACGCAGCTCGGCTATGGTCATGCCGAGCGGGGCGAGTGCCGCCTGATGGCGGCGGTAGGCGGCAACCACCTCGGCGCTGCTGTCGTCGGGGCCGGACAGGCGCGGCAGGCTTCCCGCCGCCGCCGCCACGAACACCTCGCCGTCCGCGTTCACCAGCGCGTTGTCGTTCCAGCGTGCCAGCGGCACATGCTCGACCAGCGATACAACCAGGGTGTCGGGCCAGCGGCGCTCCACCCGTGCCTCGCGCACCCAGGGCAGTTTTTCCAGGCTGCTGCGCACGCGTTCGAGATCGACAGTAAAGAAAGTGCCGCGTACCTGGCGTTCGGCCACCAGCCGGATCTGCGCTTCGGTCACGTGCGCCACCGGGGTTTTCACCTCGATGTTGCGCAGGGCAAACCACGGCTGCGCCGCCACCCAGCTGACCGCGCCATAGGCCAGGAGGCCGAGCGCACCCCAGGTCAGCACACGGGCGACCTGCGACAGCGGATGGGCGGCAAGTTCGGGCGATGCGCTCATGCCGGTACCCGGTCGGGCATAAACGTCTGTTCCAGAATCTTCAGGCACAGAACATCGAAATCCAGCCCCGCCACGCGGGCCGCCATCGGCACCAGACTATGGTCGGTCATGCCGGGCGAGGTGTTCACCTCCAGAAGGTAGGGATTGCCAAGGCTATCCAGCATCAGATCGACCCGGCCCCAGCCGCGTCCGTCGACCAGGCGAAAGGCCTCCAGCGCCAGTTTCCGCAATGCCGTTTCCTGCGCATCGGGCAGGCCTGCGGGGCATTGATAGCGGGTGTCGTTGCGCAGATACTTGGCCTCGAAATCGTAGAAGGACTTGTCCTTGGCGGGCTCCAGGCGGATCAGCGGCAACGCGCTGTCGCCGAGGATGCCGACGGTGAACTCGGCGCCGTCGATGAACTTTTCCGCCAGCACCAGCGCGTCGTGTTCGGCCGCGGTGTCGTAGGCGGCTTGCAGCGCCCCGGTCTGGGTCACCTTGCTCATGCCGATGCTGGAACCCTCGCGCGCGGGCTTGACGAAAATCGGCAGGCCGAGTTTCTTCTCCACTGCGGCGAAATCGCTGGCGGCGGTGAGAATCTCCCAGTCGGCCGTCGGCAGGCCGGCGGCGCGCCACAACAGCTTGGTGCGCCACTTGTCCATGGCGATGGCCGAGGCCATCACGCCGCTGCCGGTATAGGGAATGTTCAGCAAATCAAGCGCGCCCTGCATGCAGCCGTCTTCGCCGTAGCGCCCGTGCAGTGCGATGAAGACGCGGTCGAATTCGCCACTGATCAGATCGCCGAGATTGCGCGTCGCCGGGTCGAACGGATGCGCGTCGACCCCCTGCCGCGTCAGCGCCGCCAGCACCGCGGCGCCACTGTTGAGCGACACCGGCCGCTCGGCGGAGGTGCCGCCCAGCATCACCGCGACTTTTCCAAACTTGCTCACTGCCGTTCTCCAATAATTCGCACTTCGCGGATCAGCCGCACATTGGTGCGTGTTTCCACGCTGTCTTCCACGTGCTCGATCAAGCGCTCGATGTCCGTTGCCGTGGCGCTGCCCAGGTTGACGATGAAGTTGGCATGCTTCACCGACACCTGCGCATCGCCAATGCGGAAGCCCTTGAGCCCGCAATGCTCGATCAGCCGCGCCGCATAGTCATCGGGCGGGTTGCGGAACACCGAGCCGGCGTTGGGCAGGTTCAGGGGCTGCGATGCGATCCGCTGTTTCAGCAGCGTCTTGATCGTTTCGCGCGAGGCGGCACCATCGCCGCGGGCCAGCCGGAACCAGCCGCCGATGAACCATTCCTGCTGTGCGCGCTTCAGCGCCACATGGCGGTAGCCGGTGACGTATTCATCCGGCCGCCGCTCGTTCAACTGTCCCTGGCGGTCGAGCGTCAGCACCTGCACCAGCTTGTCCCAGGTTTCGCTGCCGTAGCAGCCGGCATTCATCGCAATCGCTCCGCCGACGGTGCCAGGAATGCCGGCCCAGAATTCGCCGCCGACCAGATCGTGGTTGGCGGCAAAGCGCGCCAGCTTGGGTGCGGCAACCCCTGCCTGGGCATAGATCAGCGCCGTGTCGACTCCCTCGGGCGCAGGCGGCAGGCCCTGCGTGCGGCTTTCGAGTGCGATTTTTTTCAGCACGCCGTGCAGCAGGATCACCACGCCCTTCACGCCACCGTCTCGCACCAGCAGATTGCTGCCCAGCCCGACCACGTGGATATCCTCGTGCGCAGGCACCGAACGCACCAGCCAGACCAGGTCGTCCAGGTCGGCCGGGATGTAGGCGCGTTGCGCGACGCCGCCGGTACGCCACGACACATATTTCTTCATCGGCTCGTTGTAGAGGAAGTGCCCGCGCAGCACCGGCGCGGCACCACCCGCCATGTCGACCTCGCTCATACGGTAGTTATGCCGCATGGCTTGTCCTCCCGGAGGGCTTCGCTCCACTGGCTGCCGGGCCAGCGGAACCGCACGCTGCCAGCGCCGGCGCCACCTGACCGATACTGCCGGCGCCCATCACCAGCACCACGTCGTCCGCCTGCGCGAGATCGCGCACTGCGCCAGGCAGGTCAGCGACGTTTTCCACGAATACCGGCTCGACCTTGCCGGCCACGCGCACGGCGCGCGCCAGTGCGCGGCCATCCGCCGCGACGATCGGCGCCTCGCCTGCGGGATAGACCTCGGTCAGCACCAACACGTCGGTTTCCGACAGCACTTTCACGAAATCCTCGAAACAGTCGCGCGTGCGTGTGTAGCGGTGCGGCTGGAACACCAGCACCAGCCGCCGTCCGGGGAAGGCGCCGCGCGCGGCGGCAAGCGTCGCTGCCATTTCCACCGGATGGTGGCCGTAGTCGTCGACCAGGCAGTACATGCCGCCGTCCCTGGCGGTCTGTTCGCCATAGCGCTGGAAGCGCCGGCCGACGCCGTGGAATTCGGCCAGCGCCTTGACGATGGCGGCGTCATGGGCGCCGACTTCAGTCGCCACCGCAATCGCCGCCAGGGCATTCAACACGTTGTGCATGCCGGGGTGGTTGAGCACCACGCCGAGATCGGCCAAGCCTTCGCGCTTGACGGTGAAGTGCATGCGGCCGTGCTCGAAGCGCGCATCGATCGCGCGCACCTGCGCCGTTTCGGCGAAGCCGTAGGTGGTGATCGGCTTGGTGATGCGCGGCAGGATTTCACGTACGTGCGGATCGTCGATGCACAACACCGCCATCCCGTAAAAGGGAAGGCGTTGGCAGAAATCGACAAAGGCCTGTTTCAGCCGTTCGAAGTCATGGCCATAGGTGTCCATGTGATCGGCGTCGATGTTGGTGACGATGGCGATCACCGGCGTCAGGTAGAGGAAGGAAGCATCGGATTCGTCCGCCTCGGCCACCAGGAAATCGCCCTTGCCAAGCCGCGCATTGGTGCCGGCAGCGGTGAGCTTGCCGCCGATGACGTAGGTCGGATCCATTCCGGCTTCGCCGAGAATGCTGGCGACCAGGCTGGTGGTGGTGGTCTTGCCGTGGGTGCCGGCGATCGCGATGCCCTGCCGCAGTCGCATCAGTTCGGCCAGCATCAGCGCACGCGGCACGATGGGGATCTTCTTTTCGCGCGCGGCGATCACCTCGGGGTTGGTGTCCTGCACCGCAGTCGAGGTGACGACCACATCGGCTTCGGCAATATTTTCGGCTGCGTGGCCGCGCTGGATGCGCGCACCCAGTTTCGCCAGCCTCTGCGTCACTGCGTTGTCGGCCAGATCCGAGCCGGACACCGCGTAGCCCAGGTTGAGCAGCACTTCGGCGATGCCGCTCATGCCAACGCCGCCGATGCCGACAAAGTGGATGTGTTTGACGGCGTGTCTCATTGCGCGAGTGCCTCGCAAATGTCGGCGACCTGCCGGGTCGCATCGGGCCGGGCAAGTTTCATGGCCTTGTCCGACATGGCGGCAAGCGTGGCGCGGTCGAGTCCGCCGATCAGCGTGGCGAGTTTTTCCGCGGTCAGCTCTTTTTGCTGCACCAGCCAGGCCGCGCCGGCGTCGTAGAGAAACTCGGCATTGCCGGTCTGATGGTCGTCCACTGCGAACGGGAAAGGCACCAGTAGCGCGGGCACGCCGGCACAGGCGAGTTCCGCGACGGTCATCGCGCCGGCACGGCAGATGGCGAAATCGCAGTCGCGGTAGGCGGCGGCCATGTCCTCGATGTAGTCGCGCACCTCGGCGACCACCCCGGCGGCGGCATAGTTGACGCGCAGCGTATCGAGATGCTGGCGACCGGACTGGTGCACCACCTGTGGACGCTGTTCGGCAGGCAGCAGCGCCAACGCCTGCGGCACCCGTTCATTCAGGGCTTGCGCGCCGAGGCTGCCACCCACCACCAGCAGGCGCAGCGGGCCGCTGCGGCCGGCGCGTCCGTCTGCCGGCATGGCGGCAATGTCCGCGCGTACCGGGTTGCCCACCCATTCGGTCGCCACGCTGCGGCACGGAATAGGCTTGTCGTGCGCATGCGTGAACACCTTGGGGAATGCCGTCAGCACGCGGTCGGCCAGACAGGCCAGCACGCGGTTGGTGAGGCCGCCGACCGAATTCTGTTCGTGGATGACCAGCGGCCGGTTCAGCAGGCTTGCCATCATGCCGCCGGGAAAGGCGGTGTAGCCACCCATGCCCAATACGACGTCGGGTCTGCGCTGCAGGATGGCGCGTAGGCTTTGCCCGAACGCAAGCAACAGCATGGCCGGCAGCAACAGTTTCTGCAGCACGCCCTTGCCGCGCACGCCGCCCATCGACACCCATACCATGTCGATGCCCGCCTGCGGCACCACGCGCGCTTCGAGGCCGTTTCTGGTGCCGAGCCAGAACACTTCCCAGCCGCGTGCGCGCAGGGCGTCGGCCACCGCGAGCGCGGGGTAGACATGGCCGCCGGTGCCGCCGGCCATGACCATGAGGGTGCGGTTGGCGACCGCCATCAGAAGGTTTTCCCCCGCATCATCTGCCGGTGCTCCCAGTCGATGCGAAGTAGCACGGCGATCGCCAGGCAGTTGGCGACGATGCCGCTGCCGCCGAACGACAGGAAGGGCAGGGTCAACCCCTTGGTCGGCAGCAGGCCGACGTTCACCCCCATATTGATCAGTGCCTGCACGCCGAGCCAGATGCCGATGCCCTGCGCCACCAGTGCGCAGAAGTTGCGCTCGAGCTGGGCCGCGCGGTGGCCGATCACGAAGGCCTTGACGATGAGCCAGGCGAACAGCCCGATCACCACGGCCACGCCGATGAAGCCGAATTCCTCGGCGATGACGGCGAGCAGGAAGTCGGTATGCGCCTCCGGCAGGTAGAACAGTTTTTCGACGCTGCCGCCCAGCCCCAGCCCCAGCCATTCGCCGCGGCCGAAGGCGATCAGCGCGTGCGACAGCTGGTAGCCTTTTCCATACGGGTCGGCAAACGGATCCATGAAGCCGAGCACGCGCTGCAGCCGATAGGGCGAGGTCAGGATCAGCAGCACGAAGCCGGCCAGCAGCACCACCACCAGGCCGGCGAAGACTTTCCAGTTGAGGCCGCCAAGAAACAGGATGCCCATGGCGATCGAGATGATGACGACGAAGGCGCCGAAGTCAGGTTCGCGCAGCAGCAGTGCCCCCGCGACCAGCATCACCGCCGCCATCGGCAGGAAGCCTTTCCTGAAATCATGCATGAAGGCGGCCTTGCGCGTGGTGTAGTCGGCGGCGTACAGCACGGCGAGGAACTTCATCAGCTCGGACGGCTGCAGGTTGGCGAAGCCGAGCGGAATCCAGCGGCGGCTGCCGTTGACTTCGCGACCGATGCCCGGGATCAGCACCACCACCAGCAGCAGCAGGCCGGCGAGGAAGAGATAGGGCGCCGCCTGTTGCCACACCCGCATCGGCACCTGGAATGCGGCGACGCCGACGCCGACGCCAAGTGCGATGAAGATGCCCTGCCGCAGTAAATAAAATTCGCCGTTGTGACCGGTGTACCTGGCCGCCTCGGCGATCGCGATGGACGCGGAATACACCATCACCAGGCCGATCACCAATAGGCCGAGTGTCAGCCACAGCAGGCTGAAATCGAGCTCGGCACTGGGCTTGGGCGCACGCGCGGTGTAGAGCATCAGCCGGCCGCCCTTTCCGCCGCCAGTTTTTTTACGGCGTCGATGAATACTTCGGCACGATGGGCGTAGTTGCGGAACATGTCGAAGCTGGCGCAGGCGGGCGACAACAGCACGGCATCGCCGGGCTGCGCCAGGCGATGCGCCTGCGCGACGGCATCGGCCATGCTTTCAACTTTGTAGCTATCGATGCCGCAGCCGGCGAGGGCAGCGGCGATCAGCGGCGCGTCACGGCCGATCAGCAGCACCGCGCGGGCATTGGCTTCGACGGCGGCCTTGAGCGGGCCGAAGTCCTGCCCCTTGCCGTCGCCGCCCAGGATCACCACCGCGCGGCGCTTGCCCATGCCGTAGAGCGCGGCCTCGGTAGCGCCGACATTGGTGCCTTTGGAATCGTCGTACCAGGTCACGCCTTCGATCTCCATGACCTTTTCCACCCGGTGCGGCAAACCCTTGAAATGCACTAGGCCGCGCAGCAGCGCCTCCATCGGCAGGCCTAGCGCACGGACCAGCGCCAGCGCTGCCAGCGCATTGGCGGCATTGTGCAGGCCGGCCACCGGCAGCGCGGACAAGGGCATCAGCATGTCGCCGCCAAGACAAAGCTCGTCCTCGCACAAGCCGAAACTCTCGCCCTTTGGACAGCGATCCAGACCGAAGCTGATCACGCTGCGGCCCGGCCTCGCCATGGCGAGGCTGCGCGCATCGTCGCGGTTCAGCACCTGAACACCGTCGCCGCTGAAAATCCGCGCCTTGGCCGCCGCGTAGGCCTCCATGTCGGGATAGCGGTCCATGTGGTCTTCCGACAGGTTGAGGACGGTGGCGGCGTCGGCGGCGAGGCTGGATGTCGTTTCGAGCTGGAACGATGACAATTCCAGAACCCATACCTGCGGCGTGGAGGCGAAACCCTGTTCGATTTCGTACAGCGCATCCAGCACCGGCAGGCCGATGTTGCCCGCCACGCAGGTGGTCAGCCCGGCCATGCGGCACATGTCGCCGCACATCGCGGTGACGGTGCTCTTGCCATTGCTGCCGGTAATCGCGAGCACCCGCATCGGGCCGCTTGAATTGGAAGACTCGGCGCGCCGGGCATTAAGCGCACGGATGGCGCGGGCGAACAGCTCGACGTCGCCCACCGCCTCGACGCCTGCCGCGGTGGCGCGGGCGACCGCCGGATCGGCCAGCGGCACACCGGGGCTCACCACCAGCAGCTCGGCCGCCTGCAGCCGCGCATCCTCGAATGCGCCGGTATGCAGCGGCACCTGCGGCAGCCATTCGGCCAGGCGTGCGGCGTGCGGCGGCGCTTCGCGGCTGTCGGCCACGCTCACCACGGCGCCGCGCGCCGCCAGCCAGCGCGCGCACGACAGGCCGGTGTCGCCGAGACCGAGCACCAGGACCCGCTTGCCGGAGAGTTGCAGGCTGTCGTAGTTCATCTCAATTTCAGGCTCGACAGGCCAACCAGCACCAGCATCATGCTGATGATCCAGAAACGCACCACCACCTGATTCTCCTTCCAGCCCTTGAGCTCGTAGTGGTGGTGGATCGGCGCCATGCGGAAGACGCGCTTGCCGGTGAGCTTGAACGAGGCGACCTGCACCATCACCGACAGGGTTTCCGCCACGAACACGCCGCACATGATGAAGAGGATGATTTCCTGGCGCACGATGACGGCGACCACGCCGAGCGCCGCACCCAGCGCCAGTGCGCCGACGTCGCCCATGAACACTTCCGCTGGGTAGGCGTTGAACCACAGAAAGGCGAGTCCGGCGCCCGCCATCGCGGCGCAGAAAATCGCCAGTTCGCCGGCACCGGGAACGAAAGGCACGCCGAGATACTTGGAGAACACCGCGTTGCCGGCGACGTAGGCGAAGATCGCCAGTGCCGAGGCAACCATCACCGTCGGCAGGATCGCCAGGCCGTCGAGACCGTCGGTGAGGTTGACCGCGTTGCTGGCGCCGACGACGACGAAATAGCTGAGAGCGATGAAGGCTGCGGCCGGCAACGCCAGGGTGGCATGCTTGAGGAAGGGAATGATGAGTTCGGTGTGCGCCGGCAGGCTGGCGGTTTGCCACAGGTAGGCCGCGACCGCAAGGCCGATTACCGACTGCCAGAAATACTTCCAGCGCGAAGGCAGGCCACGCGAATTTTTCTCGACCACCTTGCGCCAGTCGTCGATCCAGCCGATGACGCCAAAGCCGAGCAGGGTGAGCAATGCCACCCACACATAATCGTTCGACAGGTCGGCCCACAGCAGCGTGGTGACGCTGACCGACACCAGGATCAGCGCGCCGCCCATGGTCGGGGTGCCGGCCTTGACCAGATGCGTCTGCGGGCCGTCGCTGCGTACTGACTGGCCGATTTTCAGCGCGGTCAGCCTGCGGATCACGGCGGGGCCGACGATGAACGAAATCGTCAATGCGGTCAGCGTCGCCATCACCGCGCGCAGCGTCAGGTAGTTGAAGACGTTGAAGGCGCGGATGTCCTGGCCGAGTTGTTGAAATAGCCAAAGCAGCATGTCAGTGTCCTTGCCCCCCCGTTGAAGGCATCAATCCCCGCGCCGCCTGGCCGTCGGGAGCTTCCGTAAAGCTTTTGACCACACGCTCCATCTGCATGAAACGCGACCCCTTCACCAGCACCGTGGTATCGGGCGCAAGCTCGTTTTCGAGTTCGGCAAGCAACTCCTGGATGCGTTCGAAGTGCATCGCGCCGGCACCGAATGCGCCAGCGGTTTCTTTCGTCAACTCGCCCAGTGCCAGGAGCCGGTCCACTCCGGCGGCGCGCGCGGCAAGCCCGATCTGTGCGTGCATCGCCGCGGCATCGGCCCCCAGTTCTCCCATGTCGCCCAGCACCAGCAGTTTCTTGCCGGGCTGCCGCGCCAGCACCGCCAGTGCGGCCCTGACCGAATCGGGGTTGGCGTTGTAGGTGTCGTCGATGAAGGTGCTGCCGTGCAGCGCGGCCTTTCTTTGCAGACGGCCCTTGATGCCGCTGAAGCCCGCCAGGCCGGCGACGATGCTGCGATGACTGACGTCGAGCGCGAAGGCGGCGGCGGCGGCGGCAAGCGCGTTCATCACGTTGTGCTCGCCCGGCACCCGCAGTTCCACCTCGAGCTCGGCATTCGGCAAGGCGATGGTCAGCATCGAGCCGAAGCCGTCGGGCCGATAGCGACCATGGATCGCCGCCGCCGGTGTCAGGCCGAAATCCAGCCTGTGGCGGTGCACATTGAGTTCGCGCCACAATCCGGCATACGCACTGTCGGCGTTGAACACTGCGATGCCTGCGTCCGCCAGGCCGGCGAAGATTTCACCCTTGGCGCGCGCGATATTCTCAAGCGACCCGAGAAAGCCGATATGCGCTGCGAGTGCGTTATTGACCACCGCCACATCCGGCCGCGCCAGACGCGTCAAATAATCGATTTCACCGGCGTGGTTCATGCCCATTTCGAACACCGCGAACTGGTGCGTCTCGCGCAGGCGCAGCAGCATCAGCGGCAGCCCGATGTCGTTGTTGAGGTTGCCTTCGGTATTGAGCACCGCCGCATCCGATCCCGCTTCCATCCGCAGGATCGCCGCCAGCATTTCCTTGACGGTGGTTTTGCCGTTGCTGCCGGTAATCGCCACCACCGGCAGCCTGAAGCGCGCGCGCCAGGCCGCGGCCAGCCGGCCAAGGGCGAGGCGGGTGTCGCCGACGCGAAGGGCGCCCGGGATTCCGGGTGCCTGGGTGCGATCAAGCACCACGCCGGCGGCACCCTGCTGCAGCGCCTGCGCAGCGAAGGCACCGCCGTCGAACTTTTCGCCACGCAACGCGACGAAGAGGTCGCCGGGCTGGATCGTGCGGCTGTCAGTGGAGACGCGCAGCACCTCGGCGTCCGCGCCGGCAAGCGGTACATCGAGCATGGCTGCGGCCTCGGACAAACGCATCATGCTCATGTCCATGCCTCCAGCGCCTTCTTCGCCACCGCGACATCGGAGAACGGCAGCCGCTCGTCGCTCACCTCCTGATAGTCCTCGTGGCCCTTGCCGGCGATCAGCACCACATCGCCCTGCTGCGCGCCGCCGATCGCCTCGAAGATGGCGCGCGCGCGATCCGCTTCGACGTGCGGCTTACCGCTTGTTCCGGCAAGGATGTCGTCGATGATGCGACGCGGTTCTTCATTGCGCGGGTTATCGCTGGTGACCCAGACCTCGTCCGCGCCCCGGGTGGCCGCCTGCCCCATCAACGGACGCTTGCCTTTGTCGCGGTTGCCGCCGCAGCCGAAGACGCAAATGAGGCGGCCGCCGCTGACGATTTCGCGCAGGGTGGCCAGCACCTTTTCCAGCGCATCGGGCGTGTGGGCATAGTCCACCACCACCAGCGGCTGCGCGTCGCCGCCGAGCGTCTGCATCCGCCCCGGTGGCGGGACGATGTGCGCCAATGCCCGGCAGGCGTCATCCAGTCTCACCTCTGATACCAGCAGGGCGGTGAGCACGGCCAGCAGGTTGGCGGCGTTGAAACGGCCCAGCAGCGGCACGTCGAGTTCGGCATCGCCCCAGTCGGTGTGCACGTGCAGATGCAGGCCGCTTTGCGACAGGTGCAGCTTTTCTCCCACCACGGCACCGCGCTGGAATCCATAGCCGGCAACGCGCGACGGCCGCGTTTCGCTTTCCAGTTGCCGGCCGAAGGCATCGTCGACGTTCAGCACGGCCCACTGCAGTCCCGGCCAGTTGAACAGGCGCGCCTTGGCATCGCCATAGCTGCCCATGTCGCCGTGATAATCGAGATGGTCGCGCGACAGGTTGGTCAGCACGGCAACATTGAGTCGGGTGCCATTGATCCGTCCTTGCGCAAGGCCATGCGACGACACCTCCATCGCACATCCCACTGCGCCCTGCTGCCGGTAGAGCGCAAGGCGCTGCTGCAATTCGACGGCGTCGGGCGTGGTGTTGAGTGCAGGCGTGAGCGCGCCGGGCTGGCCCCCGACAGGGGGAAAGCCGTTGCCGACGGTGCCGATGACGGCCGTTTTCCGCCCCAACTGTGAAAATGCCTGCGCCACCCAGTGCGCCACCGAGGTTTTGCCGTTGGTGCCGGTGACGCCGACCATATGCAATGCGCGCGAAGGTTCGCCATATATATGGGCGGCGATTTCGCCGATACGGGTCTTCAACCCGGCCACGCCCGCATTGGGAACGGCGAGCGCGGGATCCCACTGATAGTGGTCGGCCTCCCACAGCACGCCGTCGACGCGCTGCGCCACCGCCTGCGCAATGAAGTCGCGGCCATCGCGGGTTTCGCCTGGATAGGCGGCGAATACCGTGCCTGGAACGGCCTTGCGGCTGTCGTTGACGAGCGTATCGACCGTGATGCCAAGCCGTTCCAGGATATGCGGAACCGATTCCCGGATTGCCAGGGATGCCGGCACAACCGGGCCGGGCCGAGCGCCCTTCACGTTGTTCGTGTCCTTGAGGGTTCCCGCCATCACGCCCCCCCGTCCGTCCGCGCTGCCGCCGGCGTGTTCTGTGTCATCCGCGTCGCGGTTTCCGGGGCATCGGGCGGCAATGCCAGCTGGCGCAAACTGGCTGCCATGACCTGGGCGAACACCGGGCCGGCCACGCTGCCGCCGTAGTACACGCCGCCGGACGGCTCGTCGATTGCCACGCCGACGATGAGGCGCGGATTGGAGGCCGGCGCCATGCCGACGAAGGAAGACAGGTAGCGGTCGGACGCGTAGCGGCCATTGACGATTTTGTGCGCGGTGCCGGTTTTGCCTGCCACGCGATAACCCGGCACCCGGGTACGCGTCCCGGTGCCACCGTCCTGGGTGACCGTTTCCATCATGGCACGTACCTCACGCGCCACGCTTGCCGAGAACACCCGTTCGCCGACGATTTCTTGCGGCTCGCGTTTCAGGAACGACAGCGGCATCACTTCGCCATCGTTGGCAAATGCCATGTAGGCACGGCTCAATTGCAGCAGGCTCACCGAGAGGCCGTAGCCATAGGCCATGGTGGCGTGTTCGACCGGCTTCCAGGTGCCGGCGTCGCGCAGCCTGCCGGCTGTTTCGCCGGGAAAACCCGAGCCCGGCAGCTGGCCGAAGCCGGCACGATACAACACCTCCCAGTATTGCTGCGGCGTCAGCATCATCGCCATTTTGGCGGCGCCGACGTTGCTCGATTTCTGGATGATCTCGCTCACCGTCATCTGCGGGTG
Source organism: Thiobacillus denitrificans DSM 12475 (assembly GCF_000376425.1). Lineage (GTDB taxonomy): Bacteria > Pseudomonadota > Gammaproteobacteria > Burkholderiales > Thiobacillaceae > Thiobacillus > Thiobacillus denitrificans. The sequence goes on along the minus strand of NZ_AQWL01000002.1, from coordinate 174,009 downwards.
CGGATGCTCGTCGCGCACCAGCTTGGCGCCGACGCGCCAGGTTTGCGGCGTGTCGATCACGCTGTCCGGGTGAAGCAGACCGCGCTCCAGCACTGCCGCCGCGACGAACGGCTTGATGGTGGAGCCCGGCTCGAAGGTGTCGATCACCGCACGGTTGCGCATCGGCCCCGGCTGGTAATTGCGGCGGTTGTTGGGATTGAAGACCGGCTGGTTGGCCAGCGCGAGGATCTCGCCGGTCTTGGCGTCGAGCACCACCACGCTGCCGCCTTTGGCCTTGTGCGTGGCGATGGCGGCGGCGAGTTCGCGGTGCGCCAGGTATTGAATCTTGAGGTCGAGCGCCAGCGCCAGGTTGCCGCCCATCTGCGCGGTCTTGATCGGTGCCAGATCGCGGATGGTGTTGCCGCGGCGGTCGCGCAGAATCTGACGTTCGCCCGCGCGCCCTGCCAACCAGTCCTGATAGGCACGTTCAACGCCTTCCTGCCCGAGGTCGTCCACATTGGTGAAGCCCACCACATGCGCGGCCACTTCGCCCGCCGGGTAATAACGGCGGAATTCGCGCCGCAGATGCAGGCCGGGCGCCCCCATGGCGGCGATCTTGACCGCCTGTTCCGGGGTGACCGGGCGCTGCACGCTGAATTCACCGCGCGTCTTGCGCCTCAACTTTTCCGTCAGCGCCGGCACGGACAGACCCAGCACACGGGCCAGATACGCGTGCTGATCATCCGTCAGCCGGAGCTCGGCCTGGCGTGCCCACAGCGACTCGACCGGCGTGCTGATCGCCAGCAGCTGGCCGTGGCGGTCGGATACCTGGCCACGGTGCGCGGGCAGGGTGAGGTTGCGATTGGCCACCGCGTCGCCCTTGCCCTGCAGATAGTCGGTATTCAATCCCTGCAAATAAAACGCGCGTCCCGCCACCAGCACCAGCCCGGTGAGCAGCAGCCCGCTCACGGTCGCCATGCGCCAGGGTGCAAGGTTGAGCTTGAGCAGTTTGCGCGAGTGGTAATTCATGGTGTTCCCACCAGCGTTTCGACGTGTACCCGTTCCGGCGGCGCCGCCACCAGGCCAAGCCGGGTGCGCGCGAGCGCGTCCACCCGCGCCGGATTGGCCCAGGTACTCTGCTCCAGCTGCAGTTTCCCCCACTGCTCGTCGAGCATGCGTGCTTCTTTTTTCAAGCGTTCCAGTTCCACAAAATACGTACGCGCGCGGTGCTGTGCCTGGATCACGGCCAGTGCACACGCCACCAGCACCAGTGCCAGAATCACATTGAGACGGCTCATGCCGCTTCACCCACACGTTCCGCCACCCGCAACACGGCACTGCGTGCCCGCGGATTGGTTGCCACCTCAGTGTCGGTCGCATGGCGGGCACGGCCCTCCAGCTTCAGGCGGCCCGGTTTCAGCATGGCGGCCGGGATCGGCAGACGGCGGGGCGCCTGCTCCCCCAGCGCCTCGTCACGCATGAATCGCTTGACGATGCGATCTTCCAGCGAATGAAAGCTGATCACTGCGAGCCGCCCGCCGGGTTGTAGCCTGTCGACGCATTGCGGCAGCACGGCACTCAGTTCTTCCAGCTCGCGGTTGAGATAAATCCGTATAGCCTGGAAGCTGCGGGTCGCCGGATGTTGCCCCGGTTCGCGCTTTTTGACCGTCGCGGCGATGAGGTTCGCCAGCTGCCCGGTGCTGCGGATGGCCTCTGTTTGCCGTGCCGCAACAAGCGCGCGCGCAATCGATTTAGCAAACCGCTCTTCCCCGTAGGTGCGGATGACTTCACTGATCTCCCCCTCTGCCGCCGTCGCCAGCCAGTCCGCTGCCGACATCCCGCTGCCCGGATCCATGCGCATATCGAGCGGTGCATCGAAGCGAAAGCTGAATCCGCGCGTGGCGTCGTCGAGCTGTGGCGACGACACCCCGATGTCCAGCAAAATTCCATCCACCTGCGCCACACCCAGTTCGTCCAGCACGGCACCCAAGCGCGAAAACGCACGCTGCACCAGGGTCAGCCGCGCATCCCGCAGGGCCGCGCCGGCGCGGATGGCATCGGGATCGCGATCCAGCGCGATCAAGCGCCCGGCCGGCCCCAGCTGCGCCAGAATCAGCCGGCTGTGGCCGCCACGGCCGAAGGTGGCGTCGACGTACACGCCATCGGGCTTGATCCCCAGCGCCGCCACCGCCTCCTGTGCCAGCACCGGCACATGGGCGGACTCAATCACAACGTGAACCCCTCCAGTTCGGGCGGCAGCGCGTCATCGCTGAAGGTCAGCGCCTGAGCCACCTGGGCCTCCCAGCGCGACTCGTTCCACAATTCCACCTTGCTGCCCTGGCCCACCATCACCACGTTTTTATCCAGCTCGGCGAATTTGCGCAGCATCGGCGGCAGCAGCACACGGCCGGCACTATCCATGTCCATGTCGTGCGCGTAGCCGACGAGCAATTGTTTGAGACTGCGGGTACGGGGATTGAAGTCGGACAGGCCGTTGAGCTTTTTCTCAATCGGCTCCCATTCGGGCAGGGGGTAGAGCAGCAGGCACTGGCCGGGGTCGGCAGTAATCACTACGCGCCCGCCTCCATTCACCAGAAGGGCGTCGCGATAGCGCGCCGGCACCACGAGCCGGTTCTTGCTGTCCAGACAGACTGTTGCGACCCCCCGAAACATGCTTCCCCCGTTATTGAATTTGGCCGTGCTTGGACGGGCGCATTCTCCCACAACTTCCCACCAATCACCACTTGCACCCACTATAGGGGATAGTTTTGGGGGGGTCAAGCCAAGGAACGCAAAAAAACCCCTATGCCTCAATGACTTAGGGGTGGTTTTGGGTTGTGGATAAGTTTCTGGAAAAACCGATGCTTAGCCGCTTGTTTTGCTATTATTTTTAGAACAAAACGCTAAGTAATTGAATTGCATGAAAAGTGGGAAAGTCGACCGATAAGCCGGGTTCTGTCGTGGACAACCATTCCTCTAGGCCGGCCATTGCTGACCGGCTCCAGCCACCTACCCGCAGACTCGGCGAGCCGCGTCATCGTCTGCCTATTTGGTGTTGCTCCGGATGGAGGTTACCGCGTTTCACCGTAACTTAATACGCTCGTCTCTGTGGCCCTATTCCTCGCCTCGCGGCGTCCGGCCGTTAGCCGGCATCCTGCTCTGTGGAGCCCGGACTTTCCTCTCCCGTTCGTGCCCCCCGGGGAGGGCTCGCCTGGCAGCGGTTGCCTGATCGGCTTTCCCGCCTGAATTATAAAGCTTTAGCTTGACTGAAGCTGTTGACTTGCTTAGCTGAAGTCAAGCGGGCCGAGTGACGGCCGGCCATCAGGAGAACCATCATGAGAAAGCGGCTGTATTTCATGGTGCCGGACACCCTCAGTGCCCGACAAATCCGCGACGAACTCCTGCTTGCCCGCATCGAAGACGGCCACGTCCACGTCCTGGCCAGGGATGGCGTGCCGCTGGCGGGCCTGCACGAAGCCTCGATCCTGCAAAAAACCGATTTTGTCCACGGTGCCGAGACCGGGTTGGCGGTGGGCGGCGGCATCGGCATCGTCGCCGGGCTGGTAGCGGTGTTCTTTCCGCCTGCCGGCATTGATCTGCAACTCGTCACCATCCTGCTCACCGCCCTGGTTGGTGCCGCATTCGGCGCCTGGGTCGCCAGCATGGTCGCCAGCTCGATTCCCAACTCGCGGCTGAAAGCCTTCGAGTCGGCGATCGCGGATGGGCGCATTCTGATGATGGTGGATGTGCCGTCGGCACGGGTCGAGGAAATCAAAAAGCTGATCGCCGCGTACCACCCCGAAGCGATGAGTTCGGGGGTCGAGCCGACCATTCCGGCGTTCCCTTAAGAGGCTCCGGTCCACTGCGCCCCAAAGGCAGGCACGGGGCTGCATGCCTTGAAATGCCCGCACTCCCCGTGGCGGGCGTCCTACCCGGTTTTTTTATGCGGTGACACGCCAGCGAATGATTTCCCCCGCACGCAACGGCACCAGGGTTTCATCGCCCAGCTTCATCGACGCCGCCACCTCCCAGTTTTCACGTTTCAGGGTAAGGGTGTCGGTGTGGCGCGGCAGGCCGTAGAAATCGGCACCGTAAAAGCTGGCGAAGGCTTCGAGCCTGTCCAGTGCGCCCGCGTCGTCGAAGGCTTCGGCATAGAGTTCGATCGCGGCATGCGCGGAATAGATGCCGGCGCAGCCGCAGGCGCTTTCCTTGGCGCCCACCGCGTGCGGGGCGGAGTCGGTGCCGAGAAAGAACTTGGGGCTGCCGGAGATGGCTGCGGCGACCAGCGCCTGGCGATGCGCCTCGCGCTTCAGCACCGGCAAGCAGTACAAGTGCGGGCGGATGCCGCCCTTGAACATGGCGTTGCGGTTGTACAGCAGGTGATGCACGGTGAGGGTGGCGGCGACGTTGGCCGGCGCGGCGGCGACGAATTCGGCGGCCTGGCGCGTGGTGATGTGCTCCAGCACGATTTTCAGCCGGGGGAAATCGCGCAGCAGCGGAACCAGATGACGCTCGATGAACACCGCCTCGCGGTCGAACACATCGACCTCGGGGTCGACCACTTCGCCGTGCAGCAGCAAGGGCATGCCGGCCTCTTCCATCGCCGCGATCGCCTTGTAGGCACGGGACAGCTCGGTGACGCCGGAATCGGAATTGGTCGTCGCCCCGGCCGGGTAGTACTTCACCGCATGCACGAAACCGCTTGTCTGCGCACGACGGATTTCATCGGGCGTGGTGTTGTCGGTGAGATAGAGCGTCATCAGCGGCTCGAACGCCGTGCCGGCTGCGGCGGCCAGCAGGCGCTCGCGATAGGCGGACGCGTCGGCCACGTTCACCACCGGCGGCCGCAGATTGGGCATCGCGATGGCGCGGCCGAACACCCGCGCGGTGTCGGGCAGCACGCTCCGCATCGCAGCGCCGTCGCGGAAGTGGATGTGCCAGTCGTCGGGACGGGCAATGATAAGGGTGTCGGTCATGCGTCGGTCTGCGGTTTCAATGCCAGCGTCATTTTATAGAGTTCGGCCTTGCTGCGTCCGGTGATCTGCGCGGCAAGCTTGGCGGCCAGCGTCGGCGGCAGGGCCGCCAGCAGCACATCGAGCACCCGCATCGCTTCCGCATCGACCATCGCAGCTGCAGCCGCTGGCGGATGCACGACGACGACGAATTCGCCGCGCACATGATTAGGGTCGGCGGCAAGCCAGGCGGGGGCCTCGGCCAGCGGCAGGGTGACGATGCTCTCGAATTTCTTGGTCAGCTCGCGTGCCAGCGTCACCAGCCGGTTAGCGTCCAGCACCGCGGCCATGTCGGCCAGCGTTTCCTCGATGCGATGCGGTGCCTCGTAAAAAACCAGCGCGCACGGCAGGGGCGCGAGCGTTTGCAGCTGCGCCTGGCGCGCACCGGATTTGGGTGGCAGAAACCCATGGAACAGCCACGATCCCGACTCCACCCCGGCAACCGACAGGGCCGTGGTCACCGCGGCGGCGCCAGGAATCGGCATGACCTTCAACCCTGCCGCGCGCACCGCCGCCACCAGCCGCGCGCCGGGGTCGGACACCGCCGGAGTGCCTGCATCCGATACGTAGGCGACCGCATCGCCGGCCGCAATCCATGCGATCACCTTGTCGGCGGCTGCCCGTTCGTTGTGTTCGCGGACGGAGACCAGGGGCTTGGAAATATTGAAATGCGCCAGCAACTGCCCCGACACCCGGGTGTCTTCCGCCGCCACGCGGTCCACGCGCTGCAATATGTCGAGCGCCCGCAAGGTGATGTCGCCAAGGTTGCCGATGGGCGTGGCGACCACATAAAGCGCAGGCAGCAGGGGGGTATGATGGGACGTCTCGTTCATGTGCCGCCATTGTCGCAGATGTTGAAAACCCTGCTCGGACAATCCGCCGAAACGCGTGCCGAAGCCTTCCTGCAAACGCATGGCCTGAAGCTGCTGGCTCGCAACTGGCGCTGTCGCTTCGGAGAAATCGATCTCATCATGCGGGATGGCGCCACGCTGGTGTTCGTCGAAGTGCGGCTGCGCAGCAGCGCCGACTTTGGGGGTGCGGCCGCCAGCGTCACGGCGACCAAGCAGCGTAAACTGCTCGCCACTGCGCGGCAGTACCTAACCACGCTAAAAACACTGCCGCCGTGCCGTTTCGACGTGGTGGCGCTGTCCGGCAGCGCCCCGCCCGAATGGATCATGAACGCCTTCGACGATGTGGGATAATTCCGGCCGACCATGCCTTTACACGACAGAATTCTCGGCCATTTCCAGGCCTCGGCGCAGACCGCGCGGGAGGCTGCCGCAACGCTTGCGCCGGCGATCGAACAAGCCGCGCGCCACATGGTGCACTGCCTCGCCCAGGGCGGGAAGATCCTCGCCTGCGGCAACGGCGGCGCGGCGGCAGATGCGCAGCATTTCGCTTCCACGATGATCAACCGTTTCGAACAGGAGCGCCCGGGGCTGGCAGCGATTGCGCTCACCACCGATACGTCGACCCTGACCTCGATCGCCACCGACCATGCCTACGATCAGGTGTTTGCGCGGCAGGTGAAAGCGCTGGGCCAGCCAGGCGATCTGCTGCTGGCCATCTCGACCAGCGGCAATTCGCCCAGCGTATTGCAGGCGGTGGCCGCCGCCCGTACGCGCAGCATGCCGGTGATTGCCTTGACCGGCGGCAGCGGCGGTGGCCTGGCGGAACAAATGCAGGATGACGACGTCTTTCTGTGCGTGCCTGCCGAATCCACGGCGCGCATTCTGGAAATCCATCTGCTGGTCATCCATTGCCTGTGCGATGCGGTGGACAGCGTTTTACTAGGAGTCGAGGAATGAACAAACTGATTTATGGCGCGCTGCTGGGTGTGGCGCTGGCGCAATTGCACGGATGTGCGGCCGTGGCCGTGGGTGGCGCCGCCACTGGTGCGGCGGCCGCCACCGACCGCCGCACCACCGGCGTATTCGTCGCCGACCAGGAAATCGAATTGCGCGCAATGAACCGTCTGCGCGAAGCCCTGCCGGAAAAAACCGGAAAGATCTCCGTGACCAGCTACAACCGCCAGGTGCTGCTCACCGGCCAGGTACCGGACGAGTCGATCCGCGCGCGCGCCGCCGACATCGTCAAGGACGTACCCGACGTGCGCACGGTATTCAACGAACTCAGTGTCTCCGGCGTGACCTCGCTCACCTCGCGGGCCAACGACACCGCTGTCACCGGTAACGTCAAGACGCGCCTGTTGCGAGACGAGCGCGTGCCCGGAACCAAGATCAAGGTGGTGACCGAATCCGGCGTGGTCTACCTGATGGGGTTGCTGAACCAGGCTGAAGCCGGCATTGCCACCGAAATCGCACGCACCACGTCGGGCGTGACCAAGGTCGTCACCCTGTTCGAATATATCAACTGATGCCCCTGCCCGCGTTCGCCGCGCGCGCGGCCCGGCAGCGTGCCCCCGTGATCGGCCGCCCATGATCTACCGCGACCTGCGCGATTTCATTGCGCAACTCGAAAGCATGGGCGAGCTGAAACGTATTGCCGTCGAAGTCGACCCCAAACTGGAAATGACCGAAATCGCCGATCGCGTACTGCGCGCCGGCGGCCCGGCGCTCCTGTTCGAGCACCCCAAGGGGCATTCCATGCCGGTGCTGGCGAACCTGTTCGGCACGGTCAAGCGGGTGGCGCTGGGGATGGGCGAGGACGATCCGGCGCGGCTGCGTGAAGTCGGCAGACTGCTCGCCTACCTGAAGGAACCGGAGCCGCCGAAAGGGCTGCGCGATGCCTGGGACAAATGGCCGGTGCTGAAGCAGGTCATGAACATGGCGCCGAAGGAAGTGAAGAGTGCACCGTGCCAGGGGGTGGTGTGGGAGGGCGCCGATGTCGATTTGAGCCGCCTGCCGATCCAGCACTGCTGGCCGGGCGACGTGGCGCCGCTGATCACCTGGGGGCTCACCGTCACCCGTGGCCCGCACAAGAAGCGCCAGAACCTCGGCATCTACCGCCAGCAGGTGATCGCCCCGAACAAGGTGATCATGCGCTGGCTCGCGCATCGCGGCGGCGCGCTGGATTTTCGCGAGCATCAGCTGGCACATCCGGGCGAGCCGTTTCCGCTGGCCGTCGCGCTCGGTGCCGATCCCGCGACCATCCTCGGTGCAGTGACGCCGGTGCCGGACTCGCTCTCCGAATACCAGTTCGCGGGCTTGCTGCGCGGCGCCAAGACCGAAGTGGTGCAATGCCTCGGCAACGACCTGCAGGTGCCGGCGTCCGCCGAGGTTGTACTGGAAGGCGTGATCCATCCGGATGAAACCGCGCTCGAGGGACCGTACGGCGACCACACCGGCTACTACAACGAACAGGAAACCTTCCCGGTGTTCACCATCGAGCGCATCACGATGCGGCGCGATCCGATCTACCACAGCACCTACACCGGCAAGCCGCCGGACGAACCGGCGATCCTCGGCGTCGCGCTCAACGAGGTGTTCGTGCCGCTCTTGCAGAAGCAGTTTCCTGAAATCACCGATTTCTACCTGCCGCCCGAGGGCTGCTCCTACCGCATGGCGGTAGTGTCGATGAAAAAGGCCTACCCCGGCCACGCCAAGCGCGTGATGTTCGGCGTGTGGAGTTTTCTGCGGCAGTTCATGTACACCAAGTTCATTCTCGTCACCGACGACGACGTCGACGTACGCGACTGGAAGGAAGTCATGTGGGCGCTCACCACCCGCGTCGACCCGGCACGCGACACCCTGCTGGTGGAAAACACGCCGATCGATTACCTCGACTTCGCCAGCCCCGTCTCCGGGCTCGGCAGCAAGATGGGCATCGACGCTACCAACAAGTGGCCGGGCGAGACGGCACGCGAATGGGGCACGCCTATCGTGATGGATGCGGCGGTGAAAGCGCGCGTCGACGCGCTGTGGCACGAGCTGGGCGTATAAGGGACGGCAGTGATGACCGACAAGCCCGCCGGCAGGCGCACCTGTCTCTACAACACGGATCAGCTCGACGCCATCGTCGACGACATGGCGCGTCAGGCCGCCGGCCTGCTGACCGGACGCACCCGGATTGCCATCGTCGGCATTCTGCGACGCGGCGCGCCGCTCGCCGACCGGCTGCAGACCCGGCTGGTCGAGATCTACGGACTGGCTGGCTGCGTGCGGCTTGATCTCATGATCAAGCGCTACGCTGACGACCTCACCCTGCTCTATCCGGCAACGCAGCTGACCGAAAATCCAGCCCACGCCAGCCTCGACCTCGCCGGCCACACGGTACTGGTGGTGGACGACGTCATGTATAGCGGGCATTCCCTGCTGCGCGCGGTGGAATATCTCGCCTGCAGGCAGCCGGAAGAAATCCGCACCGTGGTGCTGGTGGACCGCGGCGCAGCGAAACTACCGGTACGCACGGACATCGTCGGCGTGCGTCTCGACGTCGCCCCCTCGGACATCATTGAATGCAACGTCCCGCCGTACGAGGCGAGCTTCAGGATCGACCTGCTGCAGCCCGCATGACGCCGCCTTCCGTCAGAGTGAATTTCAGCGCCGTGAACTATGATTCGAAGCGTGGCCCATGCCGCCATTTTCAACCTTTGGAGAGAGATCATGAATAAATCCATGCTGGCTGGTGTGATAGCTGGTGCCATTGCCGTCACCGCGATTGGCGGTGTGGCCGGGTACAAGGTTCTCAACCCGAAGCCGGAATTCGCCGACGTGCTGGCGGTCGAGCCGGTCACCGAAACCAACAGAACGCCGCGGCAGGTTTGCAACGACGTGGTTGTCAACGAACAGGCGCCGATCAAGGATCCCAACCGCATTGCCGGCACCGCGCTCGGCGCGGTCGCAGGCGGCCTCCTCGGCAGCCAGATAGGCGGCGGCAAGGGGCGCACGGTCGCCACCGTCGCCGGTGCCGCCGCCGGCGGCTACGCCGGCCACCAGGTACAGAAAGGGATGCAGGAAAAAGACACGACCAGCCGCACCGAAACGCGCTGCAAGACCGTCTACGATTCGCGCACCAAAACCGTGGCCTATGACGTGCGCTACCGTCTGGGCAAGGAAGAAGGCCAGGTACGCATGGACCACCAGCCCGGTGCGCGCATTCCAGTGAAGGACGGGCAACTGCAGCTCAGCGCGCCTGCAGCGCCCTGAACCTGGCGGGTGAGCGGTCAGCCGCGCTCGGACGGCCAGGCGGTGAGCGTCGCTTCCCAGTCGTCCGGCGGCGCAGCCTGCCCCAGCCGCACGATGCGCCCCACTTCGTTCTCGTACCAGCCGTAATCCTGCCTGTTGGGCTCGGCTTCATACCCCCACCAGGCACCGTCGGCATCCTGCGCCAGCCATCTCACCCACTCGGGCACCTTATCGAAGTTCATCGTCGTCCCCGCACCGGCGGCAGCCCAGGATGCTGAAGTAGCGCAGATACAGCCACAACGCGCCCGGCAACAGCGACAGCCGCAACCATTCCACCGCCGTGTCCGGCCAATGTCGCGCCTGCCAGGCATCCACGGCTACCGGCAACGACTGGAACAGCGCCAGCAGCACCAGAAACAGCCCCATCGCGCGGCAACCGGGAATCATTGCGCCGTCCCGCTGGCTGCCTCGCCGGATTGAACCCACTCCAGCAGTGCGCGTTGCGCTGCTTCGCTGCGGCGCGCATTGACGTGGTTGACCAGCATCACGAAACTGACGCGCCCGCCGCTGGCGGTAAATACGTATCCTGCCAAAGCACTGACGTCACGCAGGGTACCGGTTTTCAGGTGCGCGCTGCCGGCGAGCGAGCTGCCATTGAAGCGGCGCTTCAGCGTGCCGTCGATGGCGACGATCGGCAGCGACGACTCGAATTCGGCGGACAACGGACTGTGGCTGGCTGCGCGCAACAGCTGGTTCAACGCGCCCGCGCTGATGCGCTCGATGCGCGACAGGCCGGCGCCGTTTTCCAGCACCAGCTTGGCGGTCGCAATCCCCCGCCGCTCCAGAATTTCGCGCACCGCCCGCGCACCCTTGTCCAGCGTCGCGGGCGCGCCATAGGCTTCCGCGCCCAGCGTCAGGAACAGGTTGCGCGCCATCAGGTTATTGGAATACTTGTTCAGGCGGGTGAGTGCATCGGCCAGCGGCTCCGAGGCGAATCTCAGCAGCGGGGCCGCATCGGGCGGCAGACCCGGCACCGTCGCGCCGCCCAGCGTGCCGCCCGCTTCCGCCCACAGCCCGCGGAAAATGACATCGAACGTGACCGCCGGTTCGAACAAATTCAGCGACAAGGCCTGCTCGCCACAACCGCGTGCGTATTGTCCGCGCAGCACCAGCGTGGGGCGCTCGCCCGCGGCAATCGATGGCGTGACCGTGTCCTTCCAGCCATTGCATGCCGCGCGTTCCTCCAGCACCAGCTGCGAAATCAGTGTCACGCCCGGCAATGCGATATCCGGCACGATCGACACGTCGCGCGCGCCCGGCTTCAGGCGCAGTGTCGTCGCGTTGAAGTTGGCCACCAGCGGCCCCGGCGCGGCGTTGTACAAGGCCAGCGGCTCGCCGTCGAACGCGCCGGGATCCATCGCCGGTACTTCGAAGTGGCTGAGGTCGAGCACCAGATTGCCGCGGATATGGCGCACCCCGCGTGCGCGCAGCTCGCGCTGCAGCAACCACATGCGCTCAAGCGTCAGGGTCGGATCGCCATATCCCTTGACGACGAGATCGCCCGCCAGAACGCCGTCCACGATGGGGCCGTCCGCCCAGACATCGGTCGCCCACACATATTCCGGACCCAGCCGATCGAGTGCCGCGAAGCTCGTCACCAGCTTCATCACCGAAGCCGGATTCAGCGCCGCATCGGCATTGTGGCTGAGCACGGGTTGCGCCGCCTCCAGCGGCTGCACCACCACCGCCACATGATCGAGCGGAATGGCGGCCTGCTTCAGCGCGCTGGTGAAAGCGAGGGGCAGTTCGGCGGCAGCGGCAGAAACAACAAGGCCTGCAAACAGCAGGCCGGCGAAAAAACGGAAGACGATTCGGACAGATGGCATCCCGCCATTATGCCGAATTCCGCTGTGCAGTTTTACGCCGCGCGGCGGCAGGGGCGTCCGCAGCTTATTCGGCGACCCGCATCCTGCCAAGCTCTTTCCGGGTAAGCTCGTCGAAGTGCTTCAGCACCCAGCCCTTCTCGCCAACCCAGGCCTTGAACAAGGCCAGATTTTTCTGCCGCTCCAGTTCATCGGCGCCCAGGTTCCGATACATGTTCCCGGGCTTGCCGTCCTTGGTGTTGCTTCCATCGTCCAGTCGGCGCATCAGGGCGCCACTGTCCGGCCATCCGACGAAGGCCACCAGGTTGGCGTAGGTATCCATGCGCGGGCCGCGGTTGAGTTCCTTGTACTTGTCCTTGTTTTCGTCGAATTCGGCCAGATAAGGGGCGCCTTCACCGTGGCAGGCCATGCACTTCTGCTCCCATAGTGGGCGGATGTCCTTACGGTAAGTCACGTCATCGTCGTCATCGGCCAGGGCGGCACCACAGAGCAGCAGCATGAAAAGAGATAAGGAAGAGGCAGGTTTCACGGTCGTCTCCTTGCTTATGGATAAATCCCGGCGAGCCGGGTCGCTTTTCGTTTCCGGTCTGGGCACGTGCTGCTTACAGGGATTGCCTGATGGCCAGCACTGCCTGGTTGCGCAGCGACTTGAGCAGGGCCAGTTCTTTCTCGGGGATCATGATACCGCCGGGATCAGGCTGATCGGCGTAGATCAGGCCGATCGGCTTGCCTCTCACGATGATCGGGAACAACACGAACGTGCGCGCCGGAACATGCTGCCGGTACCACGCCGGAATCCGCGTCGCGATTTTAGGGTCGTCGATGTCGGTAATGAGGATGTCGGCATTGTTCTGGAGCGCGACGAGAAACACATCCGGCTGCCCCGCCAGGGAGAAATCGAATGCCTTGATCAGGTCCTGCACGTCGTCGCCGAAACCGAATTTCCCGCGCAGGGTGTTTTGACGGCCATCCTTGATGCACAGCACCACATGCGCGAAACCCATGCCGCTATACATGGCCTCAAGGATCATGCGCAAAATATCGTTGATTGAAATAGCGTCGTCGATCAGCGAATTGCCGACATCCTGCAGGCCCGAAGTGAGGATGGACTGAATTTCCTCACTGCTGCGCTGCGGCTTGCCGCCATCCCCGCCGGGTGCCGAATCGAGGATCGCGGCGTATTCGTGAAGCACGCTGCCGCCCAACTCGGTCTCGATGGCGGGCACGCCGTTCTGCGGTGCCGCCTCCGCTTCCGGCGCAGGCGGCACCGCAGCCATCCCGGCCCATTTCGACGCTTGCTGCGCGAAAACGCTGTGTTTCAGGTTCACATTCACCGCCAGGGCGAACTGGGCGATATCCTGCATGGATTTTTCCATCACCCCGGAAAGCTGTTTCTCCGTCACCGGCAAGGTGGCGGAGAAACGCGCCGTGAGCCGGGCCAGGGCCTTGCCGCGATCGGCATCGGGCGTGCCGAGGATGATCTCGCACAATTCATTGGAAAAGCTCGCCAGCACGCGCAGCCGGTCGGTATTGCCCGCGCATGGATTAAGCGTTCCTCCCGGCAGTTTTTTCATGCTCTGCACCAACTGATCCGGAAAGCCCCAGCTCCTGGCTATGCCCATCCCCAGATTCTCGAACGACACGCCCAGCACCTCGGTCGAGACCCGAACCTCGTCGTGGCCCTCGGCATCGACCCGCTGCCGGATCGCCGCCGTCTCCGCCGGGAAGTAGAACATCGCCAGCATGCGCCCCAGCTTGTGCAGCATGGCGCTGATAAACGCTTCCTCCACATCCTTCACCTGCGCCTTGTCCGCCATCTCGCGCGCCAGCATGCCGGCGTACAGCACCTTGACGAACTCCTCCTTCAGCTGCTGCGCGTGCGCCTTGTTCTCCAGGTTGTCGAACAGGATCAGGCTCAAGGCGATCGAGCGCACCGCGTCGAAACCGAGAATCACCACCGCGCGTGAAATGGTGCTGATCGCCCCCCCGCCGACCTGGTTGTAGAACGCCACATTGGCCAGCCGCAACAGCTTATTGGTCAGCGCAAAATCCTTGAGAATATTGTTGGATAGCGCGCCGACGCCCTCCCTGTCCGAAGAGGCGATGCGGTTGATGGCGCCGATAGCCTCGGACAGGGCGGGAAAATCGCTTTCGGTACGCATGCGCCGCAGCAGGACATTCAGTGCGCTTTGCCTGACATCACCGTCCGCTGCCGGGTAATCGTCAAGCCTGGTCATTTTTTGGTTCCTATCCGACACGCTGTTTTTTGTTTTGAACATGAGCCCGGGCCACGAGCCCGGCGAGCATCAGGGGATCGCATTGCCGTCCCCGGTAGAGGAATCGGCGCCCGAGCGGATTTATCCAGAGGACTGCGGTTTTTATTTAATCCTCGCCGGCCCCTTCAGATTGAGGCCGGGCGGTCCACTGTCCGAAGCCGGATACGGCGTAGATGCGGCCCATGCCGAATAGTAGCAATGTAACGGGCGCGGGCCCGTGCGCCCGGTTTCCAGACGAGGTATTCTTGAATCCATCTTAATTATTCCAAGGGAGAAGACAGTGCATCACTTTGCCAAACCTGCGTCCGGCATCGCCCGGCTCGCTGCCCTGGTCCTGGCGGCGGCCATGCCGGCCGTGCCGTTCAACGCCCTGGCGCAACATGCGCACGGCAACCTCACCGCGGTCGCGGAACTGCAAGCCAAGTCCGGCAGTGCCGTCGAGGGCAAGCTCACGTTCCACGAAATGCCCGGCAAGGGCGTGCACATCGAAGGGCGGGTGAGCGGACTGACCCCCGGCAAACATGGCTTCCACATCCACACCAACGGCAATTGCGACTCTCCCGACGGCATGAGCGCGGGCGGCCATTTCGCCCCCACCGGCGGTCGCCACGGCGCCCCCACCGACAAGGAACACCATCCGGGCGACCTCGGCAACATCGTCGCCAATGCCGAGGGCGTGGCCGACGTCGACGTGATGGCGCCCGGCCTGACCATCACCCTGATGGGTAAAAGCTCGATCGGCGAGCGCAGCATCGTCATCCATGCCAATGAGGACGACTTCTCCGACCCTGCCGGCAACTCGGGCGCCCGCGTGGCCTGTGGCTATATCGATCTGGTCGAACTGCACATGCGGATGTAGAAACGCCGCTGCGCGCCAACCTGCAGACGCATTCGATCTACGCGTCTCCGGGGCGGCGACCGGATGGCCGGCCCGGGCTTAGCGTGGGCCCGCCGGCACGGCCTTGCGGCCGTTCACACGCTTATTCCAGATCCTGCACATACCAGTCCATCGCCTCGGCCAGGCCTTCGCCGATGCGGTGCGTCGGCGCATATCCGAGCCGCGTGCGCGCCTTCGTGATGTCGGCGAGCGAATGGCGCACGTCGCCGGCGCGGAAATCGCGGTAGACGGGCTTGAATCCGGCCAGATGCGGAAACTTCGGCGCGAGCAGGGCACGGATGGCTTCAAACAGCTGGTTCAGCGTGGTGCGGTCGCCGACGGCGACGTTGTAGACCTGGTTGGCCGCTTCCGCGTGCTGGCTGGTGGCGGCGAGCAGGTTGGCCTGGATGACGTTGTCGATGTAGCAGAAGTCACGGCTGGTTTCGCCGTCGCCGTTGATGTAGACCGGCTCGTTGTGGATCATGCTCGCCACCCATTTCGGCACCACGGCGGCATAGGCGCCGTCGGGATCCTGGCGCCGGCCGAAAATGTTGAAGTAGCGCAGGCCGATCGATTCCATGCCGTAGCAGCGGCCGAACACGTCGGCGTACAGTTCGTTCACCAGCTTGGTCACCGCGTACGGCGACAGCGGTTTGCCGATGACGTCCTCGACCTTGGGCAGGCCGGGATGGTCGCCGTAGGTGGAGGAGGACGCCGCGTAGACGAAGCGCTTGACCCCGGCGTCGCGTGCGGCGACCAGCATGTTGAGAAAGCCGGTGTTGTTGGCGGCGTGGGTGGCGAGCGGGTCTTCCAGCGAGCGCGGCACCGAGCCGAGCGCGGCCTGGTGCAGCACGTAATCGACATCCTTGCAGACGGCATGACAGGTGACGAGATCGCGGATGTCGCCGCGCTTGAAGCTGAAATTCGCCCAGCGTTCGGGGCCGACGCCAGCCTGCACCTGCGCCAGATTCTTTTCGTGGCCGGTGGCAAAATTGTCCAGCCCGACGACGCGCTGGTCGAGCTGCAGCAGGGCCTCGACCAGATTACTGCCGATGAAGCCGGCGGCGCCGGTGACGAGCCAGGTCTTTGACTCGCCGCGAAGCTGCGTTTTCAGCGCGTCGAACGCGGTCATTACAGTCTCCAGAGTGCGAAGCCCGCGGCTTCCACCACAGCCGGATCGTAGGCCGACTTGACGTCGGTGAACGCGCCGCCCTTGTTCAGCCTGGCTGTCAGTTCGGCAAACGGTTTTTCCAGGTAGGCGCTATGCGACACTGCCGCGACGATGGCATCGCATTGCGGGAGGTCGCCCCACGCGGTGAGGCTGATGCCGTATTCGTGTTCGGCTTCGCGGGCTTCGCCGAGCGGGTCGTGCACATGCACGTCGCAGCCGAACGACTGCAGTTCGCGGATGACGTCGACCACCTTGGAGTTGCGCAGGTCGGGGCAGTTTTCCTTGAAGGTGAGACCGAGCACGTTGACCCTGGCGCCCTTCACCTGCACCCCGTTGGCGATCATCTTCTTCACCGTTTCCTGCGCGACGTAGGCGCCCATGCCGTCGTTGATGCGACGTCCGGCGAGGATCACCTGCGGGTGGTAGCCGAGCATGTCGGCCTTGTGGGTGAGGTAGTAGGGGTCGACGCCGATGCAGTGGCCGCCGACCAGGCCCGGGCGGAAGGGCAGGAAGTTCCACTTGGTACCGGCCGCTTTCAGCACTTCCAGGGTGTCGATGCCGAGGCGGTGGAAAATCAGCGAAAGCTCGTTCATCAGCGCGATGTTGAGGTCGCGCTGGGTGTTCTCGATCACCTTGGCGGCCTCAGCCACCTTGATGCTGCTTGCGCGATGCACCCCGGCGGTGATCACGCTGCCATACAGTTCGGCCACCTTGTCCAGGGTGGCCGCATCGTCACCGGACACGACTTTCACGATCCTGGTGATGGTGCGTTCCTTGTCGCCGGGATTGACGCGCTCGGGCGAATAGCCGACGTGAAAATCCTGCCGCCATGTCATGCCCGAGTTCTTTTCCAGGATCGGGATGCAGACCTCCTCGGTGGCGCCGGGGTAGACTGTGGACTCATAGATGACCGTGGCGCCTTTTTTCATGTACTTGCCGACCGTGGTGGAGGATCCGACCAGCGGCGAGAAATCCGGAATGTGCGCCGCGTCGACCGGGGTGGGCACGGCGACGATGATGAAGTCGGCCTGCGCCAGGTCGGCCGGGTCGGCGGTCACCGTCAATTGCGTGGCGGCCTTGAGGTCAGCCGTCGACACTTCGCCGGTGGGGTCGCAGAATCGACGGTAATGCTCGATTTTTTCAACCGAGAGGTCATAGCCGATGGTGGTCATTTTCTTGCCGAATTCCACCGCCAGCGGCAATCCCACGTAGCCCAGCCCGACAACCGCAACAACACTCATGCTTGGATTCCCCTATGAATAGAAAGTTTTTGCTGCCGCCCGGATTGTATCGAATTTGTGTGACACTGCTGGGCCACCGCCACCGGCTGACAGGGCACTCTGCCAGCAAACGGCATACCAGTTGGGCGTTGCTGGCCCTGTTTGCCGCGCTGCCCGCCTACGCCGACGTGGCAGACACGCTGCTCGCGGTGAAGCCGGGTGTGGTCGGCGTCGGGACGTTCAATCCCAGCGGCAGTCCGCGCGCCAACCTGCAGGGCACCGGCTTTGCGGTGCTCGACGGACGCTACGTGGTGTCGTGCGCGCACATCTTCCTCAGACAGCTGGACAGCGAGAAGAAGGAAACCCATGCCATCTTCGTCGGGCGCGACCGTCAGGTGGCGGTGCGCACCGCGCAACTGATCGCCACCGACCGTGCGCGCGATCTGGCCCTGCTGAAAATTGCCGGCAATCCGCTGCCCGCGCTGAAGCTGGGCGATTCGGACAACGTGCGCGAAGGCTGGCAGCTGTATTTCACCGGTTATCCGATCGGCTCTGTACTGGGGCTCAACCCGTCCACCCACCGCGCCGGGCTCGCCGCCGTCATTCCCATTTTCACGCCGATGCAAAGCGCCTCGCAGTTGAATGCGCGCGCACTCAAACAGGCACAGCAACCCTATGAGGTGTTCGAGCTCGACGCCATCGCCTATCCCGGCAATAGCGGCAGCCCGGTGTGGCACCCGGAAACCGGCGAGGTGCTGGGCGTTGTCAACTCGGTATATGTAAAGGGGGCGAAAGAGGCCGCGCTCACGGCACCGAGCGGGATCAGCTACGCGATCCCTGCAAAATATGTGCATCAGCTGCTGGCGCAGGCGCTGCCGAAGGCACCCTGACCGCACCTACATACCCCCGGTCAGGCTGACGCCGAGGCCGAGCGACTGCTGGCTGTGGTTGTAATCGATCAGCGATTCGCCATAGCCGTTGAAATACTGCACGTAACCCCTCAAACGCCCGTACAGCGGGAAATTCCAGTTTAACTTCAACGCGCCGCGATTGTCCGACATCCGGAAGTTGTTGCGCAGCAGCAGCGAATACGTGTTGCGCCCTTTGCTGTAGACCGCCTGCAGATCGCCGTATCCAAGGTAGTCATCGATATCGGGGTTGTCGTCGCCGTCGTGTGCCGGAATCCGGTACCAGGGGCGAAGCAGCAGGGCCAGGTTGCCGCGCTCGAATCCGAACTGCGCATACACCCGGTTCCAGCTGCGCGACAGCGCTGCGCCGCGGCCGTTCGACTGATGCACCAGCCCGAGATTGATGAAGCTCCCGCGAAAACCGGCCAGATCGTAATGGGTACGGAACACCAGCATTGCCTCCGGTTCGTAGTTGTTCTCGCGGAACGGCGAGGACATGCTGCTGTTGTAGGCCTGCCAGAACGAGCGGGCGGTGTAGCCGAACCACAGGTCGACGTTGTCGTAGCCGAACACGCCCTGCATCGCCTTGATCTTGAAACTCAGCTGCAATTCGGTCTCGACGGAATCGAGCCCGATGCCGGCCTGCGCGGGCGTTGCCTGGAACGGGGTATTGTTGGGCGAATTGCTGACCTTGAGCGGCAGAAAATAATTCGGGTGATGCGGGCGGAACAGGAAAGCACCCCGCTTGGCTTCGTCATCGAGTTCCCAGTGGCGCGACAGCGCCGAAAGCAGCTTGGGCTCCGGCGGCGCGGCGGGGGCCGCGACCGGTGTTGGCGCAGCGTGCGGCTCGACGCTGGAAACGGCCGCCGGCTGCGGACGTCCGGCCAGCCGGTCGTAACACGCAAGCCGTTCGGCATCCGCCGAAATCGCGCTGCAGCTTTCCCAGTCGGCAATCGAAGTGGCCTGCGCGTTTCCCAGCAGGCCCACGCACAGCAGGACCAGCGGAATTCCGCCGGATGCAGGTCTCGTGGCGCTCGTCTGCACCTGGCGCTCAGTCGAGAATCACGCTATGCCCCGGTAGCGGCGCCTGCGCGTCCCAGCCGAACTGCTTCTGCAAATCGGCGGCGAAACCGGTTGCCACACTGTCTTCGCCGTGCACCACGAACACCTGGCGCGGCTTGCCGCGAAAGTGGCCGAGCCAGGCGAGCAGCGCGCTGCGGTCGGCGTGCGCCGATAACCCGCCCAGGGTGTAGAGGTCGGCGCGCACTGGAATGTCCTCGCCGAGCAGGCGCACCCGTTTGGCACCGTCGACCAGGCGGCGGCCGAAGGTGCCGGCAGCCTGGAAACCGGTGATGAGGATGGTCGATTCGCGACGCGGCAGGTTGGCGCGCAGGTGAAACTTGATGCGGCCGGCTTCGCACATGCCGCTGGCCGAGATGATGACGGCGCCCCCCGTGATGCGATTGAGCGCCTTCGACTCCTCCACGTCCTCGACGAAATCGAGCTTGCGGAAATGCGCCGCACCGCCGTGCCGCCCCATCAGTTCGTGGGTTTCGGCATCCAGCAGCGCCATGTGCTTGAACGTGATCTCGGTGGCGGCGGTAGCCATCGGCGAATCGACGAATACCGAGAGTCTGGGAATGCGCGCCTGCCGCGTCAGATCGGCCAGCAGATAGAGCATGTCCTGGGTGCGCCCCACCGCGAAAGCGGGAATGATGACGTTGCCGCCTTTTCTTTCGATGGTGTCGTTGACCGCCTCCACCAGTTCGTCCTGCGTCGCCGCCATGCTCTTGTGCTCACGGTTGCCGTAGGTCGATTCGACCAGCAGGTAATCGGCCTCGAAGATCGGCGTGGGGTCGCGCAGCAGCGGGCGCGCGGGCTGGCCGAGATCGCCGGAAAAGACGATCTTGCGGCGGCGCGAGCCTTCGCCCACCCACACCTCGACGATCGCCGAGCCGAGAATGTGGCCGGCATCGCGGAAGGTGCAGCGCACCTGTGGATGCGGTGCGATTTCCAGATCGTAGTCGACCGCGTTGAGGCGCTTCAGCGAGGCCTGTGCCTGCGCCACCGTGTACAGCGGGGCCGTGTCGCGGGTTGTGCGCCGCGTATCGCCCCCGCGCCTGGTCATGCCCTGGCGGAAGCGACCGAGGTTTTCGTACTCGGCCTCCTTTTCCTGGATGTGCGCGGAATCCGGCAACATCACCGCCAGCAGGTCGCAGGTGGCGCGGGTCGTGTGGATCGCGCCGCGGAATCCGAGTGCGACCAGCCGCGGCAGCAATCCAGAATGGTCGATGTGGGCGTGGGTGAGAATGACGAAATCGATCGTGGCCGGATCGAAATTGAAGGCGCGGCGGTTCTTCTCGCGCGTCTCGCGTCCGCCCTGGAACATGCCGCAATCGACCAGGAAGCGCACGCCGTCGGCTTCCAGCAGATAGCTGGAGCCGGTCACCTCGCGCGCCGCGCCGAGAAAAGTCAGCTTCATGATGGAGTACCGCGCAGCATCAGCCCCGCGAGGTCAGGCAGAGGACTCGATTTTACACCGGAGCAATGTCCTCTCCTTTCCACTGCGCGCCGATTCCCGTGCTGAAGGAATCCCGCGGATCCGGACACCTCGCTGCTTGCCGCCCCGCGCGCGCCCGTGTTCCGCCTTAATCCGGATTTGCATCGTCCGCACGCGTGGCGCCGATACCGTGAAGAAAAATGGGGAACACCAGCTTTCCCTCTGAGGTCAGCGATTTTTGCGCTTCGATGACGGAAACGCGCAGCACCAGGCCCTGGATGATGCCGGTGAACATGACAGCGGCGCCATGCTCGTCCAGATCGGGGCGGACAAGATGCTGTGCCTTGGCCTGGGCCAGGAGAGCGCTCACCCTGGCCTCGTAGTCCGCCAGAATGCTGCGTATCAGTTCCTTGATCCTGGGGTTTTTCTTTAGCAGCTGGTCGGTAAATATCAGCTTCGGAATCGCCGGCACCTTGTCGACGAAGCCCAGATGGGCATAAAACATTTTCTCCAGCGAATCGAGCGGATCCCTGCCCTGATCTGCCGCCATATCCAGCACGCTCATCAGGCGGCCGCGCACCCAGTGGATGACTCCCAGCCAGATCATGTCCTTGGTGGGAAAGTGACGGAAAATCGCGCCCTGCGTGACGCCCACGGCCCGGGCCATGTCCTGCGTCGTCACCTTGTCCACGCTCTGCTCGCCGGCAAGCTCCACGGCGGCCTTGATGATTTCTTCCTGACGCTCTTCCGCCGATAGCCGTTGTCTGCGTTCGCTCATTGCCTGTTTTCCTTGTCCCGTGTTTCACTGATTTCAAAATTTCCGGATGCGGCTGCCATGACCGCAGGGTGCCGAAGATACTTTTCTTTACTCTCGCAGCAGGCCCGTTGCCATGAGATGGCGATTCGTCACTTACGCTGCAGGTCATGCAGCAGCCTTTGATAATCGGCCGACTCCTCGATCAATCGCGGCCCCAGCGCGCGCAACCGGTCCACGGTTTCCGCGGGCAAGGTATACGAAGTTGGAATTCCGCGAAAGAAATCGCGCTCGGCAGGATCCTTGATCGCGTCGAAGGTCACTTCGGCCAGGTAGAAATCGAATCCGGCTTCCGCCCCGCCAGCCGGCTGCTTCTCGTTCTGCTTGCGCATCTGCCCGGCCCAGCCCTCGAAACTGGTCTTGAGGAGTTCGACGGTTTCAAACGAATAGCGGTTGATCGGGATGTCCTTGACCGCCCTGAAGACCTGGGTGATGGTCGGCACCGCCTCCCTGCGGTCCAGAGACAGATCCGGGGCGGTCTCGGCATTGACGACGATCAGCACCGCCCTGCGAAGCCGTTCGAGCCGCATGGTGCGGGCGAGCTCCAGCGGCCCGTTGCCGGAGGCCACCCGGTCCAGCATTCCGCGCAGGCCGATATTGTCGGTGAGGCCGCCATCCAGCAGATGAAGATAGGGCCTGGTTTCGGAGTCGAGATAGGAACGCACCTCGGCGGCCTTGTAAATCTGTCGCGCGGTCGTCCCGCGGGGGTTCCCGGCAACGTGCTCCGGCCCATGATAGCCACATTTGCCGCCGTAGTTCCTGACGGTGAGCGGACTGAACACGATGGGCACCGCACTCGAAGCCGCCACCGCCCGCGCCAGCGGAAACGAGGAAAGATCGGAACAGAGCAGGTCGAACTGATCCTGGGTGAATTCGAAGCGCGTGCCCAGCGACATGTCGCTGGCGTTGATCATCGCGAAAGGACGACGCCCCTGCGCGGCCAGGTCGCCAAACGTTGCGTGATCGAAAATCTCGTCGTCGAGGTATTCGGCCACCAGATCGATCCTGCCGAATTGCGGCGACGAGACGCGCGCCAGGTTGACCGGGGCAAGCAGCTTGCGGGTAAGTTCGCCCTGAACATCCCGCTTCAGGAACCGGCTCTCGAAATCACTGAAAATCCGTTCGCCGTAAAGGGCATAGTAGGCAGCGGTAAAGCTGCCACCGGACACGGAGGACACGATATCGACTTCGTCGAGCAGGCGGCCGGGCTTTCCTTGCCGGACGATTTCGGTGCGGGCGAGATGCTCGAGCACCCCGTAGGCCAGGGCGGCGGCGCGGGTGCCGCCCCCCGAGAAGGTGACGACGACCAGCATGTCGTCGGCCTCGTCCGGGCTGGCGAGATTGGTGAAACGGTAGCCATGGGCCGGGTCGTATCGATCCAGCGGCGGGTTCGCCGGATAATGCGCGCAGCCTGCGAACGAGAAGACGCAAGCCAGCAGCACGCATCGCCGGAAGCCCGCTCCGCGCGCGGTCAGCGCAGCATATGCCCGCCGCCGGTTGCCGGCATATCCGGCTGACGTCATCGCGGCGCCGCGGTCATCGCGGTACGGAACAAGGCAAACTGATCGAATGCCTCGTGCAGCAGCCGTCTGCGCTGACACAGGTTGAGATTCAATCCGAGCGCCAGGCTCTGGATCATGCCGATGAAAACCCCCGCAGCCGCCTGCGGGTCGATGTCGGCCCTGATCGACCCCTGCTGCCTGGCCCGGGCAATCAGCCGGAAAATGCGCAATTCGTAATGGCCGATGACCTTGCGGATGCGCCGCCGAATGCGGCTATCGCCGCCCTGCGCCATCCACCCCAACAGGTGCCCGGGTATCTCGGGATGGCGCGCGATGAACACGGCCTGAACCTTGAATACACGCTCCAGCTCAAGGAGCGGGTTCCGATCGCGCTGCACGCTGTGTTTCATCAGCCGCAGCAAGCGCCCGCGCGCACGGGAAACGAAGCGGTCCCGGGCGCCGTGGCTGTCCAGGCCCGGTTGATGGAGCACATGCTCCGTCGCATCGGCAAACAGGTAATCGCGCGTGGTTTGCAGCCATTTTTTTAAATGTGCCGGCTTGAACGTATGGGTGTCGTCCGTATTCATGATCGATCTCCTGCTGTGCGCGCCAGGGAAGGCGCGCGGATGGCAATGGCTCACTGGACGGCGTCTTTGTTACCGTAAAAATGCGCCACGAAGGGCTTGCGGAATTCGCTGTGGCAGTTGTAGCAGCTGGTCTGCAGCTTCTGGAAGGCGAGGATCACGCCCGGGCCGTCCTGGGACTTGGCCGCTCTGCCCACCGCCTGCGCCTGATCGTGGGTGTCGCCGTCATACGCCTTGAACTTCCCCATGCTGGTACCGGCGAAGCGCAGGATGCGCATTTTTTCCGCCAGCGGCGGCTGTGGATGGTCGGCGATCAGGGGCGCGATTTTCTCTACCCGTTCCCAGTCCTCGCGGGAAATGCCGTCGGTGATGGCCTGCATGTTCTTGCCCAGGTCTTTCATGATTTTCTGCAGGGCCAGCGGCTCGGCGGCATGCGTGCTGCCTGCGGCGAAAAACAGGCAGGAAGCGGCGAGAAGATTGAATACGCGATTGCGCGGATTGTTCATGTCAGGCCATCCTTTTCTTGAAACGAAGTGAACTCATGGTCAGAAGCGCCGTGCCCAGCACCGCCAGCGCGGCGAACTGCGGCCACAGGATGTCCCAGCCGCTGCCCTTGAGGAAAATGTCGCGGATGATGACCAGGAAGTAGCGCAGCGGATTGAGATAGGTGAGCCATTGCGCCGGCTCCGGCATGTTCGAGATCGGGAACATGAAGCCGGACAGCAGCACCGCGGGAAGATAGAAGAAAAACGACGACATCAGCGCCTGCTGCTGGGTCTGGGAGATGGTGGAAATGAACAGGCCGATGCCGATGGTCGACATCAGGTACAGTCCGGCGCCGAACAGCAGCAGCGCCAGGCTGCCGTGGATCGGCACGTTGAACCAGCTGATCCCGATCGCGGTGACCACCAGCACGTCGATGAAGCTGATCAGCACGAAGGGCAGGGTCTTGCCGAGGATCAGCTCGAAGGAACGGATCGGCGTCACCATCAGCTGCTCCATGGTGCCGATCTCGCGCTCGCGCACGATGGCCATGGCCGTGAGCAGCAGGGAGATCAGCAGCACCACCACGGCGATCACGCCGGGGACGTTGAAATAGCGGCTTTTCAGGTCGGGGTTGAACCAGGCGCGCGAGCGCAGCTCGATCGGCTCGGTCTGCGGTGGCGCCAGCTGGTCAAGCTCGCCCGGCCCGACGCGCGCCCGGGAAAATTCCTGGGTGATGCGCTGGGCGTAGTCCATCGCCACCGTGCCGGTGTTGGAGTCGGTGCCGTCGACAATGGTCTGGATTGCCGCCTGCCGCCCGGATTTCAGATCCTCGGCGAAGCCGTGGTTGATCTGGATGCCGATGGTGGCCTGGCCGCGGTCGAGCAGTTCGCCCAACCGCTCCGGCCGGTCGGTGCTGTCCACCACAGTGAAGTAGCCGGAGGCGGTGAAGCGCTCGATCAGCGCACGGCTCTGCGGGCTCTTGTCGAGATCGCACACCGCGGTCTTGATGTGATCGACGTCGGTGGTCACGGCATAGCCGAACATGATCAGCTGGATCACCGGCATGACGAAGATCAGCGCCTTCATGCGCGGGTCGCGCAGCACCTGGATGAACTCCTTCACCAGCATGCGATAGATACGTTCCCACATACCGCCTCCGTCAGGCCAGTTTCTTGCGGAACTTGCCGAGGGCGACGGCGAACACCGCCACCGCGAACAGCCCCAGGAAGATCAGGTCGCCCGCCACGAATGCAGGCGGGCTGGCCTTGAGAAAAATGTTCTTCAGCACCTCGACGAAATAGCGCGCCTGCACCACGTGGGTGACCGCCTGCAAAAAACGCGGCATGTTGTCGATGGAATAGAGAAAGCCGGAGAGCAGGAAAGCGGGCAGGAAGGTGACCACCATCGCCAGCTGGCTCGCCACCAGCTGCGACTTGGCGATGGTGGAGACCATGATGCCGAGGCTCAGCCCCCCCACCAGGAACATCGCGGTGACGCCGAGCAGGAACAGGAAGCTGCCCCGGAGCGGCACGTCGAACACCCATACCCCCATCGCCACCGAGAACAGCACATCCAGAACGCCGATCACGAAATACGGCGCCATCTTGCCGAGGAACAGCTCGATCGGCTGCACCGGCGTGGCGATCAGCTGCTCCATGGTGCCGCTCTCCCACTCGCGCGAAACGGTGAGCGAGGTCAGGAGCGCGGTGATCACCGTCATGATCACCGCGATCAGGCCGGGGATGATGAACCAGCGGCTTTTCAGCTCGGGGTTGTACCAGACGCGCAAACGGTTATCCACGGCGAGCTCGACCTTGCTGTCCAGACGCGTCGTGCTGAAGCGGTTGGTGATCGCCTCGGCATAGCCCAGCGCGATGGTCGCGGTGTTGGCGTCCGAGCCGTCGGCCAGCACCTGAACCCGGGCGCTGCGCCCCTGCTCCAGGTCGCGTGCGAAATGCGGCGGGATCACCAGCGCCAGATGCGCGCGGCCCTGGTCGAGCAGGGCGCGTACGTCGGCGTAGTTTTCCACCGTTGCGACCACGCTGAAGTAGCTGGAGGCCGGAAACCCTTCCACATAATGACGGCTGGCGGCACTCTTGTCCTGGTCGTAGACGACGAGATTGAGTGTCTTGATGTCCATGGTGATGGCGTAGCCGAACAGGATCAGCAGGATCAGCGGCATCAGGAAGGCCATCGCCAGCGAGCGCGGATCGCGGACGATATGGATGAACTCCTTTTTCACCAGCGCCCACAGCCGGATCCACGAGAAGGTGCGCGGCTTCATGTCTGCGCGCCCTCTGTGCTCCGGCGATCCTCGAGTTCGACCAGTGAGACGAACACATCTTCCATCGAGGGTCTCACCTGAGTAATCCCTGTCGCCGCCAACCCGCGCCCGGCCAGAAAATCGCCCACTGCCGTAGTTGCCGCACCCGCATCCTCGACCACCGCGTGCAGGGTATCGCCGAACAGGGCCACCTCCTTCACCAGCCCCGAATTTTCCAGCTGCTCCAGCACCTCGAACGGGTGCTCGACCCGGATCTCCAGGATATCTTCGGGAATGACGGTCTTGAGCTCGGCGGGCTTGCCCTTGGCGATCATCCTGCCGCGCGAGATCAGCGCGAGCTCGTCGCAGTACTCGGCCTCTTCCATGTAATGGGTGGTGACAAACACGGTGGTGCCGCGCTGCGCCATCTGCGCAATCAGATCCCAGAACTGGCGGCGCGACAGCGGGTCGACCCCCGAGGTCGGTTCGTCGAGAAACAGGATCGGTGGCTCGTGCAGCACCGCGCAGCCCAGCGCCAGGCGCTGTTTCCAGCCGCCGGCCAGCGACCGGGTCAGGTTGTCGCGCTTGTCCGCCAGGCCCGCCATGTCCAGCACCCAGTCCTTGCGTTCACGGCGCCTGATCCGGGGCACGTTGTAGATGCCGGTAAAGAAATCGATGTTTTCCTCGACGGAAAGATCATCGTAGAGCGAAAATTTCTGTGACATGTAGCCGATATGACGCTTGATGGTCTCGGACTCGGTCATGATGTCGAAGCCCGCCACCCGGCCCGCGCCGGAACTCGGCAGCAGCAGGCCGCACAGCATGCGGATGGTGGTCGACTTGCCCGCGCCGTTGGGGCCGAGAAAGCCGAACACCTGGCCGGTTTCCACGCTGAGCGAGACGCGATCGACGGCGACGAAATCGCCGAATTTCCGCGTCAGGTCGTGCACTTCAACGGCGTATTCCGGGCTCATGCCGCCGCCTCGGCATCATCTCGCGTCACCCAATGGATGAACACGTCTTCCAGCGTCGGAGTGATGATCTTTTCCGCCAACACCGCGATGCCCGCCTGCTGCAGGATGGCCCTGATCTGCTCCGCTTCAGCCGCATCTTCGGTATATAGATGCAACATGCCGCCGAACAAGCTGACGCGACTGGAGCCCAGCTGCGCGGCGAGCGCCTCGCGCGCGTCCCGCGGCTGTCCGGTTTCCAGTTCCAGCAACTGGCCGGGGAGGCCTTCTTTCAGTTTCTGCGGGGTGTCGCACCGGATCAGGCGGCCGCGATGCATCAGGCCGACGCGGCTGCAACGCTCCGCTTCGTCGAGGTAGGCGGTGGAAACGAAGATCGTCACCCCTTTCTTGAGCATGGCGTAGAGGATGCGCCAGAAATCGCGCCGCGACACCGGGTCGACGCCGTTGGTGGGTTCGTCGAGAAACAGGATTTCCGGCTTGTGGATCAGCGCGCACGCCAGTCCCAACTTCTGCTTCATGCCGCCGGAAAGATTGCGCGCCTGGCGCTTTCTGAACGGCGTCAGGTTGGAGAAACCGAGCAGCTTCTCTTCCAGCGGTTCACGATCGCGTCGCGGCACTTCGTACAGATCGGCGTAGAAGCGCAGGTTTTCCTCGACCGTGAGATCGCCGTACAGGCCGAAACGCTGCGACATGTAGCTGATTCGCGCCTTGATGGCCTCCGCGTCGTCGTGGATGGAGAACCCTGCCACCGTGGCCTGGCCTTCGCTGGCGGCGAGAATGCCGGTCAGCATGCGCATGGTAGTGGTCTTGCCGGCACCGTCAGGCCCCACCAGGCCGAAAATTTCTCCACGCTGCACTTCCAGGTCGAGCCCGCGCACCGCCCACATCTCGCCGAATGCGCGGCCCAGGCCGCTGACCGCGAGGGCGATATCGCTCATGCCATGTCTCCGTGCGCCGCCAGCGGCTTCATTGCCCGATCCCGCCCGCAGTCGAGATGTACACATCGCCCGGCATGCCGGGCTTGAGCGTGCCATCCCGGTTGTCGACGGTCACATTCACCGCAAACACCAGCTTCACCCGTTCTTCCTGGGTCTGTACGTTCTTGGGCGTGAACTCCGCCTGCGACGACACATAGCTCACCCGACCCTCGAATTCGCGATCGGGAAAGGTGTCGACCTTGACCCTGGCAACGGCGCCCAGGCGCACCTTGCCGATCTGGTTTTCGGGGATGTAGACCCTTAGCCAGGGCCGGGAAATATCGGTGACCGTCACCACCGGGCGTCCGGCACCCAGGGTTTCGCCCACTTCGGCATGCTTGCGGGCAACCACGCCATCTATCGGACTGGTCACCTGCAGGTCCGCCAGCGCGACGCGGGCGGCAGTAGCCGCGGCCTGCGCTTCGTCGCTTTGCGCGCGCGCCGCGTTGATGGTCTCAGGACGATAGCCGCTTTGCAGCAATTTGAACCGTTCCTGCGCAGCACTTGCCTGCTGGGCCGCGACGACGGCGGCGGTGTGATCCTTGTCGCGCCGCTGCTGGCTGATGGCGCCGCCCTGGAAGAGCACGTCGGAGCGCCGCGCCTCTTCGCCAAGATTAGCCTGGTTGGCACGTGCCTGTTCGACCTGCGCACGCGCCTCGGCGATTTCTGGCGCGCGGTAGCCCTGTTGCAGGTCCTTCAGGCGGGCCGCGGCAGCCTGCTGCGCGGCTTCCGCCTGGCGCAGCCGGGCGACGGCCTCGCGATCGTCGAGCGCCGCCAACAGGTCGCCCGCCTTGACGAGGCTGCCTTCATCCACCGGCCGCTTGTTCAGGATGCCCGGCACCCGGAAGGCGGCGGCGACTTCGGTCGCATCCACGGTGCCCGAGGCGAATACCGTGCTTTCGTCCGGCCGCTCCGTCCAGGGTGCGAGCTTCCACAGCACGGCGGCGACGATACCGGCGGCGACGACCCCGCCGATGACGATCTTCCTGTTCATAGTCTTGCTCCTTGCTGGATGGCGTGCCCCGCAAGGTTTTTTGCGGTGAGGCTTGGATCGGGAAAAGCAGCGGCATGCGCGTTGCCGGCAGCGATGTCGGCCTCGCAAGCCGTTATGCCGTCGTGCCAGGCGAGGTAGTGCGCAAATATGCGGGGAGCGATGCCGGATGAGGACGGTTCCATGCCTGTTTTCCTGCCGGCCTCCGCGGGCCGGAAGCTGTCCGGCGCGAGCTCGCCGGTGGCGCGCAGCAGCTGCGCCTGGCTCACGGTGATGTCGTATCCCGCCTGCAGACGATTCGCCGTGGCCGACCACAGGGCGGATTCGGCACCGAGCAGGTCGGTGATGGTGTTTTCGCCACTGTGATAGCGCAGGGTCTCGATGCGCAGCGCTTCGCTGGCCTCGGTTTCTCCCTGGGCGGCCGCATCCAGCCTGGCTCGCGATTCGGCCAGCGCGCCAAACGCCTGCTCGACCTCGCTGGCGATGCGGTTGTGCGCGTCTTCCTGCAGCAGGGCGTTTTGCTGCTGCTCGATCCCTGCCTGTTCCACCCGGCGCTTGCGGATGTTGCCGTCGAACAGCGGCAGGGACAATTGCACGCCTATCTGCGAGTCGTCGTAACCGGTCCAGTCGCTGCCGGTGCTCTCCTGCGCCCTCGCCACCAGATCGACTTGCGGCAGCCGGTCGCCACGGGCGATGGCGGTTTTCTGCCGTGCCACCTTGCCCATGGCGTCGAGCCTGAGGATATCCGGACGCTGCTGCAAGGCGCGGCTCAGCGCGACTTCGAACGAAGCCGGCAGAACCGGGGCGGTTAGCCCCGGCGCGGACAGGACAGGGGCCGGTCCGCGCTCGCCCAACAGGGCGACCAGCAGCGAAAGCGCATCTTTCTCGCCCTGCGAGACCGACACCTTGTCGTAGCGTGCCTGCGACAGCTGCGTCTGCAGCCGGATCAGGTCGAGCCGCGCGGCGCGCCCTTCCCGAATGCGCAGGCCGATGTCCTTTTCCTCCCGCTGCAGCACCTTGATGCGGGAGTCGATAACCTGTCCGAGCTGGCTGAAATGCAGCGCCTTGGTGTAGGTGGCGACAACATTGAACAGCAGGTCCTGCCCGCTGGCACGCACCCCCTGGACCGACGCCTCGCGGCTGTGCGCGGCCAGCGCTTCGCCCGCGACCAGCCTGCCGCCGCGGTAAAGCGGCAGCGTCAGCGCCAAGCCGATATTGGCAATATCCCTGTCCATCGGCGGGAAAACGCCGGCCTCGCGGATCGGCGTGATCAGGCTCGGGTAGGCATGGCGCGTGTACGCCGCGTTCAGGTCGACCCTGGGCATGCGCTGGCCACGGGCAATGTCCTGCTCCAGCGTCTGCCGGCTGACTTCGGCTTGCTGGCTTTTAATGGCCGGATTGAATTGCGCGGCTCGCTCCATTGCCTCCCACAGAGGGAGCGGATCGCTGGCAAACGCTGCTTTCGAGACTGCAAGAAGAAAGATGAACAGCGGCAACCGTGACAGGGGTTTCATAAGCGCATCCATTCTGAGTTTTGCATGAAATCCGCATTAAGTAAGTGACTGAATACTTATTATTAGACTCAAATTGCGTTTGTCAACCATTGATGGCCGCCTTCTCTTGTCCATTGATTAAAGACCATGCAGTCAAGGCGATTGAAAACTTACGGCAAGCCATAGACGGGTGCTCGCCGGAGCCGCACGGCGCCGGCCGTTGGCCACGCTGCGCACGGACTACAGCCGATTAGGCACAGCGGGCGCAAATGAAGCATGGAAATATTTCACGCGATTGTTCCCCGGGCCGGGATTGCCGGGGGACGAAGCGCTTCGAGAAAAACCGGGAAGGTGCGTGCCGCCTCCGTCGCCAGCGTGCGCGCCACCAGGGTGCGCTGGCCGCGCAGGATGGAGGTTTGCAACACCAGCCCCTGGATCATGCCCAGATACAGCGTGGCGGCAGCATGAACGTCGAGGTCGGCGCGCGCCTGCCCCTGCGCCCGGGCGTCAGTCAGCAGCGCCGCGATTTTCGCCTCGTAATCCAGCATGGTCTCGGTTACCAGCCGCCGCAGTACGGTACTGCGGCCATGCAGATGCTCCGAGGTCAGAATGCGCGGAATGGCCGGATGGGCCGTGATGAACGCGATATGGGCAAAGAATATGCGCTGCAGCGCATCCAGCGGATCACGCCCCTGTTCGGCGGCGCGTCCCAACCCGCTCACCAGGCGCTCGCGCACCCACTGCATCACCGCCAGCCAGATTGCATCCTTGCTGAGGAAATGGCGGAACACCGCACCCTGCGTTACGCCCATCGCACGTGCGATGCCCTGCGCGGTCACTTTATCGACCCCCTGACTGGCGGCCAGATCGAGCGTCACGTGGATGATTTCCTCGCGCCGTTCGTCGGCACCCTGCCGTTTGCGCGCAAGTTCTTCAGACATCATTAGCCCTTTAGATAGTGATCGAAAACTATCTTATTAAGGCGATCCCAGGGCGTCAAGCACCCCTTCAGGCCGACTCAGACTTCGGGATGATCGAGACAGCCCAGCATCGCATCCGCCAGCCCGCGCATTTCGCCGGCGCTGGTGACGTAGGGCGGCATCACGTAAACCGTGTTGCCGATCGGGCGGATGAACACGCCGTGCGTCAGCGCCATCCGGTGGAAGCGCGTGGCGAAGCCGGGGCCGGCGTCCGCCACATCAAACGCCCAGATCATGCCGCGCTGGCGAAAGTGGCGCACTCGTGAGTGAGCGGACACTTCTGCCAATAAGCCCGTGAATTCCTGCGACTTGCTGCGATTGGCGGCGATGACCTGATCCGCCTCGAAAATATCCAGCGTCGCTAGCGCGGCGCGGCAGGCGAGCGGATTGCCGGTGTAGGAATGCGAATGCAGGAAGCCGCGCGCGGTGGCGTCGCCGTAGAAGGCGGCATAGACGGCGTCGGTCGTCAGCACCGCCGACAGCGGCAGATAGCCGCCGGTGATGCCCTTCGAGAGGCAGATGAAGTCAGGCCGGACGGCCGCCTGTTCGCAGGCGAACATCGTCCCGGTGCGGCCGAAACCGACGGCGATTTCGTCGGCAATCAAGTGCACCCCATATTGGTCGCACAACTCACGCGCCCGCGTCAGATAAACCGGGTGGTACATCGCCATCCCCGCCGCGCCCTGCACCAGCGGCTCGACGATGAAGGCCGCGGTTTCGTCGGCGTGTTCGGCAAGATGCGCTTCCAGCACGGACGCGCAGCGCAGCGCCCAGGCCTCGGCCGTTTCGCCCGCTTCGGCCAGCCGTGCATCGGGCGTGGGTACCTGCACGCTGTGGCGCAGCAAGGGAGCGTAGGTGGACTTGAACAGCGGAATATCGGTCACCGACAGCGCGCCGACGGTTTCGCCGTGGTAGCCGTTTTGCAGGCTGATAAAACCGTTTTTCTCGGGCTGGCCTGCGTTGCGCCAGAAGTGGGCGCTCATTTTCAGCGCGATCTCGGTGGCCGAGGCGCCGTCCGAACCATAGAAGGCATGGCCCAGCCCGGTCAGCTTGGCCAGCCGTTCTGACAATTCCACTACGGGTTCGTGGGTAGCGCCGGCCAGCATCACGTGCTCGATCTTCCCCAGCTGATCGACAATGGCGGCGTTGATGCGCGGATTGCAATGGCCGAACAGATTGACCCACCAGCTGGAAATCGCGTCGAGGTAACGGCGCCCGTCGACGTCGACCAGCCACGCCCCTTCGCCGCGCGCAATCGCCAGCGGCGGGGCGGCCTCCAGCTGTTTCATCTGGGTACAGGGGTGCCACACGGCGGCACGGCTGCGGCTTAATAAATCGTTGTCGGTCGCCATTAGGTTCGATAGTCCAGGTGTCGATTCTGCGCGGGGCTTTGAGGACTATCGCCAATGCGAATCCCCCCGGAATTGACGTTAATTCGAATAGCTGTCATGGCTGTCGACGATAAGAACGATAGTCGCTTGGGATTGAGTCGCTGATTCTAGCTGGCTTACCAGCTGGCAAGAATCATCCTGTCGCCCGCGATTGCCTCGTGGCCGCTGTTGTTATGCGCACCGGGTGTGCGCAACACATCCTGTGTTCCTGACGCGCTATTCAAACCGCTGCCTCCGCCGGCTGCCTCCGGTAGACTCCGAGAAGCCGTATTTCAACCGGCTCGAAAGTGCCTGGGAAAGCCGGGGCAATTCAAAATCCGCTAGAGGAAATCGAGCGCGAAAGAAATAAAAGAAGCAGGATGGGAAAAGAAAAAATGAGATCAATCCGCTTGCCGCTCCGTTTGCCCGGAGGCGTGGCGACGCGCGCAAGGTCGGTTCGTGATGCGTGAACACTCCGCCCTGGAGGTGCTTGCCGTTCGGGAGATAGAAATCCAGGACCGCGAAGGCGCCATCTGGACTGATGCCGACCGGGCCTGGGCAAGCCGCACCGCAGCGGAAATCGTCGGGGAAAAGGGCGAGGCGGAAAACTTCGTGGCCAAGCGTGCGACGTTGCTCCTGGAGCGCCTCGCTGACCGCAACCGCGTGTTGCCGGCGTCGATACGCGGCATGCATTGGCAACCATGGTACGGCTGGACCGCCGTCTTCGCGGCCGGCATCATGGGTATTGTGGTCGACCGGATCGGAGCCAATCATCGCATCGATCTGCTGGCCCCTCCGATACTCGCCCTGATTGGCTGGAATGTGCTCGCGTATTTCATTTTTTTGGGGAGCCGGATGTGGCGCCCCGGCGCTCACCGTGTCCTCGGCCCGTTGCAGAGGCTGACGATGCGCATTGTTCACTTCAGCTCAGCCTCCGGGTTCCTGAGATCCAGGGCGGCGTTCTCGACCCGTGATGGTGCCGCCATCCCCGGCCTCGCAAACCTTACGAGCGCGTGGTTTGTTCTGGCCCACCCCCTCTATGTGGCCAGGGTTAGACGCATCCTTCACTCCGCAGCGATTGCGCTGGCGCTTGGGGTGATTCTGGGTTTTTACTTCCGTGGGTTCGTTTCCGAATACCAGGCCACCTGGGAGAGCACCTTCCTGGACGCCACCGTCGTTCATGGAGTGCTGGCCGCCATATTGGCACCGGGGGCATGGCTGACCGGAATTGCAGTCCCCGATCTGGCACATATCCAGTCAATACGCGCGCCTTCGAGCGAGAACGCCGCAAACTGGCTGCATCTTTACGCCGCCAGCATTTTCCTGATCGTGCTGGTGCCTCGAATCGGTCTGGCATTGCTCGCATGGGGCAAGGAAAGGAAACTCTCAGAAAATCTCCAGATGCCCCTCGACGACCGGTATTTTCAGGTTCTGCTGCGAGGATTCCACACGGTGGCGGAGCGCGTGCGCGTGGTTCCATTCAGCTACACGCTTTCCGAGGTGGCACGGACCGGACTGGAGTCCGTGCTGACGCGCTCGTTCGGGGGGAGCGTGTCGGTGGTGTTCGAACCGCCGGTACGCTGGGAACACGACGAAAGCGTCGTGATTCACATGGCGAGGCAGGGCAGTGAGCCGGTCGTGGCCTTGTTCAACCTTGCGGCAACGCCCGAGGAGGATGTGCATGGCGCTTTTCTGGACGCGCTGAGGAAACACTACGGAACAGGGCACAACCTGATCGGCATGGTTGACGGTTCGGAATACCTGGCACGCTGGCCCGGTGAAGACGCCCGCCTGGAAAAACGTTGCAGGATTTGGAGCGATGTGTTCGCGTCGCACCGGGTACCGATGGTCTACGTGAATCTCGCCGCCCCCGACCTGCAAGCAACGGAATCGGCCATCGATCGCGCGCTCGCCTCGACCGAAGCGCAGGGCCACACATCATGACCGCGCCAGCCATCAATCTCTCCCTGATTGCCCACACAAACGTCGGCAAGACCACACTCGCGCGAACGCTGCTGGGCAGCGACGTGGGCGAGGTCCGGGACGAAGCGCACACGACTTATGAAGCAACGTCCTACCGCCTTGTCGAGACGGATGAAGGTGATTCGCTGCTGCTTTGGGATACGCCGGGATTCGGAAACAGCGCCCGTCTCCTGAACCGGCTGAAGCAGCACGGAAATCCGATCGGGTGGTTCCTGTCCGCGGTTTGGGATCGATACACCGACCGCGCGTTCTGGCTCACGCAGGTGGCGGTGCGCAATGTCCGTGACGAAGCGGACGTGATCCTTTATCTCGTCAATGCATCGGAGCTGCCGGAGGATGCGGGATATCTGGCGCCCGAGCTCGCCGTCCTGGAATGGATTGGCAAGCCGGTGATCGTTCTGCTGAACCAGACAGGAAAACCTCGTCCGTCGGAGGAGGAACTGGAGGACGAGACCCGATGGCGCAATGCGGTGAAGCAATGGACCGTCATACGGGACGTATTGCCGCTGGACGCCTTTGCGCGTTGCTGGGTACAGGAGCTGTCGCTTTTTTCAGCGATTGCGAAGGTGCTCCCGGCGGAAACGGTTCCATCCTTTGAACGTCTGACAAGGCGTTGGGAGGCCCGCCGCGAGCGGCAATTCAGCGAGGCCATGGAGGCGCTCGCGCAGCCTATCGCCCGGGCAGCGTGCGACAACGCTCCGATGCCCGAAACGTCCATGCTCAGCCACCTGGGCAAGTTCGTCGGAGTCCCTCAAAAGGAGGACAAGAAAGCAGCGGCGGCGGCTGTGCGCGACATGGGGGAACGGCTCAAGAAGGATCTTCTTGAAAGCGCGGAGCGCCTGATTGCCATCCATGACTTGAAAGGGCATGCAGCTCAGGAGCTACGTTCGAGGCTCGAGGATGTCTCTGCGACGCAGGCCCCCATCGACGAGCACAAGGCTGCCGGCATATTCGGCCTCGTGTCGGGAGCCCTCAGTGGCCTTGGCGCCGACCTCATGTCTGGTGGCCTGTCCCTGGGCGGAGGCATGCTGGTTGGCGCGGTCCTGGGTGCGTTGGGCGGGGCCGGCGTGGCGAAGGGCGTCAATGTGGTACGGGGCGCGAAGGCGCCCGTCCTGAGATGGGACGAGGCGTTCCTGGACGCCCTGGTGATTTCCGCACTGATGCGCTATCTCGCGGTCGCCCACTTTGGTCGCGGGCGCGGGGAATGGCGCGAGGGGGAATATCCTGCCTTCTGGCTCGAGATCGTGACTCAATCCGTGTCCAACAGAAAGATGCATCTGGCGAGAATCTGGAAGCATCGTGACGCAGCCTGCTCCAGCGAGGAAATCGGCGCAGAGTTGAAGCCGGTGCTGGAGGCCATCGCACGTGTGCTGCTCAGGCGCCTTCACCCGAGGAGTCGTGACGCATGAGTTGCCCCTGTCTCAGCCTTCGACGTGCAACCTGAAATGGAAACTCGGCGACATGGCGCCTGCGTTCATCAGGCTGCTGTTACTTTTTGTCGCAGTCGCCAGCTGGGGAATCGGCAGCCCGCCACGGCAAAGCACCCGTAGTCGCGCAAGCAGGCTGCAAGCCCAACAATCAAGCAAAACACACCCCTCGCTTCCTCAAAGGCGAGGTATTGGAACCACTCGGGGTACAGGTCTGCATTCAGGGCATCCGTAAGTATGTCTGAGGCAGGGGAGGAATTTGTCAGGTGACCGCAAAAGCCACCTGGGCCGTATCTGATTGATTTTTATAGCCGTTAGTGATCGCTATCGCACCAAGCTGCTTCGCTGCAGTGGTGGGACTATCGGCTTTAGTGACAAAACCATCAGCTCTAATGGCGACCGACAATCGTTCACGGACTTGAAATTGAAACCTTTCACCCCTATTATTGGCACTCAACGGCGGCGAGTGCTAACAACGGCTTCGCCGCCTGCTTATTTCTTTCGGGCAGCCGGGCTGTCCATTATCAACGTACCGCAATGGAGACTTTGCAATGAAAATCCGTCCTCTGCACGACCGTGTGATTGTCAAGCGCATGGAAGAAGAGCGCAAGACCGCTTCCGGGATCGTCATCCCCGACACCGCCACTGAAAAGCCCGATCAGGGTGAAGTGGTCGCCGTCGGCGCCGGCAAGAAAGACGACCAGGGCAAACTGATTCCGCTGGACGTGAAAGTCGGCGACCGCGTGCTGTTCGGCAAGTACGCCGGCCAGACCGTCAAGGTCGAAGGCGACGAGCTGCTGGTGATGCGCGAAGAAGACATCATGGGCGTGGTCGAGCAATAAGCCTCCCCGCACGCAACCCAACCGAATTCAACTATTCAGGAGTAAGACATGGCAGCAAAAGACGTACGTTTTGGCGATTCCGCGCGTCACCGCATGGTGGCAGGCGTCAACATCCTGGCTGACGCCGTCAAGGTGACCCTCGGCCCGAAAGGCCGCAACGTGGTGCTCGACCGTTCCTACGGCGCGCCCACCGTGACCAAGGACGGCGTGTCGGTCGCCAAGGAAATCGAACTGAAGGACAAGCTGGAGAACATGGGCGCGCAGATGGTCAAGGAAGTCGCTTCCAAGACCTCCGACATCGCCGGTGACGGCACCACCACCGCTACCGTGCTGGCGCAATCCATCGTCAACGAAGGCATGAAGTTCGTCGCCGCCGGGATGAACCCGATGGATCTGAAGCGCGGCATCGACAAGGCCGTAACCGCCATCACCGCCGAACTGAAGAAGATTTCCGTGCCCTGCACCAGCAGCAAGGAAATTGCCCAGGTCGGCTCCATTTCCGCCAACTCGGATTCCTCCATCGGCGACATCATCGCCGCCGCGATGGACAAGGTCGGCAAGGAAGGCGTGATCACGGTCGAAGACAGCTCGGGCCTGGAGAATGAACTCGAAGTGGTCGAGGGCATGCAGTTCGACCGCGGCTACCTGTCGCCCTACTTCATCAACAATCCCGACAAGCAGATGGCGATCATGGAAGATCCGTTCATCCTGCTGTACGACAAGAAGATCTCCAACATCCGCGACCTGCTGCCGATCCTGGAACAGGTTGCCAAGGCCGGCAAGCAGCTGATGATCGTCGCCGAAGACGTCGACGGCGAAGCGCTCGCCACCCTGGTGGTGAACAACATCCGCGGCATCCTCAAGACCTGCGCCGTCAAGGCTCCGGGCTTCGGCGACCGCCGCAAGGCGATGCTGGAAGACCTGGCCATCCTCACCGGCGGCACCGTGATCGCCGAAGAAGTCGGCCTGTCGCTGGAAAAAGCCGCGCTGGAGGATCTGGGCCGCGCCAAGCGCATCGAGATCGGCAAGGAAAACACCACCCTCATCGACGGTGCCGGCAATGCCGACGCGATCAAGAACCGCATCACCCAGATCAACAAGCAGATCGATGAAGTCAGCAGCGATTACGACAAGGAGAAGCTGCAGGAGCGCAAGGCCAAACTGGCCGGCGGCGTGGCAGTGATCAAGGTCGGTGCTGCGACCGAAGTCGAGATGAAAGAGAAGAAGGCCCGCGTCGAAGACGCGCTGCACGCCACCCGTGCCGCCGTTGAAGAAGGCATCGTCCCCGGCGGCGGCGTTGCGCTGCTGCGCGCCAAGGCCGCGGCTGCCGCGGTGAAGGGCGACAACCACGACCAGGACGCCGGCGTGAAGATCGTGCTGCGCGCCATCGAAGAGCCGCTGCGCCAGATCGTCAAGAACTGCGGCGAGGAGTCCTCGGTCGTCGTCAACAAGGTGCTGGAAGGCAAGGGCAACTTCGGCTACAACGCCGGCAACGGTGAATACGGCGACCTGGTAGCGATGGGCGTGCTGGACCCGACCAAGGTCACCCGCACCGCGCTGCAGAACGCCGCGTCGATCGCCGGCCTGATGCTGACCACCGACTGCATGGTGTCCGATCTGCCGGACGACAAGTCCCAGATCGGCGGCGCCGACATGGGCAGCCTGGGCGGCGGCATGGGCGGCATGGGTGGCATGGGCGGCATGATGTAAGACGCCGGTCATTCAGGCTGATCAAGGCCCCGCTTCGGCGGGGCCTTTTTCATGGCCGTCTCACCAGTGGCGCCAGAAGCGCCACGATGATTTTTCCTTCTGTTTCGGGGTCAGGATGGCGTCGATGCGGTCATACGCGTCTTCCGACACTTCGTATATCTGCTGCTTCAGCCCGCGGACCTTCCTGTACGCCTCGCTCAATGCATCGCCATCCCGCTTGGGTACGTCATACAGATCCCTGAGCCTAGCCTGCTCGTCCATCATCCGGCCCATCAATTCCCAGTTCTTCCTGCGCGTCTCGTCCCGGATCTTGTTGATCTCGGTCCGCTGGTCCGCGGTCAGATCGGCCCGGCTCCACGGGCCCATACCCCAGCCGCCCCCCATCATGCCCGGCCCGCTGCACGTGATGCCCGGGCCCATGCCATATTCTGGCCCGCCGCCTGGCAGCGTGGCCGCCGCTTCGCTGCCCGCGGCAGCCTTGTCTTCCGCCTGCACGGGGGTCGCCCATGTGGTGAAAGCGAGCGCCCCCAGCAAGAGGGGGAAAATCGTCCTGGTGTGCATGTCCTGCCTCCTTTCGGAAGGTGTTGAAAGCGCAGGCCGGAGAAAAAGAATGATGGATGCGAAGAATCGCTGCTGAAACGACCGAGGGGAGGCCGGTGCCTGCGCCGCCGCCCTGAAAGCCGGCCCCCAGCGAGCGCACCGATTCAGTATAGACACTGCCCTGCAACTGCAAAGCCAGGCACCACGCGGCCTCCGGTTGCCAAACCCCGCGCCAGCCACTAACGTTGCCGCATGAACCTCGCCATCCCGCTCGCCAACAGCCTGCACCGCGCCACGCTCGACGCCATCCGGCGACAGGCCCCGTTCGCCGCGATGGGCGAGGACGCCGTGCTGTGGCTGGTGCAGCGGCTGTCGGTGGCGTACTACGCGCAGGGCGAGGTGCTGCTGGAGCCGGCCGAGCAGCCGCCCGACGCACTCCGCATCGTCAAGCAGGGCACGGTCGACGGCGTCACCGCGGACGGCCATTCGGTGTTCCAGCTCACCGTCGGCGAAATGTTTCCGCTCGGCGCGCTGCTTGCCGGACGCGGCGCCGCCAACCGCTACGTGGCGGAGACCGATACCTTCTGCTACCTGCTGCCGGCCGCAGACTTTCACGCGCTGCTGGCGATGAGCCCGGCCTTCCACGATTTCTGCACCCGCCGCATCGCCAGCCTGCTGGAGGAATCGCAGCGCGCGGTGCAATCGGAATACGCGCTGGCGCTCGACGGCGAGCCGCGTTTTGCGCGCCCGCTCGCCAGCCTGATCCGGCGCGCACCTTTCAGCGTCGCACCCGACACCCCGCTCGCCGATGCGCTCGCCGGCATGGAGCAGGCGCGCATCGGCTCGGTGGTGGTCGCCGACGCCGCCGGCGCGCCGGTTGGCATCCTCACCCTGAAGGACGTGCTGGCGCGGGTAACGCTGGCCGGGGTGCCGCTCGCCACGCCGATTTCGGCGGTGATGACGCCGGCCCCGGCGACGCTGCCCGACGACGCGCCGGTGGCCGACGCCCTGGTGCTGATGGCGCGGCAGGGCATCCACCACCTGCCGCTGGTGAAGGGCGGTGCGCTTGCCGGCGTCATCTCGGAGAAAGACATCTTCGCCTTGCGCCGGCTGTCGGTGGAAGGCATCACTTCGGCACTGTCGCGCGCCGACGATCCCGCCCGCCTGCCCGCGCTGGCACAGGACATCGGCGACCTGGCGCACAGCCTGCTGGCGCAGGGGATGGATGCAGAAAACCTCACCGCGATCATTTCCAGCCTCAACGACCGCGTCACCGAGCGCATCATCGCGCTGGAAAGCGAGCCCGACCGCAAGCTCGCCGGGCTGCGCTGGTGCTGGCTGGCCCTCGGCTCGGAAGGGCGCATGGAACAGACGCTCGCCACCGACCAGGACAACGCGTTGATCTTCGACGCCGCCGATGACGCCCAGCACGCGGCGCTGCTCGCGTTCGCCCAGCGCGTCAACGCACGGCTGGACGCCTGCGGGTTTCCGCTCTGCAAGGGCGGCATCATGGCGGGCAATCCGCCGTGGTGCCTGTCGGCGGA
This sequence comes from Thiobacillus denitrificans DSM 12475, assembly GCF_000376425.1. Taxonomy (GTDB): domain Bacteria; phylum Pseudomonadota; class Gammaproteobacteria; order Burkholderiales; family Thiobacillaceae; genus Thiobacillus; species Thiobacillus denitrificans. The sequence goes on along the minus strand of NZ_AQWL01000002.1, from coordinate 132,619 downwards.
AGACTGGCAGCGCCAGTTCGCGCAATGGATCGACCACGGCAGCCCGGAAGCCCTGCTGCACGCCAGCATCTTCTTCGACTTCCGTCCGCTTGCCGGCGACGCTGCGCTGGCGCTCGCCCTGCGCGCCTGGCTCAACCGCACCGCCCGCAACAACCCGCGCTTCCTCCACCAGATGGCCGGCAACGCGCTGCGCAACCGGCCGCCGCTGGGGGTGGTGCGCGACTTCGTACTGTCGGAGGATGACGCGCATCCAAACACGATCGACCTCAAACTCAACGGCGCCACGCCCTTCGTCGACGCGGCGCGCATTTTCGCGCTCGCCGCCGGCAGCCCGCAGACCAATACCGCCAAGCGCCTGCGCGAAGCGGCGCACGCGCTGAAGATTCCCGACGCCGAACTGGCCGACTGGAACCGCGCGTTCCACTTCCTGCAGCTCTTGCGGCTGCGCCACCAGCATGGGCAGCAGCGAACGGGCCTGCCGCCCGACAACCATCTCGACCCCGACACACTGAACCCGCTCGACCGCCGCATCCTGAAGGAAGCGCTGCGCCAGGCGCGCAAGGTGCAGGCGCGGCTGGCGATGGATTACGGCCTGTGATCTGGCCGTTCGGCAAACGCCGGCTGCCAGCGCTGGACGCCTCCAGCTGTGCGCGGCGCGCGGCGCTGGCGCGGCAGAAAATCGACCTCAGGATGCCGCTTGCCGGCCTGCGCTGGTGTGTAGTGGACGTCGAGACCGGCGGGCTGGATACGGTGCGCGATCCGCTGCTCTCGATCGGCGCAGTGGCCGTCGAGCAGGGCCGCATCGCGCTCCATCAAAGTTTCGAAGCCGGCCTGACGCAGACGCAGGCCACCGGTGCCGCCAACATTCTCATCCACGGCATCACCGACAGCGAGCAACGCGCAGGACAGGCACCGCACGAGGCACTGCTCGCCTGGCTGGAGTTCGCGCGGGACTCGCCCCGCGTGGCATTTCATGCGGGATTCGACCAGGCCGTATTGCAGCGCGAGGCACACGCGCAACTCGGCCTGTCTCCCCGCCTGCCATGGTTCGACGCGGCCGTGATTGCGCCGCTGCTGTTCCCCGCCGCCGCGCCGCATTGCCGTCAACTCGACGACTGGCTGGCGCACTTCGGCATCGCCGCGTACGCGCGTCACGGCGCGCTGGCCGATGCCTACGCCACCGCCGAGCTGTGGCTGGTGCTGATTGCCGCAGCCCAGCGGGAAAACATCATCACCGCCCATCAGCTGCAGCGGCTCACGCAGGCCCGGCGCTGGCTATCAGTTAATCTGAATTAACTAATCTGTTTGTCGGCCGGGCCTCGACTCCTTAAACTCCGCGCACGCGCAAACACAACACATAAAGCGCGTCCCCCAACCCCTTCACGGAGGAATTGCCATGCAATTGTCGGAGAGACATCAGGAGTACTGGCGCAAAAATCTGCGGCTCACCGCGGTTTTGCTCGCCATCTGGTTCGTGGTGACGTTCATCGTCATTTACTTCGCCCGCGAACTCAATGAAATCGTTATTTTTGGGTTTCCCTTCGCCTTTTATATGGGCGCACAGGGCTCACTCATCATCTATGTCCTCATCATCTGGTTTTATGCCCACCGCATGAACCAGCTGGACAAGGAATTCGGCGTACACGAGGGGGATGAAGAATGAGCACCCAGAGCCAGTTTTTCTCGCAGCTTAAAAAGTATTACACCTTCTACACCGGTGGTTTCATCGCCTTCGTCATCGTGCTTGCGATCCTGGAGCAGATGGGCCTGCCCCCCAATTGGATCGGCTACGTCTTCCTTGCCGCCACGATCATGCTGTACGCCGGCATCGGCATCATGTCGAAGACCGCCGACGTGTCGGAATACTATGTCGCCGGACGGCGCGTCCCGGCGCTGTTCAACGGCATGGCTACCGGCGCCGACTGGATGTCGGCGGCGTCCTTCATCGGTATGGCCGGCACCCTGTATCTGAGCGGCTTTGACGGCCTCGCCTTCATCATGGGCTGGACCGGCGGCTATGTGCTGGTGGCACTGTTCCTCGCGCCCTACCTCAGGAAGTTCGGCCAGTTCACCATCCCTGACTTTCTCGGCTCGCGCTACGGCGGCAACCTGCCGCGCACCATCGGCGTCGTCGCTGCCATCATCTGCTCCTTCACCTATGTGGTCGCGCAGATCTACGGCGTCGGCATCATCACCGCGCGTCTCACCGGTCTGGAATTCCAGATCGGCGTGTTCGTCGGTCTCGCCGGCATTCTGGTGTGTTCCTTCCTCGGCGGCATGCGTGCGGTGACCTGGACCCAGGTAGCGCAATACATCATCCTCATCATCGCCTACATGATCCCGGTGGTGTGGCTGTCGGTGAGCCATACCGGCAACCCGATCCCGCAGATCGCCTACGGCCAGGTGCTGAAAGAAGTCACCGCCCAGGAAAAGGAGATGAACGATCCGACCACCACGCGCGGCGCAGCCGAAGCTTCGGTGCGCGCGATCTTCAAGGAAAGGCAGCTCGCCGCCGAAGACAAGATCAAGGCGCTGGAAGCCGCGATCGCCGCCGGCTCCGCCGACACCATCGTCGGCGAGGCGCGCGCCGCATTGGATGCCGAACTGGTTACCCTGAAAGCCGCGGCCGAACCCGACACCCAGAAGATCGAGGCGAAGGAAAAGGAAATCGCCGAGTTGACCGGTCCCGACGTCCTGATGGCCAAGCTGAAAAAAGCCGCTGACGGCGCCAAGAAATCGGCCGGCCCGGTGGCGGCTCACGCCACGCCGTTCTCCGGCAAGGGCGCCGAGAAGAAGCTCCTGACGACCAACCCCAACGCGACCGCAGCCGAGATCGCCGCCGCGAAGGCCGAGGACGAGGAAGCTTCCAACGTGAAGCGCCGCAACTTCATCGCACTGGTGCTGTGCCTGATGGTCGGCACCGCTTCGCTGCCGCACATCCTGATGCGCTACTACACCACCCCCTCGGTGCGTGAAGCGCGCAAGTCGGTATTCTGGTCGCTGTTCTTCATCTTCCTGCTGTACTTCACCGCGCCGGCGCTGGCGGTGCTGGTCAAGAACGTCGTGTACGCCGATCTGGTCGGCTCGTCGTTTGCGGCACTGCCGGCGTGGGTCGCCAACTGGGCGGCGGTGGACCCAACGCTGATGAAGATCGCCGACCTCAACAAGGACGGCCTGGTGCAGCTCGCCGAGATCACCATCGGCGGCGACCTCATCGTGCTGGCGACGCCGGAAATCGCCGGCCTGCCCTATGTCATCTCGGGCATGGTGGCAGCGGGCGGTCTGGCAGCGGCGCTCTCCACCGCCGACGGTTTGTTGCTGACCATCGCCAACGCGCTGTCGCACGACGTCTACTACAAGATGATCGACCCCAAGGCTTCCACCGTCCGCCGCCTGGCCATCTCCAAAGGCCTGCTGCTGGTGGTCGCCCTGCTGGCTGCCTACACCGCCTCGCTGAAGCCGGGCGACATCCTGTTCCTGGTCGGTGCCGCATTCTCGCTGGCCGCCTCGGCGTTCTTCCCGGCGCTGGTGCTCGGCGTGTTCTGGAAGCGCGCCAATTACCTGGGGGCGGTGGTCGGCATGCTGGCCGGATTGGCCGTGTGCATGTACTACATGTACACGACCTACGACTTCTTCGGCGGCGTCGCAGCCAACGAATGGTTCGCCATCAAGCCCATCGCCGCCGGTGTGTTCGGCATGCCGGCCGGCTTCCTCGGTGTCATCATCGGTTCGCTGATCTCGCGTGCGCCCAGCACCGAAATCCAGCAGCTGGTCGACCATGTGCGCTATCCGAACCTGGAAAGCGACATCAAGGCCCAGACGACCTGATCACCCTCTGTTGCGCGCCCCGGCGCGCAACCAAAAAGCCGGCCTCGTGGCCGGCTTTTTTTCGTCCCTGTTTTCAATCCGCTGGCTGTGCGCAGTCGCTACGGCCGGTATCACGGATCAGCCGCTGCGCAGTCTGCGGATCGTGCACCAGCGTGTGCTCGATCACCGCCGCCACCTTGTCCGGCTGGTTGCAGTGCTGCCACGCCATGCCCAGCGCGTACCAGGCGAGTCCGTTCATCGGCTGCAGCCGCCCGGCTTCGGTCAGCGCCGCGGCGGCGTCGGCATGACGGCCGTGCCGCGCGTGCAGCATGCCCAATCCGTACCAGGCGCGATCATTGTCCGGGTTCAATCCGGTCGCCTGCTGAAAAGCGGCGATGGCCGCATCGTCCATGCCGCCCTTGTCGCGCACGTAACCGAGGTTGAACCAGGCATGGGCATCGTGCGGCTCGATCTCGATCGCGCGCACGAACCAGGCTTCCGCCGCAGTCCAGCGTTCCTGCTGGGCCTCCAGCCAGCCCAGCGTACGCAGCGTGCCGGCGTGCGCCGGATCGGCGCGATGGCCCTCAAGATACGCAGCGATGGCGCGCTCACGCTGCCCCAGCGCGTTGAAGAACATGCCCCGCAGTCCGTGCCGCATACGGTCGAAATTCATCATGGGTGCGAATGCAAAGTAAAGTCAGCACGCATTGTCACGGCCAGGCGGCGACCTGACAAGCTGCGTTAAAATCGCCGCTTCGCCTCGGAAATACTCGCCATGCCATTCGACATTCTGCTGGTTTCAATTCTGCGCACCCTCGTCGAAGTCGCCGGCTTCGCCCTGCTCGGACAAGGTGCGCTGGCCGTTCTGGCCGGCAAATATCGCGAACAGAACGCCTTCTATCGCGTGTTGCGCATCGTTACAGCGCCAGTGGTGCGCAGCGTACGCTTCATCACCCCGCGCTTCGTTCTCGACGCCCACATTCCCATGCTCGCTTTCTTCCTGCTGTTCTGGCTGTGGATCGTGCTGGCCGTCGTCAAACGCCACCTGTGCAGCCTGCATGGGGTGGCCTGCTGAAAAGCCTGGATCGGCACGGCTTTTCCTTGACGAGAAGGGGGCAAACCGGTTAAATTGCGGCCTCTTTTGGCCAGGTAGCTCAGTTGGTAGAGCAGCGGATTGAAAATCCGCGTGTCGACGGTTCGATTCCGCCCCTGGCCACCAATACATCCAACGGCTCGCGATTCTCGCGGGCCGTTTTCGCTTTCCTTTCCCAAAATGCTCGCTTGTTCGGGTCTTTTTCCCTTTCGGCGTTCGCTTGAGCGATTAACTCCATCTGATCGATTTCCAGCAATTCGGCTACAAGCGCCGCAATGTAATCGTCCATGACGCGTCGCTGCTTTCTGTACATCGTCATGTTGGATGTTTCCAGCCCGAGCAACTTTGCCAGCTGGTAATCCGACGTTAGTCCCTGCTTTTTCTTTACTGCATCGAGGTATTCGAGGGTTTTCATATCTAGCTCCTGTTTCGATCAGCCCATGATCGGCTGTTCGCTAACACTTGACAACTATCGGCTGATAGCTTTACAACGGCACAGCTATCTACTGATAGCTATAACCCAACCGACAAGGAAACCCACCATGAAAATGCAAGTTCTCGGCGTAAAGGTTCTCAAAGGCATCAAGGACGGCAACCCCTGGGATATGTCTGCAGCTCTCATCCAGACCAAGATCGAATCCTTCCAAAACGAAAAAGTGACTGCAGCCGGTTATGGCTACGAGGTCACCGAAATGCCGCTCGACTCTGCCTGCATCGAGCAGTTCAGCAAGATCCAGTTTCCCGCCGTCGTCGACCTTGAAATCGGCCAGCGTGCCCGGATGGGCAAATTTGAGTCCTACGTTGTCGGCGTAGTTCCGGGCCTTCAAGTAGCCAAGTCGGCGTAATGGTTTTTGGTCGAACGGCTAGTAACACTAGTCCGTTCAGTCTCATTTTGAGACTTTTTGAGACTCGAGACAGGGGAAACAGGGGTGTCGAATGGCTCGCTCTTCATTGATTGGATCACCGCTTCTCAACATCATCCGGACGGGGGCTTACCGATCCTCACAGGGGGTATCACCGTCCATTATTCCGCCGATGGTGCGCCAGTTTTTGAACGCAACCAGTCCACACGCTTTAACGGAAGCCATGACACGAGCGTTCGTGTTGGATGTGATGGTTTCCGTGTATCCCTCAGTGGCAACGCGGGGCGGTTTTCTCGCGAAGACAACGTTTTTAACCACGGATTACAAGGGACGATCGCAGCTTGTAACCGAATACTGGTGGAGCTTGGCCTCCCACCATTCACAGCTGCAACTTCTGACAGGTCAACGCCTGGCCCCTTCGCGCTTCCACAATCCCGGCGGGGTTGCGTCATATCGCGTTTGGACATTACCCGGAATTACAAAACAGGCTCGGAAAGTTCAGCCCGCGCTTTCATCCGCTGGCTTGGTGCTCGAAGCATCGCCCGCATGAAACGTGGTCAGTGCGGTGATGAATCGGTCTGGTGGGCCAATACACGGCACATGCTGAAAGCTTACATCAAGCATCTGGAAATGATTAAGCACGGGGGTGGTTCGGATGACGAACTGGTGTCGTGGCTCAAGAACCAAGGAGTTGTGCGCGTGGAAATCGAACTCAAAAAACGGCTGCTTTCTGAGCTGGGCCTGAACGATTTGGCCAACATCACCGATGCAAAACTTGAAGAGCTGTACGAAGCGCAGATCGAGCCTTTCAAGCGTGCTGACTGTTCTGGCGATGACGACATCCTCGATGCGATCCCACAGAAAAGCCGTGTCTATGCTGCTGCCTGGCTCGCTGGCCAAGACATGCGAGAAATGGCTTCGCGCGCCACTCTCTTTCGCCATGCCAAGGTACTGCGCGAATGCGGCATCGATATCCTCGCACCTCGCAACATCGAGCGCTTCCCTGTCAAGGTTCGCTTCATCGAACTTGAACCGCTTTCTGTGCCTGACTGGTACAGCCTTGATGCAAAGGCTGCCTGATGTACGGCCATCCTCTCCTTGTAAAGCAATGGGCCAAGATCATGAAGCCTGACGCTACCCCTGCTCAAATCGAACAGGCCCGCATCATGCGTGCCGCCAAGATCGCCAAACGTATCTTCATGCAGCGCCAGAATGACCTCTTTTCGCCTTCCGCTCCTGCGGAAAAAAACCTCCCGGATGGCTCCCGGAAGGTCTCAACCTTCGCCTAGCCAGCACTTTTTTAGGAGCAATACCATGAAGTTTCAAGACCTCTACCAAGCCACCAAGCGCCGCGCATCCGTCGTCATCGACAGTGTTACCGGCAAAGTCGTTGCCGTCGGTACCGGCCTGTCGGTGATGGCAGGCAATGCAATGGCTGCTGTCGATCCCTTGATTACTACCGCCATCACCGATGGCACTGCTGACGGCAAGGAAATCGCAGGCGGCCTGCTGGTTTTCGCTGTCGCCGTCGGCATCGTCCTGTACATCAAGCGCAAGGCGGGCTAAATGTCTGCCGGTCACATTGTCGCGGGCCAGTGCGTCGATGTGGCCGCGTCCACCGATGCCTATTACGGAAACGCGCTTCCAACTCACTCAGCGGGCAATCCCGCATTTATCAGCACGTTCACCAAATCGGCATCGGGCTGGACGCATGAAACCTATCAGGGCGGCGTTCTGGTTTCCAGCGTTGCCGCTCCTGTCCCCACATTTTCAACCTGCGACACCACCGAAGGTTTTTTTGACGGCATGCAGCTAGGCTGGGCCGTTGCCGCTGCAATGGTGGTTGTCTACGTTATCCGGAGGCCCTACCGATGATGCCGCTCGATTTCCTTACATGGGTCGGTTTTCTTCTTGTCGTCCTGCCTGCCGCGATTGCCACGCGATGAAAAACCTTGCTGCCTTCTTCGTCGGCCTGTTCATTGCTGCGGCTCTGCTTCTGCCGACTGCCGCGAAAGCCGCCATCACTATGACCCCATCGGTCGAAGGTCTCGCGGGTGGCACCTACAAGCCCATCGCCATGCCCTCCTTGGTCGGGCCGAACTTCTCCGCTACCGGCTCTGTTTTTGTCAACGGCAAGGCCGTTCCTATCCCCGGTTACATCCCGCCTGCGTCCACTGCTGCGCAGGCTGCTAAGTCGTCCCTCTTTGCCAATCCTTGGCTTCTAGGTGTCAGCCTGCTTGGCTGGGCCGGTGATGCTGGTCTTCACTCTGACGAGGTTGGCGGCTGGGCCTATACCGATCCAAACGGGGGTACTGGCCCTAATGTGCCTGTCGTCATGCCGGTTGATGCCAATGTCAAGGGCTGCAGATCGTGTCCGAATACTGGCTGTTACTGTGACGCGTCGATGCAGGAGTGCGCTGTAAATTTCGCGCCGCTCGGCGTTTCCGAGCGTTACTGCGTGGCTATGGGCAAAACAGACAATCAGGTCAAAGGAGCATATGCCGGGGCCGACGAACCGGGGAATCCTAGTGGTTGGATTCCCCCTCAATATCAGCCCTATGGCACCTGCCCATCTGGTTATGCCAATACTCCAGGCACGTCGTCATGCGCACCGCAAGCCGAGACCAGACCAGCAACCGCCGACGATTTTAATGCCCTCCCCGATCCCTCTCCGGAAGTGCAGCGTGAGCTGGCCCCGCAAGTTGGTGTCCCGGTTGACGATCCCGTTTTTGAGCCTGCCGATGTTCCTATCGGTGACCCCTACACTCGCCCGGACGGCTCTACCGCTGAACCGCGTGCGCGTATCTCGCCAGCTTCCAACGGACAGGTCACGGTTGACACTTACGACCAGCCCTTAACTTCGCCAACTGGGGAGCCGATCGCTAATCCAACGCCTGAGGACACCACCGAGCAGACCGAGCAACCTACTCAATGCGACAAATACCCAAACACGCTTGGCTGTACGCCTCTCGGCAGTCCTGTTGATGGTGACGCTCTGCCACACGCCTCCGTCGCTCTCAGTTTTTCACCGCTGGCTATCCCGTCAAATGCTGTGTGTCCTGCGCCGATGACGATATCCGCTTTCGGTCAGTCGATCCCGGTTGCCTATGACTCCGCCTGCACCTACGCCAGCGGCCTGAAACCCATCGTTGTCGCAGTTGCTTATCTGACGGCCGCTTTTATTATTTTCGGTGTCCCGAGGTCTTCAAATAATGGCTAATTTCTTCGCCTTCCTCCTTGCCTCTGCACTGCCTCTCGCCCGTCGCGTTTTTGTCGCTCTCGGCCTGTCTGTCGTCACCTACACCGGGCTTTCGTTGATCCTTCAGCAGATCACGGATCATATTATTTCGTCTGTCGGCGGACTTGCTGCGGCTGGCGCTCAACTGGCCGCGCTTTTCGGTTTCCAGCAGCTGGTCGGAATCATCCTCGCGGCGATCACGACCAAACTCGCCATGACCCAACTCACCGCCTGGAGCAAATCGTGATTACCCTTATCACTGGCATTCCCGGCAGGGGCAAAACTGCCCTCCTTGTTTCCATGCTCATGGAGTACGAAAAAAAGGCCGAAAGGCCTTTATTCGTTATGGGTGTCCCATCGCTCAAGATCGAACACATTGTCGCGCCGCCGGTCACTGAGTGGACGGAAATGCGCCCCTCGCCCGAGGACTCGACGCTCGAACTGGCTTACTTCACTTTCCCCCCGAACTCGATCCTGATTGTTGACGAATGCCAGCGTGTTTATCGTCCTCGGGCTTCTGCCTCCAAAGTCCCGCCCTACGTTGCTGCACTTGAAACACACCGACATACTGGCCTTGACATCATCCTCTTGACCCAAAAGCCCAAGCTGATCGACACCAACGTCCGTGAACTGGTGGGGCGGCATATCCACATCCGTGATGGTCTGCTCGGCCGATACCTCTACGAGTGGCCGCACATCGCGGACGGCGAATCGCGCCTCGACAGAGCCGATGCCGCCAAGCGCAAATTCTCCCCACCCAAGGAAGCCTTCAGCAAATACAAATCCGCCGAGGCCCACACCAAAAACAAGTTCAGGGTGAATCAGCTTTTCATCTATGCTGGCCTTGCACTTGCCCTGCTTGCCTACCAAAGCACCAAGGTCTTCGGCATCTTCGATAAATACACCAGCCCCGACAAAACCCATGCCGCCGTGCAAGAGGGCGACCTGCCGCCGCGCTCCGGCGCGGAGGCTCGGGCGCCCTCGCCGGCGAGGCTCTCGGAATTGACCCTGGCCAGGAAAATGCCATTGATTGAGGCCTTGACCCCTTCCGACCCACATAACCCCCTCAGCGCCCCGCTATACGCGTCTGCGACCCCTCCAGTCGTCGTACCCGAGATTCAAGGCTGCATCGCCAACACCAAAAAGTGCACTTGCTTCACCCAACAGCAAACCCCGCTATGGATCCCGGACGAACAATGCCGCCAACGAGCCGCCGGCCTCTACTTTGACCCCTATCGTCAGCCTGTTTTTGAAAGCCGCTCTGAACCCAAGCTAAATGATGCGCAGGGAGCGCCGGCAGCCCGTGAGGGTGCCGGGGTTTCGCTCCCGTCTCCGGCGTGATGTAGGAGCGTTTAGGCCGGTCGTCCCGGCCTGCGACGATCACGTCCGGCCGTTGGCCTAAGCGTACAAGGTGTGTGATATGTCCTTCTGTTAATAACGTATGTCCCCCGGGGTAAGATAACTACCGTACTAAAGAGGAGGAAAACTAAATGGGTGATGCCAGCCTCACGTATTTGCGTTATTTAGCAAGGCGAGAATCCACGATTCAGGCCGGCCTAGCTGCTGTGAAAACCGCCGTCCTCATTACAGGCGGTACAGCGGCAGCATTACTTACGTTCATAGGTCACTTGGCAACACAGAAGGGTAGCGATCAGGTGAAACTATTGGCCTGCCCGTTGCTGCTTTTTTCCCTCGCGTTGCTGAGTGTCGGGGTCGCTTCTGGAATGACTTACTTATCCGAGCGCGCAACACTTCAGGGAAAAGGCTTTTTTTATAAATCAGCTTCTTTTTTCAATATAGTCGCAGCCGCATGCGTGCTTTTAGCCTATGTGTTTTACGGGTGGGGCGCATGGGAGACGTATGAAGCTTTCTCTAAATTTCCCCAAGGTACTGGTGGGTGACTTCATTTTCTTGATCTCCGCCACTCCTTCGGGTGATACACCACGTCCTTCAGATCCGCCGGCTTATCCCTCAGCAACTTCCACCGCTGCACCCGCTGATTTTTCGCTCCAGATCCACGCCCGCGAAGCAGCCCAATCACCAACAAAGCCAGCCCTAAGAAAATAAGAAATTTCGCATATAGCATGCGCTGACTTTACCATCCGTCCATGCACATATGGAATGACGCATCATCCTTGTGGCTCACAGAGATGAACCACAAACGTACCATCGATCACGATCGCAGAAAGCTTGAATGGCTGCAGCCGCTGCTCGGTCATAAGCGCCTTGCCGACATCGATCGCTTCGTCATCGCCGACATCGGCAAACTCAAGGCTGAACAGGCCTCGCCCACCACCGCCAACCGCTACCTGGCCTTGATCCGCTCCATCATGCGGCGCGCCGTCTTTGAGTGGGAGTGGATCGCCAAACCACCCAAGGTTCGTCTCTACAAGGAACCTAGCCGGCGCGTGCGCTGGCTTACACCAGACCAGGTGCGCACGCTGTTGGACGAACTCCTTCCACACCAGCGTGATGCTTGTCTCTTCGCACTGGCTACCGGCTTGCGTCATTCCAACGTCACCGGCCTGCGCTGGGAGCAAGTGGATTTTCGGAGAAAAACCGCCTGGCTATATGCCGATCAAACCAAGAACAATGAGGATTTGCATGTCAGTTTGAACGATACCGCGCTAGATGTCCTCAAGCGCCGTCAGGGTAAGCACGCGGAATATGTTTTCACCTACAGGAACCGCCCAATTAAGAGATTTACGACCCACGCTTGGTACAAAGCTCTAGAACGTGCACAAATTACAAATTTCCGCTGGCATGACCTGCGCCATACGTGGGCTAGTTGGTTAGTTCAGGAGGGGGTACCGCTTTACTCGTTACAGGAAATGGGCGGCTGGAAAACCGCCATAATGGTGCGCCGATATGCCCATCTTTCGCCAAGCGTGAATCTCGAAAATGCCCGCAAGATCGATGCAGTTCTTAACAATATTCCAGACGATCTTTGAAAATCCGCGTGTCGACGGTTCGATTCCGCCCCTGGCCACCACTTTTCATGCGGGTTTCAGAAGATCCACTCTGGAATTTTTTGAAATCCGTGTGCCATTCATTGCACCTAAGCCCCGTAATTCATGAACATTGGCTGTCCGGCCAAGCCGCCGCCACGCCTTGACGGGTAGCGCAGGCCGAGGCAGGCTGCGGCCTGTCGCCCATCCCGAAAACCCATGCGCCGTTACGCATCCTGGCTTCTCCTCGCTCTTTTGTCGTCGCCGCTGCTGGCCGCCTCGCCCGACGGCGTGGTTGCGGTCTCGCATCCGGCGGCGGCCGCCGCCGGTGCGCGCATGCTGGCAGCGGGCGGCAACGCCATCGATGCCGCGGCTGCGGTGCAGTTTGCGCTGAACGTGGTCGAGCCGCAGTCGTCCGGCATCGGCGGCGGCGGCTTCATGCTGATCCATCTTGCAAAAACCGGCGAGACCTTCTTTGTCGACTCGCGCGAGCGCGCGCCGGTCGCAGCCAACCCCGGCATGTTCTCCCCCGCGGGCCAGCCCATGCCATTTTCGCTCGCCTCGACCAGCGGCCTCGCTGTCGGCGTGCCCGGCACGCTGCGCGGCATCGACACCGCGCTCGCACGCTGGGGCACGATGACACTGGCGGACACGCTCGCGCCGGCGATCAGGCTTGCCGAGCATGGCTTTCGCGTCAACCGCTTCCTTGCCGCCGACATCGCCAACGACGGCGGCCGCACGCTGATCCATCCCGAGACCGCAGCGATCTTCCGGCCAGGCGGCGTCGCGCTGGCCGAGGGCGATTGGCTGGTGCAACCCGACCTCGCCAGAACCTTCAAGCGCATCGCCGCCAAGGGGCCGGATGCTTTCTACCGGGGTCCGCTGGCGCAAGCGCTCGTCGCAGCCCAGCGACGCACGCGCAGCGAACTGGGCGCCGCCGGCGCGGGGCGCATGACGCTCGCTGATCTCAGGAACTACCAGGCGGCTATCCGCTCACCGCTGTACGGCCGCTACCGGGGCTGGACGCTCGCCACGATGCCGCCGCCCTCATCCGGGGGAATCACGGTGCTGCAGATGCTCGGCCTGCTGGAACGCTTTCCGCTCGGGGATGCATCGCAGGGCTACGGCTTTGGCAGTCCGAAGACGCTGCATGTGATGATCGAGGCCATGCGCCTGGGTTTCGCCGACCGTGCGATGTGGAGCGGCGACGACGATGCCGTGACGGTACCGCAGCGAGCCCTGCTGCATCCCGGGTATGTGGCGATGCGCGCAGCGCGGATCCGGCCCGACCTCCGCATGGACACGCCGCTGGCCGGCGATCCCCTGCCCTGGGACAAGCAGGCCCCGGAACCGCAGCGCATGCCCCGGGCCGGGCAGGAAAGCCCGCACACGACCCACTTCTCGGTCATTGATCGCTGGCTCAACGTGGTGAGCTACACCAGCACCATCGAGTTCACCTGGGGGTCAGGCATTACCGTTCCGGGCTACGGCTTCCTGCTGAACAACGAACTGACCGACTTCAATTTCGTGCCCGCTTCCGACCCTGCCAGCGGCAACCCTGGCGCCAACGACGTCGCACCGGGAAAACGCCCGCGCTCCAGCATGGCGCCGATGCTGCTGCTCAAGGACGGCCGACCGGTGGCTGCCTATGGTTCGCCCGGTGGCGCGACGATCATCAACTCTGTGTTCAGCGTCACGCTCAACCTGATCGACCACGGCATGTCTCTGCAGCAGGCCATCGATGCGCCTCGCCTTTCGGTGACCCACGCGACCGGAAAAATCAGCTGCGAAGGCGGCGCGCCCTTCATGCAACCCGGTTTCAGCATCGCCTCCCAGGACGCCTTGCGCACGCTGGGACATCCCGCACCCGGTGAGCCAGGGGCCAATGGATGCGGGGAAGCGATCGGCTCGGTGCAGGCCGTCGCCATCGACCTCGCGACCGGCGCGCAGCATGGCGCCGCGGACCCGCGCCGCGAAGGAACCGTGATTCGGGTGAGGTCGACGGCCGAGCCGGGACGCTAGGGCTGCGCGCCCTGGCGCGCGGCTACCCCGGCCGGGACGCGCGCCCGCCCTGCCGACGCCATCGCATTGCTGCGACAGCGGATATCTATCGCCTGGCCCCGGCAGGCGAACCGCCGGGACAAAAAACGGCAAGGCGAAGCTTCCACCAGGACGCGTACATGGCGATCACCTGGCCGGAGTGCCCGACGGCGGACGGTATTGCAAGGCCTGGCCGGATCCATCCATTTCTCCCGACTTGAGCGGCGGCCGCGGCGGCGGCGTGGCGTAGAACACCTTGTCCCTGTCGTCGCCCTTGATCCCCTGACGCTGGTTGCGCTTGAACGGATGGTTCATCAGCACCAGTCCATCCTGCTGCGCCGCCTCGCGCTGCGCGATTTCCAGGTCGCCTGCGGCCTGCCCGTCCCATGGCATGACGTAGTAGGCGGGCGCCTCCTGGTCCGGCAGCTGCAGCCAGAGATAGATCGCCTGGCCGTCCTTCGGGCGCACCGCCAGCACCACCGCCTCCCTGGCCTGAGAGAAATATTCCTGATCGATCGGCTTGGGCCGGGACAGCAACTGGTTGAAGAGATACAGCGCCAGGCCGACCGAAGCCACCAGATAAAGCAGCGCGGTCAGGCGGAAGGCGTGGCTGGTGGTGGTCCGCAGCGAAAACAGGGCGTAGCCCAGGGAAACGATGAGATAGGCGACCAGCAGGGCAAGCAGGGTGTTCATTTGTAGGCATCGAAGTTGTAGCCGCCGGGCGCGTCGGTGCGCAGGGCCTTCGGCGCGGCGTTGACGCTGGACGCAAGCAGTTCGCCCTTGTCGTCCAGCTTGAAGCGGAACACGGTGCGCTCCTCGCCCGGCTTGTTCAGGACCACATCGGACACCAGTATTTGCCGGCTTACGCGCGAACTGCCGCTCGGCTTGATGGTGGACACCAGAACCTTGACCTTGAGCGGCCAGACGTTGGCACGGTTGAAATACATGTGCAGGTTGACGGCGTATTCGCCCGCCGGGATGTCGCGCGAGAAGGCGTTCTCGTAGTTCAGGTTGGACGCGTCGTTGCGAAAGCCGATATCGTCCCGCAGCAGGTTGAAGACCTGGCCGCCGAGGTTGGAGTAGCCGACGGCAACGTCGCCCGGAGCCTGTACCCAGAGATCGACGTCGGCGTCGATGCGATCATCCCAGCGCGCCTCAACGATCACGTTGCCGGGTGCCGATATCTCCTTGCTTTCTGCCTGCTTTTGCTTGGGCGGATTGATGTGGGGCAGCATGATGACGACCAGCGACACGAACCCGAGTAGCGCAAGGGTGATGACGTCGCGGAAAACGATGTCGGAATCGTCCTCGGCCTCGGCATCGAACGAAAAATGCTTGCTCATCGCGAACGCCTATTGCGGGTCCGCCGATTCCAGGATGGCGGCAATCAGGTTGACCACCCCGGTACGCAACATGTTGTAGTTGGCGTTCAGCCACAGGTTGGTGATGGCGCCCACCAGGGTCGTGTAGAGCGCAACGCCCATGCCGTTGGTGAGCGCGCCCACCAGCTTGCCGACCTGGGCCGCATCGCCCACTGCATTGGCCGGAATGTTGGTCAGCACCATGATGAAGCCGATCACCGTGCCGAGCAGACCCAGCATGACCAGGCTGGACGAGATGTACTTGACGAAGGAGATGCGCGCAAACAACTTGATCTCGAAAGCTTCCTTCACGCTTTCACGGTCGGACTGACGGCTCTTGTCGGCAAACTCCTTGAGCTTGCCCTTGTCGCCGCGCTTGACCCAGTTGAGTTCGCGGCTCGTCTTCCAGACGCGAAACCCGCACAGCACCATGCCGTACAGGAACAGGCCTGCGATCACGTACACGATGTAGGAGCTGTCCGCCAGAAAAACGGGCTCGACCATGCCATTCATATGGAACACCCAAAGAATGGCGAAGCCCACCATGTTCAAGGCCAGCCAGCGATAGAAAAGCAGGTAGTCCCATTTCATTCTTATGATTCCTCAGACAACGTCACTGTTTGCCCTTCACGAGCTGGCCCGGTGCCGCCCCGGGCCGCCACGCAAGTCGTCGAGGCCATCAAGACGTCAGGACGCACCCGCGCCATGCGGTTCTGGCCGCTGGCGCAGGAATCCCGTCTCAATGATCGACGGTGAGCGGGTAACCGAGCTGGGCCATGCCGAGAAACGCCTGCTCGCTGGCTGCCGCGGCATGCTTGATCACGGCCGCGCTATCCTGTTTTTTGGCGGCTTCCTGGGCCTGGGTCAGAGCGCCGGCCGCCGTCGTCCACAACGCGCCCTTGCCCTTTGCCAGGTCGACGACGAACACCGCATTCGACAGCGCCTGCGCCGCATCGGTCGTCAACGCCGCACCGGCTGCGTTTTCAGCCGCGTACGCGGGGCCCGCGATGCCGAGCAGCACGCTTCCTGCGGCCACGATCCGGACTGCAACCCGAAATACATTCATCCCTGTTCTCCTTGAATAAGTGGGCAGTATCTGCCGTGCGCTACGGATCATTTCCTGAATACCGATGCCTGCAGCGGCAGCCCGTTGCTCAGGTAGCTGTGGTAGTACTCGAGGTTGTTGTATTCCTCGCCGCCGATTTCAAGCGGTGCCAGGCGCACCATCTGGTTGCACGCGGCATAGCGGCGCTGCAGGGTGAACAGCGTGTAGTCGCCGCCGCGGAATGCCGGCCAGTGGGTGGCCTGGCCCGGCGCCATCGACAGATATTCGGTGCGCAGGACGTTGCCGACGTTGCTGATGTGGCAACCCGCGCAGGAAAAGTTCAGCTGGCCGCGGCGCTGGTGGAAGAAGCGCTTGCCTGCCTCATAGGCTGCCAGCGCGTCCTTGCCTTCCACCTTGACGTTCATCTTCATGCCGTCGGACAGGGTACGGGCATAGGCCGTCAGCAGGCCCATGGTGCTCATGTCGCTGTGCTTGTAGGCCGTTTCGCCGTTGGCCGTACGGCACTGGTTGAGCGCCATCTCGAAGGTCACCACTTTCTTGGCGTCGGCATCGAACATCGGGTAGTTGCCGACCACGTTCTTGCCTCCGCGCGGGAAGCAGTCAGCGTAGCGCTTGCCGTTCTTGAACGGGGTTTCCCACAGCTTGGCGCCTTTCTCGATTTCGGCGTCGTAAGGCGGGAAGGTCATGACGGCGTCGTACTGGGCCTTGGCGTCGGGGCTGAATGCCAGCGCGCCGTACACGTAATCCTCGAACTTGATTTCGGGGTACTTCTTCTGCACCGCCTTCACCACGTTCAGGCGGTCGTCTTCCGGTGCGGCCTGCGCATTCGCGGCGACCGCGAGCCATCCCAGGCAGGACAGGATCCAGATCAGTTGCTTCATTTTTCTCTCCTACGGTGTCGATAATGAATACGCGCCATTACAGCCCGTAGATGTAATCCACGACTTTGTTGATCTCGTCGTCGCTCAGGATCTTGTGCTTGCCGAAGGGCGGCATCAGGGTGTCGGCATTGGCTTTCGATGCATCCCAAACCTGGGCATAGAGCTTCGCGCGCTCCGGAAAGCGTTCCTTCATGCTGATCAGCGGCGGCGCGATGTTGGTGCTGGTGACGGCTTTCGATTCACCCGGCATGGCATGGCACGCCAGGCAATTGCCCTTGCGGTTGTCGAAAGCCAGCTCCTGCCCGGTGGGCGCCTTGGGTTCGTCCGCGCGTACCGCCTGCGCGAATCCGGCCATCAGAATCAGGCATGCGCCAGCGGCGCGGATACTCGTGGGAAATTGATACATGTCTCTTCCTTGGGTTTATCCGGGCGTCGCCGTCCGGGTTTATTGAAAAACGCACGGCCCCGGTTTCAAATCCGGGCAGGTCGTGCTGGCATCGGTCTGTATTCCCGTCACCTCCGCCTCGCTGAAATCGGCCGCATGCAGGTTGGCCCCCAGAAAATTCGTGTCCGCCATTTCGGCGAACAGGAAACGGGCCTCGTACAAATCCGCGCCCTTGAAATTTGCACCATGCAGATGCGCGCCTTCCAGGTCGGCGCGCTCCATCAGGGCGTCGCTGAAATCGACCCCGGTCAGGTTGGCCTGGGTGAAGCTCGTGCGGTTGGCGTTCACCCCGGACAGGTTGCTGCCCTGCAGATCGGCGCCGCTCATGACCGTGCCGCCGATCACCGCCCCGCTCAGGTTGACGCCGGCCAGGCGGGCCTTGGACAGATTGGCGCCGATCAGGAATGCGCCGTGCAGATCGGCGCGCGACAAGTCCGCCTCCCGCAGATCGGCGCCGAGAAGGTTTTGCCCTGCCAGATCGACGCCCACCAGATCGCATTTGACGCAGCTGTTGGTGGTAACCAGGCGGTTGCGGTTTTCCGTCTGGGTTGCGCCCGGCTGGGCTTGGGCCGCGCCTGCCGCAACCGCGGCCATCAGGCCAAGCGCTGCGTAGACCAGGGCCGCCCGGGACGACAGTAGAAAATCGGCTCGACTCATCGGATGCGCTCCTCGGTTATCCAGTCTTCAATCGCCGCCTGTGCCGTGGTCGGCGCCGGAGAAACGATCGCAGGCGGATCCGTTTCGCCGGCAGCCGCCCGGTACCGGGGCATCTCCGCGTCCGCTTATTTTTCGTCCAGCGAAAAACGGGTCTGCAGCGGCGATTCGCCCTGCATGGTGACCGTCAGCACCATCTTCGTTCCCTTGCCGGTCTTGATGCGCGCGTCCTTGGCGGCCAGCTCGTTGCTGGCAGTCGGCTTCAGGTTCACCGATACCGTGCTGTTTCCGTCGATCAGGCGCAAGGTGGCCCTAGCCCCCTTGGTCGGCTGCGCCACATCACCATGGTCGGTGACCCAGACGCGCGCTTCGCCATTTTTTACCGCCAGTTCGAAGTGATACATCTCCGCCATGCGCACCATGCCGCCGTGGGCGCCCTTGACCGTGGCCAGATAGTCGTTGCTGTGCGCCCATGCCAGTACCGGCAGGCTTAACAAAGCCATCAGGAATATGCCGGCCAGCCAGTGCGCCGCATATGCCAAATGACTCGGATTCAGAGTGCTGCTATTCATTTTGCTTCTCCTTGCTTGCATCGCCGATGCATCACAGTGAAAAACCGCCGGCAGCGGAGGCTGCCGGCGGAACAACCGATTACACCGAGGTGCTGCGGGAGAACTTCAGACCTTCCCAGCTCTCCGGAACCACGACGTGGTCGTGCATGCCGCCAGGACAAGGCAGACGTGCCTCGATCTTGTCGGTATCGACGTTGATCACCACCAGGCCGGACTGGCCTGCCTGGTGTCCGCTGTACACGGTGGTCATGTACTTGCCGTCGACGGTGCAGTCGCAGGTGTGGGGATCCGGACCGGTATCCCACTTGGCGACCACCTGCCAGGTCTTGGAATCGACCTTGCAGATGTAGCCGTTGTTGGGCTTGCGCGCCCACATGGTGAAGTAGACGAAGCGCGAATCCGGCACGTTGCCCATGTGCAGCGGCAGGTACTTGGTGCCGAAGCCTTCGACGAAGGTCTCCTTCTTCCACTTGTTGGGGTTTTCGTCGGTCGAGCGGTACACCGCGATGTTGTTCTGCAGCACGTTGTTACAGGCCACAAAATAATTACCGCTGGTGATGAAGCCCGCTTCGTGCAGCGGCGTCAGCACGGACGGCACGGCGAAGGTCCAGGTGAAGCCGGTCTGCTTGACCAGCGGGAAGTTGTCCGGCGAGCCCTTGGCGGTCGACAGCAGCGCCACGACTTCCCAGGTGCGGGTGTCGACGATGGCGCAGCAGCCGAGGCGGCGGATCAGGATGGCGCCGAACGGCAGCGTGGGATGCCAGGTGAAGGCATCCACGAACACCGCGGTGGGGTCGGCCGGCATCAGCTCTTCGCCCAGCATCGCTTCGTGGGTGGTCTTCATGCCCTTGCGGCCCACGTAGTCGAACTTGCCCGTGGTGGCATCGGGGAAGATGTGGCTGATGTTGAGCTGGCGCGCGATCGGATCGTAGTCGCAGCGGAAGGCCTTGACGATCTTCGGCACGTCGCCCAGATCGGTGATCAGAACCATGTCCTTCTGGCCGTCCGCGAACGCCACGTACTTGTTGGCGTTTTCGCCCACGCCGATGGAGACGTGCACGCCCAGCGACATGCCGGTGGTTTCGCCGATGTCGTTGACCACGGTGATCGAGTTCTGCTTGCCGCTGCCGTCGTAGCGCATCTTGAACATCTTGAAGTCGCCACGGTTACGCCACTCGGGAGAGTTCTCGTTGACGTAGGGCGATGCCGGCGGCTGCATGGTCTGGTAGAAGTCGAAGCCCTTGTAGGGGTCGGCAGACGGCATGGAAGCGATGTGGTGGGGGATCGGCATGTCGATGCCGTGCAGACCGTAGGAATACCAGGCCAGGGTCTCGGGCACGGACAAGTCCATCGCCTGCACGTAGCCGCCGTACTTGCTCGGCAGCAGCACCACGTTGCCCTTGAATTTGCCGAACAGCTCAGCCTGGGCTTCGCCAACGGGGTTGTGCACGGCCGCGAACGCGCTGCCGGAGTTAAGCATGGTGGCGGAACCGGCAACGCCAGCTGCGACTGCGCCCTTCATGAACTGCCTTCTGTTGATACTCATTGCATTCTCCTTAAGTTTTCGACCTCAAGCCATCGGCTCAGATGTCGCCCTTTTTCCACTTTTGCGGGCCCACGAACACCTTCTGGACCACGCCCTTTTCGTCCAGCAGGAACGAGGTCGGCAGGCCACGGATGCCCAGGCGGGTCGACACGCCGTCTGCGCTCAGCGCATCGTTTGGCGCGACATAGATATTGGTGGTCTTCAGATTCTTTTCCTTCTTGATGAAGTGCATGGTCTTCACCGAGTTGGGAATGACTGCCTTCGACCCACCCATCAGCGCAGCGCCCACAGTGTCGGCGTTCACCATCACCAGGTTGATGCCCTTGGCATTCTTCTGGGTGAAGTCCTCGATCGCCGCCAGTTCGTTCACCGAGACCGGCACGGCCGAGATGAAGAACACCACCAGGGAGCGCTTGCCTTGCACCACGCTGCCCAGATCGACCTTCTGGCCATTCATGTCATAGGCGTCAAAGTCGGTGGGCAGCTTCTTGCCAACCGCTACCGGATCGATGTACACCTGTCCGCCCACTTGCTCCGCGGTGGGGAAAGTCCCGTCCTTGCTGTCCGCCAGCGCCGACCCCATGGGCAGAGCCAGCAGACTCGTCAGTGATACAAAAGCGCATGCGGCCTTGATCCGCCCGCTCGACCTGTCATGTCTTGCTTGCAGTTTCATGTTTCTCCTCCTACTAAAGGCTAACTCCACCCGACTTGCGTCGCCCGGATTGGCGAATACAGCCCCCATAATCGGGTCGAGGTGCGGCAACTTGTCGCGCCGCTTTATAAGCAGCTACCGTGCCAAATAAATTACTTAACAAAAACAACACATTATTGTCTTGCCAGGTTTTTCGCTTGTTCCCTTGGCGTTCCACGATGAAACATTCATTCCATCCGCTTGCCCAGCGGCGCCTGCCAGGCCGCAAAATACTGTCGCAGCAAGATGAGAACCTCTCCCATAAACAAGCCCTGCAGACGGGAGCAGAAAAAAAAAGAACCGGCAGGCGCCGGTTCAAGAGGAGGAGGGGGGCGATCCGGATCGGGCCGTCTCCCGTTTTCACGCGGAACCGACCCGACGTTACCCAGGAACGCCGTTTGCCTCTTATAAAGCACGAACAATGCCAGGTAATAATTATCATATATAACAACAAGATACGAAAATAATGCGGTACGTAGTGTTGCAGATAAATTCCAAATCGAAACGTGGTGTTTCTTTTTCCGAACACTGGTTGGCTCCGCGAAGCGGCAGCGGCGGGCGGGCGGAGATGCGCATGAACATGCGCAAGGAAATGGGCGGCAGCGTGGCACGCGCCCGGCGTTGCCGCAGCCGCCGGCAAGCCGCTATCTATTGCCCTTGGGACTGCGCCGGATCCGTCACGAAGCCAATGCGCACCAGTCCTGCCTTGGCAGCCGCCGACATCACCTGGGCCACCGTTTCGTAGTGCGCAAGACGATCGGCGCGGATGTGCAGTTCGGGTTGCGGCTGTTTTTTCGCTGCCACGGCAAAGCGCGCTGCCAGTTCCTGCCGGGTGACCGGCGCGCCGTTCCAGAACAGGGCGCCGTTCTCGCGGATGCCGAATTCGATATGCTCGGGCCGCGTGATGTTGGGCGTGCTGCTGGCCTTGGGCAGGTCGATCTTGACGGAATGGGTGAGCAGCGGCGTGGTGATGATGAAGATCACCAGCAGTACCAGCATCACGTCCACCAGCGGCACGACGTTGATTTCCGACATCGGGCCCTGATGCCGGCGCGGATCGAGACTTCCCATGGCCATGGCGTCAACCCTCCGCAGCGGCGCGCGCTTCCAGTTTCGCCGCGGGACGCAGCGGACGCCCCTCGCCGGCCGAACTGTTGGCCTTCTCGCCCACCGTGATCACCGTGTACAGATCGTGCGCAAAGGCATCGAGCTTGGCCAGCCAGACCCGGTTGCGGCGATTGAACGCGTTGTAGGCGAGCACGGCGGGAATGGCCACGGCCAGACCGACCGCGGTCATGATCAGTGCCTCGCCCACCGGGCCCGACACCTTGTCCAGCGTGCCCTGGCCCGACAGGCCGATATTGACCAGCGCGTGATAAATCCCCCACACGGTGCCGAACAGGCCGATGTAGGGGGCGGCGGAACCGGCCGAAGCCATCACCGTGAGGCCGCGCTCCACACGCATCGCTTCCTGGTCGATGCCGTTGCGCAGCAGGCGGGTGAGGAATTCGCCCAGTCCGCCGGCCGCGGCCAGCTTCTGCATGCCGTGCTGGTGGTTGTCGTGGGCGGCTTCGAGCGCCTCGTGCGCCAGCTCGGCAAACGCGTTGTCCACCGGCTGCCGGCGCAGCGCAGCGCTCAGGTCCTGCAACGAATCGGCCGCCCAGAACTGCTTGAGAAAAGCCTCGGCGCGGCGTCCCGCCAGATAATTCGCCAGCGCCTTGGTCACGATCAGATACCAGCTCGCCACCGACAGCGAGAGCAGCAGCAGCAGCACGATGCGCCCGAGCGCATCGGTCTGCGCGAGAAAATGGGCGAAGCCCAGGCTGTTTTCCATGATCAGCGTCCTTCCAGAGTGAAATTGAATGGCTGTGTCGCCACCGAGCGGACGGCCTGGCCGTCGCGTTGCGCAGGGTTGCAGCGCCAGCTTTTGACTGCGGCGAGCGCGGCGGCGTCGAGGCGGGCGGCGCCACTGCTGCTCACCACCTGCGCCGTGCTCACGCGTCCCGTTTCGTCCAGTTCCACCCGCAGCACGACCTTGCCGGTTTCGCCCAGTCGGCGCGACATGGGCGGGTAGACCGGTGGCCTGCGTTCGGGGCAGCTTACCGCCAGCTCCGAGGCCAGCGTCACCGGCCCGGCCGGTTTGGGCGGCGGGGCGGGTGGCGCGGGCGGGAGCGGCGCCTGCACGGGTGCGGGCGCGGGCGCGGCTATGACAGGCGGCGGCTCGACCACGGGCTCGGGTGGCGGCAGCGGTTCCACCGCTTCCTGCGGCGTCGCCACCGGCGCTTCCGCCGCCAGGTGGTAATGCGGCGGCTTGACCGGTTTGGGCGGCGGCTCCCGTTTGACCGGCTTGGGTGACGGCGGCGGGATGACGCGTGGCGCGGGCTGCGGAGGCGGCGGATTGATGAAATTCACGAACAGCGTCACCGCCTCGGCCGGCGGCGGAATCACGCGCGCGCTCCACAGCGCATAGAGCACGCCGCCGTGCAGGGCCAGCACCACCAGCAGGCCCGCCGCACGATTCCAGTCCATCCGCAGCATCCGGTTCACGCCCCCCGCTTGCCCATGGCCCGGCTTACCACTTCGCCTGCAGCCCGAGGATAGCCATGCGCGGCAGGCCGGCGGTGTAGGTCGGCGCCGCGCCGGTGCCGTCGGCGGTCTCGGCGTAGCGCTTGTCAAACAGGTTGCTGATGCTGCCGAACACTTCCATGCCCTTGCCGAAGGGGTAGTTGGCGCGCAGGTTGAGCAGGTTATGGCCACCGTACTTGCCGGTATTGGCGGCATCCAGCCAGTAGCTGCCGAGCCTGAACCATTCGAGCTGGACGCGGCCGCCGTTCAGGGTGGCCGGCGCGTAGCTCAGGCGTGTATTGGCGATCACGCGCGGGGCGGTTTCCATTTCCTTGCCGCTGTAGTCGGCGGTCCCGGAAACGGTCCAGGTCTCGTAGGTATGCTTGGCGTACGACAGGCTGGCGTCGAGCTGCCAGTCCTGCGCCAGCGGCAGGCCGAGGCCGAGTTCGATGCCACGGTGCAGGGTCTTGCCGGCGTTGACCACGGTTCTCTGGGTGGTGACCGGATCGACATAGCTGACGATGTCGTCCTTCTTGGTCATGTGATACACGGACGCCTCGTAGCGCAACGCGCCGGATTTGCCGCGCAGGCCGAGTTCCAGGTTGTCGACGATCACCGGGTCGAGGTTCAAGAGCGATTCGGCCGCGGCCTGCGCCTTGACTGCCGTGGACTCGCGGCTGCCGCGGAACACCTGGCCTTCGGACGGGGTACGGAAGGAATTGCTGTAGGCCGCAAAGCCGTTCAGCGTCTCGCTGAAGGCGTAGGTCGCACCCAGCTTCGGCCCCCAGTGGCTGTAGCCGACCTTGGTGCTGGCGACGTGGCCGTACCAGCCGTTGCCCGGGAAGGCGCCCGCCGCACCCTGGGTCGCGCCCGCCACACCGTTGTTGAACTTGTTGTCGTAGTCGTACTGCATGTCATCGTAGCGCAGGCCGGCGTTCAGGCGCAGCCTGTCGGTGAGCGAGGCCTCGCCGTGGACATAGGGCGAAATGCCGCGGTAGGTCACGTCGTAGTCGTAGATCTGCACCGGCGCGGCGGCATTGCGGCTGTAGGTCACGCCGCCATAGGCGTTGGTGAACTTGTCGAGGCGGACCGAATCCTCGTCGCGCGACCCCGGGCTGTAGTCGACGTCCAGGCCGACGATGAGGCGCGCGCGCAGCGGCTCGAAATCGCGGCGGTATTTGCCGAGGAAGCCGAAGGACTTGTTCTTGGTGACGTACTGGCTGGGGTCGTAGGCCACGCTCCAGTTCGGCAGGATCTCCATGCTGTTGTCGCGGAAGTAGGGCGTGATCGACAGCAGCGAATTGGCGGTTTCCTTTTCATAGGCGGTCGACAGGCGGAAGGCGTCGACCTGACGGAAGGAGAAGGGCACATTGTTGGCGCGCGGCGTGGCCGTGAATTCACCCGCGCTCAGCTTGCCGACGTGTTGCTGGTCGACCTTGGAAAACGACAGCACGGTTTTCAGCAGCGCGTCATCGCCGAGCGCGCGGTCCCAGCGCGCGGTACCGGTCTGGCGGTCGTAGCCGGCGTTGTCCTGCCAACCGTCGGTGCGCGTCAGGTTGAGGCTGGCGCGCCAGGCGTCGTCGCCGTGGGCGTTGCCGCCGCCCATCAGGATGCGGCCCCAGCCGTACGACCCGGCTTCGCCGCTCAGTTCGAATTCGGCCTGCTTCGGCGGCGTGCGGGTCAGCACGTTGATCGTGCCGCCGATCGCGTCCGATCCGTACAGCGCGCTGCCCGGGCCTTTCATGATTTCCATTCCGCCCGACTGCGGCACGTTGATCTCATACAGCGCGTTGTGGTTGAAGAAGCCGGTGGAACGCGTCGGGATGCCGTCTTCGAGATAGAGATAGACCGCGCTGGTCGTCAGCGGCTGGCGGATCGCGGTGGAGTGGCCCTCGCCCGACAGATTGCTGACCCACACGCCGGGCACCTGATTGAGGATTTCCTTCGGGTGGGTGGGCCGGGTTTCGCGCAGCGTCTGCTCCCTGACGACGCCGACCGTCGCCGGGGTCTCGCTCAGCAGCTCGCCTTCGCGGGTGCCGGTCACCGTCATCTCCGGCAGCGCCGCCTCGGCCGGGTCCGCCGCCGAGGCAGCGGGCGCGCACAGGATGCCCGCCAGCGCAAGCGGAATGGGGTTCAGCTTCATACTTCCTCCGTTATTTTTGAATCAGTTAGCCAGCTTGTGCTTCCTGAGCCAGGCGCGCAGGCGCTGCTCGCTCAGCACGCCGACAACGGTTTCGCGTTGATGCTGCGCGTCGTAAAGATAGGTGCGCGGCAATTCGCCGTACCACGACGGATCGATGGCATGGCGCAGCCGCTCGGGAATGGGGTCGTCGAACACCCAGCTGTCGACTCCGCCCAGGCCGAGCGGAGCCAGGGTTTTCTGCATGGCTGCGGCATAGTCGGGCGTATCCGTCGCCACCAGCACCAGCGGCAGGCGTTTCTGCGTTTTTGCCAGCTTGCCCAGCAGGGTCAGTTCGGCAATGCAATAGCTGCATTCGTTGACCGACCACAAGTTGAGAATGAAGGGGCGGCCGGCATACTGCGCCTTGATTTTTGCCAGGCTGTCGGTGGTGAACGCAGCCGGCCCGCCGGCGCCGGCGGGCGCGGCGAGGACCAGCGCCGCCAGCATCCCGAACAGCAAGCGGTGGATCATTGCGGCGCCCCCAGTTGAACCGGCAGGACACGCACGCCTTCGCTCGCGCTGTTCCACACCACCAGTGCGCGCGCGCCGTCGGTCAGCGGTAGCGGATAGTCGGCCGCGCCGGCGGACTCTGCCAGGCGCCGCGGCGCGCTCCAGGACGCGCCGCCATCGGTCGAGTGCATGGCCTGCACGACGTAGGCGCGGCCGTCGAACTCGCGCCAGGTGAGCAGCACCGTGCTACCCGCCGCTGCCACCGCCGCATGGCCTGCCTGGGCCGCCGGATTGCCCAGCGCCAGCGGCGGCGACTCGCGCCCGTCCGCGATGCGTTTGTAGAACAGCCCCTGACGCGTCTTGCCCTGGGTAAACCAGACCAGGTGCAGGGCACCGCGGGCGTCGACCGCGAGACCGCCGCCGTGGTGGGGGCAGGCATCGATTCGCCATTCGTCGTCGGTGACGCGGCGCTGTTTGCCGCTATCCAGATTGGCGAGGGCGAAGTCGCGCGTGTTGCTGCCATAGAGATTGCGCCAGAGCGCCACCGGCCCCTCCGCGGTCCAGGTCAGCGCGGTGCGGCAGCATTCGCAGGTATGCTCGGTGAGCCGGCGATTGGCGCTGAAATGGGCGCCGTTGTCGGCGGACTGCGCGAAGTAGACCGACGAGCCGGCGAAGGTGCCGCCTTTTTCACGGACCGCATCGCGGTCGCGTCCGTCCAGCCATAGCACCGCCACCCGGCCCGCGCCATCGATCGCCAGCGAATCGAAGCTGTGGCTGCCGATGCGGCCATCGTCGTTCAGGGTGATCGGTGCGGAAAAGCTGCGGCCGCCATCGGTGGAGCGGGCAAAGCGGATGTTGCCGGTGAATCTTTTCGGCAGCGACTGGCTCCAGCTCAGCAGCACCGTACCGTCCTGCGCAACGGCGATCTTGGGACGGTTTTCCGCGTTGGCGGCGATGTCCTCCGGCGTGGAGGAAACCGCAACCGGGCGGGAGAAATGCTGCCCGCCGTCGCTCGACGAGGAAACCCAGAGCTGCTGGTTCTCCACCCTGGCCAGCCATACACGCCCGTTGCCGTCGAGCGTCGCGCCTACCGCCAGGGTCGGCTTGGCCGCTTGCGGCTTCGCATCGTGTCGATGCTCCGTCGCCGCGACCGGCGGGGTCGCCAGCATTGCCGCCAGCAACAGTGCAAAAGTAAGTTGGCCCATCCGACACCCATCCATCTTTCTTGATCTCGTGGCGCCAGAGGTTACCCCGGGTCTGACGGTGCGGGAATGTGGCATATTGACGCACCGCCGCATGACGTCATTCCCCGCATGAATCGGGGGCGTGTCCGCAGCGGGCAGGAGACGCATCGCGACACCCGCCCCTGACGATCGGCTACATCTCCATCATGTCCGACTCGATCACGCCGCAGGCTACGCGGGCGCCCGAATTGCCGGCAGGGTCGGAAAAATCGTCTTTCCCGGCATGGATCACGATGCTACGGCCATCAACGGATGCTGCGCCTATCATCGCGATGGTGATGCCGTGCGCCATCACGTCCACTACCGCCCGGCCGCTTGCATCGGCCTCGATGTTGCCGAGATCGCCCAGATGGCGATCCTTGCTGTCGGGCGCGCCGTGACGGCCGCCGGCGGGAGCGTAATGGCCGCCGGCGCTCATGCCGTCGGGCGAGCCGCAATTACCGTTCACATGGATGTGAAAACCGTGTTTTCCCGGTGTCAGCCCTTCGACCGTTCCGCTGATGTGCACGACACGGTCCTTCGGCTCCCGGAACTTCAACGACCCGCTGACGGAACTGCCTGACGTCGCCACCAGTACGGCCGTGGACGACATGATGTGATCATGGGCGGCCACGGGCGCAGCCCCGGCACCGAACACCAGGCCGGCGGCCACAAGGACGCGCGGCAGGGCGCCACGACGAATGCGGGGTACGGATAGCATCATTGTCTCCTCGAGAATCCAGCCGAGCGCCATGTTCCGCGATGTTCCGGAATGGAACACCATTGTTCAGAACCCTCCGCTTGCCAGCTCCGTCAGCATCGCTTTCAGATCGCGGTCGAACTGCTCCAGATTGGCCTTGCCTTCCTTGGACAGTTTCGGGTTCTTGGCCAGTATCGACAGCACATGGGCGGGACGATGCACCATTACCGTGGTTTTGCCATCGTTTTCGAAAAGGGCGAGCCGGCATGGCGCGAACATCTCGAAGTCGGGCACGTTACGGGTGATGCTGTATGCCTTGGTCAGGTTGCAGAACTCGATGAGCTGCAGCGGATGCGCCTCGATGCCCCGGCTGGCCAGGCCTTCCTGCACGTTGAGGATATTGATGATGGCGTAATTCCTGGCTTCGAGGGCCGAGACGAGCAGATCCCGCACTGCCGGCAACGTGTCGTCGAGGGTGACTTCATATTTGACCGGGGTCACCAGGACGGCGGGCTCCTTCGCCCACAGGGGCGCCGCTTGCAGCGAAATCAGCAGGGTGGCCAGGGCCAGGCCCCAGCTTGTGAAAAAATACTTGGCGGACATGCTTCCGTCTCCTTGAGTGTTCCAAAACGGGGGGCACAATGCCCCCACCGTCTGGAAAAGCAAGCCCCGTACCAGAAATCGAACGGAGCGGAAACGTTAGCGACTGCGCCCGTGCGGATGGAAATGGAGGTTGTATTCGCGCATCTTGCGCCACAGCGTCGTACGGCCGATTCCCAGCACGCGCGCCGCTTCGCCGATATTGGTGGAACGCAGCAGGGTGGCCTCGATCATCCTGCGCTCCGAGTCGGCGATGCTGCCGCCGCCCTCGGCCAGCTCGGCATGGCCATTTTTCATGGCAAGGGGCGCCGCTTGCTGCAGCAGGTCCTCCGGCAGGGCGTCGACGTCGATGTGGCCGGCGTCGTCGGCAAATACCGCCATCTGCTCGACAAAGCTTTCCAGCTGGCGAATGTTGCCCGGATAGGGGTATCCCAGCACATAGGTTTCGGCCCGGGGCGTCAGCCGGAGGCCGCTGCGGCCGTACTTGCCGGCGTAAATGGCGAGGAAGCGCTGCAGCAGATTGTGCAGGTCCTGGCCGCGTTCGCGCAGGGGCGGCAGGTGCAGGCGTATGCCGTTGAGGCGGAAATACAGGTCGGAGCGGAAATGGCCTTTCTCGATGAGCAGGCTGAGATCCTGGTTGCTTGCCGACATGATGCGGATGTCGACCTTCTTGCCCTTGTTGGAGCCGACCCGGCGGATAATTTTTTCCTGCAGGACGGAAAGCAGCTTGGCCTGCATGGCGGGCGACAGGGTGTCCACTTCGTCCAGAAACAGGGTGCCGCCATCCGCTTCCTCGAAGAGTCCCGCACGCGATTCCGTGGCGCCGGTGAAGCTGCCCTTGACGTGGCCGAACAGCTCGCTCTCCAGCAGGTTTTCCGGCAGGCTGGCGCAGTTGATGCTGACGAAGGGCGCCTGTTGACGGGCGCTGTTCTGGTGAATGAAGCGCGCCACACGGGTTTTGCCGGTTCCGGTTTCGCCGGTGATGAGGACGCTGATGTCGGTCCGCGCAATCCGCTCCGCCTTGATCAGGGTGGCACGCATCTGCGGGGTTTCGGCGACGATATCCTCCGCTTCGCGCGACGGCGCGGCAACGGCCAGCCACGCCGCACTCGCGGGGACGGCCTGGCTGGCATGGATTTTCTCCAGGATGTCCTGCTCGCGGAAAGGCTTGGTCAGGTAATCGAAAGCGCCCAGACGCATGGCGTCGACCGCGGAATCGATGCTGCCGTAGGCGGTGATGAGAATCACCGGCAGGGCCGGGTTTTCACGCTTGATCTCACGCAGTAGATCAACGCCGGACATCCCGTCCATGCGCAAGTCGGTAATCACCAGGTCGTACTTCTGATCGCCCAGGCGGGACAGCGCCCCCTCGCCGCTTTCCGCCTCGTCGGTTTCGAAGCCGGCGCCCTGCAGCATCAGTGAAAGGCTACGGCGCAGGCTTTTCTGATCGTCTACCAGCAGGATGCGCATCAGGCGACCTCGCGTCGATCAAAGGTTTCCTCGATGCGAACCGGCACGCGCAGGAAGAAGGCCGTGCCCTCGCCCACCCGGCTGCGCAGCCGGATACGGCCCTCCCATTCCCGCACCAGGCGCAGCACAATGGCCAGTCCCAGGCCGGCGCCCAGTGAGCGCTGCGAATAGAACGGCTCGAAAATCCGGGCCTGGTCTTCGCGGGCGATACCCTTGCCGGAATCCATCACCACCAGCAGGAAATACCCCGGATAACGCCGCAGCGCGACATCGATGCGGCCCGCTCCGTGGATCGACTGGGACGCGTTGAGCAGGAGATTCCAGAGTACCGTCTCCAGGCCGTCGGCATCGAACAGCAACAGCGAGGAGGTGGGCTGGATAGCCAAGCCCACCTGGATGGAAAGTTCCTCCTGACTGATATGCCGTTCCAGCAGGCCACAGACCTTTTTCACCAGCTGCTCCAGCACGATGGGCTTGCTGACCGACGCGCGCGGC
Source organism: Thiobacillus denitrificans DSM 12475 (assembly GCF_000376425.1). Classification (GTDB taxonomy): domain Bacteria; phylum Pseudomonadota; class Gammaproteobacteria; order Burkholderiales; family Thiobacillaceae; genus Thiobacillus; species Thiobacillus denitrificans. The sequence continues at coordinate 101,729 of NZ_AQWL01000002.1, read as the reverse complement.
TTGCCGAAAGACAGGAAGTTGCTGGTGAGGTTGGTCAGCCGCTCCACTTCGTCCTGGATGATTTCCAGCGCCGCCCGGCTGCGCGTGTTTTCGCTGCTGTCCGCCCGCAGCACGGCGAGGCAGTTGTTGATGGCGGACAGCGGATTGCGCACTTCGTGCGCCACCGAGGCAGCCAGCTGGCCCATCACCGCCATGCGCTCGCTGCGTATCTTGTCCGCTTCGGCCAGCTTGAGCTGCTGGTTGAATTCGGCCAGCTGCTTGTAGCTGCGCGCGTTGTTGATGGCAATACGCACCTGGCCTGCGAGCAGTTCGCCCTTGTCCAGCGTGACGGCGCTGAAACGCACGTGCGCCTTGCGTGCCAGCATCATCACGCCGATGAGGTTTTCGCCGTCCAGCAGCGGAAACAGGGCCAGCGCTTCCCAGGGACAACCGCTCGGCCGGGTAAACGGAATTTTTTGACTGGCGTCGTTCCACAGGATGCCAAGGGGCTGGTACTGGCCGCTGATGCCCTGCAGCAGGGTGGAACACAGCTTGCCATTGCCGCACCAGATCTCGAGCTCGTCCGATACCGGCTGATCCGGCTGCGCAAACCATTTGGCCGCCAGGTAGAACGCGCCGTCTTCATTGTTCGGCAGCCACACCATCGCACCGTCGCTTTCGAGCAATGCGGCGCTTTCCTTGCACACGGCCTCGAGCACCCGGTCGAGTTCCAGGGTGGAAGTGAGCATGGTGGAAACCCGCAGCAGCGCCAGCCGGAAATCGTTGGCATCGAGCCATTGATGGTAGAGCAGCGCGTTGTGCACGATCGCCCCCACCTCCACGGCCAGCGCCTGCAATCCGCTCAGGTCCTGCTTCTCCACCTCGGGGCTGCTGGCGCGCAGACGCAGGCGGCCGACTTCCTGGCCATTGGCGGTGAGCGACAGGCACAGGGAAAGGCGTCCCGACTCATCGCGGTGGCCGCATTCGAACACGTCTTTCGCCGCATGCAGGGCATGGCAAATGGCCGTATAGCAGGCGGACTCGGCTCGCAGGGCACGCACCGGCCAGCGGCTGCTCAGATGCAGCGCGCGGCGATCGAATTCGTCCACCTCATCCTCGGGTATGCGCAGAATGAGTTCGCAGCTGGTAAATCCCAGCAGCTGATGGATGGCCCTGGACACCACGTCCAGCGTGTGGTCCAGCTCGAGCGAGCGCATCGCTTCCTGAACCATGCGGTTGCGTATTTCGAGTTCCTGGTTGACGTGCCGGATTTCCTGCTTGGAAAGCTTCAGCCGGCGATTGACCTGGGCCAGCGAATAACGCGATGTCTCGATGGTGCGCAGCGCCAGCAGGAAGCCGACGAATACCGACAGCATGATGCCGAGGTAGAACAACAGCTTGACGCCGTGCCACATCCACCAGGCGAGGTTCCACATGCTGGAAAAGCTGAACAGATAGGCGCTTTGTGCAAACACCACCAGCAGGCTGAACACCAGCAACGCCAGAATCTGGTGGTGCTCGCGGAAATAGCGGTAGAACGCGATGGCCGCCAGCGCATAGAACAGCCCGGCCAGATAATGCGTCGCATGGATGACGGTGGAAAACCGGAGATTGCTTGCGTAATCGGGAAACAGGCTCGGGATGAAGTAGCGATAGAGCGCCGCCACCAGCAGGACTACTGCCATTCCGACCATGACGGTCGCCAGATCCGTCCTGGAAAAGCCATGATTGCGCTCGACCACGACACGGACCGCCACGCCGGCGAAAATGAAGACGCCGCCCAGGAAAGTAGAGAGCGTGTGGTACAGGACAAAACCCGCCTGGTGGCTATCGGGGTCGGTCCAGGCATGCAGTATGTCGAACACGCCCATGACCAGAAAACCCAGGCCGAACAGGATCATGCTGGGGTCGCGCCGCTTCAGGCAGGTCGACAGGATCATGCCGGCAATGGTCAATGCCGTCAGGCCGCAGAATGCCTCGATCAGCAGATGGCTCTGCGGCTCGATGAAGATGTGTTGCTGGAAGGTGAGGGGCGCCCGCGAAAAAATCAGCACCGGCGCGACCACCAGCAACAGCAGCCAGACGAAGACCCCGATCTCCGGCAGACTGACCATTGCAAGGCGCGCGCCGGCCGTACGCCTGAGGTCGGCCAGAAATGCGGCGGCGAACGGGGCGGGAGATTTAACGGACATGGTCTTCACCGTCATCAGGCCGATAGGATTTCATTTTACGCTGTGAACCGGGGCTGGGCCATCGCGATCCCCCCTCATCCGTCGCTCAGGTGGCCGCCGCAACAAGCCGGCCTGGCCAGCGGGTGGCCAGCCAGCGGAACAGGGTCGGGATGACCACCAGGTTCAGCAAGGTGGAACTCAGCATGCCGCCCAGCAGGACAATGGCGAGGGGGCGTTCCATCTCCTTGCCGGTGGGGTCGCCGAGGATCAGCGGCGTCACCGCCAGCGCCGCCGTCAACGCGGTCAGCAGGATCGGCACCAGACGATCGCAGGCACCCTTGACGGCAACCTCGGTCAGGCTCAGCTGCGGCTGCGTCTGCATCAGGTGCTGGTAGCGGGAGATGAGCAGCAGGCTGTTGCGGGTCGCCACGCCAAACAGCGCCACCATGCCGATCATGGACGACACGTTCAGGGTTTCGCCGGCCAGGGCCAGGGCAAACACGCCGCCGATCAGGGCGAGCGGCAGGTTGAACATGATCAGCATCACCAGTGACCACTGGCGGAAAGCCTGGAACATGATGAGCGTCATCAGCACCAGGGCCGCGCTGCCGGACAGCAGCAGGTTACGCGTGGCGCGCTGCTGGCCTTCGAAATCGCCGCCGATTTCCAGCGCGTAGCCAGGCGGCAGCTCGACCTTTTCCTTGATGCGGGCCTGGGCTTCGCGCACCACGCCGTCCAGGTCGCGGCCTTCGGTGTTCCATTGCACCACGGCGCGGCGCGCGCCGCTGTCGCGGTTGATCATGTAGGGCTCCTGCACGACCTTGATTCGCGCCAGATCGCGCAGCGGAACGACGACGCCGTCCGGCGAGATCAGGGGCATCGCGCCGAGGGTGCGGATGTCGGCACGGGCCGCTTCGTTGACGCGCAGGAACAGGTCGAAGGTGCGATCCTGCTCCAGCACCTTGGATGCCGTCACGCCGTTGAATGCCTGTTCCACTTGGGCCACGATGGATGCGGGTGTAAAGCCATAGGCGGCAGCGTCGGCCCGGTTGACCTGCACATCCACGCCCGGCACCAGAATCATCGGCTCCATCTGTAGGTCGACGATGCCGGCAACCCCCTGCACCGCCCGATAGATTTCCTGCTGCTTCTGCTGCAGCACCGCGAAATCCTGACCGTACAGCTTCACCGCCACCTGCGAGCGCACCCCGGAGAGAATTTCCGACATGCGATGGGTGATGAATTGCGAGACGTTGGTCGACATGCCGGGAATCTGCGCCAGTTGCTCGCGGATGCGCTGCATGACTTCCGGCACATTAGCCGTTCCCGGCTTCAGCGCGATGTCGAATTCGCTGAAGTTGACCGGCTGGGCATCCTCGTCCAGCCGCGAACGGCCGGCGCGCTGCGCCAGGCTGGCGACCTCGGGCATCTGGCCGATCAGTTCTTCCACCTCGCGGCCCATTCGCAGGTTTTCCTCCAGCGAGGTGCCGGGCATCATGGTGGTGGCAATCACCAGGTTGCCTTCATGGAAAGGCGGGATGAAGGAGCGGCCCAGTCCCGAGAAGGTGACCACGGCTGCCACCAGCAGCACCAGCGTGCTCGCGACGACCGGCAACGGCCATGCCTGCAGGTGCTGCAGCAGACGCTCATAGCGCGCCAGCAGGAATTCCGAGATCGGGCCCAGCCCGTATTCGCGCGCCTGCTGCTCCCGGCCCATCAGGTAGTAACTCAGCACCGGCACCAGCGTGATGGCCACAATCAGCGAACTGGCAATGGCAGCCAGATAGGCGATCGCCATCGGCTGGAAGATGCGGCCTTCGATGCCCTGCAGGAAAAAGATCGGGGTGAACGCCACCAGGATGATGAGGGTGGCGAAGACCACCGAGTTGCGGATCTCCCGCGACCCTTCGTAGACGATCTCCAGGGCCGGCAGCGGCGCCTCGGCCTGCTTGTTCTCGCGCAGGCGGCGCAGGATGTTCTCGACGTCGATGATGGCGTCGTCCACCACCTCGCCGATGGCGAACACCAGCCCGCCCAGGGTGAGCGCATTGATGCCGATATCCAATGCCCACAACACTAGCACCCCGGCCATCAGGGAAGTGGGAATGGCGATCAGGCTGATCGCCGTCGGCCGCCAGCGGAACAGGAACAGCAGCAGCACCAGGGCGACGATGATCGACGAATGCAGCAGGGCATCGCGCAGATTGTCGATCGAGGCGTCGATGAAGCTGGCCTGGCGGAACACATTGGGGATCAGCTGCACATCCTTGGGCAGGTTCTCCGCCATGCTGGCCAGTACCTTTTCCACGTTGTGGGTAGTCTCCATGGTGTCCGCGCCCCACAGCTTGGATACCGTGCCGATCACCGCCGGGCCGCCGTAGATCTGGCCATCGCCCCGCTTCACTTCGCTGCCGAAGCGCACTTCGCCGATGTCCCCGATATGGATGGGTTGTCCGTCACGCATCACGACCAGCGTGTCGGCCACATCGCGCAGGCTCTCCACCTTGCCGTTGGCGCGGATGAAATATTCCTCTTCCGAACTGGGATAGACGAATCCTCCTGGCGCCACCAGGTTGGCGCTGCGCAGCGCCTGCGTCACCATGGCGGTGGAAATCCCGTATTTGCGCATGCGCAGGGGATCCAGCAGCACCTGGTATTGCTTCACGCCGCCGCCCACCGCGACCACCGACGCCACCCCGGGTTGCGCCAGCAGCCGGTTGCGGATGTCCCAGTCGACCAGGGTCCGCAGCTCGTGTTCGCGATCGCTGCCGGACCAGTCCACCAGTCCGAACTTGAGCAGCCAGCTCACGGCCGAGGTCACCGGCATCATCTGCGGCGTCTGGGCACCGGAAGGCAGCTGGCCCTGCACGGTTTGCATGCGCTCCTGAATGATCTGGCGCGCCCGGTAGATATCGATGCCCCACTTGAACACGACGGTGATGCGCGACAGCCCGACCGACGAGTTGGAGCGGATCTGATCGATATAGGGGGCGCCCTGCAGCACGATCTCGATCGGCCGGGTGACCAGCGTCTCCACGTCCTTGGCGGAGTAGCCGGGCACCTCGGTCTGGATCTGCACTTGCGGCGGCGCGTATTCGGGGAACACGTCCACCGCCATGTTCAGCGCCGCGACAATGGATGCGCCAGCCAGAATCAGATACAACAGAACCACCGTCAGGCGGTTCCTGAGAGACCATCGGATAGCCCAGTCAAACATGTGTCAGCCCGTCGTTAAGTCAGTGATGATGATCGTCATTGCCATGGTCGCCGGCGCTCGCGCCTGCCCCTGCCGAAATGCGATGGAGGCCTTCCAGCATCATTTTCCCGGCCACCACGACCTTTTCACCCGCCTCCACTCCCTGCACCTGAAGCAGTTCGGCGGTTTCGTCCAGCACCACCACAGGCTTGCGCAGATAACGGCCGGGCTCCGCCTGCACATATACGGCCGGGCTGATGCCCTGGCCCAGCACGGCCTGGCGAGGCACCCAGGTGCCCGGACGGCTGCCCAGTTGCAGACTGATGTCCACGGTCTGGCCCACTGCCATGCCCGCCGGCGTCCGCCCGAGATCCACCAGGAAACGGGCACGCTGGGTAACCGGGTCCACCACCGGCAGCACCTGGGCAATCGGACGCTCCAGATGGCGGCCATCGGGCAGGCCGATGCGCACCGGCAAGCCGGGCCGCAACAGCGCCCGCTGGTCCGGATAGATATAACCCTCCACCCAGAGCGACGCGTTGGCAGCCACCATCCGCGCCACCGCCCGGCCCACCACCACGAACTGCTTCATGGTTTTGTCCCCGGCGTTTACCAGGGAGCCGGGCTGCACAAACAGTTCGGTAATGAAGCCGTCGGCAGGCGCCTCGAGCATGATGTGCTCGACGACCTTGCCGTTGTCGATAAGATCGGCAACCTGCTTGTCGCTCATGCCCCACCAGCGCAGGTTTTCCTTGGCATCCTTGAGGTAGTTCGGCAGCCGCCCCTCTTCACGCAGCACCTGCAGCTTGGCTTCGTTCTTGAGGAACTCGAGGTAGCCCTTCTGGGTGGTGATGAACTCCGGGTTGAAGACGGAGGCGATGGGCTGGCCCTTGCGTACGCTGTCTCCCACTCGCACAAACACTTCCGCCACCTGGCCGCTGACGGCGATGTTGACATCGAACATGGCCCGGCTGTTGGGGACGACCAGGCCATAGGTCTTGATCGCCGACACCTGCGCGCCGGTCTGGACCGAGGCCAGGCCAAACAGGCTCTGCTCCCGCCCCTTCACGTTGGGCGGCAACATCACTTCGCTGACGCTTGCCGCCGCCGGCGCAGCCGTTGCCGCCGGTGCGGCCTGGCCAAACATGCGCGGATCGCTATGCCCCTGCGACAGGGGCGCCAGCGCGACGCCGATGCCACCGCAGGCCAGCAGGCAAATGCCCTGCCGCCATGTCTTCCGCCACGCGGATGGCCCAACATTCCGTCCGCCCCGTTCAATGCGCATGATCAGGCTCCCCCAGACTCACACTCGCCTGCAGGCCAACCAGCAGATCCATTCCTGCCGGCGGATTGCCGGCCAGCTTGAGCCGCACCCGCTGGCGCTGGTTGACCGGATTGGCAAAGGCGTAGACCTGCTGCACCACCGCCGGCATCGCCACCTGGCCACGACGGTTATCGGTCACGTAGACCGTGGCGCGCTGTCCAGACTTGAGCTTGCCAGCCTCGCGGACCGGCAGACTGGCCTCCACCTGGATGGCCGACGGGCGCGCGAGCGTGAGGATCGTGGTACCGGTGGCGGTGTACTGGCCAACCTGCCCGCCGGTATTGAGAATCTGGTTGTTGACCACGTTCAGGCTGTAGATGAAACCGGCTACCGGTGATTTGATGCGTATGCTTTTGAGCGGTTCGCGCTGCTTCTCCAGCAGCTTGATATCGTCCTCCGACATGCCACGCCACTCCAAGCCCATGCGCGCGTCGATGAGTTTCTCGTTGCCCGTCATGGAGAATTCCCGCACCGCCTCCATGTTGGAGAACAGGCCCAGATACGTGCTCTGGATGGTCTCCAGCTCGGCGCTTTCCATTTCGCCCAGCACCTCATTGCGGGCGACCCGCTTGCCCACGTAGAGGTTGTTCAGCCGGGTGATGCGCGCATTGATCTTGACCACCACATTGGTCAGCTGGCGCGTATCGAAGGTCAGCGTAGCAGGGTAGCGGACCGCGGCCTCCACGGGATGATCGTGCTGGTCGCCAGCGGCAGCAGGTGCGCCGAACATGGACGCATCGGAATGGGCGTGCACTGACCCTTGCAGACCGAAAAACAAGGGCAGCGCCAGAGCGAGCTTGCGCAGCATTTTCTTCAATCAGGAAAATTCTATTCCGCTATGCAAAGCAAATCTTGCGCCAGAAACCGAATTCACCTGCCAGTACCGCACTCCCCGGCCGGCAATCCGCGCCCCTGCGCCATTCGGCCCGTTTCACGGCGGCAATACGGCGCCCCGCCGCGCAGCGCGGCATCCGGTTTTTTACCGGCTTGCGAGACAAAGGATGTTTCACGCGTTCCGTAATGAAACGTCGCGGGCGTCTCCAGGGTAGCGCCCGAGGGCGCGCACTCAGCTCGCCGCCGCCTGCTCCGCCTGGGCAAACCCCCGTGCATGCTGGCTCAGCAAGGTAGTGGCCTCGTGGCCCGAAAGCGGGCCACTGTAGAAAAATCCCTGCATTTCATGGCATTGCATCTGCTGCAGCCGGGCGAGCTGGGATCCGGTTTCCACCCCTTCGGCGACGACGTTGAGGTTCATGCCGCGCCCCATTGCAATCATCGCATTGACGATGGACATGTTTTCCTCACGGTCGAGCTCCTGCACGAAGGATTGATCGATCTTGAGGGTGTGGATGGGGAAGCGCGACAGGTATTTGAACGAACTGTAGCCGGTGCCGAAGTCGTCGATGGCGAGCCGGAGACCGGAGGCGGAGAGCCGGCCGAGCTTGATGGCATTGGCTTCGAAGTCGCGCATCAGCAGGCTCTCGGTGATTTCCAGTTCCATCTGTTGGCCGTCCAGCGAGTACACCTGCACGGCGCGCATCACGCTGTCGACGAAATCGGGGCTTTCGAGCTGGCGCGCGGAAATGTTGACCGACAGGCGTACCGGCGGCAGCCCGGCACGGCGCCAGTCGGCCATCTGCGCGCCGGCCTGGCGCAATACCCAGTCGCCGATCGGGACGATGACGCCGGATTCCTCGGCCACCGGAATGAAGTCGGCCGGGGTCAGCAGACCGCGTTGCGGATGCCACCAGCGCAATAGGGCTTCGAAGCCGCGCACTTCACCGGTGAAGGTGTCGACCTGTGGCTGATAGAACAGCACGAATTCGTTGCGCGCCAGCGCGCGGCGCAGGTCGGCTTCGATCTGCATGCGTTCGGAATAGGGCGCCTGCATGCCGGATTCCCAGAACAGCAGGCGGCTGCGTCCCTGCGACTTGGCCTGGTACATGGCGATCTCGGCCTGACGGATGAGATTGTCGATCATGTCGCCGTCTTCCGGCGCGACGCAGGCGCCGATACTGACCGAGATGTAGATTTCGTGGCCCTTGACGTATACCGGCTTGGACAGCACCTGGATGATCTTGCGGCAGATGTGCTCGACGTCGCCGCGCGACACCAGTGTCGGCAGCAGCACGGCGAATTCATCGCCGCCCAGGCGCGCCAGGGTATCGCCTTCGCGCAGGCACTGGCGCAGGCGCGCACCGACGGCGAGCAGCAGTTCGTCGCCGATGGTGTGGCCGAGCGAATCGTTGATCACCTTGAAGTGGTCGAGGTCGAGGCTCAACACCGCCAGCGGTTGCTGGGTGCGCTTGGCCTGCGCCAGCATGAGGCCGAGGTGGTCGCGAAACAGCGCACGGTTGGGCAGCCCGGTGAGCAGGTCATGGTAGGCCTGATAGTGCACGGTCTCCTCGGCCTGCTTGCGCTCGGTGACGTCCTTGGCGACGCCGTAGCTGCCGATGAAGCGTTGCTCGAACGGCCCGGCTTCCTCGTCATACATGCCGGTGGCGGTGAGTTCGACCGCCTTGCAGCGGCCGTTCATCAGGCGCGGACGGCGGACGCCGGGATTGCACTTGAGGCGGATCTCGATGTTGCGCGCGCTGCGGTCGCCGGCGCGGCGTTCGTTGAACACGTGCTCGGCGCGGGCGATGTCGTCCTCGTGGATCACCAAGCTGTAATGCTGGCCGACCAGGTCTTCGCGGCGGTAGCCGAGCAGGCTCTCGACGCGGTCGTTGACGAAGGTGAAACGGCCGTCGCAATCAAGGGTGTAGATGAAATCCGGCGAACTGTTGACCAGAAAGCGGTGCCACTTTTCCGACTGCTGCAGGCGCTGCAGGATATGGTTGTTTTCCTTTTCCAGCCGCCGTTGCGTCAGCGTGTTGTCGATGCGGCGCAGCAGCTCTTCCGGCTCGTAGGGCTTGCGCACGAAGTCGGCGGCGCCGCCGCGCAGCGCACGGATCGCGGCGTCGATGGTGCTGTCGCCGGACACTACGATCACCGGCGTATCGACGCCGCGGTCGGCGACGAAGCGCAACACCTCGTTGCCGTTGAGATCCGGCATGCCGAGATCGAGCAGGATCACGTCGAACTGCTGTTTGCCGATGGCGATCAGGGCCTCGCAGCCGCCATTGGCAGCCACCACCTCGTAATCGCGGGTGATCAGCAGGCGGGTGAGGCCTTCCAGAATCAAGGGTTCGTCGTCTGCCACCAGGATACGCGGGCGCACCGGAAAGCTGCTGACCGAAGCGTGTTGCGGGGATGCATCGATAAGATCGTCTGACACGGGGTTCTCCTCGGAGCCGGGTTACATCGACCCATAGCGTGTTGTTGTGAGCGGGGCCTGGCCGTTTTGCACGGTAGGCAGATGAATCAGAAACTGGGTGCCCTGCGGCGTGCTGCTGCAGCTGAGGCGGCCGTTCATGCGTTCGACCAGGCCGCGGCTGATGGTCAGACCCAGCCCGGCGTGGTCGCCCCCCTTCTGGCTGGCCAACGGTTCGAACAAATGGGACGCCACCGCAGCCGGCAAACCGGGCCCGGTGTCGGCCACCTCGATTTCGATCTGGCGCTGGCCGTCCATATCGACCAGCCGCGTGATGAATTTGAGATGGCCGCCCGCCTGCATCGCCTCGACCGCATTCTTGGCGAGATTGAACAGCACCTGCTTCAACAGATCTTTTTGCAGCGGCAGCGGCGGCACGTCGGGATTGAGGTCGATCTGCACGCTGACCTTGTTGGGCGTGAACAGGGTGCCGAGCGCCATCCGCACCAGTTCGGACACCACGCTGTTGACCGACACCAGTTCGAGCGTCGCCGCAGGTACGACGGCCTCTTCGGCCACGGCGATGCCGCGCACGATGCGCGCCACCCGCTCGATTTCGTCGCCGATGATGCCGAGGTCGCGCTGCACCGCCGAATCCGCGCCCAGGCGGTCGGACAGCAGATTGACGTAATTGCGCATGATGGTGAGCGGGTTGGCTACTTCGTGAATGGCGCGCCGCACCCGGTCACGCGGGATGTCGTCGCTCGGCGCAGCCTGCATTGCGGTCGCGGGCGCGGGCTGCGGCAGCGCGGGCGGCATCGAGACCTCGGCGCACTCAGCCAGGGTGAACCGCCACAGCGGCGCGGCGTTGAGGCCGGGCAGCGCATCGCCCGCAACCAGCACCGCCATGCGCCCATCGTCAAGCAACAACGGCTGGCAGAGAAGATGCGTTGCGCCGAGCAGGCGGGCGATCTGTTCATCGACCAGGGCAGCGTCCGCCTCGCCGCAATCGAACTGCTGGGGCGCATTGCGTGCCAGCGCGCGCGCCAGCGCCGAGTGGCCGTCGTCGGGAGGAATCGCCAATGCGCCCAACCCGGCGGCGGCCGGAATCAGCGTGTTCAGGCGCAGGTAGCCGTCGGCGGCAGGCGCAAACAGGCAAGTGCGCTCGATGCCGAACAATGCACGCAAGGCGTCCTGCAGCAGGACAAACATCTGACCGCTGCCCGCCGCATGCCGGAAATAGCCGTGCAGTGCCGACTGCGCCGCCTGCCCGGCATAGAGACAGGCAAGGCGATCGAATCCCGTGGCATTCGTCTGGACCACCGCATCGGCCAGCCCGAAACGCAGTGCCAGCTGGCGCACCTGCATTTGACTGTCGGCCAGCAGCTGGGCGGCTTCGCCTGCACCCATCTGCAGGGCGGCGAGCGCGGCGCGCACGTCCACGCTGTCCACAGCGTCGGCACGGGTCGTCAGCTGGAAGGCCAGCTGGACGAGGCGCACCAGAGGATGCGCCGCACGCCCGCGCGCCAGCGGCTCGGCGTGATAGCGCACCGCATCGGCCAGCCAGCCGTCGGGATCGAGCCCAGCCAGCCAGTTGGCGGCCTGCGCCGGGGCAATGGGGGCGGCGTCGAGATAATCCGCCAGGTTGTGGGCAAGGCCCGCGGTCCAGGCGGCTTCGCCGTCCGCCCCGCTGGAACGCACCGCCAGCGCCTGCGCCAGATGCGCCACGCCGATCGACTGCCGCCAGTGCGCAACGTAAGCCGTCTGCGCCGCGCCCACCGCGACCGGCGCCGCCAGCAGCAGCGCACGCAACAGATCCAGGCGATCGAAACCGAAATTGGGGGGCAACAGACGCAGACGTAACGCCAGCACGGGATCGCAGCGCACGCAGGCAGCAAACTCCGCCCGGGCGGCCTCGCCCCGCATCAGATGCTCCAGCGCCTCCGCCACCACACCGGGGGCACAGAGAGCGCTCGTTAGCTCCGATATCTTTAGTAAATTATTCGAAAGTTCTCGCATCTCGTTGCTATATATAATGAATTCTGCTACATCGTCAATCTGGGGCTTAAAATAGTTGGGGCATAGCCATAAACTGTTGTTTTCAAGTTTCAGTCAACATGTCCGTACTGCGTACATGCTGCTACATTTCCATTGCCCTTCATTGAAGCAAATGCACATGAAAGCTGTTCTATCCGGATTGATCATGTTGTGCGTCCACACCGGCGCTGCTGCGCTCGATGGCCGCGACACCCTGCCATTGCGCGGCCCGCTCGGCACGCTGGTAACCGCGCCGCACTCGATGCCCGACGCGGCGTCGGCGCCGGAACTCAGCGCACAATCGGTGCTGGTGTTCGACCAGGCCAGCGGACAGCCACTGCTGGCGAAAAACCCGGCCATGCAGACGCCGATCGCTTCGATCACCAAGCTGATGACCGCAATGCTGGTAGTGGACGCCGCGCAGCCGCTGGACGAGCGCATCACCATCACCCCGGAAGACCGCGACACCCTCAAGGGCACCGGCTCGCGCCTGGCCATCGGCGCCAGCTACACGCGCGGGCAGTTGCTGCACCTGGCCCTGATCGCCTCCGACAATCGTGCCGCGCATGCGCTGGCGCGCAACCACCCGGGCGGCCTGGATCGCTTCGTCGCCACCATGAACCGGATGGCGCACGCACTGAAGATGTACGACACGGTATACGTCGAGCCCACCGGGCTGTCGAGCGGCAACCGCTCGACCGCGCTGGACCTGGCCAGGCTCGTCGATTACACCTATCAGAACTACCCCGAAATCCGCCACATCAGCACGACCGGCCACTACACCCTGGGTACCCAGCGCGTGGTGCTGAAGAAAAAGCGCCAGAAGGCACGCGTGCTGTATCGCCCAGTCGCGTTCAACAATACCAATCGCTTCACCCGCGCGGATGACTGGCACATCGGCCTGTCCAAAACCGGCTTCATCAACGAAGCCGGTCACTGCCTGGTGATGCAGGCGCAGGTCGCCAACCGCGATGTCATCATCGTGCTGCTCGACGCACAGGGCACCCATCGCCGCGCCGGCGACGCCGCCCGCATCAAGGCCTGGCTGGAATCCGGCCCGACACATCACGTCGACAACCGCTACACCCCCGCCTCGCGCACCTGACCCACTCCCGCAGGCTGACTTACCGTCAGCCTGCGCTTCGCCCCATGTCCGCCGAGCTCGCGCAGCAGCTGCTGCTGAAAACGCTGCTTCCCCTGTCGCTGCTGATCGCCGCGGGTGGCATCTGGCCGCGCTGGCAGGCCGGCATTTCCATCGTCAGCCTGCGCGGCGAGATCAACCGGCTGGTGCTGAATTTTTTTGCGCCGATGCTGTTTTTCGCGGCCGGCGCGTCCGCCACCGTCGATCTGGGCTTGCTGCAGGTGCCTTTGCTATTGGGTGCAGCCACGCTGTTCGGCCTGGGACTGGCGGCGCTGGCGCTGTTTGCCACGCCGCTCGGGCACGGCCTGTCGCGCCCGGAGCGAGGTGCCATCATGCTGGCGTCCGGCTTCGGCAACGTGCTGTTCTTCGGCTACCCCTTTCTCTCCACGGTGTTCGGCGAACCGGGTACGCGCTACCCCTTCTTTGCCGATATGCTCGCCACCACCCCGCTGGTGTGGTCGCTCGGCGTATGGATCGCATTCCGCTGCGGACGCCATGAAGAACATGCCTCCTTTCTGGCGATGTGGCTGAGGCTGCCGCCGGTGTGGGGATTTGCCGCCGGGCTGGCGATCAATCTGTCCGGCCTGTCGCTGGCGCCGCTGGTCGAGGCCGCGCGCTGGGCCGGCAGTCCGACCATTCCACTGATGCTGTTCGTGCTGGGGCTGACCATACCGTGGCATGATCTGCGCCCGCAAAAAGCCGTTTTTGTCGCGCTCGCCATCAAACTGGCGCTGATGCCTCTGCTGGCGCTGGGGCTGGCGCAGGCCTGGCCGGGCACGCTGTCCGAACCGGCCCAGGCGGGGATACTGGAAGCAGCCATGCCGACCATGGTGATGGTGATTGCGCTCGCCGACCGCTTCGGCCTCGATACCCGGCTGGCAGGACTCATTATGGGCTGGTCAACGCTGGTAGGATTGGCTACGCTGCCATTCTGGCTGGTCGTGGTGAAAGGGGTAGCGTCATGAAAATCGGATTCATCGGCAGCGGCATCATGGGTCGCCCGATGGCGGAAAACCTGCTGCGCGCCGGGCATCAACTGACTGTTTACGGCCGCCGCTTCGACCGCCTCGAGCCCATCCTGGTGATGGGCGCCCTCGGCAAGGGCACGCCGATGGAAGTCGCCGCCGAAACCGACATCACGTTCACCGTCGTCTCCGACACCACCGACGTCGAGCAGATCATCCTCGGTGACCGCGGCCTCATCCATGGCGCCAAACCCGGGCACATCGTCGTCGACATGAGCACCGTGGCGCCGTCCGCCACCCGCCGCATCGCCGCCGCACTCGGCGAGCACGGCGTGCATATGCTCGACGCCCCGGTGTCCGGCGGCGAGACCGGTGCCCGCGAAGGCACGCTGTCGGTCATGATCGGCGGGGAAGTGCCGATCTTCGAGAAGGTGCGCCCACTGTTCGAAGTGCTCGGCAAGAACGTCGTCCACGTCGGCGGCCACGGTGCCGGCCAGGTCGTCAAATGCTGCAACCAGATCGTCGTCGGCCTTACCTTCGAGGGCGTCGCCGAGGCGATTCTGCTGGCGCGCCGCAATGGCGTCGACCCGGTCAAGATGCGCGAGGCGCTGCTGGGCGGTTTCGCCGGCAGCCGCATCCTCGATATCCACGGCCAGCGCATGCTCGACGCCAACTACAAGCCCGGTTTCAAGGTCAAACTGCACCACAAGGACATGGCCATCGTCATGGACAACGCGCAGGAAACCGCGACGCCGCTGCCTGGCGCCGCGCTGATTGCGCAGCAGATGAACGCGCTGATGGGTGCCGGCGACAGTGAACTCGATTCGTCGGCCATCATGCGCGCGCTCGGGCGGCTGACCGGCGAGAATCTCGGCAACGGCAAGTGAATTGTCCCTTTTCTGCCTGCCTTTCACCTGGTGAGGAGAGCCATTGGTTTCGCTGCCAAACGTCCCGACTGGGGTGGCAACTCGCCAGACCGATCCGGAAAACCGTATGCGGCGCGATCCCGCATCACCCAGGTATCGGCACAGGCTTGGCGTTCAGCTCAGGCGGCGCAGAGCGTCCACATCGTTGAAGACGATCTGATCGTCATGCACGTCGATCAGCTGCTTGCTGCGCAGCTTGGCCAGGACCCGGGACAGGGTTTCCGGCTGGATGCCCAGGCGCGATGCGATGACGTGCTTGGGCACCGTCAGCCGCACGCAGGGCGGCACGGTGCCCTCCGGCAACTGCTGCAGCAGGTAGCCGATCACGCGCTGGGCACCGCTTTGCAGGGTCAGGTTGTCTATCTCGTTGACCAGCCCGTGTATGCGCTGGCTCATGGTCGACAGCAGCCGCATGCACAGATCCGTATTACTCCGCAGCAATCCGAGAAAATGCTTGTTGTCCAGCTCGACCAGCCGCGTCGGCTCGAGTACGCGGGCATAGACCGGGTAACGGCCGCCCATGAACATCACCGCTTCGGCAAAGTAATGCCCGGGACGAACCAGATCCATCACTTTTTCCTCGCCGCTCGGTGCAATGCGGCACAGCTTGACGGTTCCCGACAGGACAAAGAAAAAATGCGTGGCCGGATCGCCCTGGTCGAACAGGCATTCGTTCTGCATCAATGTAAAGACACTGACGTGCGCCAGAACCTCCTCGAACTCCTGGTGCGATAACGCAGCCAGCAGATAGCCTTCTTTTAGGAATTTAATATCCGCAGAATTCATCTCCGCAAGAATAGCATTACACTTCAAGGCCCGGTTGACTTAAATCAAGGCGTGCCGACGGCTGCGGCAGGAACATGGGGCCTGTTTCGATCGTGACTGTGACTGCGTGGCCCGATCCTCCGGCAACGATGCGGCACCCCCGTTCATAACCGCAATAAGCAAGTTGGACACTCTGATTACACAGCGTTATCCGGGCTTCATCCGGGCCGTGCTTCTCGGCCTGATGCTGCTATTGGGTGCGATGCCCGGCGCCGCTGCGGATATCGACACGGCCCTTCCGCAGATACGCGCCCTGTTTCCGGCTGCCGATCGCATTGACGAACCCGAGGGCAACCCTCCCGCCCGCGCCGTTCATGCCAACGGAGAACTGATCGGCTACGCTTTTCTTACCGCGGACATGGTGCGCATTCCCGCCTATTCGGGGAGCCCGATCGACATCCTTGTCGGCATCGGCACCGATGGGCGCATCGCGGGAGCGCGCATCGTCCGGCATGAAGAACCAATTCTCGCTGCGGGCATCAGCGAGGCGCGTCTGGCGGGATTTGTCGACCAGTACCGGGGCAAGCCGGCGACCGGCCGCATTGTCGTCGGCGCAGCGCGTGAAGGCTATGCCACGATCGATGCCATCTCCGGCGCCACCATCTCGGTCATGGTCATCAACGCCACCATCACCCGCGCCGTCAGGATGGTGGCCGAATCGCGCGGAATCCATCCACC
The DNA here is from genome assembly GCF_000376425.1 of Thiobacillus denitrificans DSM 12475. Taxonomy (GTDB): domain Bacteria; phylum Pseudomonadota; class Gammaproteobacteria; order Burkholderiales; family Thiobacillaceae; genus Thiobacillus; species Thiobacillus denitrificans. The sequence goes on along the minus strand of NZ_AQWL01000002.1, from coordinate 85,237 downwards.
CGAGGCCGAGGTGCCGTCCGCTTCCGCCACACCGCCAACGGCGATGCCGTCACCGACGCCGCCACCGCGCAGCGCAGCGGCCCCGGTGGCCAACGCGCCTGCAACGGTCCGGCCGGTAGGTGCGCCCCCCACTCCGCCGGCCCTGGCGAAAGCCCCTGCCGAATCCCGCAGCAGTCCGTCTCGCCTCGCAATGCTCCCCGATGACGATGAGCCGATGTGGCGCACGCTCTGGCAGCAGCGCAAGGTGGAGATTGCGCTGCTCGTGCTGGGGCTGATCCTGCTCACCTGCATCCTGCTGTTTCAGGATTTCCTGGCGCGGCGGCCGTCCTTGCTCCACCGGGTGCGCACCGGTTTCCTGATCTACACGCTATTCTTCATCGGCTGGTATGCGCTGGGGCAACTTTCCATCGTCAACGTCCTGACTTTCGTGCAGGCGATCACCCACGACTTCAGCTGGGACACCTTTTTGATCGACCCGACGCTGTTCATTCTCTGGTCTTTCGTAGCGGTCACGCTGCTGCTTTGGGGTCGCGGCGTGTACTGCGGCTGGCTGTGCCCGTTCGGTGCCCTACAGGAACTGACCTTCAAGCTTGCGCGCAAGCTCAAGCTACCGTTCTTCGAGATCCCCCATGTCGTGCATGAACGGATGCTGGCGCTCAAGTTCGTGATCCTGCTGATCCTGTTTGGGCTGTCCCTGCAGTCGATGGGCCTGGCGATCCGGTTCGCCGAGATTGAGCCCTTCAAGACCGCAATCACGTTGCGCTTTCAGCGCGAGTGGGGCTATGTGGCCTTTGCCTTGGGCGTGCTCCTGCTTGCCGCGTTCAACCGAAAGTTCTATTGCAAATACATCTGCCCCCTCGGCGCCGCCCTCATCATTCCCGGTCGCTTCCACTCGTTCGAGTGGCTGCGCCGCCGCAAGGAATGCGGCAAACCCTGCCAGGCCTGCGCGGTGGAGTGCGAGGTCCAGGCCATCCGCCCCACCGGAGAGATCGTGGTGAACGAATGCCACCATTGTCTCGATTGCCAAATTACCTACTATAACGACCATCAATGTCCGCCGCTGGTGGAGAAGCGCAAACGCCGCGAACGCCGCAGCCGTGCAGATAGCCGCGTCGGGGAAATGGAAGAAGCGCCGCTTGCCTCGCGCTTGGAGGACATTCCTGTCACCGTAAAACCGTTCGCGGAGGAAAATACCGGGAACGCGAACGCGCCCTTTGGCGAGACCAGGGCGCGTTGACCTAAATCAAGGCGCCGGTGTGGCGGGATGTTTAATCTGATGTTGCAGGCAGGATTTTTCACCTAACCCGAGGGAGGATTCACAAATGAACACCAGGCTGACCATTCTGGCCGCAAGCATTTTCATCATGGGCGGCGTAACGCAAGCTACTTTTGCTACGGATGCGGCGCCATCCGGCCACCCGGGCACAAGCGGTCCCGAACTTCGATACAAGGGCGCGCCCACGTCGATGAAGCCGGAAGACACGCAAGACGTTATAACCCCCAAGGCCCCAGCCCTCACGGCGGATGAGTTCACCCGCTCCAAGCAAATCTACTTCGAACGCTGTGCCGGTTGCCACGGCGTTCTGCGCAAGGGCGCGACCGGCAAGCCGCTCACCCCCGACGTCACCCTGCCGCGCGGCACCGAGTACCTGAAGGTCTTCATCGGCTTCGGCTCGCCCGGCGGCATGCCGAACTGGGGTACCTCGGGCATCCTTACTGATGCGGAAATCGACATGATGGCGCGCTTCCTGCAGCATGAGCCGCCGACGCCGCCCGAATTCGGCATGGCCGAAATGAAGGCGTCCTGGAAGCTGAAGGTGCCGCCCGAGAAGCGCCCGAAGAAAAAGATGAACAATCTGGATCTGGAGAACCTGTTCTCGGTCACGCTGCGTGACGACGGCAAGATCGCGCTGATCGACGGCGCCAGCAAGAAGATCGTCTCGACGATCGAAACCGGATACGCGGTACACATCTCGCGCATGTCGGCTTCCGGCCGTTACCTGTTCGTCATCGGCCGCGATGCCAAGATCGACCTGATCGATCTGTGGATGGAAAAGCCCGCCGTCGTTGCCGAAATCAAGGTCGGAATGGAGGCGCGTTCGGTCGAGACCTCGAAGTTCAAGGGCTTCGAGGACAAGTACGCGATCGCCGGGACCTACTGGCCGCCCCAGTTCGTGATCATGAACGGCGACACGCTCGAACCGAAAAAGATCGTCGCAACCCGCGGCATGACGGTGGACACCCAGGAATACCACCCGGAGCCCCGTGTGGCGGCGATCATCGCCTCGCATGAGCACCCGGAGTTCATCATCAACGTCAAGGAAACCGGCAAGATCATGATGGCCAACTACGAGGACATCAACAACATGAAGATCACCGAGGTCGAGGCCGCGCGCTTCCTCCACGATGGCGGCTGGGATTCCACGCACCGCTACTTCATGTCGGCGGCGAACGCGTCGAACAAGATCGCCGTGGTCGACTCGAAGGACCAGAAGCTGGCGGCGCTCGTTGAAGTGGGCAAGATCCCGCACCCCGGCCGCGGCGCGAACTTCGTCGATCCGAAATTCGGGCCGGTGTGGGCGACGGGGCACCTGGGTGATGACAGCATCGCGGTGATCGGCACCGATCCGAAGAACCACAAGGCCAACGCGTGGAAAGTCGTTCGTTCGCTGAAGGGCCTCGGCAGCGGTTCGCTCTTCCTCAAGACGCATCCGAAGTCGAAGAATCTGTGGGTGGACAGCACGCTCAACCCGGATGCAGGGATCAGCCAGTCGATCGCCATCTTTGACATCCGAAACCTGGACAAGGCACCCGAGGTGGTGAACATAGCCGACCTGGCCAATCTGGGCGAAGGTCCGAAGCGCGTCGTGCAGCCGGAGTACAACAAGGCAGGCGACGAAGTGTGGTTCTCGGTCTGGAACGGCGCCACCCAGGAATCGGCCATCGTGGTCATGGATGACAAGACGCGCAAGCTCAAGACGGTAATCAAGGACAAGCGCCTGATTACGCCGACCGGCAAGTTCAACGTCTACAACACGCAGCACGACGTGTACTAAGCAGATGAGGCGGAGCAGTCGACCTGCTCCGCCGACTTCTCACGACGGATAACAACAACATGCGAATTCTGACGACAGCGGGAATGATGATCGGCATAGCCTTCAGCAGCGCTTTCGCCGATACGCCCCCCCTTCATCCGCAACGGCAAAGTGAACTTATCCACCTGGTACGCCAGGACTGTGGCTCCTGCCACGGCATGGAACTTCGCGGCGGCCTCGGCCCCGCACTCACCCCCCAGACACTGAAAGACAAACCGGCCAGCTCGCTGGTGAGCACGATTCTTCATGGCCGCCCCGGCACCCCGATGCCGCCATGGAAGAATTTCCTGTCCGAGTCCGAAGCGGACTGGATCGTAGACAACCTGCAAAAGGGGTTCCCCGATGCGCGCTAGAATTCCGCTGCTTCTCGTGCTTGCACTCGGTGTGCTCTCCGGCTGCGCCAATTCGAACCTGCGTGGCACCGGCGACCTCGGCGTGGTGATCGAACGCGCCACCGGCAGCGTGCAGGTACTCGACACCACCCATCGCACCAGCCTGGCGCGCGTCGACGGCCTCGGCGATCTGTCCCATGCCTCGATCAGCTACTCCCGCGACGCGCGCTACGCCTATGTATTCGGCCGCGACGGCGGCTTGACCAAAGTCGACCTGCTGACCCAGCGCATCGATCGCCGGATCATTCAGGGCGGCAACAGCATCGGCGGCGCGATCTCGGCCGACGGCAAGCTGGTCGCCGTCGCAAACTACGAACCCGGCGGCGTCAAGGTATTCGACGCGGACACGCTTGCGCTGGTCGCTGATATTCCCGCCATCGGTTCCGACGGCACCCGCTCCAAGGTCGTCGGCCTGGTCGACGCCCCGGGGCAGCGCTTCGTCTTCAGCCTGTTCGAGGCCGGCGAGATCTGGGTCGCCGACATGCGCGATCCGAAGCGGCCGGCCCTGCGCAAGTTCACCGGCGTCGGCAGGGAGCCTTACGACGGCATGATCACTTCCGACGGCCGCCACTACGCCGCCGGACTTTTCGGCGAGGATGGGGTCGCACTGCTGGACCTGTGGAATCTCGACGCCGGCGTCCGCCGTGCGCTGGTGGAGTTCGGCCGCCACGGCGAGAAGCTGCCCGTCTACAAGATGCCCCACCTGGAAGGCTGGGCCGCGACCGGCAGCCAGATCGTGCTGCCCGCGGTCGGCAAGCACGAGGTCATCATCGCCGACCAGAACAGTTGGAAGGAAGTCGCACGCATCCCGGTGGCCGGCCAGGTGGTGTTCGCCGTGGCCCGCCCGGGCGGGCGCGAGGTGTGGCTCAATTTCGCCTTCCCGAATAACGACACGGTGCAGGTCGTCGACCTTCCGTCGCGCCGGATCGTGCAGACGCTCACGCCGGGAAAAGGCGTGCTGCATCTTGAGTTTTCGCCGCGCGGCGAGCAGGTATGGCTTTCGTTGCGCGATGAAAACCGTGTCGAGATCTACGACCCGGATTCGTTCGCCCGCATCGGTACGCTGCCTGTCGAGAGCCCGAGCGGCATATTCTTTACCGTGCGTGCCCACAGGACCGGACTATGAGCGACCTTCAACTCAGCCTGCTCAACGATTTCCAGCGCGGCTTTCCGCTCGTCTCCGCGCCGTTCGACGTCATCTCGGGCCGCCTGGGCCTCGGCGTCGAGACGGTCCTCGAGACCCTGCGCCGCCTCACCCGAGAAGGCGCGATCAGCCGCGTGGGCGCCGTGTTCTGCCCCAACCGCATCGGCGTCAGCACGCTGGCCGCGATGGCCGTCCCGACAGATCGGCTCGCCGCGGTGGCGCAGCAGCTCAACGCCTACCCGGAGATCAACCACAACTACGAACGCGAACACCACTTCAACCTCTGGTTCGTCGCGGTTGCCGCGAACCCGGCGCATCTGGAGCGCGTGCTGCACGACATCGAACGGCAGACCGGGCTCGCGGTCATGCGGCTCCCAATGGTGCAGGACTATCACATCGACCTCGGCTTCGATCTGCGACACACCGTCGGCATGGCGGGGCGGACCCGCCACAAGGCGGCCGCGCCGCGTGCACTCGAACTCGACCCCCTCGACTACGCCCTGGTCGAGGCTATTCAGGAAGGCCTGCCGCTGGTCGTGCGCCCCTACGCGGCGGTCGGCGCACTGATCGGCACCGCCGAAGCCGAGGTGCTGCACCGGCTCGCGCGGCTGCTCGACCACGGCATCATCAAACGCTTCGGCATTGTCGTCCGCCATCACGAACTCGGCTTTCGCGCCAACGCCATGGTGGTGCTGAATATCCCGGACGAGCAAGTCGATGAAATCGGGCGCTGTATCGGCGCGTCGGGTCTGGTCAATCTCTGCTACCAGCGGCCGCGCCGCCTGCCCGACTGGCCCTACAACCTGTTCTGCATGATCCACGGCAAAGATCGAGGTGCCGTGCTGGAACACCTCGATCATCTGAGGGCGCAATGCGGGCTGACCGACTTCCCGTGCGAAATCCTGTTCAGCCGGCAGCGCTTCAAGCAGACCGCCGCGCGCTATGTCGAAGCGCAACCGAAAGTGGAAGCGGTGGCGTGATGGACGACCTCGACCGTGCCCTCATCAACACCCTGCAAGGCGGATTTCTGATTTGCGAACGGCCCTATGCCGAGGTGGCGGACAGGGTCGGCAGCGATGAAACGACTGTTATTGCCCGCGTCGAGCGCCTGCTGCAGGATGGCCTGCTGTCGCGCTTCGGCCCAATGTACCATGCCGCGCAGATGGGTGGCGCGCTGAGCCTCGCCGCGATGGAGATCAGCCCGGAGGATTACGAACGGGTGACAAAAATCGTCAACGACCAGCCCGAGGTGGCGCACAATTACGAACGCAACCACCGTCTCAACATGTGGTTCGTGCTCGCCACCGAGACGCCCGACGCGCAGCAGGAAACGATCGCCCGCATCGAGCGCGAATCCGGCTATGCGGTCTACAACATGCCGAAGATTCGCGAGTATTTCGTGGAACTGAAACTGCACGTATGAACGCGCCCAACGATTGCAAACCGCTCGACGAAACCGACCGCCGCATCATCCAGGCGACGCAGGCCGGGCTGCCGCTGACGACGCGCCCCTATCACGCCATTGCCGAGCAGCTGGGCGTGGAAGCGGCGGACGTGATGCGGCGCATGCAGCGCATGCTCGACCTCGGCATCATTCGCCGCATCGGCGCGGTGCCGAATCACTACGCGCTCGGCTATCGCGCCAACGGCATGACGGTGTGGGATGTCGCCGACGATCGCATCGATGAACTGGGCGAACGCGTCGGCCGGCTCGAATGCGTCAGCCACTGCTACCAGCGCCCGCGGCATCTGCCCGAATGGCCCTATAACCTGTTCGCGATGGTGCACGGAAAAACGCGGGAAGAGGTGGAGGCGAAAGCCCGCTTGATCGCCGATGTGCTGGGCCAGGTGAGCCGTGGCACCGACATTCTCTACAGCACGCGAATCCTCAAAAAAACCGGGCTGCGCATCGGCTCCTAGGAGAAAGACATGTTCCGTATCTCCCAATACATGCAGGAACTCGCCCACCCGACTGATCTGGGCCCGAAGCGCAACCCGCCCGGCCCGGTGGTGATCTGGAATCTTGTGCGGCGCTGCAACCTCACCTGCAAACACTGTTATTCGATTTCCGCGGACAAGGACTTCCCGGGCGAACTGGATACCAACGAAGTGTTCGCCGTGATGGACGACCTCAAGCGCTTTCGGGTGCCGGTGCTTATCCTCTCCGGCGGCGAGCCGCTGCTGCGGCCGGACATCTACGAAATCGCGCAGCGTGCCAAGGATATGGGCTTCTATGTCGGCCTGTCCTCGAACGGCACGTTGATCGACACGCACAACATCGACCGCATCGCCGCCATCGGCTTCGATTACGTCGGCGTCTCCCTCGACGGCATCGCGGAAACCCACGACCGTTTCCGCCGCATGGAAGGCGCCTACGAGGCCTCGCTGCGCGGAATCCGCCTGTGCCGCGACCGCGGCATCAAGGTGGGCATTCGCTTCACTCTTACCCAGGACAATGCGCAGGACCTGCCCGGGCTGCTGCAACTGATGGATGACGAGAGCCTCGACAAGTTCTACCTGTCGCATCTCAACTACGCCGGCCGCGGCAACACCAATCGCAAGCACGACGTCGTGCACCAGACCACGCGCCAGGCGATGGACCTGTTGTTCGATACCTGCTGGCGCGATCTGCAGGCGGGCCGGCACCGCGAGTTCGTCACCGGCAACAACGACGCCGACGGCGTGTATCTGCTGTTCTGGATCCGCAAGCATTTTCCCGAAATGGAGGCGCACATGCGGGCGAAGCTGGCGCAGTGGGGCGGCAACTCCAGCGGCGTCAACATCGCCAATATCGACAACCTGGGCAACGTGCACCCGGACACGTTCTGGTGGAACTACACCCTGGGGAACGTGAAGGAGCGGGCCTTCTCCGCTATCTGGCCCGACACCACCGATCCGCTGATGGCCGGCCTCAAGGCGAGTCCGCGGGCGGTCAAGGGCCGCTGCGGCGAGTGCGCCTTTTTCGACGTCTGCGGCGGCAACACCCGGGTGCGCGCTTATCAGCTCACCGGCGACCCGTGGCAGGAAGACCCGGCCTGCTACCTCGACGACGAGGAAATCGAGGTCACCACCCAGCACGCGCGGCTGACGATGACGCCCTACGTGCCGCTGCGGCGGATGGCGCGCTGATGCGGCGCCTGCTTGCGGTCTGCGTGCTGGCCCCGGCCGCGCTGGCGCTGATGCCGTCGGCATCGGTCGCCGCTCCGGCTGCGGCGATCTACGCCCAGCATTGCGCCAGCTGTCACGGCGCCGATCGTCTCGGCAATACCGGACCGGCACTGCTGCCGGAAAATCTGGAGCGGCTGCGCAAGCCCGCCGCGCTGAAAGTCGTCGCCGAGGGTCGCGCCGCCTCGCAGATGCCGGGGTTCAAAGACAAGCTGTCGGCCGCCGAGATTGAGGCGGTGACCGACTTGGTCTACACCGCCCCGGCCAATGCAGCGGCCTGGGGGATCAATGAAATCAACGCGTCCCGGCTCGAGCATCACCCGGCCGGAAGCCTGCCGGACAAGCCGGCATTCAAGGCCGATCTGCTCAACCTGTTCGTCGTCGTGGAGACCGGTGACCACCACGCGACGATACTCGACGGCGACACCTTCAAGCCCGTCCATCGCTTCCAGACCCGGTTCGCGCTGCATGGCGGCCCCAAGTTCACACCCGACGGACGCTATGTCTATTTCGCCTCGCGCGACGGCTGGATTTCGAAATTCGACATCTGGAACCTCACGACCACGCATGAGATCCGTGCGGGCATCAATACCCGCAATCTGGCGGTGTCGGGTGACGGGCGCTACGTGCTGGTCGGAAACTACCTGCCGCAGACGCTGGTCGTGCTCGACGCTGCCGATCTCACGCCGCTCAAGCTGATCGAGGCGGGGGACGCGAACGGCAAGCGCTCGCGCGTCTCCGCCGTCTACGACGCGGCGCCGCGCAAGAGCTTCATCGCCGCGCTGAAGGACGTCAAGGAGGTATGGGAGATTCCCTACAGCGACGACCACGAGCCGATCTATTCCGGCCTGGTGCACGACTTCCGGATGGCGGAGGCGCTCGCTGACAAGGGGCCTTTCCCGGTGCGGCGCATCCCGCTCGCGGATTACCTCGACGATTTCTATTTCGACCAGTCCTACACCCACCTGATGGGCGCGTCGCGCGACGGCGGCAAGGGCCAGGTGATCAATCTCGATGCGCGGAGCAGGGTGGCCGACCTGGAGGTGCCCGGCATGCCCCATCTCGGTTCCGGCATTACCTGGGAGTATCAGGGCCGGCCGGTGATGGCGACGCCGAACCTCAAATCCGGCGTGGTCAGCATCATCGACATGAAAAACTGGCAGGTGATCAAGCGGATCGACACGCTGGGCCCCGGTTTTTTCATGCGCAGCCACGAGAACACGCCCTATGCCTGGACCGACAATTTCATGAGCCCGGCCAAGGACACGCTCACCATCATCGACAAGCGCACGCTGGAGATCGTGCGCACGCTCACACCTGCGCCCGGCAAGACCGCCGCGCACGTCGAATTCACCCGCGACGGCAGGTATGCCCTTGTCAGCATCTGGGAAATGGACGGTGCCCTGGTCATTTACGACGCGGCGACGTTCGCGGAGGTCACGCGCATTCCCATGAGCAAGCCTTCGGGCAAGTACAACGTCTACAACAAGACCACACGCTCCGCCGGCACCAGCCATTGAGGTCTCCTTTGCGACGGGCGCCCGTCGCCCCGTGCTGCGCAGCCAGCAGAAGTGCCCGAAGCAAGGGCCGTTGCTTTAGGACCGGTTGACTGGGTAAGCTGTCCTTTTGGTAACGGCGCCCTGCAAAACAGGGCTTTCTGGCGTGAAGCAATCCGACCCCTTGCTATTCCGGCAACAGGCGCTGATCGACGGTGAATGGCGTGACGCCGCCGACGGTGCGCGCTTCGCCATCTCCAATCCAGCCAATGCGGAAACCATCGGCCACGCGCCACGCTGCAGCGCCGCCGATACCGAGCGCGCGGTCGCAGCGGCGCACGCGGCATTTGCAGGCTGGCGCGCGACGCCCGCAAAAGCCCGGGCGCAGTTGCTGCGCCGCTGGTTCGAACTGATGCTGGTCTATCGTGACGATCTCGCCGCGATCATGGTGCGCGAGCAGGGCAAGCCGCTCGCCGAGGCGCGCGGCGAGATCGACTACGCGGCGAGCTTCATCGAATGGTTCGCCGAGGAGGCGCGGCGCGTCTACGGCGACGTGGTGGCGTCGCCGTGGGCGGACCGGCGCATGCTCACGCTGCAGCAACCGGTCGGCGTGGCGGCATTGATCACGCCGTGGAATTTTCCCGCCGCGATGCTGACCCGTAAGGCCGGCGCAGCACTCGCCGCCGGCTGCACGGTGGTGGCGAAGCCGGCTTCGCAGACGCCGTTCACCGCGCTGGCGCTGGCCGAGCTGGCGCAGCGCGCGGGGTTTCCGCCGGGAGTGCTGAACATCGTCACCGGCGACGCGGCGACGATCGGCGGCGTGCTGACGTCGCACCCGCTGGTGCGCAAGGTGTCGTTCACCGGCTCGACTGCGGTGGGCAAGCAGCTGCTCACGCAGAGCGCCGCCACACTCAAGCATGTGTCGCTCGAACTCGGCGGCAACGCCCCCTTCATCGTGTTCGACGACGCCGATCTCGACGCCGCGGTGGCGGGCGCGCTCGCCAGCAAGTACCGCAACAGCGGACAGACCTGTGTGTGCGCCAACCGGGTGCTGGTACAGGATGCGGTGTTCGATGCCTTCGCCGAAAAATTCGCCGGTGCCGCCGCCCGGCTGAAGGTGGGCAACGGCTTCGAAGCCGGGGTGGAAATCGGCCCGCTGATCAATGCCGCCGCATTGCGGAAAGTCGAGGCGCACATCGCCGATGCGCTGGCGCAGGGCGCGACACTGCTCGCCGGCGGCAGCCGCCACGCGCTCGGCGGGCAGTTCTTCCAGCCCACGGTCTTGCGTGACTGCACGCCCGACATGCAGGTGTGCCGCGACGAGACCTTCGGCCCGGTGGCGCCGCTGATCCGCTTTGCCGGCGAGGCGGAAGCGATCCGCATGGCCAACGACACCGAGTTCGGGCTTGCCGCCTACGCCTACACCCGCGACCTCGGCCGCGCCTGGCGGCTGGCGGAAGCGCTCGACTACGGCATGGTCGGCATCAATGCCGGGCTGATCTCCACCGCCGAGGCGGCGTTCGGTGGCGTCAAGCAGTCGGGGCTGGGACGCGAAGGCGGCCGCAGCGGCATCGGCGAATATCTGGAAAGCAAATACGTCAGCCTGGGCGGGTTGGGGTGAAACCACTTCGCCCCGCAGCCCCGCGTTCCGTCATCGTCATCGGCGCCGCCAGCGGCGCCGGCGCGCCCGACCCGGCCACCGGCAAGGGGCCGGACGCGCTGCGCCGCTGGCAGGTGTTTCACGACTCTCCGTTGCAGCATGTGGAATGGGACGCGATCCTGCGGGTGCCGCGCGCGCAACGGGACACGCCGCTGCATGCCGTCGCGGCGCTCGGCGCCCGCCTGGCCGGGGAGGTGGCAGCAGTGCTGCAGGCCGGTCATTTCCCGCTGGTGGTGGGCGGCGACCATTCCTGCGCCATCGGCACCTGGAGCGGCGTGCGGCGTGCTTTGGCTGAGCGCGGCCCGATCGGCCTGATCTGGATCGACGCCCACATGGACAGTCACACCTTTGCCACCACGCCGAGCGGGCAGATTCACGGCATGCCGCTGGCCGCCCTGCTGAGCCACGGCGAGGCGGAACTCACCGCCATCGACGGCGCGGAAGCCAAGCTGCGCCCGGAGCACGTCTGCCTGATCGGCGTGCGCAGCTTCGAAGCAGGCGAGGCGGCGCTGCTGCACCGGCTGGGAGTGCGGGTGTTCGACATGGAGGAAATCCGCCGGCGCGGCCTGTCCGAAGTATTCGACGACGCCCTGGCCATCGTGCGGCACGGCACTGCCGGTTTCGGTGTGAGCGTCGATCTGGACGCGCTCGACCCCGAGGAAGAGCCGGGCGTAGGCAGCCCGGTGCCCGGCGGCCTGCGCGGCGCCGAGCTCGCCGCCGCGTTGTCCCTTTTGCGCGGCGATCCGGCCTTCGTGGCGATGGAAATCGTCGAGTACAACCCGCGGCGGGACCGCGGGCACGCCACCGCCGACGCTGCCGGCGCGCTGCTCGACGCCGTCGTGCCGCTCAAGCCGCCGGCGCGCTAGCGTCTATTCGAACTCCATCGCCCGGTACACCCGCCCGGCATTGCTGCGCGCCAGCTCGTCGGCGGTATGCAGGTGCATGTAGGCCGACTGGTCGACGCGATAGGCGTCGTCGAGCGAGCCGCCGTTCCTGATGACCTCGGCGACCTTGGCCCGCAGGTGCACCAGGTAGTCGCGCGTCCACTTGCGCACGGTCGCCATATCGGTCGGGCCGCCATGGCCGGGGATGACGATCGCGGCGCCGAGCGCCTCGAACTTGTCCCAGGTCTCGATCCACTTGGCAGTGTCGGTGTCCTCGAAGATCGGCAGCATGCGCACGTGGAAGGCGGTGTCACCGGCGATCACCAGCTTCTTCTCGGGCAGCCACACCATGGTGTCGCCGTGGCTGTGCGAGGAACCGAGATGCAGGATCTGCAGGTTCCACGAGCCCATTTTGAGGTCGAGCCTGTCGTCGTAGAGCGTGTCCGGCATCACGAACTCGGTCTTGAACGCCTTGTCGCGGGCGCGCGCGCGCATCACCTCCAGCGAATCGTAGCCGGTCTTCTCCATGTACGCCGCGGTATCGCGCTGCGCGATGATGGTGACGCCCTGTTCCTTCCAGTATTTCGAGCCGAGCATGGCGTGGCCCTGGCTGTTTTCCAGCACCACGTATTTCACCGGCTGCGTGGTGCGCTTCTTGATTTCCTCGTGCAGGCTTTGCGCCAGCAGGTAGTTGTCGCCGGCGTTCACCACCAGCACGCCGTCGTCGGTGATGACGAAGGAAAGGTTGTTGTTGTGGCCGGAATTGTCGTAGCTGCCCGGCGCGGTGGCACCGATCGCCGACCACACGCCGGGGATGACCTCCTGCGGCAGGTCGTACAGAAAGGACGCCGGCACCTTGTCGAATTGCTGGATGGGCAGGCCGGCGCGCTTCCAGTTGAAGAAGCCGTCGCGGTAGTTGCTGACGTTCGTGTAGCCGAGCCTGATCAGGGTGTCGGCGGCCAGGGGGCTCCTCTGGCTGACGCCACAATAGACGACGATGGGCGTGGCCTTGTCCGGCACCGCGGCTTCGATCTGGAATTCCAGCTGGCCACGCGCGATATTGAAGAAACGCGGCGCATCGACGTAGCCCGACAGGTTCAGCTCGGCCGGGGTGCGGACGTCGATCACCACTGTTTGCGGCTGTGCCTTCATCTGTGCAAGAAAGCCGGCGGTATCGAGCTGCGGCACCCGCGCATTCACCGCGTCGAGCATGCCTTGCGCGGTTTGGGTGATTGCGGGCGCTTCGGGCGGCGGGGTGACGATGGCGGAAAGGGTTTGTGCCTGTGCCGTGGCGCCCAGCAACAGGGCGGCCGGGAGCAGGGCATGCGGAAAACGGATGGCTTTCATGACGGTCTCCTTGGGTTTCTGGTGCGGCGGCACGCAGGCCCGATGTCAGTCTGACGCCAGGCCGACGAACGGGTTCTCGCGACGTTCGTGTCCGAAAGTGGACATCGCGCCGTGCCCCGGCACGAAGCGCACGTCGTCGCCGAGCGGAAACAGTTTGCCGCGGATGGCCGCCAGCAACGCCGCATGGTCGCCGCGCGGAAAATCGGTGCGGCCGATCGAGCCCTTGAACAACACGTCGCCGACGAAGGCGAGCCGCGCCTCCGGCTGATAGAACACCACATGGCCGGGAGTATGGCCGGGGCAGTGCAGCACGTCGAGTCGCACGCTGCCGACCTCGATCCGGTCGCCGTCGGCGAGCCACTGGCCGGGGCTGAACGCCTGCGCGGGTGGAAAGCCGAACAGCTCGGCCTGTTGCGGCAGTGCGTCGAGCCAGAATTGCTCCTCGCGCTGCGGACCGACGATCGGGATGCCCAGCGCATCGCGCAGTTCCACCGCGGCGCCGACGTGGTCGAGATGGCCGTGGGTGAGCAGGATTTTTTCCAGCGTGAGGCCGCGCCGCGCCACTTCGGCCAGCAGGCGCTGGGCCTCCCCGCCGGGGTCGATCAGCGCGGCGCGGCCCGCTGCGTCCCACAGCAGCGAGCAGTTTTGTTGATACGGCGTGACGGGGAGGATGGTAAATTCCATGCACCGATTATCCGCCGAATCTTTCCCGACATGCCCGCACCCGACGCCCTGCTGCTGCTGTCCACCCATTGCCCGCACTGCCCGGCGGTGTTCGCCGCACTCGCCGATCTGGTCAAGCAGGGCACGCTCGGCCGCCTCGAAGCGGTCAATCTGGAACAGCATCCCGAGGTGGGACAGGCGCTGGGAGTGCGCTCGGTGCCTTGGGTGCGGATTGGCCGCATCGAACTCGCCGGCGTGCACACCAAGACCGAACTCGCCGAGTGGGCGGCCAAGGCCGACAGCGACGCGGGGATGGCCGACTATTTCCACCTGCTGCTGAAGGAAGGCCAGCTGCCGCGCGCGCAGGCAATGATCGAAGCCGAACCCGCCCTGCTGGCGGCGGTGCTGCCCATCGTCGGCAATGTCGACGCCAGCCTCAACGTGCGGCTGGGGGCCGGCGTGCTGCTGGAAACCTTTGCCAGCAGCGGCACGCTGCGCACGCTGCTGCCGCATCTGGGGGCGCTGTCGCAGCATGCCGACGCGCGAGTGCGGGCGGATGCCTGCCATTACCTGGGGCTGACCGGCGAGGCCGCGGCACGGCCGTGGCTGGACGCGCGGATCACGGACGACGATGCGGACGTACGCGAGATCGCAGCGGAAAGCCTGGACCGGCTGCCGCCCGAAACATGACCCCGATTACAGGGCTGGCTTGGCATCTCCTTCGGTGCTACAGTTCTGGCTGTACCGCCCGGGCCTCGCCTGGGCGGTTTTCATTTGCGCTTTGATGCAGGAGCACCCCATGGAAATCACCAATCGGCCCGCCATTACCGTATCCGAAAGCGATCTTGATCGCCTGGAAGCGATGCTCTCGGCCTTGCCCGACGATCACCCCGGCGCGGAGGCGCTGCACGAAGAACTCGATCGCGCGCAGATTCTCCCATCCGATGAGATGCCAGCCGATGTCGTCACCATGAATTCGCGTATCCGCTTCGTGATCGAACCTGCGGGCAAGGAGGTGGAAATGACGCTGGTTTATCCGCGCGACTTCACCGGCGCACCCGGCCAGCTGTCGGTGATGGCATCGGCCGGCATCGCCGTGCTCGGCCTCACGGTCGGCCAGCACGTCGAATGGCTGGCGCCGGGCGGGCAAAGCGTGCGTGCGCGCATTGTCGACGTCACCTATCAGCCCGAACGCACGGGGGACTTCACCCTGTAACGTCGTCCGGGATCGCGCCCCGCCCGCTGCGGTCCCGCCTGCCCGACCCTGCGCCACATGTCCGTCCCCGCCGCCTACGTCGGCGTGATCCTGATCTGGTCCACCACGCCCCTGGCCATCCAGTGGAGCGCGCAAGGGGCCGGCTTCAGCTTTGCGGTGATGGCCCGCATGCTGATCGGACTGGCGATCTGCCTGCTGCTGCTGCGCGCCCGCCGCACCCCGTTTCCGTTCACCCCGGCCGCGCGGCAGCTTTACGCGATCAGCGGCCTGTCGCTGTTCGTGTCGATGCTGCTCACCTACTGGGGCGCGCTGCACATTCCCTCGGGGCTGATTTCGGTCATCTTCGGGCTATCGCCGCTGGTCACCGGCGTATTCGCAGCGCTGTGGCTAAGTAAGCGCACGCTCACGCCGATCCGCCTGACAGGCCTGGGACTGGCGCTGGCCGGACTGTGGCTAATTTTTGGCCAACCGTGGCCGGGAGACGGTCAGGCCACCGCAGGTACCGCCGCCGTGGTGGCGGGCATGGTCATCCAGGCGCTCGGGCTGGTGTGGATCAAGCGGCTCAATCTGCGCGCCTCGTCGCTCGCCATCACCACCGGATCGCTCGGCGTCGCCGCACCCTGCTTCGTGCTGGCCTGGCTGGTAACCGACTCCGCCCAGCTGCCGTCCGACACCACGCTGCGCGCCGGCGCGGCCATCGTCTATCTGGGCACCCTCGGCTCGGTGGTGGGCTTCACCCTGTACTACTTCGTCATCAAGCATCTGGATGCCGGGCGCGTCGCCCTGATCACACTGATCACTCCGGTTTCCGCGCTGCTGCTGGGGCAGGCCCTCAATCACGAATGGATCCCGGGAAGCGGCTGGGCCGGCATCGCGCTGATCGGCGCGGGGCTGTTGCTGTACGAATGGCAGGCCCTGCGACAGTTGAGCAGACGCCGGGCGAGGNCGCAGGACTGAGATCCCGGCTTGGCCCGGAAACACCTACTCCACGCTTGAACCCCCTGCGCACGTCCTGAACAACCTCTTTATTGATATTATTATCCTTTTACGATATTTATATCGCCCATGTCCCTGATCCGCTTTTCCAGCACCTTCAGCCTGCTGCTCTTCGTCGCCTGCGCCAACGCCGCCCCCAGCCACAGCGCGGATAAGCCCGCCTCGCCGTCGCCCGAAGCGATGCACGAAAAACTGGCGCAGATCAGCCAGGACCCGGCCAGACTGTCGGACGCGATCCAGCGCGGGCAAAAGGACGCTGCGGTCTGTCGGCACTGCCATGGCAGCGGCGGCAACAGCGCGATGGCCGAGGTACCCAATCTGGCCAGCCAGAATGCCGGCTATCTGCTGGAGCAGATGAACAAGTTCGTGCAGGGGCAGCGCAAGTCGTCGGCATTCATGGAAGGGATGATCAAGGCCCTCAGTCCGGACGAGCGCATCGACATTGCATTGTTCCTATCGCAGCAGCCGGTCACCCGCAAGCCCGCCGGCACGAACCCGCAGAGCCTTGCCGGCAGGCGGCTGTACGCCTCACTGTGCGTCGCCTGCCATGGCGCGAGCGGCGACGGCAACGGCAAGATTCCGCGTCTGGCCGGACAGCAGACCCAATACGTGGAGGACTCGCTGAAACGCTATCGCAGCGGCAGCGGCGAGCGCATCGATCCGAGAATGGCCGCCTACACGCGCAACCTGAAGGATGGCGACATCCGGAATCTGGCCGCCTACCTGGCCACCATGCAGCCCTGAGCCCCAAAGCCGGGCGCGTCTCCCCGCAAGATTCGGGGATTTTCCCGAATCTTGCGGCCGATTATTTCTTGAACAGGTCGTCCAGCGAAGCGGGGGGTGCGGGGCCGGCTTCGCCGCTGCCGTCCTGGCGGACAAACAGGGCATCGAGCGCGCCACGGCTGGCCTGTGCCATCGCCGCACCGCCGCCGCGGTAGGCCTCCAGCCGCGGCACGAACCAGCCGCAATCGTTGGCGCGCGTCTTGTCGGCGACGCGTTCGGCCGCTAGCTCGCGGCACTGCCCGGCACGGTGCACGTCATGGTGGCGGCACGACTTGCAGACATGCAGTTCGGTACGACAGCTCGGACACACCTCGCGCCGCCCCAGCGGCAGCAGCATCCCGGCCAGGCTGGCACCGCATTTCCAGCAGACCAGGCTCATGGCGTGAGCAGCGCGTGGTACTGCAGGTCGGCCAGCGCGACCTTCTGCAGTGCGCGCGCGTGGGTTGCATCGAGGATCACCGGCGGCGCCACGCCGGCTTCCGCCGCGTCGAGCCAGCGCACCGCGCACACGCACCAGCGGTCGCCCGGCTGCAGGCCGGGAAAATCGTATTCCGGTACGGGGGTGACCAGATCGTTGCCCTGCCGCAGGGAATAATCGAGAAATGCCTGGGTCATCTGCACGCACACCGTGTGGCCGCCGATGTCCTGCGGCCCGGTATGGCAGGCGCCATCGCGCAGGAATCCGGTCATCGGCGCCACGCTGCACATCTGCAACGGGCCGCCCAGCACACTGCGCGCGTCGCTCATCTTACGCTCCATCAATCATGGCTGCCCGGCCGGCGCGGTTAAAGCCGGCGCCATGGTGAGCGGGGACGCCGTGGCCGCAGCGGCACGGGTTCGTTCGATATGCGCCAGTACGCTGGGGGCCGGATAGCCGTCGGCCGGCAGTTCGTGCATCACCTGGTAACGCCGGACGGCGCTTTGCGTGCGCGGGCCGGGCAGGCCGTCCGCGGTGCCGGCGTCGAAGCCCATTTCGTTCAAGGCCTGCTGCATGGCTTGCAGCTGCGCCGTGCTGAGCGCACCCGCTTCGCCCGCCTGGGCCGCCAGCGCACCGCCGCCCGCCACCTGGCGCGCCAGCTGCGCTACCGTCAGCGCGTAGCTCAGCGAACGGTTCCACTGCATCACCACGTCGAAATTGTCGAACACCATGAAAGCCGGCCCCTGCCAGCCTTGCGGCAGCACGATTGCGGCCTTGCCCGCCGCGGCGGGCAAGGCCGTGCCGTCCACCGCCTGCACGCCAAGCGCCGTCCACGCCGCCACCGGCAGGCGGTGGGCCACACGGGCTTTGCGCCAGTCGAAGCCCTGCGGCAGGCGCACCTCCAGCGCCACCGGTTCATCCGCACGCCAGCCGGCACGCTGCAGATAATTCGCGGCGGAATGCAGGGCGTCGGGCAGCGACTGCCACAGGTCGATGCGGCCATCGCCGTCGCCATCCACCGCGTAGGCGCGGAAGGTCGACGGCATGAACTGCATGTGCCCCATCGCGCCGGCCCAAGAGCCATTCATATTGGCTGCGGCGACGTGCCCGGCGTCGACGATGCGCAGCGCGTCGAGCAGCTGGCTGCGGAAAAATTCGCTGCGCCGCCCGTCGTAGGCCAGCGTGGCCAGGCTGGCCGGGATGTTGAAGCTGCCGAGCGTTGCGCCGTAGTTGGTTTCCAGTCCCCAGAACGCCACCAGCACCGTCCGGGAAACGCCGTACTGGCGCTCGACCGCATCGAACAGCGCGGCGTGCTCCTGCAGCAGGGCCTGGCCGCGCGCAACCTGGTTCGCGGTGACGCGCCGCTCCAGGTAATCGGCAAAGGTCTGCAGAAACTCGGGCTGGCGGCGATCGAGTTCGACCACGCGTTCGAGCGGCGCGATACCGTTGAGCGCGGCGTCGAGGGTGGCAGCGGAAATGCCCTGTGCGCCGGCGTCCTGGCGGAAGGCGGCGAGCCAGCTGTCGAAATCGCCCTCGGCATGAACGGGGAAGGTTGCCAGCGCAGCCAGCAGGAAGAAAACCTTACGCATGCTTTTGCAGCCAGTATTCGAGTAGCGCCAGATGCCACAGCTTGCTGCCCTGGATGCGGGTGTGGTGCTGCTCCGGCGCGTCCAGCAGCTTGTTGACGTAGGCACGATGGTACAGCCCACGCTCGCGGCAGGCCTGCGAATTCAGAATGTCCTGCATGAAGCCCAAAAATTCGCCGCGCACGTATTTGAGTGCCGGCATGGGAAAGTAGCCTTTCTTGCGGTCGATCACCGCGTCGGGGATCAGGCCGCGGGCAATTTTTTTCAGCACATGTTTGCCCTCGGAAGCCAGTTTCAGTTCGGGTGGCATTTGCGCGGCAAGTTCCACCAGCTGGTGGTCGAGGAAAGGCACCCGCGCCTCCAGCCCCCACGCCATGGTCATGTTGTCGACGCGTTTCACCGGATCGTCGGTGATCAGCATGGTCGTGTCCATACGCAATACCTGATCGATGAATTCGTCGGCGAAAGGTTCCGCCAGGTGCGCGGCAATGATCTGTGCCGTGTAGTCGGGACCGTGGTACGACGGCAGGGTCATTTCGATGAATTCGTCGTGGTCGCGGTCGAAGTAGTGACGGCGGAAGCGCTCCAGCGCGCTGTTTGAGGGGTCGGCCGCCATCCGCGGATACCAGAAATAACCGCCGAACACCTCGTCCGCGCCCTGCCCGCTTTGCACCACCTTCACTGTCTTGCTGACCTGCTCGGCCAGCAGGTAGAACGCCACCGCGTCCTGCGCGAACATCGGCTCGCTCATCGCATCGACTGCCTCGGGCAGGCGGCGCAGCACCTCGCTGTTCGGGATCAGGTACTTGTGATGACGGGTGCCATACATCTCCGCCACCGGGTCGGAGTATTCGAACTCGTTGCCGCGCTCTTCCGGCTGATCCTCGAAGCCCACCGAAAACGTCATCAGGTCGGGCACGCCCTGCTCCGCCAGCAGTGCCACCAGCAGGCTCGAATCGAGGCCGCCGGAGAGCAGCACGCCGACTTTCACGTCGGCGATCTCGATGCGCTTTTTCACCGCCTGCCTGAGGCTTTCATGAATCGCCTCGGTCCATTCGGCCTCGCTCTTCGGCACCGCCGGACGCTGCGCCTGCAACGACCAGTATTTGCGGTGGCTGAGCTCGCCGCGCGCGTTCACCGTCAGCGTCGTCCCCGGCGCCAGCTTGCGGATGCCGTTGAAAACGGTGCGCGGCGCCGGCACCACCGCATGCAGCGTGAACAGATGATGCAACGCGACGGGGTCGATGCCGGTGTCGACGCCGCCTGCGGCGATCAGCGCCTGTGGGGTCGAGGCAAAGCGGAAGCACCCCTGGTTTTCGCTGTAATACAGCGGCTTGATACCGAGGCGGTCGCGCGCCAGCAGCAGCGTCTCGCGGTTCCAGAGCGCGAACGCGAACATGCCGTGCAGGCGCTCGACGCAGGCTTCGCCCCACTCCAGAAACGCGCGCAGGATGACCTCGGTGTCGCCGTCGGAATGGAAGGCGTGGCCGCGCGCGATCAGTTCGGCGCGCAGTTCCGGGTAGTTGTAGATGGTGCCGTTGAACACCAGCGCGGTGCCGGTCGCGGCGTCGAGCATCGGCTGAGCCGAGCGCGGCGACAGGTCGATGATCGCCAGCCGCCGATGGCCCAGCCGCACCGGCCCGTCGGCATGCTGGCCCTCGGCGTCCGGCCCGCGCCGCGCCAGCCTGGCCAGCATCCGCGCCATCGCCGCCGCCTCGGGCGCCTTGTTGTCGAACCGGAATTCACCTGCTATGCCGCACATTCTCTACCCCTGTTATCCGCGAATACGCGAAGGGTCGCGAAGAAAAACATTGAGGGCTCTCTTCGCGTTTCTTCGCGTCCTTTATGCCCTTCGGGTATTCGCGGATAAATATTGTCTTTCAAGCCACCAGCGGCGGCTCGTCCATCAGCGCGATCTGCTCGCGCAATTCGAGGATGCGCGCCTGCCAGTATTGCTGCGTATTGAACCACGGAAATGCGGCCGGAAACGCCGGGTCGTCCCAGCGGCGCGCAAGCCAGGCTGCGTAGTGGAGCAACCGCAGGGTTCTCAGCGCTTCGACCAGATGCAGCTCGCGCGGATCGAATTCGGCGAAGTCCTCGTAGCCCGCCAGGATCTCGTTCATCTGCGCCTGCTGCTCGCCGCGCTCGCCCGACAGCAGCATCCACAGATCCTGCACCGCGGGGCCCATGCGGCAGTCGTCGAAATCGACGAAATGCGGTCCGGTCTCGGTCCACAACACGTTGCCGGCGTGGCAGTCGCCGTGCAGGCGGATGGCACGGACGTCGCCGGCGCGCTCGTAGCAATGCGCCACGCTTTGCAGGGCATGCGCGACCACGCTGTCCCACGCCACGGCCAGATCGACGGGCAGCCAGTTGCCGCTGCGCAGAAAGTCACGCGACGCATAGCCGAAGGTTTCGAGATCGAGTGCCGGGCGATGTGAAAAATCCGTCTGCGTGCCCACCGCGTGAATGCGTCCGAGGAAGCGTCCCATCCGCTGCAGGGTGCCGGCCCGATCGAATTCGGGCATGCGCCCGCCCTGCTTCGGGTACACCGCGAAGCGGAAACCGGCATGGGCATGCAGGGTGGCGCCATTCAATGACAGCGGCGCCACCACCGGAATTTCGCGCGCGGCGAGTTCGATCGTGTACGCGTGTTCCTCCAGGATCGCGGCATCGCTCCAGCGTTCCGGCCGGTAGAACTTGACCACCACCGGGGCGGCATCCTCGACGCCCATCTGGTAGACGCGGTTCTCGTAGCTATTCAAGGCCAGCAGGCGGCCATCCGCGTGCAAGCCGGTGCTGTCGAGCGCATCGAGCGCGCAGTCTGGCGTCAGCGCGGAATAGGGGTGGGGCGAAACCATCATGGGAAGGGGCAAAGCGGCTATGCTCAATAGACGAACGTAGACAGATAATGCCTCAAACGCCGCTTCCATCGCCGCCGCATGAGCACATTCGCCCCCTTCAGCATGGAAATCTCCCGCCACATCTGGGAGACCCGCTATCGCGCGCCGGGCGAAGCCGGCATCCGCGCCAGCTGGCAGCGCGTGGCGGTGGCGATTGCAGCGGCGGAAAGCCGCGAACGTGAGGCCTGGGCCGAGCGCTTTCTCGCGCTGCTGGAGAATTTCCGCTTCCTGCCTGGCGGGCGCATTCTCGCCGGCGCCGGCAGCGGCCACCGGGTGACGCTGCTCAACTGCTTCGTGATGGGCGGGATCGCCGACGACCTGGAAAGCATTTTCGAGGCGCTGAAGGAAGGCGCGCTCACCATGCAGCACGGCGGCGGGGTGGGCTACGATTTTTCCACCCTGCGTCCGGCCGGCATGGTGGCTGCCGCCACCGGCAGCATCGCCTCCGGCCCGGTGTCGTTCATGCACATCTGGGACGCCATGTGCGCCACCATGCTGTCGACCGGCGCGCGGCGCGGCGCGATGATGGCGACGCTGCGCTGCGATCACCCGGACATCGAGACCTTCGTCGACGCCAAGCGCGATCCCGTGGTGCTGCGCCATTTCAACCTGTCGGTGCAGATCAGCGACGCTTTCATGGCGGCGGTGGCGGGCGACCGCGACTGGCCGCTGGTGTTTCCCGGCCTCGCGAACGCGCGCACGCTGAAGGCGCGCGAACTGTGGCAGCGCATCCTGCGCGCGGCCTACGACACCGCCGAACCGGGCGTGCTGTTCGTCGACGCCATCAACCGCGACAACACGCTGGCCGACCGCGAAACGCTCACCGCCACCAATCCCTGCGGCGAAATTCCGCTGCCGCCCTACGGCGCCTGCGACCTCGGCTCGCTCAACCTTGCGGCGTTCGTGGTGTCGCCGTTCGCCGCCGATGCCCGGCTCGACCCGGACGCACTGGCCGCCGCGGCGACGCTCGCGGTGCGCTTTCTCGACGACGTCATCGAGGTCTCGCGCTATCCGCTGCCGGCGCAGGCAGAGGAAGCGCACCGCAAGCGGCGCATCGGGCTGGGCATCACCGGGCTGGCGGACGCGCTGGTGCTGCTCGGCCTGCGCTACGACAGCGCGGCTGCACGCACGCTGGCGGCGCACGCGATGCAGACGGTCCGCGATGCCGCCTATCGCGCATCGATCGAGCTGGCGCGCGAGAAGGGCGCCTTCCCGGAATTCGACGCCGAGCCGTTTCTGGCCAGCGGCTTCGCCGCCCGCCTGCCGGCCGATATTCGCGCCGCCATCGCCGCGCACGGCATCCGCAACAGTCATCTGTTGGCGATCGCCCCGGCCGGCACCATCAGCCTGCTGGCCAACAACATTTCCAGCGGCATCGA
Source organism: Thiobacillus denitrificans DSM 12475 (assembly GCF_000376425.1). GTDB lineage: Bacteria > Pseudomonadota > Gammaproteobacteria > Burkholderiales > Thiobacillaceae > Thiobacillus > Thiobacillus denitrificans. Next base: position 62,110 of record NZ_AQWL01000002.1, on the reverse strand, counting down.
GCCGGTTTTCGCGGCCGCGGCCGAGCGCCGCGTGCTGGGAAGCGACGGCGCCTATCGTACCCATCGCGTGGTCGATTACGCCTGCCAGCTGTGGCAGCAGCGGGGCGGAGCCGGCACCCCGCCGGCCCTGATCGAGGCGCGCCAGGTCGATCCGCTCGCCCACCTGCAGATGCAGGCCGCGCTGCAGCCTTTGGTCGACAACGCGATCTCCAAGACCATCAATGTCGCCGCCGAGACCCCCTTCGAGCGCTTCGAGGATCTCTACCGCCAGGCGCACGCGCTCGGCCTCAAGGGCTGCACCGTATTCCGCCCCAATCCAGTCACCGGCGCCATCCTGAGCCAGCCACCTACAGGCAGCCAGGTTCAGTGCTGCAGCCTCGAACGCGAAGCGGATTAAGCCGCGCTGCATGAGCGCGGCCGGCCCTCGTCCGGCAGGCCAGCATCGCCCAGCTACATTTTTCGGCGCACCTGGCCGACAATGGGCGGGCTGCGCTTGTCGGCGCAGGCAACCTGCTCGACTCTCCAGGAAAGGATTCTGAATGCTGCGTTTTCTGTTGTCTGTCCTAGCCATCCTGGCCTGCCTGCCCGCCACCTCGGCGGCAACGCTCGATGCCCTGCTGGCGCGCACCGCGCCACCGCCCGGGGTGGTGTTCGAAATCGCCGACCGCGACCCGCAGGCGCTCGATCACGCGCTACCCTGGGTCAAGCAGGCCGCGCAGCGGCTGAAGGCGCGCTTTCCCGGCATGCCGATGGCGCTGGTGGCCCACGGACAGGAAATGTTCGCGCTGCAAACCGCGCAACGCGAAGACAACGCGACGGCGCACCAACTGGCCGAGAGCCTGGTGCGCGACGAAGGCATCCCGCTGCATGTGTGCGAAACGTATGCCGGCTGGCGCGGTGTGGCGCCGGAGGCCTTTCCAGCGTATGTCGATGTGGCGCCGGAGGGGCCGGCGCAAATCCGCAATTACGAAGCGCTGGATTATGTGCGACTGGTGGTGCCGCGGGCGGCAGCGCTGAAATGAGCCCGCGCATCGGCCTCGCTCTCGGCGGCGGCTCGGCGCGCGGCTGGGCGCACATCGGCGTCATCCGCGCGCTGGCCGACGCCGGCATCGAGCCCGATCTGGTCTGCGGCACCTCGATCGGCGCGCTGGTAGGCGCCGCCTACGTGGGCGGCGAACTCGACCGGCTGGAGAGCTGGGTACGCAGCCTGCGCGTACAGACCGTGGTGAGCTTTCTCGATTTTTCGCTCGGCGGCGGGCTGATCAAGGGCGACAAGCTGATCGAATTCTTCCGCAGCCACTTCGTCGATCGCGACTTCCGTGAACTGGCGCGCCCGTTCGGTGCCGTCGCCACCGACCTGCGGCGCGGCCGCGAAGTATGGCTGCGCGAGGGCGGGGTGTCGAACGCGGTACGCGCCTCGATCGCGCTGCCCGGACTGTTCACCCCGGCGCAACGCGACGGCAGCTTGCTGGTCGACGGCGGCCTGGTCAATCCAGTGCCGGTGTCGCTGTGCCGGGCGATGGGGGCCGACCTGGTGATTGCGGTGGATCTGAACGCCGACCTGCTGGGCCGTCACCTCAAGCCCCGGCCCGCCACCGCAGTGCGCAAGCGCGCCAGGACAGACCCCGAAAATCTGGCCGACAGCGTGATGGCGCGCATCCAGACCGGCATGTCGCAACTCGGCCTCAATTCCGACAACGGATCCAGACCGCCGGCCATGCTCGACGTGCTGGCGAGCAGCATCAACATCATGCAGGTGCTGATTACCCGCAGCCGGCTGGCCGGCGACCCGGCGGACGTGATGGTGACGCCGCTGCTCGCAAACCTGGGGTTGATGGAATTTCACCGTGCCAGCATCGCCATCGACGCCGGGCGGCGCGCGATGGAAGCGGCCATTCCGCACTTCCAAGCTCGCCTGAACAGCATGAATGACACCTGAAACGGACAGGAAGGCCTATACGCCCGGCCCACACAACGCCAGCTTGCCTGCGCGATCCAGCTGCTTGATCGCCGCTTCGCGCCGCGCCGCTTCGGCGCGGTTGGCTGCGGCTTCGACGTAGACCAGCCGCACCGGGCGGCGGCTGCGGGTATAGCGTGCGCCCGACCCGCCGGCGCCGTTGTGTTCGGCGACGCGGCGCGCAGGGTCGGTGGTGATGCCAGTGTAGAGCGAGCCGTCGGCGCAGCGCAGCATGTAGACACACCACGCGGCGGCGACGCCGGAAACGGCCGCCATTGTTCAGCTCATACGTCGGCGGACAGTTGTTGCGCCCACAGCAGCGCATCCATGTGCACGGTGTTGATGTCGGCCACGTCGCGGCCGATCTGCCCGGCCAGGGCTTCGAGGCTGCTCTGGTCGTCCTGTTCGCAGGCAACCGCCAGCGCCAGATAAGGCGCATACGGCCCGCGCTGCGAGACGATGGCCTCGGTGATTTCGGCGGGCAGGCTGATCTGCTTCAACACCTGCTCCATCGGCATGCGCATCACCACGTCGAGCAGCGAAAACAGCCCGGCGACGAAAATCTCATCGCGCGCCTTGGCGAACAGCGCCCGCCCGGCCAGCTGCTCGGCCACCCGGCCGCGCACCAGGGCATTCTCCAGCACCGCCTGATCGAGTTCCTGGGTCTGGCCGCCGGTAAACAGGATCAGCGTCAACCAGCGATAGAGCTTGTCCTGCCCCATCACCATCAGCGCCTGCTCGATGCCGCCGATTTTGCTCATCAAGCCCATGCCGGGGGAGTTGACGTAGCGCAGCAGGCGCACCGACAACGCCGGATCCTGGCGGAAGTGCCCGGCCAGCTCAGGCTGCTCGGCGCCGGTACGCACCCGGTTCATCAGGTCCAGCACCTTGGCGCGTGACGGCCCCATGACCGGGGTGTCGAGCGTTTCGCGGCGGGTGATGAAAGGCCCCATGAACAGGGCGAACTGCAGCTTGTGGCACATATGGAATGCTTCCAGCGTTTGCACCTCGGTCGCCACAAAGCGTTTTCCGGCCGCCACCTTGGACACCGCGGCCATTTGCGCGGTGATGGCAGGAATGTCCTCGCTACCGACGTCCATCAGCACATAATCCGCAAGCTGCAACAGCGCATGCCGCCCGGCCCCCACCGCCATGTCGGCATGCAGGGCGAAACCGAATCCGCGCGCCTTCAGCTCGGCCAGCCGGGCAAGCAGGGAATCGTCGATCGGGGTCTGGCCGTCAATCTTCAGAGCCCACACCGTACCGGCAGCGGGCCAGGTATCGATCAGCGGAAGCGACAGGCTGGCCGGCACAACCGGCACAAATGCCAGGCGTTGCCCCAGCAGGCGCGCGATATCCATGCGCTGCAGGTTGCCGAGCAAGGTTTCGTCGTAGAGCCGCTGCATGTCGGGCAGAGCCATATCGCGCTGGTCATCCGGCGCGCGGCGCAACATGAAGGTGTAAGCCGCCACCTTCTGGTCGCGGCCCAGCATGGCCTCGCGACGCATCACTGAAGGCGCTTTGGCCACCGGCCTGGCTGCCGGCTCCGGTGCGGACGGCACGGCACCCGGCGGCGGTGTTGCATTATCCCGGCCCCCCGACCACATTCCGACAAGACGATTCAGCACGCTACATTCCTCCACGACAAGCTTGGGCGCATCAGCATAATTATCGGCGGCGCCGCGCAGGACTGAAGCCCGTTCACGCAAATTTTGCCGGCCGGTTTACAGCGGGCGCTTGATCGAGACGATGCCGCGCACCATGCCGGGGGCATAGCCCGTGGCCTTGTCGAGCGGGTAATCTGCGGCAAGGCGCGCTTTCACGCCAGCGGGAATCGCGGCCGGGTCGCCGTGGCATGTCAGGCACAACGGCAGCACCGGCAGCGCCTTGGCGTAGCGGAACTGCTTGCCAGTCGGCGTGCCGACGATTTGCCAGGTGTCGAGCGTCTCGGGTTTTTCCCCCGCGGCCAGCCGTTTTTCCAGCCCGGCCTGGGCCTCGGCCTCCCACGCGTCGGGCACGGCGGCCGGATTGCGGTTTTTCGGACTGACGCGCGTGGCCTGCAGACCAAATTGCCTCGATACCTCGGCCGCGATCTGCGGCGCGCGCTCCTTGCATACGCCGATCGCCCCCTCCGCGCCCTTTTCACCAAGCGCCGCTTTCAGTTCACCGCCGAGCTTTTGCGTCAGCGCAGCAGTGGCCTTGCGCGCGTCCGCCACCAAGGCAGCCTGTTCTTCGGCGCTGGGGCCGCTGGCACAACCGGCAAGCAGCGCGGGCAAGGCAAACGCGAGCAGGGCAGGGGCTTTCATGGGGCTTCTCCAGGGAATGAACACGTGCGGGAATTCTAGCCACTCCCCGCTGTTATGCTAAAGCAACAAGGTTTCAGGAACATTAGCGAGGTTCAGAATTGACCAAACAGCTCTATCAATATTTTTTTCGCGGCCTGATCACCGCCTTGCCCCTCGGGCTGACAGCCTATCTGCTTTATGTTTTCCTGCGCTGGAGCGAGATGTTGGCCATGCAATTGGTCCGGCCGTTCATCGGCGAATACTACCTGCCGGGGATGGGCCTGCTGCTGGGAGTCTTCGGTATATTCCTGCTTGGTTTCCTGGTATCGCAGCGTGGCGTGGGCAGGCTGCTGTCGCTGGTCGAGCTGCCTTTCACCAACCTGCCGGTGGTGAAAAGCATCTATTCCTCGTTCAAGAGCTTTGCCGATTACTTTTCCCCCCAGCGCGAAAAGGGCACCCAGCAGATGGTGGTGATCCTCAGGATGCCCGGGCAGTCGCTCGAGGTGGTGGGGCTGGTCACGCGCCAGCACGTCGACGACCTGCCTGCCGGTTTCCTGCAGGGCGACCGGGTCGCGGTCTATCTGCCGATGGGCTACATGATCGGCGGCTACACGGTTTTCGTGCCGCGCGACTGGGTGCGGCCGATCGACATGTCGGTGGAAGAAGCGATGCGCTGGTCGCTGTTTGCCTGGATGGAGGGCACCCGCAGCAAGGATGCGTCCGTCGCCGTGCCGCCACAACCGGGCGGCGACACCAACTGAGACGGGGCCGGGCCGCATGCAGATCGAATGCTACGCTCAACGCCTGCTCAACCCGTTTCGCGGGGTGGTGCACGTCATTCGCTACCGCTCGGCCGAGGCGGTCACCACCGACGGCATCGAGTGGGATATCTATGTCGCCAACGACGCGCTGCTCGACGGCCTGGGACGCGCCGGACGGCGGGCGCAGATTTCCGACATCCGCTATGGCCACTGGTCGGTGGAAACGGGGCTGAAGCGCGGGCCGCTGTACCCGTCGGACGATTTCAAGCGGCTGGAAGACATGGGCGCGGTGGTCTACGAGCACCTGCTCAAGATGTATCGTGCGGTGCCGTTCGCCTTTCGCGATCAATTCGAGCTCTGGCTGCTCGACCGCCACGACCAGCCGCTGGCACTGCTGCACAGCGTATGCGCCGACAGCGAAACCGACACCAAACCGCCGCTCGACTGGCGCGCCGGCATGGCCGCGCAGGAACGCTTCCAGAGCACGGCGATTGCCGGGCTCGACGAGTCCGCTGGTGGGTATCTGACGGGTTATGTGAACAGTCTCGCCAGCGGCGTGGCACAGTGGTTCCGCCGCTCGGACGACGGTGCCGGGCTGGGGCTGCACACAAGGCAAGGCGGCGATGCCCTGCACGGGCGCGTGCTGGAGGCCGACGCCTTCCCGCCGCTGTTCATCGCTACCGCCGGTATGGATACCGCCCACACCCGGCTGGTGCATGACTACCATGCCTGGCAGGCACCCTGGATGCTGCTGCTACCGCACCTCGACGCCGCCACCCGCGGCGCGCTCGAAACCTGCGCCTGCCGCCAGGCCGAACTGATCGAAAAACACTGCCGCCTGTATCCCGCCGTCATCGACCGCGCCGCCTTGCAGGCCGCGCGCGTGGAAGCCGCCCTGGTGCGCGGCCTGCCGCGCAGGAGCCAAGCGGACGATGCGGTGCCGATGTTCTACATCGAACTCGACGCCAGCGAGCGCGAATAATCAGGCGACAAGGTTGTGGGTGGCGGTACCGCAGACGCGCCCGCAGACGCCGCGTGCTGCGTCATATCCGCACCGGCTCGAAGGTCGCATCCAGATTCTGGTCATCGCAGTAATCCAGAAAATCGCCGCGCAGGGTGGCAATGTGGGCGTCGGCGGGAATGCCCAGCGTCATGTGGACGGCGAACATCGGCGCGCCGGTGTGCGGGGCAGGGTAGGTTTCAGTGTCGAGCGCTTCGATGTTGATGTGCAGCCGCGCGAAGAAATTGGCGAGGCTGTTGACGATGCCGGGCTGGTCGAGCGCGGCGACTTCGACGGTGTAGGGAATCAGCGGCTTGTCGGCCCGCGTGGGGCGGGTGCGCTGCTGGGTGAGCGAGAGACCCAGCTCTTCGGCGACGGCGGGAAGCCGCGCTTCCAGTTTGGCCAGCGCGTCCCAGCTGCCAGAAACACGCATCAGCAGCGCGAAACGCCCACCCAGCGCGGCCATCCGCGACTCCTCGATATTGCAGCCGCTGTCCGAAATGCGGCGGGTGAATCCCTCCACCAGGCCAAGTTTGTCTTCCCCGCTGGCGGTGATGACGAGTGATTCGGTGTCGTTGGACATTAGATGAGCTCCCGGTCGGATAATTCTTTTTTGATATACGCATAGATGATCGGCGCGGCGATGACGCCCTGCACGCCGAAGGCCGCCTCCATCACCAGCATGGCAATCAGCAGCTCCCATGCGCGCGCCTGGATCTGGCCGCCGATGATACGGGCATTCACGAAATATTCGAGCTTGTGGATGATGACCAGAAACGCCAGTGAAGCCGCCGCAACGTGCAGCGAATGCGATAGCGAAATGACGACGATGATCGTATTGGAAATGAGGTTGCCCAGCACCGGCAGCAGACCGACGATGAAGGTGACGACGATCATGGTTTTGGTGAAAGGTAAGTGCACCCCGAACGCCGGCAGCACCAGCAGCAGGTAAGCCGCGGTCAGCAGCGCATTGAGCGCCGAGATGCGCATCTGCGCAAACACCACCCGGCGAAACGCCTCGCCCAGGCGGTTCACCCGTTCGGCCATGGCTTGCGCCAGCGGTGCCAGCGCCTGATGCGGGCGTGCTTCGCGCAATGCAACGAAGCTGCCGATGACCAGGCCGATGATGAAGTGGAGCACCCCGCGGCCGGCGTCGCCGCTGAGCTTGCGAATATCCTGCGCATGGGTGCGCAGCCATTCGACCAGCCCTGCGCGGATCACCGACTCGTCGCCCTGCGGCATCCACTCGGCCGCCCACAGCGGCAGCAGTTCACGCGAATTTTCGATGATCTCGGCCATTTTCTTCAGCAGCCCGGCCAGCCCGCCTTCGGTGCGCAGATACAGGATCGCCCCCGCGATAAACCCGCCCAGCACGCCCAGCACGATCAGGGTGATGAGCGACACCACCAGCACCTTGGCCCAGATGTGGTCGAGACGGCCAATGACAAAACGCGGCGCCAGCAAATGCACCAGTTGCGCCACCAGCAGACCCGCCAGCAGCGCCGGCAGCAAGTGCAGCTGCAGGACGAGCAGCAACCCGGCTGCCATCATCAGCCAGGCGGCGAACTGGTAGCGGGTGGCGGGCGAAGATACGGGGACAGCGATCATGGCGGCACAGTGCCAAGAAAAGCGTTCCTGGGCAAGCGCCCGCAGTTGAAATGATTCGTCCCGGGCATTCGGCCGCCTGCGGTCACCGTTTCGGATCGGCTGCGGCCATGGGCGCAGACGGATTGCCCCATGCAACAAAGCCCGCCAAATTGCGGGCTTTGTTGCTTCCGTCGCGGCCGCCGCGCTGACAGCCGCAGCACCGGATTCAGCCTGCCTTGCGGCGTAACATGCCGAGGCCGGCCAGGCCGGCCCCAAGCAGGGCGAGGCTGGCGGGTTCGGGCACCGGGTTGAGCGGCTGCATGGACAGCGACAGCGTGTAGTCGCCTGTCATGATCGAGGTCTGGTTGTCGATATACGACACCGCGCCGAAGCCGGCGGGCGCCAGACCGTCCATGAGCCACGCCTGGTTGCCGGTATTGATTGCAAGCATGGCGAAGTCGCCAATGCCGATGTAATAGGTGCCGGCGTTGATTGCGTAGCTCAGGAAGGCGTTGAGGTCGCTACCGGAATCGTCATCCCCGGCCAGCGCATTGAAGCCCGCATCGAACAGGCCGATCTGCGCGTCGATCGAACCGGCGGTACCGATCGACAGGGTGCCGCCGGTTCCGAACACGACCTTGTAGACATCGCCTTCATCGGCTTCAGTGATGTTGCCCTGTATCACCGCGTCCGTCGCCATTTGGGCCGCCGCGAGAAAATTCGAGGCGTCGCCCGATTCCATATAGGCGGCCTGAGCCGGGCTTATGCCGCAGGCCAGCATGAGGACCATGCCGGCGATACGCAGGTTTGAGTTCATGTTTTCCGCTTTCTTGCCTGTCTTAGGATTTTATTGTCGCGAACCGGGCTGGCGCTGCCGGGATACTGGCAGCATCGGGGCTGGCAAGCCGTAGCGACTAAAGCAGCTTGCATGCCATGGTTCGACGCAAAGCATGAATCGCTTTTATTACAGAGGCTTAATCCAGATACTTGCGTCACCTGGAGTCTGGCAGCCGCAATTCCTGTGCGAACTGTAAAAATACCCGACACCGGGGTGCGGCGTAACGCGGCGATACTCAGGCTTCAGCCAGATAACCCAGCGCGGCGCCAGTCTGTGCCGCCGCCTGTTGCAGCGCCTCGGCCCAGCCCGCCTTGTGACGCTCGGCCGGCGCCGAGATCGACAAGCCGGCAATCAGCTTGCCTTCGGCATCGCGGATCGGCGCGCCGATGCACGCCACCCCCAGCTCGGCCTCCTCGCGATCGTAGGCCAGGCGCTCGCGGCGGATCGTGCCCAGTTCGGCGCTGAGCCGCTCCAGTGAAGTCAGCGTGTTCGTGGTGTAGGCCGGCAAGCCGGTGCGCTCGGCATAGCCCATCACGCCGCTGGCGCTGTCCTCGGCAAGGAATATCTTGCCCACTGCGGTGACGTGCAGGGGTGCATGCGCACCGACCACCTGCACCACCTGGATCAGGGTCTGGCCGCCCGATACGCGCTCGACATAGACCGCCTCGTCGCCGCGCCGTACGATCAGGTTGACTGTCTCGCCGGTCAGTTCAGCAAGTTTTTGCATGAATGGCATCGCCACCTGACGGATGTTCAGCCGGGCGCGCAAGCGATTGCCCACTTCCAACCAGCGCACGCCCAGATCGTATTCGCCGGCACCGGTTTTTTCGACCAGGCCGTGCGCCATCAATGCGCCGAGGATGCGGTGTGCGCTGGCGGTGTGCAGCCCGGCCTCGCCGGCGAGGCGGGTCAGACCGATCGGCCCGGGTGCGCGGGAAAGAATGCCGACCAGCGCCATGGCGCGGTCGAGGACCTGGATCGAGGAGCTGGCGTTTTTCATAAAGTGAAAATTTATCACGCGATGTGAAATTATGGACAGTTTACTGCTTCAATACGTCCATCGTTTCGCATAGCGCGAAACAATTTCATATTGTGAAAGGATGTGCCATGAGCGCCCAGATGCAGTCCGCCCCCGAGACCCTGCCCGCCTTCTGCGAAGGCATCCAGTATTTCGCCGACGGTTTCCCGGAAATCGAGCGTCTGGGGGTCGCCCCGCTCCTCGGACCCGGCCAGCCCGCGCTGCCCGACGCCACCAGCGAAGCGTCCATCTACCAGACCCTGCTTGCCGCTGACGCGTTGCGCTACCTGACGCTGCAGGTCACCGGCAGCAAGTCGTCCGGCCATCCCGGCGGCTTCGCCTCCAGCGCCGATGCGGTCGCCGCACTGCATCTGCTGGGCCACCGCAACATGGTGACCGAGGTGGGCCACCACGCACCCGGTTTCTATTCGGCGATGTTTCTCGATACCTCGCTGGAAGCCATGGGCATCCACAGCGTGGCCGAGATGCGCGCGCGCTTCCGCGAGCGCCACGGCCTCCTGGGTCACCTGTCGGGCGCGATCCCCGGCCTGCTGGCGCCCGCCGGCCCGCTGGGCCAGGGCCAGCATTTCGCCATGGCCGGCGCCTACCTGCACCGCGACAAGCTGTTTCCCGTCACCATCGGCGACGGCGGCCTCGGCGAACCCTACATCATGAGCGCGTTCCAGCATTTCGCCACCGCGTATCCAGACGTTACCAACTACTTGCCGGTGCTGGTGTGGAACGGCTATTCACAGGAGCATCACAGCATGGTGTCGCTGTGGGATAACGGCCGCATGGCCGCCTACTGGCGCGCGCATGGATTCGATGAAGTCCATCTGGTCGACGCCCGCGAATTCGCCGACACGGACGACGCCCCGGTCTATGTGGACAGCACCACCTTCGGTTTCGCCGCGCGCATGGCCTTCACCGGCGCCATCCTCAAGGCGGCCGACGCTGCCGCCAGGAGTGCGCTGTCCGGTCGCCGCGCCTGCCTCATCGTCAAGCAGCTGAAGGGCGCCGGCGTGCATGCCACCGGCGCCAAGTCGCACAACCTCTACGCCCACCACACGCTCGACTCCGACGACGTGAAGGGCGGTCTGCAGCGCCGCGCGCTGCCGATCCAGGCGTGGAAGGTGACGCGCGAAAACTTCCGTCACGCCGGCGGCGGCCCCGCCGCAAAGGTCGCGGTGACCGAGAGCGTTCGCGATCTGCCTAGCCTCGACGGCCTGCCGCTGAATGAATTCGCCGTCGGCGAAAACCACATCCCGACCACCGCCTTCGGCCACGTGGTTGGCGAGGTCGGCAAGCGCGATCCGCTGTTCGTCGTCACCAACGCCGACGGCAACGAAGCCTCGGGCATGGCCAACATCAACAAGGCGCTGACGATCCGCCACCCGACCGCCGACGACCTCTACTTCCAGGGCCCGTCCGGCCAGGTCTACGAGCCGCTCAACGAGGACGCCTGCGCCGGCCTCGCGGTGGGTATCGCGCTGTTCGGCGGGCGCAGCCTGTGGTGCAGCTACGAATCCTTCGCCATCAACGGCCTGCCGATCTGGCAGACGGTGACGCAGGCGATGGCCGAGCTGCGCCGCCCGACCCCGGCGACGGTGTGCCTGTTCACCGCCGGCGCGCTCGAGCAGGGCCGCAACGGCTGGACCCACCAGCGCCCCGAAATCGAAAGCTACTTCGCCGCGATGATGCGCAACGGCAACGTCTACCCGCTGTTCCCGGTCGATGCCAACATGATCCAGGCGAGCTACGACTGGGCCTTGAAGCAGCACAACAAGGGCATCGTCATCACTGCGTCGAAGTCACCGTTGCCGATCCACGCGACGATGGCGCAAAGCCGCCAGGCGATCGACGACGGCGCAATGGTGCTGCGCGAAACCAAGGGCTCGCACACCGTCGTGTTCGCCGTCACCGGCGACATGGTGCTGCAACCGGTGTTCGCCGCCGCCGACAAGCTGGCCGAAGCCGGCATCGGCTCGCGCATCGTCGCCGTGGTCAACCCGCGCCGCCTCTATCGTCCGGGCGACGTGCTGTGGGACAGCGTGTCCGAGCCCGACGGCTGCTTCATGGATGACGCCGCCTTCAAGGCCATGTTCCACGGTGACGTGCTGCTCGGCGTCAGCGGCGGGCCGTCTGCGCCGCTCGAACCGGTGCTGCTGCGCAGCCAGGCACGCGAGCGCGACGTCTTCTGCTGGAAGCGCGGCGAGACCACCGCCAACCCGCAGCAGCTGTTCGACTTCAACGGCATGAACGCTCAGGCGATGCACGAGCGGGCGCTGGCGATGCTGGAGCAGGCGGTAGCTTGAAAGCTCTCCGCGAATGCGCGCCCGCGCATTCGCGGACATGAAAGGTCAACACCATGAACCCGAAAATCATCGTTCTCGACGACGACCCCACCGGATCGCAGACCGTGCATTCCTGCCTGCTGCTGACGCGCTGGGACGTCGCCACGCTGAAGACGGCGCTGGCTGATGCCGCGCCGCTGTTTTTCGTTCTGACCAACACGCGCGGCATGGACGCAACGCGCGCGGCTGAAATCACCCGCGAGGTGTGCATCAATCTCAAGGCGGCGCTGGCCGACTACGCCGGGCCGGTGCTGTTCGTATCACGTTCCGACTCGACCCTACGCGGCCACTATCCGGTGGAGACCGACGTGATGAACGAGGTGCTCGGACCGTTCGACGCGACGCTGCTCACCCCGGCGTTCTTCGAAGGCGGACGCATCACCCGCGACAGCACCCACTACCTCGTCGTCGACGGCACGCCAGTACCGACGCACGAGACCGAGTTCGCGCGCGACTCGGTGTTCGGCTACACGACTGCATTCCTGCCCGACTACGTCGCCGAGAAGACCGCCGGCCGCGTCGCCGCGAAGGATGTGGCGCGCCTCACGCTGACCGACCTGCGCGCCGGCAAGGCGGGCATCTGGCTCGCGTCGCTCGCAAACAACGCGATCGGCGTGGTCGACGGCGAATCGCCCGACGACTACCGCAGCTTCGCCGACGCCGTGCTGAAGGCGGCGGCGGATGGCAAGCGCCTCTTGTTCCGCAGCGCCGCCTCACTGCTGACCGCGCTGGCGAAGCTGCCATCGCAGCCGGTGGCGGCCGAGGCCTTCGCCAGCCTGGTGCGCGACGGCCGGCCCGGTGCGGTCGTGGTCGGCTCGCACGTGGCGAAAACCACGGCGCAGCTGACGCAGCTCTTGAAAGAGCGCGGCGTGGTCGGTCTGCCGCTCGACGTCACCCGCTTGCCGGCCGGGCGTGCCGCCGCGGTAGACGAACTCACCGCGAGCATCGTCCACGCCCATGCAAAGGGCCTGACCCCGGTGGTGTTCACCAGCCGCAGCGAACTGCAGTTCGCCAGCATCGCCGAGCGCCTGGCCTTCGGCGAAGCGGTGTCCGCGACGCTGATGGATGTAGTAAAGCGGCTGCCCGGGACGCTGGGTTTCCTCATCAGCAAGGGCGGCATCACTTCCAACGACGTGCTGTCGACCGGGCTCGAACTCATCACCTCGCGGGTGCTGGGGCAGATCCTGCCCGGCGTCACCGTGGTGCAGACGCCGGCCGACCATCGCCTGCCGCAGCTGCCGGTGGTGATCTTCCCCGGCAACGTCGGCGGCGACGGCGCGCTGGCAGAAGCCTACCGGCGGCTGGCGCCCTCGCGCGCGCAGGCAAGCCCGGCTAAACTCGCAACCTGAATCCTAGCCCCGCCCCCGCATGCTGAGCCCCGCCTTCCTGTCCAAGCTGCGCAGCGTCCTGCCGGCACACTGCGTCCTCAACGAGCGCGAGGATCTCGTGCCCTTCGAGTCGGACGGGCTCGCCGCCTACCGCAACGTCCCCGACGTAGTGGCGTTGCCGGAGAACGAGGCGCAGGTGGCGGCGGTGCTGCAGCTGTGCCATGAAAACCGGGTCGCGGTGGTGGCACGCGGCGCCGGCACCGGCCTTGCCGCAGGCGCCTTGCCGGTCGACGGCGCGGTGCTGCTGGTGCTGGCGAAACTCAACCGCGTCAAGGCCATCGACCCGCTCGCCCGCACCGCGGTCGTCGAGCCCGGCGTGCGCAACCTCGCGATCTCGGAGGCCGTCGCGCCGCACGGCCTCTACTACGCGCCCGACCCCTCGTCGCAGATCGCCTGCTCGATCGGCGGCAACGTCGCCGAGAACTCGGGCGGCGTGCACTGCCTGAAATACGGCCTCACCGTGCACAACATCATGAAGCTGCGCGCGCTGACGATCGCGGGCGACGTGCTCGAAATCGGCAGCGACGCGCTCGATGCCCCCGGCTACGACCTGCTGGCGCTGTTGACCGGATCGGAAGGGATGCTGGCGGTGATCACCGAGGTCACCGTCAAGCTGCTGCCGCGCCCCGAACGCGCGCAGGTGGTGTTGGCGGCCTTCGACGACGTGGCGAAGGCCGGTGCGGCGGTCGGCAACATCATTGCCGCCGGGGTGATTCCGGCCGGGCTGGAAATGATGGACCGCCTTGCGATCAGGGCCGCCGAGGCCTTCGTCCACGCCGGCTACCCGCTCGATTGCGAGGCGCTGCTGCTGTGCGAGGTCGACGGCGTCAACGAGGAAGTGTCGGCCGACATCTACACCGTGCGCCAGGTGCTCGAAGCCTCCGGCGCGACCGAAATCCGCACCGCCGACAGCGAGGAGCAACGCCTAAAATTCTGGGCCGGGCGCAAGGCCGCGTTCCCTGCCGTCGGCCGCCTTGCGCCCGACTACTACTGCATGGACGGCACCATCCCGCGCGCGCAGCTGCCGCACGTGCTGAAACGCATCAGCGAAATGAGCGATGAATTCGGCCTGCGTGTGGCCAACGTGTTCCACGCCGGCGACGGCAACCTGCACCCGCTGATCCTGTTCGACGCCAACCAGGCGGGCGAATTGCAGAAGGCCGAAGACTTCGGCGGCAGGATTCTCGAACTGTGCGTCGAGGCCGGCGGCACCATCACCGGCGAGCACGGCGTCGGCCTGGAGAAAATCAGGCAGATGTGCGCGCAGTTCGCCCCCCCCGAGCTCACCCGCTTCCACGAGGTGAAGGCGGCGTTCGATCCCGACACCCTGCTCAACCCCGGCAAGGCGGTGCCCGAGCTGCACCGCTGCGCCGAGTGGGGCGCGATGCACGTCCACGCCGGCCGGCTGCCGCACCCCGAGCTGCCGAGGTTCTGATGCTCGACGTCTTCATCGAGCGCATCCGCGCAGCCCACGCCGAAAGCACCCCGCTCATCCTCCAGGGCGGGGGCAGCAAGGCCTTCTATGGCAACACCGATGAAGGAGAAATCCTGAGCACTCGCACGCTCACCGGCGTCGTCGACTATCAGCCGAAGGAGCTGGTGCTGACCGCTCGCGCCGGCACCCCGCTCACCGAGATCGAGGCCCTGCTCGCCGAACAGAACCAGATGCTGGCGTTCGAGCCACCGCACTTCGGTGGAGCGGCCACGCTCGGCGGCAGCATCGCCGCCGGGCTGTCCGGCCCGCGCCGGCCTCACGCCGGCGCTGCGCGCGACTTCGTGCTCGGCGTGCGCATCATCGACGGCACCGGCCAGCCGCTGCGCTTCGGCGGCCAGGTGATCAAGAACGTCGCCGGCTACGACGTGTCGCGCCTGATGGTCGGCGCACTCGGCACGCTCGGCCTGATCACCGAAATCTCGCTCAAGGTGCTGCCGCAACCGGCGACGGAAACCACGCTGCAATTCGAACTCGACGAAGCCGCGGCGATTCTGCGAATGAACCAGTGGGCCGGCCAGCCGCTGCCGCTGTCGGCGAGCTCATGGCACGCCGGCCTGCTGACCGTGCGACTGTCGGGCGCGGCCTCCGCGGTGCACGCCGCACAGGCCAAACTCGGCGGCGATCCGCTGAATGACGCCGCCGCGTTCTGGCAGCGCCTGCGCGACCAGGCCACGCCCTTCTTCGACAAGCGTCCGCTGTGGCGGCTGGCGGTCAAGCCGACCACCCCGCCGCTGAAGCTGGGCGACGCGCTGTGGGTCGAGTGGGGCGGCGCGGTGCGCTGGCTGGCCTCGGAGCGGCCCGCCGCCGCGCTGCGCGCGGCAGCGCAGACCGCCGGCGGCCACGCCACCCTGTTCCGCGGCGACGCACCGCCCGACGGCGTGTTCACCCCGCTCGCCCCGGCGATGCTGACGCTGCACCGCGCCCTCAAGCAGCGCTTCGATCCCAAGGGCCTCTTCAACCGCGGCCGGATGCATCCCGATTTCTGACATGCAGACCCATCTCGCCGATTCCTTCCGTAACACCCCCGAGGGCGAGGTCGCCGAGCGCATTCTGCGCAGCTGCGTGCATTGCGGCTTCTGCCTTGCCACCTGTCCCACCTACCAGGTGCTCGGCAACGAACTCGATTCGCCGCGCGGCCGCATCTACCTGATGAAGCAGGTGCTCGAAGGTGCGACGCCGACGGCGAAGACCCAACTCCATCTCGACCGCTGCCTGACCTGCCGCAACTGCGAGACCACCTGCCCGTCGGGCGTGGAATACGGCAAGCTGCTCGACATCGGCCGCCACCTCGTCGAGGAGAAGGTCGGCCGCAGCCCCCTCGAAAACGCCACGCGCGCGGTGCTGAAGACCGGCCTCGGCACCTCCCTGCTGTTCAACAGCACGCTCAGGCTCGGGCAGAGCCTGAGCGGCCTGATGCCGGGTTTTCTGAAGGCGCGGATTCCGCCCGCCGAGCACGCCGGCATGTGGCCCGCACCGCGCCATCAACGCCGCATGCTGGTCTTGCAAGGCTGCGTGCAGCCCGGCCTCAAGCCCAACATCAACACCGCCGCCGCGCGCGTGCTCGACCGCATCGGCATCTCGCTCGTCGCCACGAACGAGGCCGGCTGCTGCGGCGCGCTGGCGCACCATCTCAACGACACCGACGCGGGTCTCGCTGCCGCACGGCGCAACATCGACGCCTGGATTCCGCACCTCGACACGGGCGTCGAAGCCATCGTGATGACCGCCTCCGGCTGCGGGGTGATGGTGAAGGACTACGGCTGGCTGCTGCGGCATGACGCCGCCTATGCGGAAAAGGCCGCGCGCGTCTCCGCCGCGACACAGGACATCTCGGAAATTCTCGGCGCCGAGCGCAACGCACTGAAGGATCTCGCCACGAAGCCGGCGTCGCAACGCATCGCCTACCATCCGCCGTGCACCCTGCAGCATGGGCAGAAGCTCACGGGCGGCGTCGAAGCGCTGCTCAGCGACGCCGGCTTCGAACTCACGCCGGTCGCGGAAAAGCACCTCTGCTGCGGCTCGGCCGGTACGTACTCGATCCTGCAGCCCGAGATCGCAGGCCAGCTGAAAACCCGCAAGCTCGGTAATCTGACGGCGGGGGAGCCCGAGCTAATCGTCACCGCCAACATCGGCTGCCTGACGCATCTGCAATCGGGAAGCCGCATCCCGGTAAAACACTGGGTGGAACTTCTGGACGAGGCGCAGGCCGCATCCTGAATACCCCTCAAGGAGACACGCCATGATTTTCAAGCAACTGTTCGAATCCGTTTCCAGCACCTATACCTATCTGCTCGGCTGCGAGGAAACCGGCCAGGCGCTGCTGATCGACCCGGTGCTGCCGACCTGGGAGCGCGACCTCGGTGAAATCGACAAGCTGGGGCTGAAGCTTGCCTACACGGTGGAGACGCACATCCACGCCGACCACATCACTTCGGCGAAGAAGCTGAAAGCGATTGCCGGCAGCCGCATCGCCGGCCCCGCGCTCGATGCACTGCCGTGCACCGACATCGGCATCGTAGACGGCACGCCGTTCAAGATGGGCTCGATCGAACTGACGCCGATCCACACGCCCGGCCATACCGACAACCACTTCGCCTTCGCCCACGCCGGCCGGCTCTACACCGGCGACGCGCTGCTGATCGAAGCCTGCGGACGCACCGACTTCCAGAGCGGCGATGCGGCCGCGCTGTACCACTCGGTGCGCGGCAAGCTGTTTGCCTACGACGACGACACCCTGGTCTATCCGGCGCACGACTACGAACAGCGCCGGATCAGCACCATCGGCCAGGAAAAGGCGCGCAATCCACGTCTCGGCGGCGACCGCACGCTGGAGGATTTCGTTGCGCTGATGAACGGACTGCAGCTTGCCTACCCCAAGTTCATCGACTACGCCGTTCCCGGCAACCGCGACTGCGGCACCTGCCCGCCCGGCGTGCCGGAGCATTTGCAACAGTATTGCGCGCAGATCGCCGAGAGCCGGCAAGGCTAGCCGGGCTGAAGATCGTCGGGCTGGTTGAAATTGGCGAACCCGGCAGGGTCGAAACGTACTGTCGTCGAAGCCAGTCCTGCCTGCCAGTGACGCACCGCGCGCTCGCCACGCGCGAGAAACGCGGCCAGATTCGCGCGCTGATCGGTGCGCACGATGAAGCAGGTGTGGTGCACGCGCGCGCCGTCTTCCGCCACCGCCAGCGGCACGCTTTCCAGCTGCGCCGCGCCCAGCAGGCGGATCACCAAATCGGCTGGCAGATGCGGCGTATCGCACGGCACCACCACCAGCCAGTCCGCCTCCACCGCCTGTAGCGCCGCCAGCACGCCCGCCAGCGGGCCGGGAAAGTCGGGCAGGGTATCGGCCAGCACGCGGTGGCCATAAGCCGCGTAACGCCCGGCATTGCGATTAGCGCTGATCATGAGCGCGTCGACCTGCGGGGCGAGCGTGGCGAGCGCCCATTCGACCAGCGGGCGTCCCCGGTATTCGATCAGCCCCTTGTCGGCTCCGCCCATGCGGCGGCCTTGCCCCCCCGCCAGAATGACGGCGGCCACGCGCGCCGTTCCCCGTCCTCTAGCGGCGGACATACAGATGAAAGCGGTCCGAACGGTCGCCGGGGCGCGCGCCTTCCCACTGCTTGACCCAGACGTCCGGGACATGCGGCTCGGCCTCGCGGCGCCGGGTTTCCACCAGCAGCCAGTCGCATCCGATATCGGCCGGGGCAAGCAGGCGTCCGCTGTGATAGGCAAGCAGCAGACGCTGCTGGCTGCGCACCTGATAGGTCTGGACGCAGGCGGTTTGCGGCACCCGCGCAGCCAGCGCTTCGCCCACGCCGACATAACTCAGGCGGCGGTCGAGCGGCATCAGAAACAAGGCCATCAACAGCGTCCAGATGAAGGTCATGCCGGCGGTCCATGCCAGCATGGGCCGCAGCGGCGAACGCTGAAGGCGCGCCAGAAAGACGATCCAGGCCAGGGTGACGGCAATGCCCAGCGCCAATGCCCATGGACGCAACTCGCCGACATGGGTCATCCCCAGCTTGCCGAGCCGCGTGGCCAGCCGCGCCGGGCTGCCGAGATCGTGCGCGCTCCAGTAGATCCAGAACAGCAGTCCGATAAAGCCGAACAGCATGACCGCAAACCACAGCAAGGCGTTGGCCGCGCCACGCCGCAGCGTGAACAGTCCGGCGGCACCCAGTAGCGCCAGCGGCAACAGCAGGATAAGACCTTGCTCCTCATCGGGATCGGCCGCCAGGGCGTACAGGCCGAGCAAGCCCGCCAGCGCCGCGACTGGCAGCACCATGCCCGGCGTACGCCATTGCCGCCGTTCCCGGTATACCGCCCACGCCGCCAGCGGCCATGCCGGCCAGGCGTACCAGCCGAGGATGCCGGGATAATAGCCCGGCCGCAGGCTGTCGCTGCCCAGCCAGCGCTGCAGATTGAATGCGCGCATCAATGGAATATGCTGCGTTGCCAGAAAGGCCAGCCAGGCTGCGCCGAACAGCAGCGCGCCGCCCACGCCCCAGGCCAGCGAACGGCGCGTCGCCGGACTGCGGTACTCCGTCAGCAACAGCGGCATCAATGCCGCCAGCAACAGAAACAGCAAGGCTTCCGCCGCGCCGCCGGCCAGCAGCATCAAGACCGCGCCGCCCCCCAATACCCAGCCGCTGCGGGCATTCTGCGGCAGGCTGGCAATGCCGTACAGCATCACGGCAGCGGCGGCAAACTGGGCGGTATAGGCGTTGAGCTCATGGCCGCGCACCAGCAGGCCCACGCAACCCAGCAAGATGAGCACCGCCGCCCAGCCTGTCTCGGCGCCGTAGAGCACGCGCGCCGTGCGTGCCACAAAAAACAGCGCCAGCGCGATGAACAGGCCCGAAGCCAGGCGCGCGCCATCGGCCAAATCCAGGACGGACGAAGTGAGCCAGGCGGTTGCGGCGGCAACCCAGTAATACAGGGGCGGCGTAGCCGGGGCGGCCTGGGGCGCAGTCCCGCTTTGCAGCAGCAGCCACAGCCGGACGAAATGATCGCCGTCGCCGCCTTTCCACGGCGCATGCCCCACCAGTCCCGGCACCAGCCAGGCCGCACACAGCAGCAACAGCCCGAGCTGAGGCGTGATCAGGCGCTTATTGAACAATTTTGAGGAGCTGTCCCGGTTGGGGCTCGCCGCCGGGGTAGAGATCGTTCAGCAGACGCAACTGGCTTTCGGCGTCGCTACCCAGTGGCGACTGCCGCGCCAGAGCAGCCATCGTGGTACCGGATTGCGCCGTCAGCAGGCGCAGCACATAGGGCCGCGCCGCCTGCCGCTCCGTCGCGCCAAGCGCGTGGAAGCTGTTGATCGCCGCGCGCAGGGCGCTGCGCTCGCGGTCGTACGTGGGCCGGTCCTTGGCCATGCCTGCGATCAGGTACTGCGTGCCGTTGAACACCACCGCCGCCACCACTACCGGTTTGCCCTGCTGCGCACCCGCCGCGAATGCGGCCGGGTGGCCGCCGAGATTGCCGCTGTCGTAACGCGCGCCGGCATCCAGCTTGAGTCCTTTCTGCAGCGTCTCCAGCGGTTTATCGTTTTTCGGCCCCTGCTGCAGCTCGATCATCGCATCGCCCTGGGGGCTCGTCGCCACCACCCGGTCGGGGCGATTACGTACCTGCCAGCCGGGCGGAAACTGTAGCGCCAGCCCGAGTTTTTCATGCAACAGGGCATTGTTGCGGATCACGCCCTGGCCGGGGCTGTCGCCAAAATACACGCCGGCCATTTTCTGCAGGAAATCGTTGCGGCCGTCGCGCGGATTGGCGACGCTGTACTTGTTTGCCTCGCCCACCACCTGCTGCAGGCGCGCATCGTTGCTTGGGTGGGTGTCGAAAGTGCCATGATAGGTGCGCGGCTGATGGCCGCCGCGCTTGGCCTGTTCGGCGGCAAACAGCTCCTGGTTTTTCAGCGCGCCGATGACCTCGATCATTGCCTGCGGGTTGTAGCCGCTCCTGGCCAGGTATTCGGCGCCGAGGCGGTCGGATTCCAGTTCGTGCTCGCGCCCGTAGCCGGCGGTCCAGGCCTGCGCCAGCGTTTGCAATAGCGATGCACCCGCCTGATTGTTCATCCCTGGCACCAGAATCGAGCCCAGCACCGCGCCCAGCCCTGCCGCGGTGGACGCGCTTTGCTGGCGTACCCCGTGGCGCGCGGTGACATGGCCGATTTCATGCCCCACCACCCCTGCCAGCTCGGCCTCGGAATTCAGATAGGCCATGATGCCGCGGGTGATGTAGACATAGCCGCCCGGTAGGGCGAAGGCGTTGACGTCAGGGCTGTCGACCACGGTGAAGTGCCATGACAGATCCGGTCGGTGGCTTTTTTTCGCCAGCCGCTGGCCGACCTCGTCGACGTAGGCCTGCAGCGCCGGATTGTCCAGTGCCGCGTATTCCTTCAGCACATCCTGGTGTGCCTGCGCACCCATCTGGACTTCCTGCTGCTCCGACATCAGCACGAAGTCCTTGCCGCCCGTCACCGGATTTTGCGCGCAGTGCGTCAGCGCCAGCGCGCCGAGAACGGTCATTGCGATACGGCGGAAAGCTCGGGGAGTCACGTTTGCCTCATCCTGATCGGGGAGTCTTCAATGATACCGTCGTGTCGCCGCCAGAACGCAAAAAGCGGCCGAAGCCGCTTTCAGTCGCATCCTGCACACCGTGCCAACCGGCTTACTTCATGCCATAGCGCTGGCGGAATTTCTCGACACGGCCGGCCGTGTCGACGATCTTCTGCTTGCCGGTGTAGAAAGGATGGCAGGCCGCGCAGACTTCCACGCGCAGGACTTCCTTACCCAGCGTGGAGCGGGTTTTGAACGTGCTGCCGCAGGAGCAGGTCACGGCGACTTCCTTGTAATCGGGGTGAATGCCGGATTTCATGGCAATTCCTTAACGGGTTGAATTCGGAGAACGCGGGATTGTAGCGGAACAGCGCATGATGCGCAAGCCGCATGGGTCAGCCGCGCCGCATCGAGTCGAAAAATTCGCTGTTGTTTTTGGTCGCGCGAATCTTGTCGAGCAGAAACTCCATCGCCTCCATGTCGTCCATCGGGTACAGCAGTTTGCGCAGCACCCACACCTTTTGCAGGATGTCTTGCGGCATCAGCAGCTCCTCGCGGCGGGTGCCGGAACGATTGACGTTGATGGCGGGATACTGGCGCTTCTCGGCCATCTTGCGGTCGAGGTGGATTTCCAGGTTGCCGGTGCCCTTGAACTCTTCGTAGATCACGTCGTCCATGCGGCTGCCGGTATCGACCAGAGTGGTGGCAAGGATGGTCAGGCTGCCGCCTTCCTCGATGTTGCGCGCGGCGCCGAAAAAGCGCTTCGGCTTCTGCAGCGCGTTGGCGTCGACGCCGCCGGTGAGGACCTTGCCGGAGGCCGGCTGCACCGTGTTGTAGGCACGCGCCAGACGCGTGATCGAGTCAAGCAGGATCACCACGTCCTTCTTGTGCTCGACCAGGCGCTTTGCCCGCTCGATCACCATCTCGGCCACCTGGACGTGGCGGCTGGCGGGTTCGTCGAAGGTCGAAGCGACGACTTCGCCGCGCACGGTGCGGCTCATTTCGGTGACTTCTTCCGGGCGTTCGTCGATCAGCAGCACGAACAGCACGACGTCGGGATGGTTGGAGGTGATGGCGTGGGCAATGTGCTGCAGCATCACCGTCTTGCCCGACTTGGGCGGCGCCACCAACAGGCCGCGCTGGCCCTTGCCGATCGGCGCCACGATGTCGATGACGCGGCTGGTGATGTTCTCCTCGGCCCTGATGTCGCGCTCCAGCTTGAGCGGCTTGTCCGGATGCAGCGGGGTGAGGTTCTCGAACAGGATCTTGTTCTTGCTCGCTTCGGGCGGCTCGCCGTTGATCTTGTCGAGCTTGGTCATCGCCGAATAGCGTTCGCCGTCCTTGGGGGTGCGGATCTCGCCTTCGATCTTGTCGCCGGTATGCAGGTTGAAGCGGCGGATCTGCGACGGCGACACGTAGATGTCGTCGGTGTTGGCGAGATACGAGGCCTCCGGCGAGCGCAGGAACCCGAACCCGTCCGGCAGTACTTCCAGCACGCCGTCGCCGTAGATGCTCTCGCCGCGCTTGGCCAGCGTTTTCAGGATGGTAAAGATCAGTTCCTGCTTGCGAAAGCGGTTGGCGTTGTCGATGCCGTTGGCGGCGGCGATTTCGAGAAGCTCGGTGATGGGTTTCTGCTTGAGTTCGGAAAGATGCATGGAAAGGGCCTGAGTGGGCTCGCTTGAAAGAGCCGGACGCGAAGGAGGGGAGAAGCCGGACGACACTGCGGTAAGGCGACGCGCGGATGCGCCGTCCGGTAGGACGTTTATTAGATGTTGCTGTCGACGAAAGCGGTGAGTTGCGACTTGGACAAGGCGCCGACCTTGGTCGCCTCGACATTGCCGTTCTTGAAGATCATCAGGGTGGGAATGCCGCGGATGCCGAACTTGGGCGGGGTGGCCTGGTTTTCATCGATATTGAGCTTGCACACCTTGAGCTTGCCGGAATATTCCTTGGCCACTTCGTCGAGGATCGGCGAGATCATCTTGCAGGGGCCGCACCAGTCTGCCCAGTAATCCACCAGCACGGGCACGCCCGCCTGCAGGACTTCCTGTTCGAAGGAATCGTCGGATATGTAATGAACATGCTCGCTCATCGGTGAGGCTCCTATGTTGAAGTACGCGGTTGGCCGAATGCGGCCTGGACGGTTTGGGAGGTGGTAATGCTGGAAAAATCGGTTTTGTGGCGATATGCTACATCAAAATTGCCGCCTGCAAGCATCCGGGCATTTCTCAAATCATCAGGGTAAATACGAATGACCTACGTTGTAGCCGACGCCTGTGTGAAGTGCAAATACACCGATTGTGTCGATGTCTGTCCGGTGGACTGCTTCCATGAAGGCCCCAATTTCCTCGTCATCGACCCCGAGGAGTGTATCGACTGCACCCTGTGCGTGGCCGAATGCCCGGTCGAGGCCATCTATGCCGAGGATGACGTGCCGGACGACCAGCGTGCCTACATCGCGCTCAATGCCGAACTTGCCAAGGAGTGGAAAGTCATCATCGAGCGCAAGGACCCGCTGCCCGACGCCGACGAGTGGGCCGGCGTCAAGGACAAGCGCCAGCATCTGGAACGTTGAGCCGAACAACCGCAGTTGACTGCGCCCCGCGCCGCCCGCCGGGCGGGCGCATCCAGCGACCGTCGTCAGATTAACCCCGGTGGACGTCGCAACGATACGTCTGGGCGGCCCGTCCATGGCGCACGCCGCCGCCTGCACCCTGCTCGACCGCTACTCCGACCGCCTGCCCGACCTCTCCGGACCGACGGTGCTCGTCCCCAACCACCGTGCCGGACAGGATTTCGCCCGCGCGCTGGCGCAGGCTGCCGGCCTGCCCGCCCTGATCCCGCCGCGCATCACCCCGCTGAAAACCTGGGCCGAAAGTACCCTGCAGGGCACAAGTACCCTGCAGGGCACAAGCATGGCTGGCGGCCGCGCCGAACCGCATGCGCGGAGGCTGGCGCGGCTGCACGGCGTGCTGCGCACTATCGACTGGCTGGGTGCGGTCGACCGATGGGCGCTCACCAGCGAGTTGCTGCAGCTGGCCGACGAACTTTCCGCCGCCCGGCTGGGCGCCACCATCGGATCGCGCATCCGCGCGCTACATGCCGCTGCGTCCGACCGCGAAACCGCGCTGATCGAGGCAGTATGGCAAGCGCTCAACAACGACGGCAGCGACCCGCAGGCGCACTATGCGCGCGCGCTCGACCAGCTGCTTGAGCAATGCCGGTCCGCGCCGCAGCCCATTTATGGCTACGCGCTGGGAACGCTGACCGCCATCGAACGGCAATTTCTCGGCCGCTGTGCCGAACATGCGCCCGTCACGCTGTTCGAACCCGCCGTCGAGGCCGCCGACGGCGTGGCATTCACCCTGCATCAGGCCTGGCAGAAAACCGCGCCGCCGCTGCGCGAACGCGCCGCCATGCTGGCGGCCGTTCACCCCCGCTCTCCCCTGCACCCGCGCCTGACGCTGTGTCCGGCGCCGCACCTGGAAGCCGAGGCGCGCGCCGTCGCCGCCTGGGTGACCACCCAATTGCACGCCGGAAAACGCGCTATCGCGCTGATCGCGCTCGACCGCGAAACCGCGCGCCGGGTGCGTGCGCTGCTCGAACGCACAGACGTGCTGGTCGCCGACGAAACCGGCTGGACGCTGTCGACCACCGCCGCTGCCGCCGTGATCGATCGCTGGCTGGAATGCGTCGCGCACGACTTCCCGCATATCGAATTGCTCGACCTGCTGAAGTCGCCTTTCCTGCTGGACGAGTTCGCAGCGCGGCAGGACCAGGTGCTGCAGCTCGAACTCGCGCTGCGGCGGCAGGGGGTGGCGCAAGGCATGGCCGATGTCCAGCGGCTGGCGCATGCGCAATTCGGCGCGCTGCCGCCCTGGCTTGCCGCATTGTTCAACGCCCGGCAAGGCTTCCCCCAAAGCCGCGCGCCCCTGGCAGTCTGGCTCACCCGCCTCGTCGACAGCCTCGACAAACTGGACGCCACCGCGCCGCTCCAGATGGACGCCGCCGGCGCCAGCCTACTCGCTACACTCGACGCCCTGCGCCGCGATCTGGCCGACGACGGCGAAAAATACCGCTTCGCCGAATGGCGGCGCTGGCTCAATCTGGCGCTGGAGTCGGCCAGCTTCATCGATGTCCGCATCGCCAGCCCCATCGTGCTGACCTCGCTGCCCGCTGCGCGTGGGCGCTTGTTCGACGCGGTCGCGGTGATTGGCGCCGACGCCCGCCGCCTGCCCGCACGTCCCGCACCCGGCCTGTTCAGCCAGGCCACCCGCGCGCAACTCGGCCTGCCCACCGCCGCCATCGAGGCCGAAGCCGCCACCTCCGACCTGATTCCGCTATTGACCCAGGGGCCTGCACTGCTGAGCTGGCAGGCATGGAACGACGACGAACCCAACCCCGCCTCGCAACTGGTCTTGCGGCTGCAGGCTTTGCATCTGGCCGCATGGGGCGGCGCCCTGCCCGAACAGGCCAGCGGCGAACCGCCCGCCCGCCCCAGCCCGTTGCCCGGCGCCAGCGCGCAGCCCGCGCCGACAGTTGCCGCCACGCAGTTGCCCCGCCGTTATTCACCCACGGCGTATCAAACCCTGCTCGACTGCCCCTACCGGTTTTTCGTCAAAAACGTGCTCGGCATCCGGGAACTCGACGAGGCCGACGAAGCGCTCGACAAGAGCGATTACGGCAATGCGCTGCACCGCATCCTCAAGCGCTTCCACGACAGCGATCCGCCACTCGAACGCGACGCCGCGCTGATCCGGCTGAACGAACTCTCCGCCAGCGAATTCGCCGCGCTGCCTGCCTGGACGGCCGCCGCCTGGCGCGCCCGCTGGGATGTCCTGCAGCCTGCATACATCGACGCCTGGCTGGCGCACGCAGCACAAGGCTGGCGCTACCAGTCGGGCGAAACCGATTTCGCAGCAACCCGGACGGTGGCGGGCCTCGGCGAAATCACCCTGCATGGCCGCACCGACCGCGTCGATACCAAGGGCGATGCACGCTACGTCATCGACTACAAGACCGGCGCCGCGCAAGGCCTGAAGAAGAAACTCAAGGATCCCGCCGAAGCCGTCCAGCTGCCCTTCTACGCCTGGCTTGCCGACGCCGCCGCCGCCTACCTGCCGATCAACGAAGCCCCTATCGCCCCGCTCGAACTCGACGGCGAAACCGACGTTGACGCCATCAGCCGTCGCCTGCCCGAACTGCTCGAAGCCATCGCCGCAGGCGCGGCGCTGCCCGCATCGGGAATCGACAGCGTCTGCCAGTACTGCGAGGCGCGGGGGTTGTGCAGGAAAGGGATGTGGGGCGAGTCAGATGAAGTCACTAGAGATTAGCCGCTACTCTGCAAAGTAGAGGGCAAAACCGCCGAACGGCTGATCTGAAAAGCTGATTACCCCTTGAAGATATTCTGACGGTGATAAGCCAGAAATTGGCGATGGGGTCTCAATTCAACTCGCCCAGGCAGCAATAATTTCATATTCGCGTTAAATAGGCGCACTGCCGTATCGGGAAGTCGATCTTTCGCGAGTAGCAAACTGAAATCATCATCAATCGAAATCAAGCCGCGATCAAACATCCAATGAACCATACCGGATAGCGCGATTTCATTTCGCACGCTATCTGGCCCCCGCTACCCGAAAGCTCATCCGTAGAACGGCGCGGCTGATAATAGATAATCCAATCACCAACTGCTTTCTTAATCTGATTGAGATACGCTTGGGGGAAGCGATATCTATTCTCCGGCAGGTCATCGTAGACCGGCGAAACCTTGGTTGTCAGCACAGCTTTTGTCATCGTGTCGTGAGCTTGGTCGAAATATTTTTAGATGAGAAGTGCTGGTCCGCTTAACGAGTATCGCCTTCTCCCCGAAAACTGCGGTTAGGTGGTATTCAAGATAATGCTTTCGGGCCGCACATGACTATATCTCTCGATCCCGCCATCGCCCTCTCCCCCGCCCGCTCGGTAGTGGTCGAAGCCTGCGCCGGCAGCGGCAAGACCTGGCTCTTGGTGTCGCGCATGATTCGCCTGTTGCTGTCGGGGGCGGCGCCTTCGGAGTTGCTGGCGATCACCTTCACGCGCAAGGCGGCGCAGGAGATGACGGACCGGCTGCACGAATGGCTGCGGGTGCTGGCGCTGGAGGATGACACGACGGTGCGCGCATTCCTGCGTGCGCGCGAAGTGCCGGAAGACGAGATCGAGGTGTTGCTGCCGCGCGCGCGCGGCCTGCTGGAAGCGGTGCTGACGGCGCAGCCGGGGCCGACGGTGACGACTTTCCATGGCTGGTTTCTCGATCTGCTGAAACGTGCGCCGCTGGAAGCCGGGCTGCCGTGGGGGGCGCCACTGCTGGAGCGCGAGAAGCAGGTGCAGAACGAGGTACGCGACCGCCTGCTTTCACAGTGGGCAGCGGAAGAGTCGCCGCAGGGCGCTGCGCTGCTGGCCTTGCTGGACGCGATCGGCGAGCACAACCTGCACGCCCTGCTTTCACATTTCCTGCAGGCGCGGGCGGAGTGGTGGGCCTATACCGACGGCCAGCCCGATGCGGTGGGCTATGCGCTGGAACAGTTGCGACCGGCGCTGTACCCCGATCTGGAGACCGATCCGGTGGCGGCTTTCTGGGCCGACGAACTAAAGGTGGCACGGGTAAAGCGGGTGGGCCATGTGCTGGAAAAAGGTTCGAAGACCGAGTCCGAGCGCGCGCGGGATATTCTCGCCACGCTGACGCTGGCGCCGGAAGCCGCGCATGGCGTGTTGATGACGCGCCTGATGACGGCGGGTCAGCGGCGCAAGAAACAAGCAACCAGGGAGCTGGAAAAAGCGCTCGGCGCCGAACTCGACGCCTATCTGCGCGACCTCGACGCGCTGGAAAGCGCGCTCGAAACCATCGTCGCGATCCAGACCGACATCTGCATCTGGAACCTCAACCGCCACGGCCTGCGGCTCGGGCATGCGCTGCTCGCCGGCTATCAGGACGCCAAGGCGCAGCAGGGGGTGATCGACTTCGCCGATGCCGAATGGCTGGCCTGCCGGTTGCTCGCCAGCGAGGCGCACGCGCCGGCCCTGGCACTGAAGCTGGATGCGCGCTACCGCCACCTGCTGCTCGACGAATTCCAGGACACCAATCCGCTGCAATGGCAGGCACTTTCCACCTGGCTGACCGAGGCACGCGCGGCGGACAGCGCAATGACCGTATTCATGGTGGGCGATCCGAAACAGGCGATTTACCGCTTCCGCCGCGGCGAAGCGCGGGTGTTCAGCGCGGCGGCGGATTTTTTGCACACGCATTTCGATGCGCCGCATTTCAGCGCCACCATGACGCGGCGGCTGTCGCCTGCGGTAGTGCAGGCGATCAATCCGGTATTCGCGGACATGGATGGCTTTGCCGCGCACCGCCACGCCCCGGAAAACGACCATCGCCCGGGCGCGCTGCGCTGCCTGCCGGTGCAGGTGGAAAAAACGGCATCCGCTGCTGTCGACGGATTGCCCCACGAGGCGACTCCGGTCCACTACACCGCCTCCGGCCACGTGGGGAATCGTATGCGCAACCCCCTCACCACGCCGCAACCGGAGGCCGACGACCGCGCGGTGCACGTCGAGGCGCAGGCCTTTGCCCGCGTATTGCGCGACGAGGTGCTGGGGCAGTGGGGCGTGACGGACGGGCGGGCTGGAAACAGCCGCCCGGCGCGCCCCGGCGATGTGATGGCGCTGGTGCGCAAGCGCACCCACCTGCATCTGTACGAGCGCGCGCTGGAAGCGGCTGGCATCCCTTTCATCACCTCGCGCCGCGGCGGCCTGCTGCATGCGCTGGAAGCGCAGGACGTGATCGCGCTGCTCGAAGCACTGCTGCTGCCGCACGCCGATCTGAAGCTGGCGCACACACTGAAAAGCCCGATCTTCGGCTGCAGCGACGCCGATTTGCCGGGGGTGTTCGGTCCTGACGGGCCGTGCGGCTGGGAACGCCTGACCGCGCTGGCCGGGCAACCGGACTGTCCGCCGGCCCTCGCGCGCGCGGCACGGCTTTTGACCGGCTGGCGCGCCCGCGTCGGCACGCTGCCGGTGCACGACCTGCTCGACCGCATTTATTTCGAAGCCGATGTCGAGGCACGCTACGCCGCCGCCGTGCCGCCCGCACAGCGTCCGCAGGTTGCCGCCAACCTGCGCGCCTTCATGCAACTGGCCTTGACGCAGGGTGCCGGCCGCTACCCGACGCTGGCCGGTTTCATCCGCGAACTGGCCTCGCTCGTCGACGACGCCGACGCCGCACCCGGCGAAGGGCTGGCCGCCGACGGCGAAAACGCGGTGCGGCTGCTGACCATCCACGGCGCCAAGGGGCTGGAGGCGCCGATCGTCTGGCTGCTCGGCGGCAGCGACCACGCGCGCGGCGACAGCCATGGCGTGCTGGCGCCGTGGCCGCCCGAAGCCGCGCGGCCCGAGCATTTTTCGCTGTTCGGCAAACAGGACGAGCGGGGGGCCTGGCGGGAACGCTGGTTTGCCGAGGAGGCGGCGCTGGCGCAGCGCGAGTCCGACAACCTGCTGTATGTGGCGCTCACCCGTGCCGAGCAGGGGCTGATCGTCAGCGGTGCTGCCGGCAAAAACGTCTGGCTGCAGCGGGTCGAGGCGGCCTGGCAGAACCTGGCCCTGCCCGCCGACCTGCCACCGGCCGCCGCTGCCGACGCACCCCGCGTGACAGCGGTGACACCGCGCATCGTCGCCCTCGCCGTGGGGCAGCGGCTTGCCCCTGTGCCCGCCAGCCCGGCAGCGGCCAGTGGCGAGCTGTTCCATGCCTGCCTCGAACACCATGCGCCGCCGGGAGCGCCGCGCGACCTGCCCGCGCTGGCGATGCAGCTGGGGGTGGCGGCCGGGCTTGCCAGGATCGAGGCGGATGCCCGCGCCCTGCTGGCGCAGCCGCACCTGGCGCGCTTCTTCGATCCCGCGCTGTACCGGCGCGCGCACAACGAGCTGGCGCTGCTGGATGCCGACGGCCGGATGCAGCGGCTCGACCGCGTGGTGGAATTCGACGATGCGGTATGGCTGATCGACTACAAAACCGGCGACGACAGCCGCAAGCTGCCGGACACGCAACTGGCCGAACGCCATCGGCCCCAGCTGGCGGGCTATCGTGCCCTGCTGGCGGCGCTGTATCCGGGCCGGCCGCTACATGCTGCCGTGCTGCTGGCCGACGGCCGGCTGATTCAAATGGAGGCCTGAACATGTCCGACAAACCCTTTGCCGAATCCTGCGTGCAGAACCGCGACCCGATCCTGACGGTGCTGCGCGAGGTGTTTGCCGACTGCAGCCAGGTGCTGGAAATCGGCAGCGGCACCGGCCAGCACGCGGTGTATTTCGGCGCCGAACTGCCGCATCTGCGCTGGCAGACCGCCGACGTGCCGCCGCATCATCCCGGCATCCGGCAATGGCTCGATGAGGCGGCGCTGCCCAACGTGCTGCCGCCGATCACGCTCGACGTCAGCCAGGCCGGCTGGCGCAGCGGGCGCTACGATGCGGTGTTTTCGGCCAATACCCTGCACATCATGAGTTGGCCCGAGGTGGAATACTTCTTCGAAGGCGTAGGCGAGGTGCTCGAACCGGACGGTGTGCTGGCGGTGTATGGCCCGTTCAACTACGGCGGCGCTTTCACCTCGGAGAGCAATGCCCGTTTCGACGCCTGGCTGAAAGCGCGTGACCCCGCCTCTGGCGTGCGCGACTTCGAAGCGCTGGATGCGCTGGCGCTCGCACAGGGGCTGATCCTGCATCAGGACATCGCCATGCCGGCGAACAATCGCATCCTGGTGTGGCGACGCACAGGCTGAATCCGGCTTTGTCTTGCGGATGGCTTTGCTATAACAAAAACATTGCAGGCAGGGGAAAGCTCATGCGCATCGCCGAATTGATTCAACGCTGGGGCAAGGAGGGGCATGCGCGTGCGGACGTGCGTGCCTATGCCGTCCATTTGCCGTTACGCGACGCGGCGCGGGTGGAAGCCCTGCACGTCATGTACCCTGGGCGCAGCGACTCCCAGTTGATGGCCGACCTGATCCGTGCCGCCCTCGACGAGCTGGAGGTGGCCATGCCCTACATTCCCGGCAGCCGCATCATCGCCGAAGACGACTATGGCGACCCGATCTACGAAGACCTCGGTCCCACGCCGCAGTTTTATTCGCTGTCGCATGAAATCCTGCGCAAGCTCGCTGCCTCGCCACTCGACAAATAGCCGTCGAATTAATTTACATTGCGTGGCCGGCCGGATGAGATAGACATCCCACCATATTGTTTTTGTTGGCCTTTATTTATCTGGCACAGCACTTGCTGAATGTCCCTGCACAACGACTCAAACTGCGGACATCATGTATCTTGGCCCGGCTTTCCTTTTCGCGGCGTTTGCCAGCCTGTTTTATGTTCCCGGCTTTCTAGACCTGCCGCTCGGCATGCTCACGCCGCGCCAACTCGTCTCGCAACTGCTGTTTTCCGTGTTTGCGCTGATTGCGCTGGCGGCACTGGCGCGTTCGATCGAGCTCGACCCGGTATGGCCGTGGCGGCCCGGATTTCGCCGTGTCATGAACTGGCTGCTGGGGCGTACGCAGTAAATCCGCACCCGCCATTTGCCGCTCGTGCGGCATAAAATGGCGGCTTTCCGTTCCAGTCTGCCGCCATGCCCGTCAACCTCACCGCCCCCGATCCTGCCTCCCTGTTGCCGGTTGCCGGCATGCGCCTCGGCATTGCGTCCGCCGGCATCAAGAAACCCGGGCGCCGTGACATCACGCTGATCGAGTTGGCGCCCGGCTCCCGGGTGGCCGGGGTGTTCACGCAAAACCGCTTCTGCGCCGCGCCGGTCGCCGTCTGCAAACAGCATCTCGCTGCCGGCGCCATCCGCGCGCTGGTGATCAACACCGGCAACGCCAACGCCGGGACCGGCGATGAAGGGCTCGCGCGCGCGCGCCTGACTTGCGAGGCAGTGGCACGGTTGATGGGGTGCGCGGCCAAAAATGTGCTGCCGTTTTCCACCGGAGTGATCCTGGAACCGCTGCCAGTCGACAAGATCCTGACTGCACTGCCCGCCGCCCAGGCCGACCTCGCGCCGGACCACTGGAGCGAGGCCGCGCACGCGATCATGACCACCGACATCGTCGCCAAGGGCGTCTCGCGTCAGGTACAGGTCGGCGGCAGCACGGTTACGATCACCGGCATCGCCAAGGGCTCCGGCATGATCCACCCCAACATGGCGACCATGCTCGGCTACGTGGCGACCGACGCGGCGATCGCGCCTGGCCTGATGCCGCAGCTGGTGAAGGAGGTGGCCGACGTGTCGTTCAACTGCGTTACCGTCGACGGCGACACCTCGACCAACGACAGCTTCATCCTGATCGCCACCGGCCAGGCCGGCAATGCCGAAATCGCCGACCCGGCTGGCGCCGACTACGCCGCGCTGAAAGCCGCCTTGAGCGAGGTGGCCATCGGCTTGGCGCAGGCGATGGCGCGCGACGGCGAGGGCGCAACCAAGTTCATCACTGTGGCGGTCGAAGGCGGCCGCGACCGTGCCGAGTGCAAGCAGATCGCCTACGCCATCGCGCGTTCGCCGCTGGTCAAGACCGCCTTTTTCGCCAGCGACCCCAATCTCGGGCGCATCCTTGCCGCCATCGGCTATGCGGGCGTAACCGACCTCGACGTCAACGCCTTGCAGGTTTACCTGGGTGACGTGCTGGTGGCGGAGCGGGGCGGCCGCGCGGCAAGCTATACCGAAGCGCAGGGCGCAGCCGTGATGAAGGAAGCCGACATCATCGTGCGCGTGGTGCTGAACCGTGGCCATGCGAACGCCACAGTGTGGACCTGCGATTTTTCGTACGACTACGTGAAGATCAACGCGGAATACCGTACCTGATGCCATGAGCATCCGGCTCAGCGCCGAACAGGCCGCCTTTCTGCAGGGTCCACTGTCGATCAATGTCGGTGCGGTCGGGCGCGACGGCTGGCCCTGCGTATGCCGGGCGCAGGGCGCACTGGTGGCGCGCGACCGGCGCGCGCTGACGGTGCTGCTCGCGGCCGGGCGCGGACGCGAGGTGCTGGACGCACTGGACGCCGGCAGCGGCATCGCGGCGGTGTTCAGCCATCCGGCAACGCATGCGACGCTGCAGCTCAAGGCCTCATGTGCAACACGCGTGGCGCCGAACTCGGCGCACCATGCCTGCCATGCGCGCTACGCGGCCGCATTCGGCAGCGAACTCGGCGCACTGGGCTACGGCGACGAACTGGTGCGCGGCCTGGCTGCATTGATGGCGGCTGGCGATCTGGCGGCGCTGCGCTTCGCCCCGGAAATCGTCTTCGACCAGACCCCCGGCCCGGCTGCCGGCCACGTGCTGGCGGTGGCATGAAGCCCGCGCTGGAGTCGCTGCGCGCCTGCCTCGACGGCGCGATTCCCGCCGTGATCGCCACCTGCGCACCGGACGGCACCCCCAACGTGGCCTACGCCTCGCAGGTACATTACGTCGACACCGAACACGTGGCGCTGTCGTACCAGTTTTTCAGCAAGACGCGTGAGAACGTTCTCGCGCACCCTTACGCGCAGGTGCAGGTGGTCGAGCCGGGCAGCTTTCGCCACTACCGTCTGCGCGTGCAGTACTTGCGCACCGAGACCGGCGGACCACTTTTCCAGTACATGAAGGCGCAGCTTGCCGGCATCGCCACGCAAAGCGGCATGGGCAAGGTGTTCGTGCTGCGCGGCGCGGATATCTACCGGGTGCTCGACATCGAGGCGGTCGATCCCCGCCTGCCGCCCGCGCCGCCACCGCCCGATGCGCTACTGCGCCTGCGCCGCACCCTCGACCATCTGGGCGCGTGCGACGAACTTGCACAACTGGCCGACCGTGCGCTCGCCGCGCTCACGCCCGGCTTCGGCATCCGCCACGCACTCCTGATGATGCTGGACGAGACCGGCTCGTCGCTCTACACCCTGGCAAGCCAGGGTTACGGCCATTCCGGAATCGGCGCCGAGGTGGCGCTGGGCAAGGGCATCATCGGCATGGCGGCGCATGAGCGGATTCTCGTTCGCATCAATCACCGCACCGGCGATTACGCCTACCATGCGGTGCTGCGCACGGCCGCGACGAACGAGCCGCGCATCCCGTTGCCGGTGCTGGCCGAACCGCACAGCCAGATCGCGGTGCCACTCATGCACGCCGACCGCCTGCTGGGCGTGCTCTACGCCGAAAGCGAACACGATGCCTTTTTCAGCCACGCTGACGAGGACGCGCTGGCGATCTATGGCCGCCACCTCGCCGCGCTGGTCGCGCAGCTGGCGGCCCTGCCGGACGATGCCGAGCCCCTGCCGGCCACGGCCACGCCAGCCCCCACCGGCGCGTTGCTCGCAGTGCGCTACTTTCCCGATGACCACAGCGTGTTCATCGACAATGACTACCTCATTAAGGGCGTCGCCGGCAGCATTCTGTGGACGCTGCTCAACGAACACGCACAAAGCGGCCGCCGCGATTTCTGCAACCGCGAACTGCGCCGCGACCGGCGCCTGCCGCTGCCCGACGGCGGCGACAACCTGGAAACCCGGCTGATCCTGCTGCAACGCCGACTCGCCGAACGCTGCCCGGCCATCGCGCTGGAAAAGACCGGGCGCGGCCGCTTTCGCCTGGTGCTGGACCACCCTCTGGCCTTGCACGCGATGAGCTAGCGCTGGCTGGCCATCGGCGGCAGGTTCTTCGGCGTGAAGTCAAAATACGGCGTCGCCACCTTGCCGCCGGGCGGCACGTAGGCGGGCGCGGGCGAACCCTTCACGCCGAGGCTGCGCACGTAGCGGTAGATCGCCTTGAGGTCGGCATCGCTCATGGCGCGCAGCGACGGCGACGGCATCGGCGGCCGCATCGGCTGGCGTGCACGCGCCAGCCAGGCCTGCTCGTCCACTTGCTGGAACAGCAGGCGCAGATTGGCGGCATAAGTCGTGCCCCACGGCCCCTGCCAGCCCATCGCGTCGCCAGTCAACCATTCGGCCTCGGGCACCTGGCCGTTTTTCTGCATGTAGCCGGCGGTATGGCAATCGTTGCAGCCCGAGGTCTGGATCAGATAGCGGCCGTGGCGGATGTCGGCGTCGCCGGCGGGCGGCTGCGCCCCTGCCAGCCCGGCCCAGCCGGCAAGCAGCGCGCCTGCGATTTTCAAAGTTGTCTTCATGGCAATGCTCTCCTGTTTCGTTGCGGGACGCACGATGCGCCGAGCGACCGGCAGCTTAGGCGGATTGCCAGGCGCCCGTTGATAAGTCTTTGCTAGCGAAAACCTAAATTTTTCCTAAGCGGCTAGAATCCCCGCATGACCGATTTCGCCGCCCTCCTGCCCCGCATCGAACGCCTGCTCGACCGCCTCGACACCCCAGCCGCCGCACCGGGGCTGGACTGGAAAAACGTGCGCGCCGCGCGCTGGTCGGCGCAGGCTGGCGGCCTGAAGCCGATCCTGCACCCGCAGCGGGCGGCATTGAAAGACCTGCTGGCGATCGACGAGCAGAAGCAGCGGGTGGACGCCAACACGCGCCAGTTCGTCGTCGGCAGGCCCGCCAACAACGTGCTGCTGACCGGCGCGCGTGGCTGCGGCAAGTCCTCGCTGGTGAAGGCGGTGCACGCCAAATACGCGGCGAAGGGGCTGCGCCTGATCGAGGTCGACAAGGCCGGGCTGCCGAGCCTGCCGGACCTGTTCGAGCTGCTGGCGGATGCCGACTATCGCTTCATCGTCTTCATCGACGACCTGACTTTCGCCGAGCACGAAGCCGGCTACGCCAGCCTGAAGGCCGCGCTCGACGGCTCGCTGGCGGGGCCGAGCGACAACGTGCTGATCTACGCCACCAGCAACCGCCGCCACCTGATGCCGGAATACATGGCGGAAAACCTGGAAACCCGGCACCTCGGCGGCGAGGTGCATCCGGGCGAGGCGACCGAGGAAAAGGTTTCGCTGTCCGATCGTTTCGGGTTGTGGGTGGCGTTCCATGGCATGGACCAGGATACCTATCTGGCTATTGCCCGACACTGGGCCGAGCGCCTTGGCGCAACGCCGGACGAAGCGTTCGGGCGCGCCGCGCTGCAGTGGTCGCTCGGACGCGGCGCACGCAACGGCCGGGTGGCGTGGCAGTTCGCACGCGACTGGGCGGGAAAGCAATGAGTCAGCCGCCCATCACGGAAGTCGTCGCGGCGGTGCTGACCCAGCCCGACGGCCGCGTGCTGCGGGAGGGTCGCGGCGCAGCAGCGGGGCACCCACCGGCGTACCCCTCGCGGGTGCTGCTGGCGCAGCGGCCGCCGGGCAAGGTCTATGCGGGCTACTGGGAATTTCCCGGCGGCAAGGTGGAGCCGGGCGAAACGCTGGAGGCCGCGCTCGCCCGCGAACTGCACGAGGAACTCGGCATCGCGATCGAGCGCGCCTGCCGCTGGATCACCCGGGTGTTCGAGTATCCGCATGCCACGGTACGGCTGAATTTTTTCCGCGTGTTCGAATGGCAGGGCGCACCGCATCCGCACGAAGGGCAGGTTTTTTCCTGGCAGTTGCCCGACGCGGTCGAGGTGACGCCGCTGCTGCCCGCCAATTTTCCGATCCTGAAGGCGCTGTCGCTACCGCCGCTGCTGGGGATTTCACACGCCGAATCGCTCGGCGTCGACACCTTCCTGGCGCGGCTGGATGTCGCCCTGCATAATGGCCTGCGGCTGATCCAACTGCGCGACAAGACGCTGCCGCAAGACACGCGCCTGCAACTCGCGCAGGCGACCGTGCGCCGCGCCCATCTGCATGGCGCGCGCGTGCTGGTCAACGGCAGCCCGGAACTGGCGCGTGCAGCTGGCGCCGACGGTGTGCATCTGGATTCGGCCGCTGCCGCCGCATTGACCACGCGCCCTGATTGCGCATGGGTTGGCGTGTCATGCCACGACGACGCCGAGCTGGCGCATGCCGCCGCGATCGGGGCCGATTTTGCGCTGCTGTCGCCGGTGCTACCCACGCTCACCCATCCGGGCGCGGCCACGCTCGGCTGGGGCCGGTTTGCCGAGCTGGCCGCCGCCAGTCCGATCCCGGTGTACGGGCTGGGCGGGCTGGAGCGCCACGACGTGGCGCTGGCACAGTCGCACGGCGCGCACGGTGTGGCGCTGCTGCGGGGCGCCTGGACATGAAGCGGGCGCTGATACTGGTTGTCGTGCTGGCGGCTATCGCAGCGGCCGGCTATTGGCTGAAGCGGCCGGCCGCAGCGGTGGTGGTGAGCTGCACCGACCCGCTCGCCGGCTGCACGTTCGACCACCGCGGCACACCCGCACAGCTGCGTTTTTCGTCGCAGCCGGTGCCGCTGGAGACTTTCGAACTGAGCGTCCGCGCGCCGGGTGTCGGCCGGATCAGCGCGGAACTGCAGATGAGCGACATGGACATGGGCTTTAACCGCTATGCTCTGCGCCCAGTCCCGGGCGGTGCGTTTGGCGCGAAAGTGACCTTGCCTGCGTGCGTCAGCGGACGGCACGACTGGGTGCTGTATCTCGACATCGACGGGACGCGTTACGCGCTGCCCTTCAGCACCCGGTGAAACCTGCCGTACATGCAATGGTCACAATGCAGGGCCTATGCGGGACCTATAATTAGAAGCGAATGACTGGAGGGTCTACACGATGCTAACTGAACACACCTACAAGCAGTTTGACACCGAGCTGGAAGCCGTGCGTGCCAATGTGCTGAAGATGGGCGGCCTGGTCGAAGAACAGATCATCAACGCGATCGAAGCACTCGTCAATGGCGACCTGAAACTGGCCAGCCAGGTGGAGGCCAATGACCACACCGTCAATGCGCTGGAAGTCGCCATCGACGAGGACTGCACCCATATCATCGCGCGCCGCCAGCCTACAGCGTCCGACCTGCGCATGGTGATGATGGTGGTGAAGACTATCACCGACCTCGAACGCATCGGCGACGAAGCCGCCAAGATCGCACGCATGTCCCGGCTGATCCACCAGTCCGAGCGCATCAGCCTGCCGCGCTTCAGCGAGGTCAAGTACATGGCCGACCTGGTGCTCGACATGCTGCGCAAGGCGCTCGACGGCTTTGCCCGCCTGGACGCTACCCTGGCGGTGGAAATCGCGCGCCAGGATCAGTCGGTGGACGAGGAGTTCCGCCTCAACCTGCGCCACCTCATCACCTTCATGATGGAAGACCCGCGCACCATTTCGGTTTTCATCGACATCCTGTTCGTCACCAAGGCGATCGAGCGGATGGGCGACCATGCCAAGAACATGTCGGAGTACGTGGTCTACATGGTCAAGGGCAAGGACGTGCGCCACACCTCGCTGGAGGAGATCGAGAAGGAAGTGCTGTAGTTTTCAGTCGCCCCCATGCAAACGGGCTCCCGCGGGAGCCCGTTTGCATGGGGGCGTGCGGTGCCTACCTGGCAGGCGGCACGTAGCCTGCGGCAGCGTCGACATTGCCGCCGCCGAAGAAGTAGCGCTCCATCTGTTCCGTCAAATAGCCGCGTGCCTGCGGGTCGGCCAGATTGAGGCGGTTTTCGTTGATCAGCATGGTCTGGTGGCGCTGCCAGCCCGCCCAGGCCTCTTTCGACACGTTCTCGAAAATCTTCTTGCCCAGATCGCCCGGCACCGGCTGGAAGGCCAGGCCCTCGGCTTCGCGCCCAAGCTTCACACAATTCACCATCCGTGTCATTTGCTGCTCCTGAAAAAGTTGATCGCCGGATTCTAACTCAAGCCGGAAACTCCCGTCGGGCACACTCGCGGACACGCAGCGGTTTCAGTCTTGCAGCTGCTTCTCGATTCGCCGTGCAAATACGCCCATCTCCTTGGCTGCCTGCTTGTCGCCGCGCGCCTCCGCCACCGCGATGCCCTGCCGATACGCAGCCAGCGCATCGCTCCAGGCTTCGCTGTCGGTAAGCGCCTTGCCCAGCAGTTTCCAGGCGGCGGAATACTGCGGGTCGTGTTCGACCGCGCGCCGCAGGTGTTCGGCGGCACGAGCGGCGTCGCCCTGCTTGAGGTATTCGTTGCCCAGCGAAAACCGCAGCAGGGCATTGTCGCGCCCTTGCGTCAGCATGGCTTCGAAATTGTCGATGGCAGACATCACTTCCTCCAGAACGCCGGGGTCAACACCACCAAAAGGGTGAACAATTCCAGCCGCCCGAGCAGCATGGCAAAGCAGCACACCCAGATCTGGAAATCGTTCAGCGCGGCGAAGTTGCTGGCGGGGCCAACCTGGCCCAGGCCCGGGCCGGTGTTGTTGATCATGGCAACGACGGCGGTCAGGGCGGAGAAGATGTCGAGTCCGGATGCGGACAGCAGAAACGTGAAGACGACGATGCAGGCAATATAGACGAAGAAGAACGCCAGCACGGCATAGATGATCTTGTTGGGCACCGCATGGGTGCCGATCTTGGTGTGGATTTCGGCGTTGGGATGCACCAGCTTGACCAGTTCGCGGTAAAGCTGCTTCCAGAGCAGCATGGCGCGCATCATTTTGATGCCGCCGCCGGTAGAACTGGAACTGGCGCAGAAACTCGACAGAAACAGCATCCACAGGGGCGCGAAATACGGCCAGGCGTTGTAATCGGTGTTGGAAAATCCGAGCGTGGTGGCCACCGAAATGGTGTTGAACGAAACGTAGCGCAGGGCTTCCGGCAGTTCAGGATAAACGCCCTTGAGCCACAGGTAGCCGGTGACGCCGGCAATGCTGGCGCCCAATATCGCAAAGTACCAGCGAATTTCCGCATCGTGGCGGTAGGCCAGCAGGCTGCGGGTGCGCAAAGCCATGAAGTGGGTGGAAAAGCTGATGCCTGCGATCAGCGCGAACACCATGATAATGATTTCGAGCAGCACGGAATCGAAATACCCTAGGCTGGCGTCGTGCGACGACATGCCGCCCAGCCCCATCACGCTGAAGCCATGCACCACCGCGTCGATCCAGCTCATGCCGCCCGTCCATAACGCACCCATACACATCAGCGTGACCAGAACGTAGACCTGCCACAGCCCCTTGGCGGTTTCGGCCATGCGCGGCGTGAGCTTGCTGTCCTTCATCGGTGTCGGCGTTTCCGCCTTGAACATCTGCCGTCCGCCGACCCCCAGCATCGGCAGTACGGCCACGACCAGCACGATCACGCCCATGCCGCCCAGCCAGTGCATTTCGGTACGCCAGATATTGATCGAAGGCGGCAGCATGTCCAGCCCCGTGAGCACGGTGGCGCCCGTCGCGGTCAACCCCGAGACGGCTTCGAAATAGGCATCGGTGAAGCTGAGTTCCGGCATGTAGGCCAGCAGCGGGATCGTCGAAAACACCGGCAGCACGGTCCAGATCATCGCCACCAGCAGGAAGCCGTCGCGTGTTTGCAGTTCGCGTTTGCCGCGACGCGACAGTAGCCAGAGCCCCGCCCCGGAGAGGAATGCTGCCAGAATGGCCTGCTTGTATGCGAACTGCGCGCCATCGGCCAGCGCAGTGGAAACGCCCAGCGGCAGCAGAAAGGCAAATGCAAACAGCATCAGCACTTTCGACAGGATGTGGACGACAGGCAGTATCTGTGACATTGAACGTTCCGCCAAACCGGAATCGGCATGCGCGCGATGTTACCAGCGCATCCCCTCAGACACGCCGGAACGCCGCCGCATGGCCGCGTGATGGGGAAGAACCGCACTCATCCAGGTGCGGGCGGGCGTCGGACGGCATTTAGGCGGCATTCAGAAAAACCCGAAGCCGACCTGGAACAGCTTTTCCACCTTGGGGATGATGCGCTTGTTGAGCGCAAACACGATGAGGTGGTCCTCTGTCTCGATCAGGGTGTCGTGGTGGGCGATCAGCACTTCCTCGCCGCGGATGATGGCGGCAATCGCCGCCCCTTCGGGCAGGGCCACATCACCGATGCGGCGTCCCACTACCTTCGAGGTTTTGAGGTCGCCGTGGATGACGACCTCGAGCACTTCGGCCGCGCCGCGCCGCAACGAATGTACCGCCGCCATGTCGCCGCGTCGGATCTTCGACAGCAGCGGGCCGACCGTGGCCTGCGCCGGCGAAATGGCGATGTCGATCTCGCCGCCCTGCACCAGATTGACGTAGGCCGAGCGGTTGATCAGGGCGATCACCCGCTGCGCGCCCATGCGCTTGGCCAGCAGGGCGGACATGATGTTGTCCTCGTCGTCGTTGGTGAGCGCGCAGAACACGTCCATCGACCCGATGTTTTCCTGCTCCAGCAATGCCTCGTCGGTGGCGTCGCCTTGCAGTACCAGGGCACGGTGCAACTGCTCGGCCAGCAGCGTGCAGGTGGCCTTGTTGTGGTCGATCAGCTTGACCTCGTAGTTGCGTTCCAGCGCGGCCGCCAGCCGCCGTCCGATGTTGCCGCCGCCGGCGATCATCACACGCTTGACCGGCCGCTCCATGCGGCGCAGTTCGCGCATCACCGAAGGGATGTCCTCACGGCGCGCCAGGAAAAATACTTCGTCGCCCGGCTCGATGACCGTGGTTCCCTCCGGCACGATGCCGCGGTCGCGCCGGTAGATCGCCGGGATCCGGCAATCGACATCCGGCATGTGGCGCTTGATGTCCTGCAGCTCGTGTCCCATCAGGGGGCCGCCGTGATAGGAGCGCACCGCCACCAGCCGCACTTTGCCCCCGGCAAAGTCGAGCACCTGCAGCGCCTCGGGGTGCTCGATCAGGCGACGCAGGGTGTCGGTCACCTCCTGTTCGGGGCTGATGACGTCGTCGACCCCGAAATGCTCGGCCAGAAAGTCCGCTTCCTGCCCCATGAAATCGCTGGAACGGATACGCGCAATGCGCGTGGGGAGGTTGAACAGGGTAGACGCGATGCGGCATGCCACCAGATTGGTTTCGTCGCTCTGCGTGACGGCGACCAGCATGTCGGCGTCCTCGGCGCCCGCCTGCTTCAGGACCGAGGGGTGCGCCGCGTGGCCACGCACGGTGCGCAGGTCGAAGCGGTCCTGAAGCAGCGCCAGACGCGAGATATCGAGGTCGACGACAGTGATGTCGTTGTCTTCGGCAACCAGGCTTTCAGCCAGGTTGGAGCCGACCTGGCCGGCACCGAGGATGATGATTTTCACGCGCCGGCCCTGCGCTTACAACTCTTCATCCAGCCGCCGCCCATGCCGG
The DNA here is from genome assembly GCF_000376425.1 of Thiobacillus denitrificans DSM 12475. Classification (GTDB taxonomy): domain Bacteria; phylum Pseudomonadota; class Gammaproteobacteria; order Burkholderiales; family Thiobacillaceae; genus Thiobacillus; species Thiobacillus denitrificans. The sequence goes on along the minus strand of NZ_AQWL01000002.1, from coordinate 19,768 downwards.
ATATTCAGCTGCTTCAGCTTGCGATAGAGGTGGGTGCGCTCCAGTCCGGACTTGTCGGCAACCCGCGTCATGCTACCGCCCTCTTTCTGGATCAGATGTTCGAAATACATGCGCTCAAAGGCATCGCGCGCCTCGCGCAGCGGGATGTCGAGCGGAATGCCGTGCGCCACCGCCGGCGCGGACAGTTTCATCGGGGCGAGCACACGGTTGACCTCGGCGGCGTCGATTTCATTCGCCAGTGTGGTAACCGCCAGGGTGCGCACCACATTGCTGAGCTGCGGCAGATTGCCCGGCCAGTCGAAATTGCGCAGCTGGTTCAGGGCCGGCGTGGTCAGCCGCCGTACCGGGCTGACGCCTTCTTCCACCAGTTGCGCCAGCATGAAGTTGGCAATATCGGGCACATCCTCGCGGTGATCGCGCAGTGGCGGCAGCTGGATGGCGAGACTGGACAGGCGGTAAAACAGGCGGCTGTCGAATTCGCCGGCGGCGACCATGGCGTCGAGGCTACGGCTGCTGGCGCATACCAAGCGCGCACCGCTGCCCTCGATGCGGTCGAGCAGCAGCCCCAGGCCTTTTTGCTCCAGGCGCGCCAGCTCGCATACCTCGGGCAGGTAGAGGGTGCCATTGCCGAGCGCTTCGACAAAACCGAGCGGCTCGGACACCAGGCGCGCGCGATCCTTGATCTCGACCCACGCGCTGGCGGGCTGATGCAGAAAATGCGCGCAGATTTCAAAGCCGCTGCCGGGCTCGCCCTGCAACAGGACCGGCGCGGTGTTGCCGGCGATCTGAGTAAGGCGTTTTTTCAGTTCGAGGATCAGCGGGCTGCGCCCGAGCGCTGACAAATCCATGCCGGGCGTGCGCCGGGGGAGGGACGCGCCGCGCTTGATCGCCTTGCTGACGGTATCGATCAGCTTGGCCAGCGCCACCGGTTTTTCCAGAAAATCGGTGGCGCCAAGCCGGGTGGCTTCAACCGCGGTATCGATGGTGCCATGACCGGACATCATCACCACTGGCATGGTGAGCTGGCCACCTCCCGCCCATTCCTTCAGCAGCGTCACGCCGTCGGTATCGGGCATCCAGATGTCCAGCAGAACCAGGTCCGGACGCCGCAGGATGCGAAAGGCGCGTGCCGCCTCGGCATTTTCCGCCAGATGCACGTCGTAGCCTTCGTCGGTAAGGATTTCCGACAGCAATTCACGAATGCCCACTTCGTCGTCGACGACGAGAATATGCCCGCTCACGTGTTCTCCCCGGCTACCGCAAAAATGGGCAATGCAATGCGGATGGCGGCACCGCCCGATTTGATGTTTTCGATCTGGATTTTGCCGTGGTGCTCTTCCACGATCTTTTTGACGATGGCCAGGCCCAGGCCCGTCCCCTTGGCCTTGGTGGTTGCATATGGCTCGAACAGCCGCGTCATCAGATGTTCCGGAAACCCGGCTCCATTGTCCGTTACGGTCAAACAAACTGCATTGCTATCAAGAAGGTGCGTGCCAACCTCGACCCGCGGTGCGGGGTGGCCGGCCAGCGCATCCTGCGCATTTTGCAACAGATTATGTATTACCTGACGCAATAATGTGGAGTCGCCCGCAATCCGCGGCGAGTCGGCGTCGAGGTGCAGCTGCAGGCCCAGCGCTCTGGCATCGTAGAGCGCCAGCACTTCGTGCACCAGCGCATTCAGATCGAGCGGTTCGAGTCTGGCGCGCGGCATCCGCGCATAGCCGGCAAACGCGTCCACCATGCTTTTCATCGCGGCAACCTGGCTGACGATGGTTTGCGTGGCGCGCGCCAGGAACTCGGCGTCCGCCGGCTGCAGCCGGCCGTCGAGCTTGCGCGCGATGCGCTCGGCCGACAGCTGGATCGGGGTGAGCGGGTTCTTGATCTCGTGCGCCAGCCGCCGCGCCACCTCGCTCCAGGCGGCGTTGCGTTCGGCGTCGATCAGCTTGGTGACGTCGTCGAACACCAGCACATAGCCGCGCTCGACACCCGACGGCAGGCGGGTGCCGCGCAGCAGCAGCGACTGGCTGCCGCCGGGCCCGGCGTAATCGATCTGCTCCTGCCATTCGCCGTCATGCTCGCCGAAACGCGCCGCCACCGTCGCGCCAAACCCGTGCAGCGCCTCGCCCGCCCGACCCAGTGCGGCAAGCGGCTGGGCATCCAGCGCCGATGCGTGCACCCCCAGAATCTGCGCCGCCGCGCTGTTCATGGTGCGCACCTGCAGCGCTTCGTCCAGCACCACCACGCCGGACGACAGGTTGGCCAGCACGCGCTCGAGAAAGGCCTTGGCCTGCTCGGTCTGCTGGTGGTTCTGCGCGACCTGTTCGCGGGCGTCGGACAGCTGGCGGGTCATGCGGTTGAACGACTGGATCAGCACACCCAGCTCGTCGCGGCTCTTCACCGACGGCATCTGCGAAAAATCGCCTTTGGCCACGGCGCGAGTGCCGCGTGCCAGCGTGCGCAGCGGCGCGCCGAGGCGTTCCGACAGCAGATACGCGATCACCAGGGTCATCAGCAAGGCCAGCATCAGGGTGAGGGTGAGCGCGACGCCGTAGATGCGCTTCAGCCCCAGTCGCGACACCGCGATCTGCTGGTATTCCTGATACGCCAGCTGCACTGCCTGCGCATCGCGTGCCAGGCCGGCCGGCACCGGCTGCACCAGTTGCAGCACGCGCGTTTCGCCGGTCAGCGTGCTGGTGTATACCGGCACGATGACGTGCATGACGAGCCCGCGGTCGGCCACTTCCTCGATCCGGCTGTAGGGCTGCTGCTGCCTAACCTGCCACAGCACGCTGCGCTCGGGCAGCACCGGCAGCAGGGTGCCGCGCTCGCCGCTGACGTGGGCAATGACGCCACCGCGTTCGTCGAACAGGGTCAGCTCCTGCACCGCGCTTTGTTCACGCAGGGTGGAAAGGCTGGTGATGATCGAGCCCATGCCTTCGTCCGACAAGGCCAGCGCCATCCGCTGGGCTTTTTTGTCCTGCTCGCGCAGCAGGTCGTCGAGCGCGGCCTGGCCGAGGTTGACGCCGGAGGCCAGCGCGTTGTCGACCCGCACGTCGAACCAGGTTTCGATCGACCGGTTGAGGAAGAACACCGAGGCGCCATACACCACCAGGCCGGGCAGCAGGGCGACGACGCCGAACATCAGCAGCAGCTTGAGCGTGAGCTTGGCGCCGAACACGCCACGGCGGATGCGCTTTTGCAGCCACCACATGCGCCACCCCAGCAGCACCAGCAGCGCCGTGCCCAGCACGCCGCCACCGATGAACAGGCTGGGCAGGGAGTCGGAGAATGCGCTGCTGTCGCCGCTGGCATAGAACAGCAGGGATAGCAGCACGATGCCCATGATCAGGGCGGCGGCAATCAGACTGCGCATCAGGGCAAGGACGGCGGGGAAGCGGGCGCGGCGGGAGCCTCGAACGACCAGCCGTACCAGGGCGTCGCCAGTTCCCAATTGTCGCTGGTGACCGCGCCGATGGAGAGCGGCTTGGGCAGTTGCGCGGTATCGAGACGCAGGCGTAGACGGGCGTCGTAGCGACGCCCGGTCTTCAGGGCGCCGCGTTCCAGCACCTGCCAGTCGTCGACCTTCCCTAGCAGGGCCAGGGCTTCGCCCAGGGTCGCGACGGTCCGGGTGGTGTAGCCGATTTCGACGACATAGCGGCGCAGCAACAGGTGGTAATAAATCCGCAGTTTGCGCACCGGTTCGGCGATGTCTTCGTCCAGCCACCAGTCGCGCGGACGGGTCAGTTCCAGTTCCAGCAGAAAATACAGGTTGATCCCCTTGCTGAGCGCGTCTTCCAGGGTGCGGTTGAGCACGATGTCGACATCCGCATCCAGCAGATAGCCTTGCGAAGTGGCGCGGATGCCCGCCTGTTTGACGGTGCTTTTGTCGCTCGCCAGCGCGCCACCCGCGACGATCAGCCAGCCGCCCAGCAACAGGGCGGCCAGCCATCGAAAAGCCGGGTCACGTCTTGCGCAGCAGGGCGTAAAAGAAACCATCGTGCTCGGCATCGGGCAGCAGCGCCCCATCGGTCAAGGGTTGAGGAAGCGGGCAACGTTCGGCGTCTTTTATATGGCGCGCCAGGAACGCTCGCACTTGCCCGTCGTTTTCTTCATCGAATATCGAACAGGTGGCGTAAAGCAATGTACCACCGCGGGCCAGCAGCCGCCAGAGTGCTTCCAGCATAACGGCCTGCTGCGCGGCAAATTGAGCGATGTCGCCGGGACGGCGCAGCCACTTGATGTCGGGATTGCGGCGCACCACGCCGGAGGCGCTGCACGGCACGTCGGCCAGGATGCGGTCGAACGGCCGGCCGTCCCACCAGGCGGCGGGCTGCGCCGCATCGCCTTCGACCCGCGTTGCATGCAGATGCAGGCGGTCGAGATTTTCGTGCACTCGTGCCAGCCGCGCCGCATCCACGTCGAGCGCCGTCAGCACCACGTCGGCGCGTTCCAGGATATGGCCGCTCTTGCCGCCAGGTGCCGCGCAGGCGTCGAGTACCCGTTCGCCAGGCTGCGCATCGAGCAGGCGCGCCGCCCACTGTGCGCCGGCATCCTGCACCGACACGTCGCCCTGGTCGAAGCCGGGCAGGCTGTGCACCGGCACCGCGCGGTCGAGAGTGACCGCGTCCGGGCCGGTTTGATGCGCCGGCATCCCGGCTTGGTTCAGGCGCCGAAGATAGCTGGCGACATCGCCGTGGCGGCGATTGACGCGCAGGGTGAACGGCGGATGCAACAGGCTGGCTTCGAGCATGCCCTGCCATTGGTCCGGATATTCGGTTTGCAGCTTCGCAATCCACCAGTCGGGGTGCGACCAGCGCGCGGACGGCTGGTCGTCGGCGATTTTTTCCAGGTCGGCGCGGCGGCGCTGAAAATTGCGCAGCACCGCATTGGCGAGGCCGCGTCGCCAGCCCTGGCCCGCCGCGGTGACGGCGTTGTGCACCACGGCATGGGCGGGAGCACGGGTGTAGGCCAGCTGATACAGCGCCACGCGCAGCAGCCAGCCCAGTTGCGGATCGGTCAGAGGACGTTCGAGCAGCGCCGCCAGCCAGGCGTCGAGGCGGCCCAGCTGGCGCAGGCTGCCATACACGATGTCCTGCAGCGCGCCGCGTTCGCCCGGTGTGTGCAGATGCTGCAGGCACCGCGGCAACACCTGGTGCAGCGCCGTACCTGCGAGCACCTCCTCGAGCGCGCCGGCGGCGAGTTTTTGCAGCTTACGCATGGGGAAAAACGCCCCGCTTCATCATCGGTTGATTCATGGGATTCCGGCCACCGCATCGAGCGGCGGATGATATCAGGGTCGCGCAGGCACCCGGCGCGCGATTCGACTTCAGGCGCCGAGCCGGATTCCGGGCGGCAGCGGGCGGCCGGCGAGAAAGGCGGCGGCACTCATCCGTTTGCCGCCTGCCGGCTGGACCACCTGCAAGGCCAGCGTTCCGCTGCCGCAGGCGACGACCAGCTGGTCCGCTCCGGCGCGCAGCACCTCACCCGGCACATACGCGTTTCCACCTGCGCTGGCACGCAATGGATCGGTGCCGGCGTGCGCCGCCCAGATTTTCAGCGGCTCGCCGTCCAGCAACGTCCACGCGCCGGGGGCCGGATTGTAGGCGCGCACGGCACGTGCCAGCAGGTCGGCCGGCTGGCGCCAGTCCAGCCTGGCTTCTTCCTTGCCGAGTTTGGCGGCGTAGGTGGCCTGCGCGTCGTCCTGCGGCTGCGGCACCAGCGCAGGGTAGTGCGCCAGCGCCTCGACGATGGCGCTGGCTCCAGCCGCGGCCAGGGTGTCATGCAGGCTGGTTGCGGTGTCGGTTTCAAGGATCGGCACCACCGTTTTCATCAGCATCGCGCCGGTGTCGAGGCCGGCGTCCATTTGCATGATGGTGATGCCGGTTTCCGTGTCGCCCGCCAGAATCGCGCGCTGGATCGGCGCCGCACCACGCCAGCGCGGCAGCAGCGAGGCGTGGATATTGAGGCAGCCGAAACGCGGCAGGTCCAACACGGCCTGCGGCAGGATCAGTCCGTAGGCCGCGACGACCATGATGTCGGCATGCGCCGCACGTAGTTCGTCCAGAGAATGGGGCGGTTTCAGGTTGGCGGGCTGCGCGACCGGCAGGCCGCGTGCCAGTGCCGCCTGCTTGACGACGCTGGCGGCCAATTTCATGCCGCGTCCGGCCGGACGGTCAGGCTGGGTCAGCACCAGGACGATGTCGTGCCCGGCATCTGCCAGGGCGTTCAGGGCTGCCGCCGCAAACGGCGGGGTTCCGGCAAAAACAATGCGCACGGGGAACGGCTCAAAGCGACGCGCGCACGGGCGCGGCGTCGGGGCGGTGCTCGCGCGCCTGTTTGGCCAGCTTGGCCTTGATGCGATTGCGTTTGAGATTGGACAGATAGTCGACAAAGACCTTGCCCATCAGGTGATCCATTTCGTGCTGGATGCACACCGCCAGCAGGCCCTCGGCCTCGATCTCGAACAGCTTGCCGTCGCGATCGAGCGCGCGGACGGTGACGCGCTCGGCGCGCTCCACCTTGTCGAAAATGCCCGGCACCGACAGGCAGCCTTCTTCGCTTTCTTCACGTCCGGACTGCGCGACGATTTCGGGATTGATGAACACGCGCAGTTCGTCGTGGGTTTCGGAAATATCGATGACGACGACGCGTTCGTGAACGTTGACCTGGGTGGCGGCCAGGCCAATGCCGGGAGCGGCATACATGGTCTCGGCCATGTCGTCGATCAGCTTGCGGATGCGTGCATCCACCGCCTGCACCGGCTTGGCGACGGTGTGCAGGCGCGCATCGGGGTAATGCAAAATGTCGAGTCTGGCCATAAAAAGCTTTACGAATGAAGGGACTGGAGGCACACTTTGATGCAAAATCCGCACTCGGACGCCAGCAACCCTAAATATAAGACGGCGGATAGCCGTAAGTTAGGCGCACAGTATATTTTCAACGCAGAAAATTAGACAAGGTCTAAATGGAGGGTTCCCCGTGCGTCAACTCGTTGTTTCTCTTGCCCTGCTGCTGGCCGTCGCTCCCACGCTGGCCGATACCCTTAAATTGCAGGACAACGCGCCGGACAAATACGTCGTGGTCAAAGGCGACACGCTGTGGGATATCTCCGGCAAGTTTCTCAAGGATCCGTGGCGCTGGCCGCAGATCTGGAAGCTGAACCGCGCGGAAATCAAGAATCCGCACTGGATTTATCCGGGCGACCTGGTCGTGCTCGACCGCAGCGGCAAGGAGCCGCGCCTGACGCTGGTCAAGGGCGGCAAAAATGGCATGCAGACGATCAGGCTGTCGCCCGGCGCGCGCGCAAGCGCGCTCGGCGACAATGCCATTCCGGCGATTCCCATCACGGCGATCCATGCCTTTCTGAAACAGCCGTTGCTGGTCAGCGAAGACCAGCTGAGCAACGCACAGCAGATCCTCGGCACCAATGAAGAACGCGTCATCATGACGATGGGCGACACGGTGTACGCTACGAGCGATGGTTCCGCAAACCGCAATTGGCAGGTTTACCGCAAGGGACAAGCCTTGACCAACCCCGACAATGGGGCGCTACTGGGCTATGAGGCCGTGTTTTTGGGCGATGCCGAGACGCTGGTCGCCGGTAACCCGCAAAAACTGCAGCTCAAGCGGGTGACGCAAGAGATCTTCGCCAAGGACAAGCTCTTGCCGGCGCAGGAAAGCACCGTGTTCGAATTCGTGCCGCATTCGCCGGAAAAACCGGTTTCCGGCAAGGTGATTTCCGCCTACGGCGCTGAAGAAACATCCAACTCCGGGCGCTATCAGACGGTGGTGATCAACCGCGGCGCGCAGGACGGTCTCGAACCCGGTCACGTACTGGCGGTATATCGCGCAGGAAAACTGGTCAAGACGGACAAGCATGCGGGCGGCCGCCAGCGCTGGGTCTTTCTCGATTCCGGCTGCGTCAAACCAGGTGAAAAAATCAGCTTCGACCAGCCTTATGAGCCCGGCAAGGTCATGCAGGACTGCCCCGCCGCGGAAGTCCAGCCCGGGCCCTGGGCCTACATGGACGTGGGTTGCCTGAAACCCGGCAAGAAAGTGAGCTTTGACCAGTTCTTCGACCCCAAGGAAGTGTACGACCGCAGCTGCGTCGACAAAGCCCAAGCCGGCGCCACCCAGCTCCCGGACTCCCGCACTGGCCTCGTCATGGTGTACCGCGTGTTCGATCACGTGTCCTACGCACTGATCATGCAATCCGAACGCCCGGTCTACCTGCTCGATACCGTGAAAAACCCTGATTGAACGCGCTCGACCTCTGGCTGCGCCTCGCCCTCGCCCCCGGTGTCGGCAACACCAGCCTGCTCCGCCTGCTGACGGCCTTCGGTTCTCCGGAGGCCGTTTTGGCATCCGGCCGCACGGCACTGACGGCGCATCTTTCCTCCGCCCAATGCGACGCGCTGTTGGCCGAACCCGACGCCGTGCAGCTTGACGCTGCCCATGCCTGGCTCGACCAGCCGGGCAACAGCCTGATGACGCTGGCCGACGAGGACTACCCGAAGAGCCTGCTGGAAATCGCCGATCCGCCCGCGCTGCTGTTTTGCAAGGGACGACGCGCCCTATTGAGCCAGCCCGGCCTCGGCATCGTCGGCAGCCGCAACGCCACGCCGCAGGGGGTGCGCGACGCCGAAGCCTTTGCCCATGCGCTGTCCGACGCCGGGCTTACCATCGTCAGCGGGCTGGCGCTCGGCATCGACGCGGCGGCCCATCGCGGTGGGCTGGCGGGCGCAGGATCGAGCGTCGCCGTCATCGGCACCGGGCTCGACCGCATTTATCCGGCGCGCAACAAGGCGCTGGCGCACCAGCTGGCCGAAAACGGCCTGATCGTGTCGGAGTTTCCGCTCGGCACGCCGCCGCTGCCGGGCCATTTCCCGCGCCGCAACCGGCTGATCAGCGGCCTCTCCCGCGGCGTGCTGGTGGTGGAGGCGGCGCCCGACAGCGGCTCGCTGATCACCGCGCGGGTCGCCACCGAACAGGGGCGCGAAGTGTTTGCCATTCCCGGTTCCATCCATTCGCCGCTGGCGCGCGGCTGCCATGCACTGATCAAGCAGGGCGCCAAGCTGGTCGAATCGGCCGCCGATATTCTCGACGAACTGGCTTGGCAGCAGCGGCTGGCCCCACCCCGCTCGCGGGTGCCGCCGGAAACCCTGTCCGATCCGGTACTGGATGCGCTCGACGGAGCGCCGGCCAGCCTGGACGCGCTGACACAAAGAACCGGGTTGACGCTGGATGCGCTTTCAGCGAAGCTGTTGACGCTTGAACTGGATGGGCGGATTGCCTCCCTGCCCGGCGGGCGCTACCAAAAAATCCACTGACACTATGCTCGACATCCTGGTTTACCTGTATGAAAGCTTCCGCATGGCGGAGCTGGCGCCCGATCGCGACGCGCTGGAAAAGCGCCTGTTCGCCGCCGGCTTCGAGGAAGCCGACATCAACGCCGCGCTCGACTGGTATGCCAATCTGGCCAGCAGCGCCAGCCACGAACGGCTGGCCCTGGCGTATGACCGCCATTACGCGCCGGAAGAACTGGAGCGACTGAACGACGCCTGTCGCGCCGAACTGGCCTATCTGGTCAATGCCGAAATCCTCGACCCCGAATCGCGCGAATGGGTGATTTCCGGCCTGATGGCGCTGGGCGGCGAGGATATCGAGCCGGACCATGTGCGCTGGATGACGCTGATCGTGCTGTGGAGCCGCGGGCTGATCGAACATTTCACCCACCTGGAAGACATGCTGCTGAACCACGAGCCAGGACGTTTACACTGAATTAAATAACCATGTCCAAGCTTGTCATCGTCGAATCGCCGTCGAAATCCAAAACGCTGAAGAAATACCTCGGCGCCGACTACGAAATTCTCGCCAGCTACGGCCACGTGCGCGACCTGGAGCCGAAAACCGGTGCGGTCGACACCGAAAGCTTCAGCATGAAATACCAGATCATCGAACGCAACGCCAAGCACGTCGATGCCATCGTCAAGGCCGCCAAAAAAGCCGACGAAGTACTGCTGGCCACCGACCCGGATAGGGAAGGCGAGGCGATTTCCTGGCACATCAGCGAAATCCTCAAGGAACGCAAGGTCAAGACCCCGATGAAACGGGTAGCGTTCTACGAGATCACCGAATCCGCCGTCCAGGACGCCGTGCGCAATCCGCGCGAGATCGCATCCGATCTGGTCGACGCGCAGCAGGCCCGCCGCGCGCTGGATTATCTGGTCGGCTTCAACCTGTCGCCGCTGCTGTGGCGCAAGATCAGCCCGGGCTTGAGCGCCGGCCGCGTGCAGTCCCCCGCATTGCGGATGATCGTCGAGCGCGAAGAGGAAATCGAAGCCTTCGTGCCACGCGAGTACTGGACGCTTCACCTCGACAGCCACAAGGGCGCGCAGCCCTTCACCGCCAAGCTCACCCATTTCAAGGGCGAAAAACTCGAACAGTTCACGGTCGGGCACGAGGCACGCAGCAAGGAATGGCTGGCGACACTGGAAGGCCGCGATGCCACGGTGATGCGCATCGAAAAGAAACGCCGCGCCCGCCACCCCGGCGCGCCGTTCACCACCTCGACGCTGCAGCAGGCCGGCGTGCGCCAGCTCGGCATGACCACCGACCGCGTGATGCGCACCGCGCAGCAGCTATACGAAGGGATCGATCTGGGCGAAGGCCCGGTCGGTCTCATCACCTACATGCGTACCGACTCGGTGAATCTGGCACAGGAAGCGATTACCGATCTCCGCAAGTATGTGAGCGCCAACTTCGACAAGGAATTCCTGCCGCCGACCGCGCTCCACTACAAGGCCAAGACCAAGAACGCACAGGAAGCCCACGAGGCGGTGCGTCCGACCGCGGTCATGCGCACACCGGAAGCGGTGAAGTCGTTCCTTTCGCACGACCAGGCGAGGCTCTACGAGCTGATCTGGAAGCGCACTGTCGCCTGCCAGATGGCGCCGGCGCAGTTCGACACCGTCGCCGCCGACATCACGGTGGGTGAGGGCACCTTCCGCGCCACCGGGCAGACGCTGGCATTCGCCGGCTTTCTCGCGGTGTACCAGGATGACGAAGACGAAGAAGAATCGAAACTGCCGGCGTTGACCGAAGGCGAAACCCTGCCGGTCGACCGTCTTTACGGTGAGCAGCATTTCACCCAGCCACCGCCGCGTTACACCGAGGCATCGCTGGTGAAGGCGCTGGAGGAGTATGGCATCGGCCGGCCTTCCACCTACGCCAGCATCATTTCCACCCTGCAGGATCGCGAATACGTGGTACTGGAAAAGAAGCGATTTCAGCCGACCGATATCGGCCGTCTGGTCAACTGCTTCCTGACCCGTCATTTCACCCATTACGTCGATTACGACTTCACCGCCAAGCTGGAGGACAAGCTCGACGACGTCTCCAACGGCAAGCGCGTATGGTCGCGCCTCCTCGGCGAATTCTGGAAGGAGTTCGACGGCGAGTTGAAGGCCAAGCAGGACGTCGAACGCGGCTGCCCGATCCTGGAGGCCTGCCCCAAGTGCGGCAAGCCGCTGTTCATGCAGGCGAGCAAGCGCGGGCTGTTCATCGGCTGCTCCGGCTACCCGGAATGCGACTACACGCGGCCGCTGCATGCGGCCACCGCCGAGGGCGACAATATTCTCGGCCAGGATCCGGCTTCCGGCCTCGACGTCAAGCTGCTGTCCGGCCGCTTCGGCCCCTACGTGCAGATCGGCGAGATGCCGGAAGACAAGAAGGCACCGAAACCGCGCCGCGCCTCGTGGCCGAAGGACATCCCGCTGGAGAATGCGACGCTCGAACTGGCGCTGAAATTCCTCTCGCTGCCGCGCGAAGTGGGACACCACCCGGCCACCGGCCTGCCGATCGTCGCCAACAACGGCCGCTTCGGCCCCTATCTGCTGCACGACGGCAAGTTCAAGTCGATCCCCAAGACCGACAGCGTGTACGAAATCGATCTGCCACGGGCGCTCGAAGTGCTGGCGATGGAACGCGCCCCGCGCGGCGCCGACTCCGCCGCCTCGGTGCTCAAAACCCTGGGCCCGCATCCGGACGACGGCAAGGACATCACGGTGCGCAGCGGCCGCTACGGCCCCTACGTCAAGCACGGCAGCACCAACGCCACGCTGCCGAAGGACCTCACGCCGGAGGAGATCACGCTGGATGAGGCGCTTGCGCTGATCGCCACACGCGTGGCCAAGGGCCCGGCCAGGAAGCCAGCGAAAAAGGCCGCGGCCAAACCCGCGGTGAAGAAGAAGGAAAAGCCCGCAGAAGCGGCGGAAGCGAAAAAACCCGCAGCGAAAAAGGCAACAACCAAAAAGGCGCCCGCCAAACCTGCCACCGCCAGGAAGCCTGCCAGCAAAAAACCAGCCGCATGAGCAGCTCGCCCGTGCTGCTCATGGTCAACGCCTTCATCGGCACGGCCGGCTACAAAAAACTGTATCAGGAGCTGGGTTACACGGTCGTCGCCGAGTGGTCGGAGCGCAAGGCCATCAGCCTGGTGCGCAAAAATCCGCCCGCGGTCATCGTGGCGGATTTTTACCACCAGACGGATTTCCGCGACCGTCTGTCCAACCTCGAATCCCTGCTGGCCGCGGTGCAAAGCGCGCCCGGCACCCGTATCCTGGTTTTTTACGAAACGGCACATCAGGTCGTGCTCGATAAAGTCAGCGCCCGCCTGCGCATCGATGCCGCATTGACGCTGCCGGTACAGGAAGACCTGTTGCGCGCCACCTTGCAGCGCTGGCGAGCCAATATCCCCGCGTAGCTGCAATTAAACTTTCCATAGGGCTGGCCGTTAAACTCCACGTCATCCCGTGGAGACGACCATGCGTTTAGCCATCCTGTCCCTGTTCCTGGTCTCGGCTGTTGTCCAGGCCGCACCGCTCACGCTCGGCGTGGTGCTCGATCAAAACGAATCGATCACCGATTTCAATACCACCCAGCGCTACCGCGCCTTCACCAACGAAGTCGAACGGGCGCTCGGCCAGCCGGTCCGGCTGCAGTATTACACGCGCGGCTTTGCCGCCATCAAGCACGCCAAGGACGGCACGCTGGACATGGTGTTCGGCCCCGCCCAAGTGATCGCCAACGTCAGCAAATTCAAGTTCGAGCCCATACTCAAATCCAACGCGACGATCGCCGCCGCGTTCGTGTCGGGCCCGGATTACAAAGGTACGCTGGGCGCCAAATCGCGCGCCAGACTGGGCGTTCCCGATTACGAATCACTGATGGGCAGCATGGCGCGCAGCGAGATCAACAGCCGCGGACTGGCCAAAAGCGACTTTGCCGAAATCAAATTTCATCGCATGGCCGAGGCTCCGCTGTACGGGCTGAAGCTTGGCCGCTATGACCTGGCGGTCGCCTCCGCCGAGGAAGCCAAAACCTGGACTGCGGCCAACGGCGGGCGCATCGTTTTCACTGGCGCATCGGTGCCGCTGCGCGCGCTGACCATACAGCCTGAAACCGTATCGGCAGGCGCCCAGCAAAAGCTGGCCGCCACCCTGCAGAAAGGCAACAGCCTCAATCTCGCGCTCTCCACCGCCACCAGGGCCGATTTCAAAAGCGTCGCCTCGATGCTGAATACCACGCCCACCAGCCTGCCCGGTGCCAAGATCATCAGCGCTGCCGAGGCCCAGGCACTGATTGCCAAACAAACGCCGGTTTACGACGTGCGGGTGAAAGAAGAATACGAAACCGCCCATGTTCCCGGCGCCATTTCCGTTCCTTACAATGAAGGCAGCGCCAAGGAAGTCGGTTTCGACCCGGCGGACGACCAGTTCGCACTGAACAGGCTGCCGAAGGACAAGAATGCCCCCTTCATGATGTATTGCGACGGCACCATCTGCTGGAAGAGCTACAAGTCCGCCACCATGGCGATCCAGGCCGGCTGGAAAAATGTCTACTGGTTCCGCGGCGGCTTCCCGGAGTGGAAGGAAGCGGGGCTGGCGGTTGAATCAAAGAAAAACTAGCTTCCCCATTGAACATGCAAAAGCCCGGCCATGCCGGGCTTTTGCATGTGTGTGGCCTGGTTCTCGTGGGCAGAGAAACCGGCCGCTGCGTTCGGCGGTGACGCGGCGGGTTCGGCTTCGCCCTTGACTTCCCGCTACCAGCCGAATACCCGCGCCGCCAGCTTGCGCAGTTCCTCGAACCAGAGTACCACGCTGGCCATCGCCACGCAGACCAGCCATTGGTCGGGCGTCAGCGGCACCGTGCCGAACGCGGTGTTCAGGAAACCGACATGGACGACGGCCACCTGCAGCACGACCGACAGCGCGATCGCGCCCCAAAGCCACGGGTTGACGAACAGGTGGCGGAACGCGCTGACCGATTCGGAGCGGGCGTTGAAGCAGTTGAACAGCTGCGCGAAGACCAGCGTCGTGAACGCGGCGGTGCGCGCATTGGCCAACTCGTGCGTGCCTTCGATCAGCCCCCCCGGCAGGTACAGGTCGAGCGTCAGCAGCGTGACCAGCGCCATCACCGCACCGATCTCCAGCACTCCGGCCCACATCCGGCCGTCGATGACCCGTTGCTGCGGCGGGCGCGGCTTGCGCGCCATGACATCCTCGGTCTCGGGATCAACGCCCATGGCCAGCGCGGGGCCGGAGTCGGTGATCAGGTTGATCCACAGGATCTGCGTGGCCAGCAGCGGCAGCACCACGGCACCGCCGGAATCCGGCCCGCTGAGGCCGATCACGCCGGCCAGCACGACGCCGAGGAACACGGTCAGCACTTCTCCCATGTTCGACGACAACAGGTAACGCAGAAACTTCCGGATGTTGTCGAAGATGGCGCGCCCCTCGCGCACGGCGTGCACGATCGTCGCGAAGTTGTCGTCGGCGAGGATCATCCGCGCGGCTTCCTTGGTGACCTCGGTGCCGGCGACGCCCATCGCCACGCCAATGTCGGCCGACTTCAATGCCGGCGCGTCGTTGACGCCGTCGCCGGTCATCGCGACGACGTTGCCGTCGGCCTGCAGCGCGTCGACGATGCGCAGCTTGTGGGCCGGCGCCACGCGGGCGAACACCGAGGTGCTGCGCACCGCTTCGGCAAAGCCCGCTTCGTCGAGCTTGTCGAGATCGGTCCCGGTCAGCGCAGCCGCACCGGCTTCGACGATGCCGAGATCGGCGGCGATCCGCGCCGCCGTGCGCGGGTGATCGCCGGTGATCATGATCACGCGAATGCCGGCGCGGTGAGCCTCGGCGATGGCCTGTGCCGCTTCCTCGCGCGGCGGGTCGATGATGCCGACGGTGCCGGCAAAGACGAGGTCGCGTTCGATCTGCGCGAGGTCTTGTGAACCGGTGCCCTCGTCGGCACGCAGCGGACGGTAAGCGACCGCCAACGTGCGCAGCGCGGCGTCGGTGAGCGCGTCGACGTCGGCCAGGATGCGCTGGCGCAGCGCGGCGTCGAGTGCCACCACGTCCATGCCGACGCGCGCGTGCGTGCAGCGTTCCAGCAGCACGTCGGGGGCGCCCTTGGCAATCAGCATGCGTTCGTCGCCGTGCTCGTGGTCCACTTCGATGGTGGACATCATCTTGCGTTCGGAGGTGAACGGAATCTCGCCGATGCGCTCGAAACGCCGTTCGCGCTGCGCGTGCACGCCGAGCTTGCGTTCGGCGACGAGGAAGGCCGCCTCGGTCGGATCGCCCTGGATCACCCAGTCGCCGTCGCTCGTCTGCTGCAACTGGGCATTGCCGGCCAGGCTGCCGCCGCTCAGCACGAGGATCGCCTCAGCACGCAGCGCTTCGTCCTGCAGCGCTG
Organism: Thiobacillus denitrificans DSM 12475; assembly: GCF_000376425.1. GTDB lineage: Bacteria > Pseudomonadota > Gammaproteobacteria > Burkholderiales > Thiobacillaceae > Thiobacillus > Thiobacillus denitrificans. Next base: position 4,015 of record NZ_AQWL01000002.1, on the reverse strand, counting down.
CGCCGTCGACCTCGACACTGCCCTGCGGCACGTAGCCGACGCCGGTGATGCGGGCTGTGCCCGAGGCGGTCATCAACCGCTCGATCGTCATCTCCGAGCGTGTCAGGGTGCCGGTCTTGTCGGAGCAGATGACCGAGGCCGAGCCCAGCGTTTCGACCGACGACAGGTTCTTGACGATCGCGTTGCGCTGCGACATTCGTTGCACGCCGAGTGCGAGCACCACCGACAGGATCGCCGGCAGCCCCTCGGGCACCGCGGCCACGGCCAGCGAGACGCCGAGCAGCAGCACGTTGATGACGTCGGCGGCGCTGCGCACCTCGAAGACCAGGAACACCGTTGCGACGACGATCAGCGCAATGACGACGACGCCGATGCCGAGCATGCGTCCGATCCTGGCGACCTCCTTCTGCAGCGGCGTCGACTCTGCTTCGGTGGCGTCGAGCATCTCGGCGATCGCGCCCATCTGGCTGGCCATACCGGTTGCGGTGACCACCGCGCGGCCGCTGCCCTGTGCAACGGCCGTGCCCTTGAACACCATGTCGAGCCGGTCGCCGAGCGCTGCCGGGCCGGGCAGGGTCGCGGCGTCCTTCAGCACGGCCTCGCTCTCGCCGGTCAGCGAGGCCTCCTGCACGCGCAGCGATGCCGCCTGAATCAGTCGCGCATCGGCGCCGACGGCGTCGCCTTCACCGAGCACGAGCAGGTCGCCGCGCACCAGTTGCACGCTCGGGATCCGCTGCAGCTGGCCGTCGCGCAGCACCGCCGAGGTGACCGCGGTCATTCGCGCCAGCGCAGCCACCGCGTCGCGCGCCTTGGCTTCCTGCACATAGCCAAGCAGGCCGTTCATCGCCACGATGACCCCGATCACGATCGCGTCGACCGGCCAGCCGATGCGGCCCTCGATCAGCCAGGCGACCAGCGAGATGGCGATCGCCGCCAGCAGCAGGTAAATCAACGGGTCCTGGAACTGGGCCAGGATGCGCCGCCAGCGTGGGATCGGGGGTGCCGCGCGCAGCGCGTTCGGCCCATCCTGGGCGAGGCGGCGGGCCGCCTCGCCGGTGCTCAGGCCGTTCTCGAGGTCGGCCCCCAGGATCCGGGCGACTTCGTCGGCATCCTGCGTGGACGGATCGCCGGGTGCGGGCGGTGGGCTGACATCGCGAGGTGACGCGCTGACCCGGGTCGATTGTGATCTCATGCTGGCCTCATGGCGAACGCGTGACGCGCTCCTGGACACGCGGCGCACGCTGTCAGGAGGTTAAAATAGTGGCGCGCCTCTCTTTGTGGAATCAATAGATTAGCCGTTATTCCGCTCCTACACCGCTTCCTGCGAAATAATGGCCGTGTGGTGGCGGTGAGGGAAGAAGGCCGGTCAGCCATTCCATGCGCGTGGCGAGATGGGTGGAAAAAAAGATCATCGATATGGTCATTGACCAGGCATTGATGCGATGAGGAAAACGGAAGAAACCCGACCATGACGAACCCGGGCAAGACGGCCGGACCGGACCCGATCCCGACCGGCACCGCCTTCCTCGCCATCGCCGCCGCTGTCCGCTTGCTGTTGCAGGGCATCTTTCCCGTCCTGCTCGCGCCCGGCCTGCACAGGCCGGGGCGGCGTTAAGCCGATCCCGGGACACGAGGAAGCGGATGCTGCTGCTCCAGTTTATCGGCGCGCTATTCCTTTTTCTGATCACCGCAGGGATCGTGACCAGGCTGCGCCATCCCCTGCCTCCGCTCGACCCGCGCGCGCCGTCGGTCTACTTGACCGATACCGGGGATACCCCGTTGGGGCGCGGGACCGCGAGTGCATGCACGGAGCATCCGGGCCGATCCGGCGTCCATATGCTGGCGAACGGGCGCGAAGCCTTTGCCGCCCGCGTCCTGCTCGCGCGCGCAGCGGTTCGCAGCCTCGATATTCAATACTATATCTGGCAAGGCGACCTGTCCGGAACCCTGATGCTGGAGGCCATGCACGAGGCGGCCGATCGCGGCGTGCGGGTCCGCATGCTGCTTGACGACAACGGCATCGCCGGTCTCGATCCGGTGCTGGCCGCGCTGGACCTGCATCCCAATATCGAAATCCGCCTGTTCAACCAGTTTGTCGTGCGGCATCCCAAGCTGGTCGGTTATCTGACCGATTTTCCGCGCCTCAATCGCCGGATGCACAACAAGAGCTTCACTGCCGACAACCAGGCGACGATCATCGGCGGCCGCAACATCGGCGACGAGTATTTCGGCGCCCGCGACGAAGCGCTGTTCTCCGATATGGACGTGCTCGCGATCGGCCCGGTCGTGGAGGACGTCTCGCGCGACTTCGACCGCTACTGGTCGAGCCTGTCTGCTTATCCCGCAGACAGGATCCTGCCGGCCGGGGATCTAAAGGCCCTTGCCCGCCAGACCTCGCTGGTCGAGCGCGACCCGGCTGCCCGCGTCTATATGGAAGCGATCCGCGCGCTTCCGTTCATCGAGCAGATGGTCGCCGGATCGCTGCCATTCGAATGGGCGGCGATCCGCATGATCAGCGACGATCCTGCCAAGGGTCTCGGCGACATCGACAAGGAAAAGCTGCTGGCTACCGCGCTGCACGAGGCCATCGGCAGACCCGAACGCGAGGTACGGCTGATCTCCGGCTATTTTGTGCCCACCCGCGCCGGCGCCGAGGCCTTTTCGGGACTTGCGGCGAGCGGCGTGGATGTCTCCATCTTCACCAATGCCTTCGCAGCGACGGATGTGTGGATCGTCCATGCGGGCTATGCCGAACGCCGCAAAGCCCTGCTGCGCGCCGGCATCCGCCTGTTCGAAATGCGCGGCCCGGAAGGGAACGAGCGGCCACGCCGCAAGCTCGTCGGTGCCGGCTCAGGCGGCAGCGGCAGCGCCAAAGGCCATGTGCTGCGATCCAGCGGATCGATCCTGCACGCCAAGACCTTCACGGTCGACAACCACAGGCTGTTCATCGGCTCGTTCAACTTCGATCCGCGCTCGATACACCTCAACACCGAGCTCGGCTTCGTCATCGAGAGCCCCCGGCTTGCCGCCGCCGTCTCCCGCGCGTTCGAAACCGACATTCCCATGCGCGCCTATGAAGTGGCGCTCACGGACGATGGCCGCCTCAACTGGCGCGAGCAGGGGCCGGATGGAACCGTTATCCACGCGACCGAGCCGGGTACCAGCACGTTCCAGCGCTGGGGAATCCGCATTCTGTCCTGCCTTCCGATCGAGTGGCTGCTGTAGGAAACGGGACCGTCTGCGGCCGTAACCTGCTCGCATGATCGTCGTGACTTTCCGTAGCAGAACGTCTGACATCGATAGCGTGAGCTGTGTTCGACATCGAACTGCGCGAAGCCGATTCAGTATCCTTTGGTGCTGTGCTGGTGTTCCGGGATGTTTTCATTTGGATATTGGCTATCTTGTTAGGGTGTATCGCTAATCTTGGCCCGCTCGCACTGGCGGCGCAGTGCATGTGCGGCAAATTTCCGGGGTATCGAACATGCCTGTTTTTCCGAAGCCGAAATTCGCGTTCGATTACGCCGTTGCCGGTGAGGTGGGCTGGCTTCGGAAGCACAAGAAAACGCGCCGGATTCCAAAACGGCAGGCGGGAAAACTCCTCGTTGCCACATGGAACATCGCCAATCTCGGCGCCCAGCATCGCCGAGACCAGGATCTCTCCCTCATCGCTGAAGTGATTAACTGGTTCGACATCGTTGCGATTCAGGAGTGTCGGGAGAACTTCGGCGGATTCAACCGGTGGATGCAACACACTAGAGACTGCGTAAGCAGAAGGAGTGTTGCAGATGAAACGAAGACCTCGGATCTATTACACGGAAAGCCAGAAAGCCTTGATGTGGGAACGTTGGAGGAAAGGGGAGTCCCTTCAACAGATCGCCCAGTTGTTTGATCGAAACCACTCATCCATACAACGCATACTGGCTGAGACCGGCGGGATAAGCCCGGCGCCACGACACCGATCGAGCTTGACGCTGACATTAGCTGAACGCGAAGAAATATCGCGTGCTTTAGCATC
>NZ_AQWL01000001.1 GCF_000376425.1 Thiobacillus denitrificans DSM 12475 | reverse complement strand
AGCCCTCGCACATCGCGCAGGTGTGTGTCGTAGTGGCGGAGTTCCTCGGCAATGTGGTCCGTGGATGCAGTAGGTGGCCGCGCACTTGGCGCGGCCCGATGTAGTGTGGTGTGGTTCATAACGGTCTCCTGAAGTGGAGTCACCACTTCATACGACCGCTGGAATTATGTATAGCTTGCGGCGGCATCAGCTGCTGCCGGGCCGCTTACAGCCTACCTCTTAACGAAAACCACCCCGGCTACTTTCCATAATCAACGACTTTGCATAATCGGCCTAAGCAGACATAAAGATTAAAGGTTTAAAAATGTGCTACCAGCCCAGCACCATGCTCGGAGTTTTCACTTATAGCGCTGTGCAGATATGCGGGACCACTTCTGGCTAGGTGTTCGCCGCCGCTGTGTTGTGATCGAGTAGCCACTTGGCGAGACGTAGCGGCAAGCTGTCGTGGCTCAACGTGGCACGCCAAATCACATATAAGGTTTTTGATATCGGGGCGCCTTCAAGGGGGACCGCAAGCAATGTGCCAGCGCGGCATTCCTCGACGACGGTGCTGGACAGCACAATTGATACGCCTAAGCCAGCTTGAACCCATCGCTTCACGGCTTCAGTGCTGCCTAGTTGCATCGACACTTGTACGCCGCGCATGGCTTCGCCCATGTGATGCACAAGCAATCTACCTGTGCCAGTGCCGGGTTCGCCACCCAAAAATGGCACATCCCTTAACATGGCTCGAGGCACTTCGGGCAACTTCGCCCACGGATGATCGGGCGCCACGATCACCACCAATTTCTCCTGCCGCCATGGGCGCGTAATATAGCCGGGGCGATCATCCCACCATTCCATAGTGGCGACATCAATTTCGCCACACTCCAGTTTGTCGGCAATGGCCGGATTTTGATGGATAACGATTTCGACTGGATATTGTCCATCCGTCTTCGCCAGAAACGACTTAACGTAGGGCTGCAGCAGATAGATGCCAATGTTGGAACTGGCACCAATGCTAATCGCCCGGTGGCAAGACAGATTCAGGGCGCGCGCGTTTACATGCATCAGGCTTTCAGCATACGGCAGCAGCGCTATGCCCGTTGGGGTCGGGGAGCAACCGCTATGGGATCGCTCGATCAGGCATGTGTTGAGCGCCGCCTCGAGTTTCTGGATATGCTGCGACACCGTGGCCTGCGACAACGCGCGCTCGTGTGCCGCGGCACGGAAGCTTTGAGTACGGAGCACGGCCAGAAAACTGGCGACGTGCTCAAGGTTTAGCATCGTCAGGCGATCATCCTCGCCTGCGGTCGGTTGATCGCACCCTGCGGGATTTCTCCGCGCAGCGCCTGTAGGATGTTGCGCGCCGCCTCAAGCTCGATCTCGATCCGTACCGCGTCCACCGCCGAGCCGATGTGCGGCGTGAACAAGGTGCGCTCAGAGTCGTCAAGCAGCGCTTGGGGAATGTCGTGCGGTCGGTGGGGGCGCGCCCATTCCTCCATCTCGAATACGTCGGCGGCATAGCCGGCCAAGCGGCCGGAAGCCAGCGCCTCGACCACCGCCTGCTCGTCCACCACCGAGCCGCGGCAGGTGTTGATCAGGTAGGCCCCCGTCTTCATCCGTGCGAGCGCACTACTGTCGATCATGTGCAGCGTTTCGTCGCGGTACGGCACCATGGGCACGACAAAGTCGCTCGCGGCGAGTAGCGCCGGCAACTCCACACGATCAAGGCTCCATTGCTCTTCCTTCTCCTTCGGCAGTGCCACCGGATCGGTGTACAGCACACGCATTTCGTATCCGACCAGACGCTGGGCGATGGCTTGACCGACCGCACCCATACCGATGATGCCTAGGGTCTTGCCGGTGAGCCCGGAACCATAGAGCGCCGGTCTCCAGCCATTGAACTGACCACTACGCACAAAGCGATCACCAGCGAGTACATTGCGCGTCAGACCGATGAGCAGGCCGATGGTCAACTCCGCCGTCGGAATGGTAAGTAAGTCTGGCACGTTGGTGATCCATACGCCGTGCCGGGTGCAGGCATCGACGTCGTAGTTGTCATAACCCTTGAGCGCGCAACCGACCACGTGCAACTGCGGACAGGCGCGCAGGAATTCCTCGTCCACGCGGTCCGGCATGAAGGTCATGATGGCCTCGGCATCCTTCGCGCGCCGCAAAATCTCGTCCCGCGCCAGAGTCTCATGGGTAGGATTAGGAATGACCTCGCAGTGTTCGGCCAGAAGTTCGATGACTTCGGGGTGCACGCGGTGGGTGAGGATAACTTTTGGTTTCATTTTGAATTACTCCGGTTTTATTTAAATCGTTTTCTCAGCACGCCGCTGAAGGCATCCACCAGCGTCACCATCGCTAGGATCACCAACAACAGTGCCGAGACGTCCTGGTACTGCATGATGCGCAGCGAACCCATTAGTTCGAAGCCGATGCCGCCGGCGCCGACCATACCCATCACGGTGGAGGCGCGGAAGTTGTACTCCCAGCGGTAGATGGAGATGTCCGCCATCTGCGGCAGCACTTGCGGCAGTACACCGTGCAGGATCACCTGCAGCGGCGTGCCGCCTGCGGCGCGCGCCGCCTCAATCGGCGCCGCATCGGTGTGTTCGATGGCCTCGGCGAAGAACTTGCCGACCATGCCGATCGAGTGCAGGCCGAGCGCCAGCACTCCGGGCAAAGCACCAAAACCGACTGCGGCCACGAAGATGATGCCCATGATCAGCTCGGGGACGGAACGCAGGGCGTTCAGTATCCCGCGCGCCGCCTGGTACACGAGCGGGTGTGGCGTGGTATTGTGCGCCGCCAGGAACGCGAGCGGCACCGACAACGCCACCGCCAGCGCCGTGCCGGCGATGCTCATGGCGAGCGTGTCGAACAGCGGCTTGATCCAGTTGCGCCAGTCGTTGAAGTTGGGCGGCAGCATCTCGCCCAGCAGACTTAACAGGCTGGGCACGCCCTCCGCCAGGCGCGCGCCGTCGAACAGCCCGACGTAATAGGCGCACACCAGGATCACGGCGAGCACCGCGCCGAGCCGCAAGGCATCCCGGTTCCAGGCGCGCTGCTCGGCGCCAAGCATCTGATCGTAACTTTGCGACATGATCGTTCTCTATCCGCTTACTGGAACTTGGCCAGATCGATCTTCAGCAGGTATCCGAGGTTGCGCACCACGTCGTAATGCTTGTCAGTGATAGCCTCGAAACCCTCAGCCTTGAACGCCTTGAGCACCGCCGGGTCCTTGAGATTGAGGAAGGCGTTGCGGATCTTGTCCTTCAGCTCGGGCTTGAGGTTCGAGCGCATCGTCCACGGGTACTGCGGGAACGGCTTGGAGTACTCCAGCACCTTCACCTTATCCAGGCTCACCATTTTGCGCTCGACCAGCGACTCAAAGATCGGACGGCTCAGGCCCCCGGCCTGAGCGTGGCCGTTCTGCACCGCCAGAGCCACCGCATCGTGCGAACCGACAAAGTGTTCTTGATAGTCGCGCCCGGCCACGAGGTCCTTTTCGGCCAGCACCGACTTCGGAATCAGGTGGCTGGAGGTCGAGGCCTTGTCGCCGTAGGCCATTTCCTTACCCTTGATGTCGCCAATGGCATTCACACCGGACGCGCTGTTCGCGATCAACACCGACTGGTAGGTGGTGCTGCCCTTGGTCTTGAGCGCCACGAACGGCTCGATCTCGCTCTTCTGTCGCGCCAGCACGTAGGACAACGGCCCGAAATAGGCAAGGTCGATGCGGCCGTGACGCATGGCCTCGATCATGGACGAGTAGTCGGTGGTGACAATCAGTTCGACATTCTTGCCGAGCTGAGCCTCAAGATAGTCCTTGAGTCCCTGGTTGTTCTTGATGATGGTGGCGGCGTTCTCGTCTGGCAGCAGCGCCACCTTCAGGGTTTTCGGATCCGGGTCGGGCGCGGCGTGCGCGGCGTGCGCGCTGACAGCGAACGTAAGTGCGGCGATGAAACTCAGGAGTTTTTTCATGATTCAATCCTCAATGGTTGCGAATTCGTAAATGGGTGTAGTCGGGGGGACGGGCGTGACCGGCGCGCTGTTGCCGTGGCCGGCCTGCTGGTAGATGGCCTGCAACGTGGCTGGCGTGAGCCCGTCCGGCGCGCCGTCGAACACCACGCGCCCGTGGGCGAGGCCGATGATGCGGTCGGCATAGGCCTGCGCAAGGTCCACCTGATGCAAACTCACCACGGTGGTGATGCCATCCTCGCGGCCGATGTGCTGCAACTGCGCCAACACATTGTGCGAAGTCGCCGGGTCGAGGCTAGCCACTGGTTCGTCGCCGAGCATTAGGTGCGGCCGCTGCGCAAGCGCACGGGCGATGCCGACGCGTTGCTGCTGACCACCGCTCAATCGATCGGCGCGCTCCAGCGCCTTGTGCAGCAGGCCGACGCGCTCCAAACATTCGAGAGCGATACGCCGTTCCGCCAACGGCAGCGGGAACATGCTGCGTAGCGCCGAGTGATAGCCGATGCGGCCGAGCAATACATTGGCGAGCGCGCTCTGGCGGCCAATCAACTGGTGCTGCTGGAAGATCATCCCGGTACGCTTGCGGTGCTCGTGCAGCCGGCAGCGGTTGTCGAGGCTGCCTAATCCCTCAACCGTGATACTCCCCCCCGAAGGTGGCGTCAGTTGGTTGAGGCAGCGCAGCAGCGTGGACTTGCCAGCGCCCGAAGCTCCCAGCAAGACCGTGAACTCGCCCTGCCGGAAGTGCAGCGAGGATGGGTGCAGCGCCGTCATGCCGCCAGGAAAAGTGACATGGACATTGTTCATTTGGATCATGGTCCCTCCTCGCATCAAAAAATAGGATTCGATTTCATCATCAAGGTGAGCCAAGATTCATGAAAACCAATGGAGGGAATCCTAGGCGCTTTACGTGACAGGAAAGTGAACGTTATTTGACGTATTTATGATGAAAAGTAGATGGCAAGCACATGCGAATCCAGCTAGTTGGGGCTGTTCACGAGCTACCTGCGGCAGACAAGCTTGATGAAAATATGCCGTTACTAGAGGAACAAAGATGCTGGGTAGTTATTAGTTTGAAATACGCCGCAGCTTTGAAACCACAATCCCTGCGGAACATAAGACATAGTCGAATCGGATAGCGCTCCGATCCTTACCTTCAGTCGATGAGTGGCTGCTTTTGAAAAATGTGAATGGCCGCTTTGGCCGGATTCTGTTGAAAAACTCTTTTTTGGTGGAGCAGAAAAATTTCTAGGGCTTTATGGAGCATGCGTCAGTCATGGATATGGAGGGCTACCGAAATTGCTCTCAAACTTAACCAAGATCACCCACACGAGTCTATGCATGCCTATGGAACAGGATTCCCGATCGGTACGGTTTTTGGCAGAAATTCGGAGCAGCGGAAATTTGAGTTTTTCAACAGAATCGCCGACGAGCTGCCGGTCAGGATTTGTCGGCTACCACATAACATCAGACCATCCAATCGCGCCACACCAATCCAATACCAGTTCTCCATTCTTGTTTTGTGTAACATAATTCAAGAATGAGTGAATCCAACAAATCAACCTATGGCGGCCCGCGCCCCGGTGCCGGCCGACCCAAAGGCGAACCCACCAAGGTCATCCGCTTGCCGATACGTCTTGCACCAGTCGTTCAGGCCCTGGTCGAAGCCCCACCCGGCACACGTATGCCGCACCCCGACGCCACACCGCTTTCCCTACCGATGTTCGGTCACAAGGTACGCGCAGGCTTTCCGTCGCCGGCCGACGACTATATAGAGGCATGGCTGGATCTGAACGAGCATCTGGTGGAACACAAGGACGCCACCTTCTTTGTCCGGGCCACGGGCGATTCGATGACGGGCGCGGGGATACAGGAAGGCAATCTGTTGGTGGTAGACCGTGCGCTGGAAGCCAAGCACCGCGACATTGTGATCGCGGTGGTGGATGGCGAAATGACGGTGAAGCGTCTGGACAAGCGGCGCGGCCGAATCCGCCTGTTGGCCGAGAACCCGGCCTATGAGCCGATCGAGTTCCAGGACGGGCAGGAACTGACGATCTGGGGCGTGGTCACCAGTGTGATCCAGCGGTTCAAGCGATGACGTTTGCCCTGGTAGACGGCAATAACTTCTACGTCTCCTGCGAGCAGGTGTTCAACCCCAGCCTGGAAGGCCGACCCATGGTGGTGCTCTCCAACAACGATGGCTGCGTGGTGGCGCGCAGCGCCGAGGTGAAAGCGCTGGGGGTGAAGATGGGCGTGCCTTGGTTCCAGTTGAAGGAACTGGCCGTCCGTCACAACATCTTGGCACTATCAAGCAACTACACGCTCTATGCTGACATGAGCAACCGCATGATGGGCGTGTTGGGCAGCTATTCACCCGAGCAGGAAATCTACAGCATCGACGAATGCTTTCTGGGCCTGGATGGTTTCGCACCTGACAGCCTCCGCGGGATGGGCCAGCGCATGCGCCGGCAGGTGCGACAATGGGTGGGCATACCCGTGTGCGTGGGCATCGCCGCAACCAAGACCCTCACCAAGCTGGCTAACCACTGTGCCAAGAAGAACCTGGCTGGCGCCGATGGCGTGTGTGACTTCGGCCAGATCAGCGCCGACGAACTGACCGCGCTGTTTGACCGTATTCAGGTCAACGAGGTCTGGGGGGTGGGTCGCCGCCTGACTGAAAGGTTGGCCGTCATGGGGATCACGACCGTGCGCGCCTTACGCGATGCCGATCCCGCCTTGATGCGGCGTGAAGTCTCGGTGGTACTGGAACGAACGGTGCGCGAACTGCGTGGCGTATCGTGCCTGGCACTGGAAGACCTGGCCCCGAACAAGCAGCAGATCATGTCGTCGCGCTCGTTTGGTGAATACGTTTACGAACTCACCGATCTGGAACAAGCCGTCTCCACCTATATCGCCCGTGCTGCGGAGAAGCTGCGGCGACAACGCTCGCTGGCGAATGCGGTACAGGTCTATATCCGTACGAACCCCTTCAGTGAACGGCAGCCGCAATACCAGCGCGGCATCACCGTACCGCTGACGCAGGCCACAAACGACACCATTCGCCTGACGCGGGCGGCTTTGTGGGGCATCAAGCACATTTACCGCCCTGGCTTCGCTTACCAAAAGGCCGGCGTGATGCTGATGGATCTGCACAGCGAAGATCAGGTGCAAGGCGTATTGTTTGCCACCGTCGCCCCCGCACGCCCGGCACTGATGGATGTGATTGACCGTGCCAATGCACGCTGGGGTGGGGGCACGCTCAAACTGGCGGCCGAAGGGGTGAAGAAGCCATGGCAGATGAAACGTGAACGAAAGACGCCGTCCTACACTACACGGTGGGACGAACTGCCGAGGGTGACCTGACATGTGCGGACGCTTTGCCCTGAAAACCCCGACCAGTGAACTCGCCAGTCACTTCAAGCTGGATGAAGCGGTTGAGGTCGACCCGCGCTACAACATTGCCCCCGGCACCGACATTCCAACCATCCGTCACTCACCCGAAGACAAACGGGTGATGCATCTACTGCGCTGGGGGCTGGTGCCACACTGGGCTAAAGACCCGAGCATCGGCAACAAGCTCAGCAACGCACGCGGCGAAACCGTCGCCGAGAAACCGTCTTTCCGTGATGCGTTCAAGCGTCGCCGTTGCCTGGTGCCGGCCGATGGTTTCTACGAATGGAAAGCGGAAGGCAAACAGAAGCAGCCTTATTACTTCAGCATGAAAGACGGCGAACCTTTTGCGCTGGGTGGCGTGTGGGAGTCCTGGCGAGCGCCGAACGGCGAGATCCTGCGAACCTGCTGCCTGATCACCACTGAGCCAAACGAAATCATGACGCCGGTACATGACCGGATGCCGGTGATCGTTTCGCCCGACGACTATGCGCAATGGCTCACCGGTGAACTGGACGAAGCACAGGCTTTGGTCAAACCCTATTCCATTGAAGCCATGCAGGCTTGGGCCGTGAGCAAAAGGGTCAGTCGGTCTGGGGAAGAGGGGGCTGACCTGATTGATCCGGCTGAATCAGATTAAGGCTGGTGACGGCTGCGGACGTTCAGACAGAGTGCTGCGGGAGTCGGGGCATCGGCCTTTGCCGCCTTTAGAGTTCGGAAGTCGGTTAGGCTGTTAGTGGCCGCAAACAAGACATTCGAAAAACAGAGCGTTTAGTATTGGCGGCGAGGGAAAACCTGGAGAAAAAAGTTCATGAGTACCATCCCATTCACGGATCGCGAACTCAAACGCGCCTGGCGAAATTTAAGCCTAACCGCTGGCCCGGAAGGTGGTCGCCAGAATATTCATCGCTTGTTGCTATTCTATGCGGTTGAATGCGGACTGAAAGCCGTTTGGCTCAAACGGCGATGTCGAACTTTGTTCGACCAGGACGACATTGATCAGACGGGTCATGATCTGCGAAAAATCCTGAAAGACTTAGGGGTAGGTACGAGTTTTTCCCTCCCGGTGAATCTACAATTGTCTCCGGTCAATCGAGGCGGTCAATCAATTCCGCGAAATGGAACTATTAGCATCCTACATCAGGCATGGCGTTATGGCGGCCTATGCTGTAGCCCAAGCGATCAGGATTGCGAGACAGCACTGCAAGATGTCCTGCATTGGATCAACAAGGAACTGACATGATGAATTCTTTCACCACTGCTGAGCGCCTGCTGACCTGGCTGGATGTGGAACGGCTACTCAAGCAGAAAACAGAACTGTGGTCAAATCTTCCGGACGGTGTTAATGCGATTGATTGCTTCGCCGAAGGCATGGATATTTCCCACTGCAATGCCGACGGAGACGTCAAAACCTGGCTTCAGGATGTTTTCGGTTCAGCATATGACGGGGAGAACAACGCGATCCGTTTGCGTATTGGCAGTAACACCCAATACCAGATTACCTTCTTGCCAGCGCGACAAAATCTCTCTTCATCAGGCTCGACAACGTATCCGCTATGGCGAGATGTTACTTATATGCGGGAACCAGTTATCAATGAAAACGCATCCACCCCAGAACCTGTTGCGGTCTTCCCAACCCCTTGGGTTGGTGGGCCGCAAATACTCTCCTTTCACTCCTTCAAAGGGGGCGTGGGGCGCACAACCGCATTAATGACCTATGTCGCTGCCTGTATGCAGGACACCAGCGTAACGCCAAAGAAGTTACTTGTGATTGATGCCGACCTTGAAGCGCCTGGGGTAAGCTTTTGGCTAGATGATATCAATCGACCGATAGTCTCATTTGTTCAGTTGCTAGAAGCGTTGCATTATCCTCCCAGCAATGTGGATGACACCTTGGAATTTTTCGCCGACGAACTGCGGAAGACCTCGCTGAATATTGCCGGTAGCCAACGCGAGTTGTTCATTCTGCCCGCAGCTCTCGATCTCGGGGAGATTCAGGATATGCCGGTCCAGCCAGAGCACTTGGCCCGCAATCCTACCAATCCTTGGATTCTTTCGGATCATTTGCAAGCCTTGGGCAAACGTCTGGGTGTTGATGCGATCTTTATAGATTTGCGAGCCGGTTTGAGTGAATTGGCCAGTCCAATCCTATTCGACCCACGCATCGATCACTTTTTCGTCAGTACTGTAGCTACCCAATCGGTGGCAGGGATTGCTGAAGTTCTCAAGCGCCTGCACGCCTTCAACAGCCGTTTACCTGGCAAAGCACGCGAAGGCACCAAACCTTCAGTCATCCTAAGCCTGCTCACCAAGGAACTACGGGATGCACCCGTGTATAGGCAGGCACTGAAAGCCGTGGATGAAGCCTATCCCGCTTCACCCGATGACCTGCTAACCACTGGCGTGGAATGGCTGGAGGCTGAATTTTTGAGCACGCTGATGTCCATCAGCTCAGTTCGTGAAGCGCTGGATGCCCTAAAGCAGTCTACCAAGCTGTACGCAAGCGCCAGCGAATGGGCAAAAGCACTGTATGCCCCGATTGCACAACCCACTCTACCTCAGACTCCTAACAGTTCTGCTACTACAAGCCGGCAGGAGCAAGCGAAAGAGCTGTTCAAAGTTTGCGAACAGGCACAGTTTGCTGAAAGCGATCTCACCACTTCGATGTTGGCGACTGAGCCCTTGCGGAACTTGGGCAAACACTTTGTTAAGGAGTTGCCCAATATTTTGGTGATTGGTGCCAAGGGCGCCGGAAAAACCTTTACTTTCCGTCAGCTTGTGGGTTCCCTACGTTGGCCTGTCTTTCTGAACAAGGTCGGTTTTGATACGTCAGCTGTTGTTGATGCAGGTATTTTTCCGGTTTTGTGGTCTGAAAATATTCGGGATGAACCCAATGGCGAAATTAAGAAGCCACAAAATGCCATACTTCGTGAATTCGGCCTTACAGAGCCCAGCCCGCTGACTTCATCCGAAGTACAAAGAGCGGTTGAGATGGCCTTGAAAACGCCACCGGAACATTGGGATGATTTTTGGGATAATCTAATCAGCCGACAGTTCGGCATTCCCGAAGCCAGCTTGAAGACATTGAATGAGCGGCTAGCCGATCAGGGTAAACAAGTCATTCTCGTTTTCGACGGTATAGAAGATGCTTTCAGTGATCCGGCTCTCCCGAGAGCGCGCGAAGCCATCCAGGCGCTGCTGAAGCTGCCCAACCGATTGAGCGAACTGGCCAACCGCCATCTAGGCATTATGGTTTTCGTGCGAGCGGATTATGTGCAAATTGCAATCCGCCAGAATCATGGCCAGTTTGTTCAGCGCTACTTACCATTTCAACTGCAATGGAACCCCGAAAGCTTTCTTCGTCTAGCCTACTGGCTCAGTTGCCAAGCAAAGATTTTTCCAGGAGACCCCAAAGAAGCCGAAAACCTTCAGCTTGAACAACTCAAGGAGCTCCTTGAACAACTTTGGGGACGCAAACTTGGATCAGAAAAATCGAAGGAGGCGCACTCGGCACGGTGGGTTTATGCCGCGCTCTGCGATCTAAAAGGAAACATCCAGGCACGGGATTTGGTGCGTTTTCTAAAGATTGCCTCGTCGATTGAGTGTAAACGCACAGGTGAATCTTGGCCCAGTCGAATCTTGGCACCAGAGTCCATGCGCAAAGCCATTCCACAATGCAGCATCGAAAAAGTTGATGAGGCCCAGAAAGAAATTGCCCCGCTTCGTGAATGGTTGAACAAACTAACTACTATGCACATCACAAACCGGAAGGTCCCCTTCAGTGCCAACACCATGCTACTCAGTCCCGAGTTGCTCAACAGCCTTCAGGAAATTGGCATCATTTATGAAGATCTGGATGGAGACCTGGGCGAGGAGCGCCTCTTTCTGCCAGAGATTTATCGTTCCGGTCTGGGCTTCGAAACTTCTACCGGTGGACGTCCGCGCATGCAGGCTTTGTTGAAGAAAAACCTGGGAAGCATTCCATTATGATTTACATAGAATGACCATGCCGCGCCTTACCTGGTCAAACCAAAAATAAATTTTGACAAGCACTCATTTGGGCAATACAAATAAATAATACTGAATGACCGCTTCATGAGTCGATAGCGGCCGCTCGATGCTTATAAGTCGTCGGCCTGCTTTGGCCGAAGAAGCGTCAGTGGGCTAGTTGGCTTTGACTGGCAGGTCATTGGCGATTCTGTTGAAAAACTCAAATTTCAGATGCTCCGAATTTCTGCCAAAAGCCATGCCGATCTGGAATCCTGTTCAATAGGCATGCATAGATTCGTGTGGGTGATCTTGGTTAAGTTCGAGAGCAATTTCCGTAGCCCCCCATATCCATAACCGACGCACGCTCCATAAAGCCCTAGAATTTTTTCTACTCCTCCCAAAAAGAGTTTTTCAACAGAATCTGGCATTCACGGACGGTCATCAAGTCCGGGAATTGTGGTCTACCCCTTTGAAGTTTCATCTTCCTTGACGCTCTTCGCTCTGGCGGTAGATCCGCGTGCAGTGCGGTATGAGCAGCGACCCCGGCTCGTATAGACGGATTGGAATGCTCGGGCTAGAATGATTCACAGGTGCCCACCATACTTGCACACGAGTAAAAACAGGCGTTTTGATTTCATTGTCGTTGAAAACCTCTCTTCGAGCTTCGTCGTCGGGGACTTAAACGTGTGCGTCTGACCCGAAATCGGCGTGGCATTTAGAAAGGGTTTGTCATGACAGTCAAAGAACTTGCGTACTCCACGCAGCAACATCTCCAGGCCAGCACAGGTGCCAACTTCAAACGGGCCCACATCTACGAACTGCTGGCGGCTTCTTTCGGCTTCAACTCCTACGCAGCACTTGGCGCGGACTCCGTTTTTGCGGAACGACGGTCTACCAACGGGCATTCATCTATTAACGAGGCAGTGATCCGAGCTCGTTGCGTGGCGCTTCGATATCATCCTGATGTTGCGAAGACTACCTCTCTGGCGCTGTCGGCCTTTGTGGTTGAGCAACAGATCGTTGTCGTCAGGATCGCGGATCTGGTGGCTGAGCTGCGTGATGAAGGCGGTGAATTGGATGACCTGGACGACATCTTCGATGAAGATCGCTTGGCAAATTCACTCGATTTGAGTTCCTCTATTCTGTTGGACGGGCTGGAAGGTGCTGCAAGCAAAGGCAATGCTTCGGCCCACTATGCCCTCGCGCTGATCAATGCTCCAGATGAAGCAGACGAGGGGCATGAGATCGGCAGTGAGTACTGGTATGCCCAAGCTCAACAGGGGCGGAGCCTAAGTGGCGTTGAAAAGGAATGGGCCGATGCCCACGCGACGCGACTCGCGACTGTAGCGAAATACGTTCATCACCTTCGATCGGCTGCACGACTGGGTCAGCAAAACGCACTCTTGGAACTGGCGAATCAGTTTGACGATCCGGCCTTTTTTGAGCAAGTCGAGCCCCACGTCAACTCAGACCCTGCACTTGTCGCGGAAATCGCAGAGCGCCTTGGTAGGAAGGAGGATGCGAAACAGTGGCTTACGGCAGCGGCTGAATCTGGAGACATTGAAGCCATGCGCCAACTGATTGAGGACTACGACCATGATGATCTGCAGCGTTGCTGGACTTGGGTTTACTACGCTGAGCTAGTCGGAGCCGATCTGACCAAAGACGAGCACTATGCCATCCACGAAGACGTCTCAGAATACGACGATGACGTTGGCGGAACAGCGTTCGTTGCTGGGCGGGACGGCGTTAAACTTGATCCTCTCGGTATGGAGCATGATGCCTCAGCTCGACGCGCAGCGCAGGAGTTCTTCAAAAAATCAAAAAGCAATGGGACAGGTCTGGCTTTGTAACATTCTCATGCGGCTACAGGGAGCAGGTCAGGCCACGTCTATCGTCCAAAGCCTGCTTTCGCCGAGGAGGTGACTGTGGACAATGTCGTTTTGAGCGTCAGGAGTTCGGTGCCTTTTCGGACGTCCAGAACAGGGGAATAAACTGTCGGGCAGTAGTGTTAAGAGAGGCATGTTCATATGCACGGTAAAGAGACAACAGATAAAGCGCCAGAACCATTGTCTGGATCAGCGCTTAATGACTACTACAAAGACTGCAGTGCTGCGCTAACGCAATCTTTGATCGATGCAGTTTCTGCATCGCGAGAGACTGAAGGTCTTCCGGGCGGAGACGGAGCACGCAGATTTTGGGCATCGGTACTCTTCGCCAGAATTTGCGGCTTCGGATTTGCGATGCATCGCTTGATTCCTGGTACACCTGCCAACGTCCAGGGAACCATCTATGACTTCGGTTCTGTAGGAACAATCTGCCGAAGCCTATTCGAGGCGTACGTAACATTTATATATCTGTGTGATGCTTCCTTGGAGGTGGACGAGTATTCATTGCGCCTTCTCGGTATGCAGTTACACGATTGCACAAGAAGGCCGAATATTCTCTCGAAGATCACAGGAGATGAGCCCGACTCACGATTTGTGGAACAGGCTGCGGCGCTAAAGGAGGGAATCAAGAAAAATCCGGCGTTCGCCGCCAAAGAACCGCGCCAGCAGCAGAAGCTCCTAAAAGGGGAATCTGCTTTTTACTTGAGCCAAGATGAAATCGTCGCTGGCAATCGAGATGAGTCCAGCCAGAATCGTGGGGTGTACGAGTTTCTTTCATCACAAACCCACTCTTTTCCTTTCAGCTTCATACGAGCACATCTTCACACTGACCGTGGAACAGGCCGCGAAAACGATGTAGACAAGAAGTATCTCGCAATCGCTGCGGAGATAGCAGCTCCGATTCTTCAGGACGCAACAGGTCACATGGCAAGGCTATTTCCGGAGGTCGGTGAGTTCCGGCGATACAGCGTCAATTGGGATACAGCAGTATGTACTCGCGTGCCCGAGGATGGTTTCAACATAAAAATGTGAAATCCCGGGGGTTAAATCCACCATATATTTAGTGATTTTATATGCTTGGTGCCCCCATGGACTTACTCGCTAACTGCCTGCTCAGGCCGAGGACGCGACGGTCGACAACCAAGCCATGGCAGGGAGGTCATCGGCCAAAGAAGACAGTCAACGTACAGGTTTATTTATTTATCGCGGATTCCAGCAAGAACAGCGCGCCAGCCGCCATAGCGTTTACTGCGAACCGTGCGTGTATGGATGTCAGTGGCGTATGTTCGTTTGTCCGTCCGTGCGCTGTCCCATACTTTGTTCGCAGCGTACCAACGGCGGCAGCGATATTACCGACTGCCCCCAATACTCTACGTATCTCATCTTCTGCCGCATTCTCTGGTGCCAAGTCCAACGCCTTCATGGTTTCCTTCATCAGCGGCTGGATGCTCTGGTCCGATGGGAAGGGCCGCCTGCGCTGAGAGAGAATCGCCTTGCACACGCTCTCTAGCGTAGACGAAGCAGCGGCTATTGCATGGGATGGATCGCTTGCAACGCTGGCTACTGCTCGCTCAAAGTCTCGTCGGCAGGCGAGTAGTCCAGGGTGGCTCAGCATATCCCCTAAAGCATCGACGGCAGGTGCCATATCGAGTGCATCGGCAGCCAGCTCACCTTCGTAGGTGAGACCGCGCACAAGTGCAGCTCCAGAAAACTCGAAGCCTTCACCATAGGGTTCACGTTGAAAAAGTAAGCTCTTCGTTGGGATTAAGTTTTGCTCTCTCAGAGCGATGAGACATTTGACCTGTCTATCGAACTCTCGGCGCGCCTCGTCAGATTCACCAACCGGGCTGAACGATGTTTCCCCTGCGCGTATCTTGCGCAGCAGCACCTTCATTCGGTCATCAAGCTTGCTTCTATCCATCAACAGATCCTTAAAACATCCCAGAGAAATCTTACGAATTTCCAATCAGTTTGAGGACCTGGCCGTCTTGGTGAGGATATCCACAGTCTCAAACTCTGCCTGTGCAATTTTTGTCAAAGTCGGCAGTGATCTAAGGTTTTTCGACATTTTTGCCGGTCGCGTACTTGTTCAAAGCAAAGGTCATTTGTAGCAAACAGGACTAGAGGCATGGCAGTCAGAATGGGGGCTGTGCCCGCAGTGCTCTGTATATGACATTACAGCTTATAACGACAAAACCTTCATCAATGTAGCTTCCGCCCGGAGCCTGGCCTGATCAATGGCCTCGGTGATGCGCCATTCTTTAGTTTTCGGGCCGAGTAACTGGTCAATAAAAAACACCGATGTCTTTGGATCAGAGTGTGCTGCCGCCACCTCGCGTAAAAAGGCTACCAAATCGATCTCCCCCTTGAGGACGCAACCCATCAGGTGCTCGAATTCTTCGATAGACGTGATCACAATGTTCTTCAACGGCAGTCTTTCTAACTGTTCAGTTGTAGGCGTTCTCACCTTCCCTAGCGCACTCTGGGTTGGTTCAAAGATGTCATGCTTAAACATTCGACGGAAGTGTTCACCTGTGGCGCAACTCATTTGCTGACTGGTAACGATGACGAGAAAGTCTTCAATTGCGCTTGTACAGTTCCAGGTCGGTGTGTCGCCGCCGCGTAACCTAGAGCTGACCATCCAGCCCTGATTCATCGCCTCACGGACCCTTTTCAAGTTCTGCCAGACCATGGGTCCCCGGTCGCTCAGGATCAGATTGTCAGAATATGCTGTCATCTTCGATTCGATGAATACATTCGCATCCACACTGGTGATGATCGCCTCAACCGCATGGTTATCCGCCCCAACCCCATCTTTGTAAGTCTTCTCGTCTAAGTAGCAAAGCTCTGCTTCAGCAAGCAACTCAAGCACGTAATCCTCAAAGACTTTGCTAAAGTGCTTGGCGTAGTCTTCCCTTCGTTCTGAGAGTCGTTTGTGGACAGCAGATTCCAAGCCTCTGGCGAACACAATGGGATGCCAAACAAGGAGGCGTCGATCCGAAATCTTCAGCAATGGATAATTCGAGAGCCAAGGAAACTCAGATAACTCCTTCCTTGATCGAGCTACCTCATTCGCTGCAATGCGGGCTCCGAGTTGGCGCCTTAACTCAGTTCGAAGACCAGCCAGATCACGCGAGAACTCATCCAGAAAGCGATCTAGGGCGGCGCCGAAGTGCGGCCGTAGCGGCTCAAAGAAATCGAGCTTGAAGATGGTTTCGTTATTGAGCGCCGGATAATACGCTGTAAAACAAAGGCAGGCGAAGTCTTCAGGGGCCATGCCCAGTCGATCTACAAACTGCACTCGCGTCGGATGGTCAGGAGCAAGCCTTGCGATCAATGCTGGCCAGCGGAGGAAGTCCCAAGAGATGTTCTTCTGAAAAGGCAGTTGTGCTTGTAGCAGGGAGCGAAGCATCAGATATACGTTGCCCATGTTATCGCCCCCCCCTGGCCCGAAGCGATCACGGCCAGCTTGCGCATCCCATAACTCCTGCCGACAACGATCAAATACGTTCTGCGGGCAATTCTCACCGGTGTTAAATGAGATCATCTTGTCTTCAAGCACAAGCTTCACGAGCAGGAGAGTGATCCAAGGCCATGTTTGAAGCTGGTCAAAGATGTCGGCATTACGGACGCTGTTTATCAGTGTCAGCGCGCGTTGCACTACCGATGTCGCGTTGTAAGGACGCAGTTGGTTGCGTACTTTCTTAGCGGTCTCTTCATAAGTCGGATGGGAAGGCTTCATGACCACGAGCCTACGACTTGGGCGCAGCAGGTCAACTCATTTCGGAAATGACTGCTTTAAAGAACGATGGCCGTCTTCTTTGGCCGAACAACCGTCCCTCAATCGATCAAGTATCCGTCTGCTCGAAGTCACAGAACAGTCATTGGGTTCGCTGACACCAACGGCAGAAACGGGTCTATAACGTTGAACATCCCCGCCGCGCTGTGCTTGGCACACATCATAATTCTCCGAACAGGCTGAACCTGCTTGGTCTGCAAGACGTCACGTGCCATCGTATCTGCCCTAGTGCATAAGCCGCTGTTTACTTACTGCAGCGTTCCGGCACCTCATGACGACACCACTCCTGCAAGGCATGGCCGCATCACCGACTGGATAGGCAGCGCAGCTTGGCGCACGCCGCACGCCCGTCAACCTCCTGCCCGCACCAACCGAGTTGGGGGTGTGACAGCCGCGCTTTGCGCGTGCGCCCGGATCGCAGCGCTCCAATCGGGGGCGTCCATTCAAGGAGTTGCGATCATGAACCTCATCACCGAAACACTGCGCGCGCAGTTGCTGGTCAACGGCCGGCAGTCCCTCGACAACGACGACTTCGACCCACCACCCGTAGTCAAGTTGTTCATGCCTGACGCGGATGCGACCTGGCTGCTCACCGAGATCGATCCGCATGACCACGACCATGCATTCGGGCTGTGCGACTTGGGACAGGGCTTCCCGGAACTGGGCTATGTGAGCCTGGCCGAGCTGCAATCGGTGCGTGGCCGATTTGGCCTTCCAGTCGAGCGGGACCTGCACTTCATTGCGACGAAGGCGATCAGTGCCTATGCGCGCGAAGCGCGGCTGGCGGGACGCATCATGACGTAGCCGTCATGCGGGCACTGCCGCTGGGCAGCGCCCTTCCCCCGCCTATTTTCCCTTCCGGGCCTGGATAGCGGCCAGCTCGCGCCGCACGCGCTCGATGACTTCGCTCACACCCTTGCTGTCGCCGCCATAGGCCAGCGTCAGCAGCGTGAGCGGATGCACGCCCATGACCTCGCACAGCTCGGCAACCTTGCTCAGGGTCGGACTTTTCAGTCCACGTTCGAGCGAACTCATGTAGGTGCGGCTCGACACGTCCGAGAAAGCTTCCTGGCTGAGGCCACGGGCTTTTCTGACTGTCTTGAGCGCCGCAGGGAATGTATTCTTCGGTGACATCAGGTCGTTTCGTGTAAAACGACGATGACATCCGATAGCGCCCTATAGGACTACAATCTATAGTGTTCATTTATAGTACTCCCTGCTTAAACTTGAGCCGGGCGTGTCTATGCTGAAAACCGCTTTTACTGAAATCATGGCTTCCGTACTTACGCATTCGTCGATTCGTGCTTCAACGGATTCGGTGGAATCCGCTTTGGCGATTTGGCGCAAAAGTACACTTGCACCATCTCGCTTTGGCGCATCAGCACGTTTGCGCAAAAACGACGCGGCGGTGATCGTGTCCGTTACCGGGCAGCGACCATGAAACCCCTCATCACCGACGCTCAGCGCGTCCAACTGCTGGATAACGGTGCCGCCGCCGCGTGCGGCGAGCAGCGCGACCCGTTGCCGGTCGTCAAGCTGTTCACTCTGGACGCGCACGCGACCTGGCTGTTGACCGAACTCGATCCCGCTGATGGCGACACCGCCTTCGGCCTGCTCGACCTCGGCATGGGCATGCCGCAACTCGGCCATGTGCGCTTGTCCGTCCTGGAAGGCATACGCGGGCCGCGGAACCTGGCCGTCGCACGTGATCTGCATTTCACGCCCAAGCGGCGACTGTCCGAGTACGCCCGGCTGGCTCAGGCTGACGGATCGATCAACGATTGATGATCCCTGACTCGCCGCTGGCGGGCCACTCCATGCGATGCCGCAACGGTTCGCATGACGTCTTCCTGGCTCTGGATCCAGACATTCTTGTACTGACACTAATCTTTAAAACAGCTGTGCTACGCTGTCGAAAATAATACGAATGCACGGCCTATTGTTAGGCCACCTTATTGACTGCTGCAGAGTGCCAGGCTTGTCCACAGCCGTGGCAATAGCTTTGCCGACGCAGGTCGATGATGGGGCTTCGGCCGTGTCCCCCGTGGCGATTAACTTCCTTCTATCCGAGAGGAGGTATCGCCATAACAGATTCAAGCACCGCTCACTGGCATGCCAGCGCGGCCTACCTGTACGTACTGCATCTGGACGGCCCCGCGCTTGCATGGGAATACCTGCGGCGCAACCCGGAATACCGGCTCGCCTGGCAACACCACCAGCACCGTCCGCAACACGAAGCGCAGCGCTGGGGCTTGCGCCTGCTGGAAGACCCTGCGCGCGATGCACGCGACGCGCACCCCGACTGGTTCCCTGACCCCGCCTCGGTCGTCCATCTCTATCCTGATTCCGACCCCACTGATGATGCGCTGTTGTTCCAGCTCTGGCGCATCCCCGGCCGCAAGCAGCTGATGCACGACGGCAAGCGCCTGGTGCTGACCGCCCATCTCGTCGACCGCAAGCTGCGCATGGCGATATCGCCCGCACTGGAAGACGGCATGGCTTACGCCTATGCCGTCCGTGCCGGCTACCAGCTTCGCGAGCGCTGGCGCGCAATCGAAGCCGATCTGGCGATGCTCGACGCCGCCAGCGCGCACCGCAGCGCGATCGCCTTGGACCGACCTGGCCGCACGTCCATGCTCCACATGCGCACGCTGCAGGCGCTCGACGGCAAGCTGGCCGGCGCGTCGCAGCGCGGCGTGGCCGAAGTGTTATTCGGCATCACCGCCGTCGCCGAGCGCTGGTATGACGACAGCGATCTGCGCGCCCAGGTTCGCCGCCTCATCCGACGCGGGCAGACGCTCATGGCTGGCGGCTACCGTCACCTGCTGCAACCCGGCAGCACCACACAGGGACGTTAGAACGGCAACGCAAAACGTCCCTGCACAGCACGCCTGGCTTTCCCGAGACTGCTCCCATCCGGCGGCGATTGCTTCGTCGGCGATCTTGACCGATGGAGGCCCATGCCATGCGACCCGCACCGTTACGGCAGTACCCCGTACCCGCTGCCACCCAGCAGCCTGCCCAGACCACGCAGTCTGCGCGCTACCTGACTAACAACGAAGCCGCCGCGTTCCTGCGGCTGTCGCCGCGCACGCTGGAGAAACAGCGCGTCATCGGCGGCGGGCCGCGCTTTCGCAAATTCGGGCGGCGCGTGATGTACGCCATCGTCGACCTCGAAGCGTGGGCCGACGCACGCAGCTTTGAGATGACGTCCGACCCCGAGTACAGCGCGCGCCGTCCCGGCGTGCGCTGATCGGCGATGGACACTGCATTCAATGGTCATCGGGCACGACCCGCAGCGCGAGCAGCTCGAACTGTTCCATGCCTTCTCGGGCGAACTGCCAGCGCGCGATGCGCAAGACCTGATGGCGTTCCCGTTCTTCTCGCTGGCCAAGAGCAAGCGCACAGTGCCGATCGATTTTTGCAGCAGGAGCGTGACAGTGCGGGTCGAAGGCACGGCCGAGCATGGCCTGGCGACCATCTGGGATGCCGACATCCTGATCTGGGCAGCGAGCCAGATCGTCGAGGCACGCGATGCGGGCATCCGCTCGTCGCGGCTGATGGCGGCCACCCCCTACGAGATCCTGCGCTTTATCGGCCGTGGCACGTCGCTGCGCGACTACCAGCGCCTCAAGGCGGCGCTGGACCGCTTGCAGTCCACCAGCGTAGCCACATCCATACGCCAGTCCAATGCGCGGCGCCTGCACCGTTTCTCGTGGATCAACGAGTGGAAGGAGCGCGCGGACGGCCAGGGCCGACCACAGGGCATCGAGCTGATCCTGCCGGACTGGTTCTATGCCGGTGTGTTCGACGAGAGTCTGGTGCTGACCATCGACGCCAACTACTTCCGCCTGACCGGCGGCATCGAGCGCTGGCTGTACCGCCTGGTGCGCAAACACGGTGGCTGGCAGCGCGACGGCTGGCGCTTCGACTTCCCGCAACTGCACCGCAAGTCCGGCAGCCTGGCGCGCTTCACCGACTTCGCCTACGACCTGCGCTGCATCGTGGCGCGTCAGCCCTTGCCGGGTTACACACTCGCCATCCTGCGACCAAGACACGGGCCGGAAGTGTTGAGCTTCCACGCCGTGCCGTCCACGGCACCACTGCGTCCCGGCGGCAGCTTTGGTGCCGGTATGGTGCCTGTGGAAAAGATGTAAATCCACTCGTGCTATCAGGAGTAGGAATCCTCGTGCTATCAGGAGTGGCACTATCGTGCTATCAGGAGTACGGACGGGTCGCAAAGCCTTTATCCATGCGGATCTCGGCGCCCCTTAACTTAGAATCTAACTTAAAATCTATAAAACTAACAATAAGAAGAGCCTGCACGCTGTGGATAAACCGGCAGGCAGCAGGCAGCGCATCATGATCATCGCGCTGCTCAACCAGAAAGGCGGGGTCGGCAAGACCACCCTCGCCACGCACATTGCGGGTGAGCTGGCGATCCAGGGCAGCTCGGTGATCCTGGTCGATGCCGATCCCCAGGGCTCAGCGTTGGACTGGACGCAACGGCGCAGCCAGAACGGCTTGCCCAGGCTGTTCGGTGCTGTCGGCCTGGCAAGGGAAACCCTGCATCAGGAAGCGCCGGAACTCGCCAGACGCTGCGATCACATCGTGATTGATGGGCCGCCAAGAATTGCCGCCCTCGCGCGCTCCGCGCTGCTCGCGGCTGACGTCGTGTTGATTCCCGTGCAGCCCAGCCCCTACGACGTGTGGGCCAGCGCCGAGATGGTGTCATTGATTCGCGAAGCGCAGGTGTTCCGTCCAGCGCTGCGCGCGGCCTTCGTCATCAACCGGCGCGTCAGCACCACGGTAATCGGACGCGAGGCGCGCAGCGCACTCGCCGATCAACCGCTGCCATCACTGCTCTCGGAAGTTCGGCAGCGCATCGTGTTTGCCGACAGCGTGGCCAGAGGTCAGCTCGCGCTCGAACTCGACGTGGACAGCATGGCTGCACGCGAGATCACGGCGCTCACCGATGAAGTGTTGAGGATGGTGCGATGAAGAACGGTAAACGTGTTGCGATTGGCGCACGCCCGCCTGCCAACCCGCACGCGGACGCCTGGGTGCGCCAGGGCGACGGTGCAGACATCGGCAAGACCGATCTCTACACCGCCCGGCTGACCATCGACGTGACGCCGGCGCTACGCGCCCGCATCAAGGTCGAAGCCTTCACACGCGGCCTCACGGTCGCCGAGATGCTGCGTGCGCTGCTGGAACATGAATTCCCGGAAAAGCAACCATGAACGCACTCTTGCAGGCGGTCAGCAATGCGCCACCCCTACCCCATCCTGTGCTTTCCAGCGTCACGAACGACACGCCGCTGACGCGTGTATCACTGGCGTTCGTCGAGCACCGGATCAACGTCTACCTGCGCTTCGGTCATCCGGTTCGTGAACTGCGGCTGAATCGCTGGCGGCGCTATGCGGTCTTCACACCGGCGGCTGTGTTCTGCCGCGTGCGCTGGGAGTCCAACGACTACGGCACGACACGCTGGCAGCTCATGGTGCTGCAGGCGTGCACGCCGCTCGATGCGGTGCAGCGCATCGCGGGCATCCAGCCGGGTGCGCGCCTGCTGCTGTGCGCCGAGGGTGAACGTCAGGTGCAGTTGCTCTTGCCGCGGATCGACGCCATCGAGGCGCTCGGCATCGATCCGGCAGCGGTGTCGCCCGCGTACTGGCGCACGCTGGGCAACCGGTTGTCCGCGCGCATGCCATTGCCGCCCTACTCTGTCGAACGGCATGCTGCTTACCTCGCGGGCGAGGTGTTGCGATGAACACCCACCTCCATCGCTGGGGTGTCGTATTGTTCACCGTCCTCGGCATCGCTGCGCTCGCCTGGCCGTCGGTTCATACACCTGTTGCGCGCATCGTCTACAACCCCAGCAACAGCGTACCGCCTGGCTGGTACCGCATCGTCCCGCCCTACTCGCTACACGTCGACAGCATCGTGCTCGCCCGTCTTCCGGCAGACGCCGCTACGCTGGCTTCGCAGCGTGGCTACCTACCTGAGCACATCCCGCTGCTCAAGCGCATTGGCGCGATGTCACCGCAGCAGGTGTGCATCGAGCAACACATCGTTCGCATCGACGGCGTGGCAGTTGCTGGCGTCCACAGAGTCGATGGCCGTGGCCGTCCACTGTCGGCCTGGCAGCACTGTCGGCGGCTTCATGATGGCGAGCTGTTCCTGCTCAGTGCGACGAATCCGGCGTCGTTTGACAGCCGCTACTTCGGTCCCGTTGCTGTCTCCGCCGTGATCGGCAGCGCACAGCCGTTATGGACGTGGGGCACGCCATGAACGCGCAGCACTGCAGGCCAATCTTTGATCAGTCCCACTGCACGTCGCTTGCCCCACAGCCTGCGGCTGCGGTGCTTCATCAATGCAGACCATCGCAGCCTGACCGTCGAGTACGATCGCGCCAGCGATCGAAAAAGGCGGAGGGCAAGATAAAAGGGCCGGCACCCACCCGGCCGCAATGTCAGTCTGCACGTGGGTTGGGCGTGGCACGGCGGCTTGCAGCCGGTGTGCCGTCACTGGATGCCAAGCCGGATAGCATCAAGGTTTCCCGCGTGCCGTCTTCGACGCAGGTTGCCCGCCTACGATGGAGCGTGTGTCATGGCCACGCGTGACGATGAGCGTTTGCGCATCAAGCCGGGGGCGCCAAAACGCCCGGATGGATCACAAAGCGGCCAGCGCACACAGCGCTTTGTCTCGCAGGTCCTGAAGCAGGTCTCAAAGGCGGGTGCGAAGGCTTCGGGCGCGCGCGGAGCGCATTTCGCATCGACCTTCGGACGCGGCCGCGTGGCCGCCGGGTTGGCGTGCAACAGGCTTGGAGCCGACGCGCGTCGCGTGGTCATCAAGTCCCGTTATGTGATGCTGAAAAAGGCTGGCGCCCAGTCCGTGTCCACACACCTGCGATACATCGAGCGCGATGGAGTGACGCGTGATGGAGAGCGAGGACAGGCCTACGGCCCCGAGACCGACACGGCCGACCTAAAGGCCTTCGAGGAACGTGGCAAGGGCGACCGCCACCAGTTCCGTTTCATCGTCTCGGTGGAGGATGCCGGAGAGCTGGAAGACCTGCGCGGTTACACGCGCGAGTTCATGCGGCGCATGGCCACCGACCTGGAAACCCGGCTGGACTGGGTGGCCGTCGATCACTGGGATACGGACAACCCGCACATGCACATCGTGCTGCGCGGGCGCGCGGCCAATGGTCAGGATCTGGTGATCGCGCCGGACTATATGGCGCACGGCATGCGCACGCGCGCCAGCGAACTGGCGACCGAATGGTTGGGGCCGCGCAGCGAACTGGAAATCCGGCAGGGGCTGCTGCGGGAGGTTGAAGAGGTGCGGCTGACGAGCCTGGACCGGGCGCTGTTGCGGCACGCCACACTGGACAGGGTGGACCTGACCCTGCAACCCAACGACCGCCCGCGCCAGACCCTCCTTCGTGCCCGGCTGCAGCGGCTGGAAGCGATGGAGCTGGCCGGGCGAATCGATGCGAACCACTGGCAGCTATCCCCGAACATGCAACAGACATTGACCACCATGGGAGAGCGCGGCGACATCCTGCGCACGATGCACAAGGCCTTGCGGGGACAGCAGCGGGAGTGTGTACTGGAAATGGAACCAACAAGACCCGTCATCGGCCGCATCGCCGCCAAAGGCCTGGCCGACGAGCTTAATGATCGGGGTTATCTGGTGGTTGATGGCATTGATGGCCATGCACACTATGTTCGTCTGCCGGTCGGCGCTGACCTGGCAGCACTGCCGGTGGGTGGCATCGTGGAAATGAAATCTGCCGGACGGGAACGATCAGTAGATCGCAACATCGCGGGCATCGTGCGTGACGGACTTTACCGCAGCGTTGACCATCTTGTGCAGCTTCGACAGGAAGGCGTCGCAGACCCACAAGCTGGGGTCGATGCCCATGTGCGCCGACTCGAAGCGCTGCGCCGCTCCGGGATCGTGGAGCGCATGGTCGATGGCGTTTGGCGCGTACCGCCTGACTTCTTGTCACGCACTCAAGCGCACGATGCGCAGCGGGCCGCGGATGGCATCATCGAATTGCGCTCGCACCTGCCTATCGAACAGCAAGTGCGCGCCCAGGGTGCGACATGGCTGGATCATCAAATGGTGGGTGATACCAGGAATCTGTCGCCGCAGGGCTTCGGTGCCGAGGTGCGTGGTGCGTTGCAGGACCGGAGGGATTTTCTCGTCGAGCAGGGCCTGGCCAAACGGCGCGGCTCGCGCGTGGTTTTAGCGCGCAACCTGTTAGCCACCTTGCGCGACCGGGAATTGGCTGAGGTGGGCAAAGTGATCCAGCACCAGACCGGGCTACTCCATCGCCCGCTGCGCGAAGGCGAGCGCGCAAACGGCATCTACCGCCGCTCAGTCCAGCTCGCCAGCGGTCGCTTCGCGATGCTGGACGACGGCATGGGTTTCAGCCTGGTGCCGTGGAAGCCGGTGGTGGAACAGCGGCTGGGGCAGCAGGTATCGGCCATCGTGCGGGGGGCATCGGTTACGTGGGAGCTGGGGCGGCAGCGTGGACGGTAGACGTAGGCTAATATGGAAACGGTGGTTGCTGTTTCCAGCAAAGCATGTGCAGCCAGCCCATGCGGCTGGCTGCGACGTACGCGTTGCCAATGAATGCATTCACAGAAATTGGGCATTGTCAGCAGACTGCGTATTCACAATAATCCCTACCGGACTTTTACAAACACACCAAAGGGCGCTTTAAACATGAACAGAAAAGAACTCATCGATGCACTGGCCGCCAAGACCGAATCCACCAAGGCGGATGCTGAGCGTAACGTCGGCGCGATGATAGACATCATCTCGGACACCCTGAAAAAGGGCGACTCCCTCTCGCTGGTTGGTTTTGGGACATTTGAAGTGCGCAAACGCGCCGCACGCACCGGCCGCAACCCCAAGACGGGTGAAGCGCTAAAGATCAAAGCGGCCAAGGTCCCAGCATTCAAGGCGGGCGCAACTCTGAAGGCTGCGGTAAACGGCACCAAGAAGAAGTAAGTAAATATTACGCTTCCCATATCAATGGTAAGCGAGGCGGACACTGCCTCCACGCGGTAGTGTCCGTCTGTGCATCCAGTCCAGATCCCGCTAAAAACCAAGTCGGCTTGAGAGTTTCGCAGTACGTATTACTATTCAACCCGCATGTCATCAAGAAACTCCGATGCTGGCTCGACACCCGTTACCAGCAAATGATCCCTCGCTCGCGTGCAGGCGACATAGAGCAGGTGACGTTCAGTGTCGTAAACCTCTTGCAGATCGGCATCGTCGCCGACCGTCTCGACGCGCTCCTGCAAGGGAATGACTTCGTCGTCGCAGGCCATCACGGCCACAGCACGGAATTCCAGCCCCTTGGCGAGGTGCATGGTGCAGATTGAGACATGACCGCTGAGCGTCTCGACGTGTTCATCCAGTACCTTGAATGGCACACCAGCTGCCGCCACTGCTGCCTGCGCCCGTTCCAGTTGCGCTTCGGAGCGGACGAACACGCCAAACTCATGCGGTAGTACACCCGCCTTGGCCTGTTCCAAAATCCAGTGGCCGACAGCATTGATTTCCTCGCCCTCATCCTTGAAGGTACGAATTACCGGTGGTGGGCCATTGAATACCGAAACGGTGTCGCTGCGGATTTCGCTGTTGTCATCCACGTCGGTGACTACCGGGCCGAGCAGCCGATCTGCCTGCGAGCGGATTTGGTGGGAGGTACGGTAATTGACGCGCAAGGTGCGCGAACGGCCCCGGATGTCTACGCCAAGGGCTTTCCATGAAAAGGGCTGCTGGAAGATGCGCTGCCCAAGGTCGCCGGCAAAGAAGAGTGCGTTGGGTCGACCGCCGCCCAATGCAGCAAAGAATCTGAGGTGAGCCACGCTGATGTCCTGCGCTTCATCGACGACGGCAAAGTCGAATACCACATTCTTGTTCGCTGAAATCGCGGCCGCCAGGGCGGTAAAAAGCTCCGCGTGCGTGATCAGCTTGCGATCACGCAACCCTGCCCGAACGCGCTCGAAGATAGACCACAACACCACGCGCTGCGCTTCGGGTAGCCTTGTCTTACGGCCAAGGCGCGCAACATCGCGGTATCCCTCCCAGCTATCCAATTGCCATGCATCGACGATCTGCTCCCATTCCGTCAGGATGAAATGCAGACCAAATTTGTGGCCACCCACGGCATTGGCAGCTTCATTCAGCAACTCACGGACAATCTCGCGGCTGGCGATCGTTGTCGGCCCGATGTGCGCCTTGTAGAGCCGAAGACCGATAGCGTTAAGTGAATGAACATCTATGCGCTCCGCCAGGCGCGGCTCATTGCCCAACAAGCGCTTCAGTTTGGTATGCAGCGAACTCGCCAGCGTGTCGGAAAAGGTCGTCAGGAGAACACGGGCGTCTGGATGGGTGCGAGCCAGATGCGCTGCACGGTGCAAAGCGACAATTGTCTTGCCGGTACCGGCCGAGCCGGATACGCGCGCAGGCCCGCTGTAGTCGCGCTCCACCCATTGCCGTTGTTCGGGATGCAGGAAAACGGTCCACTTTTCCCATGGGAAATCGAGCGCGCGCTGCAATTCATCCACATTGGTCATCACGCGGAAGCGGCGCTGGGCATCGGGGTGATCGAAGGGGCTCTCCGCTGCCACCGCAGGTTGGGGAATGCGGGGCTTGCCACCCGTTGCCAATTCCAGCAGCGCCTCAGCCGCCTCGGCAGGCAGGTGGTCGCACAGGATCAGCAGCGTATCCTCAGTTGCGTTTTTGACATCGTCCAGCCATTCAGCGGGGACACCGTAGCCGAGCAGTTCATCATCGGACCTGCCGGTGAAAAGTGGTTTCAAAGCGGGCGCAGGCTCTGGCGCCAGCGTTAGCTCCGCCTGCACATAAACCGGGACCACAATTTCCTTGACGGTCTCACGTATCTCGACCAGCTGGGCCGCGCCCGTTTTCGGGTGGGTTTCCAGCTTGCGGCGTTCCGCCCAGTCATACGCCTTGTCGTGGTGATCCACGTAGCAGAGCAGCAGGCTCGCATCGTTCTTGTGTACGATGAGTCGGATGTCGCTGCTGACCCGAACTGACCAAAAATGCGGGTCTTTCGCCTTGTCCAGTTTGTGGAAACTCATTCCCGGGTTAGCCGGGTTCAGCTGCAGGTCGAATGCTGTCGTCTTGACGGCCTTCTGCTCCTCACCAGTCAGTCGAGCGAGGCTATCGGTGAAGGTGTCGGCGATGAGGAAGTTCATCACTTCGCCTTCCCTGCTTCCCTCTTGGGCACATCGGTCGATTGCCGAGCTTCTTTCATTGCGTCCACAAGCACGGCGCGATCCTTATCCTGAGCGGAAATAAGATTCCGAATCTGCGTCTCGAAGAGCTTAGTCTGTGTATTGTTTTTTTCGGACTGCTGTTTTCCATCAATATAACTTAGCCAAGAAAAGATCGACGAAGCCACAAGGCCAAGAGTCGCGATTACGATAGCGACCAGCGCATACCTTTGAGCAGAACGCGCATTGATCATGAAGCTGGCTTGCATCTTCAAAGCCGTATCGTTCATGTTGCGGATAAGTTCGGCAGACTGCGCCACCAATGGGCGCATTTCCTGCATTTGATCCAGCACTGCCCCCAACCGCCGATTTGTTTCGATGAGCGGATTGTCGGGGATCGATAGCGGACGAATCTGCAGCAGATCAGGCTCGATTGAAGCCCGTGCAATGTCGTGATCAAGCGTGCTCTGCTTGAATGCCTTGATCGTGTCTTGAAGCTGGTCGGACATACTGAGATTCCGCCGCATTGACTCAAGAGCCGAATCGTTGAATATGCCTTTGCTGAAACGGGTTGATAGCGGCTCCACAAGCTTCTTGTACTCTTCCAGCAGCCTGCTTGAAGCCGAAACTCCGGAGCCCAGCAGATTTTTCATGCGTGCACTTTGCCCGTCAAAGTAACGATCAAGTACACGGATCAAGTATTGACTAGCAGTCTCGTTTTCGTCTTTGAGGATATCTGCAACTTTCGGCACGTAAGAAGTAATCTGTTCGCCCTTCTCATTCGTGCTGGTCTTTCGTGACTCGTCATCGTAGTAATGCTTTAGCCACTCGTTGTGAGTAACAAACTCCTGAGCGAACCGTTCGATCTCAAGATCGCTGACCTGCCGAATGTCCTCCTCCGTCAGGTCAATTGCCTGTGGTTCGGCGTCGTCTGCACCAAGAATGGCCTTTCTGCCAACCATGCCCAGTATCTGCCTGGCGATATCAGCAGCATCGCTGCCAGGCTTTTTTACACATTTCTCAACGTCGGCAAAGATTTTGAGCGACAGCGATCCGCACTGAATTGTTCCTAATGCTTCGGTCGCCAGATCGAAATCGTGGCTCCGTGCCAGCTTGCTCAGGTCAAGTGCCATAGGATCATGCCACCCTAAATACCTTCATCACCTCATCCCCGAGATGATTGATGACCTTCACCGCAATCCGCCCGGACTTGGGCTTCTCGAATGGGCGCGAGGTATCGCTGTTCAAGGTTGCCCACGCTTCCTGATCGATCTCCGCCTTCAGCGTGGTTTTCAGCGCGCTGTAGGGGTCGTTGGCACCGAGGAAATAGGCGTGGCGGACGAAGAAACTTTCCTCGTTGTAGTCGGTGTCGATGAACCAGCAAGCAATCCCATCCGCCCCGTCGCTGATGACTTCGCCGGTTTGGGGTTTGAAGACATCCACGCCGTTCACCTTCACGCATAGCTTGCCGTCGTCTTGCGGCAGCAAGGTAATATCCGGCTCGCCGAAGATGACGAAGAGGTTGCCCTTGCCGGTATTCTTGAGATCAGCGGCCATGTGCAGGTCGGCATTCATGCGCGCCTTGAGCACGGGAATGCGGCCCAGCTTGCTGAACTCGGTGGCATGAGCCTCGTAATTGAAGGCACAGGCAATCAACACATCGAAACCGGCATCACCACACTCACGGGCAGCTTCAACCAGATCGCTACGCAGCACGGTGCCAAACTCAGGGCCGATGAAGATTCCGGCACGTTTTTCGGTATCGCCTTCCATATAACGCCCTTCTGCACAGACCGACCCCTCCCCTGGCCACGGGGTGAGTGCGGTGAAGGTGATCCTGTCTTCCTTGTGCGCCTGCTGCACCCCGGCAGTCTTTAGGTTCTCCAGAATCATCTGCGGGAATGACTGTTTGGCGACGTAGTCGGCGCGGTCTTGCTTGAGAGTGTCGATCAGCTCGTCGTTCTCATCCACACCGAGCATACGGTGAGGGCTGAGGCTCTCGACGGTGAAGGGGCCAGCCACGCGGACGCACTTCTTGTTTTCGTAGGGCTTGTCGTAAAGGTATTCAAACTCGGCCTTGGCGGCGATGGATTTGTCGATCTCCTGCTGCCGGGCGATGCGCGCCTGCCACCAGTCGGCGTGCAGCTTCTTCACCGCGTCCGGCCACTGGGCATCGGCCTCCCGCGGAATCCCCCACTCCCGCCAAGTCTTCTTGAGCGCGGCGTTCAGCTTCTCGCGCAACGGCTCCAGCTTCGCCTGCCACTGCTCCCAGATGACATCGACCTCGGCGTTGTTGGCGATGGACTTGAGCGTGATGTGCGGTACGCGCTCATAGACGAAGCCGTGGCGTATGTCCCCCTGCACAGGTTGTGAACTCGGCGCGGCGCGAGTGACTTCTGATTCCTTGAGCTGGCCTTCGCGGGAGTCCGCCAGCAGGTAAAACGGATAGCGCGCGCCCATGATGCGGGCACGGGCCAGCGCCAATGCCACGCGCGAAGTATCGATGGTGATCCAGCGGCGGCCCCATTGCTCGGCGACTGTGGCGGTTGTGCCGGAGCCACAGGTCGGATCGAGGACGAGGTCGCCGGGGTCGGTGGCCATCAAAAGGCATCGCTGGACTACCTTTTGACCCGTTTGGACAACGTAAATCTGATCCTCAGTGAATGATCCTGTTCCGGTATCGAGCCAGACGTTGTCGATTGGAGTAACAGGGTTGTCCTCTGCGAGGAGCACGGTTGCGAGGCTCTTACCGGATCGCCTAAGTCTCCCGATTCGGCCAAGGCGATCCATGTCGCCATTCGGGGAAGGATCGTAGCTCCAATGGCGTCCAGAGGGACACGGAATTGATTCACCTCTGAAAGGATAGGGTGCGCCTCTGTTTGACTGTGCGCCCGCAGATGAGATTGGCCCGAGAGTGCAGATTTTCCACCCCTGCGGTATCGATGAGGGGTTTGCGATTTCGTCGTCCGTCATTGGGCGGACCTCTGAGAAGTCCGCAGAGATCAACTTGGTATATGTCTTCGCACCCACCTCGCCCGGTTGTTTCAAGCGGAAAACCCGACGCAACTTCTGATGCTCGATCGACTTCGCATACACGACCACGTAGTCGACAACCGATGCGATAGCAGTTGTGCTCTGCGAACTGGTTTTGAAGAACGGGATCATCCCAGAGAAATTATTCTCTCCGAACACCTCATCCATCACCGCCCGAACACGGTGGACATTTTCATCGCCGATCTGCACGAAGATCGAGCCGGAATCAGTGAGCAAATCGCGGGCAACGGTGAGGCGGTCACGTAAGTAGGTAAGGTAGCTGTGAATACCGTCGCGCCAGGTATCCCGGAACGCTTTGACCTGCTCCGGTTCGCGGGTGATGTGGTCGGCCTTGCCGTCCTTCACGTCGCGGCTGGTGGTGCTCCACTGGAAGTTGCTGTTGAATTTGATGCCGTAGGGCGGATCAAAGTAAATGCACTGCACCTTGCCGCGCAGACCCTCGCGCTCGGCCAGGCTGGCCATGACCTGGAGCGAATCGCCGAGGATCATGCGGTTGGTCCAGTTCTGGTCGTGCTGGTAGAACTCAGTCTTGTCCACGCCCTTGGGGATGCCGTTGAAATCGGCGAACAGGTCGGCTGTGATCTGCCCCGTTTCATGCTCGCGCTCCTTGGTGGCACGCAACAGATCATCAATCAGCGCCTTGGGGTGCACCTTCTCTTGGATGTATAGAGGTGGGGCGTGTACAACGAGGTCGCTCCAGTCCTGCTCATCCTTGCCGCGCCAGACAAGCTGTGGGTCGAGGTCGGTGTTGCGCGGGTAGCGAATCTGCTTCGGTGTCTCTTGCTCTTTCTGTATGAAAGACTGCTGCTCGGCCGAAGGAATG
The DNA here is from genome assembly GCF_000376425.1 of Thiobacillus denitrificans DSM 12475. Lineage (GTDB taxonomy): Bacteria > Pseudomonadota > Gammaproteobacteria > Burkholderiales > Thiobacillaceae > Thiobacillus > Thiobacillus denitrificans. The sequence continues at coordinate 425,993 of NZ_AQWL01000001.1, read as the reverse complement.
TTCTTGCGCTTGGCCTCGTCGTGCGTGATGGATTCGACGGATTTTAGAGTGGGGGGTTTCTTGGCCATGATTACTTCTTTCCTGTCGCCGGTTGCGTTGCGGCGGACTCGATCATTTTATTGAACTCGTTTTCGACCTTGGCCTTGAAGTCGGCCTCGATCTGATACACCTCGGTGAACTCGGCAAACGCCCAGCGGCCATAGGTGCCAAGATGGTTCACGCCGGGCACCCAGTAGGTGTCCATGGTGGATTTCTTCTCCACTGCATCTTCTCCCCGGTAGCCCTTAATCTCGACGACGATATGCAACAGGTCGTCGGGGCCATGGCCGTCATCCACCAGAACGACGAAGTCAGGTAGATACCTGCGCATCTCGGAGCCGAAGCGATACGGCACTTCCAGACCGAGGCCGTGGTTTTTCACATAGGCACGTACTTTGGGGTGCGATTCCGCGACCCGGCAGAATTCACCTTCCCAGTCGCTGTCGAGAACGACCCAGTTGATGTGGCAAGAGTTGGAACTGGTTTGCCAGCGGTCGGTCTTCGACGTGTTGAAGCGGACGTGTTTGGTTGAGCCGGTGGGGTTGTAAGCGTCGAGCAGCGCCTTGATCGGTCGCTCGTCGAGGAACTTTGCAGTAATCGCAGTGGTGATCTTGTTGCACGCCATGTCGGCCAGTGCCTGGTACATGAGCAGCGCGGGATAGGTTTCACCTTTGCATACAAGGCAGGTATCGAGCCACTGCTTGGTGATGCGCTTAAGCTGGCCGAAGAGGTGGAGCTTTGGAGGCTCGCCGGGGTCGCGCCATTTGGTGTAGAGCAACCGTTGCGTCAGATTGAACAGCACTGTGGAGGGACGGACATCGCCCAGATGCTTAACGTTAAAGTCTTCTGGCTTACCAATCAATCCGGCATTGACTGTAATGGTTGGCCCAACCAGACTTTGGTTGAGTTCCAGAATAGATTCAGCGCTGAATTTGGCATCAAGCCGTTCCTCCGGCAACTCCACGCGATAGCCTTCCACGCGGGGAAACTGGATTTCGAGGGCGTCACGCTCCGGGCGCATGGCCTTGACCTGCACCGTTTCCCGCGGCGGCTGGGGTGGTGCAATGACCGGCTTGGCGGTGAAGTCGAAGGGGATGCCGAAAACGTCGGCATATTCGACGTTGAACAGACCTTCATCGTTCAACTCGTAAGACTGGCGGCGTAGCGCCCGACCGATCACCTGCTCGCACAGAAGCTGGGTACCGAAGGCGCGCAGGCCGAGGACGTGGGTGACGGTATTGGCGTCCCAGCCCTCGGTGAGCATCGACACCGAGACGACGCAGCGAATGGAACCGCCAAGCTGACCATGCTTGCCGACGGTGTTCATTACCTCGCGGAGCAGTTCCTGATCCGTGATGTTGTCCCCCGCACGAGCATCACGTGCGCGCTCCACAATCTCGCGGCGAAAGCGTTCGATTTCGTCCGCTGCCATGCCGCGGAAGTTGTCGTCGAGCGCATCGCCCGCTTCGAGCTGCTCGCTGTCGATGAGGAGTGTATTGGGACGCGGCATAGGATTGCCGGTCGTATCGTCAAAATTGCGGAACAATGCAAGGCGACCGTTCTCCAGCGTGGTGGTGCCGTCATCGTTCTTGCGCTGGAAGCCGGAGATGAAGTCGTAAACCAGCTTGGAGATGGCGGTATTCTGGCAGACGATGATGAAGCAGGGCGGCACCTTGATGCCCTTCTCATTCCAGAGATTGAAGGTCTTTTCGTAGTGGCCATATAGTGCTTGCAGCGCAGTTTGCAAAAGAGTCGGCAAATTAAGCGGATCGAGTTCACCTGCTACGGCACGCCCTCCCCTTGGCAGTCTGGGTTTAGCCTCCTTGAGGTTTTCCCAAAGGTCTCGGAACATGGGCATTTCGCCAGGCGATGTAAGATTCTGTGCCACAGGGACACGCGGCAGTTTGACGATGCCGCACTCGATGGCATCCATCAGCGAAAAGTCGCTCATCGTCCATGGGAACAGTGTGCCTTCGGCGTAGCCTGAACCACTGAGGAAGAATGGGGTGGCCGACAGGTCCATGACACGGGCAACACCCAGCTTGCGGTTCACGGCTTCGAGACCAGTAATCCACAGACGCGCCGCCTCGTTGTTCTTCTCTGCTTCCTTCTTCTCGTCGCCTTTCAGCGCCTCTTCGTCAGCGTCTTTCGGCTTTTCCCGGTAGCAGTGATGGGCCTCATCGTTGATGACGAGGATGTTCTTCATGCCCATCAAGTCAGGCATGACGCGCTGAAGCATCTGGCCCTCGGTTTCAAGCGTCTTCGGCTCCTCGCCCGTGCGGCCCTGAAGCAGCTGGCGTCCGCCTTTGGAAAGCTCGATGCGCTCGCGCATCTTGAAGGCGTGATAGTTGGTGATAACGATCTTGGCCCGGCTCATGTCGTCGAGCATGTCGCCGGGTAGCAGTTCGCGGTCTTTGTAGTAGCTGTTGGGGTCGTTGGGTTGCAGGACGCGCAGGCGGTCCTTGATCGTCAGGCCAGGCGCGCAGATCAGAAAGCCGCGCGTGAAATTCTTGCTCGCAGGATGGCGCACCGCATTGATGGTCTGCCAGGCGATGATCATGGCCATGACCGTGGTCTTGCCAGCGCCGGTCGCGAGTTTCAGCGCCAGGCGCATCAGCTCGGGATTGGCGTCCTTATTTGCAGCATCGAGATGGTCGAGAACACGCTTGCCGTGCTTGGACTGGGGCGCGACCTCGGTGAGCCATATCGCGGTTTCTACTGCTTCGACCTGGCAGAAGAACGGCCGAATATCGTTGAACTTGTGGTGGCGCCAGTGCTGCAAGAGGCGGGCTGTCTCTGGTGTGACCTGCCACTGATTGGAATTGGGCAGGGAACGCCAGGTATCTACATACCCGCGTACTTCATTGATGATCGAAGTGGGGTCGTATTGCTGCTCTTTCGTTGACAGACCTGCGCCATCGTCGAAAACGAATCCTTCCTGCTTGGCAGCGCCCTTTCGCTTCTTGGGCTTTGGGATCGGCGTGATGAACTTGGCGGGGCGGCGGGTTTCGAGTGTCTTCTGTGTGGGCTGCCCATCATCATCAAGCTCCCAATGCCGCGCCGGGGATTCGTAGGGGGAGTTGAGGATCGGGTGGTCAAAGAATGGGTTAGACATGGTCGTACCTATTGGCGGTGTCCGCAGGCTGGGCAGCGTTATTCAGCATACTTATTCGCCATTAGTCTTGTTGGAAAGAACGACAAAAATCATGACGCCATAACGTCACATGGTCCCGAATCTGGATTTCAACCCTATAGGCGACGGCCATTCGTCTCACTTGAGTGGTACTGATAATTCTTATGTGTTGGAATGTACTGGAATGTCCAGATTCATCCAAATGCATTGCCCATGCAATTGGGAAGCAAACCAAGGGCTCAACCTATTGAGGGGCATCATTTGTGATGCGAGATCATGGAGTACACATTTTCATCAATCATTACTACCTAATTTGGGAATCAACATCATGGGAATGGCATCCGAGCTACCCGGGTTAAGAGAAGACATTTTCTCGCTCTTCGAGGCAACCTTAACTGACTTTCATATACACACTGACTATGTTCTCAGTCGGACTAGGCTTGATCCACTTGCACTTGAATATACTAAAGGACATCAAGCTCGGGTCTTCGGATCGGCGCTAAGTATCGCAGTCAAGATGCGATCCTTCTATGATATTCACCGCAAAAATGAAGTAGTTACGGCTTTTCTAAAGTCGCTACCTAACGAATCAGAGGGGAAACCGTTATTTATTGAAGCAACACCACCAACACAAAACACCTACTTACGCGATGCGTGCAATAAAATTATTCATAGCCTTGAAGTCGAATTTATTTCTGGCAGCAAATCAGGCCCTTTCACTTTGTCTGATAGCAAATCGGGTTCTTCCTCTTTGTTTGATTCATTCGATTCTAATAAAACTCAGTTTCCCACACACAGGGTAAGGCTAGAGGGAGTATATGACTCAAAAACATGGACGTGTACGTTGGACTTGGTTGTCTTTTGTTCACTCGCATTTGCACTTCTTCAATGGGCCGAATGCGCAGCATTAACCTGACCGCCATCATCGATGGATACTGAACCATAAACGCGAAACCTAATATTTCTCGATTTCAGATTTCTCTAGAACACTCTGCCAAGCCCCGTGAACCGGACCGTTTCACAAAACTAAAATCTGTCAATACAACTTTAGTTTAAGGTACGTTTTGGTCATGCAGCGACAAACAATTACGCACATGATCGTCACGCCATTCACTTACCTTGCCAATTTAACAATCGAATGGGAAACCACAGCCGCTGGCGCACGGCCCGGGCGAAATCTCAATCAAAGGCCGCGTCAAAGGCGAAGTCCCGCCTTATAGCCGCGCTTGGTTGCAAGTCGTCCGTTCGAGCCGTCAGACGAGCGGCACTGAACGTGACAGCAACAATCATCGTTGCACTCCCCTCTTGGCTGACTTACGCCGGAGCAGGTTTTCTCCTGCGCACGGTGCTCTCAAACTTGTGATGTCAAAAGCGGTGCTGGATCGGCGCCGCCCGAACCTTGACAACAGGCCGATCCTGATTAGCGGGTGCCGCACTGACGGCACGTCGAGGGACTGGATCGAGTAATCCACAGGAGGGGGGAGTGGCATGGTGCCGACCGGCGTGCTGACTGGCCAGATCATGATGGTGTTTACCATCGTATTACTGGGGATATGGAGTGCCACCCAGTGGACGGCGGCTGCACTGGGATACCAGATGCGACTCGGCACGCCGTGGTTCGACCTGCTCGGCATGCCCGTCTATCACCCGTGGAAGCTGTTCGAATGGTGGTACTTCTTCGATGCCTATGCGCCCGACATTTTCCTGCGCGGCGGTGCCATCGCAGCATGCAGCGGCTTCGCCGGTGCTGGGGTGGCCATCGCCATGTCGGTGTGGCGTGCACGGCAGTCCAGGCTGGTCACGACCTACGGTTCGGCACGCTGGGCACTACCCGCTGAAATCCGACGTTCCGGGCTGACTGGCTCGTCTGGCGTGTTCCTCGGCCGCAAGGACGGAGACTACCTGCGCCACGAAGGCCCCGAACATGTGATGGCCTTCGCGCCGACCCGCTCCGGCAAGGGTGTCGGTCTGGTCATCCCCACCCTGCTCTCCTGGCCCGGCTCCGCCGTCATCCACGACATCAAGGGCGAGAACTGGAACTTGACCGCTGGATGGCGCTCGCGCTTCTCGCACTGCCTGCTGTTCAACCCGACCGATGCGCGCTCGGCTGCCTACAACCCGCTGCTCGAAGTGCGACGTGGCATGCATGAAGTACGCGACGTACAGAACATCGCCGACATCCTGGTCGACCCCGAAGGCGCGCTGGAGCGGCGCAACCATTGGGAGAAGACCTCTCATGCCTTGCTGGTTGGCGCGATCCTGCATGTGCTTTACGCCGCCGATGACAAAACATTGCGCGGCGTCGCCAATTTCCTGTCCGATCCGGCCTGTCCATTCGAGGTCACGCTGCACCGGATGATGACGACGCACCATCTCGGTGAGGCACCGCACCCCGTAGTCGCCTCCGCCGCACGCGAAGTGCTCAACAAGAGCGACAACGAACGCTCGGGCGTGCTGTCCACTGCGATGAGTTTCCTGGGCTTGTACCGCGACCCCACGGTGGCCGAAGTGACTTCGCGCTGCGACTGGCGTATCGCCGACCTGATCGATGCCGATCATCCGGTATCGCTGTATCTGGTGGTGCCGCCGTCCGACATCAGCCGCACCAAGCCGCTGATCCGGCTGATCCTCAACCAGATCGGGCGGCGCCTCACCGAATCGCTCGACGGCAGCGACGGCATCGCCCGCCGCCACAAGCTGCTGCTGATGCTGGACGAGTTTCCTGCACTGGGACGGCTCGACTTCTTCGAGTCGGCGCTGGCCTTCATGGCGGGCTACGGGTTGCGTGCCTTCCTGATCGCGCAGTCGCTCAACCAGATCGACAAGGCCTACGGGCAGAACCATTCCATCCTCGACAACTGCCATGTGCGCATTACGTTCGCCACCAACGACGAACGCACCGCCAAGCGCATTTCGGAAGCCTTGGGCACCGCCACCGAACTGCGCGCACAGCGCAACTACGCGGGCCACCGGCTGGCACCGTGGCTCGGTCACCTGATGGTGTCGCGCCAGGAAACCGCACGGCCACTGCTCACGCCCGGCGAGGTGATGCAGTTGCCGCCCGATGACGAGGTGGTGATGGTGTCCGGCCATCCACCGATCAAGGCCCAGAAGATTCGCTACTACCTGGATGCGAATTTCAAGACGCGCATTCAGGCGCCACCCCAACTTGTGCTGGGTCACTATGCCGATGGTCCGGCGCCACGGCCCGACGACTGGACCGGATTGGCCATTCCCGCTGCACCGATTCCAGGTCTGATCTTCTCCGCGCACGGTGAGGCCATCGACGACGGCGGTCATCAGCAGCAGCCGGAACTGGCCGAAGTCATGTTCACGCCAGAGCCCGAGCACGCGGTGAATGAGCTTGGGCTGTTCGATGACGACGACCTGCCGCTGCCCTTGCCCACCCAACTCGATCCGCGCCTGCAACGTACGGCGCGGCTGGCTGCGCTGGACCCTGACGACGGGATCGCGCTGTGAGCCGCACTCGCCTGAACCTCTTCATCGAACCCGAGCACGCCAAGCGGCTCGACGAGCTGTCGACCATGAAGGGCTTGTCCAAGTCCTCGATCGTCGCCGCCGCACTGGCCTCGTTTCTCTCGCCAGATTCCGGTGACCAGCGCGAAGCGGCTATCGCCAAACGGCTGGATCGCTTGTCGCGCCAGCTCGACAAGCTGGAACGCGACCAGAACATCCTGATCGAGACGCTGGCGTTGTACGTACGCTACTTCCTCACTGTCAGTACGCCGGTGCCGGAAGCGCATCAGGAAGCGGCACGCGCCCAGGGCCGGGCGCGCTTCGAGCAGTTCATCGAACAGCTCAGCCGGCATCTGCTGCGCGGGCGCAGCCTGGTCAAGGATGTGGTCGAGGAAATCCAGCCTGATCAGAACCCGTTCTTCGGCCAGCAGGAAAAGCCCAACAGCAGTGCTGCAGCCGACGATCCGGGAGCGACACCATGAGTAGCGCGCCGCGTGAGCCAAATGATCTACGTGATCAGGGCGTGTCAGCCACGCTTGCGCTGGAGCGTCGTGTGCGCATGCTTCGCACGGCCATGGGACCGGACATCGCCAGGGCTTTGGACGACCCCGACGTGGTGGAGGTCATGCTGAACCCGGACGGTTTGCTGTGGGTGGATCGGCTGGGCAGCGGTCGCGAACCGCTAGGTATCCGCCTCACGCCCGCCGATGGCGAACGCATCATCCGCCTGGTCGCAGCACATGTATGTGCCGAGGTGCATGCGGGCAAGCCGCTGCTGTCCGCCGAGTTGCCAGAGACGGGCGAACGTTTCGAGGGCGCGCTGCCACCCGTGACGCCAGGACCGGTCTTCGCGATGCGCAAGCGTGCGGTCGGCCTGATCCGGCTCGACGCCTACGTGACCGATGGCGTCTTGACCGAAGTTCAGGCTGAATTCCTGCGCAACGCGGTACGCGAACGCCAGAACATTCTGATCGCGGGTGGCACCAGCACCGGCAAGACCACGCTGGCCAATGCCCTGCTCGACGAGATCGCCGCCACCGGCGACCGTGTGATCGTGCTGGAGGATACGGTGGAACTGCAATGCACGGCACGTGACCACGTCCCGCTGCGCACCCGCGCGGGTGTCGTGACCATGACCGAGCTGGTGCGCTCAACGCTACGGCTGCGACCGGACCGCATTGTCGTCGGTGAAGTGCGCGGCGCCGAAGCGCTGGACCTGCTCAAGGCCTGGGGCACCGGCCATCCAGGTGGCATCGCCACCGTCCACGCCGGTTCGGCTGCGGGCGCGCTGCTGCGGCTGGAACAACTGATTCTCGAAGTCGCGGTGACGCCACCACGCGCGCTGATCGCGGAAGCGGTCAACGTCATCGTCTACATCGCCGGTCGCGGCCATGCACGCCGCGTGCAGGAAATCGCCTGTGTCACCGGCTTCGACAGCCACGGCTACCAGCTCAGTAGCGAGCTGATGCATTTCTTCCCATCCCTTTCCTCAACCCCCGGAGAACCGTCATGACGACTTCACGTATTTCCGTAAAACCTGCCTTGCAGTTCGTAGCCCTCGCCGCATTGCTGCTGGTCATCGCCATTCCCGCGCACGCCGCAGGCTCGAACATGCCCTGGGAAGCGCCGCTGCAATCGGTGCTGGAGTCCATCCAGGGGCCGGTGGCTCGCATCATCGCGGTGATCGTCATCATCACGACCGGCCTTGCGCTGGCGTTTGGCGACACCTCGGGTGGCTTTCGCAAGCTGGTGCAGATCGTGTTCGGCCTGTCGATCGCGTTTGCTGCATCGTCGTTCTTCCTGACCTTCTTCAGTTTCAGCGGCGGAGCGGTACTGGCATGAATGCGCCAACCACTAATGCAGCTGGCTTCGCGAATGGTTTCGAGATTCCGCTGCATCGCTCGCTGACCGAACCGATTTTGCTGGGTGGCGCACCGCGCACCGTGGCGATTGCCAATGGCACGCTGGCCGCCGCCGTGGGACTCGGGCTGCAACTCTGGCTGCCCGGCATTGCGCTGTGGATTGTTGGGCAGTCGCTGGCCGTGTGGGGCGCGCGACTGGATGCACAGTTCATGGCGGTCTTCGCTCGGCACATCAAGCACCGGCAGCTGCTGGACGTGTGAGGACGATCCCATGATGCACCTCGCCGAATACCGCAAGCGCCCCGCCCTGCTGGCCGACTGGCTACCCTGGGCAGGACTGGTCGCGCCCGGCGTCGTGTTGAATAAGGACGGCTCCTTCCAACGTACGGCACGCTTTCGCGGGCCGGATCTGGACAGCGCCACACAGGGTGAACTGGTCGCCACATCGGCGCGCTTGAACAATGCGCTGCGCCGGCTTGGGTCGGGCTGGGCGCTGTTCGTAGAAGCCGAACGGCGCAAAGCGGCGGACTATCCAAACTCCACGTTTCCCGAGCCGCTGTCCTGGCTGGTCGATGAAGAACGCCGGGCCGCCTTCGAGGAAGCCGATAGCCACTTCGAGAGCGCCTATCACCTGACGCTGCTGTACCTGCCACCCGAGGAATCGACGGCCCGCGCCGCGAAGCTGCTGTACGCGAACACCAAGGTCGAAGGCGTGGATTGGCGCGAGCGGCTGGAGGGCTTCGTGTCCGAGACCGAACGCGTCTTCGGTTTGCTTGAAGGGGTGATGCCGGAGATCGCCTGGCTCGACGATGGTCAGACCCTGGCCTATCTGCATGGCTGCGTATCCACCCGTCGGCATCCGGTGGCCGTGCCCGAGGTGCCGATGCACCTTGATGCGCTGCTGGCCGATGAGCCATTGACGGGTGGCCTCGCACCCATGCTTGGCGCGCAACATCTGCGCGTGGTGTCGGTGCGTGGCTTCCCGACCTCGACCTGGCCGGGTCTGCTCGACGACCTCAATCGCCTGGGCTTTGCCTACCGCTGGAGCACACGCTTCCTGTGCCTTGACAAGGCCGAGTCCGAGCGCGAGTTGGGACGCTTGCGCCGCCAGTGGTTCGCCAAGCGCAAGAACATCGTGGCGCTGCTGCGCGAGACCATCTTTCAGCATGAGAGTCCGCTGGTCGATTCCGATGCGTCGAACAAGGCGTCCGATGCCGACGCGGCTCTCCAGGAGTTGGGCAGCGATCAGGTTTCGTTCGGCTACGTCACCGCAACCGTGACGGTGCTCGATTCCGATGCGACCACTGCAGACGAAAAACTCCGTGCAATCGAGCGAACAATCCAGGGCCGTGGCTTCGTGACGATCCCCGAGACCTTGAATGCGGTCGATGCCTGGCTGTCGTCGATTCCTGGCCACGCCTACGCCAACGTGCGCCAGCCCATCGTCTCGACCTTGAATCTGGCCCACATGATGCCGGTCTCCGCGGTGTGGGCCGGGCAGGAGCGCAATGCACATCTCGATGGTCCGCCGCTGATCGTGACGCGCACCGATGGCGCGACGCCGTTCCGGCTGGTGACACACATCGGCGACGTGGGCAACACGCTGGTGGTCGGCCCCATCGGCATGGGCAAATCGGTGCTGCTCGCGACGCTGGCATTGCAATTCCGCCGCTACGGCGGATCCCGCATCTTCGCGTTTGACATGGGGCGCTCGATTCGCGCCACCGTGCTCGGACTCGGTGGCGAGCACTACGACCTGGGCGCAGAGGGTGCCATGGCCTTCCAGCCGCTGGCCCGCATCGACCAGGACAGTTACCGGGCGTGGGCGGCCGATTGGGTCCAAGGCCTTTTGCTTCACGAAGGTGTGGTTGTCGGGCCGACCGAGAAGGAGTCCGTATGGTCGGCGCTGAACAGTCTCGCCAGCGCGCCGCTTGATCAGCGCACCCTGACCGGACTGTCGGTACTACTGCAATCGAACGCACTGCGTCAGGCGCTGCAACCCTATGTGCTGGGCGGCGCACACGGCAAGCTGCTCGATGCCGACCATGACCGGCTCGGTTTCGCCGACGTGCAAGCGTTCGAGATGGAAGAGCTGATGCACAACAAGGCGGCAGCGCTGGCGGTATTGCGCTACCTGTTCGCGCGCTTCGAGGAACGCCTTGATGGTGCCCCGACATTGTTGATTCTTGATGAGGCCTGGCTGTTCCTCGACGACCCGGTGTTCGCCGCGCGCATCCGCCAGTGGCTCAAAACCTTGCGCAAGAAGAACGTGTCGGTGATCTTCGCCACGCAGTCGCTGGCGGACATCAAAGATTCCAGCATTGCACCAGCCATCATCGAGAGCTGCGTGAACCGTATCTTCCTGCCCAATCCGCAGGCGACCGAGCCGCAGATTCGCGTCATCTACGAAGGCTTCGGTATCAATGCGCGGCAGATCGAGATCGTGGCGCAGGCCCAGCCCAAGCGCGATTACTACTATCAGTCGCGGCTCGGCAATCGGGTCTTCGATCTGGGACTCGGGCCGGTGACGCTGGCGTTTGCCGGTGCGGCTAGACCTGAGGACCAGCGCGCCATTGATGTCGTTTCCGCGTCGGTTCCGCCTGCTGACTTCGCGGCCGCCTGGCTGCGCCATCGCGGCCTCAACTGGGCCGCCGACCTGATCCCCTCTTATCCGTCGTTCCCCTTCACCACCCAGGAGAAGCTCCCATGAAGAAAACCCTGCTTGCCATCGCCGCCGCCATTCTCATGACCGTGATGCCCGCTGCACAGGCGCAATGGGTGGTGATCGACCCCACCAATCTCGTGCAGAACATCCTGACCGCCGCCCGTGCTCTGCAGCAGATCAACAACCAGATCCAGCAACTGCAGAACGAAGCGCAGATGCTGACCAACCAGGCGAAGAACCTGACCAGTCTCCCCTTCAGCGCGCTCAATCAACTGCTATCTGCGCTGTCCGCGACGAACCAGCTGCTGCAGCAGGCGCAGGGGCTGTCATTGAACCTGACGCAGATGGAGACCCAGTTCGCGCAGCTCTATCCCGCTGCCTACACCGCCTCGACCCCGGCAAACCAGATGGCGCTCGACGCCAGCCAGCGTTGGCAGAACTCACTGGAGGCTCTGCGCACCGCGGCCAAGGTGCAGTCGCAGTCGGTGCAGAATTTCGCCTCTGACGAGCAGACCTTGAGCGACCTCGTGAACAACAGCCAGTCGGCGGTGGGCGCCTTGCAGGCCACCCAGGCAACGAACCAGTTGCTCGCCTTGCAGGCCCGGCAGGCGATCCAGGCGCAGCAACTCCAGGTCACGCAAGACCGCGCCGTCGCCCTCGAACAGGCGCGGCAGGTCGCGGTGCATGCGCGTGCCGCCGAGGTACGCAACCGATTCCATGGCGCCGGCACACCGTATACGCCATCTCCCATCAACTTCTACGGCAACTGAGGAACCCATATGAAAACCCTCCTGACCACCATCGCCTGCACCCTGCTACTCGCCGCCTGCAACAAGCCGGCACCCACCGAGTCCGTCGAATCGCTGCTGGCGAATCCCGAGCGTTTGAAAGAGGTCCGCGCGCAGTGCAAGGCCGACCACGACAAGGCGGGTGACGCCCTGTGCAACAGGGCGAGTGAGGCCACGCGGCGGCGCTTCATGGGCAGCGGCACGCCGTACACGCCCGCGCCACCGGCTGCACCCGCTTCCGCACCGAAAGACTGAGCCATGAACGACCTGTCGGTCATCGACCACTTCCTCGAGGTCTTCTCGCACTACATCGACTCGGGTTTCGGCCTGCTGCATGGCGAGGTGGCGTTCCTCACCGCCACGCTGGTGGTGATCGACATGACGCTGGCGGGGCTGTTCTGGGCGATGGGCGGCGAGGACGTGATCGGCAGGCTGATCAAGAAGACGCTCTATGTCGGCGCCTTCGCCTTCATCATCGGCAACTTCAACAACCTGGCCGGCATCTTGTTCAATTCGTTTGCCGGACTCGGGCTGGTGGCATCGGGTTCCACGCTGAGCCAGGCACAATTTCTGCAGCCGGGCCATCTGGCCAAGGTCGGCGTCGATGCAGCGCAACCCATCATGGCGCAGATCAGCGACCTGACCGGTTTCCCCGAGGTGTTCGCGAACCTCGATGTCATCTCGGTGCTGTTTCTCGCCTGGCTGGTGGTGATCGTGAGCTTCTTTGTGCTCGCGGTGCAACTCTTCGTCACGCTGATCGAATTCAAGCTGACCACGCTCGCGGGTTTCGTACTGGTGCCGTTCGCGCTGTGGAACAAGACCGCGTTCCTGGCCGAGCGGGTGCTGGGCAACGTGGTGTCATCGGGCATCAAGGTGCTGGTGCTGGCGGTGATCGTCGGCATCGGCACGGGACTGTTTGCACAGTTCCAGGTGCCGCCCGGTACCGAGCCCTCTATCGACCTGGCGCTGACCATCATGCTGGCCTCGCTGGCGATGCTGGGACTCGGAATATTCGGGCCGGGGATTGCGACGGGTCTTGTTTCAGGTGCACCGCAGCTCGGCGCCGGTGCGGCAGCAGGGACTGCGTTGGGTGCGGCGGGTTTGGCGGTGGCCGGTGGTGCGGCACTCGCCACTGGGGGTGCAGCGGTGGCGGCGGGTGCACGCATGATGCCGGGTGCAACACGCGCCGCCATCGGCGGAGCGGCGTCGGCTGGGCGTGCGAGCAGCGCGATGGCCAGCGGCGCGAAGTCTGCCTACCAGGCGGGTGCTGCGGCTTCAGGGTCGGGTGGTGTTCGTGCTGCAGGTGCTGGCCTCGCCAATGTGGCCAGGAGCGGTGCCGGTGCTGTCGGCCAGCGCGTCGCAGCCGGTGCGAAAGCGGTCAAGGATCGCGTAGCGAACTTCGTCGCGGAAGCTGCTGCGCCTGCGGCAGGCAGTTCTACCGAATCAGCCGATTCAGCCGAAGCCAGGCCCCCTGCGGCAGAGCCCGCCTGGGCCAAACAAATGCGGCGCAAACAGCAGGTGAGCCATGCAGCCACCACGGCGGCGCACACCCTGCGTTCCGGCGATCACGGTGGCAGCGGCGCCAGCCCGAGCCTGCGCGACGATTCGAACCCTTAAAGATCAAGTCTAACGGAGATCAGTCCATGCGATTCAAACGACCGCAGGTGCGCTACTCGGACACACCCGAGCCCATCACCCCCTATCAGGCCGCCGCACAGGTCTGGGACCAGCGCATCGGCAGTGCGCGCGTGCAGGCGAAGAACTGGCGGCTGATGGCCTTCGGCTGCCTGTCGCTCGCCTTGCTGATGGCGGGTGGGCTGGTGTGGCGCTCGGCGCAGTCCATCGTCACCCCTTATGTGGTCGAAGTGGCCACCGGCGGTCAGGTGCGTGCAGTGTCTGAAGCAGCCACGCCGTACAAGCCGAACGACGCGCAGATCGCCTACCACCTGGCGCGCTTCCTCACCGACGTGCGCTCGCTGTCGATCGACCCCATCGTTGTGCGGCAGAACTGGCTCGAAGCCTACGACTACACCACCGACAAGGGCGCAGCCACGCTGAACGACTACGCGCGCGCCAACGATCCGTTCGCGCGCATCGGCCAGAACTCGACAGCGGTGGAGATCACCAGCGTGGTACGCGCCAGCCAGTCGTCGTTCCAGGTGCGCTGGATCGAGCGCACCTATGTGAATGGTTCGCCCTCGGGCATCGAGCGCTGGACGGCTGTGCTGTCCATCGTGCTGCAACCGCCACGCACCGAAGAGCGGTTGCGCAAGAACCCGCTGGGCATTTATGTCAACGGCCTGTCCTGGAGCCGTGAATTCGACGCAACAGAAGGAACCCCAAAACCATGAAAACCCAAATCCGTCATTCCTTATTGCCGCTGATCCTGAGTGCCACTCTGGTAACCCTCACCGGTTGCGCCACGCACGGCAAACCGCCGCCTGACATCACACTGGACGAACCTATTGCGGCACAGCTGCTACCGGAGCTACCCAAGCCCATCGAGGTGGTTGAGGTGCCCAAGCCTCTGCCCTTGCCCGAGCAGTTGAAGTCCTTTGGAAATCTGTCCGAGGACAAGCCCGCCCCGGAATCACCTGACGAGAAAACTCGCGTGGCGCGTGCCAATGCCGAAGCACGGGTGGCACCGAGCCGCGAAGGCTACATCAACGCGATCCAGGTCTGGCCCTTCAGTGATGGCGCGCTGTATCAGCTTTACACGAGTCCGGGGCGCGTCACCGTCATCGCCCTGCAGCAGGGCGAGGAGCTGGTGACGGTTTCGGCCGGCGATACAGTGCGCTGGATCGTCGGCGACACGGTGAGCGGCGCAGGTGCAAATCTGCGCGTGAACATACTCGTGAAGCCCACGCGCGTCGGGCTGAAGACGAATCTCGTCATCACCACCAACCGCCGCACCTACCTGCTGGAATTGTCCTCGACGCCGCAGGCGTGGATGGCATCTGCATCGTGGGACTACCCGAAGGACCGCATGCTGGCCTTGCAGAAGCAGGCGCAGCAGGCTCAGGCGGCAGCGCCGGTGGACTCGGGCTTGTCGCTGCAACAGATCAAGTTCCGTTACGCAATCACCGGCGACAGCCCACCGTGGAAACCGCTGCGCGCCTTCGACGACGGCGAGCGCGTCTATATCCAGTTCCCCGCCGGCATCACGCAGGGTGAGCTGCCGCCACTGTTCGTGATCGGTTCGCAGGGCGATGGCCAGCTCGTCAACTACCGCTTCCGTTCGCCCTACTACGTGGTGGATCGGTTATTCGGCGCGGCCGAGCTGCGGCTGGGCACGGACAAGGCCGCTGTGGTGCGCATCGAGCGCACCGATGGCGTGGGTAGCACGGCACGGAGTCATTGAGCATGAGCACGCCCGCCACGCCACAATCTCCACCAGCCGGGACGAATAAGGCCGACCCGGACACCTTGAGTCTGCGTGCTTCGCCGCGCCCAGTCACGCGGCTCAATCGGCGCATGCTGGCGGTGCTTTCAGGGGCGCTCGGCATCGTCATTCTGGGTGCCACGCTCTGGTCCTTGCAGCCACACAAGCGCGAACGCAACCCGGCCACCGAGCTGTACAACGTGGATCGCGTCTCACGGGCCGATAGCCTCGACCAGTTGCCGAAGGACTATTCCAAAGTGCCGGTCGCGGCAAAGCTGGCAGTGCCCGCATTGGGCGAACCCCTGCCGGGCGACCTGGGTCCGGCCATCGTGGCTGCGCAGCGCAATACCAATTCCGGCACGGGTGCGTACAGTAACCCGACTCAGATGGCTGGCGTTCGCGATGCCGAGGAAGCGGCGAGATCGGGAGTGTTCTTTCGCGGCAGCGGTGCTGCGAAGGTGGCGACGGCTGCAACAGCAAACACTGCTATGCCAGAGCCGGTATCCGGCAATCAGCCATTCAATCCGATGGTTTCGGTATCGGCACAGCCTGCCGATCCGACGGCCACGCAGAACCGGCAGGATCAGAAACAGGCCTTCGTCGCGAATGGCGGCAACACCGCCACCCGCAATCCTGCCAGCCTGCAATTGCCGACCTCGCCCTACCAGGTGATGGCGGGCACCATCATTCCGGCGGCGCTGGTGACGGGCATCAACTCCGACTTGCCGGGGCAGGTCATCGCCAACGTCACCGAGGCGGTCTATGACACGGCCACGGGTCGCTTCTTGCTGATCCCGCAGGGCTCGCGGCTGATCGGTCGCTATGACAGCCAGGTTTCATTCGGTCAGCGACGGGTATTGCTGGTGTGGACGCGGATGATCCTGCCAGACACCTCATCCATTTCGCTCGATCGACTACCCGGCATTGACCCGGCGGGCTATGCCGGGCTGGAGGATGGCGTCGATTGGCATTGGGATCGCATCCTCGCCGGTGCCGCACTGTCCACACTGCTGGGTGTGGGCGCCGAGCTGGCTGCGCCCGATCGCAGCGGCAGTGACGGCAAAGTCATCATCGCCACGCGCCAGAGCGCGCAGGACACCGTGAACCAAGTCGGTCAGGAGATCACCAAACGCAACGTGAGCATCCAGCCGACGCTCACTATCCGGCCCGGCTTCCCGATGCGGGTAATGGTGAACAAGGATCTGATCCTGCGGCCGTACCAGCCGCTGTTCTTCCAAAGGGGAGCGTCGCAATGAACATATCCACCAGCAAGCTGCGGCTGGGGCCGCTGCCGAAAACCGAGACGGTAAAACTCACTGTCTCACTAACGGTCACGCTCAAGGCCGATTTAGAGCGCTACGCCGCGCTGCATGCTCAGACCTATGGCGAGCCGATTAACGCTGCGACGCTGATCCCGCACATGCTCGAAGCGTTCATGGCGCGGGATCGGGGATTCAGGAAGTCCAGGGGAGAGTGATTCACAGCGACACCGCACAAGCACAATCGGAATACGCCCATGCACGCCTGAGCGGGTTTCCAGTCAAGACCTTCTGAGTCAATCTGAGGGCATGGTCACTTTCTTAGGACTTTCCATGCCGCTCACACAACCTACCGATCACCGCGACACCCGTCACGTGTCCAAGGTGCCTCCAGCATTCTTCCGCATGACCGACGTGATACGCATTACAGCGTTGAGCCGTGCCACTTTGTACCGTCGTATCGCTGAAGGGAAATTCCCAGCGCCCGTTAACCTCGGGGGACGGGCGTGCGGTTGGACACCAGCAGCGCTGCAAGCCTGGATTGACGATCCCGCAGGCTATTCGATCGCGATGTCCCATCCCGACGCGTGATCGATTGACATTGGCTCGAACTTGCCGAGCAGCGGATCATTCGTGACGCCCTTCATGGGAAAGGGCTGGCACTGCCCGGGCAGTGATCCGGTTTTCTCGTCAGTTGGTCGTAACTCAGCGCGATGTCGTCGCGTGTAAACGAGCGCCGCAAGACCGATCCCGAGTAAGGGGAGCGTGGCGGGTGATGGAACCGTGGGCAAATCTACCCAAACTCCCGGGGTAGTGACTTCAGCGAAACTGTTTGGAAGCCCGAACGCATTAAAGCTCCAACTATGGCGCCAACTCTTTGTTTCATGATTTTCATTTTAAGTTGTATTGACTCCGCACCGTCCCTGATTACAGCCTGACAACATCATGCTGTAGTAGCGTGAGCGCCGACCCATACCCTACGGGGGTACCATGAAACGAATGCGTCTTGGAAGGTGCTCGGTCTGGCCCGAACGGCTTATAACAAACAGGTGGCCATGTGGCTCAACGTTGGGATTTTTTCGTCAGGCGTCCGGGAATTTTGCGGGAATCCTGCGGTAGAATGCGCACAGGTTGCCGAGGCGGTCAGCCAGAGAAAAACGGCCAAGCAGCTGCCAATTGATGGGTGAATAGATGGGCAGGATTCCAAAACTGCTCGGAAACCCGCATCAACACTGGCTGTTCGGCAGACTCCGTCTCCGCCAAATAATTATGCGTCTTTGCCTCTGACATCGACGCAAAAAATGCGTATAATGCGCAACCTTCAAAGCGCCCGTAGCTCAGCTGGATAGAGTACTTGGCTACGAACCAAGGGGTCAGGAGTTCGAATCTCTTCGGGCGCACCAATACCAGAAAGGCCGGTTCCATCAAGGAGCCGGCCTTTTTGCATTCCAGCCGTGGGGATGAATCCTGGCTCGGAGACGCGAACCGGATTCCTGGTGCCCTGATTCATCTCTTCGGACAGTCCATTCAAAAAAGCCCACCGCGATGCGGGCCTTTTCATTTGCATGCTGCCCACAACCTTCGTTGAGCTGCGCGCAACAAAGCTTGCGTCACGTACGGGCCGACGCGCTGTGCGCGGCCCGGTATCGACCAGTAATCCGCTTCGCTCCGGATTGCGTGGACCGCTCTCTTGCTCCGTGAGGCGCTCATCGAGCTTTGCTTCCCGAAAACACAACGACAGAAACGTTTATTGTTAACGATAAATGCGTTATTAGTGAACGTTCACAATGCAGTTCACTGTTAACAAAACACCCCTGATCCGCCGAACGAAAAACCTATTTTTACTAATAATCAATGGGCTATAAATCTGGCACGAATATGGCTTAAATATGTTCGAGTGAACTGATCGATTCAATCCCATGAAAAATATTCGACCGCTTGAGAAGGTAGCGCATATGCCCCAAAAAAACATTGCATTCACTGCTGCGTCCCATCTGAAAAACATGGCTTTCGTCCTTGTCCTGCTGGCAGTGTCTACTGCCAGCTGGGCGGAAAAGCGGACGTTCGAAATGACGATCGAGGACACCAAGATCACTCTGGTGGACAAGCAGGCATTTCATACGTTTGCATTCAATGGCCAGGTTCCGGGGCCGCTGATTCACGTCAAGGAAGGCGACGAGGTCACGGTCAACGTCAACAACCTCACCACCCTGCCGCACACGATCCACTGGCATGGATTGCTGCAAAAAGGCACCTGGCGGATGGATGGCGTGCCGGATACGACGCAGGCGGCGATCAAGCCCGGCGACAGCTTCACCTACAAGTTCGTGGCCGAGCCTTCCGGCACCATGTGGTACCACTGCCATGTCAACGTCAACGAGCATGCGGCGATGCGCGGCATGTGGGGTCCGTTCATCATCGACCCGAAAACCCCCAAACCGATCGAGAAGACAGTCACCAAGGATTACATCATGATGTTGTCCGACTGGGCTTCAAAATGGGCCTTCAAGCCCGGATACGGCGGCGTGCCTGGTGACGTATGGGATTACTTCACCCTCAACGGCAAGGCCTTCCCCGATTCGCAGCCGCTGCGCGTGAACAAGGGTGACGTGGTCCGGATCCGCCTGATCGGCGCGGGCGATCTGACCCATTCCATTCATATTCACGGCCATGTCTTCAAAGTGGCGTTCAAGGATGGCCACGCGCTACCCGCTCCCTACGATGCCGACACCATCATGGTGGGGCCTGGCGAACGCTACGACCTGATCCTGACCGCCGACAACCCGGGGCGCTGGATGGTGCACGACCACGTCGACTCCCACACGATGAACGGAGACAAGCCGATGGGCGGCTTGATGACGGTCATCGAATACAACGAAATCAGCCGCGACGATCCGTTCTACGCCTGGAAAGACAAGGCGTTCGAGCCCGATTTCTATTACGAAGAATCCCTGAAAAAACCCTACGGCATGCACGACGCCCCCGTATTCAAGGGACAGGCCATTCAATAAGTGAAAGGATCAATGATGAACCGATACCTTCTGGCTGCATTGGGGTTGGGATTTGCCGCCGGCCCGGCCCTTGCCGCTGACGGCAACGGCGCCGGCCTCCTGCAGTCGCAATGCATCAGCTGCCATGCCATTACAAAACCGGAAAGCACCAGCCTCGACCGCCTGTGGGAGCGGAAGGGGCCGGACCTTTATTACGCGGGCAGCAAGTTCAACAAGCCCTGGCTGGAAAAATGGCTGCAGAACCCGGTACGTATCCGTCCGGCCGGCGAGTTTTACACCCGGCATCTGAAAGCCGGCGACAAGGAAGACGTGGTGGACGAGTCGAGCTTGACACCGCATCCCAAGCTGTCCCAGGCGGATGCCGAAGCGGCTGCCGCAGCGCTCATGGCGCTTGTCGGCCCGGCCGATCTGGTGAGCAAGGGGGCATTCAAGGGTGAAAAAGTCAGCATGGCGATGGGCGGCATGTTCTTCGGCAAGCTGCGCGGCTGCGGCGCGTGCCACATGGCCAAACCCGGCTTTGGCGGCTCGTCCGGCGCCGAGCTCTACACAGCCGGCGAGCGCCTGCAGGGGGATTACATCTACAGCTATATCAAGAACCCGCAGCGGTTCGATCCGCGCATCTGGATGCCCACGCTCAATCTTGCCGAACCCGATCTGCAGCGGCTGACGGGCTACATCCTTCAACTCAGCGCAACGGAGGCCAAATGATGATGAATAACAGGCAACCCGCTTCCCTGTTTTCCGTGGCAGGACTCGCCCTGGCTTCCTGTCTCATGTTGCCGTCGGCCAATGCCGCCGCCGCGGACGAGCAATACGCCAAGGCTGCTCGCAACTACGACACCTATTGCGTGCAGTGCCACGGCATCAACCGCAACGGCAGGGGTATCAACAGCCGCGACATGTCGGTACAGCCCAGGGATCATAGCGACGCAAAGGGGATGGGCAGCATTCCCGACGAGGAAATTTTTCAAGTCATCAAGGAAGGCGGGCTGTCCGTGAACAAATCGGTGCTCATGCCAGCCTGGGGCAACGTCATGAGCGACGAGGAAATCAGGGAATTGGCGGCGTATCTGCGCCATGTGTGCAACTGCGGTTCAAGTAAATAACAAGGAGCTTTAAAAATGAAACAAAACAGGATGCTGGGGATCGCTCTGGCTGGCTTGATGGCAATGTCGATGCTGTCGTTCCAGGCCGAAGCGAAAACGGTAAAAATCACGCTGCATGCACAGGAAGTGGATTTGCCGATCGACAACAAAGGGACGATGTATCGCAGCTGGACGTTTGACGGTAAGGTGCCCGGCCCATTGGTGCGCGTCACCGAGGGCGATACCGTGGAGTTCACGCTGATCAACGACAAGGCCAACAAGAATTCGCATTCCATGGATTTCCATGCGGCCAGCCTGGACGTAGTCACGGATTTCGGTTCCATCAAGCCGGGCGAGGACAAGAAGTTCACCTTCACCGCGAATTATCCGGGTGTGTTTTTCTACCACTGCGGTTCCGATCCGATGATTCAGCACATTGCACGCGGCATGTTCGGCACCATCATCGTCGACCCGAAAGACGCCAGTGCCATGCCGAAGGCGGACCGCGAGTACGTGCTGATTCAATCCGAGCTCTACCCGAACCCGGATGCCAAGGAAGAGATGATGCAGAACAAGTGGAGCAACGTCATGTTCAACGGCGGCATCTTCAAATACGACCCGGTGCATGACCCGGCCGCGACCCGCTGGCTGCAGGCCAAGCCCGGCGAGCGCGTGCGCATCTACTTCGTGAACGCCGGCCCCAACGAGTTCTCTTCCTTCCACCCCATCGCCGGCATCTGGGACAAGGTCTATGCGAGCGGCAATCCCAAGAACGTCCAGCATGGCCTGCAAAGCTTCACCGTCGGCCCGGGCGATGCCGCCACCTTCGATCTGGTTTCACCGGTCGAAGGCGCCAACGCGATCGTCACGCATTCGCTGAAAGGCGCGCTGACCGGCGCCATCGCAGTACTGATGTACAGCAACGACGCCGATCCGAAGATGGGCCGCGGCGAGCAGATTCTCGTACGATAAGCCGGGGCTGCCAGGAGGAAGGAAGCCTTTTCCTCCTGCCCCGCGGTCTTCAGGCCATGCGGCCTCCTCAACGTTGGCGGGTCCGTGCAGTCGCACGGCCAGCCTGACAGGGATCAAGAAATGAATTGCAAACGCACATTCAAAATGTTTACGGGCATTTTGACGTTCCTCTTATTGCATGGCGCAGCCGGAGGCATCGGCCTTTCATCCGCTGCGCAACCCGCTGTCCCGCATGCGGCTGACAGCGCCATCACCAGCAGCAGTGCCCGCGTTGCCGCCAATGGCCAGCTCGACTCCTTGTCCGCAAAAAATTCCGGGAAAGGCTGGACCTGCCCGATGCACGCCGAGGTGCACAAGCATGGGCCAGGCAAATGTCCGATATGCAAAATGGATCTGGTGAAAGCGAAAAACCGGAACGGTTAGGCCGGATGAACAAATCCAGCCCGACTGGGGCCGTCCGGGTGCCGGCCGGCCACCGGTGCATGCGTGCCATCCGGCTATCGCCGCAATTCGCAGGGCGCAACACATGACGAACCGGTTCGCCATGCTGCGCTTTTTGGGTTTGCTGCTGATCATCGCTGCCGGCGCGGCCGCCATCGGCTATTACGCCGGACGCCAGCCGCACCAGGACGCCAGCCGCACGATACCGTCCGTCCATGCAGAGAGCGGCATCGACCGCCTGGATGAGGCAGCGTCGGCGAAGACGCTTTGGGTATGCCCGATGCACTCGCACATACTCCAGGACCATGCGGGCTCCTGCCCCATTTGCGGCATGGATCTGGTCGAATCCGGCGGCACGCAAGCGCATGACAGCGGAGGCGTCCACGTCGATACGGCCTCCTTGCAGCGGATGGGCGTCAGGCTGGCGAGTGTGGAGCGCCAGAGCCTCGGCCGGGAGCTGCAAACCTACGGCAACGTAGCGATCGACGAAGCATCGATCCATAACGTCAGCCCGAAGATCGAAGGCTGGATCCGCAAGCTGCATGTCACCGCGGTGGGACAACCGGTCCGCGCCGGGCAAATCCTGTACGAGATCTATTCGCCGGAGCTAGTGCAGCGCCAGCGTGAATACATCGAATTGCTGCAGCGGCGCGATCAACTGTTGCAGCGCATGACCGAGCTGTCCGGGCAGAACGCCCAGGTGGCGGCGAGCCTGGCACGGGAGCGGATTCGCAGTCGCGAAAGGTTCGGCTACGCCGACGTCGGCGCAGACATCCTCGACAAGATCGAAAAAACCCACCGCACCGTGGATGTAGTGGCCGTGCGCGCGCCCGCCTCCGGTTTCGTCACGCAAATTGGCGCACGCGAGGGCAGCTATGTCGGTCCGGCGACCAATCTGCTTTCGCTCGCGGATACCGCCACGGTCTGGATCGACATCGTGCTGTATCCCGATCAGCTGGCCTGGGTCAGGGAAGGCGACGAAGTGACGGTCAAGCTGCCGCACTCGGATGCGCTGCTGGCCAAGGGTCGCCTGAAATTCGCCAGCCCGACGCTGGACAATGCAAGCCGCACCGTGCGGGCGCGGCTTGCCGTGAACAACGCGCAGCAACGGCTGCGGCCCGGCTCATTCGTCGATGTCGTCGTCGCCGCCCGCCCGCACGAGGCGCTGGCGTTGCCGCGATCCGCGGTGATGCGAACCGGCAAGGGCAACATGGTCATGCTCGCCCGCGGCAGCGGGCACTTCATCCCGTTTCCCGTCGAGACCGGCATTGAAAGCAGCGATCTGATCGAAATCACGGAGGGGCTGCAGGAAGGCGCGCAGGTTGCCGTGAACGGCCAGTTCCTGCTGGATGCCGCCGCGTCCCTGAGCGATGCGACGCAGCGCATGCAGGGCGACCATTAGGCATGGTACAGCGCCTGATCGAATGGTCGCTGCGCAACCGCTTGCTGGTGCTGCTGGGCACCCTGCTGCTGGCAGGATGGGGGGTTTATTCCGCGCAGCACATGGCGCTCGACGCCATCCCCGACCTGTCCGACACGCAGGTCATCGTCAAGACCGGCTACGCCGGCCAATCGCCGCAAGCGGTGGAGGATCAGGTGACCTTCCCGCTTGCCTCGGCGCTGCTGTCGGTGCCCGGCTCCACCGCGGTGCGTGGCTTTTCCATGTTCGGCGAGTCCTACATCTACATCATTTTCAAGGAAGGCACCGACCCTTACTGGGCGCGTTCGCGAGTGCTGGAATACCTAAGCCAGGTGGCGTCGCGGCTGCCCCCGGGCGTTACCCCCACGCTCGGGCCGGACGCTTCCGGCGTCGGCTGGATATTCGAATACGCACTGGTCGACCGGCACCACCGCTACGACGCCGACCAGCTGCGCGCCACCCAGGACTTCTTCCTGAAATACGAGTTGCAAAGCCTGCCCGGCGTGGCCGAAGTGGCCAGCGTGGGCGGCATGGCGCGCCAATTCCAGATCGAGGTGAATCCGAACCGGCTGGCGGCCTACAACCTCTCGCTGGACAAGGTTGGCCAGGCCGTGCGCGACAGCAACCAGTCCGGCGGCGGTTCGATCGTGGAGATGGGGCATGCCGAATACATGATCAGAAGCCGCGGCTACCTCAAGACGCTGGACGATTTCCGGCAGATTCCGCTGGGAACGGACACCGAGGGAATCCCGATCCGGCTGCAGGACGTGGCGCATATCCAGACCGGACCGGAACTGCGGCGGGGTGTGGCCGACCTCGACGGCGAGGGCGAGGTCACCGGCGGCATCGTGGTCATGCGCTACGGCCACAATGCGCTGGAAACCGTGGAGCGCGTCAAGGCCCGCCTCAAGGAGCTCCAGTCGGGCCTGCCACCCGGCGTCGAGCTGGTGGTCACGTACGACCGTTCCGGTCTGATCAAGCGTGCCATCGACAATCTGCGCAGCAAGCTGGTGGAAGAATCGCTGGTGGTGGCCCTGGTCTGCCTGCTGTTCCTGTTCCACCTGCGCTCCTCCCTGGTGGCGGTGCTCACCCTGCCGGTCGGCATCCTGACCGCATTCATCCTCATGAAACAACAGGGCGTCACCGCCGACATCATGTCGCTGGGCGGCATCGCGATTGCCATCGGCGCCATGGTGGACGCCGCCATCGTGATGATCGAGAACATGCACAAGCATCTCGAGCGCGCCGGCCCCGGCTGCGACCATTGGGAAGTGGCGCGGGCAAGCGCGGTGGAAGTCGGCCCTGCACTGTTCTTTTCCCTGCTGGTCATCACGGTTTCCTTTCTGCCGGTGCTCATGCTCGTCGGCCAGGAAGGCAAGCTGTTCGTGCCGCTCGCCTATACCAAGACCTATGCCATGGCGGCCAGCGCCGCCCTGGCAGTGACGCTGACCCCGGTATTGATGGGGTATTTCATCCGCGGCCGCATCACGGCGGAACACCGCAACCCGCTCAACCGCATCCTGCAGGCGCTTTACCGGCCGGCTCTGCTGGCTTCCCTCAAGCGGCCCGGGAGCGTGCTGCTGCTGGCCGTGCTGCTGCTCGCCAGCGTGGCCTGGCCGGTTTCCCGTCTGGGCAGCGAGTTCATGCCGCCGCTGTACGAGGGCGACCTGCTGTACATGCCCACCACGCTGCCCGGCGTGTCGGTCGACGAGGCGGCGCATATCCTGCAGATCACCGACCGCCTGATCAGCCAGATGCCCGAAGTGGAGCGCGTATTCGGCAAGGCCGGGCGTGCCGACAGCGCCACCGACCCGGCGCCGCTGTCCATGCTGGAAACCACGATCCTGCTCAAGCCCAGAAGCGAATGGCCGGCCGGCCAAACCGTGGAACAACTGATCCGGAAGCTCGACCAGACGGTGCGATTGCCGGGGCTGACCAATTCCTGGGGCTATCCGATCCGTACCCGCATCGACATGCTATCCACCGGCATCCGCACCGCGGTCGGCATCAAAATCACCGGCCCCGACCTGAATGGCATTGCCGCGCTGGCGGAAACGCTCGAGCGGGTATTGCAGCGGGTTCCCGGAACGCGCACGGTATTCGGCGA
The DNA here is from genome assembly GCF_000376425.1 of Thiobacillus denitrificans DSM 12475. Classification (GTDB taxonomy): domain Bacteria; phylum Pseudomonadota; class Gammaproteobacteria; order Burkholderiales; family Thiobacillaceae; genus Thiobacillus; species Thiobacillus denitrificans. Next base: position 400,352 of record NZ_AQWL01000001.1, on the reverse strand, counting down.
GCGCGTGACCGGCGGGCGCTATCTGGACATCGATATCGACCGCGTCCAGGCCGCGCGCTACGGCGTCACGGTGGCCGACATCCAGCGCCTGGTGCAGAGCGCCATCGGCGGGGAAAACATCAGCACGGTGGTGGACGGGCGCGAGCGCTTTTCCGTCAACCTGCGCTATCCGCGTGCCCTGCGCGACTCCATGGACGCCATGGCCGCCAGCCGGATCACGACTCCGGCCGGCATCCAGGTACCGCTCGGAACCCTGGCGAAACTGAGCATCAGCGACGGGCCGGCCGAGATCAAGAGCGAGAATGGCCGGCTTACCGGCTATGTCTACGTCGACCTGGAGACGCGCGATCTGGGAGGCTATGTCGATGCCGCGAAGCGGGCCATCGAAACGCAGGCCAAGCTGCAGCCAGGCTACGCCATCACCTGGTCGGGGCAGTACGTGAACATGCAGCACGCCAGGGAGCGGCTGCAATGGGTCATCCCGTTCACCCTGCTGCTCGTTTTGCTGCTGCTTTACCTGCATTTCCGCCACCCCGGCAAGGTGCTGCTGGTGGCCATCTGCCTGCCCTTCTCGCTGGTGGGCGGTTTCTGGCTCACCTACTGGCTGGGCTACAACCTGTCCGTCGCAGTGGGGGTCGGGTTCATCGCGCTGGCCGGGGTGGCGGCGGAATTCGGCGTGGTCATGCTGCTGTATCTCGACAACGCCATCAAGGAAGCGCGCCAGGCCGGGCGCCTGACCGACCACGCCGCGCTGCGGCAGGCGATCGTTCAGGGCGCGTTGCTGCGCGTGCGGCCCAAGATGATGACGGTGGCGGTGATCGTGGCCGGCCTGCTGCCCGTCATGTTCAGCGACGGCGCCGGCTCCGATGTCATGAAGCGCATTGCGGCGCCGCTGGTGGGCGGCATGCTGACCGCGCCACTGTTGTCGCTCTTCGTCATCCCCGCCCTGTACTGGTTGTGGCTCCGGCGCCGGCCGGTTTAGGCGGAGACCTGCTTGAGCCGCTTCCATAAGGTGGTACGCGACATTCCCAGCCGGCGTGCCGCCTCGGCCTTGTTCCCGCCGCTTTCGGCGAGCACCCGGGAAATGATTTCGGCTTCGTTTGCAAGCTGCTGCTGCGGGCGGTAATAGGGGCGAACCAGCGGCGGCGGCTCCGACGCCGTCACGCCAGGGGCGGGCGGCGCAACATACTCGATCTCGGGCGGGAAGTGCTGCGGCTGGATGGTCGAACCATCCGCGTGCACCAGCGCATATTCGAGCGCATTGAACAGCTGCCTGATGTTTCCTGGCCAGTCGTACGCTTCGAGGGCAAACAGTGCTTCGTGGCTGAGCCGCATATTGTCCCGCTTGTAGCGCTTCCCCAGATCGCCAAGCAATTTGTTGGCGAGCATGGAAATGTCTTCCTTGCGATCGCGCAGCGGCGGAACGTGGAGGGGAAGCACGCGCAACCGGTAGTAGAGGTCTTCCCTGAACCCCCCGCGCTCGACCATTGCCGCCAGATTCCGGTGCGTCGCCGCAATGACGCGGACATTCACCGGGCGGGCGTGGTTCTCGCCCAATCGCACCACTTCTTTTTCCTGCAACACGCGCAGCAGCTTGACCTGCGTGCCGAGCGGAATTTCTCCGATCTCATCCAGCAGCAGCGTCCCCCCCTCGGCAGCCTCGAAGCGGCCGATTTTTGCCCCGGTCGCGCCGGTGAAAGCGCCCTTGGCGTAACCGAACAATTCCGATTCGAGAAGATTTTCGGGAAGCGACGCGCAGTGCACCGGGATGTAAGGCCCCTTGCTGCGGTCGGAATTGTCGTGCAGCGCCTTGGCGACCAGTTCCTTGCCGCTTCCGCTCTCGCCCGTCAGCAGCACGCTGGCATTGCTCGGCGCCGCCCGCAGAATCTGCGAATAAAGCTTCTGCATCGCGGGACCATGGCCGACCATGCTGCCCAGTTGCAGACGTTCCGTGACTTTCTGTTCCAGCTCCGCTTCGTGCGAGCGGTCCCGCAAAATGATCGCGCAGGACAGCGGCAGGTTTTCCGACGGCGGCAGCAACCGGGCCCACATCCGCAGGAATACGGAAGTGTTGTCCGGGCGCTGCAGCACGATATCCTGAATGACGTCGCCGGCCTTCCAGTCCTGGGTCAGCGCACATCTCCCCCGGTTTTCGCATGCCTGGGCGCATCCCGTCCCCTTGAAAATGCTGGGGCAGAGCAGATTGACCAGATTCTCGCCTTCACGCCCGACCATCTGCGTGGCCGCCCGGTTGGCCGCCAGCACTTTCCGGTTCTTGTCCAGAAACAGCACCCCCTCTTCCAGGCTATCGAGAAACAGATTGAGCATGGGAATCGTCATCATGTCACGCACCTTCGTTCACAATTAACGTAAAAGATAACGTTGATTATGAACGACGGCAATGCTTTTTTGATGGTGGCGCTTGCCACCCTCCAGGGAAAATCCAATGCGCATTCATTATGGAAAACCAGCCGGGGCGGCATGAGCCAGCCCGCTCGGGTTCGATATCGGCATCGATACCGGTTCGCCAAGTGCGGTGGCTCCGGTAAAATGCCGGGTTTTCCTGCCTGCACCCCCTCATGGAAACCACGTCCGCATCGCCCCTTGCGCGCGATGTCAAGAAGCGTCGCACCTTCGCCATCATTGCCCACCCCGACGCGGGTAAAACCACGCTGACCGAAAAGCTGCTGCTGTTCGGTGGCGCGATCCAGATGGCGGGCACGGTCAAGGCGCGCAAGAGCGGCCGCTATGCCACTTCCGACTGGATGGAAGTCGAGCGCGAACGCGGCATTTCGGTGGCGAGTTCAGTGATGCAGTTCTCCCACGGCAACTGCGTCTTCAACCTGCTCGATACCCCCGGCCACAAGGACTTCTCGGAAGACACCTACCGCGTGCTGACCGCGGTCGATGCCGCCATCATGGTGGTCGACGCCGCCAAGGGCGTGGAAGAACAGACGATCAAGCTGCTGGAAGTGTGCCGTCTGCGCGACACGCCCATCATCACCTTCATCAACAAGATGGACCGCGAGGTGCGCGAGCCGCTGGAATTGCTGGACGAGATCGAGTCGATCCTGAAAATCCACTGCGCGCCGGTGACCTGGCCGATCGGCATGGGCAAGCGCTTTCACGGCGTGTATCACCTGATCAATGACGAGATCCTGCGCTTCAGGGCCGGCGAGGAAAACGCCGACCAGCCGTTCGAATCGCTGCAGGGTCTGGGCGATGCCGCGCTGAAGGCGCGCTTTCCCCTCGAAGCCGACGCCCTGCTGGCGGAAATCGACCTGGTGCGCGGCGCCGGCGCCAGCTTCGACCTCGATGCGTTCCTGGCAGGCAGGCAGACACCGGTGTTTTTTGGTTCCGGGGTCAACAATTTCGGCGTGCGCGAAGTGCTGCGCGCGCTGGCCGACTGGGCGCCGTCACCGCAACCGCGCGAAGCGGTCGAACGCACGGTCGACCCCACCGAACCGAAATTCACCGGCTTCGTGTTCAAGATCCAGGCCAACATGGACCCGCAGCACCGCGACCGCATCGCGTTCTTCCGCGTCTGCTCCGGGCGCTACAGCCCCAACATGAAAGTGCGCCACCGCCGCACCGGCAAGGACATGAAGATCGCCAACGCGGTGGTGTTCATGGCCAACGAGCGCACCCGCATGGAAGACGCCGTGGCGGGCGACATCATCGGCATCCACAACCACGGCCAGCTGCATATCGGCGACACCCTCACCGAGGGCGAGGCGCTGCAATACAAGGGCATCCCCTACTTCGCGCCCGAATTGTTCAGCCGCCCGCGCCTGCGCGATCCGCTGCGCGCCAAACAGCTGAACAAGGGCCTGCTGGAGCTGGGCGAAGAAGGCGCGGTGCAGGTGTTCGAGCCGTTCGCGGACAACACCCTGCTGATCGGCGCAGTCGGCCAGCTGCAGTTCGAGGTCGTCGCCCATCGCCTGAAGACCGAATATGGCGTCGACGCCAGTTTCGAGAACGCCGGCATCCACACCGCGCGCTGGGTCACCTGCCCGGATGCGCAGCACCTCGCCGAGTTCACCAAGGCCAATTCGCTCAAGCTGGCGAAGGACGTCGATGGGAATCTGGTCTATCTGGCCGACACGCGGGTGAATCTCACGCTGGCGCAGGAGCGCTGGCCCAAGGTCGCGTTCCACGACACGCGGGAACATGGGCAGGTGATGGGGTAGAACAGGCGGGAAGAATCCGGATTAGTTAAGCTCCGTTCCGGCTGACTTAATCATCCACATCATGGTGTCGCCATTAAAAGCCTGAACAGCTTCACCAAACAAACTCTTATAGCGCGCCATCAGTCCGGCTATGGGAGGCCCGCCAGGTCCGGCCGGGAATCCGTACTGCAATGAATACGTCCTATCAGATCGGCTTGACGGAATGAATGCCCCCACTCGACCCTGAAATGTCGAGATTACGCACCAGCACCAGCACGTTGTGGGTATCGAGACGATTGATGAACAATTCGCTGATAAAGGACTGGCCATCGCGGCACCGCGCCTGGAAGACCACTGCGCAGTGGCAGAGAAAAGCCAGCCGTGAATTGATACCCCCTTCCTGTACCAGGTCGACGTTCGTCAGCTGTGGAAGGAGCAGGGAAATATGACGGCCAACCAGCTCCTCTTGCATATAGTCGAATATCTGCTCACATGCCCTGCTGCAATCGCGAATCGTACCCGTGTCATCCAGGGTGAATGTGCAGAGATCGTTCAGCCGGGCTTCGGGAATATCGGAAGGGCGCGGCGTATTCGTTTGTGGGCTTTTCACCGGCAGAATGCTTGCTGTCGCCATGAATGACTCCATCGTTCCATTCGGGATCAAGATTTTGCCTCCTCAAAATGAACCCTCTGCGACAAGGGCAATAAGTTTTTATGTACGCAGGCGCAGGATGCGCCAGCCGTCGGTAGCATTAAGACTTTCGCGTCACCGGCCAAGGTAGCGAAACAACAGGATATGGGTGTAACTTAGACTATATTTCCAGAAAATCTAAGGATGCGTTGCGATGAGAAAACCAGAGGATGAGTACCTCGAAAAGGCGGGTCAATTAAGCGAAGAAGAAACCGAACGCTTGTTGGCAAGAATGCGATCCAAGCTCACGCGCAGGCTGGAAAACAGAAAAATGAGCGTGCAGGAGGCCGTGGCCATTCAGCTCGAAATCGAAGACGAGGAATTGCAGGAGTGGCGTGCACGCATGGCCGAAATCAGAAAGGAATCAAAGAAAAAGAGTACTTAGACCGCCTGCTCCAAGGCATCTGGGGCCACGCGCACGACAATATCCCGGGGTGTCATCGCCCGGCATCATTCAGGCCGGCCTAACTGCCGTCGCCGCACCCGCAATCCCCTGTCTCTCCCCATGTCCGAAGCCGCGAGCAAGACTGAAAGCTACACCCACAAACCCCGTGTGGCCTATTTCTCCATGGAGATCGCCATGGAGAACGACATCCCGACCTACAGCGGCGGTCTGGGCGTGCTGGCAGGCGATACCCTGCGCGCCGCGGCAGACATCGGTGTGCCGATGGTCGCGGTCACCCTGGTGTCCCGGGCCGGATATTTCCGTCAGGCAATCGATCCACAAGGCCGACAGATCGAGCTTGCCGACGATTGGGACCCGACACGCTATGCGACCCGGTTACAGGCCACCGTAGCGCTAGAACTGGAAGGCCGCCAGGTGTGGGTGGGGGGCTGGCTCTACGTGATGAATTCATGGATCGGCGAAAGCGTACCCATCCTGCTGCTGGATACGGACCTGCCAGTGAACGATCCGCGCGACCGCGACATCACCCATTCCCTTTACGGCGATGGCGATACCTATCGGATCAAGCAGGAGGTGGTGCTGGGCATCGGCGGCGTCGCCATGCTCCAGGCCCTGGGGTTCAAGCTCATGGGCTACCACATGAATGAGGGACACTCGGCCTTCCTCACCCTGGCACTGCTTCGGCGTTACGCTCGCCCCCGCGAAGGCCTGCGGCCAGGAGAAAGTCCCTACGATCTACCCCTCGTGCGGCAACTGTGCACCTTCACCAGCCACACGCCGGTGGAGGCGGGACACGACAAATTCGATTACGACCTGGTGCAGCGCATCCAGGGTGACCTGCTGGACCTGGACACAGTGAAACTGCTGGCCGGCGAGGAAAAGCTCAACATGACCCGGCTGGCCCTTAACCTGTCGGAGTATGTGAACGGGGTGGCCAAGCGTCATGCCGAAGTCTCCCGCCGGATCTTCCCCGGCTATGTAGTGCACGCGGTCACCAACGGCGTGCATGCCTCCACCTGGACCAGCAAGTCCTTTGCCACGCTCTACGATCAGCATGTACCGGGCTGGGGCCATGAGCCGGAACTCCTCGCCCGGGCCGACCGCATCCCCAACGACTTGCTCTGGGCGGCGCACCGGGACGCCAAGCAGACGCTGCTGGACAAAGTTCGGGAACTCGCTGGGGTGAGCCTGAGCGCAGACCAGCCCATTCTCGGTTTTGCGCGGCGCATGACTGCCTACAAACGGGCGGACCTGATGTTCACCGATCTTGAACGTCTCAAGCGTATCGCTGGAAAGTTTCCATTCCAGATCGTCATGGCCGGCAAGGCCCACCCCAACGACATGGCAGGCAAGCAGCTCATCGAGGCACTTCACCGCCACATCCGCGAGCTGGCGGAGGAAATCCCCATGGTTTTCCTGCCCGACTACGACATGACGCTGGCGCTGCACATGGTGTCCGGATCGGATCTCTGGCTCAACACCCCCTTGCGGCCCCTGGAAGCCTCGGGCACCAGCGGCATGAAGGCCGCCTTCAACGGCGTGCCGCAGTTATCGGTGCTGGATGGATGGTGGGTGGAAGGCTGCCTGGAAGGGGTGACAGGATGGGCCATCGGCGACGATACCCCGACCGCCAACGGGCACGATGCCATGGCCCTGTACGACAAGCTGGAGCAGGTGATCCTACCGCTTTGGTATGGGGACCGGGCGGGCTGGACTGCCGTCATGAAAGGCGCCATCAGCCGGAACGCGGCCTTCTTCAACAGTCACCGCATGATGCGTCGCTACGCCACGGAGGCGTACCTGAGATAAGCGCTTCTACGATCGATCTCTGGAATTGCGGGCCTTGATTCGACCCGACAACCCGCATCCTGAATACGCAAAATAATCATTTATACGGTTTATAACGAATACGCACCGGGCGCTCGCCATCCTTTCAGCGGGCTCAGGTTTCCCTGAAAAAACGGATCGCTTCGTCCAGCCGATGCACGGAGTGGATCGCCATCCCCGGGATCTTCTGCTTCGGCTGGTTGGCGGCCGGTACGATGGCCTGGGTAAAGCCGAGCTTGGCCGCTTCCTTGAGACGTTCCTGGCCGCGCTGCACCGGGCGGATTTCGCCGGCGAGTCCGACTTCGCCGAACATCACCAGCTTGTCGGGTAGCGGCTGGCTGCGCAGCGACGACACGATCGCGGCGAGCACGGCAAGGTCGGCGGCGGGCTCGCTGATCTTCACCCCGCCGACCGCGTTGACGAACACGTCCTGGTCGAAGCAGGCAATGCCGGCGTGACGGTGCAGCACCGCGAGCAGCATGGCGAGGCGGTTCTGCTCGAGGCCGACCGACAGGCGGCGCGGGCTCGGCGCGTGGCTCGAGTCGACCAGCGCCTGGATTTCCACCAGCAGCGGCCGCGTGCCTTCCTGCGTCACCAGCACGCACGAACCGGGCACCGGTTCGCCGTGGCGCGACAGGAAGATCGCCGAGGGGTTGGACACGCCCTTGAGTCCCTTCTCGGTCATCGCGAACACGCCGATCTCGTTGACCGCGCCGAAGCGGTTCTTGAACGCGCGCACCAGGCGGAAACTCGAGCCGGTGTCGCCCTCGAAGTACAGCACGGTGTCGACGATGTGCTCGAGCACGCGCGGGCCGGCGATCGCGCCTTCCTTGGTGACGTGGCCGACGAGGATGACCGCGGTGCCGCTTTGCTTGGCGTGGCGCGTGAGTTGCGCCGCGCACTCGCGCACCTGCGCGACCGAGCCGGGGGCGGAGGTCAGCGCCTCGGAGTACACGGTCTGGATCGAGTCGATCACCGCGACCTCGGGCTTCATCTCGGCGAGCTGCGCGAGGATCGCTTCGAGGCGGATTTCCGGCAGCACCGGCAGGTTGGTCTCGGGAAGGGAGAGCCGGCGCGCGCGCAGCGCGACCTGGCGCGCCGACTCCTCGCCGCTGACGTAGAGGGTCTTCATGCGGCCGGACAGGCCGGCCAGCGCCTGCAGCAGCAGCGTCGACTTGCCGATGCCGGGGTCGCCGCCAATCAGTACCACCCCACCCGGCACCAGGCCGCCGCCGAGCACGCGGTCGAGCTCGCCGATGTCGGTGGCGATGCGCGACTCCTCGCTTCCCTCCACCTCGTGCAGCATCTGCACCTGGCTGGTCGCCGCCAGCGCTGCGAAGCGCGGCTTGGCCGACTCCGCAATCGTTTCGACCAGCGTGTTCCAGGCATTGCACGCCGGGCACTGTCCTTGCCACTTGGGCAGCGTGCCGCCGCATTCGGTGCAGGTGTAGATGGTTTTTGTTTTGGCCACTAGCGCATCAGGCCGGAAACACGCCCGTCGATAGATAACGGTCGCCGCGGTCGCAGACGATGGAGACGATCACCGCATTTTCGACTTCCTTTGACAGCTGCAGCGCCGCCCACAGCGCGCCGCCGGACGAGATGCCGGCGAAGATACCTTCTTCGCGCGCCATCCGCCGCGTGGTGTCCTCGGCATCCTGCTGGCTGACGTAGATCATGCGGTCGACCCGGCCGGGATCGCAGATTTTCGGTACATATTCTTCCGGCCATTTGCGGATACCGGGGATCTGCGCGCCTTCGGTCGGCTGCACGCCGACGATCTGGATGGCGGGATTCTGTTCCTTGAGATAACGCGAGCAACCCATGATGGTGCCGGTGGTCCCCATGCTGGAGACGAAATGGGTGATTCCGCCTGCGGTGTCGCGCCAGAGTTCCGGGCCGGTGGTGCGGTAGTGCGCATCCGGGTTGTCGGGGTTGGCGAACTGGTCGAGGACCTTGCCGATGCCCTGCTTTTCCATCGCCACGGCGAGGTCGCGCGCGCCTTCCATGCCGGCTTCCCTGCTCACCAGCTGGAGTTCGGCGCCGAAGGCGCGCATGGTCTGGCGGCGCTCGATCGACAGGTGCTCGGGCATGATCAGGACCATCTTGTAGCCGCGCATCGCCGCCGCCATTGCCAGCGCGATGCCGGTGTTGCCGCTGGTGGCCTCGATCAGGGTGTCGCCGGGCTTGATCTCGCCGCGCGCCTCGGCCTGCTCGATCATCGACAGCGCCGGGCGGTCCTTCACCGAACCGGCGGGGTTGTTGCCTTCGAGCTTGACCAGCACGGTATTCGACGTCACGCCAGGCATGTGCTTGAGGCGTACCAGCGGCGTGTTGCCGACGCAGTCTTCGATGGTCTTGTACATGTCTTACTGGCGTCCGATCGGCAGATAATCGAAGCCCATTTCGCGCATCGCCTGCGGCTCGTACAGGTTGCGGCCGTCGAACACCTGTGGTGTCTTCAGCAGCGCTTTCATGGTGTCGAAGTTGGGGCTGCGGAACACCTTCCATTCGGTGACGATCAGCAGTGCGTCGGCGCCTTTGAGCGCATCCATCGGGCTGTCGACCAGCAAGAGGTCGGCGCGCTCGCCGTAGATGCGACGGGTTTCCTCCATCGCCGCCGGGTCGTAAGCGGACACGCTCGCCCCCATCGCCCACAGCGCTTCCAGCATGCTGCGGCTGGGCGCTTCGCGCATGTCGTCGGTATTGGGCTTGAACGCCAACCCCCACATGGCGAAGCGCTTGCCCTTGAGATCGCTGCCCAGGCGCGCGGTCAATTTGTTGATCAGGATCTGTTTCTGCGCGTCGTTGGCATCTTCCACCGCATCGAGGACGCGCAGCGGGATGCCGTTTTCCTGTGCGGTGCGGCGCAGCGCCTGCACGTCCTTGGGAAAACACGAGCCACCGTAGCCGCAGCCGGCATATAGGAAGTGATAGCCGATGCGCGGGTCGGAGCCGATGCCGTGACGCACCTGCTCGATGTCGGCGCCGAGTTTCTCCGCCAGCACCGCGAGTTCGTTCATGAAGGAGATGCGCGTCGCCAGCATGGCGTTGGCGGCGTACTTGGTGAGCTCGGCGCTCTTCACATCCATCACCGCCAGGCGGTCGTGGTTGCGCTGGAACGGCGCGTAGAGCTGGCGCAACAGCGCCGTGGCGCGCTCGCTGTCGGTGCCGATGACGATGCGGTCGGGCTTCATGAAATCATCCACCGCCGCGCCCTCTTTGAGAAACTCGGGGTTCGAGGCGACGTTGAATTCGATCGCGACGCCGCGCTTCGCCAGTTCTTCCTGCAAGGCGGCCTTGACTTTGTCTGCAGTGCCGACCGGCACGGTCGATTTGTCGACCACCAGCTTGTAGTCCGTCATGTTACGGCCAATGTTGCGCGCGGCGGCCACCACGTATTGCAGGTCGGCCGACCCGTCCTCGTCCGGCGGCGTGCCCACGGCGATGAACTGGATCTGGCCAAAAGCCACCGATTCCTCGATGTTGGTGGTGAAGAACAGCCGGCCGGCGGCGACGTTGCGCTTCACCATGTCTTCCAGCCCCGGCTCGTAGATCGGGATGCCGCCGGCCCTCAACGTCTCGATTTTGGCCGGATCGACGTCCAGGCACAGCACTTCGTTACCGACTTCCGCCAGACAGGTTCCGGTCACCAGGCCTACATAGCCGGTGCCGATCACGGTAATTTTCACTGCGTCTTCCCCCTAAGAGTTCTGCATGTCGGATTGAATCTGCTTGAGCGCAGCCAGCGGATCGGCCGCGCCCGTGATCGGACGACCAATGACCAGGTCAGTCGCCCCGGCGCGCAAAGCCTCCACCGGCGTCAGCACGCGGCGCTGATCCCCCGCCGCAGCCCCTGCCGGCCGGATACCGGGCGTCACCAGGCGAAAATCCGCACCCAGACCGGCGCGCAGCAACGCGGCCTCCTGTGCCGAACAGACTACCCCATCGAGCCTGCAGGCCTGTGTCAGGCGCGCCAGCCGCAGCACCTGGTCGGCCGGCGAACCGGCCACTCCGACCTCGCCGAGATCCTCGGCGCCCATGCTGGTCAGCACCGTCACCGCAATCAGCAACGGCCGCTGCGGCAGGTCCGCCAAAGCCTCCTGCGCCGCCGTCATCATGCGGCGGCCGCCCGAGGCATGGACGTTCATCATCCACACCCCCAGTCCCGCCGCTGCGCGGCACGCGGCCGCCACGGTGTTGGGAATGTCGTGGAATTTCAGATCGAGGAACACCTCGAAACCACGCGCCACCAGCGCGCGCACCAGTTCCGGCCCCGCCACGGTGAACAGTTCCTTGCCCACCTTCAACCGGCACAGCGCCGGGTCGAGCCGTCCCACCAGCGCCAGCGCTGACGCCGCATCGGCGTAGTCCAGCGCCACAATGATCTTGGTCGAATTCACGCTCTTCCTTGCATCTTGAATCTTGGTACTTGCATCTCAGTTCTCCCCCTCGCGCCGCTCGGGATCGAAACTGTCCCAGCGGCCGCACGCGGGGCAGCGCCAGAAGAACTGCTTGGCCTTGAAGCCGCAGCTGCCGCACTGATAGCGCATCATGCGCTGACTGTGCGACGCCACCAGGCTCTTTTCCACTTGCAGCAATTCGCGCTGCTCGGGCTCGGCCTTGATCAGCTCGGCCTCGAGCAGGCGATCGAGCGTGCGCAGGCTGGGATTGCGGCGCAGCTCCTCGCGTGCCAGCTGGCTCGCGGCCTCCGCTCCCTCGGTCTCCGAGACCGCCAAATAAAGGGCGCTGAACACGTCCGGCGACGGCTGCCGGGCGAACAGCGCGCGCAGCCACTGCACCCCCTCGCCCAGCCGGCCCAACTGGCGGTAGCTGCCGAGCACGCGGTCGACCAGCAGCGCCATGTACGCCGCGCTCTGCGTTTCGACCAGGCGCCAGTCGGCGATCGCCGCCTCGTGCCGCCCCGCGGCCGCGTCGAGGTCGCCCGCCATCAGGTTGGCGCGAACAGACTGGCGATTGGACGCCAGCGCCTGCTGCAAGTGCGCAGCGGCGGCGTCCGGGTTGCCCTTCGCCGCCTCTAGCAATGCCAGCTCGCAATGGAAGTGGGCGATGTCGGCGTTGAGCGGCTTGCTGGTGTCCCGCTCGAGCAGGCGTGCGGCGTCGATGGCTTTCTGCCAGTCCTTTTCCTGCACGTAGATTTCCAGCAGATAGGTGCGCGCCAGCCCGTGCTGCGGCGTCTCCAGCAGCTTGCCGAACACCTGCTCGGCGCGGTCGAGCAGCCCGGCCTTGAGGTAATCCTGCCCCAGTTCGCTCATCGCGCGCAGGCGCTGGTCCTCCGCCAGTCCCTCGCGCTCGAGCAGGTTTTCGTGCATGCGGATCGCGCGATCGATCTCGCCGCGGCGGCGGAACAGCCCGCCCAGTGCGAAGTGCAGGTCGATGGTTTCAGGCTCGAGCTTGACGACTTCGAGAAAGGCCTCGATGGCCTTGTCGGGCTGTTCGTTGAGCAGAAAATTCAGCCCGCGGAAATACGAATTGGGCAACGCGCGCGATTCGGTCACCACCTGGCGAATGTCGACCCGCGCCGCCAGCCAGCCCAGCACAAAAAATAGGGGAAACGCCAGCAACCACCAGAATTCGAATTCCATGACGCGTTACACGACGGGCATGTCGGTTTGCGTGCCCGTGTCCGGTTCGGCCACCTGCGGTTTGCGGGCAACCGCGCGGCGCAGACGGAACAGGGCCGGCAGCAAGGCCAGCACCCCCAGCAGTGCGCCCAGCACGAACGCCAGCCCCAGCATGACGATCAGCGGCGCTTGCCACACATAATCCAGATAGGAATAGAAAATGACGGTGTGGCTGTTTTTCAGGGCGAAACCCAGCACCAGCAGAAACACCAGCAGTTTCGCCGCCAGCGCCAGATAACGTGTGAGATTTTTCATGGTTATTCGCGTGAGATTGGGCCCATTCTACCTTTGCCGGCCGGCTTCAAAAAGCGTGGCGGCGGGCGAAAAAAGAAAACGGCGCAAAATGCGCCGTTTTCACCTGCCTTGCATCACGCTCACAGCGGAAAATCCACCCGGTCGCGCAGTTCCTTGCCCGCCTTGAAGTGCGGCACATACTTGGCCGGCACCTGCACCCGCTCGCCCGACTTGGGATTGCGTCCGAGGCGGGCGGGGCGGAAGCTCAGGCTGAAACTGCCAAAGCCGCGGATTTCGATGCGCTCGCCGCGCGACAGGTTTCTCGCCAGCGCGTCGAGGATCGTCTTCACCGCCATTTCGATATCCGCAACCGAAAACTGCGAATGCCGCGCCGCCAGTTGAGCAATCAGCTCGGACTTGGTCATGGATTACTGCTCGGCGTTCTTGTTGTCGAGCTTGGCCTTGAGCAGCGCGCCGAGGTTGGTCGAACCGCTGGCGGCCGCTGCGGATTCGGCGGCGAATTTCTTCATCGCGGAATCCTGCTCGGTCATGTCCTTGGCCTTGATCGACAGGTTGATCACGCGGTTCTTGCGATCGACGTTGATGATCATGGCTTCGATCTCGTCGCCTTCCTTGTAGTGGCTACGCATGTCCTCGACACGGTCGCGCGAGACTTCGGATGCGCGCAGGTAGCCTTCCATGTCGCTGTCCAGCTGCACGGTGGCGCCCTTGGGCTCGACGGTCTTGATGGTGCCCTTGACGATGCTGCCCTTGTCGTGGCCGGTCGCGTAGCTGGTCAGCGGATCGCCTTCGAGCTGCTTGATGCCGAGCGAGATGCGCTCGCGCTCAAGGTCGATGCCGAGCACCACGGCTTCGACGTCCTGGCCCTTGCGGAAATTGCGCACGGCCTCTTCGCCGGGTGTGCTCCACGACAGGTCGGACAGGTGGACCAGGCCGTCGATGCCGCCGGGCAGGCCGATGAACACGCCGAAGTCGGTGATCGACTTGATCGCGCCGCTGACCTTGTCGCCCTTCTTGTGGTTCATCGAGAAGTCTTCCCACGGGTTGGACTTGCACTGCTTCATGCCGAGCGAGATGCGGCGCTTGTCTTCGTCGATGTCGAGCACCATGACTTCGACTTCGTCGCCCAGTTGGACGATCTTGGAGGGGCTGACGTTCTTGTTGGTCCAGTCCATTTCGGAGACGTGCACCAAGCCTTCGATGCCTTCCTCGATCTCGACGAACGCGCCGTAGTCGGTCAGGTTGGCAACCTTGCCGAACATGCGGGTGCCCTGCGGGTAGCGGCGAGCGATGCCGACCCACGGATCGTCACCGAGCTGCTTGATGCCGAGCGACACGCGGTTCTTCTCGGTGTCATAGCGCAGGATCTTGGCTTCGAGTTCCTGGCCGACGTGCACCACTTCGGACGGGTGCTTGACACGGCGCCAGGCCATGTCGGTGATATGCAGCAGGCCATCGATGCCGCCCAGGTCGACGAACGCGCCGTAGTCGGTGATGTTCTTGACCACACCCTTGACGATGGAGCCTTCCTTCAGGTTCTCCATCATTGCTTCGCGGTCGGCACCCATGGTCTCTTCCAGCACGGCACGGCGCGACACCACCACGTTGTTGCGCTTGCGGTCGAGCTTGATGACCTTGAATTCCATTTCCTTGTATTCGAAGGGCGTGGTGTCCTTGACCGGACGCATGTCCACCAGCGAACCCGGCAGGAAGGCGCGCAGGCCGCCCACCAGCACCGTCAGGCCGCCCTTGACCTTGCCCTGCACCATGCCGGTGACGATACGGCCTTCGTTCATCGCGGCTTCCAGATCCAGCCACGCGGCCAGCTTCTTGGCGCGCTCGCGCGACAGCTTGGTCGCACCAAAACCGTCTTCGATCGACTCGATGGCGACCGACACGAAATCGCCGATCTTGGCTTCGATCTCGCCCTGGTCGTTCTTGAACTCTTCGAGGGGAATCAGGCTCTCGGATTTGAGGCCGGCATTCACCGTCACGAAATTGTGGTCGATATCGATGATTTCAGCGGTGATGACTTCGCCCTGGCGCATTTCCTGATGCGAGAGGGACTCCTCGAACAGGGCGGCAAAGCTTTCCATGGAAGCGGGGGCGGAAGAAGCGGTAGCAGTAGACATTAAAAAACCTTCATTTCCGTCGGCAAGGACGGGGTTGGTTGCACATCGTCGGCCAGCGGGCGCGGACCGACACGAATCGAAATCAAGCTTGATGCATTACCTGCCGCGGTAGTGGCTCAGCACCGCCTGCACCGCCGACTCGACATCCATCCGGGTCGTGTCGAGCAATAGCGCATCCGGCGCGGGTTTCAGCGGTGCAACGGCGCGACCGGTATCGCGCGCGTCGCGGGCCTGCATATCCGCAACAAGGGCCGGTAGACTAGCAGAGTTCCCCTTTTCGATCAACTGCTTATGTCGCCGCTCGGCACGCGCCTCGGCGCTGGCGGTGAGGAAGATCTTGGCCGTCGCATCGGCGAATACCACCGTCCCCATGTCGCGGCCGTCAGCCACCAGGCCAGGCGTCTGGCGGTAGGCACGCTGGCGGTCGAGCAGCGCCGCGCGCACCGCTGGCAGCGCCGCCACTTTCGATGCGCCGTCGCCCACCGCCTCGGCACGGATCGCGTCGGTCACGTCCTCTCCCGCCAGCCACACCGAGCCGTCGCGGAATGCCGCCGGCAGCGTGGCCGCCAGTTCCGCCACGCGGGCCGCATCGTCCAGCGCCACGCCGTGACGCATCGCCGACAGCGCGGTCAGCCGGTACAGCGCGCCGCTGTCGAGGAAATGAAAACCGAGTGCAGCGGCGACCCGCTCCGCCACGGTGCCTTTGCCCGACGCCGACGGGCCGTCGATGGTGATGACGGGGATGGGGGGCATGGGCGGCGTCACTGGGCAATCCCGGCAAAAACCCTGAAATACTCCGGGAAGGTCTTGTTCACGCACGCCGGGTCGTTGATGCGCACCGGCACGCCGCCGAGCGTCACCAGCGACAGGCACATCGCCATGCGGTGGTCGTCGTAGGTATCGATGACGGCGTTGGGAGTCAGGTGTTCCGGCGGCACGATGCGGATGTAATCCGCGCCTTCCTCCACCGTCGCGCCGACTTTGCGCAGTTCGGCCGCCATCGCCGCGATGCGGTCGGTTTCCTTGACCCGCCAGCTGGCGATGTTGGTCAGCGTGGTCGTGCCGTCGGCGAACAGCGCCGCCACCGCCAGCGTCATCGCGGCGTCAGGGATGTGGTTGCAGTCGAGGTCGACCGCCTTGAGCCGGCCCGATCTGGGTGCGCGCGCCTCGATCCAGTTCGGCCCCATTTCGATCCCCGCACCCATCAACGCCAGCGCGTCGGCAAAGCGCACATCGCCCTGCACGCTGTCGCGGCCGACGCCCTCCACCCGCACCGGGCCGCCGCCAATGGCGCCCGCGGCGAGGAAATAAGACGCCGACGAGGCATCGCCTTCGACCCAGATTTCGCCGGGACTCCGGTAGCGTGCCGCTGCCGGCACGCCGAAGCGCTGCCAGCCGTCGCGCGCGATCTCCACTCCGAAGCGGCGCAGTATCGCCAGCGTGATGCCGATGTAGGGTTTGGAAATCAGCTCGCCCACGACCTCGATCGTGGTGTCGCGCTGGCGCAGCGGCAACGCCATCATCAGACCGGTGAGGAACTGGCTCGACACGTTGCCGCGCACCTCGGTGACATCGCCGGCAATCTCTGCGGGATGGATTTTCAGCGGGGGGAAGCCTTCCACGCCGAGATAGTCGATGTGCGCCCCCAGCCGCCGCAAGGCGTCGACCAGGTCGCCGATCGGCCGCTCGTGCATCCGCGCCACACCCTTCAATACATACTCGCCGCCCGACAAGGCGCACGCGGCGGTCAGCGAGCGGAACGCGGTTCCGGCATTGCCCAGAAACAGTTCGGCCCGCTTGAGCGGGAACGCGCCGCCGACGCCGGTAATCTCGTAATCGTCGGAATCACTCACCCGTGCCACACCGACACCCAGCGCGCGCAGGGCGTCGAGCATGACCCGGGTATCGTCGGAATCGAGCAGCGCACGCACGATCGTCGTGCCTTGCGCCAGCGCCGCCAGCAGCAGCACGCGGTTGGAAATGCTTTTGGAGCCCGGCAGGCGCACTGTGCCGCGCGCCTCGCCGCTTGCGGGTAAATCGAGAAAATCCATCAAGAATCCTGAGTCTTAATCCAGTTTTCGCGGGCATTGCGGGCGCGCGAAAACATCTTCAACAATGCATCAGCATCTCCCGCATCGACTGCCTGGCGCAGTGCTTGCAGCGATGCGAGGTAGGCATCCAGTTCGGCCAGCAGCGCCTCCCGGTTCGCCAGCGCGATATCGCGCCACATCTCCGGGCTGCTGCCGGCGATGCGGGTGAAGTCGCGGAAGCCGCTGGCGGCAAAGCGGAAGCAGGTGTCGCCGTCGGCGCGCTGCGCCAGCTCGTCCACCAGCGCGAACGCTGCCAGGTGCGGCAGGTGGCTCACCGCTGCGAACACGCGGTCATGCTGCGCGGCCTCCAGCGTTTCGACCTGCGCCCCGGCGGCCTCCCACAGCAGGCGCACGGTAGCAACCGCATCGGCACGCGTGTCGGCCTGCGGCGTCAGCACCACGCGCTTGCCCCGATAGAGATCGGCGCGCGCGGCGCCGGGACCGCACTGTTCGGAGCCCGCAATGGGATGGCCCGGCACGAAATCGGCAAAGCGTGGACCCAGGGCGACACGCGCCGCCGCGACGACGTTGAGCTTGGTGCTGCCGGCATCGGTGACGACGGCACCCTCCTTCAGGTGCGGCGCGAGTTGCCTGAGCATCGCCTCCGTCTCTCCCACCGGCAACGCCAACAGGATGCAGTCGGCCTGCCCGGCTTCCGTCCAGCCGGCGGCGCGGTCGATCAGACCGCCTGCAAGCGCGGCTTCCAGGGTCGCCGGATTGCGCCCCACCCCCAGCACCTCGCGCACTGCACCGGCCTGTTTCAATGCCGCTGCAAACGATCCACCGATCAGGCCGACGCCGACGACGGCAAGCTTTTCGACGATCACAGGCACGCTCTCAGGGCATCGAGGAAACGGGCATTCTGCGCGGCAAGCCCGACCGACACGCGCAGGAATTCGGGCAGGCCGTAATTGTCGACCGGCCGCACGATCACGCCGCGTTTCAGTAGCTCGGCGTTGATCCGCGCGGCAGCGCCGACCTTGGCCAGCAGGAAATTGCCTTTCGACGGCACGGTTTCGACACCCATTTCGGCCAGCCCTGCCACCAGTTGCGCCATACCGGCGGTGTTCAACGCATAGCTGCGCTCCAGAAACGCCGCATCGCCGAGCGCCGCTTCAGCTGCGGCGAGTGCAGGCGCGTTGACGTTGAAGGGATGGCGCACCCGGTTCAGCAGATCGATCACGCCGGCGCTGCCCAGGCCGTAGCCGACGCGCAGTCCGGCCAGGCCGTACGCCTTGGAAAAGGTGCGGCTGATCAACAGATTGGGAAAGCGCGCCAGCCAGGCCGCGGTGTCGCAGCGCTCGGCCGGCGGCAGGTATTCGCCGTAGGCCTCATCCAGCACCACCAGCACCTGCGGCGGCACGGTTTCGAGGAATGCCTCGATCTGCGCCCACGGCAGGAAGGTGCCGGTCGGATTGTTGGGGTTGGCGATCCACAGCACCCGCGTGTCGTCGCGGATCGCCGCGCGCATGGCATCGAGATCGTGGCCGTAATCCCTGGCCGCCACCTCGATGCCTGCCGCCCCCGCGGTCAGCGTGGCGATGGGATAAACGGCGAACGCATGCTGCGCATACACCGCCGATGCAGCCGGGCCGAGAAACGCACGCGCGGCCATGTCCAGCACATCGTTCGAGCCGTTGCCCAGCACGATCTGATTCGCCGCGACCCTCAGCTTCGCCGATAGCCCCGCCTTCAGCGCAAAGCCGGCACCGTCGGGGTACAAGGCCATGTCGTGCAGCGCATCCTGCGCCGCAACCAGTGCGGCAGGGCTGGGGCCGAGCGGATTTTCGTTCGACGCCAGCTTGACGATGTCGGCCTCGTCCAGCCCCAGTTCACGCGCAAGTTCGGAGATGGGTTTGCCGGGGCGATAAGGGGCGATGGCGCGAATGTGGGCGGGAGCGAGATCGCAACAATTCATGACTGTGCAGCGGGGTAGGAACCGAGAATCTTGAGGAAGGCGGCACGCGACTCGATTTCGGCGAGCGTGGCGGCGAGCCTGGCATCCTGCCGATGGCCTTCGCAGACGATAAAGAAGAGATATTCCCAGTTGGCCAAACGCGCCGGGCGCGATTCGAGCTTGCTCATGGAAACCCCGGCGTCCGCCAGCGGCTGCAGCAATTTGACGATGGCGCCGGGCTGGTTGTGCACGCCGACGACGAGCGAGGTCTTGTCGCGACCGGACGGCGCGGCATCGGCTGGCGCAAGAACGAGAAAACGGGTGGTATTGCCGGCCTCGTCCTCGATCCGCGCCTCGACGATGGCGAGGCCATACAGCTCCGCGGCCGCATCGCTGCCAAGCGTGGCGGCTGCGGGTTCTGCAGCGGCACGGCGCGCGCCTTCGCTGTTGCTGACGACGCTCACCCGCTCGGCCCGGGGCAGGTGCCGGTTGAGCCAGTTCTGGCACTGTGCAAGCGACTGGGCATGGCCATAGACGCGCTCGATGCCTTCCAGGCCTGCGCTTTTGCGCATCAGGTTCTGGTGAATCGGCAGCATGATCTCGCCGCAGATCCTGAGCGGGCTGGCGACGATCAGATCGAGCGTGCGCGAAATCGCACCCTCGGTGGAATTTTCCACTGGCACCACGGCAAAATCGGCACGTCCGGTTTCGACGGCGCGGAAACAGGCGTCGATATCGGCTTCGGCAACCGCCTCGACGGCATGCCCGAAGTGCTTGTAGGCGGCCGCCTGGCTGAAGGTGCCGGCCGGGCCCAGGTAGGCCACGCGGATATTCTGTTCCAGCGCCCGGCAGGCCGACATGACTTCACGGATCAGGCGCTCGACGGTGTCGCCGTCGAGCGGCCCCGGGTTGGTTTCGCGCAGGCGGCGCACGATCTGGGCTTCACGCTCGGGACGATAGATCTTTTCGCCGTTCTTGGCACGGCCGACAGCTTGCGCAAGGCGTGCACGTTCGGAAACCAGCTGCAGCAAGCTGTCGTCAATGCCGTCGATGCGCGCGCGCAGCGCCTTCAGTTCCTCATCCATCGGGTCAGGCTGCGGGCAGATAATGCACCGCAAGCACGCCGGCAATCCCGGCCAGCTGGCGCATCACGGCATCGCTCACCGCGCTGTCGACATCGGTCAGGGTATAGGCCATGTCGCCCCTGGATTTGTTGACCATGTTGTGGATATTGAGTCCGGCGGCGGCCAGCACCGACGAAATCTGTCCCACCATGTTGGGTACGTTGGCATTGGCGATCGCGATGCGATACGCCGATTCGCGCGTCAGTTTGACATTGGGAAAGTTGACCGCATTGCGGATATTGCCGTTTTCCAGGTAGTCGGTAAGCTGCTCCGCCACCATCACGGCACAGTTTTCTTCGGCCTCGGAGGTACTGGCGCCCAGATGCGGCAGCGCGACGACCCGGGCATGGCCCTTCAGCGCATTCGCCGGGAAGTCGCAGATGTAGGCATGCAGCTTGCCGGCATCGAGTGACTCGATCACGGCGGCGTTGTCGACCACGCCCTCGCGCGCAAAGTTGAGCAGCACCGCGCCGCTGCGCATGACGCCGATACGCTGGGCATCGATGAGGTTGCGCGTGGTATCCAGCAGCGGCACGTGCAGGGTGACGAAGTCGGCTTGGCGCAGCACTTCTTCCACGCTCTCGGCGCGCCTGACCTGCGACGGCAGGCGCCAGGCAGCGTCCACCGTGATCGCAGGATCGAAGCCGACCACGTTCATGCCGAGCTTGATCGCGGCTTCGGCGATATAGGAGCCGATCGCACCAAGACCGATGATGCCGAGCGTGCGGCCCGGCAGTTCCATGCCGCCGAACTGCTTCTTGCCGGCCTCGGTCGCCTTGTGCATTTCCTCGTCGCTGCCGGCCAGGCCTTCGACGAACTTCAGCGCCGGCACCAGATTGCGCGCGCCCATCAACATACCGGCGATCACCAGTTCCTTCACCGCATTGGCGTTAGCGCCCGGCGCATTGAACACCGGCACTCCGCGTTCCGACAGCTTTTTCACCGGGATGTTGTTAGTGCCGGCACCGGCGCGGCCGATCGCCTGCACCGAGGCGGGAATCTCCATCTCGTGCATGTTGGCCGAACGCACCAGGATGCCGTCCGGGTCGGCAATGTCGCCGCCGACGATGTAATGCTCGGGCAACCGCGCCAATCCGCGCGCGGAAATGGCGTTGAGGGTGAGCACCTTGCGCGCATCAGCCATGGCTTTTCTCGAATTCGCGCATGCAGTCGACCAGCGCGCGCACCCCCTCGAGCGGCATCGCGTTGTAGATCGAGGCGCGCATGCCGCCCACCGAGCGGTGTCCCTTCAATTGCAAGAGACCACGCTCCTTGGCGAGCTTGAGGAAGGCCTCGTCGAGCGCGGCGTCCTTCAAGGTGAAGGGGATATTCATCAGCGAGCGGTTTTCCTTCGCCACCGGCGAGGCATAGAAGTCGGTCGCGTCGAGGGTGTCGTACAGCAGGCCGGCCTTCTCGCGATTGGTCTTTTCCATCGCGGCGAGACCGCCGCGCGCCTTCAGCCACTTGAACACCAGCCCTGCGGTGTACATGGCGAAGGTGGCCGGCGTGTTGTACATCGAGTCGTTGTCGGCGTGGATCTTGTAGTCGAACATGGTCGGCGTGCCTTTCACCGTCTCGCCGATCAGGTCGTCGCGTACGATGACGATGGTCAGCCCGGCCGGGCCGATGTTCTTCTGCGCGCCGGCGTAGATCACGCCGAACTTCGATACGTCGATCGGGCGCGACAGGATGGTCGACGACATGTCCGCCACCAGCGGTACGCTGCCGGTCTCCGGCGTCCAGAAGATTTCCACCCCGCCGATGGTTTCGTTCGGTGTGTAGTGCACGTAGGCCGCATTAGGGTCGAGCTTCCACTGATCCTGCGCCGGCGCATAGCTGAAGTTCCTGTCTTCGCTCGTCGCCACCACGTTTACCGCACCGTATTTCTTCGCTTCCTTGATCGCTTTCTTCGACCACTCGCCAGTGTTGAGATAATCGGCGGAGACTTTGCCGCGCAGGAGATTCATCGGCACCATGGCGAACTGCGAGGAGGCGCCGCCCTGCAGGAACAGCACCTTGTAGTTGGCGGGGATTCCCATCAACTCGCGCAGGTCGGCTTCCGCCTCGGCAGCGATGCCCATGAATTCCTTGCCGCGATGGCTCATTTCCATCACCGACATGCCGGAGCCGTGCCAGTCGACCAGTTCGGCCTGCACCTGCTGCAATACGTCCCTGGGCAGCACGGCCGGGCCGGCGCTGAAGTTGTAGATCGTCATACCTTAGTCCCCCAATTCCTCTTCGTTGTCGGTTTCAGCCACTTTTTCCAGGCTGATCAAAGTCTCGCCCTTGTCCAGGTTGATCAGCGTGACGCCCTGCGTCGCGCGGCTCATGGCGCGGATTTCCCTGACCCGGGTACGGATCAGCACGCCGCCGGTGGTGATCAGCATGATTTCGTCGTCTTCCTTCACCAGCGTGGCGGCCACCACGCGGCCGTTGCGCTCGCTGGTCTGGATCGCGATCATGCCTTGCGTCGCGCGTGCATGGCGGGTGTATTCGGCGATCGACGTGCGCTTGCCGTAGCCGTTCTCGGTCGCGGTCAGCACGAAATCGTTTTCATCTTCCGCCACCAGCAACGAAATCAGCTTCTTGCCCTTGGCGAGTTTCATGCCGATCACGCCGCGCGCGGTGCGGCCCATCGGGCGCACGTCATTTTCGTCGAAGCGCACCGCCTTGCCGCCGTCGGAGAACAGCATCACGTCGTGGCGGCCGTCGGTGATCGAGGCGCCGATGAGGAAGTCGCCGTCGTCCAGCCCCACCGCGATGATGCCTGCGGTGCGCGGACGCGAGAAGTCGGACAAAGGGGTTTTCTTGACGATACCGTTGCTGGTGGCCATGAACACGTAGTGCTCGTCGTCGAAGGTCTTGACCGGCAAGAGAGCGTTGATCTTTTCGCCGTCTTCCAGCGGCAGCAGGTTGACGATGGGCTTGCCGCGCGCGTTGCGCCCGCCCTGCGGCACATTGTAGACCTTGAGCCAGTAAAGCCGGCCGCGGTTGGAGAAGCAGAGGATATAGTCGTGGGTGTTGGCGATGAACATCTTCTCGATGAAGTCTTCGTCCTTGGTGCCCGCCGCCTGCTTGCCGCGCCCGCCGCGCTTCTGCGCGCGGTAGTCGTCGATCGGCTGCGACTTCATGTAGCCGCCGTGCGACAGCGTCACCACCATCTCCTCCGGCTTGATCAGGTCTTCCATCGACATGTCTTGCGCGTTCTCGACGATGGCCGAGCGGCGCGCATCGCCGAACTGGTCGCGGACCTGGGTCAGTTCATCGCGGATGATCTGGGTGATGCGCGACGGGTTGGCGAGGATGTCGAGCAGGTCGGCGATCTTCGCCATGATCTCCTTGTACTCGCCGATGATCTTGTCGGATTCCAGATTGGTCAGGCGCTGCAGCTGCATTTCCAGGATGCGCTGCGCCTGAACCTCGGACAGGTGGTAGCCGTCGGCATGCAGGCCGAACTCGGGGCCGACATTCGCCGGGCGCGAGAACTCGGGATCGATGCGCGCCAGCATCTCCTCGACCATCGCCGACTTCCAGGCGCGGCGGAGCAGGCGCTCTTTCGCGATAACCGGCGTTTCCGATGACTTGATCAATTCGACGATCTCGTCGACGTTGGCCAGCGCCACCGCCAGGCCTTCGAGGATGTGGCCGCGTTCGCGCGCCTTCCTTAGATCGAACACGGTGCGGCGGGTGACGACTTCGCGGCGGTGGCGCAGGAAGGCGTCGAGCATTTCCCTCAGGTTCAAGAGGCGCGGCTGGCCGTCGATCAGCGCCACCATGTTCATGCCGAAGGTGTCCTGCATCTGCGTCTGCTTGTACAGATTGTTCAGGATGACGTCGGCGTTCTCGCCGCGCTTCAGCTCGATGTAGACGCGCATGCCGGACTTGTCTGACTCGTCCCTGAGGTCGGCGATGCCGTCGATCTGTTTTTCGCGCACCAACTCGCCGATCTTGATCAGCAGGTTGGCCTTGTTCACCTGGTACGGCAGCTCGTCGATGATGATCGCCTGCTTGCCGCCGCTCTTGTCGAGATCCTCGACGTGGCAGGTGGCGCGCATCACCACGCGGCCGCGGCCGGTGCGGTAGCCGTCGCGCACGCCGGAGAGACCATAGATGATGCCGGCGGTCGGGAAGTCCGGCGCCTTGACGATGGCGATCAGCGACTCGATGTCGATCTCGGGATCGTCCAGCAGCGCAAACAGCGCCGTACAGATATCGGTGAGGTTGTGCGGCGGGATGTTGGTCGCCATGCCCACCGCGATGCCGGACGAGCCGTTGATCAGCAGGTTGGGGATCTTGGTCGGCAGCACCAGCGGCTCGTGCTCGGAGCCGTCATAGTTGGGGCCGAAGTCGACGGTTTCCTTGTCAAGATCGGCCAGCAGTTCGTGCGCGATCTTCGCCATGCGCACTTCGGTGTAACGCATCGCCGCCGCGTTGTCGCCGTCGACCGAGCCGAAGTTGCCCTGGCCGTCGATCAGCGGATAGCGCAGCGAGAAATCCTGCGCCATCCGCACCATGGTGTCATACACCGCGGTGTCGCCGTGCGGGTGGTACTTACCGATGACGTCGCCGACCACGCGAGCCGACTTCTTGTAGGCCTTGTTCCAGTCGTTGCCGAGCTCGTTCATTGCGTACAGCACGCGGCGATGCACCGGTTTCAGGCCGTCGCGCACGTCCGGCAGCGCGCGTCCGACGATCACGCTCATGGCGTAATCGAGGTAGGAGCGCCGCATCTCCTCTTCGAGGCTGACCGGGAGGGTTTCCTTGGCAAACTGTTCCATAACCGGCTTTTATTTATTCAGGCTTTAAAGCCCGCGATTTTAGCATGGCCGCCCGCCCCGCCCGCCTTTGCCAAACGGTCTCCGCCTTTGCCAATCCAATCCTAAACGGTGAGAATGCGGGCCACCATGCAAGCCTCTGCCGACTTCCTTCTCCTGCCGCAATGGGTGGTGCCCGTCGAAACTGCGGGCGCCTTCACCGACCACGCCGTCGTGGTGCAGGACGGCCGCATTCTCGACGTACTGCCCGCCGATGCCGCGCAAGTCCGCTACGACGCCCGCCAGACGATCGCCCTGCCCGGCCGCGCGCTGATTCCGGGCTTCGTCAATCTGCATGGCCACGCCGCGATGTCGCTCATGCGCGGCTTTGCCGACGACCTGCCGCTGATGGCCTGGCTTAACGGACACATCTGGCCAGCCGAAAAAAAGCACGTATCCGAGGCCTTCGTGCGCGACGGCACCCTGCTCGCCGCCGCCGAAATGCTGGCCGGCGGCGTCACCTGCTGCAACGACATGTATTTCTTCCCGCAAGCCGCGGGCGAAGCCTTTCTGCAGGCGGGGATGCGCGCCACCCTGGGAATGTTCGTACTGGAACGCCCCAGCGCCTATGCCGCCGATGCCGACGATTACCTGGCCAAGGGTCTCGCCCTGCGCGACGAACTGAAGGAAGAGCCACTGGTCTCCTTCGCCTTTGCGCCGCACGCGCCCTACACCATCGCGGACGCCACCTTCGACCGCATCAACACCCTGGCCGCACAGCTCGGCCTGCCCATCCACACCCATATCCACGAAACCGCTGACGAAATCCGCGACAGCGTGAATCAGTATGGCGTGCGCCCGCTGGAGCGGCTGGCGCGGCTCGGCCTGCTGGGGCCGAATTTCATCGGCGTCCATGCCGTGCATGTCAGCGACGCCGAGATCGACCTGCTGGCGCAACACGGCTGCCACGTGGCGCATTGCCCCACCTCGAACCTGAAACTGGCCTCCGGCATCGCGCCGCTGGCCAGGCTCGCCGCGGCAGGCATCAATCTCGGCCTCGGCACCGATAGCGCCGCCAGCAACAACCGTCTCGATCTGTTCGCCGAGATGCGCCTGGCTGCCCTGCTGGCCAAGGGCACCAGCGATAATGCTGCCGCCCTGCCCGCCGCCGCCGCACTGAAAATGGCGACGCTCGACGCCGCCCGCGCGCTCAACCTGGACGACCGCATCGGCAGCATCGCCCCCGGCAAACGCGCCGACCTGGTCGCGGTCGACCTGCATGCCGTGTCCAGCCAGCCGGTATTTGACCCGGTCTCGCACCTGGTTTACGTTGCCGGGCGCGAACACGTCACCCACGTCTGGGTCGACGGCAAGCTGAAACTGAATGATCGTCGCCTGGTCGATCTCGACACCGAGGACCTGGCCGCCCGCGCCGGCTACTGGCGCAGCAAACTCACCGCCCGAGGTTAACCATGAGCAACGTCGACGCTGCCGAAATCGCCAAATTCTCCGAACTTGCCCACCGCTGGTGGGATCCGAATTCCGAGTTCAGGCCGCTGCACGAAATCAATCCGCTGCGCCTGAAATGGATCGACGGGCTGGCGCCGCTGAATGGAAAGAAAATACTCGACGTCGGCTGCGGCGGCGGCATCCTGTCCGAGGCGATGGCCGGCGCCGGCGCCGTCGTCAGCGGAATCGACCTGTCGGAAAAAGCGCTCAAGGTCGCCAGGCTGCACCTCCACGAATCCGGTAAAAGCGTCGATTACCAGCTGGTATCGGCCGAGGATTTCGCCGCGCAGCACGCCGGCGAATTCGACGTCGTCACCTGCATGGAAATGCTCGAGCACGTGCCTGATCCGGCTTCGGTGGTCACCGCCTGCGCCAGGCTGGTCAAGCCCGGCGGCTGGGTATTTTTCTCGACTCTCAACCGCAACGCCAAGAGCTACCTGTTCGCCGTCGTCGGCGCCGAATACATCCTCAAGCTGCTGCCACGCGGCACCCACGACTACGCTAAATTCATCCAGCCCGCCGAGCTCGCCCGTATGGCGCGCGAATCCGGCCTCGACACCGAGGAACTGATCGGCATGACCTACAACCCGCTGACCAAGGTCTACAAGCTGGAGGCCGACACCGGCGTCAACTACCTGCTGGCCACCCGCCGTGGAGTGTGAAGCCGTGAAGCTTGAGAACATCCGCGCCGTGCTGTTCGACCTCGACGGCACCCTGATCGACACCGCGCCCGACCTCGGCTACGCCCTCAACCTGCAGCGCGAACGCCACGGTCTGCCGCCGCTGGCCGACGCGGTCATCCGCCCACAGGCCTCGCACGGCGCGCGTGGCCTCCTGGGCGCCGGCTTCGACCTGCATCCCGACGACCCGCGTTTTGCGCGCATGCGCGAGGAGTTCCTGCAGCTGTACGCCGACAACATCTGCCGCCATTCGCGGCCCTTCCCCGGTATCCTCGATCTGCTGGCCGAACTCGAAGCGCGCCAGCTGAAATGGGGTGTCGTCACCAACAAACCAGCGCGCTTCACCGAGCCCCTGATGTCGGTGCTCGACCTCGCCGAGCGCGCCACCTGCATCGTATCCGGCGACACCTGCCCGCAGTCCAAGCCGCATCCGGCGCCGATGCTCGCCGCCGCCGAACTGTGCGGCGCCTCCCCCGCACAGTGCCTGTACCTGGGCGATGCCGAACGTGACATCCAGGCCGCGCGCGCCGCCGCCATGCCCGCGCTGGTCGCCGCCTGGGGCTACCTCGACGCGACCGACCAGCCGCACACCTGGGGGGCGCAGGCGCAAATCCACCACCCGGCCGACACCCTCGACTTTCTTGGATGAACATGACTTACCTCATCCTCAAGAACCTGCACCTCACCACCATCGTCATCACCCTGACCTTGTTCGTGTTACGCGGCGCCTGGATGATGGCAGAATCACCCCGGATTCATGCCCGCTGGGTACGCATCGTTCCGCATGTCAACGACAGCCTGTTGCTCGCCAGCGGCATCGGACTCGCCGTGCTGATCCAGCAATATCCGCTGGTGCACGGCTGGCTCACCGCCAAGTTTTTTGCGCTGATCCTCTACATCGTGCTCGGCACCATTGCCATCAAGCGCGGCAGAACCCGGAGCCAGCGCATTGGCGCCTGGATTGCGGCCCTGCTCGTGTTCGGTTATATCGTGGCGGTTGCGCTCACGCATGACCCCTTCCCCTTCCTGCACTAGTCCGGCGCAGTTTTATTTCCGTTGCCGGAACTTTCCTGTAGATCCGCCCTCCATGCAGTACACTTGTATGTAGCTGCATACAGGGACCGACCTGGCTTCGACGTGGGTTGCAAAGCAGAGTAGGGCATACCGAGGGTCAGAGCACCTCGTAAATCCAACTGAAAAACTTTAGTCGCAAACGACGAAAACTACGCCCTGGCCGCTTAAGGTCCAGGACTCACACTAGCCTGTTCATGGGCTGGGCCGGGTCAAACCGGCAGTGAGTTAATTCACATGAAATCGTGCTCATCCGGGTCGCTTGGGTGGGTGCTAAATCCAAGGCGACTCGGCAAAATCCAGCCTGTTCGGCGGGCGTGATCAAGCCTAAAGCTTAAAAACACCGGACTAAGTATGTAGAACTGCCTGTAGAGAGCTTGCGGACGCGGGTTCGATTCCCGCCGGTTCCACCAATAATGAAAACCCAACCGTTCTCGGTTGGGTTTTTTCTTGCCTGAACGCGCGGGTTTCCGCGTGTTCGTGCGGATTCCTGCGAAAGTCTGCGGACTTCGTCGGTGGCCTTCCGCCCCTTTCCTGATTACCTTTCGCCCTCCTCGCCATTCTTCTCTCCCGCTCGCTCTACGCGAATGGCCCGAAATCCGCAAAGGGCTGGACTGGCCCACATGAAAACCAACAGGTTACAGCGCCGGATGTCACGGCTCCGCCACCGGCGTCATGAGGACCTTGTCATGAAGCCCCACGATATTTCCGCTTCGCCAGTCGATACAGCGTAGGAAGATCCGACTAAGTCGATTCCGTCGGGTCGGGCCGATGGCTTACAGGGGTTTTTTCTCGCTCGCGATGGGCGCTGCACGCCAGGCGACGTAGATGCCGACGAGGACCGCGCTCATGCCGACGAGCTGGATAGAGGTCAGCGATTCGTCGAGGAACAGCCACGCGAACACGGCGGCGGCGACCGGCGCGGTGAGCAGCGCGACCGAAGAAAAACTCGTCGGCAGGTGGGCCAGACCCCAGACGATCAAGCCCTGGCCAAGACCCTGAGAGATGACGCCGAGCGCGATCATCAGCCCCCAGCCGCGCGGCGTCTGAGGGATCAGTGAGTCGCCGCTGGCCAGCGTGACCAGCACCAGTATCGGTACTGCGATCAGACAGGTCCACAGGTTGATCTCGGTACTCGAGAACCGCCCGCGCAACCGGCTCGCACCGATAATATAGCCGGCGTAGAGGATGCCCGCGAACACACCCAGGCCATCGCCAATCAGGTGCTCGGTACCGATATCGAGGCTTTGCCAGGCCACCAGCACCCCGCCGACGAGGGCAATCGCCACGCCAAACCCGAAATTCCGGGTGACACGGGTGCCGAACAGCAGCCAGCCGCCGAGCACGACATAAATGGGTTGTGCGTTGACAAACAGCATTGAGTTGGCCGCCGCCGTACGCTCGATAGAGGCGTGCAACGAAACCAGATCAGTGGCGAACAGCAAGCCACAGAGCAACAGCAGCGGGACATGTTTCCCGGAGGGTGGCCGTACCCCGGTCTTGGGCCTCGACAACCAGAACCAGAACGCGAATACCGGCAACGCCCAGATCATACGGTGGGCTGCCGATGCGACCGAAGTCAGCTCGCTCAGCCGGACGAAAACCGGATTGGTTGCCACCGCCACGGCGCCCAGCACGACGGCTAGCGGTGCGAATCGAGTAAGGTCTATGAGAGTGCTCCCCAGCCGGGTAGAAACAGGCCATCACCTGGCCCGCGTGCTTGGGGTGATCATATCATCCGGCAAGATGCCGCACGTCAGCGCGGTGTGTCCTTTGCGAAGATCGTCGAATTACGCATCGACGATGTCCTGCCCCCCTCGATGATCATTGGGCGGTGGGGCGACCGGATACCGGTCAATGGCCCTTGATCAAGCCGTCGCCAGATCTTTGCCAGCCATATCCGACCTCACGGAAGCCCATTCAACAACCCGCCCGCGACACCGCTGCCCACCACGACCAGCCACGGCGGCAGCTTCCAGAACATCAGGGCGACCAGCGCGACCAGCGCCAGTCCGAAGTCTTGCGGCGCATGTATTGCGCTCGTCCATACAGGTTGATACAGGGCTGCCAGCAGCAGGCCCACCACGGCCGCATTGATACCCGACAACGCAGCTTGCGCACGGACATTGCGGCGCAAGCGCTCCCAAAACGGCAGGGCACCCGCGACCAGCAGGAAAGAGGGTGCGAAGATCGCCAACAGGCAGATCATGCCCCCCAGCCAGCCGGAAGGCATTTCGTTCATCGAAGCGCCAAGAAACGCCGCAAAGGTGAACAAGGGGCCAGGAACGGCCTGCGCCGCACCGTAGCCCGCCAGGAAAAACTCGTTATCGACCCAGCCGGGGGGTACGACCTCGGCTTGCAGCAGTGGCAACACGACATGCCCTCCGCCAAATACCAGCGATCCGGCTCGGTAGAAAGCATCGACCATGGCCAGTGTCTGGCCCGGAAACAGTGCGGTCAGAAGCGGCAGCCCCATCAGCAGGGCAAAAAACAGCGCCAGCCAAAGCAGGCCGACACGACGCCTCATCACAATGGGCAATGGGTCATGGGCTGCTGCCCCCTGCTGAGGTTTGAACAGCAAGAGGCCGATGACCGCAGCAATCACGATGACGCCCACCTGCCCCCATGCGGACGGCATCAGAAGAACGAAGCAGGCCGCCGCCGCCATGATGGTGACGCGCGGGACATCCGGGCAAAGAGTGCGGGCCATCCCCCATACCGCCTGCGCGACCACCGCCACGGCCACTACTTTCAAACCGTGCAGCACGCCAGCCGGGATGACATCCCCGTAACTGACCATACCCTGTGCAAACAGAATCAGGGCTATCGCGGACGGCAGAGTAAAGCCCGCCCATGCGGCCAGTGCGCCGGCGTAGCCGGATCGGGACAGCCCGAGCGCGATTCCAACCTGGCTGCTGGCCGGTCCCGGCAAGAACTGGCAAAGGGCGACCAGGTCTGCATAGCTGCGCTCGGTCAACCACTGCCGCCGCGTCACGAACTCATCGCGGAAATAGCCCAGGTGGGCAACCGGGCCACCGAAGGAGGTTAGGCCCAATCGGAGAAAAACCAGAAAGACAGCCCACGGGCTGCGGTCAGCTTTTGCGGTATTGGTCATGTGTTCAGGTTTGAGTCTGTCCGATGCTTTGGGGTGAACGTGCTTCATTCACAACGAAAGGTTTCGCTTCTCTAACTGGATGGTAAATCGGGAGGGTGCGGCTTTCCAGCCCCGACTCGCCCAGCCCACCGTCTATTTGTCTACTATCCTGCATTCATCGCCAGAAACGATGCGCTCCGGTCACAGACATTCTCGCCCCGGCGATCCTTGGCGGATTCAAGAAGCAATCGCAGGCCGCTGGTATCGAGGGATTCGGTGGGCTGCTCGGCGGCGGCTGTGATGTTCAGCCTGCGGACAACGGGGTCCGGGGACCCGCCGCGATGCCCGGCCTGAACAGCGATGGCCATCCGTTCGACAACCAGGCGGATGGCCGGCAAGACCATGCGCTGACCCAGCGGCATGCGCGCACTCGAAGTTTCAATCATCAAGGGAGGAACAACATGGGCTTGATCATTACATTGATTATTGGCGGCGTCGTTGGCTGGCTGGCGAGCATCGCCATGAAGACCAACGCCCAGATGGGCTGGATCGCCAATGTGGCGGTCGGCGTGGTGGGCTCGATGCTCGGCTACGGGATCGCCGGACTGCTGGGTTTCACCGCCGTGGGCGGCATCGCACGCTTCATCGTCGCGTTCGGCGGCGCCGTGCTGCTGATCTTCATCCTGAGCAGGCTCGGTATTTTCCGGAAATCGTAGCAGCGGGCCTGACGCCCGGATCTGGGTGCCAGGCGCCGTTAAGGAGAAAGAGGCCCCATCAACCTCGACCCGCTCCCTCGATTCCCGAACACCTGGGTCAGGGCGACCCGGATCGCCACGGCAGCGGAATCAACGAATAAACAGGGCCCCCATTTATTACCCGGAATCGATGCGGGTGCGGTGGCAGCGGGCCTCCGCACCCGCACATGCCGAGGCCAGGACTAAGCCTTCGCCCATGCCCTCTGCGGGTTAGCCGCCACTCCCCGCCCTGACCTTCTGCTCGATCCTGGCGCCGACATCCGGGTCGATGGACTTCCAGTAGTCGAAGGCACGTTCGAGGACCGGTGAACGGACCCCACCGAGCAGGCTGCCGGCCACCTGGTCGATCAGCGCCGTGCGCTGGGCGTCGTTGAATACCTTGCGGACCAGGGTCCCGGGCTGGGTGAAGTCGTCGTCTTCGGCACGCAGGGTGTAGGCGCTGCGGACCATTTCGCCGTCCGTTTCCCAGCCGTCCGCGACGGGGCCGGTTTCATCCGCCCACGGCCGGCCACCGCTGTTGGGCGCGTAGGTGGGCGCGTTGCCGCTGTGAGTGTAGGTCATCTGGCCGTCGAACTGGTAGGTATTCACCGGCACCTTGGGCTGGTTGACCGGAAGCTGGTTGAAGTTGGTCCCGATGCGGTTGCGCTGGGCGTCGTTGTAGGCGAAGGCCCGGCCCAGCAGCATCTTGTCCGGCGACAATCCGATACCCGGTACCGTGTTCCCCGGCGAGAAGGCGGCCTGCTCGATCTGGGCGAAGAAATTCTCCGGGTTGCGATTCAGGGTCATTGTGCCGACGCGGATCAGCGGATAGTCCCGGTGCGACCAGGTCTTGGTCAGGTCGAAGGGATTGATCCGGTAGGTCTTCGCGTCGGCATACGGCATGATCTGGACCGAAAGTATCCACTGTGGATGTTCGCCCCGGGCGATCGCCTCGAACAGGTCGCGACGGTGGAAGTCGGCGTCGGTACCCGCCATGGTGGCGGCCTCGGCGTTGGTGAAGAACGCCATGCTCTGCTGGGTGTGGAAATGGTATTTCACCCAGAACCGCTCGCCCTTGGCGTTCACCCACATGTAGGTATGCGAGCCGTAGCCGTTCATGTGCCGCCAGGTGCGCGGCAGCCCGCGCTCGCCCATCAGGTAGGTCACCTGGTGCGCGGTCTCCGGGTTGCTGGTCCAGAAGTCCCACTGCATGTGGTTGTCACGCAGGCCGGAGTCGGCAAGCCGTTTCTGGCTGCGGATGAAGTGCGGAAACTTCATCGGATCGCGCACGAAGAACACCGGCGTGTTGTTGCCCACGAGGTCGTAATTGCCTTCGCTCGTGTAGAACTTCAGCGAAAAACCACGCACGTCGCGCCAGGTGTCCGGGCTGCCCGCCTCGCCGGCCACGGTGGAGAAACGCGCCAGCATCTCGGTCGAGGTGCCCTGCTGGAACAGCGCCGCCCGGGTATAGGCCGAGACGTCATCGGTTGTCTCGAACACGCCGAACGCGCCCGAGCCCTTGGCATGGGGTTGACGCTCGGGGACTTTCTCCCGGTTGAAGTGCGCCATCTGCTCGAGGAAATGCACGTCGTGCAGGAGAATGGGGCCGTCAGGGCCGACCGTCAGGGAATTACGGTCGCTCGGCGCCGGTGCGCCAGTGCTCATCGTCGAGCCGGTGGTCTTGGAATTTGCCATAGTCGGTGTTCCTCGCTGTAAACAAACTTCAGGCCCCAGCCAGCGATTATCGTGCTTCGAAGGCCGGGGGCCACCTTGGGATACTCCCCCCTTATTCCCGGCTCGTCTACCGTCATGGTGTAGCGGCGACATCAGTCTGGCCGGACTGACCGGGTTCAGAATCGGAATATGGCGGTCAACTCCAGGAACCGGACCGGCTGACATCACTTGATCTGCATGTCGTCCTTGACGGAGGTGACGCCCTTGACGCCGCGTGCCAGCTCGACTGCCCTGTTCGCCGCGGCCCGCGAACTGACGAAGCCGCTTAGTTGAACCTCGCCCTTGAAGGTTTTGACTTTGATCTCCAGTACCTTCGTCATGGGGTCTTCGAGTATGGCTGCCTTCACTTTGGTGGTGATGACGGCATCGTCGATATACTCGCCGGTTCCCTGCTGTGTGCGCGTCGATGCACATCCAGCAACGGATCCCAGCGTCACGGCCAGAAAAACTACGGCAAGATACTTGTTGAGTTGTTTCATGATGGCACCCCAAGGGTAGGATGGAAGAGTCGCTGCGTTTGGGAGGTAAAGCCAACGGCACGGACGCGGTAAAGGCTTGTCGAATACCGCACCTCATTCATTAGTAGTACAAAAATCGAGCAAGCCAATGCGCGCGATTGCCGAAATCCTGTTGCTCACCGACGCACTGCGCGAGCTGATCGTCATGGTGCCGGCGCTGCGGGTCTCGCTCTGGCGGTTACCGCTCTGGTCGTAGGTCCAGGCAAGGCTGCCGAAGCTGTTGCCGGCGCTGTCGCTGGCGCTGGTTAGGCGGCCGGTGCTGTCGTAAGTGTAGCTGAGCAGGGTGTTGGGTTTGTATTGCTCGACGCCGCCGTCGGCGTTCAGCGTCTGGATGAGACGGTCGAGGGCGTCGTAGCCGTGGCTGGTGACGTCGGCGACGTCGGTGCGGGCGCCGTCCACCTGCTTCATATTGCCCTGGGCGTCGTACTGGTAGGTGACGGTCTGGTTGGCGGCGCCGATGTCCTGCCACAGGCGGCCCAAGGCATCGAAGGTGCGGCTGTGGGCGTAGTAGACGTAGGTGTTGTCGGGGCGGGTGATGGCTTCATGGTTGCGGTTGCCCATGGCGTCGAGGGTGTAGGTGAGGCGGCTGCCAGCCTGGTCGACAATGGCGGTGAGCGGCGTAAACATGCTCAGAGACGAGGGGGATTGTGTTCATTTTTTTATTGTGAGCCCGGCCCGTTTGATTCCTTTATCACTAACTATTTCGTTTGAGTAAGGCCAAGAGAACAATTGCGGTTAATGTCGGGAGCACCGCTTACACTACGTCAACGAGCTCAAAATAAGACAGTGGCGATAAACCATTATTCGCCCCTACGGCAAACAGCAGCGCAAGCGGCAGCCCCACAGTCAAAACAGCAACAAGCAAGCCCACAGCCATAATTGATAGCGATTCAACAAAACGCCTCGCCGCCACTATGGCAATAGCCGCTGCCACTGCATTCAACCACGGTGAAGCCGCTATCTGCGATAACACAACTAGAGCAGCAATAAACACGACAACCACAATCGAATATCCTGATAATGTACGCATCTTTTTGTTCATTAGCGTCCCCTAAACGCGCAGGCTGCCCGCTTCGCATTGCATTCAGCCAGCTTTCCTGGATTGTCGATCGCGTTGGCAAAACAGTCGCGGAAATCAACGTCACAGCAGAGTTGGCGTGTGCCCGCCGAGACATTACATGCAAGGTCAACACAAGTTTTGCACGGCTTTTTCAACAGATCAAAATCCTGACAAATATCGTAGCGTGCAGGCTGGCCCGATTCACGGGGCGGCTTTCCATCAGGGCGCGGCTGCGGGCTTGGTCTTAGACCGCTGGGTGTCGGATCGTATGGCGGATTTACACAATCCTGGCCATTGCAAATAGTGGGTGGCGCAAGTCCAAAAGGATCGGTATAGGTCAGCGGATCGGCGTTCGCGTATAAGTACCCGTTGAGCCCGCCGCGCAACCCAATCAAGTCGAATTCCAGGTACCTGCCCGTCCCCGGATCGTAATCCCTGAAGTAGTTGTATTGTGATTCCCTTTGATTGCCTTTGATTCAGCCACCAAGCGGATTGCGCTTCGTTAATCCGCCC
Organism: Thiobacillus denitrificans DSM 12475; assembly: GCF_000376425.1. Lineage (GTDB taxonomy): Bacteria > Pseudomonadota > Gammaproteobacteria > Burkholderiales > Thiobacillaceae > Thiobacillus > Thiobacillus denitrificans. The sequence goes on along the minus strand of NZ_AQWL01000001.1, from coordinate 364,449 downwards.
GTTTTATTATTTTTGTGAGGAATCGACCGCCAAGTCCAGAAAGAACCAGGGGAATCGCCAAGACGAATTGTATAGCCATGCCAATTGGCCAAAGATTTGCTTCATAAGGAGAGAACCAAACGTCCAACACGCTTTGTGTCGCCAGCATCATCGGCCCTACTAGCCAAGCGGCAGATGGGAAGAAAAAGCCAAGCAATCCCGCGCAAAGAATCATAACGGGATACCATACCGGAAAAAAAGATGTGTCTCCCTGACTACCACCAAGTGGCGCCGCACCCCCCAAAATGTGCCATATGCCTAAAGCAATAAAAAAAAAAGCAATTGCTAGTGCGAATAGCGTCCCAATAGGTTTATTCATGAGATGAGCCCTCACTTCTTACACTTATCGCTATCACAGTCATGTTTTTCAAGATTTTCGATGACGCATTTTTCTGCCTCAGCATTGCATTGCTGACATGCAAAGCCGTAACCCAGTAAATTGCTAATCCATGATGATGCATTGCAGTGGTATTTGGTGTAGCAATTATCGTGGTTTTCACAGCATTTGCGCGTACAAGAGTTGCCATTTAGAACACCTGCGGGAGCGCTGCAAACACCATCTTGCTTTGTAAAATCGGTTGAATAGTTGCCATTAGCTGCAGGCGGAACCAGCGGTGGCACTTAGTCCAGTCCCTTCGGATCAATCCTGTTTAACGGATTGCCATTCACATAGCTGTAAACATTTAGGCCCCCTTCAAGCCCAATCGGATCGGCCTCGATATACCGGCCCGCTGTCGGATCGTAATCCCTTGCGTAGTTGTAATGCAGGTTCGTCTCCCGATCGAAGTACTGCCCTGGCAGCCTCAGGTTATTCTCGACAGTGCTGGTCGTCACCGTCGCCTTACCGAACGGCTCATAGTTCGTCTTCCAGACGATCGTCCCTGCTTGTGGTCCGTCATCGCCCACGGCGTGCTGGGGCGATCGACGTGGTAGTAGTAGACCTGCTGGTTGTTGTCGATCCGCGCCAGCGATCGTCCGTCGAGCCAGACGTAGACCTTGTTGTTGCCCACCTAGTCCTGCTCGTACAGTAGTTCGCCGTCGGGGCCGTAGTGGAAGCTGGTGGCGAGCCCGTTCTGGTTGATCTTCTTGATGCGCTGACCCTGGGCATTGTAGGTGTAGGTCGTCGTCTCGCTCGCGGTGGTACTTGTTGCATAATCGTGACCCCATTTGTCTTTCATTTGTCTTTTCTGACTGATGCGCCCTTCGACGTCGTAGCCGTTGGTGGCGATGTGGCCGCTATGGTATTTGCCTCGCTTTTTTCCAAGCTACGACCAAGAGTCCTATCCCGCCACCAATGAGTCCCGCCACAAAGCAAATACCAATAACCATCGGAGCCCATGTTGAATATTGGTCATCCGTTGCTCCTCGCCAAACCGGCAACCAGTAAAGTACATAAGAAACACTAAATGAGATCAGCGCAACTATCGCAATCCGTAAAGCTAGACTTTTTAATCTCCAACATAAAAATGCTGTCAGTATTGAGGCGAAAGCTGTGATGCCTATAGACAAAAGCATGTTTTAAATCCCTTTCGATGCACTAGTGGAAATATTTCTGTGGTTATTCTCCGCAGGAACAATTTGTACTGTTTGGCCCTGGGTCCCTAATGCCATTTCTTTGCATTGTTCGCACAATTACGGATGACATAATGCTCTCTCCCCAAGACGCATCTATTGTTAATTGCCCATCGCAAGACCTAAAGCAGGTAGATCTTTTAGGAGGATCACAGGGATGAGCCTTACGGCATTGGTAATAGCAAATGTCATGTGATTGACAGGCCGTATCTAAGCCATCAACAGGGGGGGAATATAACTTGGCACTCACTGGTGTGTACTGCTCAGCGTGGCCACCAGTCCAGTCAGGGCCACACCAATTGCCATGGACTTTTGTGAGGCCATTGGGATCCACGTAACTCAGCAGATTTCCTTCAACATAGGCATAGAGATTCATGCCCCCTTGCAACCCAATCGGATCGGCCTCGATATACCGGCCCGTTGTCGGGTCATAACCCCTAAAGTAGTTGTACTGCATCCCGGTCTCCCGGTCGAAGTACTGCCCAAGAAGTCTGGGGTTATTCTCGACCGTATTGATCGTCACCGTCGCCTTGCCGAAGGGTTCGTAGTTCGCCTTCCAGACGACCGTTCCTGCTTGGTTCGTCATCGCCCACGGCGTCCCCAGGTGATCGACGTGATAGTAATAAATCTGCGCGTCGTTATCGATCCAGGCGAGCGGGCGGCCGTCGAGCCAGACGTCAGCTCGGCCCATTTGATTTGTAGGGGCGTCGGCGCCAGCGCCGACTTAGATAAAATGGGAGGCCTATGGCGAGGGAAAGCAACAATGCAAGCAAACTCATTGTCACCAATGAAATCATTAAGAATGGATCCCAGTACCCATAATGGATTCTGAAAGCTAATTGACCGATGATTGTCGTTAGGCCAGCAGCAAACATGCTGGCTAAGAAATAGGAACGAATAAAATAATGGCAACCTATACTGTTCAGCAATGTTAGCGCTGTGAAGACTAGAACTCCTACTGTTTTCTCTTCCATATTTCTCTCACTGTTTACAGCTGCAACTACGTTGCGCGTTGTCGAAAGCACCTTGTCCCCACCGGCCTACGGCTTCCCAGTACCAAGTGGCAGTCATCATGCATTGATTTCGGACAAGGGAGTTGAGAGGGGATTTTTCACATTCTGCGAGCGCATCCGACAGTAGATTCTGGTCACATGAGTTTTTTTGCGTACCGCACTTACTGTAACAAATATCGTGCTTATGACATGCAGAGGAAAAATCGACGCCGCCCGGAAATAAATCGGGAACAAATACCTCGTTCCAACCCGACCCACAAAATAATCCTAACCGGTCTGTCTTCGTGACGGGATTCCCCTCCGCATAGGTGTAGAGATTAATGCCGCCACTGAGCCCGATCGGATCGGCCTCGATATACCGGCCCGTCCCCGGATCGTAATCCCTTGCGTAGTTGTAATGCAGGTTCGTCTCCCGATCGAAGTACTGCCCTGGCAGTCTCAGGTTATTCTCGACAGTGCTGGTCGTCACTGTCGCCTTGCCGAACGGCTCGTAGTTCGCCTTCCACACAGTGGTTCCCATACTGTTCGTCATTGCTTGCGGCGTCCCCAGATGATCGACGTGGTAGTAATAAATCTGTGCGTTGTTGTCGATTCTTGCCAATGGTCTTCCGTCGAGCCAGACGTAGGCCTTGGTGTTGCCGGCCTGGTCCTGCTCGTACAGCAGTTCGCCGTTCGGGCCGTAGTGGAAAGCGGTGGCAAGTCCGTTCTGGTTGATCTTCCTGATGCGCTGGCCGAGGGCGTTGTAGCTGTAGGTGGTGGTTTCGCTTGCGGTCTGGCTGGTGGCAAGCCGGTTGTAGCCATCGTAAGTGAAGCTGGCAGTGCTGGTGGATGCGGTGTTGCCGTAGGCGGTTCTGGTTCGCGTATCGCTGCCGGCCTGATACAGCCAGTTGGGCGGGCTGTAGACGTAGGGCATGGTGCCGGCGTTGCGGGTCTCGCTCTGGCGGTTGCCATTCTTGTCGTAAGCCCAGGCAAGGCTGCCGAAGCTGTTGGCGGCGCTGTCAATGGCGGAGACGAGACGGCCGGTGCTGTCATAGGCGTAAGTCAGCAGGGTATTGTTGATGTCCACGATGCTGGCAACGTTGCCGGCGAGGTCGTGGCCATAGAGTTTGTAGCTCGGGCCGTCGAAATGGTACGAAGGGCGATAGTCCTGGTCGCGTCTTAGATAGAACCCGCTGCCGTTGCCGTAGCTAAAGCTCTGCGGGCCGGTGAAAGGGTAGATATAGCTGAAGTTGCTTGCCAGCACGGTCTCGGAGTCGGCCGCGTTCTTGCGGGTCTTCACCTGGCTGACACGCCCCTGGGCGTCGTAGCCGTAGGTGACGCTGCGGCCGCTGGGATAAGTCACAGTCTCGATCTGTCCGCCGGGGCGGTAGCTGTACACACCGAAGTACCAGTTGTCGATGGCGGATAGCTGGTAGGTCTGCCGGCCGTGTAGGTCGTAGCTGAAGTAAAGGTGGAAGCTGCCGTTGCGCTGTACCCAGCACAGGAAGCCTTTGCCGCAGTCGTCGTAGAAATACTGGTAGACCGGAGCACCGCTCTGGCTGCTCTGTTTCTGGACAAGCCGGTTCAAGGCGTCGTAGCTATAGGTGGCGGTCACGTTCCGCGCGTCGGTCTCGGTCTTGGTGTTGCCGGCTCCGTCGAAGGTGCGGGTGGTGGTGCCGGTGCCCGCGCTCTGGGTCTGGACGATGTCGCCGAAGGCGTTGCGGGTGTAGACGGTGGCCTGGTTGGCCGGATCGACAACGTTTGTGACCTGGCCGAGGGTGTTGGGTTTGTATTGCTCGACGCCGCCGTCGGCGTTCAGCGTCTGGATGAGGCGGTCGAGGGCGCCGTAGCCGTGGCTGGTGACGTCGGCGACGTCGGTGCGGGCGCCGTCGATCTGTTTCAGGTTTCCCTGGGCATCGTACTGGTAGGTGACGGTCTGGTTGGCGGCGCCGATGTCCTGCCACAGGCGGTCCAAGGCGTCGAAGGTGCGGCTGTGAGCGTAGTAGACGGTGCTGCCGCCGAGGCCGGTGATCGCTTCATGAGTGCGGTTGCCCATGGCGTCGAAGGTGTAAGTGAGGCGGCCGCCGTCCTGGTCGACAATGGTGGTGAGGTGGTGGGCGGGGTCGTATTCGAAGCTGACGTAGCTGCCGTCAGGACGGGCGAGTTTGATCAATTGGCCGACGTAGTCGTAGTCGAAGCGGGTCAGCTCACCGCCGACACTGCGGGTTTCGAGCCAGCCGCGCGGACTATAGGTATAAGTGCTGACGAGGCCGTTGGGGTCGGTGATCCGGAGGGCACGGCCGTTGGCGTCGTATTCGTCATAGGTTGTGATGTGGCCGAGAGCATTGGTGATCTGCTTGAGCTGGCCACGGCAGCCCAGGGGATCGCCGGTGCAGTTCTCGTCGGGGGCGTAGTAGTCTGTGGTGGTGAGATCGCTGACGTCGGTGCGCGGGCCGTCTTCAATTTTCTGGACTAGGACGCCGGGAACGCTGGCATGGTAGGTGTAGCTGGTGCTCCAGGTGCGAGTCTGGCCGCTGGCGAGGTCCTTGATGCTGCGGATGGTAGGGTTGCCACGGCTGTCGTAGACGGTGCTGGTTTCGCGACCGGCCTCTGTGATCTTGACGGGCAGGCGGAAGCGGCTGTCCCACTGGGTGAGTATCTTGCGCTCGACGCTATTGGCGGTGGGGGTGTAGGTAGCGAGGTTACTCGGGCAGTTGGTGCTGGATGCCAGGCCTTCGACGCGGGCGATTTCGAGGTTGCGCGTCAGGTCGTAGGCGTGGCAGGTAGTGTGGCCGTTGAAGTCAGTGCGACTGGCGACGTTGCCATTGGCGTCGTAGGCTATGGCGGAGGACGCAGCGCTGCAGCCGGAGCCGCCGGGCTGGGAGACGCCGGTGCTCTTGACGGCACCCAATATGGTAGTGAAGTTGTAGGTGCGCTGGGTACCCATGGGGTCGGTGACGGTGGTCGAGACGGGGTTGCCATTGGCGTCCGTGGTGTAGGCGAGATTGTAGTGATCGACCGAGCCGCCGTGGTCTTCGTCGTAGGCGCGTCCCTGGCTGTCGTAGCGGTAGGTGGCGTAGCGGTCGCCATTCTCGTCAACGATGCCGGTTAGGGCATGCGGGAAAGTAGGGTTCTCGTATAGGTAGGTCTTGCTCTTGCCGTCGGGATACTGGACGGAGACGAGATTGCCGTTTGTGTCGTAAACGTAAGCGTAGATTCCGCCGGAAGGATCGGTCAGCTTGATAATGCGGGACAAGGCGTCGTAACCGAAATTGAGGACGTTGCCGGTAGCGTCGGTGACGCGAATCAATTGGCCGACGGAAAGAACGGCCAGGGTCGGGCTGCCAAAGGCGTCGAGGACGTAGCCGCCATTAGTACCCGCGGTGCCGTCGCTGTAAGTTAGAGTTTCGGTGCGGCCGGCGCGGTCGGTGAGTGATTGCAGCTTACCACTCGCATCGTAGAGTTCGACGGAGTCGTCGGCGGCCATGGTGTAGCGCCAGCCAGCGGAGCTGGAAAGTTGGACTAGGGTATCGGCAATGTCGGCGTCACCAATCCAAGTGCTGCCGCTCAGTTGAAAGTTAAGTGACTTTCCGTCAGGACGTCTCACTGTCACCGCCGTTGACGTACTCAAGAAAATTTGACGTTTATATGAGTGCCGCCAACTCACTCCAAAGCTAGTAGTCACAGGCGATACGCTGTTGTAATAGCGTCGCAGAGTCAGCGTTTGTGTGCTGGTATTACTATCGGTCTCAGCTAGAAACTTATTGCCTATGCCGATCGTAATTGGATTGGGCGTTGTCGGGCACGAATTACCTGCGTTCTACCAGAGACAGTGTCGAAGTATGGATAAACCGTAAGTCTGCTTTTGGATGGATCGTTGTATAACGGATCAGTCAGGTTGACAATCGCAAATTGACAGTCCTTGTACTGGGGATAGGCCGGGTTGGCCAACACTCCAGTAAACTCAAAATAACAACAGTTTGTATTAGGGGAGTACGTGTAATTGTAGGGAGGGTAGGCCTTACAGGCTTCTTCTGCACTGTCGAAAAGTGCTTGATTTATATACCAAGACCACCCTTTGAATCCTTGATTGTTTGCAGCGGCGTTTGCTCCGTAAAAAATTACGGTAAACAAAGAAAATACCGTCGCGACTACAAACAGCTCTCGCACGCCTTGCGCGAACGAACTCACCCCATTCGACATGATTCTTCCCTCCCCTTCGGAAATTGCTTTGAATTGTTTTGTTTGTTCTTCCGCAGGGTCGGCTCGCGTGCGTTGCGCGGGCCGTGATGTGGTCCGGACTCTATCCGTAGGTTTATGGATTTGTCAATCGCATGCGAATTACAGCGCATTCGGTTCCGACCGTTCGCCAGGCACAAGCGCCGTTTATTTCCCTGGTTCTACGCAAATGACGATAGACGGCCAGAGCAAGCCAATACCCATTAAAAATCAGAACATATTGACCGCTTGAAAATCCGCGTGATAAGTTCACAGCCATAAATCAAATAAGCCAGCGGCCCGGCACGCCGGCAATTTGCGGATAACAAATCGTGATCGTTGCATCGGCAGGGGGAGACTGCATGGGTGATCATTTTGTCCGTCAATATTCGACTGGCGCCTGGCATCCCGTTTTCGGGCGGGCCGCCGCTTTCAGCGACAGCGCGATTCTTCCATGCTCCGGTGCGGCATCGGACGGCGATGCGTCCCGGTACCCCGTTGCCCGGCACCCCGATATCCCACGCAATTCAAGACAACGACCGCTTTGCTTCCGGCGAGGCAAGACGGCCTGGCGAGCCTGATTCCCACTTTTAACACGCCGGTAACATGCGGCTGTTTCAATTCAACTCCACGACAGTTGCCCCTCCCCTGCCCGTCGTCCGGGGACGCCGGCACGCATCTCAGGCAATCCATCCATTCCACGGCGGACAACCACACAGAGGTCAGATTGTGTTTCCATTCATCGCGACATCCGGCCCCGGCCGCAGCGGCGGCTTCACCCTGCTCGAACTGCTGGTGGTGCTGGTGATTCTGGGGCTGCTGGCAGGTTATGTGGCACCCAAGTATTTCTCCCAGGTCGGCAAGTCCGAAGTCAAGACAGCGCAGGCCCAGATCGGCGCGCTGGAAAAGGCGCTCGACCAATACCGCATCGACACCGGTCATTACCCCGGCATCGAGCAGGGCCTGGCCGCGCTGAACACCAAGCCTGCCGACGAAGCGCGCTGGGACGGCCCCTATCTGAAGAAAGCGGTGCCGAACGATCCCTGGGGCAAGCCGTATCAATACCGCATGCCCGGCGAGCGCGGCGAGGTGGACATCTTCTCGTTTGGCCGCGATGGCGCACCCGGCGGCAGCGGCGACGGCGCCGACATCGGCAACTGGTAAATGCGCTACCGGGTAAAAGCCTTGCGCCCGGGTGCGGGAGTCACGGCGCTGACGCTGGAAGCGCTCGACGAGGCCGAGGTCACTGCGCGGCTGCAGCGCGAAGGTGCGCAGGTGCTGTCCATCGTCGCCGAGCGCGCGGGCTGGCTGGCGGCACGGCGCATACGCTTTCCGCTGCTGCTGTTCACGCAGGAACTGATCGCGCTGCTGGATGCCGGACTGACCCTGACCGAGGCGCTGGAAACCCTGGCCGAGAAGGAAAGCCGCCCCGAATCGCGCCAGCTGATCGAGCGCCTGCTTGCCACCATGCGCGAAGGCCGCCCGTTTTCGGCCGCACTCGCCACGCAGGGCGATGCATTCCCGCCCCTGTATACCGCTACAGTGCGCGCGGCCGAGAGCACCGGCGACCTCTCGCCCGCGCTGGCCCGTTACCTCGGCTATCAGAACCAGATCGACACGGTAAAGAAGAAAGTGCTGTCGGCGTCGATTTACCCGATGCTGCTGATCGGCGTCGGTACGCTGGTGATCGGTTTTCTGCTCGGCTACGTGGTGCCGCGCTTCGCCACCGTGTATGCCGACGCCGGACGCGACCTGCCGTGGATGTCGCGCATGCTGCTGGCCTGGGGCGAGGCGGTCGGAGCGCACGGCGGCTGGGTTGCGCTGGGCGCGCTGGGTCTGGTCGCCAGCCTGGTCGCCGTGCTGTCGCAGCCCGCCACCCGCGCCGCGCTCACCCGCCTGGCCTGGCGACTCCCGGCGATCGGCGAGCATCTGCGCACCTTCGAACTGGCCCGCTTCTACCGCAGCCTCGGCATGCTGCTCGCCGGCGGCATTCCCGTCGTCCAGGCGCTCGGCATGGTATCGGGGCTGCTTTCGGCGCACCTGCGCGGCGGCGCGGCGACGGCGATGGAGACGATGCGTCGCGGCGAAACCATCTCGGCGGCGTTCGCCCGCGGCAAGCTGACCACGCCGGTGGCCGCGCGACTGCTGCGCGTCGGCGAGAAAAGTGGCCGCATGGGCGAGATGATGGAGCGCATCGCCATTTTTCACGACGAGGAAATGGCGCGCTGGGTGGACTGGTTCACCCGCCTGTTCGAGCCGCTGCTGATGGTGTTCATCGGCCTCACCATCGGCCTGATCGTGGTGCTGCTCTATATGCCGATCTTCGACCTGGCGGGATCGATCCAGTGAACGCACCGCAACCCGCCCTCACCGCCGCCGCCCTGGCCAGCCTGCGCCAGGAAGCGCACGCTGCCGGCCAGTCCGTGATACTGAGGCTGCAGGAGCAGTTCGGCCTCGACGCCGACGCCACGCTGCATCTGCTGGCCGCCCATTGCCGCCAGCCCGCCTTCGACATGGCCGGGCTGAACGCACTGACCGCTGACTTCGGCAAACTCGGCTTCAACGAGGCCGCGCGCCGGCATTGCCTGGCCGCACGCGATGGTGACGGACAACCCTGGCTGCTGCTGACCGATCCTTGGGACAGTGCCAGCCGGGCCTATGCCGGGCATGTGCTGGGAACGCCGTTCAAGACCGGGCTCGCCCACCCCGCCGATCTGGCGGCACTGCTGGCGCGCCACGAGGAGGGCCTGCGCGCGATGGAGGGCGTGGGCGGCGGCAGCACGCAGGCGGCGCCGGACTCCGGCGCCGAAACCCTGTCGTTCGCCAGCATCGCCGAGGACGCCAGCCCGGTAGTGCGGCTGGTGCGCTCGACGCTGTACGACGCGCTGAAAGCCGGCGCCTCCGACATCCACATGGAAACCGATCCGCGCGGCCTGACGGTGAAATACCGCATCGACGGCGTGCTGTCGCATATCGCCCACGCCGCGGGAGTCGAAGTTGCCGAACAGGCGGTGTCGCGCATCAAGGTGATGGCCGAACTCGACATCGCCGAGCGCCGGGTGCCGCAGGACGGCCGCTTCAAGGTGTCGATGCAGGGGCGCGAGGTCGACGTGCGGGTGTCGATCATGCCGAGCGTATTCGGCGAAGATGCGGTGCTGCGGATCCTGGACCGGCAGGCGCTGTCGGAAGAACTCTCGGGCCTCACGCTGGAAGGCCTCGGCTACGCCGGGGCGACGCTGGCGCGCATCCGCAAGCTGGCAGCCGAGCCCTACGGCATGCTGCTGGTGACCGGGCCGACCGGCTCGGGCAAGACCACCACGCTGTACGCGGCGATTTCCGAGATCAACCACGGCCGCGACAAGATCGTCACCATCGAGGACCCGGTCGAATACCAGCTGCCAGGCGTGCTGCAGATTCCGGTCAACGAGAAGAAGGGACTGACGTTCGCGCGCGGCCTGCGCTCGATTCTGCGCCACGACCCCGACAAGATCATGGTCGGCGAGATCCGCGACGCCGACACCGCGCAGATCGCGGTGCAGTCGGCGCTCACCGGCCACTTGGTGTTCACCACCGTGCACGCCAACAACGTGTTCGACGTCATCGGCCGCTTCATTCACATGGGCGTCGACCCCTACAGCTTCGTATCGGCGCTCAATGGCATCGTGGCGCAGCGTCTGCTGCGGGTGAACTGCCCGCATTGCGCCGCGCCGGTCGTGCCCGCCGACGACCTGCTCGAACTGTCGGGCCTGACGCTCGAGAAGACCCGCGACTACGAATTTCGCCAGGGCAGCGGCTGCGGCCACTGCCGCGGCAGTGGCTACAAGGGCCGCCGCGCCGTCGCCGAAATACTGCTGCTGACTGACGAACTACGCGAACTGATCGTGGCGCGCGCGCCGATTGGCCAGATCAAGGAAGCCGCCGCGCGCGGCGGCACCCGCAGCCTGCGCGAGGCGGCGCTCGCGCTGGTGAAGTCGGGCGACACCACCCTGGAGGAGATCAACCGTGTCACGCTGGTCGGCTGATTCCTTGCGCATCGCGCTCATTCCCGGCGAAGCCGCGCTGCTGCGCGCACGCGACAGCCGCGTGCTCGCCAGCCATGAACGCGGCGCGGCGAGCCTGCTGCCGCTGCTCGACGATGCCCTCGCCGATGCCGCCTGGCGCAGCCGCCGCGCCGAGGTGGTGGTGTCGCAGCACTTCGTTCGCCATGTGCTGACGCCGCCGCCCGGCAAGGCGCTCGCGCCTGCCGAGGAGCGCGCTCTGGTGACGGCCAGCCTGCGCGACATCTATGGCGACGAGGCCGAGCACTGGAACGTGCAGGTGCTCAGCCAGCCACCGCAACATGGCCTGCTCGGCGCCGCGATGGATGCGGCGTGGGTCCGGCAACTGGATGCGCTGCTGGCTCGCCATGGTTTTCGCGATGTGACGATCCGCCCGCTCGCCAGCGTCGCTGCGCGTCGCCTGCCGCAGCGGCTGGCTGGCTGGTGGGCGCTGGTCGAGCCGGGCTGGCTGAGCCTGTTCGGTTCGGCAAACGGCATCTGGCGACACGTCGCCGGCCAGCCGGTCGACGACGGCTGGGCCGCGACACTGCCCGAGCTGATCGAACGCGAGGCCGCGCTGATGGCGCAGCCCCTCCCCGCTGCGACCTGGATTCAGGCGCTGGGCACCGGCACGGTGGCAGCGCCGGATTCCGCCGGTACCCGCTGGCAGGTGCTGCCGCACGACACGCAACTCCGCGGCGCACTGGCGTTGGCGGGAATATGACAATGCGGCTCGATTTCGATTTCCATGCGCGCTCCTCGCGTCCCGCCAGGCTGAGCATTGCGCTGGCGCTGGCCGGCATGGCGGCACTGGGCTGGGCCTGGAGCAATCTGCAGGCGGCGCGCGCTGCCGAGACCGGGCTGGCGCTGCGGATCGCCGCGCTCGAACGGGCCCAGCCGCGCGCGACGGCACAACCCGCCACGCGCGCCGACAGTGCGGCACACGCAGCCCAGGCACGCATCGCGGCACAGCTCGGCCATTCCTGGCAGCCGGCGTTCGACGCACTGGCCACGGCGCGCAGCGCCAGGATCGCGCTGCTCTCGCTCGACGCCGTGCAGGCCAAGTCGCAGCTCAAGCTGGTGGCCGAAGCGCGGCAGCTTGCCGATGCCGTCGCCTTCATCGACGCGCTGCAACAGCAGCCGGGGGTGAAGCGTGCCACGCTGACCCAGCACGAGGCGCAGGCCGACGCCGGACAGCATCCGGTGCGCATCACTATCCTGGTGGAGCTGGGCGCATGACAAATCTGATCTGGCAACTGCGACAATGGGCGCGCCGCCTCGGCGCCGGCGGCCTGGCCGGGCTGGGACTGCTGGCGGGCGCGCTGCTGCTGCAGGGCGTCCAGGTTTCCTCGGTGCAGCGGGCGGTCGCCGCTCAGCACGAACGCCTGGCCGCGCTGCACGTGACCACCGCGCGGCCGGCCGCGCCAGCACCGGTGCCATTCAATCCGCTGGCCGAGCTGCCGCCGGCAGGAGCGGCGGCACAGCAGATCGGCGAACTGGAACGGCTGGCGCGCGCGCACGGATTCGACCTGCCGCGCGGGCAATACAGCGTGTCGCCGCTGGCGGCCACCCCGCTGCAACGCTGGCAGCTGGTGCTACCGGTTGTGACTTCCTACCCGGCACTGCATGCTTTCATCGCGGCGGCGCTGGAACGCCAACCCAACCTGACGCTGGACGAGCTGAAGCTGAAGCGTGATCGCATCGAATCCGGCGAGCTGCAGGCCGAGTTGCACCTGAGCCTGTTCATGGAGGCGACGCCATGAGCGAAACACAACGGCGCCGGGTTCTGTTCGCCGTGTTGGCCGGCGCAGTAGCGTGGTCGATCTGGCTGGCGCTCGACGAACCGGCCACCGAAGCAGGCGATGCCGGACTCGAGCTGGCCGAACCCGTGGCGCGTGCGCGCCCGCGCGCCACCGGCCGGCCCGTCATCGTGCCGGCCAGCCCTCAGGCAGCGGCGCCGCGGCTGGCGCTTTCCCGTGCCAACCTGTTTCCCGAACAGACCTGGTTCGTGCCGCCGCCCCCGCCACCGCCGCCCCCTTATGTGCCACTGCCGCCCCCGCAGGCGCCGGCTCTGCCATTCAGCTACATGGGACGCTGGCAGGAGGCCGGCCACACCACCTGGTACCTGGCCCGCGGCACGGTGCCGGTGAGCGTACACGCCGGCCAGGTGCTCGACGGTGTATGGCGGCTGGAACCGGTGGTCGACGGCATCCTGAATTTCACTTATCTACCGCTGAACCAGACGCGCAGCCTGCGCACAGGAGATTGAGTTGCAGTCCTTTCGCCATTCCCTATCGATTGCCGCGCTGCTTGCCCTGAGTCTGGCCGGCTGTGCCAGCAGCGGTCTCAAGGAGGGGCGCGCGCTGCTCGCCGCCGGCCAGGCCGAGGCCGGCATCGAACGTCTGCGCGCGGGGCTTGCCGAGGAGCCCGGCAACATCGAACTCAAGGCCTACTACCATACCCAGCGCGAACGCCTGACTGGCGACCTCCTGCTCCAGGCGCAACAGGAACTGGACGCGACACGCTTCGATGTCGCCGAAGCCCTGCTGCAGAAAGTGCTGGTGCTGCATCCCGAAAATCCGCGCGCGCATACCCAGCTCGCCAATCTCGCGACCATGCGCCAGCATCAACAGACGCTCCAGGCAGCAAACCAGGCGCTGTCGGCAGGCCGCCTCGACGAGGCGGCACAGGTGGCGCACCTGATTTTGGCGCAGGCGCCCGGCCATGCCGGCGCGCAGACGCTGCTGCGGCAGATCCAGGCGTTACGCACGCCCGACGAACTCAGTACGCGCGAACTCGGGGCGGCCACCCGCAAGCCGATCACGCTGGAATTCCGCGATGCGTCGCTGCGCAATGTGTTCGACATGATCGCGCGGCAATCGGGCATCAATTTCGTGTTCGACAAGGACGTCCGGCTGGATCTCAAGGCCACGCTGTTCGCGCGCAATACGCCGATCGCCGACGCGATCGACATGCTACTGATGACCGGCCAGCTGGCCAAGAAAGTGGTCAACGCCAACACGCTGCTGATCTATCCCGACCAGCCGCAAAAAAACAAGACGTACCAGGAGCTGCTGGTGAAGAGTTTCTATCTGGGCAACGCCGATCCCAAGACCACCATGGCGATGCTGCGCACCCTGATCAAGGCCAAGGATCTGTACGTGGACGAGCGGCTGAATCTGCTGGTGATGCGCGACACGCCCGACGCCATCCGCCTGGCGGAGAAGATTGTCGCGGTGCAGGATCTGGCCGAGCCGGAAGTCATGCTCGAAGTCGAAGTGCTCGAAATCAAGCGCGGTCGGCTGCTCGACCTGGGCGTGCAATACCCCAACCAGTTTTCGCTGCTCAACACCGTCACCAACCAAACCGCGACTTCGTCCACGGTGGGCGCGCCGGTGGTCACCACCAACACCACGCTGTCGCCGCTGCCGCTGACCGTGGACAAGCTACGCCACATCACCGGCGCCGACATCACGATGAACACGCCGCAGCTCAACCTGAAGAAAGAGGACAGCGACGTCAACCTGCTGGCCAATCCGCGCATCCGCGTGAAGAACCGCGAGAAGGCCAAGATCCATATCGGCGACAAGGTGCCGGTGATCACCTCCAACACCACCTCGACCGGCGTGATATCGGAATCGGTGTCGTATCTGGACGTGGGACTCAAGCTCGACGTCGAGCCCAGCGTGCTGATGCACCATGATGTGCAGATCAAGATGGGGCTGGAAGTCTCCAACATCGTGCGCGAGATCCGCAGCAGCAGCGGCACCCTCACCTACCAGATCGGCACCCGCAATGCCGGCACCACGCTGCGCCTGAAGGACGGCGAAACCCAGGTGCTGGCCGGCCTGATCTCGGACGAGGACCGCAGCACCGCCAGCCGCGTGCCGGGGCTGGGCGACCTGCCGCTGGTGGGGCGACTGTTCTCCAGCCAGCGCGACGAACGCAGCAAGACCGAGATCGTGCTGCTGATCACCCCGCGCGTGCTGCGCAACGACGCCACCCGCCAGCCGGCCCTGACCGAATTCCGCGGCGGCACCGAAAACGCTATCGGTGGCGGACTGGCGGCGCCCTTCGTACCTGCGACGGCCGCAGCGCCGCAGACGGCTTTGCCGGCGGCGCCCCAGTCCGATCCGCCGGCCGGCGACGGGAGCGTGCCCGATGACGCATCCATCCCGCCGGCCCCGCAGATTCCTCCCCTTCCGGCGGCAGGTAGCTGAAACATGCCGACCCGGCGCTACGGCGGCTTCAGCCTGATCGAATTGATGATCACGCTGGCCATACTCGCGCTGCTCGCCAGCATGGCGGTGCCGTTCGGACAACTGGTGCAACAGCGTCACAAGGAAACCGAATTGCGTGCAGCGCTGCAGCAGATCCGCAGCGCGCTGGATGCCTACAGGCAGGGCGTCGCGGAAGGCCGCATCGCATCCCCGGCCGACGACAGCGGCTACCCGCCCGAACTGGACATGCTGTGGCGCGGCGTGGTCGACAAGACCAAACCGGATGCGAGCAAGCTCTACTTCATCCGCCGCCTGCCGCGCGACCCGTTTTTTCCGGACGCGGCCGCCCCGGCCGCCGCCACCTGGGGGGTGCGCAGCTACGCCAGCCCGCCCGACGCCCCGATGGCCGGACGCGACGTATACGACGTATATTCGCTATCGGCCGCCACCGGGCTGAATGGCATTCCGTACAGGGAATGGTAGAGCCCTCATGCTGAAACGGATGCCGCGCGGATTCACCCTGGTCGAACTCATGGTCGTGATGGCCATCATCGCCCTGCTGCTGGCGCTGGCACTGCCGCGTTATTTCAGACACCTGGACATGTCCCGCGAAACCATCCTCAAGCAGGATCTCGCCGTCATGCGCGACGCCATCGACAAATACCATGGCGACATCGGCCGTTATCCAGACAGTCTCGACGCGCTCGTCGGCGCGCGTTATCTGCGTTCGATCCCCGTCGACCCGATCAGCGAACGCGCGGACACCTGGCAGATCGTGGCGCCTTCGGGCAACGATGCGGGGGCGATGTATGACATCAAGAGCGGCGCGCCGGGAACGGCGCACGACGGCAGCGCCTATGCCGACTGGTAAGCCCGCGCAATCCGGCTTCAGTTATCTGTTCGTGCTGATGCTGATCGCGCTGATCGGCCTCGGTCTGGCCGCCGCGGGCACCCTGTGGCGCACCGAATCGCAACGCGGCCGCGAGACCGCCCTGCTGTTCATCGGCGACCAGTACCGCCAGGCGATCCGCAGCTATTACGAACTCGACCCCGCGCTGCCCCGTCTGCCGCAAAGCCTCGACGACCTGCTGGAAGACAAGCGCCGCCCCAACGTCGTGCGGCACCTGCGCCGCGCCTGGCGCGACCCGTTGACCGGCCGCCCGTTTGTGCTGATCCGCGAACCCGACACGCAAGGCATCGCCGGCGTGTATAGCCCGGCGCCGGGCCGGCCTTTCAAGCGTGCCGGATTTTCGGTCCGCGACGAGGCGTTTGCCGAAGCCGCCAGCTATGCCGGCTGGCGCTTCGTGTACCTGCCGCCCGCCCTCCCTGCGTCCGTCGCCAGCCCGCCCCGGTAAAGCCGGCAGGGGCAGCGCCGTGCTATGCTGGGTGGCATTTTAAGGAGAAGGCGTGCTCAAGGTTCTGCTGCTGATTGCAATCGTATTTCTGGTACTGGCGCTGTTTCGCGCCTACCAGCGCTCGCTTCACAAACCGCCCGCGCCGGCGCGCAAGCAGACCGTCGAAGACATGGTGAAATGCGTGCATTGCGGGGTGAACCTGCCACGCAGCGAGGCCATCTATTCCGGCGGCGAATTTTTCTGCACCCCCGAGCACCAGCAACGCAGTAAAAAATGAACGCAGCGGCACCCCCCATGCCGCGCCCGGCCACTCAGGGCTATTATGCGTCGCACTGGCGCAGTCTCGATTACTTCAATCTGTATCGCCTGACCCTGGCGGTGGCGCTGGTGTTCACCGGGCTGCTGTTCGGCACCTCGGAACTGTTCCACGAAGGCGCTTCCGAGCATTTTCAGGCCTTCGCCTATGCCTATCTGCTGATCGCGGCGCTGTTTGTGCTGGGTATCCGCGCGCGCTGGCCGGGGTTCCAGATCCAGCTCACCGCCCACATCACCGCCGATATCGTGCTGGTGATGCTGATGATGTCGACCAGCGAACAGCTGGCAGGCGGCATGGGCCTGCTGCTGGCGATTTCCATCGCCTCGGGCGGCCTGGTGGGCAGCGGGCGGCTGACCCTGCTGTATGCGGCGATGGCGTCGATTGCCGTGCTGCTGCAGCATGCTTCCGGCATTCTTGGCGGCAGCCAGGGGATGGACGGCTTTTTCCGGGTCGGGCTGCTGTGCGCCGGCTATTTCGCTATCGGCTGGCTGGCACACGCGCTGACCCGACGCGCGCTGCAGTCGGAAACGCTGGCGCAGCATCAGGCCGGCGAGCTGGCGCTGCTGAATCGCATCAACGCGCTGGCGATCGAGAACTCACCCGACGGCCTGCTGGCGGTGCGCGGCGACGGCGTGGTGCGCCACGCCAGTCCGCGTGCGCTGGCGCTGCTCGGCATCGCGGCGCCGGTGGTGCCTGGCGTCACCCGGCTGGCCGACTGCGCACCCGAACTAGCGCACGTCCTGTCGCAGCAATGCAGCCCGCAGAGCGCGCATACCCTGAGCACCCAGGCTGCGCAGTTGCGCATACGCTGCATCCCGCTTGCCACGACTGACGACAGCCGGGTGCTGGTGCTGGAAGACCAAAGCCAGGCCGAACAGGACGCGCAGCGGCTGAAGCTGGCGGCACTGGGGCGGCTCACCGCCAATATCGCGCATGAAATCCGCAATCCGCTGTCGGCCATCAGCCAGGCGGCGCAGCTGCTGCGCGAGGACACGCACGATCCGGCGCAGGCGAAACTGACCAGCATCATCGAAAACAATACCCGCCGTCTCGACCGCCTGGTGGAAGAGGTGCTGACGCTCAACCGGCGCGACCGCCTCAACCCGGTTGGTTTCGAGGTCACGATGCTGGTCGCACTGATCGACGAACTGCGCCAGACTGAAGAAATCCCGGTGGACGCCGTCATAGTGAGCATGCCCGATACCGCACGTTTCCAGTTCGACCCCGACCACCTGCGCCAGATCGTGTGGAATCTGCTGCGCAATGCATGGCGCTTTTGCCGCAAGCAGACGGCTAGTATTCATATCCGTCTGCTGACGCAGGGCGATGCCGCGCACCTGGATATCCGCGACGACGGCCCGGGGCTGACGCCGGAACACCAGAGCCGGCTTTTCGAACCATTTTTCACCACCGATGCGCAAGGTACCGGGCTCGGCCTGTTCCTCGCGCGCGAGCTGGCCGAAGCCAATCACGCGGTGCTGGCCTACGTGCCCGGCACGGATGGCGCATGCTTCCGTCTCAGCGTACACGGCAGGGAGTAGCCATGGCAGCCTCTCCGCGCATACTGTTGGTGGACGACGAGCCCGACCTGCTCGACCTGATGGAGCTGGCTCTGGTCAAAATGGGGCTGGAAACCGAGCGAGCGAACAGCGTGGCCGAAGCGCAGGCCCGCCTGGCGCAGACGCATTACGACCTCTGCCTCACCGACATGCGGCTGGGAGACGGCGAAGGGCTGGACGTGGTCGCTTGCGCCAGTGCGCTGACGGCGCCGGTTCCGGTGGCCGTCATCACGGCCTATGGCAACGCCGGCAATGCGGTCGCCGCCCTCAAAGCCGGGGCCTTCGACTACCTGGCCAAACCGGTGGCGCTCGACCAGTTGCGCACCTTAGTCAAATCCGCGCTGAACATTCCTGAAGCCACCCAGGCGGACGTGACTGCACGCGACCTGATCGGCCAGTCCACAGCCATGCAGGAAATCCGCACCCGCATCGCCAAACTCGCCCGCACCCAGGCGCCGGTGCATATCGCCGGCGAATCGGGCAGCGGCAAGGAGCTCGCCGCACGGCTGATCCACCGGCTGGGCAACCGCTCGGACAAGCCCTTCGTCGCCGTCAATTGCGGCGCGATCCCCGAAACGCTGATGGAAAGCGAATTTTTCGGCTATCGCAAAGGTGCGTTCACCGGCGCCGACGCCGATCGCAGTGGATTCTTCCAGGCAGCGGACGGCGGCACCCTGTTCCTCGACGAAATCGCCGACCTGCCCTTGTCGATGCAGGTGAAACTGCTGCGCGTGCTGCAGGAAAAAAAAGTACGCAAGGTCGGCGCCACCACCGAAGAAGCGGTTGACGTGCGCATCGTCAGCGCGACCCACCAGAATCTGGGCGCACTGGTAGAGGTTGGGCGTTTCCGCCAGGATCTGTATTACCGCCTGAACGTCATCGATCTGGTGATGCCCAGCCTGCGCGAGCGCGCCGAAGACATTCCCGAGATGGCGCGTTTCCTGCTCGACAAGCTCGGCGGCGCCGAGGTCAAACTCGACCGCGACGCCGAAAAAGCGCTGCGCGCCTACGCCTTCCCGGGCAACGTACGCGAACTCGAAAACACCCTGGAGCGCGCGCTGGCGTTGTGCGAAGACCGCTGCATCCGCAGCGCCGACCTCAACCTTGCGCCGGCCCCGCTCCCGGCCAGCGCCGCCGCCGGCTGCAAATATCCGCTGCAGGACTACCTCGACCAGGCGGAGCGCGCCGCCATCCTCGAAGCACTGGAACAAACGCGCTACAACAAGACCGCTGCCGCGCGCGTGCTTGGCGTCACCTTCCGCAGCCTGCGCTACCGTCTGGAGCGGCTGGGGATCGAATAACACGGCACCCATCCGGCTTGATGGCGAACAGGCTCTGGCCCGATCCGCTATAGCAGTACTTGTTACTGCATCCTGCAAGCTGAAATCAAATCGACGCACTCGCCATCTTGGCCGCCATTGTGACAGGATAGTGCTGTCTTATTTGGCGGCGGAACTGCTTGCAGAGCATCCGGAAATGCGGTTTATCTGCATACGCGACGGGATTGCGAATGATATAGGCATGCCACAGGGCGCACTCTGCATCGTCCTGACGCGCCTCGAACACGCGTCTGCCGATGGCGGAGAACATACCCCTTTAAGTACCCCTACATGAGGGGGTATTTCTTGGAATCGTCCTAAACCTTACCGGACGAACAGGCAAACAAAAAGCCCGGTTTTACGCGGGCTTCAGGGTGTTGCTGGACATTGTTGGATGTTTAATTGGTGCGCTTGTCTGACCCATAATTGCCAACACAAGCCATATTTAGTGGGCTATCACGCTAAACGAAGAGACGTGATACCCCCAAATATACCCCCACCTGTCGCCCGCAACCGAAAACGCCTCGCCCTTGTCGCGCAGGTATCATGGCTTTGCCGCCCACCGCCTGAATGCAACCATGAACACCCCTAGCAACCCGGCCGACGATTCCTATTGGACGATTCCCCGCCCCGATTGGGCGCAGTGGGAAAGAAGGCGCAAAGCCAAGTTATGGCAGGCCGTCGCCCTGCTTTGCGAGCTTGAGCCCACCAGACTTGAAATTGGGCCCGGCATACTGAACACAGTGTTTATCCACACGCCGCCAAAATTCCATACGGTGCTCGGGCTAGCAAAAACGGGCATAGGCGCGGGCCTCCTCACGCCCGACAAACTCGACCCGGAACACCTTGAAGAAAGCGAAATAGACCTGACCATTTTTGCCTCCTGGGCAAATGCCAAAGTGCTGCCCTTTCCCGAGGGATTCCCTTGGCAGCCTGAAATGAATCTTCAAGTCACTGGCTGGCCATGGGGGCGCCACGAAACCGACTTGCTTAGAAAACTGGCCCGCGCCGCCGACATTTTCTGGAAAAATTACCAACCCGGCCAACCTTCGACAGCCCCCACCAATGAGCAAGTCACCGAGTGGCTGGTCAAACAAGATGTGGCTAGGCGAACTGCCGAAATCATGGCAACAATCTTGCGCGCCGACGGCCTCCCAACCGGCCCACGCAAATAGTTACCCGCGCCCTCCCCCACCAGTAGCAGCGCGGGATTCAGCTTATTTTCCGCACAATCCCCGCGACCTACTGCGCCTATTCTTGCCCTGACAGAATCTTAAAACTGCGAACCATCCTAATCCACCACTGAGGTGCAACGATGGTTCAACGACTCCTGCGGCTTCCTAGTGTCAAGGCCGAAACTGGCGCGTCTCGCTCAACGATCTACCTTCGCATTCAGCAAGGCCTCTGGCCCAAGCCCGTAAAGCTCGGCCCACGCTCTGTGGCCTGGCCTGCTTCTGAGGTTGCCGCACTCAATGCCGCACGCATAGCGGGCATGGTCGATGCTGAGATTCGCGCTTTGGTGACCAGACTCGAAGCAGCCCGCAAATCAGCCACCAGTCTGAGCGTTTAGGCCATGCGCCCGGCAAAGCGTGTGTGTCCGCCGTCGGAGTGGGCTTCTGAGGCTGAGCGCATCGTTTGGCATTTGGATAACAGCGATGGCGATGATCGGCGCTTTCGCCATGAGATTTTCCGGCAATGGCCAAACAAGATTGCATATGCGGTAGCCAAGACATACCGGGAGCGTCACGACACCCAAGGGCTACGCGAAGCCAATCTTTTCCTGCTGGAGATGCAGGACAAGTTCAAGCCCTCCAGCATGGCGCTTGCCTGGAATGATGACGAGCTGGTATCGGAAGCCGAACGAGCAAGTAAGCGATGCCGGGAAGCATTGGACCTCTACCCGGGACGCCTTGATGAAACCCTCAGGCTCCTCCTCCGTATCTGTAACCGTTACAGGCTGGACGCTGCCCCTGTTACAGATACCGATACCGATACCGATACCGATACCGATACCGATACCGTTACCGTTACCGTTACCGTTACCGTTACCGTTACAGAGAAAGAACCACGCATCCGAGTGGGGCAAACTACCCATCCCGTTACGGGATTTATCCGCCGTGTTACCAGTAGGGACAGCAGATGGTGGCGCAGGCAACTACGCAGCCGCCACGGGCGAGACATTGAAGCTGCCGCTATTCAAGTCGGATTAGTCAAAGCCCAAGCGGGCATTTATGCCAGCGATGAAACGCTGGAACGCAAGCGCCAGCAACACAGGCGAAACCGTCGCATCCTGGAATCCATGCAAGCGGTAAACGATTCTGGATACTGCCAGAGCCTGGCTGAGCTTTCGGATGTAACCATATCGAATCCACGCATCCGGCGCGCCGAACTGATGACCCGTGCCCGTGGGTTCGAGGACATAGCCAAATCACTTGGGCACGCTGCCGAGTTTTACACCGTCACCTGCCCTTCCCGTATGCACGCGAGCCACAGGAAATCTGGCAAGCCTAATCCGAAGTATGACGGGACAACCCCTAAAGAAGCCCAAGCCTATCTAGCAACGGTTTGGGCTCGTATCCGTGCGGCTGCCGCACGCCAAGGCGTGGGCGTTTACGGCTTCAGGATTGCAGAGCCCCAGCACGATGGCACACCACATTGGCATTTGCTGCTGTTCGTGCAGCCAAACCAGATCGATACGGTAAGAGCATTGTTCAAAAAATACGCCCTGCAAACTGACGGCGACGAGGACGGCGCTAAAAAACATCGCTTCAAGGCCGTGGCCATTGACTGCAGCAAGGGTAGTGCCGTCGGATACATCGCCAAGTACATCTCCAAAAACATCGATGGCTTTGCGCTTGATTCCGGCGTCTATGGCGAAAACCCCGTTGAGGGTGCAGAGCGCGTTAAGGCTTGGGCCAGCGCCTGGGGCATTCGCCAGTTCCAGCAAATCGGCGGGCCGCCCGTCAGTGTATGGCGTGAGCTTCGTCGCCTTAAGGGTGGCGGCCCTGAGGGCGCGGTCGCTGAGTTATCCGCCGCAGCCGATCTAGGGGACTGGCAGGCCTACGTAAAACTTATGGGCGGTCCTATGGCACCTCGTAGAGACCATCCCTTTAGACTGGCCCGCCTATGGAGCGATCAGCCAGGCCAGTATGGGGAGCCCTTAGGGTGGCAGATCAAGGGCGTGGAATACGCAAACCTGATTATCGCCACACGCTTTCAGCAGTGGCGCATAGAGCGCCGGCCCTTAGGGACCCTGCCCTCAGAGCGTATCCCCGACGCGGATTTTGAAAATTCCGGAATGCCTGAGCCTTGCTCCCCTTGGACTTGTGTCAATAACTGTACGGCGCTATTACCAAGACATGATGGGGGCCCCACACTCAGAGTAGTGGCCATGAGTATGGGCAAAGGGTGGCGCTGGGATAAGCATGCTCATGACGGAAAATGTGGTTTATGGGTCAGGTATCCGCCAAACGTGAAAGTTCGCGCCAACTTATCCGTCTGGAATTCGCAGGGCAAAGCAGACAGATAGCCTAGGGTTAAAAGGTGCCGACTGAATCTGGGGGAATTCAAAAAACGAACGAAAAGTCTCTAGTTCTTTAGAACTTCAACTTCGTCTGCAGTGAACCACCCCTCACCTACGACCATCTCTCGAATTGCGTCCGGTTGCTCGGAATAAGCCACAATCGCAAGACTTTCCATAGCGCGGCTGCATGTCACATAAAAGAGGCGGCGCGTGCGATCAATCGTGGTCTCGTCCCCTGCCTCTTCGTTCTTAAGGTCTGCGGCACTCTTGGCTTTTGCGCCGAACAATTTTTCATAGCTGAACATGAAACCACGCGCTTCCTCGTCGCTCACCACGACCTTAACCCTGGGGAATTCGAGACCCTTCACGCCTTGGTGGGTACCAAAGGGGGACGTTCCTGCCACATAGTCGGCGTATGCCTTGATCTGATCAAAAGGGGTGGCGAGAAATTTCCGCCATCCCTCCAACTCGATGTCAACCTCACTTAGCTCGTCCTCTTCCTGATCATCGATGGCCTTGTCCTCTGCCAGTTTATCTTTGGTTGCATCCGCATCCTCTTGCGAAACAAAGATCGTGAGTGCGTCAGGAATCACAAATAACTTCGTCGCGGCAAGTGTATCTAGCACCTGCTGAAAGGAGGGATGAGCATCGTTATCCCACAGCTTAGCAACTTCAGCCACGGCCGCCTTTGTCTTTTGAAGCTGGATTAGTTGGTTTGAGCCGGCCGCAAAGAGGGCTTCCGGACGAAGGAGCGGAGAATATTTTCGGGCAATCTCTGCGACACGAAAGGAGTTGTCACTTCTATAGGCCTCAACTACGGGTAAAACTTCTTCAGAGAAAAGGCGAAGGCTGGATAGTGATCCGTCCAGCAGCGATGTCTTGAGCCGTTCAACCGCGTAGAGTGGCGCAAACATCGCATCGAATCCCAAACGGCGTGCAGCCATGTGGTGTTCGAGAATGAGCGTCTTAAATTCACCCTTTGACCATCCGGCGTCTCCAGTCACCTCCGCCATCTTGGTGGCGAACGGCTCTTCTACCTCAGCCACGACCGCCATGTTGCTGGGGAGAATGAAAAGCCGAACAAAACCCTGTGCACTGTCTTTGTGTCCCTGCTGCATTTGTCCATCAGCAGCTGAGCGGACGCGATTAATGAGCTGAATGACGCGCTGAGGGCAGCGATAATTCAACTTCTTAACTGGCGTTGCCCAGTCAGCTGGAATCGCTTTCTCGAGTCCTACCTTTCCATCCGCATAGATGCGCTGCATGGTGTCTCCGAAGAGGCCCAAACAGAAGCGATCCTTTTGAGCTTGCTGGACTGCCAGGAACGCATCCATCAGGTTCTTGTTAGTGTCCTGGCTTTCGTCAATGAAAAGGATTGGATACTTACTCACCAGAGTATTCTGGAGTAGTGGCTTTTCTTTGAGGAAGTCAGCGGCTATACCGATGACTTCACTGTGATTGAGAGAGTCCCGCGTTCGATTATTACCTGTAGGGCTGTAAACAAAGCGTTTGATTGATTCGAGGCGGGCGAGTCGTCTTTGACCGCTTGCGATTGAGCGTTGACGGTCCTCTGCTGTCTTGGTACCCGGCCTGCCCTTTGACGCTGCCGCTTCCAGCTCAACTAGTTTTTGTTTGATGTTCTCTCGAAGCCACTCACGGATATCTCCGTGATAGCCACCGATCAGCGACCACGCCAAGGAATGGATTGTGGAGACTTTAACGAGTGGATCAAAGTCGAGACGCTGCTTAATCTCATCGCAAGCGTTGTTGGTGTAGGTGATGACGGCAACGCCGCGCCCAGCAAGAAGAAGTTGTTTTCGCGAGTCGGTTTGAACTTTTTTTAGAGCATTGACTAGCGATCTAGTCTTTCCAGACCCCGCTCCCGCGTAGAGGAAGAAGCTTCGGGGCTGTGCAAGATCGAGGCATGCGTGTATCTCTTCCTCGACACCCGCGTCTATCGTGTTGTCATCTATTGCGCCTGGATCGCTCATTCAGCCACGACTCCGTCTTCGATACTGGGAAGCACGTCAACCTGCTTTTCCTTAAGACGCTCCTGAAGCCACATTAAACCTTCAGAAATATAACCTGGACACTTAAGTTTGCAGAATTCTTCGCTAAGCAACACGTCCAGAGCAAACTCTGCTTTATTGCCACCCCGCAGAGCTTGAAACAGTGAATCTGCTGTAATGGTGGCATCGTTGTTCGCATTCAGGGCGTTTCTAAATTTCTTGACCAGCCCATTGCCTTCTAGCTTTGAGAATATCTCTGTATTCTCAAAGACAAGTGCATCCTCAAACGTACTAGGGAGCGCTTCATCCTTTCCTTCGCCGTCATTCTTGAGTACAGAGATGGGAAGCTGATAAGCCACGCGGACGGCAAACAACTGATCGCCCTCGAGAGTTTTCTGCTCGGGTATTGCAGCCAGGAGGTCGTCTACCCCCACAAGCATAGGAGCCCAACTCTTCAGGACGTTGTTGTTGGTTCGTTGATCCGCTCCGCGCCTTACAGGCGCCGCTTTGACCTTTTCACCTTCACCTTCAACTTCACCCGCATCCAGATCAGTGACCACCAGAGTGAGGAGGCCTAGCTCGTCGATGAGAGGCTTAAGCCGATGCGCGTGGCTGCCATTGATTTCAAGGAGTGTGATGTAGCACTGAGTTAAAAAATCATAGTGCTCCCGAATGAAGTTGGGGACGAGTATCTTTTCCGCGGGGCCTTCAACGAGGATGGCAGCATCCGCAAAAAAAAGGTCGCTATGATGAGCACGTAGATATCTGGTTACGAACCGCTCAGTCTCAGTCCCTTCCCCAAACACGCCAGACAGATTGATGACCGTGGAAATGGGAACCGTTGATCCCATTCCGGCGGGCAAGCGGCGAAAGTACCGTAGGCACGCGAATTTTGCTTCGTGCGCCACATGGCTTGAGTGCGTGCTAACAATGAGCTGCGTCTGTAGGGCGGGATTCTCACCAAGGTGGTCATGGTCCCGGAGAACCTTATATGCTTTGTTGATGAAGACCTGCTGCACTTGGGCGTGAAGATGGGCCTCCGGCTCTTCAACTAGAACCAGGTGAATAGGTTCAAACTTCGACTCGATTCCAATTTTGCTAGCTTTTCCGACACGCATCCACGCGTCGCGGAAACTCATCAGCCGGAAGATCATGGAGATCAAATTCTGATAGCCAAGGCCGTTGTAGCTTTCCGGCAGCCTAAGAATCGGCACTACTGCTCCAACTTTACTGACCATCTGAATCTCGAACGAGACTGCGGCATCGTGATCAAGCCCGTCAACCGTCTTGAGCTTGGAGGTGATTTTTAGCTTGGGGTCCGACACACCCGGATAACCCATGCCCTCCACTTCGGTGAAGGCGTCGGCGAAACTTGCGTGCAGTCGCTTATCAAAGGCTTCTTGGGCCGCCTCGATGGCTTGAAGTGCAGCAAGGTCGGCAACGTCTGGTGTCTGAAACGGGTCAAGGTGTTTCGTGTAGTAAGTGCGCAGCTGATCCGAGAGCTTTTGACTGTCGTGGTTTTTTGTGGATTCTGGGTCAATGTCAGCACCGTCGGTCTCGCCCAAGCCACGCTGAGCATTGATCTCATTCACGCGAATGAGCCCGTGGAGAGGGTCGGTATCGAGCGAGAGTGCATCTTCCGCAAGCACCTGCGGCTTCGCCTGACCATTAACGGGGTCAACCAACTTTTCCGGGTCCAACAAAAATGTCTGCATCTCCAAGTGCTGAGACAACTTGCGGCTAAGAAAATCTGTGAGACTGACTGGCCAGAGCGTGAGCTTCATTTCAGTTTTTTCAGCGCCCTCCTCTCCCTTTGCTTCGGCGTCTTTTGCGGCTTGGTGAAGCTTGTGGACATCCTGAATGGCAGTCCGGAACTCGCGATAGAGCCCTTCAAGGTCTTTGGGTCTCAGACACAACCTCACGCCCAACAATCCACCAGCCCAGTCGAGGCTTGGCAACAACTCGCTGACGTGGTGGATTTCATTGTTCTCAACCTTCAGCCAGATATCTAGCATTGGGAGGAAAGGTGTCCAGAGGTTGGGATCAAGTTCGACGGGGTTGTCTTCTGTTGCTGCTTCCCACGTTTTTCCGATTTCGTCGATGGCGCTCCAGTGCGCAAGGGTGAAATCTTGTGTTCTGAACCCCTTTCCCTTTTTAACAAGAAAACGGCGCAGAGCTTGGATAGCAGATGTCTTTCCACTGTTATTTGCGCCTACAAACAGGGTGGTCTTATCCGTGAGATCGATTCTGACTGAGTAAAGCTTGCGAAAGTTGGCGATTTCGACATGAGCGATGTGCATTAAATTATTTCCTCCGCTGTCGACGTTATCCATCCAAGAAGGTTTGTGCAAGGCTTTGCTTGGTCGATCGCATTTACCTTACTGGTTTGAGGAAAGTGATCGCTCAGGCCGAACAAGAGATAGTCAACAGCCTCAATCCGAGTTTCTGTTTCTGGCCGGATACCGGCTTACAGATTTCGATCTAATCTTGCGTTGCATATCTGCCCCCTAAGGCTGTGGGATTCGAACCCATACAACAAGAAAACGACGGTAACTGGGTGAGGGATCAGGGCTTCTGGCGGCTATGGATTGGCACCACATCCGCACCTGTTTCCAGCGCGTCACAGGTGTCCGCCCAGGCTTGCATCATGCGCCGCCGCTCGGGTAGGTGTTGGCTCCGGGCATAGGCAGCCACAGTGCCGTCGGCTTCCTTGTGGTCTAGCTGGCGCTCCATTGCTTCTACACTCCAGCCCTGCTCACTGAGGATTGAGCGCGCTGAAGCTCTGAACCCATGTACGCACTGCCGGCCCTGATAGCCCAGATTGTTGAGCAGCTTGCCGACTGTGTTCTCGGATATGACTTCGTTCTCGCCATAGCCCTTCGCCTTGGGGAAAAGATAAGGCGTGTGCCCAGTCAAACCATGTAGTTCATCCAACAGTTCCAACGCCTGACGTGACAGCGGGACTGTGTGGGCAGGCAATTGCTTACCCACCTTCATGCGAGTGGCTGGGACTTTCCACTCTTGTGCATCCCGGTCGATTTCCTCCCACCGGGCGAAGCGGAATTCCTGAGCCCTCACCATCGTCAACATGGCGAAATAGGCTGCATGGCGGGTAATGGGGTCGAATCGGGTGGCGGCTCGTAAATCACGCAGGAAAACCCCGAATTCGCGCCGCTCTGTGATAGCGGGGCGGTGCGTGGTGCCGGGCTTGGCAAGTGCCCCAACAAGATGCGCCGCCGGATTGTCTTCGGCCCTTCCCGTTGCGACACCATAGCGGAATATCTGCCCGCACATTTCGCGGATGCGGGTGGCAGTGTAGGCGACGCCCTTGGCTTCCACCTTGCGCAGCATGTCCAGCAATACCGACGCCTTGATGCTGGCGATGGGCAGGTGGCCAATTTCAGGAAAGACATAGGTGCGCAGGTGGACCAGCGCCTTATCCGCTGTCACCTTTGCCCACTTCTTCGATTTCATGGCGTGCCATTCCAGCCCAACAGCCTCAAAGCTGTTGGCCGCCATGCGCGCCTTGTCGGCTTCCACGGCCTTGCGATGCGCTCCGGGGTCGGTACCGTCTGCCAACAGCTTGCGGGCCGCCTCCCGGCGCTCTCGGGCAAGGGCAAGGCCCACATCTGGGTATGCCCCCAGCGCCAGCAGCTTTTCCTTACCCTCGAAACGATATTTGAGCCGCCACAATTTGCCCCCGCTGGGGTTGATCAGCAGATACAGGCCGCCACCGTCTGCCAGCTTATAGGGCTTGTCCGACGGCTTTATGCTGCGGATTTTCGTGTCGCTCAGGGCCATTTTTCCTCCGGTTTGGGGGTATGTGGTTTTTATCCTGGGGGCATACCCCCTTATGTACCCCCAACTGAGGGGGTATCTCTTAGGATCATGCTAAACCTTACCGGACGAACAAGCAAACAAAAAGCCCGGTTTTACGCGGGCTTAAGGGTGTTTCTGGACATTATTGGATGTTGAATTGGTGCCGCTTGTCGGATTCGAACTGACGACCTACCGCTTACAAGGCGGTTGCTCTACCAACTGAGCTAAAGCGGCGACGGGCGACATTATAGCGATGTCGCACGAGAGATAATCCGATTACTTGACGACTTTGAGCGAGGGTTTGCCCTTGGGCGGCGCCGGCGCATCGCCTGGCGGGGACGGGGGCGATGGCGCCTGCCCGGGTGGCGGCGTGGATGCGTCGACCGGCTCGAAATGCAGGCCTTGGCCGTTCTCGCGCGTGAAGATGGCAGCTACCCGATCCACCGGAATGGAAATCTCGTGCGAAACGCCGCCAAAGCGCGCGGAAAACTGGATCCAGTCGTTGTCCAGGGTGAGATTACGGGTGGAGGCCGCACTGATGTTCAGCACAATCTGGCCGTCCTTGACGAAACCGGGCGGCACACGGGTGCGGCTATCCACCGCAACCAGCAGCTGCGGGGTGAAACCCGAATCCGTGCACCATTCATACAGGGCGCGGATCAGATAAGGCTTGGTTGAAATCTCGGCCACCCGTCCTCGTCCCTTACTTGCGCAGCGCCTTTTCGGTGGGCGTCAGCGCGTTGATGAAGGCCGGGCGGCTGAACAGGCGCTCACGGTACTTGAGCACCGGCGCCGCCATTTTCGGCAGTTCGATGCCGTAATGCTCGAGACGCCACAGCAGTGGGGCGATCGCCACGTCCAGCATGGAGAACTCGTCGTTCATCAGATATTTCTGCTTGGTGAGGATGGGCGTGAGTTGCGACAGGCTGTCACGGATTTCCTGGCGCGCCTTGTCCGACGACTTGCCGAGGGTGTGCTCCAGCGTATCGACGTGGGTAAACAGGTCGTGCTCGAAGTTGAACAGCACCAGTCGTGCACGCGCGCGCATGACGGGATCCGGCGGCATCAGCTGCGGATGCGGAAAACGCTCGTCGATGTATTCGTTGATGATGTTGGATTCGGTCAGAATCAGGTCGCGCTCGACCAGCACCGGCATCTTGCCGCTGGGGCTGATGCTGGCGATTTCTTCCGGCTTGTTGTGCATGTCCACATCGATGACTTCAAAGTCCATGTCTTTCTCAAACAGGACGATGCGACAGCGATGGCTGTACGGATCGGTGCTACCGGAATACAAGGTCATCATGGCAGGGGCTCCCTATCGTGTTGCGTATGTTGATGCTTTTTGACTTGAAATCCGGCTGCCTGAGTTTCCAGCCAGTAGCAGGCGGGCTCGAATATTGGTTGCTGGCATGCTGCATGGCTTGCGGGCAGTGCGTCAGCGCCTGTCGTTCAAGCGGGTTGGGGCCGGATCGATAAATGCCAACAGCCGGACACAGTCCGGCTGTTGGCAAATGGTGTGGCCCGACTCAGTGAATATCTTTCCAGAACTCTTTCTTCAGGTAATAGGCCACCACGAAGAAGACCGCCAGAAAAATCAGCACGATGACGCCAAGCTGCTTGCGCTGGACCTGCGCGGGCTCGCCCATCCACACCAGGTAGTTGACCAGGTCGCCGACCTTGGCGTCGTACTCGGCCAGGGTGACGCTGCCGGGCTTGGCCAGTTCGAGGCGATCGATCACTTCATGCTCGCCTTCCTTCCTGTAGTGCGGCACCATTTCGCCCTGCAGATCCCACATTACGTGCGGCATGCCCACCTTGTCGAACACGACGTTGTTCCAGCCGGTGGTCCGGGTGTCGTCACGGTAGAAGCTGCGCAGGTAGGTATAGAGCCAGTCGGCCCCGCGCGAACGCGCGATCACGCTGAGGTCGGGTGGCGTGGCGCCGAACCAGGCCTTGCCGTCGGCCTTGGTCATGCCGACCTTCATGGTCTCGCCCGGCTTTTCGCCGGCAAACAGCAGGTTCTCCTTGATCTGGTCCTCGGTCAGACCCAGATCCTGCAGACGCGAGTAGCGCATGGAACCGGCGCTGTGGCAGTTGAGGCAGTAGTTCACGAACATGCGGGCGCCGCGCTGCAGGGAGTCCTGGTCGGACAGATTGACCGGCGCCTTGTCCAGATGAATGCTGGCGCCCGACGCAAAAGCCACGACGGGGGCTGCCGCCAGCAGGAAAAGAAAGTTCTTCAAGCGTTTCATTTAGCCAGTCACCCTTTCCG
The DNA here is from genome assembly GCF_000376425.1 of Thiobacillus denitrificans DSM 12475. GTDB lineage: Bacteria > Pseudomonadota > Gammaproteobacteria > Burkholderiales > Thiobacillaceae > Thiobacillus > Thiobacillus denitrificans. Next base: position 333,199 of record NZ_AQWL01000001.1, on the reverse strand, counting down.
GTTCCGGTTTGGTTTTGTCAATCGAGGTGTACCAGGGCATCAGCAGGAAAAACAGGAAGTAGATCACTGAGAAAACCTGGGCAAATATCGTCGCCACCGGGGTGGACGGCAACAGGCCCAGATAGCCCAACCCGATGAAGGACACGAGGAACAAAGCAAGCATGATCTTGTAGATCGGGCCGCGATAGCGGATCGACTTGACCTTGCCGCGGTCGAGCCAAGGCAGGAAGAACAGCACGACGATCGACAGGCCCATCGCCACCACGCCCGGGAACTGTGAGCCGAACAGCGGCGGCACCGCACGCAGGATTGCGTAGAACGGCGTGAAATACCACAGCGGCGCGATGTGCGCAGGCGTCTTCAGCGAGTCGGCGGGGACGAAGTTGTTGGCTTCGAGGAAGTAGCCGCCCATTTCCGGCGCGAAGAACACGATCGCCGAGAACACCATCAGGAAGACAATGACGCCGACGATGTCCTTCACCGTGTAGTACGGATGAAAGGGAATGCCGTCGAGCGGAATGTGCGTCACCGGATCCTTTTTCTTCTTGATCTCGATGCCATCGGGGTTGTTGGAACCGACTTCGTGCAGCGCCACCAGGTGCACTGCAACCAGCGCGATCAGCACCAGCGGCAGGGCGATGACGTGGAAGGCGAAGAAGCGGTTCAGCGTGGCGTCCGAAATCACGTAGTCGCCGCGAATCCAGATCGACAGGTCTTCACCGATGAAGGGCACGGCGGCAAACAGGTTGACGATCACCTGCGCACCCCAGAACGACATCTGGCCCCACGGCAGCAGATAGCCGAGGAAGGCTTCGGCCATCAGCGCCAGGTAGATCAGCACGCCGAAGATCCAGATCAGTTCGCGCGGCTTGCGGTAGGAACCGTACATCAGGCCGCGGAACATGTGCAGATAGACGACGACGAAGAACATCGAGGCGCCGGTCGAGTGCATGTAGCGGATCAGCCAGCCCCAGTCGACGTCGCGCATGATGTACTCGACGGATGCAAAGGCGAGTTCGGCATCCGGCTTGTAGCTCATGGTGAGGAAGATGCCGGTGACGATCTGCAGCACCAGCACCAGCAGTGCCAGCGAACCGAAGAAATACCAGAAGTTGAAGTTCTTGGGCGCGTAGTACTCGGACAGGTGCGCCTTGTAGGTGGCGGTGAGCGGGAATCGATCGTCGATCCAACCCATCATTTTTTGCAGGGCAGACATTTATTTACGCTCCTTTTGCGTCTACACCGATCAGCAACCTGGCATCGCTGAGGTATTGATGAGGCGGAATCACCAGATTGGTCGGGGCCGGCACGCCCTTGTACACACGTGCGGCAAGGTCGAACGTCGAACCGTGGCAGGGGCAGAAGAAACCGCCCGGCCAGTCGCTGCCCATGCCACTGTCGCCACCCAGTTTGAGTTTTTCGCTAGGCGAGCAGCCGAGGTGGGTGCAGATGCCGACCGCCACCAGATATTCCGGCTTGATCGAGCGGGTCGCATTCTTGCAATAGTCGGGCTGCTGCGGCTGCTCGCTCATGGCGTCAGCCAGCTTGTCGTCATGCTTGCCCAACTGGGCGAGCATCTCCTTGGTGCGGTTGACGACCCACACCGGCTTGCCGCGCCATTCGACCGTCAGCAGCATACCCGGCTCGATCTTGCTGATATCCACTTCCACCGGCGCGCCCGCTGCTTTCGCGCGCGCGCTTGGCAGCATACTCATGACCAGCGGCACTGCCACTCCCACAGCAGCGACCCCCCCAACCGCGCTGGTCGCAGCGATCAGGAATTTTCGTTTATTTGCGTCCACTTTTTGCCCTTCGGCTTCCTGGCTCATGTTTACCTAACCTGAACGTGTTGCGATAAAACCGGCATTCTAACCAAATTGCCCCCTCTACCGGAAGCCCAACGTAGCGCCGGCGCAGTAAGTTCCCGCCCTGAGCTATAATTATCGCGCGGCGGCATCACGCTTTCCTTGACCTATATCAACATGCGCAAACTCTGGTTGCTTTTCGCCCAATCCGCTACGGTGGCCTTGGGCGTGTTGTTCATCATCGTGCTGTTCAAGCCCGACCTCCTGCACTGGCAAACCCGGCAGCCAGGCCTCACCATTCAGCAGGCGCAGCATCCGGCGGCCAGTGGTCCCGCCGCAAGCGCTTCCTTCGCCCCCGCCGCAAAAAAGGTCATCCCGACGGTGGTCAACGTTTTTACCCAGCAAAAGGTGCGTAGCCCAGCCCATCCCGCGCTGCAGGACCCGATCTTTCGCTACTTCTTCGGCGACCGGCTGGACTCACGGCTGCGCGAGGTGTCCAACCTCGGTTCGGGTGTGATTGTCAGCCCGAACGGCTATATCCTGACCAACCACCATGTGGTCGAAGCCGCCGATCAAATCCGCGTGGCGCTGGACGACGGCCGGACGCTGCCGGCACGGGTGGTAGGGGCCGACCCCGAAACCGATCTGGCGGTACTGAAGATCGATACCGACAATTTGCCCGCCATCACCTTCGCCCAGGCCGACAGTCTGCAGGTCGGCGACTGGGTGCTGGCGGTGGGCAATCCGTTCGGCGTCGGTCAGACCGTCACCGCGGGAATCGTCAGCGCACTTGGACGTACCCATCTCGGCATCAACACCTTCGAGAATTTCATTCAGACCGATGCCGCCATCAATCCAGGCAACTCGGGCGGTGCGCTGGTCGACGCGACGGGCAATCTGGTGGGGGTCAACAGCGCCATCTATTCACGCACCGGCGGCTCGCAAGGCATCGGCTTTGCCATTCCGGTCAGCATCGCGCGCCAGGTGATGGAACAGATCGTCAAGACCGGCAGCGTGACGCGCGGCTGGATCGGCATCGAAGTGCAGGACCTGACGCCCGAACTGGCGGAATCTTTCAGTCTGAAAAATGCCGATGGCGCATTGATCGCGGGCGTGCTGAAAGGCGGCCCGGCCGACGCCGGCGGCATCCGTCCGGGCGACATCCTGCTGGCGGTCAACGGCAAGGCCGTGACCGACTCGGCCTCGCTGCTGAACCTGATTGCCGCCCTCAAACCCGGCATCGATACCCAGCTCACGGTGGCGCGCAAGCAGCAATCGCTGAACCTGAAAGTCCAGGTCGGGCGGCGCCCCATGCAACGCGCGCTGGAGCAGGCGCAGGAACCCGAACTCAACTAGGGCCTGTCAACCCTAATCTCGCGGCTGCATCGTCTGCGTCAGCACCCGCACGCGGGTGGGATAGGCGTAGGCATCCCGCTCCATCGCCGGCAGCCGCCAACCGGCGGCGGTACGCGCCAACCGCTGCAGCACGGGATCCGGCAAGCGCAGGCTGGCCAGGATCAGCACATCGGACGGCGAATACAGTGCGCCGTCGGCCAGCGCCGGCTCGGCCTGCAAGGTGGCCAGCAAGGGCCGCGCTTCGCGTTGCCAGCCCTTCCCGCTCCAGAACGCCTGCCAGGCGGTATGCGCCAGTTGCCGCGCCCGGGCGCGCGATTGCGCGTTGCCGGTGGCCTCGGCATGATCGAGCAGCCCCTGCACGACATAGGCGTAGTCCTCCAGTTCGGCCTGCGGCAGTACCTGCCCGCGCGCCCTCGCCTTCCTCAGGTACCGGTCCCTGACCAGCTGCGTCAGCAGGAATCGCTGCAGATGGTCGGCGCGTTGACGATAGGCCGGATCGAGTCGAATGGCCTGGCTGAAGGCCGACAGCGCCAGGCCATTCAGGCCGGCATTCAGCTTGTCGTCCTTGGGCAGGCTGCGGGCGCGGCGCAAGGGACGCAGGATGTGCGCGGCATCGGCCAGCAGCCGGCGCTCGTCCGCCGTCGGGGTGCGGTATTCCGCAGGCAGATAGCCGTCGTCGAAACTGCGCGCGGCATCGAGCCGCCACACCCGCTGCGCCGCGGCATAGGCTGCGGGCGGCAGGTGCCGCTTCAATTCATCGGGCTCCCACAGATAGGTGGCGCCTTCCCGCCCGGCGGCATCCACCGCCGAGGTGCTGCTGTACAGGCCGCCGCCCGCATCCAGCAATTCGTCCTGCATGAAATCGAGCGTGCTGCGGGCAATTTCGCGGTAACGCGGCTGGCGCAGCACGGTTGCGGCACGCAAATAGAGCATCGCCAGATGCGCATTGTCATAGAGCATTTTCTCGAAATGCGGCGTGTCCCATCCGGGATCGGTGGTGTAGCGGAAAAATCCGCCGCCGATATGATCGCGCAGTCCGCGCGCCGCCATCTGATCGAAGCTCAGGCGCAGGAATTCGGCCAGCCTGGCGTCCGGCTGCCGTGCCTGGCGCTCCAGCAGGGCATGCAGTTGCGGCGCCATCGGAAATTTGCTGACCTGGCCGAAGCCGCCATGGAGCGTGTCGGCTTCTTGCCAGGCGCCGGCGACGAACTGCTGCCAGGCGCGCGCGCTGCGTGCCGCCGTCAGCGGCGCACCGACGGGCTCCAGCGCAGGCGGCGGTGCCGCCTGCTGCGCCAAACGCCGGATGCCGGCCGAATCCGACGCCCAGCGTGCGGAGAGCTGGGACAGCAGCTTGCTGAAATCCTCCGGCGGCGCATACAGCACGACGAACGCCGGATAGCCCTCGGGGGTGACGAAGGCATTCAGCGGCCAGCCCGCCACACCATTGAGCCGCGAAGAAAACTCCTGCAAAGCCTCGTCCAGCCCGTTGTTGAGCTCGCGGTCGACCTTGACCGGAATGAAATCACGATTGAGCAACGCGGCAATCTGCGGGTTCCGGTAGCTTTCGCGCTGCATGACGTGGCACCAGTGGCAGGCGAAGTAGCCCACCGAAACGAACAGCAGCTTGTTCTCGCGCCGGGCGCGGGCGAGGGTGTCGGCATGCCATTCCTGCCAGGCCACCGGATCGTGGCCATGCAGGGCCAGGTAGGGTGACGGATGGCCGGCCAGCCGATTGACCGGAGCGGCCGCGGCCGACGCCGCAGGCAGCAGCAGAATCAGCAGCAGGACGGCAACGGTCGTCGCACGTTCAAACCCGGACATAGGTCCAGCCTTGCTGGAGCCGGGTGACGATTTCGCCGATGGCCGTCGGCGCCGTCCGGGTGGCGGGCAGCAGCTCCACCCGCTGTCCCTCGTCCGTAATCCGGGCGATGGACTGGCCGCATGCCACCCAGTGCAGGTTGACGTGGCGCTGTTTCATGCGTGCCATGCGCGCGGCGTAGGGACTGTAGCCCGCGCGCATCAGCTGGATGCCGCGGCTATTGGCGATGACTTCAAGCTGCATCGGCCGCCCCTCCCGTTCCGCTTCGTCGAGCAGACGCTCGGCCTGATCCAGTACCGCCTGCATCTTGTCCGGCGCGGCGCTGTCGAGATGCAGCATGACCCGGTTCGGGTCGGCCTCGCGCGCCAAACTGACCGTCCGATAGCCGTCCAGGGCGGCGGCCGGCGCGGCGGCCAGCGCACGCGATTCCACGCCGCGCAAGGCCCAGCCGGCGCTCACACCCGCAAGCAGAATGAGGCTGCCGAAGGTGCAGCGCTGCATGAACCGGCGTCGCGGCACGCGGCGCGATTCCCGGCCAGCTGCCGGCGGTGGCTCGGCATATGCCAGCTTCACCATGCCCTGCAGGCTGCGCAGGGCGCAGACGCGCTGCATCAACCCCGCATCCTCACGCATCCGGGCGATGAGCTTTTCGCTCTCGGCGACGTCGAGTTCGCCATCGATGAATGCATGCAGGATTTCGTCCGAAACGATCGAGCTCATTTCACCCTCCTCAGCTGCGGCGGTGCCGCAGGCTGCTGCATTGCCGTATCCAGCAATTTTTTCAGGCTCGCGCGTGCGCGCGACAGACGGCTCATCACCGTACCGACCGGAATGTCCAGAATTCCGGCCACCTCGGCATAGCCGAATTCTTCCAGATCGACCAGCGTCAGCACCTGGCGCTGCCCCAGTGGCAGACGCGCCACTGCGGCACGTACGCAGGCAATCACCTGCTCGCGGTCGCAGCATGCCTCGGGCGACGCGGCGCCGGATTCGAGTTCGTCCTGCCAGTCCTCGACATCGTCGAAATCGCGCCGGCTGCGCAGGTGATCGAGCCAGCAGTGATTCATGATCGCCACCATCCAGGCCTTCAGCGCCGCCTCGTCGCGTAGCTGAGCACGCCGTACCCAGGCTTTGGACAGCGTTTCCTGCACCAGGTCGTCGGCCAGCGCCGCGTCGTGGCACCAGGCATAGGCGATGCGGTAGAGCACCGGACGCTGCGCCTCGATGCCTGGGCGGAACGGGCCAAACAGAAAACGGCTCATCATGGTCATGTCGATGTGACGCGGAAAAGGGTACGTTTATTCCAGAAAAATCTGCCTGCCGGAATGGAATAAGCGTGTCACTCGCTGCGTCTTCTTCACAGGCTTCGATAAAGCCGGTTTATTCAATATATCAATCAGGAGACTCACCATGACACGCATCTTCGCCCCGCTACTGACCGTTCTGCTGCTGGCAACCGCCCCCATGGCCCACGCCGCCCCGCTGGCCGAGGCTGCGGCCCCTGCCGCGGGTCCGGAAGAAAAGGTGGTCTATCACCTCAACGACAGCGAAAACGCGATGGTCGCCTTGCGCAACGTGCGGAATCACCTCAACGCCAGCAAGGATGCCCATATCGCCGTCGTCGCCCACGGCAAGGGCATCGACTTCCTGCTCGCCGGCGCGCAGGACAAAAACGGCAACCCCTACGAGCCCGCAGTGCAGGAACTGAAGGCCAAAGGCGTCGACTTCCGCGTCTGCAACAACACCCTGAAGAGCCGCAAGCTGGACGCCAGCGCGGTGATCCCCGAAGCCACCGTCGTGGCGTCCGGCGTCGCCGAAATTGGCCGCCTGCAGGCGCGGGAAGGCTACGTCTACCTCAAGCCCTGAAGCCCCCGATCCACTACGCGCAAAGCGCGTGTGGAACCAGCGGCTACGCCATGCCCGATCTGGCAGCGGCCATCCGGCCGCTGTTTTCATGCGCCGCGGATGAAATGCTCGCGGTAATACTTCATTTCGTCGATCGATTCGTAGATGTCCGCCAGCGCTTCGTGCTTGCTCGCCTTCTTGAACCCTTCGCACAAACCCGGGCGCCAGCGTTTGGCGAGTTCCTTCAGCGTGCTGACATCCAGGTTGCGATAATGGAAGAAGGCTTCCAGCTGCGGCATGTAGCGCGCCATGAAGCGGCGGTCCTGGCAGATGGAATTGCCGCACATCGGCGAAGTCCTGGCCGGCACGTGCTGCTTCACGAACGCCAGCATCTGCGCCTCGGCCTCGGCCTCGGAAAGCGCAGAGGCCTTGACGCGATCGATCAGTCCCGACTTGCCGTGCGTGCCCTTGTTCCAGTTGTCCATCGCATTCATCACCGTGTCGGGCTGGTGCACCACCAGCACCGGCCCTTCGGCCACGGTGTTGAGGTCGGCGTCGGTGACGACAATGGCGAGTTCGATGATGCGGTCGGTGTCGGGGGACAGGCCGGTCATTTCCATGTCCAGCCAGAGCAGATGCGTGGGATTCAGTGCCATTTCAGCGTTCCTTCGAAAAACAGGCCGCCATTCTCGCACACGAGGTGAACGGCGCTGGCGCAATTGCCGCCCTGTGGCGATAATGCAAGGAATAATCAATCGGAGTCTCGATCATGAAAACCCTGACCGCCCTGTTCTGCGGCGTGCTGCTGGCGAGCGGCGCGCATGCCGCGCCGTTCGCCAAGGGCGACCCCAAGACCGGCAAGCAGCTGCACGACAAAGCCTGCCTCAGCTGCCACACCAGCATGTTCGGCGGCGACGGCAGCAAGATCTACACGCGCGCCGATCGCAAGGTCAAAACCGCGCAGCAACTGGCCGCCCGCATCTCCGCCTGCAACGCCAATACCGGCACCGGCTGGTTTCCGGAAGACGAGGCGCACGTCGCCGCCTACCTCAACCAGCAGTATTACAAATTCAAGTAAGGAGTCCCGTCATGACCACTGTCGTTGAAGAACTCGTCCGCAAGAAATGCGCTCCCTGCGAAGGTGGCGTCGCTCCCTTGACCGATGCGCAGGTTGCGCCGTTGCTGAAGGGGCTGCCTGGCTGGCAGCGCGACGGCGAGAAAATCGTCAAGGAATACAAGTTCAAGGATCACTATCGGACCCAGGCATTCACCAACGCGGTGATGTGGGTTTCGCATCGCGAAGATCACCATCCCTTCCTGCTGGTCGGTTACAACACCTGCCGTGTCGAATACTGGACACATGCGATCGGCGGCCTGTCGGAAAACGATTTCATCTGTGCCGCGAAAGTCGATGCACTGCTGGACATTTGACGCCGAGGGGATCGTTTCGGCACAGACTCGCGTGAACAAAGCGAACGTTAAGACGCTTCGCGCCGGCCGGAGCCCAAACGATTCCCTCTGCGCGGCCAAGGTCGACGCACTGTCCGACATCTGAGACATGGCCGTCCTGACCGGCCAGGTTGTCGCGGCGTTCAGCCGCCGCTTCATCGTTGCGACCGCTGCCGGCGAACTGCCTTGCCAGGTCAAGGGCCGCCATCTGCGCGCGGTATGCGGTGACCGGGTCGAAGTCCGGCGCGACGGCAATGCCGGGGTGATCGAGGCAGTGCTGCCGCGCGCCAGCCTGCTCTACCGTTCCGACGCCTTCAAATCCAAGGCCATCGCTGCCAATGTGACCCAGCTTGCGGTGGTGGTGGCGGCACGGCCGAGTTTTTCGATGGAACTGGTGCAGCGCTGCATTCTCGCCGCCGAAGACCAGGGCATCGCCAGCCTGCTCGTCCTCAACAAGGCCGACCTGCCGGAAACCCCGGTCGCGCGCGCACGGCTGGACCTCCTCACCCGCATCGGCTATCCGCTCGTCATCCTGTCGGCGCTGTCCGACGCGACGCCCCTGAAACCTGCCCTGCACGGCCACACCACGCTCTTGATCGGGCAGTCCGGCATGGGCAAGTCGACCCTCATCAATACGCTGTTTCCCGGTGCCGAGGCGGTGACAGCCGAGTATTCCGAAGCGCTCGACAGCGGCCGCCACACGACTACCCACACCCGCCTGCACCGGCTGGATGCCGTTTCCACGGTGATCGACTCGCCCGGCCTGCAGGAATTTGCCCTGCAGCACCTGGATGCCGGCGCCCTGGCACATGGCTTCGTCGAGTTTCGCCCGTTTCTCGGGCAGTGCCGCTTTCGCGACTGCAAGCACGAGACCGAGCCGGGCTGCCGTCTCCAGGAAGCCGCCGCCGCGGGCGCGATCGACCCCGCGCGGCTCCAGCTGTTCCAGACCCTGCGCCGCCTGCAACAGAACGCCGCACAGCGCCTATAAAACAGACACGATCAGAAAAACGGGGAGATCGTCGTGAAACCTGTCCTGACTTTGTTAATGCTGGTGTGGCTGGGCACGATTGCGCCAGCGCAGGCGGCTGGCAAATGGGTGGCCACTCCCTATGCGCCCCCCAAGGTCATGTTCGAGTTCTACCTGGACGACCCGCAGAAAATTGGCAGTGCACTGTACTGGGTGCGTTCGCTGATGAACCCGCTGCAGGAGGCGCCTTACAACTACTCGCCCGAAGACATGAACATCGTGGTGGTCATCCACGGCACCGAAATCGTGACGGTGGCGACAAAGAACGAGGCCAAATATCAGGAAGTGGTCGACCGCATGCGTTACTACGCCGACCTCGGCGTGTCCTTCAAGGTATGCGGCCAGGCAGCCGAGGATTTCGGCTATGCGGTAGCGGACTTCCAGGATTTCATCGAAGTGGTGCCCAACGGCATCGTCGAGCTGGCGCACTGGCAACAGCAGGGCTACGCGCTGATCGTGCCGAAAATACTGGAGAAGACCATCGACATCGAGTCGATCCGCTGACCGGCTCAATAGGCCGCCTTACTCGGGCCAGTGCTTGATGTAGCGCTTCAGCAAGCTGTTCTCGAAATTGGCTTCCTTGAGGCAGGCACGCGCCACGTCGTGGAAGGAAATGATGCCAAGCAGCTTGTTGCCGTCGAAGATCGGCAGGTGACCGATGTGCGATTTGGTCATCACGTCGCGCGCGTAATCCACCGAGTCGTCCGCATTGGCCACGACCGGCTCGGCCACCATGATGCTGCTGACTTCGGCATCCTTCAGGTCGCCGCCCTGTTTGAGCATGCCCTGCACCACATTACGCTCGGTCAGGAGCCCTACCATCTCGCCATTTTTCAGTACCACCAGCGAACCCACCCCCAGGCCCACCAGCTTGGCGACGGCGCTGGAAACCGGGTCGGTCGGCGCAATGCTGTGAATGTCGTCGCTTTTAAGCGTGAGGATTTCGCGAATCTGCATGGTTGGTGGTCTCCGGATCGGCGTGATGTAGGCCGAATGATAACAACGGCGGCGCGTGGCCGGCTACGGCCTGACCAACGCAGCTTCAACCTGCTGGCGCTTTTCGCTACCCGTCAGCACTTCCACCAGCGCCAGCGCAAAATCCATTGCCGTGCCGGGGCCGCGCGAGGTCATCACCTTGCCGTCCTGCACCACGGCAGCGGCGCTGACGGTCACGCCGGGCAGCGCATCGAGGAAGCCGGGGTAGCTGGTCGCCTGCTTGCCGTCGAGCACGCCGGCTTCAGCCAGCACCATCGGCGCGGCGCAGATGGCAGCGGTGTATTTTCCGGCGGCCGCCATTTTTTTCAGCAGCGCCAGGATGCGTGCATCCTCTTTCAAATGCGACGCGCCCGGCATGCCGCCCGGCAGCACCACCATGTCGTAGTCGTCCTGCAAAGCCACGTCGAGCGTGACGTCGGGTACCAGCTGCACGCCGCGGCTGGCCTTGACGATACCGGGCTTCAGGCCTGCCGTCACCACCTCGACGTCGGCACGGCGCAGCAGATCGATGATCGTGACGGCTTCGAGTTCTTCGCAGCCGTCCGCCAGGGGAACCAGAACCTTGCTCATGCCCGTCTCCTCGTGTCTGAGCTGAAATCCTCGGCCGGATATTCAGTCGCGGAAATTCTGATACTGCAGGGGAAAATCGGCAATACCCTTCCTTACCAGCGCGATGGTGTCCTGCAGCACGTCGCGCTTGGCGCCCGACACGCGCACGGTGTCGCCCTGGATGCTGGCCTGCACCTTGAGCTTGCTGTCCTTGATACACTTGACGATCTTCTTCGCCAATTCGGTCTCGACGCCGGTCTTCACCGTCACGTTGCGCTTGACCTTGTTGCCCGAGACCTTCTCGACGTTGCCGATATCGAGACATTTCACGTCGACGCCGCGCTTGGCCAGCTTCTGCGTCAGGATGTCGTGCACCTGGTCGAGCTGGAATTCGGTGTCGGCGTAGACTGTGAGGACATACTCGGCCTGCTCGATGCGCGCGTCGGAGCCCTTGAAGTCAAAACGCGTGGACACTTCCTTGTTGACCTGATCGACCGCGTTGCGCACTTCCTGCTTGTCGACCTCTGACACAATATCAAAACTTGGCATGATAGCTCCTTGACCTGGATTGATCAGACATCCGGGCTTAGCTCCATTACAAACGACTGCACCGGCAGCCCCGATTCGTCGTGGAACTCGGCCGCCGCCATCACCCCCAGCCGCGCCACCGCCTCGGCATCGAGCGAGGGCGCGCGATACGCCGCGTACATCGCTCCCAGCGCATACGGGCTGCCGCTGCCGTAGGCGTAGAATTTCGAGAACTCCTGTACGGTGCGATGCGCTGCCACGCCGAAGATGCCGCGCGGATTGGCGATCAGCACGTCCATGCGGGAGGACTCGAGATCGTCCTCCTTGTCCTCGCCGGCCTGCAGGTAGTAGTGCTCCTTCAGCGCGCCGTGCAGGGTGTTCCACACGCAGAAGATGCGGGCCACCGAGTCCAGTTGCGGCGGCTCGTCCAGCGAAGCGAAATAGTCCGCCAGGATCAGCTTGAAGGTGGCCGAGCCGGTAATCGCGACGTAGCTGTCGCCGACGCGGATGATTTTCTCATGGTTCGCCACGTAATCGGCGGACTCCTTGCCGCCGCCCCACTTCGTCAGCGTATCCGCCGCGATCGCGATGCGGCCGTCTTTCCTGACGATGGTGACGGTGGTCATGGCCCGGTTCAGCCGAAGTGGCAGACGTAGTGGTACGGCTCGCCGGCCACCTCGATCTCGAAGCTGGAATTGCCCGGCACCTTGAACGACTGCCCGGCGCCGCAGCTCTTCCACTCGCTCTCGCCGGCCAGCTTGACGCGGCAGGAACCCGCCACCGTTTCCATGATTTCAGGTGCACCGGTGTTGAAGGTGAGCGTGGCCGGCAGGATCACGCCGATGGATTTCTTCGTGCCGTCGGCGAACTGCACGGTGTGTGAGACGCACTTGCCGTCGAAATAGACGTTGGCCTGCTTGATGACCGCAACATTATCGAACTGGGACATTCATTTTCTCCGTGCGTCGAGTTTGGCGGCGATGCGCATGCGCAGCGCGTTGAGCTTGATGAAGCCGCCCGCGTCCTTCTGGTCGTAGGCGCCGGCGTCGTCCTCGAAGGTGGCGATGGTCGAATCGAACAGCGAATCGCTCTTCGAATCACGGCCGACGACGATGACGTTGCCCTTGTAGAGCTTGAGGCGCACGCTGCCGTTGACGTGCTGCTGTGTGTGATCGATCAGCACCTGCAGCGCGCGGCGCTCGGGCGACCACCAGTAGCCGTTGTAGATCAGGCTGGCGTAGCGCGGCATCAGGTCGTCCTTCAGGTGCGCAACTTCGCGGTCGAGCGTGATCGACTCGATCGCGCGATGGCCCTTCAAGAGAATCGTGCCGCCGGGCGTCTCGTAGCAGCCGCGCGACTTCATGCCGACGTAGCGGTTCTCCACCAGGTCGAGACGGCCGATGCCGTGCTTGCCGCCGATCTCGTTCAGCTTCGCCAGCACCTCGTGGGCGCGCATGCTCTGGCCGTCGATCGCGACGACATCGCCTTTCGCGTAGGTCAGCTCGATGTATTCGGCCTGATCCGGTGCCTTTTCCGGTGACACCGTCCAGCGCCACATGTCCTCCTCGGCTTCCGCATTCGGGTCTTCCAGATGGCGGCCTTCGTAGGAGATGTGCAGCAGGTTGGCATCCATCGAATACGGCGAGCCGCCCTGGCGGTGCTTCATGTCGATGGGAATGCCGTGGGTCTCGGCATAGTTCAGCAATTTTTCCCGCGACAGCAGATCCCACTCGCGCCACGGCGCGATCACCTTGACGTCGGGTTTCAACGCGTAGGCGCCGAGCTCGAAACGCACCTGGTCGTTGCCCTTGCCGGTGGCGCCGTGACAGATGGCGTCGGCGCCGGTTTCGTTGACGATCTCGATCAGGCGCTTGGCGATCAGCGGGCGCGCGATCGAGGTGCCGAGCAGGTATTCGCCTTCGTACACGGTATTGGCGCGGAACATCGGGAAGACGAAGTCGCGCACGAACTCCTCGCGCAGGTCGTCGATGTAGATCTGCTCTGGTTTGATGCCGAATTTCAACGCTTTCTCGCGCGCCGGATCGAGTTCCTCGCCCTGGCCGAGGTCGGCGGTGAAGGTCACCACCTCGCATTGATAGGTGTCCTGCAGCCATTTCAGGATGACGGAGGTGTCGAGGCCGCCGGAATAGGCCAGTACTACTTTCTTGATGTCGTTCATGGTGTGTGGATTCAATGGGTGGAACCGGATGAGTGCTTGTCGATGATTTCGACCTGGCCGGGGAAACCGCCGATTCTCAGCATGTCGAGGTTGGTGGCGAGGCTGGCCCTCTCGATCTCGATGCCGACGACGCGGCCGTCTTCCGACAGGTTGAGCACGATGCCTTCGTGCGCCTCCCACGCCTGCGTGGGGTTTTCGGGACTGATTTCGACATAGAGCGTATCCATGTCCTTGAAGTAGGCAATGTTCATGATTCGATTTTTCCCAGCAGCAGATATTCCATCAGCGCCTTCTGCACATGCAGGCGGTTTTCGGCTTCGTCCCACACCACCGACTGCGGGCCGTCGATAACCTCGGCCGTCACTTCCTCGCCGCGGTGCACGGGCAGGCAATGCATGAAGACCGCATCCGATTTCGCCATCGCCATCATGTCGGCATCCACCTGCCAGTCGGCGAAGGCCTTCAGGCGCTCGTCGTTTTCCGCTTCCCAGCCCATGCTAGTCCATACGTCGGTAGTCACCAGGTCGGCGCCACGGCAGGCATCCATCGGATCGGCGAAGCTTTCGAAATGATCGGTGCCATATAGATTGGCGCGTTCGGGTTCGACCTCGTAGCCCGGCGGGGTCGACACGTGCACGTTGAAACCGACCACTTCGGCCGCCTGCAGCCAGGTGTTGCACATGTTGTTGGAATCGCCGATCCATGCCACCGTCTTGCCCTGGATCGAACCGCGATGCTCGATGAAAGTGAAGATGTCAGCGAGGATCTGGCACGGGTGGTATTCGTTGGTCAGCCCGTTGATCACCGGCACGCGCGAGTGTGCGGCGAAGCGCTCGATGATGTCCTGCTCGAAGGTGCGGATCATCACGATGTCGACCATGCGCGAAATGACCTCACCCGCGTCTTCAACCGGCTCGCCGCGCCCCAGCTGGGTGTCGCGCGTGTTGAGATAGATCGCCGAGCCGCCGAGCTGGTGCATGCCGGCCTCGAACGAGAGCCGGGTACGGGTCGAGCTCTTCTCGAAAATCATCGCCAGTGTGCGGTCGAGCAACGGGTGGTAGGGTTGGTACTGCTTGAAGCGCGACTTGATCAGCCGCGTGCGCTCGAACAGGTACAGCAGTTCATCGCGCGACAGATCCTTGAATTGCAGGAAGTGCTTGAGCATCACGCCGCCTGCTGCAGGTAGCTTTTAACGATGCCGGATACCGCCGCGACCAGCGCATCGACCTCGGCTTCACCGTAAATCAGCGGCGGTACCAGACGGATGACCGAGTCGGCGGTAACGTTGATCAGTACGCCGGCGTCGCGCGCCACCGTCACCAGTTCGCCGCAGGGGCGGTCGAGCTCGATGCCGATCATCAGGCCCTCGCCACGGATGTCGACCACGCCATGCACGCCGGCCAGTGCCTGCCGCAACCCGCCGCGGATGTCCTCGCCACGCGTGCGCGCGTTGTCGATCAGCTTCTCTTCCTCGATCGCATCGAGCGTCGCCAGCGCCGCCGCGCACGCCAGCGGATTGCCGCCGAAGGTGGAGCCATGATTGCCCGGCTGGAAAACATCGGCTGCCGCGCCACGCGCCAGGCAGGCGCCGATCGGCACGCCCGAGCCAAGTCCCTTGGCCAGCGCCATCACGTCCGGCATCACGCCGGAATGCTGAAAGCCGAACCAGGTACCGGTGCGGCCGATCCCGGTCTGCACCTCGTCCAGCATCAGCAGCCAGCCGTGAGCATCGCAAATCTGCCGCAATCCGGCGAGGTACGCCGACGGCAGCACGTTGATGCCGCCTTCGCCCTGCACCGTTTCGAGCAGCACCGCGACCACGCTCTTGTTGTGCTCGGCCACATGGCGGATCGCATCGAGGTCGTTGAACGGAACCCGCGCGAAGCCCGTCAGCAGCGGCTCGAATCCCGCCTGGATCTTGCGGCTCCCGGTCGCGGTCAATGTCGCCATGGTGCGGCCGTGGAACGCCTTTTCCATCACGATGATGGTCGGCACCTCGATCCCCTTGCCGTGCCCATACAGGCGCGCCAGCTTGATCGCCGCCTCGTTGGCCTCGCACCCCGAATTGCAGAAGAACGCCTTGTCCATGCCCGACAGCGCGCACAGACGCTCGGCCAACTCTTCCTGCCGCAGCACGCGATACAGGTTGGACGAATGGATCAGCGCGGCCGCCTGGTCGGCGATCGCCTTCACCAGTTTGGGGTGCCCGTGGCCGAGCCCGTTCACCGCCACGCCGGCGACCGCATCGAGATAGCGCTTGCCCGCTTCGTCCCACAGATAGGCGCCCTCGCCGCGCACGAACGCAACCGGCTGGCGCGCATAGGTGTTCATCAGATGTGTTGTCATGGCAGTCCTCAACCAGGCTGTCGAAGTCGCTGTTCTTGAAATAGAAAACGGCGGCCTGAGCCGCCGTGCTTATCATGCACCGCCTTGATTATAGGCTGAAAAGCGCCGAGTGAGACATCCCGGTCGCCATGAAGAACAGCATCGGAATCGACAGCATGGTGTTGCTGCGCGACGCCAGAAAGGCGACGCGGCGCGCCGTGTTCTTCTCCTCGTCGGTCGCTGCTGCCATACCCAGAATTTTCTTCTGATTCGGCCAGATCAGCACCCACACGTTGAACAGCATGATGGTTCCGAGCCAGGCACCAATGCCGATCGGCCCCATGCCGTTGCGCAGCAGGAAGGCATCGGTGAAATGCGGCCCCAGCAAGGCTGCACCGGCAACCCAGGTCACCACGGCGGCCCAGCGGAAGAACAGCAAGGCGCGCGGCGCGACGTGCTTGGTGATGCCTGCGGCGGTGCCGTCGGCGCCTGCGTTTTTCAGCGCCGCCACCTGCACGAAGTTGAAGTAATACAGCAGGCCGATCCACATGATGCCTGCCATGAAGTGGATCCAGCGGGACAATGCGGAGACGATGTCGACGTTTTCCATTGCGCCCCTAACTCAAAAAATTTCTGGCAAAGACAACCAGTACGGCCGTGAGCACGACGCCTGCGATAACGGTACCCCACAGCGAATCCAGCGGGTTTTTCATGGTTCTCTCCTCCTTCGAATGGTTGACCGTTTTTGTCGGACAAGCCGGCGCCAGTATCTTCAAAATGCCGCGATCGTGCAAGCGCCGCACCCACGCCGCGCTGGCGACAGCATGATAAAATCCGCCGATTCCTTCAGCCGCCCGCCCACTCATGGATGACGCTTCCGCCAACGCCCCCTTCATCATTCGCGGCATCACCGCCAAGGGCACCCGGTTTCGGCCGAGCGACTGGGCCGATCGCCTGGCGGGCGCCTTCGCGGTGATCGACCCCAACAACCGCACCAATTATTCGCCGTACGTACAACCCACCACGCTGGACAGCATCCGTTGCGTGGTGGTGGACAAGAAACTCAAAACCGCCGATCCCAACGCCTACCGTTTTTTGCTAACCTTCGCCAGCTGCAACGAATTGCTGACTGAAAACGCCGACTGAACCCGCGGCGCCGGAAATGAAAAACGCCGCATCTGCGGCGTTTTCACTGTGCGGCGCCTGGCGCTCAGGCCATGCTCTTGACCGCCAGAGACAGGCGGCTCTTATGGCGTGCAGCCTTGTTCTTGTGGACGATCTGCTTGTCGGCGATGCGGTCGATCACGCTCATGGAAGCCTGAAAAACCTGCTGGGCGGCGGCCTTGTCGCCGGCCTCGATGGCTTTACGTACTTTCTTGATCGCGGTGCGCAATTCCGAGCGCTGGCTCATGTTGCTGTCGCGCTGCGCGCTGGCTTGACGTGCGCGCTTGCGCGCCTGGGCGGAGTTCGCCATGTATTCTGCTCCTGTAGGTCCTGCGCATAGCAAATATGAGCAGGACAAATTAATCTGCGCGCCCAGCCATGCTGACGGGGCAAACTCAATCCGAAGCTCCCCGTTTTCGACGGGACAGATTCACCAAAGCCCGCGATTGTACGGGAAACCCCGGCCGCAAATCAAGCGGTTTTGCATGCAACTGCAATAGGCGCGCTTGCGCGCAATCGCAGTTGCAGTTGGCGCGCCCGGCCCGCACAATGCGCGCAAAATGCCGCCATCCATGAATCTCCTCAAAGCCCTCGCTGCGGTCAGCAGCATGACACTGCTTTCCCGCATACTGGGATTCGTGCGCGACACCCTCATCGCCCGCGTGTTCGGTGCCGGACTCCTGTCCGACGCTTTCTTCGTCGCCTTCAAGATCCCCAACCTGCTGCGGCGCCTGTTTGCCGAAGGCGCCTTCTCGCAGGCGTTTGTGCCTATCCTCGCGGAATACAAGAGCCGCCAGGGCCACGACGCCACCCAGACCCTGGTCAACCAGGTTGCCACCGCGCTGACGCTGGTGCTGGTCGCGGTCGCGCTGCTGGGCATCGTGGGCGCGCCGTGGGTAGCCTATGTCAGCGCACCGGGATTCCGTGCCGAGCCGGAAAAATTCGCCCTCACCGTCACCCTGCTGCGCATCACGTTCCCCTACATCATCTTCATTTCGCTAGTGGCCCTGGCGGCGGGCATTCTCAACACTTTCAGCAAGTTTTCAGTGCCTGCGTTTGCACCGGTGCTGCTGAATCTGTCCATGATCGCCGCGACCCTGTGGCTGGCGCCATACTTCGATCCGCCGGTACTGGCGCTGGGCTGGGGCGTGGCGCTGGGCGGGGTGTTGCAACTGGCGTGGATGCTGCCGCATCTGCTGAAGATCCGCATGCTGCCGCGCCCGACCCGGCGTTTCGACGACCCCGGCCTCAAGCGCGTGCTGAAATTGATGGCGCCCGCCACGCTAGGCGTCTCGGTCGCGCAGATCAGCCTCTTGATCAACACCATCTTCGCCTCGTTTCTCGCTACCGGCAGCGTATCGTGGCTGTATTACGCCGACCGCCTGATGGAGTTTCCCACCGGCATGCTGGGGGTGGCGCTGGGCACCATCCTGCTGCCCAGCCTGGCCAGGCATTACGCCGACGACTCGCCGGCCGAATATTCCAAGCTGCTCGACTGGGGCTTGCGGCTCACGTTGCTGCTTGCGCTGCCTTCTGCCGCTGCGCTGGCGGTGCTGGCAGTGCCGCTCATCACCACGCTGTTTCATTACGGTGCCTTCAACGCGAACGACGTAAGCATGACGCAGCAGGCGCTGATCGCCTACAGCCTGGGGCTGGTCGGACTGATCCTGGTCAAGGTGCTGGCGCCCGGATTCTACGCCCGGCAGAACATCCGCACCCCGGTCAAGGTCGCCGTCTTCACCCTCGTCGCCACCCAGTTGATGAACCTCGCCTTCATCGGCCCGCTCGGCCACGCCGGACTGGCGCTGGCCATCGGCCTGGGCGCCTGCCTCAATGCCGGGTTGCTGCTGCATCTGCTGAAAAAACAGCAGGTTTACCAGCCACAGTCCGGCTGGACCGGCTACTTCCTGCGCGTGCTGGCGGCGGTTGTGCTGATGGCGGCGATGCTGTTCTACACCATGGGTGACGCGCAGTGGTGGCTGGCGGCCGGCTTTCCCGACCGGCTGACACGGCTGTCGCTGCTGGTCGGCGGTGGGATCGCGCTGTATTTTGCCGCGCTGGGGCTGATGGGCTTCCGTCCGCGGCAGTTCGCGCGGCGGGCGGCGAATTGACGGGCCGCTTAATCAGCTAGAATTAGTCCTTTTCGCGCCGGTTCGCCCTACGCATCAACCCCATGCGCATCACCCACGGTTTCAACGCTCTCGGCACGCCCCACGCGGTCACCATCGGCAACTTCGACGGCCTGCACCTCGGACACCAGGCCATGCTCGCCCGCCTGCAGGACGTGGCGCAGACGCGTGGCCTGCCAAGCTGCGTGTTGAGCTTCGAACCGCATCCGCGTGAATTCTTTGCACCCGAACAGGCGCCGGCGCGCCTGTCCAGCCTGCGCGAAAAGGCCGAATGCCTGCAACAGCTTGGCATTGATCGCTTGCATGTGTTCCGTTTCGACCGCGCATTCTCCACGCTGACTGCCGGAGCTTTCATCGAACGCGTGCTGGGCCACACCCTGCAGGCGCGCTACGTGCTGGTAGGCGACGATTTCCGCTATGGCGCCAAACGCGCGGGGGATTTCACGCTGCTTGAAAGCCTGGGCCAGTCGCTCGGTTTCGACGCCGAATTTCTGCCGACGGTCGAAGTCGCCGGCGAGCGCGCCTCCTCCACCGCAGTGCGCAACGCGCTGGCTGCGGGCCAACTGGAGCATGCCGCGCGCCTGCTAGGCAGGCCCTACAGCATTTCGGGGCGCGTGGTGCACGGCGACAAGCTGGGGCGCGACATCGGCTTTCCCACCGCCAACATCCAGCTCCGGCACAACCGGCCGCCGCTGATGGGCATCTTTGCGGTGGAACTGTATGGCCTCAACGGCGCTCCGTTGCGGGGGGTGGCGAGCCTGGGCAAGCGGCCCACCGTCAAAGGCGCAAACGCCGTGCCCGTGCTCGAAGTACACCTGTTCGATTTCGATGCCGACATTTACGGCCGTCGCGTGCGCGTGAGTTTTCTCCACAAGCTGCGCGACGAAGAGAAATACCCCGACCTCGACAGCCTCGTTGCGCAGATCCGCCGCGACGTCGACAACGCGAAACACTATCTGGCCAAGATTTAACCCGAACAGCCATGCCTGACTACAAAAGCACACTCAACCTGCCCGACACGCCTTTCCCGATGCGTGGCGACCTTGCCAAGCGCGAACCCGGCTGGGTCAAAAGCTGGCAGGAGAAAAAACGCTACGAAGCGATCCGCAAGGCCGCGGTCGGACGGCCAAAATTCATCCTGCACGACGGCCCGCCCTACGCCAACGGCGACATCCACATCGGCCACGCAGTCAACAAGATCCTCAAGGACATCATCGTCAAGGCCAAGACCCTCTCCGGCTTCGACGCGCCCTATGTGCCGGGCTGGGACTGCCACGGCCTGCCGATCGAACTGCAGGTGGAAAAAACCCACGGCAAGGATATCCCGCCTTCAAAATTCCGCGCGCTGTGCCGTGCCTACGCCACCGAGCAGATCGAACGGCAGAAGGCCGACTTCATCCGTCTCGGCGTGCTGGGCGACTGGGCAAATCCCTATCGCACCATGGACTTCCAGTTCGAGGCCGAGCAGTTGCGCGTGCTCGGGCAGATCCAGCAGGCGGGCTATCTGTATCAGGGCGCCAAGCCGGTGCACTGGTGCGTCGACTGCGGCTCGGCGCTGGCCGAAGCCGAGGTCGAATACGAGGACAAGACCTCGCCGGCGATCGACGTCGGCTTTGCCGTAGCCGACCACGCCGACCTCGTCAAGCGCTTCGATATTGCGGCGATCGACGAACCGATCCGGATCGTCATCTGGACCACCACGCCGTGGACGCTGCCGGCCAACCAGGCGGTGGCGCTGCATCCTGATTTCCAGTACGCGCTGGTGCGTACCGGCAAAGGTCTGCTGATTCTCGCCGACAGCCTGCGCGAAGCCGCGCTGACGCGCTACGGTTTGAGTGAAGGCGCCGAGGTCGTCGCGCACACCACCGGCCAGGCACTCGAAGGCATACTGCTGTGGCACCCATTCCAGGATCGCCAGGTAACGGTCATCCTCGGCGAGCACGTCACGGCCGACGCCGGCACCGGCGCCGTGCACACTGCCCCCGGCCATGGCCTCGACGACTACGTGGTGGGCAGCCGTTATGGCCTCAAGGTCGACAACCCGGTGGGCGACGACGGCCGCTTCTACGCCGCCGTGCCACTGGTCGGCGGCATGAGCATCTGGCAGGCCAATCCGCTGATCGTCGAGACGCTGGAGACCAGCGGCAGCCTGCTCGCGCACGAGAAGCTGCTGCACAGCTACCCGCACTGCTGGCGCCACAAGACGCCGATCATCTTCCGCGCCACGCGGCAGTGGTTTATCGGGATGGATGACAGGGATCAGGGGTCAGGGGCCGGGGGTCAGGTGGGCACGTTGCGCGAACAGGCGATGAAAGCAGTCGATACGACGCAATTTTTCCCGTCGTGGGGCCGTGCGCGGCTGGAGGCGATGATCAAAAACCGCCCCGACTGGTGTGTCTCGCGCCAGCGCAACTGGGGCGTGCCGATGCCCTTCTTCACCCACAAGGAAACCGGCGAACTGCATCCGCGCACCGCAGAACTGCTGGAAACCGTGGCGAAGCGCGTCGAGGCAGCCGGCATCGAAGCCTGGTTCGCGCTCGACA
Source organism: Thiobacillus denitrificans DSM 12475 (assembly GCF_000376425.1). Lineage (GTDB taxonomy): Bacteria > Pseudomonadota > Gammaproteobacteria > Burkholderiales > Thiobacillaceae > Thiobacillus > Thiobacillus denitrificans. The sequence goes on along the minus strand of NZ_AQWL01000001.1, from coordinate 311,485 downwards.
CGACCGAGCTGCTGGGCGACGACGCCGCGCACTACGACAAGACCGGCCACACGCTCGACGTCTGGTTCGATTCGGGCGTGACTCATGCCTGCGTGCTGAAGCACCGCCCCGAGCTCGCGCATCCCGCGGATTTATATCTGGAAGGCTCGGACCAGCATCGCGGCTGGTTCCAGTCGTCGCTCCTCACCGGCTGCGCCACCGACGGCCGCGCGCCCTACCAGGCCCTGCTGACCCACGGTTTCGTGGTCGACGGCCGCGGCCACAAGATGAGCAAGTCGAAAGGCAACGTCGTGTCGCCGCAGAAGGTGATGGACCAGTTCGGCGCCGACATCCTGCGGCTGTGGGTGGCGACCACCGATTATTCGGGCGAACTCACCATCTCCGACGAGATTCTCAAGCGCGTCGTCGAAGGCTATCGCCGGATTCGAAATACCTTGAAATTCCTGCTCGCCAACCTGTCGGACTTCGATCCCGAGGCACACGCGCTGCCGGTCGAAGACTGGCTGGAAATCGACCGCTACGCGCTGGCAATGACGCGCCAGCTGCAGAGCGAATTGCAGGCGCATTACGACGCCTACGAATTCCACTTCATCGTGCAGAAGCTGCAGAGTTTCTGCTCGGAAGACCTTGGCGGCTTCTATCTCGACATCCTCAAGGACCGCCTCTACACCGGCGGCGCCGACAGCCGCCCGCGGCGCGCGGCGCAGAACGCGCTCCATCACCTGACCCATGCGCTCACCCGCTGGATGGCGCCGATCCTGTCGTTCACCGGCGAAGAAGTGTGGACACAGCTGGCGGGTGAGAACGATTCGGTGTTCCTGCATATCTGGCACGTGCTGCCGGAACAGACAGACGAGACGAACCTACTCGAGCGCTGGACCCGCATCCGCGCCGTGCGCGCCGAGGTGCAGAAGGAACTCGAGACCGTGCGCGTCGCCGGCGGCATCGGCTCCTCGCTGCAGGCCGAAGTTGTCTTGCACGCCACTCCCGAAACCCAGGCCCTGCTGGCGCCGCTGGGCGACGATCTGCGCTTCGTGCTGATTACCTCGCAGGCCCGCGTCGTTGCCGCAGAAGAAGAACGTATCGTCGTCACGCCGAGCGCGGCGAAGAAATGCGAGCGCTGCTGGCACTACCGCGACGACGTCGACACGCACGCCGCCCACCCCGGCCTGTGCGGACGCTGCGTGAGCAATCTTCATGGCGCAGGCGAGACGCGCAGCCATGCTTGACCTGCGGAACCCTGCAATGCGCAAATGGCTGGGCATCGCCTTTGCCGTCATCGTTGCCGACCACCTGACCAAGTTCTGGGTGTCTGCAACGCTCGACTACCAGGAAGCGATCCCGGTGCTGCCTTTCTTTTCGCTGGTGCGGGTGCACAACACCGGCGCGGCGTTCAGCTTCCTCGCCGACGCCGGCGGCTGGCAGCGCTGGTTCTTCATCGCGGTGGGCGTCATCGCCACCGTGATCATCGTGCGCCTGCTGAAACGCCACGCAAGCGAACCGCGCCTCGCGTTTTCGCTGGCACTGGTGCTCGGCGGCGCACTCGGCAACGTCATCGACCGTGTGGTGCTGGGACATGTGGTGGACTTCCTGTATTTTCACTATCGCGGCTTTGCCTGGCCGGCGTTCAACGTGGCCGACTCCGCCATCAGTGTCGGCGCCGCCCTGCTGATCTGGGACAGCCTGCGCAGCAAGCCCGCCACAGCAGGCCAGCCATGAGCGTGCGCAGCGTCGTCCCCGGCGACACCCTCCAGCTGCGCTACGCGCTGCGGCCGCGCGGCGGCGACGATCTCATCTCCAACTTCGACGATGCCGAAGCGGACACCGTGACGCTCGGCGACGGCACCCTGGCACCGATGCTGGAACAGTGGCTGATCGACCTGGTTCCCGGCGAGCGCCACGTGTTCCTGCTCGAACCCTGGCAGGCCTTCGGCGACAGCCAGCCCGAGCTGATCCAGACCCTGGCCAAAACCGATCTGCCGGCCGACATGGAATTCGCGGTCGATCAACTGGTCGAATTCACCATGCCCAACGGCCAGACCCTGGCCGGGCATATCCTGGAAATCGGCGATGAGGCGGTGAGGGTCGACTTCAACCATCCTCTCGCCGATCTGTCGGTTGAGTTTGAAGTGGAAATCGTACGCATCCTCTGAGACAGGAACCCTTATGACGGCCACCATTCTTCTCGCCAACCCGCGCGGCTTCTGCGCCGGCGTTGACCGTGCCATCGCCATCGTCGAGCGCGCGCTGGAAAAATTCGGCGCACCGATCTACGTGCGCCACGAAGTTGTCCACAACACCTATGTCGTCAACGACCTCAAGGCCAAGGGCGCGATTTTCGTCGAGGAACTCGATGAAGTGCCTGCCGGCGCCACCGTCGTTTTCAGCGCCCACGGCGTGTCGCAGGCGGTGCGCGCCGAGGCCGAGGCGCGTGGGCTCAACGTGTTCGACGCTACCTGCCCGCTCGTCACCAAGGTACACGTCGAAGTCAGCAAGATGCACGACAAGGGATACGAGATCGTGATGATCGGCCACAAGGGCCACCCCGAAGTCGAAGGCACACTGGGGCAGTCGGAAGGCGGCATGCACCTTGTCGAAACACCGGAAGACGTCGCCAGCCTGCACGTCGCCGACCCCGACAAGCTCGCCTACGTCACCCAGACCACGCTGTCGGTCGACGACGCCGCGCGCGTGGTCGACGCCCTGCGCGCACGTTTCCCCCACATCACCGGGCCAAAGAAGGACGACATCTGCTACGCCACGCAGAACCGCCAGGACGCGGTCAAGGCGCTGGCGCCGCAATGCGACGTGGTGATCGTGGTGGGGTCGCCGACCAGTTCCAACTCCAACCGCTTGAGGGAAGTCGCAGAAAACCTGGGAGTGCCCGCGTATATGGTGGACAACGCGTCGGAAATCGATCCGCAGTGGGTGGCCGGAAAGAACAGAGTTGGACTCACCGCCGGCGCTTCTGCACCTGAAATTCTGGTGCGCGCTGTTATCGATCGGCTGAATCAATTGGGCATCGACACCATAACGAACCTCGATGGCGCTCAAGAGAGGATTGCGTTCGCCTTGCCAAAAGGCTTGGGGATTTGACCTCAGATCGCCGCAGTCCGATCATCGGCGCAGCCAAACCTTGATACCCTACGCAGCATGGCAAGCCAAAGAACGTGAGGTCACGCCGGCCAACGCATGAAGCTGCCGGCCGGCATGAACCTGTCGCCGTGCTGGCTTGGTGTCTTGACTGAAGCTGGCTTCGAAGCGCTGCATTGGCCATTATTGGGCGTAAAAACGCGCCTGCCCCAGAAATCATGGCCCACGCCAGCGCAAACAACTACGCTGTGCTTACTCACAATCCGGACTGACTTCAGCGCGATTCTCGCCGCGCCCCATGGCGGCAAGCCCGGTGTCGTGCAAATCTGTTCCGAAGATATTAGCCCTGGCGCAATGGGCAAGCAGATCATCGCTGCATTGCGCCAAATGAAAATCGAGTCGGCAGACGACGCCTTGCTCACCATTGGCCCGAACCGCACACGCCTGCGCCTACTGCCCCTGCAACGCAAAGAATAACCGCCCAATACGCGGGCCGCGTATGCACCCATCGAGTCTAAAAGCCTCAGCGCCCACTGCGTACCGCAGGCAGTACACCTTGAGGCCGAAGTTCGCTGCCTCAAGGTATTCGACGCCACCCGATCATGGACAGGATGCGAGTGTGACCTTTGCTGTGCGCGGCCTGCCGGTACTGCTGATGACGATCTGCCTTCCACCTCCCGAGCCGTCCGATTCACTGCACAAAGTCAGCGTTCCGGCCTGGAAGGCCCCGGAGGTAAGCTTGCTCGCGCCACTGGGTGCGTAGGAGATGTATTTGGAAACCAAGGTGTTGCCGGTGAGCCTAAGCCCGGTCTGAAAAGCCTGTCTGACCTGGATTACCGTTTCGCCCGAATCCACCACTGCATTGTTGTTGGCGTCATGAAACACCAGCCACCCCTGGTGCCAGCCACCACTGGCGGCACAGGATATTCCAGCCGCCGACGTGCATACCACCACGCGCGAACTGCGTTTGATTGCCTCACTACGCGCTAGATGCAAGGAAGAAAGCAGCTCATTAGCGGCACTCGTCAAATGGCTGTTACGCGTGAAAGCAGCAAAGCTGGGAATACCAATCCCAAGAAGGATTGCGGAAACAGCCAGCACAACCATCATTTCCAGCAACGTTGCACCCGACTGTTTCATATCGCCCCCTGTTCACTCGTGATTCTCAGAGTGACACTTCGGGCGGGAATGAGCTATACAACTTTAGTTGTAGGATCGCCAAAAAAACCCATAATCATTTGAATTAAAACGACAATGTATTTTCATTCCGGATGAGATCCGGAGTTAGGCATTACGCTTACGCTGTTAAACTGAGTTTATCTGAACACGGCGGAAGCCTGAAAATGCGCAAGAACCTGCATCTGGGCCAGGCCTGGCTGCAAAAAACAGGCTTTGGAGCGTCAAGCTATTACTCGAGGACATATACATAAGCTGCCAGACGAAGTCCCATGTCAGGGACACGTACTAGCGCTGGCGACTTTCATCACGCCAGGTCTTCCAGTTAGGCTAACGGTGATGGTTCTTTTCGATGTGCCGATCGTCGGGGTGGCTCGGCAAAGGGTCAGATTGACGGGAGTTGCTCCGACACCGGTTGGCTGGAAAACGATGCTGGTTGCATCCCCCGAAAGCAAGAATCCATTAGGCAGCGCGGCCTGCGTGTAAATTACAGAGCCCCCAGCCAGAATCACCCAGCCATCTTTCCAGGCGCCGGTACAACTGCTGCCGTTTGACGAGGCGCACAGCGTCGCTGTCGCATTGCGCTTAATCGCCTCGCTGCGCGCCAAATGCGCGCTGGCCACAAAATTGTTGGCAAGCGTATTGAGCTTGCTACTCAGTGCGGCATTCTGAAAAGAGGGAATCGCTAGCGCCGCCAGGATAGCAGCGATAGCAATCGTCACTAAAAGCTCCACCAAAGTAAAACCACGCATCATCATGAACCTGCGGCCCGCCTTTGCAGCGAATCTAATGCGAGCTTCCCGAGAGCTTTCGTGACAATAGTTCATTTCTGGATATACCAATAGACGCGCTCCTTATTGCCGGTCACGCCACTTCCGCTCGTCTTTAATTTCACTTCGACTGGCGATTCCGGGTTGGCTCCAATAATGAAAGGCACCGTCATGGGCTGTCCGGTCGCAGGATTGGTCACCGTCACCATACCCGATACCGGAGAGGGTGGTAGCCCTCCACCTGAGACTTGCGCATAACGGTTGCCAGCCTGTCCAACCGGCGACGCATCCAGGTAATTAATGTTGTAAACCTGAGCTGTTCCAAGGGACGAGGTGCAAGCATTCGCGTCGGGTACTGTAGGAATATGCGTACTGAATGTCACCTCACCAAATACGACCACAGCAGAGGTCACCACTTGCTCCTTATCGCTGAAGGTTAAATACCAGCCCTTTTTGGCATCGAGGTCAGCCGCTGAAGGATTACCCCCGTTATTGCTGATCCCGAGCAAAGAATCCTGGCACAGAAAATCCCCTCCACAAGTGGTCGACTCACTGGAAAGCCAAGTGTTATCCAAAGGTTTGTCTTTCAGCATGAAAAAAGCATTGTTCACACTGGTTGTCGCAGTATTCGAATTGAGTGGATGCTCGCGATCGCCCGATCCCATCAGCACCGCATTGAATGTCGGAGCTACCACTACCTCAGGCCCGAACAAAAACTTACGGTTGGAGGTTCCCCCCGCGCAGCCCGACGGCGTTCCGCAGCCAAGTGAAGCAATCTGGGTGAATGCCCAGTTGGTGGGTGACTCCGCGCCGAAGGTAATCCGATAAACGTTACCCCCCGTATCGGCTAAATAAGCGTATTCTGCCAATCCGGTTGATGAATTTGGCACTACGGTGACGTCGCCCACCACACTACGCGTAGTATTGAATGTCTTCAACAGCGTTCCGTCGCTCGCATCAAGCACATAGACCCGATTTCCCTTTGGTGAAGTGCAGCTATTGTTGGTTGTGCCGTTATCGGTATCCTCGCAGGTATCGTAGCCGCCGCCCACAATCAGCATCGGTGAGGCACCCGACCCATAACCAGCTGCTTTGAAGGTTTTGAGGGCGGACCAAGTTTGGCCAATTTGCTCAAAACCCGTCATGCAACCAGTGTCGTCACCCAAACCTGTCGTGCATCCCTTACGCCACAACAAGCTTGGTGATTCCGGCGTGCTGACATCAAACGCGTAAATCATGCGTCCACCGCGCCGCTGGCTCGCATAAATCCAGGTATTAGTATTGTCTTTATAGGCCGTAATCGGCCCGTCGAAGAAATAGGGTTTAGCCGTGGCGTCACCCGCACTCGGAAACGTGATGAGCAACGAATTATCGTAGATTCTTTTCAGCTTGCCGTATTGATCGGGCGCGATGAAAGACCACAATTCGCTGCCTGCGTCTGTCCCCGTCTGATTACCATTGATTGCGTGAAGCATGCCATCGTTGGCGCCATAGAACACCACCACACCTGTGCTGCCACCATAGTCCACTGCCACCGGGCGCGAATGCACCACGTCACCCAGCGCCGACGGGCGCATCTCTGTCACATTCGCGTCGCTATCCTCATCCTTGACATCGGTGCCGCGTGCCCAATTGATGATCTTGGTACGTTGAGCGGCATCGGCCGCTCCCAGGGCTGCGGCCGTAATACCAAGATTTCCGTCAACGAAATCGTCGAGGCTGCCCGCCGCGCAGGTGCCGCAGGTTTTGACAGTGCGCGATGCCGGCGCGATAGCCCGCAGCATGTATCCTGCCGCTCCTTTCTCCACCACTTCGCCGTCCGGCGTATTGGACCAGATCGAATTTGCAACGGCCGTACAAGATCCCTTTGCTTCTGAACCTTCATAGTCCCAATAGCTGTCCACTGTCGCCGAAGTCCAGAAACTGCGTGCGCATTGGGTAATGAAACCAGTATTGTTGTTAATTGCCAATTCATCATTTGCATCGACCAGGTTGAGCGCAAAACCGCTGCCCTGCACGCTTGCCTTGAACTTGTACTGCTTCAGGTTGCCCTTCCAGCTCGGCTTGGTGTCGATGTCCGGTCGGAACATCCCGATGAAAACCTGATTAAGGTAAGTGCCTTGCGTATTTACGCTCACCGGCAAACTTGCCGAGGCGAACACGCTGTTGACGGCCTGGATTTCAGCGACGATTTGATCGAACGCCGCCTTGATCTTGGCGCCCACATCGGCTGCGCCAGCCGACCCCACATCAAAATACTTACCCTGGCCCTCTTCGGCCATACTCTGCAGCAATGCCTTGTAATCAGCGGAATACTGACCTGCGACCGTAGGTACTACGTCGATCACATAGGTGACGACGGGATTGGTGGTTTTATTGGCAAGATAGCGCGCCCACTCATCTGCGATTTCGGACTGCATTCCACTGGGCGTCAACGGAATCGTCGTCGTCTTGCCTCCAACCGCAGCAAGATGATTGTTGGCTGTAGTGTTGTCGCTATTATTTGAGCTCGACTTGCCGTTACTCAGGAATATCACATAATTTTTCTTGCAGACCGAGGAAGTCGGAGCCTGATAGGTCGTTGCACCGCTCGATGCCAACGCATTGCCAGGCAGCGTGTACACGGCATTGGCCGCCGCCGTTCCGGATGCATTGCCTGTGAAATCGCGTTTTTTCTTGTTGGCGCCCGCATAGGCTGTGCTGCTGGAAAAATAACGGTTGACCTCCGACATCGTCAAACCAAGCTTGCCGTTATTTGACGCGTCGTTATTTACATGAAAGTCGAGGACAAGATTTTTATATAGCGTTTTATTTGCCTCCGACATGGTGCGCACCGCAGCGCGCACATAGGCGCCGTCCGGATTGTCGTTGCCGCTGCCTGTTTCGGTATACATCATGAAGCCAAGCCGGAACTTGTTATTTTCAAGATCATCCACGGTCGAAGCAAGTGCTGCCATTTCAGCAGTGAATGCCGTACTCCAGTTCGCGGTATTGTCTATGACGATCAGCACATTGGGCAGATCGGCGCTTGCCGCATCCACCCCGGTAAAAAGGTCGATGTCCTCTGCATGTGCGAATGGCATGGCGAACAGCAAACCAGCTGCAAGACAGCGTGCCAATTTCGGGAATTCCATCTTCCTGCTCCTCAGAGTCGGCATGCTCAAACGCACGCCGATGCCGCATACTGCGTTTGGGTAAGGCGCTTACGCACCCCCTGCCAGATTGTCACCGCTGCGCCGGTATTCGTGCTGCTGACCCGAGCTTCAATATCCCATACGGTGTTGTAATCGATCGTGCTCGGCACTCCCGATGTCACGCCACTGAGCGTGGCTACGCTGGTAGAAATCGAGACCGCCTGGACACAAACGGGCGTCATGACGTTGACGGTGTAGTCATTGGTTCCATCCTGATCGATGTCGACCGGAATGGTCGAATTCACGGGCAGCGTGGTGAAATCGGAACTGATGATTTGCTCAATGGCCACATTGGCGGCAGCGATCGCCTCATCGCGGAATTGCATGTTGCCAACGGATTTGAGGTTGCCGCTGCTCAGCATGAAGGCGGAAGTGACAACCAGCGTCAGCAATACCAGCATGATCAGGCCCACGATGAGGGTGGCACCTTGCTGGGCACGTCGCGTTGCTGACATCATCATGGCGTCTCCCTCCGTCCGGACGGGTTGACGAGGCGAACGGTGGTGGTGAAGACGTGGCGCTTGAAGCCGTCGTTGAACGGCGCCATGGAACCCGCGCTACCTAGGGTATAGACCTTGGTATCGGTATAGCCCGGCGTGATTTCGGAACTGCGCGCCAGGACATGGATCCGGACGGCGACGACATTGGCCGCATCGCAGTTTGCAGCGCTAATGCAGCTCAAACCTGCACTATTGACGAAGGTATCGGGAATGCCATCCCCGCGGTTCACCGCGCCTACATAGCTCACTGCCGCACCATTCTTGCCGATATTATCGATACCGTATTCGATTCTGAATCCTTCTATTCCTTCAATCAGAGGTTGCGCCGCTTGATGTTCGCCGCCGATAAATTCGGAGCGCATCAGGGTGGGAATACCGTCGCCCGCAACGACCGAATAGTCGCGTATGTAATAAATGCTGGAAGTGAACTTGCGCGTCACCGCAATATCGCCCGAACTGACCGGTAAGACTGCGGGCAAACAATTTTTCTTGTGCAGAACATGTCCACTACTGGCGAGAACGAAGCTTAGCGGTGGTGTGGCATTGATTTCAGCATTGCATTGCGATGCCTGGAAGCAAACCTCTCCACCGCAGGCGGTTCCCGCGCTGGGCTCGGCATGACGAACGACAAGCACATCGGTATTGGCTTGCTGGTTGGCCACTGCCGCACAAGTCCCGACATCAGCCTGTACCGGAATGCCGATGAGGTTATTGCGGTCGGCCGCAACCCAGGTTCCCGGCACTTTGCAGGGGTCAGGTATCGCGTTAGGCATGTCGTCCGGCGCACTCACGTTGCGGTCCTCGAATCGTGGGACCAAATCGCCCCAGAATCCGGCGTGAACAAGGTCATCCTGCAACAATTGAATGGCGAATCGACCATTCTCGATCTGCCGGTTCATTTTCGCCATCTCGTTGTTGGTACGGGTGACATTGAGAAAGAGCGCGATCAGAGCCCCCACGATAACCATGCCAATGGCAATCGCAACCATCAGTTCGATCAGGGAAAGGCCTTGGGCATGCCGGGGGGCATGCCATTTTCCGATAGTCATGTTCACGTCAGATTCCCGATGCGGACGACCGTAGTGATGACGCGACGACAGATATCTCCAGTGCAGGCCGAGCCTGCCGCGCCATTGTAGAGGCCTTGCCCGCAGGCAGGGACAGGCGCCGAGATGGGCGTCATGCCCTGCCAGGCCACCGAAACCAAATATTGGCCACCGCCAATGTCCTCGATACAGCCACGGCCACCGACCATAGCGCCAACGTTGCCGCCACCCAGCGTCTCCCCTGTACCTTTAAGGGCATTGCACCACTCTCCGACATCACTCTGTTGCCGGGTGGCCGTGGCGGTGGGGCAGACGGCTGTGCCACCCAGCGGGGCGGTGGTAGGGGCGGCGGCGGCATAGCTCGCTGCATTGGCCCGATTGGTGGCGATGCGACTGGCCATGTCGTTCAACAGGACAAGCGCCTGGGCACGTTGATAGGCCTCCATTTCGGACGATTGCAGGCGTGCCTGCAATCCGGCCAGGCCCAGCAGCCCAATAGCCAGAATGACGATCGTGACCAGCACTTCGATCAAGGAAGTACCATGCTGAGCACCAGGAGGGGGCGAGAAGCGGCTTATTTCCATTTTGCAGCACTAGGCCCTTTGACGCCTTCGCTATTGAGGGTGAGATTGCCATCGCTGGCCTGCGAACCTGTGGCGGTGAAAGTGATAGTGAAGTTTGGCGGCGTCGCTACGTTGTTTGCCACGAGTCCTGCCGTGTATTTCGCCCCAACTTCAGGGGGAAGTGAGTAACTCATGTCACTCAAAGTCGACGCGTAGCTTCGATTGGCCAGAAAGAACTGCTGCTGCCGATTGGCGATGTCCATCATCTGCGCCTGCGCAGCCGCACGATGACCACGAATGACGTATTGAATGTAAGACGGATAGGCAATCGCCGCCAGAATTGCGACGACCACCACGGTAATCATCAACTCAATCAGGGTGAACCCGTTTTGTCTGCCTGACTTCATGTCTCTTCCTTTTATATGCCCTGCATCCTAATCAGCGAATAAGCAAGCCGCTACGGCCGTCCGATGACTGGTGCCTTTGGACGAACAGGCGGAAGCGGTAACGCCCTGCCGTGCCAATCGCATATATAACGACGCACCGCGCAATTTCTGTAGACGCGGCATGTCAGCCCGGGAAACCCCTAGAATTGCGCGATGCGAAAAACAGATATTTCGATGACTCCGAAAGGACTCCTGGCTTGAGCACGCACATGCTGGTGGTGGGCGCGGGCATATCCGGGCTGAGCGTGGCGCGGGCACTGCTGCTGCGCGGCCACGCCGTCACGCTGCTGGAACGCGGCGCCGTGGGCAGTGAAGCGTCCTGGGCGGGCGGCGGGATTCTGTCGCCGCTACTGCCGTGGGATTACGCCGAAGCACTCTCCACACTGGCGCTACGTTCGATGGCCGGGTATGCCGACTGGGTGGCGGATATCGAGGCTTGTTGTAGGCATAGTGCCGAATACTGGCGCTGCGGGATGCACATATCCGGGCTCTCTCACCCCGATACGGCGCTCGCATGGTGCCAGGCGCATAGCCTGGCGGCGCAACCCGCCCCCCCGGGGACCGGCAGCCTCTGGCTGCCAGACATTGCCCAGGTCCGCAATCCGCGACTGGTGGTAGCGCTACGCAAGGCAGTCGTGCAAATGGGCGGGGTCATCCATACACACACGGCGGTCGAAACAGTCACCACCCGGGGGAGACGGCTGGTAGCCGTCAACACAAGGCAAGGCAGCTTCCAGGCAGATCGCTTCGTGTTGGCTACCGGTGCCTGGGCGGGAATCGCACTACCGGGATTCACAGGTGTCCCCAACATCCGCCCGATCCGCGGCCAGATGCTGCTGTTCAAGCTGGAACCGGGTGCCTTGGACACGATCCTGTACCGCAACGGGCTGTATCTGATTCCGCGCCGCGACGGCCATGTACTGGCCGGCAGCACGCTGGAAGACGCAGGCTTCGACAAGTCGACCGACGCGGCCACGCTCCAGCGCCTGCATGCCGAGGCCGCCGAGTTGCTACCCATCCTGGCTGATGCCCGGCCAGCGCAGCACTGGGCCGGACTGCGCCCCGGCTCGCCCGGCAACATCCCGGTCATCGACCGCCATCCCGATTTCGACAACGTGTTCGTCAACGCCGGGCATTATCGCTACGGCGTGACGCTGGCGCCAGCTTCGGCGGAGCTGCTGGTCGACGTGATGGAAGGCAGGACGCCGGCGCTCGATCCCGCGCCATATCGCTGGCAGGCGGCGCTTGAGCGAGCATGGTCCGGTTGTTTTTAGCCCGGCTATCCATTGCGGGCCGAACGCCGTTGTGGAGGTGGCACCCTCACTGCGAATGCAAGCACCGTGCGACTTGAATGTGGCGCCAGCAATTTTATCGCCACCAAGCCGGCGGGTTTCAATTCGCGTCGAATCAATAGGATAATCGTCTCGTCCACCCAATCTGGTCACTTGCCATGTCACAAGCCCACGTCCATTCGCCGATTGGTGAAGCCGACTACCTGCATCGCGAGGAAGCCGCGACCAGCAAACATGAGTTGGTGGACGGCGACATTTTCGCGATGGCGGGTGCGAGCGAGCGGCACAACCGCATTGCTGGCAACATCTTTTTTCACCTGCGCAGCGCCACCCGCGGCAAAAACTGCCGTGCGTTCATGGCCGACATGAAGCTGCGGCTTGCCAGCGGCTCGACGTATTACTACCCCGACGCGATGCTGGTGTGCGACCCGGCTGACGACCACACGATCTACTTTCGCGATGAACACGGCGTCTGGTTTGAACAGGAACTCTCGCCCGAAGACCGGCTGGATGTGGCGTGCGGTGACGCCCGCCTCGCCCTGTCGCTGGACGATTTGTACGAGGACACGGGGCTACTCGTTGTCTGAGGCGGTCGGCAAGCGTCCCTCTTTGATCGTCTGGATCGTCAGCGATGGCAAGCCGGGCCACGTCAATCAGTCGCGCGGGTTGGCCGAGGCGCTGGTGCGCGCCATCCCCGCCGAAATCCATACCCGGCGCACCCTGCCCGCCTGGCGCGCCTGGCTGGCGCTGTTGCTGAAGCGCGTCCCCGACAACACACCGCACAGGCCCGACCTGATCATTGGCGCAGGTCATGCCACCCATCTGACGCTGCTGGCCTTGCAACGTGCACACGGCGGGCGCAGCGTGGTGCTGATGAAGCCGAGCCTGCCGCGCCGCTGCTTCGATCTGTGCATCGTTCCCGAACACGACGGCGTCGCGACCGATGCACGCACGCTGGTGACCGCGGGCGCGCTGAACCGCATCCAGCCAGCGGCGACACGCGGCGCGGGCCACGGCTTGATTTTGATTGGTGGCACCTCGCCGCATTTCGATTGGGACAGCGACACAATCCAGGTGCAGATCAAGGGCATTCTCGCGCGCACGCCCGACATAGAGTGGACGCTTACCACCTCGCGCCGCACCCCGGCGGATTTTCTGGCGCAGTTGCCGTCATCCCCCAAGCTGACGGTCATCCCTCACACGGCCACCTCGCCCGACTGGATACCCGAACAGCTTGCCCGCAGCAGCACGGTGTGGGTGACGCCCGACAGCGCCTCGATGGTATTCGAGGCATTGACGGCGGGCGCCGAGGTCGGCGTATTCGACCTGCCAGTCAATCCGAAAAGCCGCGTCGGCCGGGCGATCGCGCAGCTCGCCGATGCGCAGCGCATCACCCGCTTCGCGTACTGGTGCGCGCACGACAAGCTGCACCCCAACCTGCACCCGCTAGCCGAGGCAGACCGCTGTGCGGCCTGGATTCTGGACTGGCTGAAGAAAAAAACGAATGGCTGAAGAAAAAAAACTCACGGTTCTGCAACTGCTGCCCGCACTGGAATCGGGCGGGGTCGAGCGCGGCACGCTCGAAGTGGCACAGGCACTGGTGGAACGCGGCCACCGCGCGCTGGTGATGTCGGAGGGCGGGCGGCTGGTCGCACCGCTGACCGTATGCGGCGCCGAACACTTCGTCTGGCCGATCGGCAAGAAATCGCTCAAAACGCTGCTGCTCGCCAGCAGGCTGCGCAGCTTCCTGCTGGAACAAAAGGTCGGCCTCATCCATGCACGCTCGCGCGTGCCGGCATGGATTGCATACCTTGCCTGGCGCGGCATGGATCCGTCTACCCGCCCGCGTTTCGTCACCACGGTGCACGGCATGTATGGCGTCAACCGTTACAGCCGCATCATGACGCAGGGCGAACGGGTGATTGCGGTGTCCAACACCGTGCGCGACTACATCCTGCGCGAATACCCCGACACCCCGCCCTGGCGTATCCAGGTCATCCATCGCGGCGTCGACGGCGAAGCCTATCCGCACGGCTGGAAGCCCGATTCCGGCTGGCAGCAGGCGTTCCTTACGCAGTTTCCGAACGCCGCCGGCAAGCAGTTGCTCACCCTGCCCGGCCGCATCACCCGGCTCAAAGGGCATGAAGACTTCATCGAATTGATTTCCCGGCTGAATCGACGCGGCCTGCCCGTTCATGGACTCATCGTCGGCGGCGCGTCGTCATCCAAGCTGCGCTATTTGCAGAAGCTGCGCTATCGCGTGCGCAGCATGGGGCTGGAAGCCGACATCAGCTTCACCGGCCAGCGCGACGACCTGAAAAACATCCTGGCAATTTCCAGCCTGGTGCTGTCGCTTTCCACCCAGCCCGAATCGTTCGGCCGCACCACGCTGGAAGCGCTGCGGCTGGGCGTGCCGACGGCAGGCTACGACCATGGTGGTGTCGGCGAAATCCTGCGTACCGTCTATCCTGCCGGGCTGTTGCCGCTCGGCCGAATCGACGAAACCTGCCAGCGCCTCGCCCAGCAGCTGCAATACCCGGAGCCGGTTCCGGCCGGGGATTTTTTTCCGCTGCAAGCCATGCTGGATCAGACCGTGTCGCTGTACGAACAACTCGCGCGTGCACCACGGCGCTAAAACAGATTCAAGTTACAAGGCGCAGGCGAAACCGGTGGCCTTCTGTTTGTCCACGAACCCCTCATACCTTGAATCTTGAGTCTTGAGTCTTGAGTCTTGAGTCTTGAGTCTTGAATCTTGAATCTTGAATCTTGAACAATGGTGTCACGACGGTGCCGTTTCCGGCTGGTATTCCGGCACCCAGGTTTTCAGCTGGCATTTCACCGTCGCTTCATCATAGGGATCGGAACAGGCCAGCCAGGCCAGACATTCGTCGTGCCAGCCCGCATCGGCGGCGCGCGCCTTCGCCACCCGTAGCTTGGGGTGCGGCGTCGGCAACGTCGATTCGTCATCGGCGAGCAATTCCTCATAGAGCTTCTCGCCGGGGCGCAGGCCGCTGTACTCGATGCGGATACGCTCCTCGTCCGCGCCCGACAGCCGGATCATGAGTCGCGCCAGTTCGGCGATCTTCACCGGTTCGCCCATATCGAGCACGAAGATCTCGCCGCCCTCGCCCATCAGCCCCGCCTGTAGCACCAGCTGCGCGGCCTCGGGGATCGACATGAAGTAGCGGGTGATCTCGGGGTGCGTCACCGTCACCGGCCCGCCCGCTTCGATCTGTTTCTGGAACTTGGGAATCACGCTGCCGGACGAACCGAGCACGTTGCCGAAGCGCACCGACACGAAGCGCGTGCCGCTGGGTTGATCGGCCAGGCGCTGCTGCATCGCCTGGCACGCCATCTCGGCAAGGCGCTTGGTCGCCCCCATGACGTTGGTCGGGTTGACCGCCTTGTCGGTGGAAATCATCACGAATTTGCCCACGCCATGCGCCTGCGCGGCCGCGGCGACGACCTGGGTGCCGAGCACGTTGTTGCGCACCGCTTCCCAGGCATTGGCGTTCTCCATCAGCGGCACGTGCTTGTAGGCGGCGGCATGGAACACCACAACGGGACGCTGCACTGCCATGACCTGACTGACCCAAGCGGCGTTTTTGACGTCGCCGATCACCGGCACGATCGGAAGACCGGGAAAGCGCTGCGGCAGCTCCTGCTCCATTGCATACAGCGCCAGCTCGGACTGCTCGAACAGCACCAGTTTCGCTGGCGCAAAGCGCGCGATCTGGCGGCACAGCTCGGAGCCGATCGAACCGCCGGCCCCGGTCACCATCACTACCCGGCCGGTCAGCAGCTGGTGCAAGCCGCTGTCGTCGAGCTGTACCGGGTCACGCCCCAGCAGGTCGTCGAGTTCGATTCGGCGCAGGCTGGAAACCGACACCCGGCCAGCCACCAGGTCTTCGAGCGAGGGCACGGTCAGCACGTTCAACCCAGCCTCGGTACAGGCCTGGGTGATGCGCTTGCGCACCGCGTGCGCAGCCGACGGCAGCGCCAGCACCACGTCGTCGACGTCCATTTTCTTTGCCCAGTCGGCAACGTCGGCCAACGGCCCGAGCACCGGGACGCCCTGCACCAGCCGCCCCTGCTTGTCGCGGCTATCGTCGAGCAGGCCCACCACGTGAAAGCCCGCCGGGTTGCGCGCCAGCTCGCGCAGCAGGAAGTCCGCCGCCGAGCCGGCACCGGCCACCAGCACCGGTTTGCTGTCGGGGTGCAGTACGCTGGCCAGGCGATGTTCCTTCCAGGCGCGGTAAGCCAGACGGCTGCCGCCCATCACGACCACCAGCAGCAGCGGATCGAGGATCAGCACCGAACGCGGCACCACGGCGCTGACACGAAACAGGACCAGCACCAGCGGAACCAGCAGCGCCGCCAACCCGACCGCCAGCACGATGCGCTTGAGGTCGGGCAGGCTGGCGAAGCGCCAGATGCCGCGGTAGAGGCCAAAACGCCAGAACACCGCCGCCTGCAGCGGCACCACCCAGGCCAGAGTGGAGACAGCCGCCGTCCGGAACGCAGCCGGCACCTCCAGGTTGAAGCGCAGCCAGTACGCGGCCAGCCAGGCGATGGCCGCCACCAGGATGTCGTACAGGACGATGAGCGCGATACGCGGATTAAGCTTCATTGCGAGGCCGGTGCCATCGCAAATCGATGGCGAGGAAAATCAGCAGGTAGGTTGCGGCCGACAGTATAAGCAGCCACGCAAGGGTTTGCGGCAAAAACAGCAGCACGAATGCCAGCGCTGCCATAGCCAGCATCAGCGCATACGCGGCGAGGGCGATCTGGCGATGCGACGCACCGAGCAGCACCGCGCGCTGGTAGTAATGCGAGCGGTGCGCCTCCCAGATTCGTTCGCCGCGCAGCCCGCGCCGCGCAAGCGTCACGCTGGCATCGACGATGAAGGGGGAGAACACCAGCAGCGGAAACAGCCAGGGCCACACATGCCGCAGCGCACCCAGGATACCCAGCGAAGCCGCCATGAAGCCCAGCGGAATCGAGCCGGCGTCGCCCATGAACACCCGCGCCGGCGGGAAATTGAAGCGCAAAAAGGCGAGCGCCGCCGCCGCGATCGCCGCGCAGAATGCGGCCAGCCCGGGTGCGTCGCCGAGCCACGCAGCCAGCCCCAGCGCGCTGAAGCCGATTGCCGCCATGCCGCCCGCGAGTCCGTCCGAGCCGTCCATGAAATTGTAGAGGTTGGTCACCCAGACCACTGCGAGCATGCCCGCGAGCAAGGCCCAACCGGTCAGGCCCAGTGCCAGCAGGCAGCCCCCCGCCGCGACGAAGTGGGCCAGGAAGCGCACGCGCACCGGCAGGCCGCGTACGTCGTCGAGCACCGACACCGCAGCGAGCGCGAACGCGCCCAGCGTCACCGGCAACAGTGCCGTATCACCGAGCCACAGCGCCGCCGCCAGCACGCCGGCCATGATGCCCAGCCCACCGACGCGCGGCGTCGGCGTCGCGTGCAGCGAGCGTTCGTTGGGGTGGTCCATCGGCAGGCGGTTGCGGCGCAGGAGCCAGGAGAGCGTCAGCCAGCACGCCACGAACGAGAAAACAACGGCAAGCCAACTCATTTTGCTGAAACCACCGTTTCCGCCAGCCCTTCCGCCAGGGAATAGGGAGGCGTCCAGCCCAAGCGGGAGCGGATAGCCGAGCTATCCACGTACAGGGAGCCTGTCAGGCGTGCCACTGGCGCCCGCTTCCCCAGCATCGTGCCGACGAGCCTGAGTACGCCCACCGGGACAGGAAACAGCCGGGCCGGCCGCCCCATCGCCCGCGCCAGCGCGCGAACCAGTTCGGGCGTCGAAACCGGATGGCCGTCGTCGAGCAGGAAAGTTTGTCCCGCCGCAGCCGGATGTTCGATGCACACGCGGATCGCGTCGACAAAGTTGCCAAGATAGAGAAGGCTGCGACGGTTGTGGATCGCCCCGAGCGGGAGCGGCCAGCCGCGCGCGACGGTGTCGAGCAGACGCCGGAAGTTCTCCTTCACGCCCGATCCATATACGAGCGGCGGCCGCAGAATCACTACTTCCAGCCCGGTTTCCTGCGCGATCCTGCGCAGCCCCTGTTCGGCTTCCCACTTGGATATCGCATACGGATCCTCGGGCGTGGCCGCATCGGTTTCCCGATAGGGTGCATCACGCCCCTCGCCGTTGACCTTGATGGTGCTGATGAAAACGAAGCGCCTCACCCCCGCCTGTGCCGCCTGTTGGGCGAGATTGAGGGTGGCCTCGGTATTGATCTCTCGATACAACGCGAGAGGGTCCTGGACGCTTTCCTGCATCATGTGCACACGCGCTGCAAGATGGACAACCGCATCGCAGCCCGCGAGCGGCAGACGCCAGTCCGTCGATGGCCCGATATCGCCGATCACCACCTCGCCCTGCAACTCCGACCCGCGCCGCACAGCGGGGATAACCGCTTGGCCGGCGCCGGTGAGTTGACTGCACAGCGCGCGGCCGACAAAACCGGCGGCGCCCGTGACCAGCACCCTGGAATGGTTCGGACTTGTCATCACGAGTTGCCCGTCTTCGGCAGACGCAGCCAATGCTTGCTCAGGTAGCGCGCCATGCTGCCTGCATGCCAGCGCATGTAACGAAAATCCCGCCGGCTCGCACGGCGCGCATCATGGGACACCTGCACTTTGGGGCAGGCCAGCACCCGGTGCCCACCCTGCCACAGGCGCGTGCAGATATCGACATCTTCGTAATAAAGAAAGAACCCCTCGTCGAAACCACCCACGCGCCGGTAATCCTCAGCCCTGAACAGCATGAACATGCCACCCACCCAGTCAGCCGGAAAGGTTTCATCACCCACCGCAAAAGCATAGCGGCCATCGCCCCGGCCCAACAACTTGTTGGCCAGAGAAAAGGGTGTCGGGAACCGGC
Organism: Thiobacillus denitrificans DSM 12475; assembly: GCF_000376425.1. Taxonomy (GTDB): domain Bacteria; phylum Pseudomonadota; class Gammaproteobacteria; order Burkholderiales; family Thiobacillaceae; genus Thiobacillus; species Thiobacillus denitrificans. Next base: position 292,515 of record NZ_AQWL01000001.1, on the reverse strand, counting down.
GAATGCTGTCCTCAATTTGTCCTGCCGGGGAAAGCACGGCAGGCGCAATCACGGCGGCGCGCTGGCGCTCAATCTCTTCGATCAATAGCGCGAAAGGGTTTTCCGGCATGCGTATGTCCGGATTCAACACGCAGAACCATTTTCCCTCCGCGAGCCGAAAGGCGGCATTGTGGTTTGCGCCGAAACCCTTCGGCGAGGCATTCGCCACGACCGTTACAGGATACGGAAAATCCTCAGAGGAAAATGGCAGCCGCTCGGGAATATTGCGGGTCAGAATGACTTCGAGGGGCAACGAATCGGCAAAGCGGGCGAGGTCTGCGAGGACATTACCTGCCAAGTCGCCCTGGCCATGGCTGACCACCGAAATCGAGATCACGGCTGCGTAGCGTGGTTATCACCACGAACCAGACTGGCCGCACGCCGGAACGCAACAATGAGCAGACGACGCACATACTTGGCCAATGAAAAGGCCATCAAAGCTATCGCCGCTGGCAGCCCTATCATTCCGATTGTCTTCAGATGCCAATAATTATTCAGTTCACCTTTCTCCATCGCCCACATCTGTGAGCTCAGCCCACCCGCTCCGAACATGGGCTTGCTTATCAAGGCGAGCGGAGCTGACATCCTCACCACGCGCAATCCCGACAAGGCGATCTCCATCCACAGCAAATGGTCGTCCGTGTGGCGTTTGCCGGACATGAAGCGGAAGGAAATGTTTGCCCTGACCATGACGGAAGGCGTTACAAGTGGGTTGAACAATAGAAGCCTGAGCGGCCGGACATCCTCGGCTTGCGCCGGATGCGGGATATCCAAGTCGGCTCCCGAACCACGCGCGATACGGTAGCCATGCCCGCACAATGCAACGTCGGGATGCATGCAAATATATTCATACTGATATTCGATTTTGTTCGGGTGCCAGCGATCATCCGCATCGAGGAATGCGATGAGCTCCCCTCGCGCCGCGGCCCATCCTGCGTTACGTGCTGACGCAGCCCCCTGATTTTCGCTCAGTTCCAGCACCTTCAACCAAGCCGGGTCGTAACGCAGCGCGAGTTCCCTAACGAAATCCCCCGTCCCGTCCTTGCTGCCGTCATTCACCACGATGACTTCCAGGGGCAACTGGGTCTGCTTGGCCACCGAGTCGATAGCTTCTGCAATGGTAGCCTTGGCTCGAAAGGCGGGAATCACGACACTGACAGGTGCCACAGTATTCAACTGGCTCATGTCCGCGTCCAGTGCGCCGGCTTGCCCATCAACCGTCGTCCCATATCCAGTAAATGGCGGGCGCCTCTCTCGCCTAGCAGGCGCCACAAAACACGCCGCAGCATATGCCGGACGGCAGCCAACAGCCAGGGGATGCCCGGGAAAATGCGGCCGTTTTCCCGGGTGGCACGACGCATTTCAAACAGCATCCTTTCGGAAGTGGCAGGATTCGACGAGATTCCGCCGAGCGACATTCCGGCGATCACGATATCCACGAACATCGCCTCGCGATCCTTCAACTCCCGCAGAAGGAATTCGTAGTCACCGGAAATCCTGAATGAGGTATCGAATTCCCCATGCACTCGAAATAAATCCCGGTGATGGAACAGGGCCGTATGCGGAAGGCACATCACGCTGCGAAAGCGGTTCCGTACCCTTTCCCACGCCTCGCCCGGAAAATAGATACCCTCGCCGGCCTGATTGACCAGCGCAACTTTCCCATAAACCACCCTGTATGCGGGATAAGCCGAATCAAGCATGGCCGCCATTTTCTGCAGCACATCCTGCGTCCACAGGTAATCGTCCGCGCCCAGGAAAAGAATCCATTCACCCGTCGCGTGGCGAATGCCCTTGTTCCAGGCATCGTAAATCCCCTTGTCCGGCTCGCTCATCCAGTAATCGATCACATCCTCGTTTTGCCGAAGGATATCCAGCGTGCCGTCTCTTGAGGCACCGTCCACAACAATCCATTCGATGTTGCCGTAGGTCTGCTCACGAATCGATTTGATCGCATCGGGAAGATGCCCGGCCGCGTTGTAGGTCGAAGTAATGATGGTGATCAGAGGTTGGCCGGGTTCGAATCGCTTTCTTCCTCCCGTCATGCGCAAGCCACCCTCCTGTACGACGGACTGGGCTCCGCTATTGCCGCCATGCCGAACTTCAAGTATGGAGCCCACTGTCATGCATCCCGAATGGCTTGGTGGTACACGTCCATGTATTGTCGAGCCACCTTCTGATAGGAGAACCGCGCAACAGCGTCCTCCCGCGCTTGAGTGGCCAACCACGCATAGCGCTCACTATCTTCCAACACCCACTGTATTCCATGTGCCAAATCTTCCGCATCGAATGCCTTCGCCAGATAGCCTGTCTGCTGGTGGCTAATGATGTCAGGCAAGCCACAAGTGTCAAACGCCACCACCGGAGTCCCACAAGCCAGGGATTCGACGCCCATATTGGGCAAATTTTCAATACGTGAAGGGATCACAATCACATCGGCCGCGCTGTATAGCACCCGGAGGCTAAGATCATCATGTAGATGCCCCATGTAATAAACGGGGAATCCCAGATCGAGCGGCTCGCGCGGCGCATTCTGACCCAATATCAGCAAGTGCAGGTCGCCCATCTGCTCCCGCAAGTGTTGCAGCGAAGAAAGCAGAAGATCGAAGCCTTTATGGGGCGCCGCATTGGCACCAAATGTTCCAAACAAAAGCAGCGGCCCTGCCGAAGTCAGTCCCAACAACTGACGAGCAGAATGCTTTTCAATCGGCCGCCACACCTCTGTGTCGAGAGGGTTATGAATTACAGAAACCGGCCAGCCGCACATCAGAACACTCTGGCGCACGCAATCGGCCAACCAATGGCTGGGGGCGACAATATGCATCGGCCTCCGCCACGCCTTGCGCTTGCGTTGCCACACCCAGCGGTTCAGATCGAAACCTGATTCGGGGCTAGGCCGATTGGTGCGCAAATACCCATCACGCCAGCGAAAGTCTTCGGTGACATGCTCTGCGCCACAAAACGCCCACATGTCATGCAGTGTCCAGACTATCGGCTTCTCGATGCGCCCGATGTCCCCGATGGACATCATTTCCAAATTCACCCACTGCAGATGCGCCACATCAGCGTCGGACAAGTTGATCTTCCTGGGCCAACCGGAAGGCAACATTGCCGACGAGTGCAGGATTGGGTTCCCGGTGGTCAGCAAACGGTTCGGCAGCCTGCCGAGCACAGGGCGAACCATTGCCGTCATCCGGTCCCACTTGCCTTGGGGTCCCTCTACCGTCCAGTGCTGCGACGATGCATCGTTCACGAGCATGCGCGAATCCACTCCCTCCGACCGCAAGGCATGATGGATCCGAAGTGCGGCCCGGGCGGCTCCGCCAACAGAGTCAGAGTGATTGAATACCCGAACTTTCAAGATCGAAGGCTCGCGATGGGCGAGGCAATGTGAGGATGGCCCACTCAGATTTTTCGGTAGACACCGATCACGGTGTGACCTTTGACATCAGTGAGTGGAATGGGAACAAGCTTCCCCAGTATCGACGACAATTTGGATACGAGTCTGGCGATCAGCGAATAATCCAGCAGCTTCGGTTTCATGCCGAGCCACCGTCTCAGCCGTGATTCCCATATCGTTTTATGCGCCCAATCCCGGTGATACTCTGCAACGGACTCGTACTCTATTGCCAACACTTCGAGACCGAAGCGTTCCGCCAAATGTCGCAGTGTCGTCCCGGTCCAGTGCGTCACATGGTGTGGCGGCATATCAAGTATGTTGTTCAATGCAGTTCCAACAAAACTATCATGGGCCGGCACTGCAATAATCAAACGCCCGCCTCGCTTCAGGCACTTCACGCAGTCCCTGATGAACCCCGCCGGATCCACAACGTGCTCCAGAACCTGGAATGACACAACCGCGTCGTACGTATTGCCGGAACTGGAATGAACTTCTACCGTCTGCTTAATCAGTCGAATACCAGCCTCGCTTGCCTTCTCGATAGCTTTATCGTTGAACTCCAGTCCCGTGTATCTGTGAGCCCCGACCACCTTCGCGAACGCCGCCTTGCCTCCCCCGACCTCCAGAACCCCCCCCTCTGCAGGCAGGTATTTCTGCGCGACTGCATACTCATACTTCTCTGCCATGTAATACCAGTCGAAGGACTGAAGTCGCTCGTACAGCCCCTCTCCGCCCGTCTCCATTGGGTCGAAATATCCGAGACCGCAAGACGCACAGACACAATAATCCAGCCGGGTGGAATTCAGCGCGTGTTCAATACCAAAGGCCTGCGCATATTTCGCGTTTAGATCCTGAACGCTGACCACCTCTCGCACCGTTACATCCTTGCTGCCACACAGCACACAAGCCAAAGGCATCTTTTCCCTCTCATTTGTTCTCTTCTGACGCGAAGAGTCCGCCCAACTGGGGCGTTTTTATCGTGCCCGAAACCTTAGCGAGATATTTCGCAGCTCTTGCAGGACCATCCCAGCGACTGAAGTGCTGAACGAACGTCGGCCGGTAAAGGTGTCCGCTTCAGGGTGGGGCAGGACAATCTTTGGATGGCGAAGCGGGAATTCTATCGGCTCGACAGGCATGTCCGCATAGACGCTTACCTTGTGCGTATGGGTGGCATCGGCACCGAAACCAATGTTCGATATCAGGTTGACATTGGGTAGGGCCGACACCATTCCCTGCGACCAAAGCGCCAGTGTCCACTGGTAATCCCAAGCATCGAGCTGATCTTCAAATACGGCATCGAATGCCTTGGCCCAATGTCGCCGTTCACTGTGCGTATTCACCAAGGCATCCAACCACCCACCATCCCGAAAAGCCGGCCATAAGGACGCGTCACGGTCGTAATGACGCCAAGCTCTCCTCCATGAAGCCCAGCCCCAAATGTGGTTGTAGCGCGAGAAGTAGTAGCTGGCCTCACCTCGCTTACGGCCGAACTGGAAGTTGTCGCCGCTGATCAAACCAATTCGCTCATCATCGCGGTAGCGTTCCAGGAGCTCTTCGCAGAAACGAAAGAAACTCGGGTGCGGCAAGCAGTCATCCTCAAGGATAATGGCTTCAGGCACTTGTTCGAACACCCAGTCTATGCCACTCGCCGGCCGGTTCCTGCAACCGAGATTAACGTCGGAAAAGTTCGTGAGGACTTCGCATTCCCAATCCACGCGCTTGATGACCTCGCGTGTTGCCGCGCATTTCTCAAGTTCACCCGGCCTATCCGGCCTCGGACCATCTGCCACAACCAGAAGTTTGGGTGGCTTGACCTTGGCAATCTCTGCGAAAACACGCTCCGTGGTTTCCGGCCGGTTGAAAATAATGAACGCGACCGGAGTCTTCAGCTGCCAGTTTGCCATTCAAGGTCTTCCAGACGAGGTGATCAGCTTGAAAACAAGAGGCGCACTGCGAAGTAAGTCGCTGTAAGCGCGGACCCTGTCCCTATTCTTACTCTTGGTTGCACCAGTACTGACTAATGACAATGCGCTTGCAGCCAAGGTCTTGGCGGCCGCCAACGCAACCCCTGCAACAAGGGCAAGAATCAACGTTTGCCGAGCCGGCAAGCCCAGCCTCCGAGCGCGCTTTTCCGCTAGATCTCGGATCGCATCCAGCACAAGGCTTCGGTCCGCCCTCAATTTATTGGACCTAAGAAGCTCGATGACGGATCTGTAAATGCCAGGAAAAGCCCTGTAATAGAACGAGCTCGAAGTCCCAGTTTTTTGGGCCAGAATCTGATATGCAAGAATAAAATCCAGAAAGAGCCTGAGTTCTATTGCCACGTCGTTCTTTCCCCACGATTCCCAGTGGCAAACGTTCAGCACGGTATGATGCACGATATTTTTTTTCCAGAAGTATGCGCCTTTTCCTCGGAGCAGATCTCCAAACACGATGACTGGAAAATAGGCGTTGTCATCGAATTCTTTCCAGAACTCGAAATCAATTGCTTCCCCCCGCAGAATTAACCCGGACAATACAAACCCATTATCCATGTACCTGGCTGCATTAGCCGATGAAGGCTCTATTGCCACGCTATCCGGAAAGGAATCGCAAACAACACAGTGAAGGCCGCCTTGTTCCGTATATGAATATCGTGGCGTCCAAGCCGCCGGCAAACTAGGGCGATGCATTCGAAGGAATTCGACCAATTCCACCAAAACCCCGGGCTGAAGCGAATCGTCATCTGTGATGATCAATTGATATTCGCTCGTCCGCGACGCCTCTTCCAGCATGCACCGGATATTCGCGCTCATGCCAAGGTTGCGTTCCCGAGTCACGGCCGCAAAGTAGCGTTGCAAGTAATCCCTTAGCAGGTTGGCCGTGTTATCAGGCGATGCATCGTTCGCCACATAGATTCCGACATGTCCTGATAGCGAAGCGTTTTCAATTTGTGCGGCCACTGATTCGATACACCGGCGTAACGACTTCTCCCGCTTATAGGTCGGAATACAGACCATCAATAGTTTCTTCATTTTTTCTTCCAACGGCGGGCACTTCAGCCAAGTCTCACGTAGAGAATTCACAAACCCCGAAGCGATCCAAGCAATTGCTTCACCATCTGTCTGCGGCGAGACCCCGGTGGCAGAATTGCATCAAGGATCTTCTTTCGGCGAATCGACCTGAGACGCGGATTGACTTGGCGCCACGGTATGTCCAGATTGTCTAAATTGAGCTGCGCTAGCGCATCTCTGTCCAAGACCGAAGGTTCCGCTTTCATTACGTACTGGTATACGAACGAATGCGGATCCTTCAAGACATAACTCCTGACGCGAGACGGCACTCGGTGCGCACCCGTGACGTCAGACACGACTACGGAGCAGTCAAGAAGCCGAACCCCTTGCCGAGAGAAGAAGTCCGCAATGCTCTTGAAGGTAAAGAACTTCAGATGAGTTTTATCCAAAATGCCCGTTTCCGTATAGCTGAAGTCGTCATTCAGCAACTGAAGCTTCACATCCCCAAATGCCACGTTCGGAAGCGAAATCACAAAAAACCCACCTTCCTTCAAGAACGTCTTAAAGGGGTGAAAAGCTTTGTTCGGTTGCACGACGTGCTCTAACACATCGAGAAGCACAATGACGTCGAAAGATTTCCAATAATTTTCAAAGGCCGCGCTCTCAAAGGAGTTGAGGTCGACTCGGTTTATGGCTGAATAGGCCCCGGTCTCTTTCGCAATGGCAATGCTCTCCGGACTGAATTCCATGCCATGCATTTCGCAGTTCTTGTTCCTATGCAAGAAAGCGCCAAAATCCCCACAAGCGGAACCTACATCCAAGACGACGGAATTAGATGGTATGTATTTGCTCGCAATAATCCTGGCGTCATTCTCATTTTCCGGATCCAAACTCACTTGATAAATTCTGGACCGGTCGTAACCAACCTCGCTCACTACGCCTTTTCCTCAAATTTCTCAATCGCGCACCGAAACCGCAGCAATATTGATTTAAATTTGGTAATCACCCTGTCCATAGCCGATTTCTCTTCATACTTACCCCCCCCCAAGTTTAACCAGTTCTGATAATTTTTCTGCCAATGCTCATTGTGTAGGCCATTCCAGAACTTTGGCTGTCCATATGCATGAATGATCTTGGCCTTTGGAGCCAAGACTGGATCGCTAGGATGGGGCGAAAATACCTTGCTATCGATCAGAACCGGTTGCAGACTGAAACGCTGAACCATGAAATCGAATATGGCTTGTTCGGGCATATATAAAAGCTCCGCATATTTGTCCAGTTCCGCATAGCAGAACTGGTACATTTCTTTATGTTTTTTTAAATGGTCCTGAAATACAAAAAGCCCTGCGCCTATGCCAACGGCCTCCATATCATATTCACTAACTGATTCATGTAATTGTCCCCTGACAGAATTCTCGCCCGGCATGAATTTAATTCCCTCTTCACAATGGGAAAAAAGTTCAGATATGTCGACTTGAACAATGACATCGTAGTCCGACCACATCACATTTTTGTAGTCATCCAACAACCTGAGGCACTCAAATTTGGTAAAAACCATCTTAGAGAATTGCCTCACAGAACGGGAATTTAATACTCTCGCGCTCTTCAGTGGGAAGTCATACAAAATAAACCTGGTCGGCAAGATTGTGCCAAGAATTTTCTGGTCATTCTTGCCAATTCCGTCGTGAATAATCACGACCTCGTCGACCATCCCTGGGGATAGCCGCTTTAGGTCCATCATCACGCAGGCCACCGCAAACACATGGTCCGCAGTGAGGCCGAACACGATTGCGTTGTTCTTCTTGGCGTCCATTCTCAACTTCTGGCGATGTATTGCTGTTGCACCCAGAAAGAGTCGGACTGCACGCCGTCGTCCGACAACTGGAAATACACCAATTCGAAATTATTCTGTCTCAACAAGCGCTCGATATCCCAGTAGAGTTTCTGTCCCTCCCAGTACTGCCGGTACTCTCCTTCAACCTGTATCGATTTGACCTTCGACAATTCCTCGCCGAAGCCATCGAGAACTTCGTAATTCGCACCTTCCACGTCGAGCTTCAAAAAGTCGACCGACTGGATCTGGTTGTCCCGAATGAACTTATCCATTCTGATCACTTCGACTTCGATGTCGACAAAGTTGCGGCTATCGGCGGTCAAACCCTTCCTCAGGGACGAGATGCCACTGTTCCCGTATTCATTGTTTTCCACGTCAATGGCGTGGAACACTGCCCTGCCGTTGTGATCGGAAATCGCAAAATCGTAGCTGTTGAAGTTGTAGAGTTCTCGCACCGCCTTGATGATCGCCGTGTGGGGCTCGAAGACATAGATATCCAAGTCCGCCAGGCCAAAACGCTTCCTGAGATATTCCGCATCCTGTGCATAATTTGCGCCGATCTCGAAAATATTCGACGGCTTGAAGGTGCAGAACTTTTCGACAAGGTCGGCATAGAGCGCCATCGCCCTTCCATCAGACACCGCTCTGGGATGAACCTGGATTTTTACACGCGGCCTGATCTTGACGCTTATCTCGGTCTTCGTTATCGCCTCGACGAGTCGGCGAACTTTTCCAAGCAAGAAAATTGCAAATTTCATAATGATTTGGTTTGGTTTGGCTATTTTCTGTTGTTCAGAAATATCCCGGTTTTCGAATTAAGGATGGCTAAAGAGAGTAGGGTCGATCCTACTGCAGTTATCAAAGTGGAAATCGCTGCCCCAATCCCCCCGTAGAGGGGTATCAACATGAAATTGAGCAGCACATTCGACACGACGGAAAAGATCGACACCACAAATCCGGCCTTCAACAAGCCTTCGATATAAAACATCTGGTTCAGAACAAAGAAGACCAGATAGGGCACGCCAGTCCAGATATAGATAGCCAAGTAAGTTCCGGCAGCGGCATACTGCTGGCCATAAATCAGATGGACAACCTGGTCGGACAGCAAGAAAATGATGACAGCAGCTGGCAGNACGCCTGTTGCCATCAGTTTGGTTACTTGAAGAATTCTCTTCCGGTAAAGTTCCTCGCTTTTTGCTTTTGCCGCAATGATAGACGGATAAATGGACGAACCGATGATGCCGGGAATTATCAGCCACACCTCGGCCAATCGGACAGCCGCGGAATAGTTGCCGACGACTGTATTGTTGACCATAGACCCGAGCATCACCTGATCCATTCTCATGTTGATCATTGAGGCCATGGACCCAAGTATCAGCGGCCAGCTTTCCATGAGCAGGCTTTTTGCGCGGGACCGGCTTGCGCGCCAGTTCAACAACCAGCCCGCTTGCCTCGCGTAGACCAGCAACAACAATGACCCCGCCAATGCGGTTTCCGCCAACGCCGCCCATACAAAGGCCAGCAGCGGCGCCTTGACCAGGATCAAACCGACCCTGATCGCCGCCAGAATGAGAAAGACGCCGTTTTCCACCCATACGGTGTACTTGGATCTGACCTGCGATTCAAACCAGTACTTCACCACCTCTGACGCCTTGAATACCAAGGCAAACCCGAGTATTGCAACCATTGCCCTAGCTAGGTCGTCAGCCGGCCTCATGACGCTGATAGCCACGACAGCCAGAACAAAAGCCAGGAAACCACCCATCAATTGCAGCAGGAAAGTCGTGCCCAGGGTGAGGCTGGCTCCATCCGCCTTCTGAACCAGATCCCGCACAACGATGCCATTCAACCCCAAACCGGCGACCGCCCCGAACAGGGCAACGATGGCCATGGCATAGTTCATGAGACCGAACTGCTCAGGCCCCAGATATCGCGCTACCCATACGCCGACAAGCAGCCCCATCCCCATGCGGAGTATCTTGTCGCCCAACAGCCAGCCCGTATTGGTGAGCGCTTTTTGCAGATTTGGGCGATGCTCGATTCTGGCCCTCAGGCTTGCCGGCAGGAGCTTGAGCCATATCGGGGTCAATTTGGGTGCAACTCCACTCGATACGCCGGGATCAGAGTCCCGGCCAACATAACAGGCTTCATTTCACCGGAGATATATTGACGGAGGTTTCTTGCCATTTCACCGATCAACCTTGCTCACGCCCAGGTTTCCCGGAATCCGGATTATAGAGTGCAAGAAGAAACGACACGAACATGGCCACATGGTAGGACCGATACGATTGCTCCAGCATCGTTGCGACAAGGATGCCCGCCACAGCCGCATACATGACCCCATGCTGCAAGGAACGAAGATTCGCCGCACCAGCCATGACTGCCAGGATTTGTGCACCATAGAACATCATGTACAAGGCCAGTCCGACCACACCCAATTCATACCAGCAGTCCAGCAGCAGGTTGTGCAGGTGCCCCACCTTGTATGTCTCGTTGATCACCACGGGCGGGTACAGCCCCACATTGCTGGGGCCGCCGCCCAGCCACTGGTTGGGCGGCGGAATGGTGATCGCCTGATACCAGAGCTGCGTGCGGAAGCTGCTCAACTGGTTGAGGAAAGTGAACCAGTACTCGTGCGTATGCTCTGCCTGGCTCAGCACATGCCCGGCCGGGTCGAACGCGAGGATCAGCGCAATAAACAGGAGCGAGGTTCCTCCCAGCGCCAGCAGGCGCTTGTTGGGGACAACGAAGAACACAAGCACTGCGAGCGCCCCGGCCAGGGTGACCACCTCGGTCAGGCTGTTGGAAAAAACCAGCAGCAGGGTCAGACTGGCCAGGCAGGCCAGGCTCAGGACAACACGGATTTTGCCCTTGACGGTCTGCCAGATGAAATAAAGCGCGAAGGGGGCAAGATAGGCCGGTACCAGGCCGTGCACCTGCAGTTCGGGATGGAAGTCGGACGACATCGACAGGATGAGAAACTGGGCTGCATAGTATGCAAAGCCGATCAGGCCTGCCACGCCGATCATTCTGACGGCACGCTCCAGGCTGAATTCGGGGATGGTGCGCACCAGTGCCCAGGTGATGAAGTAGCTGGACCCCAGCAAGGCATACTGCACCCACTTGCCGTAGGCGCCGTCAGGATTGATCGACAGCGCAGCGCTGAGCGTGCCCCATGCCAACAGCGCCAGGTACAGGACCGATGCGGCTGGCGGGAACGCGAAGCTGCGCGTGCGGACCAGCAGAACCACCGCGGTGACCCAGTAGAGCATATAGCTTGTGTTGCCCAGTCCGCGCCCGACCTGATAGAGCAGCGCAATGAAGACCGGTGCCAGCAGCAGCCAGTAGCGCATGCTGTGTGTTCCAGTGAGTACATCGCTCCAACCGGGGTTTTCGGGGCTCATGACAAGAGTTTTGTTTTCTTTCATTTCCATACCGTTGGTGCCAGATGGCGCGCATTGAAAAATATTGGATATTGGGTATGTCGGTTCATTGCGCGATGAACGCCAGCGGATCCGCCTGGTCGGCCGGCTTTTCGCCGCCCGACTCGATGTGAATGCGATGCCAGATCGCAAAGTTCAGCAGCGTCCACAGCGCGGTGCGGTGCTGTGCTTTGCGCCCTGCTGTTGTGCGCGCAGGAGCTTGCGCACCTCAGACGGATCGAACCAGGTGCGGATGCCGCCCGCTTCCGGCAGGACCTATGGTCGCGCGGCAGATAGCGTTCGCCCCACAGCCGCAGGAAGCGCTTGCCGGTACGCTTTTCGATCTTGTAGGCGTCCGGCAGCGCCAGCCCGAACTCGACCACCCGATGGTCGAGGAACGGCACGCGACCTTCCATGCCCCAGGCCATCAGCATACGGTCGGCCTTGATCAAGAGATCGTCGGGCAGCCAGGTTTCCAGATCCACGCATTGCATGCGCTGCAGCCGCGTCCACTGCTGTGGGGTATGCTGCCACGCCTGCCGGAAGGGTTGCCGCCAACCGGGCAAGACTTCGGCCAATCACGGGCTGAACAATACCGGGCGGGCCGCCCTTGCTGCGGAAGCTGCCGCTGCCAGGCGCGCGCATCGCCGCCCAGGCCCGCTTGATCCAGGGTGAGCGATAACGCCCATAGCCGGCGAACACTTCGTCCCCGCCTTCGCCTGAAAACACCACTTTCAGTTCGACGCCCACTCGCTCGGCCAGCATCGACACCGGCAGGTTGGCGTAATCGGCGGTGAGGTCGTCAACCGCCCATACGCTGCGCGGCAGACAGTCCAGCATGCCGTCGGTACTGACCTCGAACACACTGTGGCGGGTGTGGAACTGCGCGACGACGCGCTGTGCCGCATCGAGTCATCGACCTCGTTGTGCACCGAAGTGCCGGGGAAGCCCACCGAGAACGTGTGCAGAGGTTTGTCCATGCGTTGGCCAGTTGGGCCGCCAGCAGGGAAGAATCGACCCCTCCCGAGAGGAACAGGCCCAGCGGGACGTCGACACACATATGGATGTCCATCACGTCTTTCATCAAGATGTCGAAACGTTCCAGCGCTTCGTTCAAACCAAGACTGAGCGGGGTGATCTGCAACGACGACCACTAGGCCTGCACTTCCATCGTCAGGGCACGGGTATCGATCCGGGCTAGATGCGCGGGCGGCAATTTCGCAACGCCTTGCAGCAGCGTGCGCGGCGCGCAGGTGAAATTGGACTGCAGGAGTTGGGCAAGTCCTTGCGGATCGACCTCGGGCTTCCCCAGCCAGGGCAGCAGCGCTTTGATCTCGGACCCAAAAACCAGCCCCCGGCTATCGGGACAGTAGTAAAGCGGCTTGATGCCGAGTCGGTCGCGCGCGAGGATCAGCTCGCAGCGCTGCGCATCGTGGAGCGCGAAGGCAAACATGCCCTGCAGGCGATCGAGGAAGGCGATCCCCCAGGCCTCGTAGTCGTGCAGGAGCGTTTCGCAGTCGGAGTGGGTGGCGAAGCAGTGGCCGAGCGTTTCCAGTTTGGCGCGCAGTTCGCGGTAGTTGTAGATCTCGCCGTTGGCGACCAGCGCAAGGCTGCGGTCCTCGGCGTTGCGCCATGTCGTCGAGCAGGGTATCTCGACCGGCGTGGCTGAGACGACGCCTGCGATCTCACACATGCTTAAGCCCTGCCGTGCGTCGGCGTTCGGTCGTCACGCGCCGCGGAGCGCCTCAGCGCGCGCCGCCGGCAGCGACTGCCGACGCGAATGCATCGATCACCGGCTGGATCAGGCGGCGCTTGAGCTTCAACGCCGCCTGATTCACCACCAGCCGCGAACTGATGTCGCTGATATGTTCCACCGCGACGAGCCCGTTGGCCTTGAGCGTGCCGCCAGTGGAGACGAGATCGACGATGACATCGGACAGTCCGACCAGCGGCGCCAGTTCCATCGAGCCGTACAGCTTGATGAGGTCGATGTGCACGCCCTTGGAGGCAAAATGGTCGCGCGCCGCATTGACGTATTTGGTGGCGACGCGGATGCGCGCGCCCTGCTTCACCGTCCCCGCATAGTCGTAGCCTTCACGCACCGCGACCATCATGCGGCAGCGCGCGATCTGCAGGTCGAGCGGCTGATAGAGGCCGTTGCCGCCATGTTCGTTCAACACGTCCTTGCCAGCGATGCCGAGGTCGGCGGCGCCGTATTGCACGTAGGTCGGCACGTCGCTGGCGCGCACGATGATCAGGCGCACGTCGTCGCGGTTGGTGCCGATGATGAGCTTGCGCGAGGACTCGGGGTTCTCGGTCGGAGTGATGCCGGCCGCAGCCAGCAGCGGCAGGGTTTCTTCAAAGATGCGGCCCTTGGACAGGGCCAGCGTGATGCCTGAATTGCTCATGTTCGATGTCTGTCAATGCATGCGCTTGATGCGCGCGCCGAGCTGGGTCAGCTTCTCCTCAATGCGCTCGTAGCCGCGATCAAGGTGATAGATGCGCTCGATGGTGGTCTCGCCTGCCGCCACCAGGCCGGCCAGTACCAGGCAGGCCGAGGCACGCAGGTCGGTGGCCATGACGATGGCGCCGTCCAGTCGCGGCACACCGCGCACTAAAGCAGTGTGGCCGGAAACCTCGATGTTCGCACCGAGGCGGCGCAGCTCCTGCACGTGCATGAAGCGGTTTTCGAAAATGGTTTCGGTGACGCTGGCGGCGCCGTCGGCGATGGCGTTCATCGCCATGAACTGCGCCTGCATGTCGGTTGGAAACGCCGGATGCGGCGCGGTGCGCACGTCCACGGCCTTCAATTTGCCGTCGGATTCGACCTCGATCCAGTCCGGCCCCGTCTCGACCTTCGCGCCCGCCTCACGCAGCTTGGCGATCACGGCTTCCAGCGTGTCGGGCTGGGTGTGGGTGGCGCGCACGCGGCCGCCGGTCATCGCGGCGGCGACCAGGAAGGTGCCGGTCTCGATGCGGTCGGCCATCACCGAATAGTCGGCGCCGTGAAGCTTGTCGACGCCGTGAATGGTAATGACGTCGCTGCCGGCGCCTTCGACGTTGGCACCCATCGCGGCCAGGCAGCGCGCCAGGTCGACCACCTCGGGCTCGCGCGCGGCGTTTTCCAGCACCGTGGTACCGTCGGCCAGCGCGGCGGCCATCATCAGGTTCTCGGTACCGGTCACGGTGACCATGTCCATCACGATGCGCGCGCCCTTGAGACGCTTGCAGCGGGCATGGATGTAGCCATGTTCGATCTGGATGTCGGCCCCCATCGCCTGCAGACCCTTGATGTGCAGGTCGACCGGGCGCGAACCGATGGCGCAGCCGCCGGGCAGGGAGACGCGCGCCTCGCCGAAGCGCGCCAGCGTCGGCCCCAGCACCAGAATCGCGGCGCGCATGGTTTTCACCATTTCGTAGGGGGCTTCCTTGTGCGGGATCGATTCGCCGCACAGGGTGACGCGGTTCTGGTCGTCCAGCGTGACGCGCACGCCCATGTGGCCGAGCAGCGCCAGCATGGTGCTGATGTCCTTGAGATGCGGCACATTGCCGAGACGCAGCGGTTCCACGGCAAGTAGGCTGGCGGTGAGGATCGGCAGCGCGGCATTCTTGGCGCCGGAAATGCGCACCTCACCGGCGAGCGGATTGCCGCCGTGGATCAGCAGCGCATCCATTCAGCGCGCGGCCCAGTCTTCGGGAGTGTAGGTCTTCATCGACAGCGCGTGGATCTGCGCGTGCATACGCGAACCCAGCGCGTCGTACACCAGGCGGTGCTGCTGGATCATGTTCTTGCCGGCAAAGGCGGGGCTGACGATGACCGCCTGGAAATGCTGGCCGTCGCCGTCCAGCTCGATGTGGTCGCACGGCAGTTTCTCGGTAATCCAGCCTTTGATGTCGTCGGGAGTAACCATGTCTGTTTTGCCTCGCTCGTCTTTCGCAATCTAGTGTCTGAGTTTGTAGCCGCGCTTCAGCAGCATCAGAGTGAGGGCGGATATTGCCACAAAGCAGGCCCCGGCGACCAGCAGACCGAGCCAGGGATCGGTGTCGGACTGCCCGACAAACGCATAGCGGAAGCCGTCGATCAGGTAGAACACCGGGTTAACGTGCGAGACGGCCTGCCAGAAAGGCGGCAGCGAGTGGATCGAATAAAACACGCCGGACAGGAAGGTGAGTGGCAGGATGAGGAAATTCTGGAACGCCGCCAGCTGGTCGTATTTTTCCGCCCAGATCCCGGCGACGATGCCGACCGCCCCCATGATCGCGCAGGCCAGCACTGCATACGCCAGCAGCCAGCCAGGCTGTGGCATCTGCCACGGCGCGAACCACAGGGTCACCATCCATACGCCGAGCCCGACGATCAGCCCGCGCAAGACCGCCGCCCCCAGATAGGCGAGGAAAAATTCCAGATACGACAGCGGCGGCAGCAGCACGAATACGATGTTGCCCTGCATTTTCGACTGGATCAGGCTGGACGAGCTGTTGGAAAACGCGTTCTGCAGCATGCTCATCATCACCAGCCCCGGCACCAGAAACTGGGTGTAGGAGACACCGGGATAAACCTCGACATGTCCTTCCAGCACCTGGGAAAAAATCAGCAGGTACAGCAGCGCCGTCACCACCGGGGCGACCACGGTCTGCACCACCACTTTCCAGAAGCGCAGCAGTTCCTTGTAGAAGAGCGCCGGCAATCCAGTCATGTGCGCTTCATGATGTCGGTGAAGACATCCTCCAGGTCAGGTTCCAGCAGGTGCATCTCGGTCACACGGATTCCGGCGCCGCGCAGGTCGGCAAGCAGGGTTTCCAGTTCGCCATAGTCGCTGAAATTGACGCGCCAGCAGCCGTCGGCATCGCGTTGCAGGCGGCCCTGCCAGGCGGGTGGCACGGATTCGGGGTCGAACCGCAGCTGGGCGCAATGCTCGTTGGTCAGTTGCAGCAGGTTGCGCGTGGCGTCGAGGGCGACGACGCGTCCGCTTTTCAGCATGGCGATGCGGCCACACAGTGCCTCGGCCTCTTCCAGATAATGCGTGGTCAGCAGGATGGTGTGCCCCTCGCGGTTGAGGCGGCTGATGAATTCCCACAGCGAGCGGCGCAGATTGACGTCGACACCGGCGGTCGGTTCGTCCAGCACGATGACCGGCGGCTTGTGCACCAGCGCCTGCGCCACCAGCAGGCGACGCTTCATGCCGCCCGACAGGTTCTGCGTGTTCTTGTCGGCGTGCTGGGTGAGATCGAGGTGATGCATGATCTCGTCGATCCAGCCATCGTTGTGCTTGAGGCCGAAATAACCGGACTGGATGCGCAGGGTTTCGCGCACGTTGAAGAAGGGATCGTAGACCAGCTCCTGCGGCACCACGCCGAGGGCGCGGCGCGCCTGGCGATAGTCGCGCACCACGTCGTGGCCCATGATGGCGGCATGACCCGAATCGGCCCGGGCGAGCCCGGCCAGAATCGAGATCAGTGTGGTCTTGCCCGCTCCGTTGGGCCCCAGCAGGCCGAAAAACTCACCCTGCTGGATATCGAGCGAAACCCCGTCGAGCGCCTGGGTGGTGCGGAAGCGCTTGCGCAGTTCGCTGACACGGATCGCGGGGTTTGTCTGGCTCATGCGGGCAACAGCTCGGACACCCCATACAGTTCGGCCAGGGTAACAAAGCTGGCGGGCAGGCCGGTACAGCTCAGCGTGCGGCCCGACTGCCGGGCCTGGCGCATGGCACTGAAGATGAGCGCAAGGGCGGCCGAATCGGCGGTCTCGACTCCGCTGAAATCCAGCGTATCGACCTGCTGCGCGAGGTGCGGCCGCAATTCGCGCAGCAGGCCGCCGACGCTGTCGACGGTCACCGCGCCGGCGATACGGCAGCGCGTGCCCTCACATGCAATCACGAGCCGGGGCGCGGCGCCGGTTTGGACGTCCCGCGTTCGGACTGGGCAGCCAGGGTCTTGATCAGGCCGTCGATCCCGTTCTGCCGGATGGTGCTGGAAAAGGACGCGCGATAATTGGTCACCAGGCTGACGCCGTCGATCGACACATCGTAAACCTTCCAGCCGAAGGCAGTTTTGTACATGCTGTAGTCGATCGGAATGGGCTGTCCGCCCGGCTGGCGGATCTCGGAACGCACGGTCACGTCGGTTTCGTCCGGCTTCATCGCCAGCGGCTTGAATTCGACCGTCTGGTTGGTGAACGCTGTGAGCGAGCTGGAATAGGTGCGCACCAGCAGGTTGCGGAACTCGGTCACCAGTTCCTGTTTCTGCTTGGCGGTGGCACGCGGCCAGTGCTTGCCGACGGCCAGCTGGGTCATGCGGTTGAAATCGAAGTTGGGAAGGATCTTGGCTTCGACCAGCTGATACACCTTGCTCTGGTTGCCGTTCTGGATATCCTTGTCCTGCTTCAGGATCGTGAGGACTTCCTGCGTGGTGGTGCGTGCCAGCACATCGGGCGGCGTATCGGCGGCCAACGCTGGTCCGCTGTTGAGTCCCAGCACCAGTGCCAGCGGCAAAAAGAATGTGCGCAACATGTTCGTAGGTATTCCTGTTCGAGAAAATCGGAGTTGTATGAACCGGGTCAAGGAGTAGACGCCCGCCGCTTACTTGAGTTCACCCGTCAGGCGCGCCAGTTGCGCCACGTTCATGTTGTAGTCGTTGACCGTGCGCAGATATTCGGTCTGCGTCAGGACGTAATTCTTGAGCGCGTTGGCCACCTTGTCGGCGCTTTCGATCCCGGCCGCAAAATCGGCCAGCGACGCCACCATCCAGCGCCGCGCCGCCGCTGCGCCTTCACCCAGATCGCGTTGCGCATTGTAGTTGGCCTCGGCATTGGCATAGGCCTCGCCCACTTCGAACGGAATGCCTGCCACGGCAAACGCCTTCTTGTGGTTGAGCGCTTCCAGTTCGGCCTGTGCCTGGTTGACGCGGGCGCTGGCGGCACCGAACACGGTGTCCCATTTCACGCCCACCACCGGAGTCAGGCCGCCGCCGTTGAAGGGGTCGTAGAGATAGGGGTTGTCCAGCCGCTCGCGTTGCGAAGCGTAGTTGAATTGCCCGATCACGCCGGCGTACACGTCCGGCATGCGATCGGCTTTCTTGGCCGCCACCAGGGCGCGGCGGGCACGCAGACCGGCTTCGAGCTGCTGCATTTCGGGGCGTTCCTGCAAGGCGCGCGACTGGAACTCGGCCAGATCGACACGCGGGAAGGCAACCGGTTCGAGACGCTCGTCGGCCACCTTCAGGTCGGCCTTCAACCCAGCACCGGTCAGCACCTTGAGGCCATCCAGGCTGATTTTCTCGATGGCGTGCGACTGGTACACGTACTTGGCCAACAGGCCTTTGGCCGCTTGCAGCGCATACAGGTCGGACTGCTTGGCCTCGCCGGTTTCTTCCTTGAGATCACGCTCGACCGAGGTGATGGCCCGATCCAGCCGGCCCTGCATGTCTTCCAGGAAAACCCGGATATCGCGCGCGGTCAGATAGCCGAAATAGGCGCGTTTGGTGTCGTAGACCGTGTCGCCGCGTGTTTGCTTGAGTTCGCCGCGCTTGAGATCGATGTTGCCGCGTGCGGCCTCGCCGTAATGCTCGATCTTGCCGAAGGTGTAGAGCGGCTTGATCAGGGCGAAATCCAGATGCGTCCAGTCGGAAATGCCTTCGATCCTGTCGGCGTCGGTGCGCGGATTGGTTCCGTTAAAAGCCCCGCCCTGGTAGAAGCCGCCCTCGGCTTCCGGCGCCAGTCCGATGAAGGCGTTGGCGCTGACCCGCCAGCCGGCGTTGCCTTGTACTTCCTCCAGCATGCCGCGCGCAGCTTCGACCACCTGTTCGCGCTCCTTGATGCGGGGGTCGGCCGCCAGGCTCATTTCCACCGCCTGCTGCAGGTTGATGGTATCCGCCTGCCCTGGCAGGGCGGCCAGCAACAGGCCGGCCGCCAGCAGGGTACGGGTGAGTGGGTTGATTTTCATTGTGGCGCTCCTTCTTGAGCCTTACCGTATATAAAGTGGCCGATCAGATTTTCCAGCACCACGGCGTCCTGCGTGATGAGAATCCGGTCCTTGTCTTTCAGCTTCGAACTGTCGCCGCCGGCCTCCAGGCCGACGTATTGCTCGCCCAGCAGGCCCGAGGTCATGATGGCGGCAGTGGTGTCCTTGGGGAAAGCATAGCGCTTGTCCACACGAAGTGTGACGGCCGCTTCGTAGGTTTCATTGTCAAAACGGATATCCGCCACCCGGCCCACCACCACCCCGGCACTTTTGACCGGTGCGCGCGGCTTGAGTCCGCCGATGTTCTCGAAGCGGGCGACGACTTCGTAGCTGTCCGACGTGTTTACGGCACTCATGCTGCCTACCTTGAGCGCCAGAAACAGCAGCGCGGCGATGCCTGCGATGACGAATAATCCCACCCAGAGATCGAGTACGGTCTTGTTCATTGTCAGTTGATTCCCCGGAACATGAATGCAGTCAAAACAAAATCCAACGCCAGCACGGCCAGGCTCGACGTCACCACGGTACGCGTGGTGGCGCCCGACACGCCTTCGGCGGTCGGCGGTGCGTCATAGCCTTCGAACAGCGCGATGGTGGTGATGGCGACGCCGAACACCACGCTCTTGATGACGCCGTTCAGGATGTCCTGTTCGAAATCGACGGCGCTTTGCATCTGCGACCAGAACGAACCTTCGTCCACCCCGATCAGTTGCACGCCGACCAGATAGCCGCCGAAAATCCCCATCGCGGAGAACAGCGCCGCCAGCAGCGGCATCGAAATCACCCCCGCCCAGAAGCGCGGCGCCACCACGCGGGCAATCGGATCGACCGCCATCATCTCCATCGCCGACAGCTGCTCGGTCGCCTTCATCAGGCCGATTTCCGCGGTGATGGCGGAACCGGCACGGCTGGCGAACAGCAAGGCGGCCACCACCGGCCCCAGTTCGCGCACCAGCGAGAGCGCCACCAGAATGCCCAGCGCCTCTTCCGAGCCGTAGGTCTGCAGCGTCTCGTAGCCCTGCAGACCGAGCACCATGCCGACAAACAGCCCCGACACCAGGATGATGATGAGCGAAAGCACGCCGGTGAAGTACATCTCGCGGATGGTCAAGCCGAAGCGGCGGAATGCAGTACCCGAGTGCAGCAGCATCGCGAGGAAGAAACGGGCCGCGAAACCGATGCGCCACACGCCCTGTATCGTGCGATTGCCCAGGTTTTCGATCGATCGTTTGAGCACTTTATCCTCCCAGCCGCAAGTCGTCGGCGTAGGATGGCGCCGGATAATGGAACGGTACCGGGCCGTCGGCTTCGCCGTGCACGAACTGGTGCACATAAGGCAGGTCGGACGCGCGGATATCCTCTGCCGACCCCTTGGCAACGATCACGCCTTCCGAGACAAAATAAACGTAATCGACGATTTTCAGCGACTCCTGCACGTCGTGGGTCACCACCAGCGAGGTCAGCCCCAGCGTATCGGTCAGGCGGCGGATCAGGTTGCCGGTCACGCCCAGCGAAATGGGGTCGAGACCGGCAAACGGCTCGTCGTACATCACCAGCGTGGGCTCCAGTGCAATCGCGCGTGCCAGCGCCACCCGCCGTGCCATCCCGCCCGACAGCTCGGCCGGCATCAACTGCGCGGCGCCGCGCAGGCCGACGGCATGCAGCTTCATCAATACCAGGTCGCGGATGGCGTCTTCCGGCAGGTCGGTGTGTTCGCGTAGCTGGAACGCCACATTGTCGAACACCGACATGTCGGTGAACAGCGCGCCGAACTGGAACAGCATGCCCATCTTGCGGCGCAGGCGATACAGGCCGGCCGGGTCGAGTTCGCCCACCGACTCGCCTGCCACGCGCACCGTCCCCTGGCCGGGCTTGATCTGCCCGCCAATCAGACGCAAGAGTGTTGTTTTGCCGCAACCGCTGCTGCCCATGATGGCTATGACCTGCCCCCGTTTGGCGGTCAGGTTGACCCCCTTCAAAACCGGCCGGGTGCCATAGCCAAATGCGACATCTTCGATTTCGACCAGATTATCGTGTTGCAAAAAATCGAGCCTGTATTTCTGTTCGGGCTGCCATTTTACCGAAGAGCAGCAACCCGCCCACAATGGCGCGGGCGTTTTGCCACTTATTCAGTAGCCCATTATCTGCCTCAGGGTATTGGCCTGTTCCAGCAAACCGAGATTGCCACTGCGGCTGAGTACGAACAGGGGCTCGCCGGTCGCCGCCTGCTGCGCGATGCGTTGTGCCAGCAGACGCAGGTCCGGCGTCTCGTCCAGCCACCAGATATGGCGCGCCTCCCATGCCTGCGTTGCCAGCAGCACACGCGCCTGGGCGGGTTTGGCCGATGCCGCGCCTGCCGGTTCCAGCACGAAATAAAACGCCGCATGGGTATCGTCCAGCCATTGCGCCCAGCTTGTTTTAGAGGCGGCCTGCCAGACGGATGCCGGCAGATAAACCGTCTGGAATTGCGTGTTGTAATAAGACAACATCCAGTCATCCGGCAGGCCGTCCGGATAAAACCCGTTGCGCCACGCGGGATGCTGCCAGCCCACGGCGCCGACCAGGACAAGGAGGCTGGGCGTCATGCTGCGGTCAACGTGACCGGCACTTCAGGTACGTCGCCAGGTGGTACCGCCCGGCCCGTCTTCCAGCACGATACCGGCCGCCGTCAGGGCATCGCGGACGCGGTCGGATTCGGCAAAGTCTTTCGCCTTGCGCGCCGCCTGCCGCGCAGCGATCAGGGTTTCGATCTCCGCCTCGCCGATGCCGCCGTCGGCCGTCTTCGCCTGCAGGAAGTCTGCCGCATCGCGCTGCAACAGCCCCAGCACCCCGCCCAGATGACGCAGCGTCAGCGCCGCGACGGCATCGCCGCGATTCGCCTCGCTCGCCAGATCGAACAGCACCGCCAGCGCCTCGGGGGTATTGAAATCGTCGTCCATCGCCGCCCGGAAGCGCAGCGCCGCAGGCTGGCTCCAGTCGGGCGCGGCCACCTCCGGCGGCACGTTTTTCAGCGCGGTATACAAGCGCGTCAGCGCACCCTTGGCGTCGTCGAGGTGGGCATCCGAATAATTCAGCGGACTGCGGTAATGCGCACGCAGGATGAAAAAGCGCACCACTTCGGCATCGTATTTTTCCAGCACCTCGCGGATGGTGAAAAAATTGCCCAGCGATTTGGACATCTTTTCATTGTCCACCCGCACGAAACCGTTGTGCATCCAGTAGTTCACGAAGGTGCAGCCGTTCGCGCCTTCCGACTGGGCGATTTCGTTTTCATGATGCGGGAATTGCAGATCCTGGCCGCCGCCGTGGATGTCGAAATGGCGGCCGAGCAGGTCGGCGCTCATCGCCGAGCACTCGATATGCCATCCGGGGCGCCCCGCTCCCCACGGCGAGTCCCACGCCGGTTCGCCCGGTTTGGCGGCTTTCCACAGCACGAAATCCATCGGATCGCGCTTGTTGGGGTCGACCTCCACGCGTTCGCCCGCACGCAGTTCGTCGAGGCTCTTGCCGGACAGGCGGCCGTAAGCAGGGAAGGCACGCACGCTGTAATAGACGTCGCCATTGGGTGCCGGATAGGCCAGGCCGTTGCGGATCAATTGTTCGATCAGCGCCAGCATCTGGGCCACGTAGGCGGTGGCGCGCGGCTCATGGTCGGGCGGCAGCACGCCGAGCGCACGCTCGTCCTCGTGCATCGCGGCGATGAAGCGCGCGGTCAACGCGGCGGGTGTTTCATTGTTTTCCTGTGCGCGCTTGATGATCTTGTCGTCGATGTCGGTGATGTTCCGTACGTACTCGACCCGATAGCCGCTGGCGCGCAGCCAGCGCGTCGCCATGTCGAACACCACGAATACCCGTGCATGTCCGAGATGGCACAGATCGTAGACGGTCATGCCGCAGACGTATATGCGGACCACGCCTGGGCTGAGCGGGACAAATTCTTCCTTGGTGCGCGTAAGGGAATTGGTGATATGCAACATGATGCGAACGGCTACGAACGGATGGGTGACATGCAGGATTCAAGCGGCACGCCGACTGTCTCAGCCGCGGCGATATTGTTAGAATGCCCGCTTGACCAAGATGATCCGAGCATATCACATGGCCCTGCCGCGTTTACTTGCCGTCGTTGCCGCCTGCGTCTTCCTCTCCGGCACGCCGGTACTGGCCGATGAAATCCAGGAAATCAACCTGCAGTTCCGCACCGGCGACCTGGGCGGCGCGCTCGATCACGCCAACCGCTATCTGGTCCATAATCCCGGGGACGCCCGCGCCCGTTTCCTGAAAGGGCTGATCCTCGCCGACCAGGGCAAGACCAACGATGCCATCAACGTCTTTACCGGGCTGACCGAGGATCATCCGGAACTGCCCGAACCCTACAACAACCTGGCCGTGCTGTATGCCTCGCAAAGCCGGTACGAGGCCGCCCGGAACGCGCTGGAAACGGCGGTCCGCGCGCATCCGGACTACGCCACCGGGCACGAGAATCTCGGTGACGTCTATGCCAAGATGGCGGCGATTGCCTATGGCAAGGCGCTGGTGCTGGACAGCAGGAACGCGACTGCCCAAGCCAAGCTCACGCTGATCCAGAACATGCTGGGGGAACAGGCACGCAAGCAGACTTCGGCCAAACCCGTGCCCGGCACCGGCCAGCCCGCCCCGGCCAGATAAGATCACACCCCCGTCCCGGCACCGCGAAAACACCCGCCGGGAAACCCTCCCGCAACTTCTCAATAAGGACACCCATGGTCAAGCTGCATACCAATCACGGCATCATCACCCTCGAACTCGATGCCGAGAAGGCGCCCAAGACGGTCGAAAATTTCCTGCAATACGTGCGCGACGGTTTTTTTGACGGCACGATTTTCCACCGCGTGATCGACGGCTTCATGATCCAGGGTGGCGGTTTCGAACCCGGCATGACGCAAAAACCGACGCGCGCCGCGATTGAAAACGAAGCCGCCAACGGCCTCAAGAACGAGGCCTATACCATCGCCATGGCGCGCACGTCCGACCCCAATTCGGCCACCGCGCAGTTCTTCATCAACATCGCCAACAACAGCTTCCTCAACTTCACCGCACCGACCCCGCAGGGCTACGGCTATGCCGTGTTCGGCAAGGTGGTCGAAGGCATGGACGTGGTCGACAAGATCAGGAAAGTGAAAACCGGCAACCGCGCCGGGCATCAGGACGTGCCGCAGGAAGACGTCGTCATCAGCCAGGCCGAAATCGCCTGATTAACCCGGTGAACCCGACCCCGTCGTCAAAAACGGGCCGTACCTTCTTTGTCGCCGACCTGCATCTAACCGACGAACGCCCGGTCGCCACCGGGCGTTTTTTTCGTTTTCTGGATGAGGATGCCGCGGGCGCGGATGCCCTCTACATCCTGGGCGACCTGTTCGAGGCCTGGATCGGCGACGACCACGACGAACGGGTCGCCCGCGACACGGCGCAGCGGCTCAAGGCCCTGGCCGATGCGGGCACGCCGGTATATTTCATGCACGGCAACCGTGATTTCATGCTGGCCGGGCGCTACGCTGCGCTGTCCGGCATGACGCTGCTCGCCGACCCCACCCGGATTGATCTGTACGGCGTGCCGACGCTGCTGATGCACGGCGACACCCTGTGTAGCGACGACATGGCTTACCAGACCTTTCGCCGTCGGGTGCGGCACCCGCTGACGCTGGCGTTGTTGCGGCAGCTGCCGCTGGCCTGGCGCCGCCGCCTGGCGCGCCAGGCACGGGCGGGCAGCGAATCGGCCAAGGCAGGCAAGCCGACCGCGATCATGGATGTGAATGCCGATACCGTGCTGCGCGTGCTGCGCGAACATGGGATCTGCCGCCTGATCCACGGTCATACGCATCGCCCGGCGCAGCATGTCCATGCGGTCGATGGCCATGATTGCGAGCGTTGGGTGGTGCCGGACTGGTATGCGCGCTGGGGCTATGTGGTGTGCGATGCCGCCGGCTGCGCGCTCAGGACGGAAGCGCTATGACGGCGCGTTGATCGTCGCCATGCCGCCCGGCACGCTGAATAGTTCAGGCCGCAGCGGCTGCCGGGTTTCGCTTTCGAGCCGCCGCGTGCGCCCGGTGAATTCGCGTTCTTCCAGCGGCAGGCCGAGCGCGAGCGTGGCGCCCGATTCCCACACATGATTCGCCAGATCGCAGTCGCGCTGCAACTCGAGCGGCGAATCCTTCCAGACGCGGTATTGCGTGGCGGCCAGGATGGATTTCAACTCGGCCATCGCGCGCGCCGCATCCGGCGCGGCACGCAGGGCGGCTGCGCCTTCACTGCACACCACCCCTTTCACGCTGAGACTGAAACGCCGGGTGCCGCGCGCAGCCTTGTGGACATCGAGCCGCGGCTTCCAGCCGGCAGGCTTGGGCGGCAGCATGCCGGAAGTGAACACCATTGCCAGCCTGCTTTCACGCATGACGTTGATGACCAAACGCTGGCGTCGGTCCAGCAGGACGAAATCGCCTTCGTCCTCGCCGCTGTCCATGCGCATGAAGTCGTGCGTAACCAGGATGCGCGTCGGATAAGGCGGCTCGCCCGGATCCTGGTCGACATAGCGCAGTGCAATCATGGTTTGCCGCAGCGCGTCCGCGTCGGCCGCATGGGCGGCGCCCATTCCGGGCAGCCCCATCCCGAGCAGACACAGCAGCCACCACTTCATTCAGCCAGTCCGCGCGCGAGATCGGTCTGGATGTCGGCCACCGACTCGAGCCCCACCGCGATGCGCACCAGTCCGTCGCTGATGCCGGCCGCCGCGCGCTGCTCCGGCGCCAGACGGCCGTGCGTGGTGGTCGCCGGATGGGTGATGGTGCTCTTGGTGTCGCCGAGGTTGGCGGTGATCGACAGCATTTTCGTCGCGTCGATCAGCTTCCATGCCGCATCCTTGCCGCCCTTGAGCTCAAATGCGACGATGCCGCCACCGGTTTTCTGCTGCGTCATCGCCAGCGCGTGTTGCGGATGCGACGGCAGGCCGGGATACAGCACGCGCGCGACCGCAGGCTGCGTTTCCAGCCATTGCGCCAGCGCCAGCGCATTCCGCGAGTGCGCATCCATACGCAGCGACAGCGTCTCCATGCCTTTCAGGATCACCCAGGCGTTGAACGCCGACAGCGTCGGCCCGGCGGTGCGCAGGAAGGTGTAGACGCCTTCCATCAGCGCCTGGCTGCCAAGCACCGCGCCGCCGAGCACCCGGCCTTGGCCGTCGAGATACTTGGTGGCGGAATGGATCACGATGTCGGCGCCCAGTTCGAGCGGCCTCTGCAGCGCCGGCGAACAGAAGCAGTTGTCGACCGCGAGCCAGGCGCCGGCCTCGTGCGCGATCGCCGCCAGCGCGCGGATATCGCTCACTTCGGTGAGCGGATTGGACGGCGACTCGACGAAGAAGAGCCGGGTATTGGGCCTCACCGCCGCGCGCCACTCCGCCGGATCGGTCGGCGACACATAGGTCGTCTCGATGCCGAAGCGGCCGAGGATGTTGGAGAACAGCTGCACGGTGGAACCGAAGATCGAGCGCGACGCGACGACGTGCTCGCCCGCCTTCATCAGCCCCATCACCGTCGCCAGGATCGCCGCCATGCCGGAGGCGAACGCCACGCAGCGCTCGGCACCTTCGAGCGCGGCCAGCCGCGCCTCCATCATCTGCACGGTGGGGTTGGTGAAGCGCGCATAGATCGGGCCGGGCTGCTCGCCCTTGAAGCGCGCCGCGGCTTCCGCCGCGCTGCCGAACACGAAGCTGGAGGTGAGGAACATCGCCTCCGAGTGCTCGTTGAACTGGCTGCGCACACTGCCGGCGCGAACCGCCAGCGTTTCAAGATCGTATTCGTTGTCCATGCGTATCAGCTCCCGGACGCAAGATTAAGGTCGAGTTGCTGGGTCGACAGGGCCGACGGCGGCGGCGTTTCGCCGTTGCGCACGGCCTCGACGTAATTCAGATACTCCGGTGTGACGTCGCCGGTGATGTAGCGGCCGTCGAAGCACGAGGTGTCGAAGTCGAGAATCGCCGGGTTGCCGGCCCGAACCACGCTCACCATGGCGTCGAGGTCCTGGTAGATCAGCGCATCGCAGCCGATCTCGCGCGCGATCTCCGCGTCGGTACGACCGTTGGCGATCAGTTCGTTGCGCGTCGGCATGTCGATGCCGTAGACGTTCGAGTAGCGCACCGGCGGCGAAGCCGACGCGAAGTACACCTGCGCAGCGCCGGCATCGCGCGCCATCTGCACGATTTCGCGACTGGTGGTGCCGCGCACGATGGAGTCATCGACCAGCAGCACGTTGCGGCCCTTGAACTCTTCGCCAATCGCATTGAGCTTCTGCCGCACCGATTTCTTGCGCAGCGCCTGCCCCGGCATGATGAAGGTGCGGCCGATGTAACGGTTCTTGATGAAGCCTTCGCGATACGGCACGTTGAGGTGGTTCGCCAGCTGCAACGCCGAGGGACGGCTGGTGTCGGGAATCGGGATCACCACGTCGATGTTCAGATGGGCGAAATCGCGCTTGATCTTTTCGGCCAGCGAGATACCCATCGCCAGACGCGTGTTGTAGACCGAGACGCCGTCCATCACCGAATCCGGGCGCGCAAGGTAGACGTATTCGAAGATGCAGGGATTGAGTACCGCACGGTCGCTGCACTGGCGGCTGTGCAACTGCCGCTGATAGTCGACGAACACCGCTTCGCCCGGCGCCACGTCGCGCAGCAGACGGAAGCCCAGGGTATCGATCGCCACGCTTTCCGAGGCGACGATGTACTCGTGCGGGGTGACCTGTTCGTTGACGCCGATCACCAGCGGACGGATGCCGTGCGGATCGCGGAAAGCCAGCAGGCCGTAGCCGGCAATGAAAGCCGTCACCGCGTAGGCCCCCTTGCAGCGCGCATGCACACCCGCCACCGCACCGAAGATCGTGTCCAGGTTCAGCTGCCGCCCCGAGGCGCGCACCTGCAATTCATGCGCCAGCACGTTCAGCAGCACTTCGGAATCCGAATTGGTGTTGACGTGGCGCAGGTCGGCGCGGAACAGCGATTCCTTCAGTTCATCGGTATTGGTGAGGTTGCCGTTATGCCCCAGCACGATGCCGTAGGGCGAATTCACGTAGAACGGCTGCGACTCGGCCGACGACGAGGCGCTGCCCGCAGTGGGGTAGCGCACGTGCGCCACGCCCATGTCGCCGAGCAGGTTGCGCATGTCGCGGGTGCGGAACACGTCGCGCGCCAGGCCCTGTCCCTTGTGCATGTGGAAGCGGCTTTCCTCTGCCGTCACGATACCGGCGGCATCCTGGCCGCGGTGCTGCAGCACCATCAGCCCGTCGTACAAGAGCTGGTTGGCCGCCGAATTGGAAACGACTCCGATTACCCCGCACATACAGTGCACCCATCCATGAAATTATTCGAAACGAACGTACTTAGCCATCTCTGCCGGCAGCAGCGGCAAGGCGCGCTGCGCCAGTGCCTGCAGGCTGTCCGACAGCGCGGCCTGCTTCCAGAAATCGGTGCGTGGCAGCGAGGTCAGCCCGGCGGCAAGCGTCAGGCCGATCAGGATCACCAGCCCCTTGGCCAGCCCCAGCACGCCGCCCAGCACTTTGTCGGCGCTGCCCAGTCCGGCCGCCTTGATCAGCGAGGCCATGGCATGCCCCAACAGCAGTACGCCGATCAGCACCGCCAGAAAAATCACTGCGAAGCCGGCGAAATAGCGAATGCCCGGATTTTCGGTTGCGATCGGCAGCAGGGGAGCCACCATCAGCGCCCCCCACTTGCCCAGCACAAATGCCAGTATCCAGGCCGCCAGCGAAAACAGCGTATCCACCATGCCACGCATCAGTCCTCGTACCACGGTCAGGACCAGCACCAGCAGCACGATGAGGTCGAGCATGCTCACCTTGTGAGTACCTGCCCGGCCATGCCATTTTCGGCCAGTTTCACCGCAGCCGCCACCGCGGCTTCGCGCGAGGCATAGGGGCCCACGCGCACGCGCGTCAGGGCGCCCACCTTGTCAGTGTAGGCCGGCAACCCGGCGCTGGCTGCGCGCGCTTTAAGCGCACTGGCCTTGGCGGAATCGGAGAGTGCGGCAAGCTGCACCACGAAAGCCTCGCCGGTTGCGGCGGATTTGGCCTGCGGCACAGGCGTCGGTGCGGGTTTCGCAACCGGTTGGGGCGCGGGTTTGGGCGGTTTCGGCTGAGGGATGGGCTTAGCTGCTTCGGGTCTGCGCGGTTCAGATCTGGGCGCCGGTCCGGCAGGCGCCGCCTGAGGCGGTGCGGGTTGCCGCGTCTCCGGTTGCGGGGAAGGCGGCGGCGGTGCCGCCACGGCGGCAGCACGATCCGCCGGCTCCGCTTCGCTGGACGGATTCGGCCCGTCGCGCAGTTCTGCGGCAGGCGACCCCGCCATTTTCACCGCCAGCGAACTGGCAGGCGGCGGTTCGTCTTCCAGCAACAGCGGCAGCACGATCACCGCCAGCAGGGTCAGCGCAACCGCGCCGATCAGGCGGCGCCGGGCGCGGCGTTTGAGGTCATTTTCACTGCTGGGTGGCGGCATGGTCGAGCACGGCGGCAACGGTATAGAACGAACCGAAGACGAGAATTCTATCACCTTCGCATGCCGCGCTTCGCGCCTCCGCCAGCGCCGCGTTCACATCGCGTTGCACCTTGACCGGGGCATGGCCTGCGTGCGTGCGCAGGATGGCGGCCAGCGCCGCGGCATCGCGCGCACGCGGCGAAACGGGCATGCACGCCCACCACGCATCGATCTCGCCGGACAGTGCGGCGAACACGCCTGCCGCATCCTTGTCCGCCAGCATCCCCACCACCGCCAGCGTGCGCCCGGCCACCGGCTGGTCGCGCAGGGTGGCGGCCAGCGCCCGCGCCGCTTCCGGGTTGTGCGCCACGTCGAGAATGACCTCCGGCGCATGGGCGATACGCTGAAATCGCCCCGGTGCCCGCGCCACGGCAAGCCCCTGGCGTATCGCCGCCTCGCTCACCGGCAGGCGGGGGCGCAGGGCCTCCAGTACCGCCAGCGCACCGGCTGCATTGCATAGCTGATAGGCCCCTGCCATGGCGGGCAAGGGTAGATCGGTCCAGCTGCACGCCTCTCCCCGATAGGCCCAGCGATCCGTCTCGCGCTGCGCGGCGAAGTCGCGGCCCGCACAGCGCAGGTCGGCGCCGAGGTGCCGGGCATGCTCGATCAGGCTGGCAGGCGGTTCAGGATCGGCGCAGATGGCGGGACGGCCGGCGCGGTAAATACCGGCTTTCTCGAATCCGATCTTTTCGCGGGTATCGCCCAGAAAATCCATATGGTCGAGGTCGACGCTGGTGACGATCGCCGCATCGGCATCGAACGTATTCACCGCGTCGAGACGCCCGCCGAGGCCGACTTCGAGGATGGCCACGTCGACGCCGGCATCGACGAACTGCAACATCGCGCCCAGGGTGCCGAATTCGAAATAGGTTAGCGAGATGTCGCCGCGCACGGCGTCGATTCTTTCAAATGCGGCGATCAGTTCGGCGTCGCCCGCCTCCCTGCCGGCAATCCGCACCCGCTCGCTGTAGCGCAGCAGATGCGGCGAGGTGTAAAGGCCGGTCTTGTAGCCGGCGGCGCGGAGCATGGCTTCGAGATAGGCGCAGGTGGAGCCTTTGCCGTTGGTGCCGCCGACGATGATGAGGGGAAAGGCGGCATCCAGCCCGAGTGCGTCCTTGACGCGGCGCACCCGCTCCAGGCCAAGCTCGATGGTGCTGGGATGCAGCTGCTCCAGCCGCGTCAGCCAGTCGTCCAGCGAAAGACCCGGGCGTGTCGACACGCCCTAGGCGGCAAGCGCAGGCCGCCCCATCATCATCGCCAGCGTGGCGGCGAGCTCGTCGCGCATCTGGCGGCGGTCGATGATGCGGTCGATGGCGCCCTTCTCCTGCAAGAATTCGGCGCGCTGAAAGCCTTCCGGCAGCGTCTCGCGCACGGTCTGCTCGATCACGCGCGGACCGGCAAAGCCGATCAGCGCATTCGGTTCGGCCACGATGAGGTCGCCCAGCATGGCAAAACTCGCCGACACGCCGCCCATGGTGGGGTCGGTCAGCACTGAAATGAAGGGCAGGCGATTGCGCGAGAGCTGGGTCAGCGCAGCCGAGGTCTTCGCCATCTGCATCAGCGAGAACAGGCCTTCCTGCATGCGTGCACCGCCGCTGGCGGAAAAGCAGACGAAGGCCGAGTTCGATTCGATCGCCGCCTCCACGCCCAGCACAAAACGCTCGCCTACCACCGAGCCCATCGAACCGCCCATGAACTTGAATTCGAACGCCGCCGCCACCACCGGCACTGCCTTGACACTGCCGCCCAGCACTACCAGTGCATCGGTTTCCGAAGTGCCGGCCTGGGCCTCTTTCAGACGGTCGGGATATTTCTTGCTGTCCTTGAATTTCAGCGGATCAAGCGGCATCACGTGGGTGCCGATTTCGTGCTGGCCCTCGGCATCCAGCAGCATGGCCAGCCGCTGCCGTGCGCCGATACGGTGATGATGGCCGCATTTGGGGCACACCTCCTGATTGCTTTCGAGATCGGCACGGTACAGCACTTCGTTGCATGCCGGACACTTGGACCACAGGCCCTCGGGCATGGATTTCTTGTCGGCCAGCGCACGCCGTTTGATTTTCGGCGGCAAAATTTTCTGGAACCAGCTCATCGTTAATTCTCCGCTACCTTATTTCGACGCCGCGTCGACACCCCGGCGCAAGTCCTGCACCAGGTGTTTCACCCGGTTGATCACCTCGTTTTCGGGGGCCGTCTCGATCTCGTGCACGATACGGCTACCCACCACCACGGCATCGGCAATGCGCGCCACCGCCTCGGCGGTCGCCGCGTCGCGGATGCCGAATCCCACTCCCACCGGCAGGCTGCAATGCGCGCGAACCATGGCAAGCTTACGCGCCACTTCCCCGGTATCGAGACTGGCCGAGCCGGTCACCCCCTTCAGCGACACGTAATAGATGAAGCCG
This sequence comes from Thiobacillus denitrificans DSM 12475, assembly GCF_000376425.1. Lineage (GTDB taxonomy): Bacteria > Pseudomonadota > Gammaproteobacteria > Burkholderiales > Thiobacillaceae > Thiobacillus > Thiobacillus denitrificans. Next base: position 259,894 of record NZ_AQWL01000001.1, on the reverse strand, counting down.
CCGGCAACCGCTGTCACCTGCTCCACCCGGGATTCCGGCGTGGTCGGCGACAGCAGGAAAATCGGATCGATGCCGTGCGCCTTGAATACATCGGCCACTCCGTGCGCCTCTTCCGGCGGAATATCCACCGTCAGCACGCCGTCCACCCCGGCGGCTTTCGCCGCCTGGGCAAAGGCCTCGTAGCCCATGTGCTCGACCGGGTTGGCATAGCCCATCAGCACCACCGGGGTCGTCGTGTTGGTCTTGCGGAATTCCGCCGTCATCGCCAGCACGTCCTTCAGCCCGACCTTGTTCGCCAGCGCCCGCTCGGAGGCGCGCTGGATCACCGGCCCATCCGCCATCGGATCGGAAAACGGCACCCCCAGTTCGATGATGTCCACCCCGGCTTCCACCAGCGCGTGCATCAGCGGCACCGTCAGGCCCTTGCCGGGATCGCCGGCAGTAATGAAAGGGATCAGGGCTTTCCTGTTTTGCGCCTTGAGCGCGGTAAAAGTCTGGCCGATGCGGCTCATGGTTCGTTCTTCTGCAAAAAGCGGTTCAATTGAATGGCGGCAGGCCTACAGGGTGAGCCCCGTCGCCTTCGCCACGGTGTTGATGTCCTTGTCGCCACGGCCGGACAGGTTGACCAGGATGATCTGATCCTTCTTCATCGTCGGCGCGAGCTTTTTGGCATGCGCGACGGCGTGGCTGGATTCGAGCGCGGGGATGATGCCCTCGAAGCGGCACAGGTCGTGGAAGGCGGCCATGGCCTCGTCGTCATTGACCGGGACGTACTCGGCGCGACCGGTGTCCTTGAGGTAACTGTGCTCGGGACCGACGCCCGGGTAGTCGAGGCCCGCCGAGATAGAGTGGGTTTCGATGATCTGGCCGTTCTCGTCCTGCATCAGATAGCTGCGGAAGCCATGCAGCACCCCCGGCGTACCCGCCGACAGCGACGCGGCATGCTTGCCGGTTTCCACCCCGGAACCACCCGCCTCGACGCCGATGAGGCGCACACCATCGTACGGAATATAGGGGTGGAAGATGCCGATGGCGTTGGAGCCGCCGCCGACGCAGGCGATCACGGCATCGGGCTGGCGGCCGGTCAGCTCCGGCACCTGGACGAGGCATTCGCGGCCGATCACGCACTGGAAGTCGCGCACCAGCATGGGGTACGGGTGCGGGCCGGCGGCGGTGCCGAGGATGTAGAAGGTCGATTCGACGTTGGTGACCCAGTCGCGCATCGCCTCGTTCAATGCATCCTTCAGCGTCTTTGAGCCGGACGACACCGGCACCACGGTGGCGCCGAGCAGTTTCATGCGAAAGACGTTGGGCGCCTGGCGTATGACGTCCTCGGCACCCATGTAGACCACGCACTCCATGCCGTAGCGCGCGGCGACGGTGGCGGAGGCGACGCCGTGCTGGCCGGCGCCGGTCTCGGCGATAACGCGCTTCTTACCCATGCGCCGCGCCAGCAGTGCCTGGCCGATGGTGTTGTTGATCTTGTGCGCGCCGGTGTGGTTGAGATCCTCCCGCTTGAGGTAGATCTGAGCGCCGCCGTATTGCTCGGAGAGGCGCCTGGCGTGGTAGACCGGACTGGGACGGCCGACGTAGTGCTTCAGTTCATATTCGAATTCGGCCATGAAGGCAGGGTCGTTGCGCGCCTTGTCGTATTCGACGCGCAGTTCCTCCAATGCCGCCATCAGGGTTTCGGCGACGAAAATGCCGCCATAGGGGCCGAAGTGGCCGCGGGAATCGGGTAGATCGGTCAGCTTCATGATGCTTCTTTCGCGTTCGCAATGAATCGCGCAATCTTGTGCGCGTCCTTGATGCCTTTGGATGCTTCCACGCCGGAAGACACATCCACCGCCCAGGGCCGCACGCGGCGGACCGCTTCGGCGACGTTGTCCGGCGTGAGCCCGCCAGACAAAACAATCGGTCTGGACAGATCCGGCGGGATCAGGCTCCAGTCGAAACGCTCTCCGCTGCCGCCCGGCACACCCGGCACCCAGGCATCCAGCAGTAAACCACGGGCGGCATCGAAGTCAGCCGCGCATTTTAGCAAATCCGTGTCCTGATTGACGCGCACCGCCTTGATCCAGGGGCGGCCGAAACGCATGCAGTCGGCCGCGGTCTCGTCGCCGTGAAATTGCAGCAGGTCGAGCGGAACGGTCTGTAACACCGTTTCGATGAAGTCCGCCCCGGCATTGACGAACAGCCCGACCGCCTGCACGAACGGCGGCAGATCGCGCACCAGCATGGCGGCGCTCTCGACCGTAAGATGGCGCGGGCTTTTTTCATAGAACACGAAACCCAGCGCGTCCGCCCCGGCGTCGCAAGCGGCATGCAGATCCTGCAAGCGGGTGATGCCACAGATTTTTACGCGAACAGCCATCGTTCAGAGCTTTCCGGCAAGGCAAAGTGCGCAGGATACCGGATATGGGTGAGATACAGCCCGGCGGCGTCGAAGGTGGGCGCGGCGCGGGTGCGGTCGCGCCCGTCCAGGATCTCGCGCATCCACCCGGGCGGCTGGCTGCCTGCACCGACCTGGACGAGGCCGCCCATGAGATTGCGCACCATGTGATGCAGAAAGCCGTCGGCGCGAAAGTCGCATAAAAGATAATCGCCGCGCCGCTCGATGTGCGCCAGTCGCAACTCCTTGACCGGCGATCTGGCCTGGCATTCGGCCGCACGAAACGCGGAAAAATCGTGCTGCCCGATCAGGCTCGCCGCGGCCAGATTCATTACGGCGGCATCCAGCGGCCGGTGATGCCAGCCGATCATCCCGTGGTTGAGCCCGGGGCGCACCGGGTGATTCAGCAGCACATAGCGGTAGCCGCGCTGGGTGGCGGCAAAGCGCGCGTGAAAGTCCTCACCGGCTTCGCGTGCCCACAGCACCGCCACGCCTTGGGGAAGATGGCTGTTGACGCCGCGCACCCAGGCAGTCAGCGGGCGTTGGGTCGGGGTATCGAAATGCGCTACCTGGAACGCAGCGTGGACCCCGGTATCGGTGCGCCCGGCCGCGGTGACGCCGATCTTTTCGCCGGCGATGGCGGACACCGCGGCTTCCAGTGCATCCTGCACACCGCAGCCCTGCGGCTGCGACTGCCAGCCGCAAAAGCCGACACCGCGGTATTCCAGACCCAGCACGATTCTCATATCACCCCGGCCTCACGCCAGCACGATCAACACCCCAAGCAAGCCCGCGAGTATGACGGCGCTGTCCCGGCTTTGCCAGCGTTCGGCCTGCAGGGTGTAGGTGACGGGCGTCGCATCGTCGGGCAGCGGCGCACGCAACGCATCCAGCCAGCGCGCCGATTTCGGCGCATGCTCGACGTAATCCAGGGTCAGACCCAGCCGCACCGCAAAGCCACGGCGGTCGAAGCCCAGCCAGGTCAGTGGCCGGGCCAGCACATACAGTCCGTAAATCAGGCGGGGACGGGACGTATACGCCAGCAGTGCCGCCAGGCCCGCCAGCATCAGCACCAACCGCCCCACGCGCAGCATGCCTTGCTGCACCCCTTCCACGCTGGGGCTGCCCCATCCCAGCGCCGGCCACAAAGCCGCCCCCGGCAGGGTATAGGCATACGTGAGCAGCAGTACCGCCATCAGCCAGCGGGTGCGGCGCAGCAGGCGCAGCAATTGCGGCCGAACGGGCGCAAACAGAAAGGCCGTCGCGGTGGCGACGGCCAGAATGATCAGCGGGGCCAGTGGGGCACGCTCCACCACCACCGCCCACCCGCACCACAGCAGGATGCGGGCAGCCGGGTGCAGGGATTTAACCAAGCGCGCCCAGCATGCCTTTGGCATCGGTCTTTTGTTTGTCGTTGCCTTCGGCCAGCACTTCGTTGAGGATTTCGCGCGCACCTTCCTTGTCGCCCATTTCCACATAGGCACGGGCAAGGTCGAGCTTGGTGCCGACCTCGTCGAGTTCGAGCTCATTGCCACCGGCATCGCCCAGATCGAGATCGAGGCCGCTAAAGTCGAATTTGCTTTCCAGGCCGCCCTCTTCTTCGAGGCCGAGATCTAGTTTCAGCTCATCATCGGCGGTGGCAGGCAGCTCCAGATCCGGCAGGTCGAAATCGAGATCCTGGGTATCGTTGATTTCCAGGTAATCCGTTTCGGCTGTTGCGGCCGCCTCGGGTGGGGTATCGAAACTGAGCACGTGTCCCGCGGACTCGAACTCCAGGGGCGCGTCTTCCGCCACGGCTTCGGACGCAGGCTGGAGCTCGGGATCGATATCGACCGGACCGGTGGGCTGCATGTCGGCCACGGACTCAGGCACGGGTTCGTCCGGGAACGTCACCGCGCCGCCGGCAACCGCCGCGGTGGCGGCCACCGTTGCCGCCGTTGCGGCGGAGCTCGGCTGTACGCCGCCATACAGCGGGTTGGTCGGATCGATACTGCGCCCCATTTCACAGGCCTTGTCCCACAGCGGGCTGGGTTTGCTGCCCAGTGCGGCATAGAGCTCGCCTGCGACTGCCTCGAACGTCACGGTGTTGCGGCGGGCAGCGTAGATTTCCAGCAATTTGACGCGGATTTCGTGACGATCCGGGTTTTTGTCGATGGCTTCCTTGAGAATTTCCTCGGCCTGGGCGTCGCGTCCGTAGGCCATGTACACCTCGGCTTCGGCAACGGGGTCGACGTCATGGGTATCGATGGTGCCCAGGCCCGCCTGACTGAAGTCGGTCAGGAAGGAAGTGTCGCCGGTATTGACGCTGCCGCCCGACGCGGCGCCGATGACGGTGTTGGGCTGAACGTCGCCGCCGCTCATGATGCTATCTTCCAGAGCGGTGTTGCCGGGCTTGCGCCGGCGACTGCCACCCGCCATCATCCACCACAGCACGCCACCCAGGCCGAGCGCAGCGAGACCGCCGCCCCAATACATCGGGTTGGCGAGCAGGGGGTCATACCAGTTTGCGGCCGGTTCGGGACTGGCCGCAGGCGCCTCGACAGCCGGAGTGACCGGCTTGGTTGCAACCGGCGCAGGCGCTGCCGCAGCGGGCGCCTCGCTTTGCGTCTTCTCCTGCATTTCGACCAGCGCCTGCATATCCTGGATCTGCTTTTCCAGTGCAGCCACGCGCTGATCCGATTCCTGCAGCGCCTTGTCGCGTGCGGTCGCATCCTCTTCCTGGGCGCGCAATTTCTCCTGCAGAACACGGGCTTCGTCGGCCTTGCCGGCGGCGGCCGGCGGCGCAAGCTTGGACAGTTTCAGGACGTCTTGCTGGGCTTCAGGCGCCGGTTTGGCGCGGTCTTCCACCTGTGGAGTAATTTTGCCGCTGCTGGCCTGACCCGGCTCCGCTTTGGCCTCCGGGGCAGTGCTCACGATCCCGGCCAGTTTCTGCCGGTAGGCACGCCAGTCCTCGGCCTGCAATTTGAGTTCGCGCACCGCCTCCTTTTGCGCAATGGCAGCCACTTTTTCAGCCGATGGCACGTTCAGTGTCGTGCCAGCTTTCAGGCGATTCATGTTGCCGTTGAAGGCCTGGGTATTCTCGCGGTAGAGACCCAGCAGGGTCTGCTCCAGACTCACCCCGCCCGGACGCACCTGATTGGCAATCTTAACCAGGGTGTCGCCGCGCTTCACTGCCACGCGGTCGGGAGCGGCAGGTGGCGATTGAGGGGCAGGCTGCGGCTTGCTTGCAGCCGTCGGTGCCGGCGTTTCGGCGGTGACTGGTGCCGGCATGGCCTGGCTTTGCATGGCCGGTGCGGACGTGGACCTGGCAGCAGGCGTCTGGGCCGGGGTAACCGCCACCGGGGCCACTTTTTGTGCGCCGCCCATGCCGGGCGGATCGAGCAGCATGGTGTATTCGCGCACCAGCCGCCCGGAGGCCCAGCTCAATTCGATCAGCATGTCGATGAAGGGATCGTTCACCGGACGGCTGGAAGTCACTTTCAGCACGGCCTTGCCATTGGGCTTTTTCTCGACCGTAAAACGCAGGGAAGACAATACCGGGGCGAATTCGACGCGCGCATCGCGAAACGTCTGGTCGGAAGCGAGGCTGGCCGACAGGCTGTCGAGCTCGGCCTTGTCGGCTGCGAGAAGTTCGATCTCCGCCGCCAGAGGCTGCCCTAGCGCCGAAGTGACCGACAGCTTGCCCAACCCGGCTGCATGCGTCATCAGTGGCACGGCAATCAAGCCTGCAGCCACCAGCTGGGTGGTGAAGCGCTTCAATTTCATCCCATCTCTCCCTATTCGCCCCTGCGCGGGGCTGTTGAATCCTTGACGCCACTATTGACGGCTCGGCAGGCGCAATCTTTAGTGCAACAATCGCACCAGCTCAGGCTCTGCTGCCGGGCAGGCCTTGTGTTCAGGCTTGCAACAGGATTCGCAGCATGCGGCGCAAGGGCTCCGCGGCCCCCCACAGCAGTTGGTCGCCGACGGTGAACGCAGTGAGGTACTGCGGCCCCATGTTGAGCTTGCGCATGCGGCCGATCGGCACGCTGAGGGTGCCAGTCACCGCCGCCGGGGTGAGTTCGCGCATGGTGATCTCGCGATCGTTCGGCACCACCTTGACCCACTGGTTGTGGGCCGCGATCAGGCTGTGGATGTCGGCCAGCGGCACGTCCCGGGTCAGCTTGATGGTGAGCGCCTGCGAATGGCAGCGCATCGCGCCGACACGCACGCAGAGGCCGTCGATCGGGATTGGATTGTCGCTGCGGCGCATGATCTTGTTGGCTTCGGCCTGCGCCTTCCATTCCTCCTTGGACTGGCCGGACTCCAGCGCGACGTCGATCCACGGGATCAGGTTGCCCGCCAGCGGCACCGGCCAGGCGTCGGCCGGGTAGCGGTCGGAACGGATGAAGTCGGCCACCTTGCGATCGATTTCGAGTATCGCCGACGCCGGGTCGCCGATCAGATCGGTAACCTCGGCGTGCACCGCGCCCATTTGCTGGATCAGCTCGCGCATGTTACGCGCGCCGGCGCCGGACGCGGCCTGGTAGGTCATCGGCGACACCCACTCGACCAACCCGGCGTCGAACAGCCCACCCATCGCCATCAGCATCAGCGACACCGTGCAGTTGCCGCCGACGTAGGTCTTGACGCCGTTGGCGACGCCATCCTGGATGATTTGCATGTTGACCGGGTCGAGGATGATGATGGCTTCGTCCTTCATCCTCAGCGCCGAGGCAGCGTCGATCCAGTAGCCGTCCCAGCCCGCCGCGCGCAGCTTCGGATAGACCTCCTTGGTGTAGTCGCCGCCCTGGCAGCTGATGAGGGTGTCGCATGCCTTCAGATCATCGATGCTGTTGGCGTCCTTCAGCGGCGGCACGTCGCGCCCGATGTCGGGGCCCTTGCCGCCGACGTTGGAGGTCGTAAAGAACACCGGATCGATATGGTCGAAATCGCTTTCTTCCTTCATGCGGCCCATCAGCACGGACCCCACCATGCCACGCCAGCCGATCAGTCCAACTTTCATCATGTTCATCTCCAAAAGAACTTAATCCGCGAAGGACGCGAAGGTTCGCGAAGTAAAGCACTTCTTGGCGTCTCTTCGCGTCCTTCGCGGAGAAATCAAAGCGCCCTCACCACTGCGTCGCCCATCTCGCTGCACGACGCCTTCCGCGTGCCCTCGGTCCAGATGTCGCCGGTACGCAGGCCCTCGCCGATCACCTGCTTCACTGCATTCTCGATGCGCTCGGCAGTCGCCAGATCGGCGAAACTGTAGCGGTACATCATCGCCACCGACAGGATGGTCGCCAGCGGGTTCGCCAGATTGCGGCCGGCGATGTCGGGCGCCGAGCCGTGGATCGGTTCATACATGCCCTTGTCGTGCTCGTCCAATGATGCCGACGGCAGCATGCCGATCGAGCCCGACAGCATCGACGCCGCATCCGACAGGATATCGCCGAAGATGTTGCCGGTAACCATGGTGTCGAACTGCTTGGGCGCGCGGATCAGCTGCATCGCCGCGTTGTCGACGTACATGTGCGAGAGCTCGACCTCGGGGTAGTCCTTCGACACTTCGATCATCACGTCTTTCCACAGTTCGGAGCATTCGAGCACGTTGGCCTTTTCCACCGAACACAACTTCTTGCCGCGCTTCATCGCGATGCCGAAGGCGACATGCGCGACGCGGCGCACTTCGGATTCGGAGTACAGCATGGTATTGAAGCCCACTCTTTCGCCGTTGCGCATTTCGATGCCGCGCGGCTGGCCGAAATACACGTCGCCGGTCAGCTCGCGTACGATCATCAGGTCGAGCCCCGACACCACCTCGGGCTTCAGTGACGAGGCGCCGGCGAGTTCCGGATACAGCAGCGCCGGGCGCAGGTTGGCGAAGAGATTCAGCTCCTTGCGGATGCGCAGCAGGCCGCGCTCGGGGCGCAGCGGGCGATCAAGCGTGTCGTACTGCGGGCCGCCGACGGCGCCGAGCAGCACCGCATCGGCCGCACGCGCGAGTTTCAGCGTCGCCTCCGGCAGCGGATCGCCCGCCGCGTCGTAGCCGGCGCCGCCGATGGGCGCGGTTTCCATTTCGATTTTGGCGCCTTCGGCGCGCAGCGCCTCGAGTACCTTGACCGCCTGCGCAACGATTTCCGGACCAATGCCGTCACCCGGCAAGACTGCAATTTTCATGTTCTTAAAACCTTTTTCCGCGAATACCCTTTATTCAATTCAGGGTATTCGCGGATAAACAATTAAATAATCATGCAAACAACCACGGCGCGTCGACCTTGCGCCGTTCTTCGTATGCCTTGATCTTGTCGCTTTGCAGCAAAGTAAGGCCGATGTCGTCCAGCCCATTCAGAAGCCGGTGCTTGCGCCCGCTGTCGACGTCGAACCCCAGCGCCTCGCCGCCCGGCGTGGTCACGGTCTGCTGATCGAGGTCGATGGCGAGGCGATAGCCCTCGTCCGCCGCGCACTCACGAAACAGGCGGTCGACTACCGTGGCGTCGAGCACGATCGGCAGGATGCCGTTCTTGAAGCAGTTGTTGTAGAAGATGTCGGCAAAGCTCGGCGCGATGATCGCGCGGATGCCGTAGTCCTCCAGCGCCCACGGCGCGTGCTCGCGGCTCGACCCGCAACCGAAGTTGTCGCGCGCGAGCAGCACCGACGCGCCCTTGTAGCGCGGGAAGTTCAGCACGAAGTCCGGGTTCGGCTGGCGTGTGGCCGGGTCCATCCCCGGCTCGCCGTGGTCAAGGTAACGCCATTCGTCGAACAGGTTGGGACCGAAGCCGGCGCGCTTGATCGACTTCAGGAACTGCTTGGGAATGATGGCGTCGGTGTCGACGTTGGCGCGGTCGAGCGGCACCACCAGCCCGTCGAGGACGATAAAGGCCTGCATTTAATTGGTCGACTTCTGAATCGCGTCGCCGGCTTTCTCGATGTCCTGCCCCATCCCGCGCACGGTGTTGCAGCCGGCCAGCACCAGGGTGGCGGCGATCATCAGGGCAATCATTGGCTTCATGGAATTCTCCTTAAAAGTGACGTACATCGACAAAATGCCCGGCGCACGCAGCGGCGGCGGCCATCGCCGGACTGACCAGGTGGGTTCTGCCGCCCTGCCCCTGGCGCCCCTCGAAATTGCGGTTGGAGGTCGAGGCACAGCGTTCGCCCGGTTCCAGCCGGTCGGCGTTCATCGCCAGACACATCGAGCAGCCGGGCTCGCGCCACTCGAAGCCGGCCTCGACGAAAATCCGGTCCAGGCCCTCGGCCTCGGCCTGCTGCTTGACCAGCCCGGAGCCCGGCACCACCATCGCCAGTTTGACGCTGGACGCGACCTTGCGGCCCTTGGCCACGCCGGCGGCTTCACGCAGATCCTCGATCCGCGAGTTGGTGCACGAACCGATGAATATCTTGTCCACCGGAATCCCGGCGACCGGCGTGCCGGCTGCGAGGCCCATGTATTCCAGCGCGCGCGTCCAGTCGTGACGCTTGATCTCGCTCGGTGCGTCGGCCGGATTCGGCACGCGGCCGTTGATGGTCGTCACCATCTCGGGCGAGGTGCCCCAGGTCACCTGCGGTTCGATCTTTGCCGCGTCGAGCTCGACCACGCGGTCGAACACCGCGTCGGCGTCCGAATGCAGCGTGTTCCACCACGCCACCGCCTGGTCCCAGGCCGCACCCGTGGGTGAATAGGGACGGCCCTTGACGTAGTCGATCGTGGTCTGGTCGACCGCGACCATGCCGGCGCGCGCGCCGGCCTCGATCGCCATGTTGCACAGCGTCATGCGGCCTTCCATCGTCAGTGCGCGGATCGCCGCGCCGCCGAACTCCAGCGCGTAGCCGGTACCGCCCGCGGTGCCGATCTCGCCGATGATCGCGAGCGCGATGTCCTTCGCGGTGACGCCGCGGCCGAGTTGGCCCTCGACCTTCACCAGCATCGTCTTCGACGGCTTCTGCCACAGGCACTGTGTCGCCAGCACGTGCTCGACCTCGGAGGTGCCGATGCCGAACGCCAGCGCGCCGAACGCGCCATGCGTCGAGGTATGCGAATCGCCGCACACCACGGTCATGCCGGGCAGGGTCAGGCCCTCTTCGGGGCCGATGACATGGACGATGCCCTGGCGGATGTCGTCCATCCTGAATTCGGTAATGCCGAACTCGGCGCAGTTGGCGTCGAGCGTTTCCACCTGCAGGCGCGAGATCGGGTCGGCGATGCCCTGCGAGCGGTCGGTGGTCGGCACATTGTGGTCGGGCACTGCGATGGCTGCATCCGCGCGGCGCGGCGTGCGGTGGGCCAGCTTCAACCCCTCGAAGGCCTGTGGACTGGTGACTTCGTGCACCAGGTGGCGGTCGATGTAGAGCAGCGTGGTGCCGTCGGCTTCGACGTGCACGACGTGGGCGTCCCACAATTTCTGGAATAAGGTCTGGCCGGGCATGGGAGGGCAAATTACGTAAAACCTGATTATTTCATAGCTGGGCACCCACGGGCACGGATTTTGTTTTTCCCCACGCGGCATACACCGCCCACGCCAGCGCCGCGCTCACGGCAGCCAGGGTGAAAGTCCACGCCGAGCCCAGCGTGTCCCAGGTCAGTCCGCTGGCCAGCCCGCCGACGGTGCCGCCGATGCCGTAGGACAGGCTGGTGTAGAGCGCCTGCCCACGCGCCTGATGGCGCCCACGGAAATGGGCATGGATCAGCGCCACCGCCGCTGCATGATAGGTGCCGAAAGTGAAGGCGTGCAGCGTCTGCGCGCCCCATACCAGCCAGGCCGACTCCACCCCCCAGGCGATCAGCAGGAAGCGCAGCACCGCCAGCGCGAAGCTCGCCAGAATCAGCCTGCGCGGCGTCACCTGCGCAAAAATGCGCGGAATGACGAGAAAAATGCCGATTTCGCACAGCACGCCGAGCGCCCACAGCCAGCCCACGGTTGACTTGCCGTAGCCGTGGTCGACCAGATAGATCGAATAGAAGGTGTAATACGGCCCGTGCGTCACCGCCATCAGCAGGCAGGCGACCAGCAGCGACGCCACCTCGGGCCGCTTCACGATGTCCCACACCGAATGATGGTCGGTCGCGTGCGGCAGGATCTCCGCCTCGGGAATCACCCGTGCAAACGCGGCGATGCCCAGCATCACCGCCAGCACCGCCCACGGCAGCCAGGCGATGGAAACATGATCGAAGGCATAGCCCAGCCCCACCACCATCACAATGAAACCGACCGAGCCCCACAGGCGAATGCGGCCGTAGGCATCGGTGCGCTCGCCCAGATGCGACAGCGTCATCGCCTCGACCAGCGGCAGCGACGCGCTCCAGAAAAAGCCCAGTGCCGCCATCACCGCAAACAGCCACCAGAAACCGTCGCCGGCGAACACCCCGGCGAACACCAGCACACTGCCTATCGCCGCAATCTGCACGATCGTCGTGCGGCGACCGGTGCGGTCGGCGATATGCCCCCAGATGTTGGGCGCAAAAATCCGCATCACCTGCAGCAGCGACATCAACACGCCGATCTGGAAGGCGTTGAACGCCAGCGACTGCAGATACAGCCCCCAGAACGGCGATATCGCACCGACGAAAGCGAAATAAAAGAAATAGAAACCGGACAGACGCCAGTAGGGGAGATTGGGCATGAATTCAGTCTGCCGCCACGGCGGCCACAACGCAGCGCGCATTATGCGGCCACGGCAGGGACGCCGGATATGGGCAAACCCGATTGGCAGGCCCGGGGCGGCGCGACTGCCGGATCATCGCAGCCGGTGCGAACGGGCCGCTGGTCCCGATACGCTTCCCGCCAGGGCGTCCGGGGCTTTCGCCGCCGACTTATTTCAGGACAAAGGTCAGCTTCATCCTGACGCTGTATTCGACGACCTTGCCTTTGTTCACCTTCACGCTCTGATCCATCACCCAGGCGCCGGTGATGTTTTCCAGCGACTCGGCCGCCTTCGCGACACCCTGCTGAATCGCGTCATCAAATCCCTTTTTGGAACTCGCCGTGACTTCGATGGTTTTTGCGATGCTCATGATGCCCCTCCGGTTGAACAAGCCGTCCGAAACCTCAGATTACCAACATGCGCGGGGAATCCAACCACAAAACCGGCCATGCCACATCAATCGGCGCCGGCTGCCGCTACTTCATGCCGGAACGCAACCTGACCGGTTCGCCTGCCACCGCGAACACGCCGTTGCCACGGTGGTGCAGCGTCTGCGGATTCTTGACGGTGGTATCGACCCACGCCTTCAGCACTTCAAGGATAAAGAAATTGTAGGCATTCACCAGCCGGGTATCGGCCACCCGGCATTCCAGGCTGGCATAGCATTCCGCAATCAGCGGTGCCTGCACCTGCGAAGCCGGGACAGGCGTGAGGCCGTATTCGACGAACTTGTCGACGCTGCGACCGGAGCCGTTGCCGATGCCCACCACCTGCTGCACCAGCGCCAGCGTCGGAATGTTGACCACGCATTCACGGGTCGCCTTCAGGGTATCGAACGAGGCGTTGCGGCCACTGATCACGCAACCCAGAAGCGGCGGCTCGAATTCCATCATGGTGTGCCACGACATCGTCATGATGTTGGCCCGGCCCCGGCGGGCGGTCGCCACCAGCACCACCGGTCCCGGCTCCAGCAGGCCATAGACCCTGGCCAGGGGATACGCACGCTTCGCCATGTCGACACCTCTTCCGTGATCACCAACGCCTGCAGCATAGCCGGTGTCATGCACTGCGGGCCGGCACGGGCCGCAACATGCTGCACGGCAGCGAAATTGCCGTCTTCGTGATCAGGAACCATGCGAAATACCGCGAACCGATACAGCGCGCCCTCCGACAGCATCGAATTCCACATATGCCGCCTGGCAACGGAGATCCACGGCTTCGTCAACCTGGTGCCGATGGCGGATGCCGGGATCGTGCTGCTGCAGCAAGAAGACTACGTCTGCATGCGCTGAAACCACCTGACGGCGAGCACTCCTTGTATCGGCGATGAGTCTGGCCTAAATTCAAGTATCCCCTCCAAAAGCATCCAAGGAGATGACCATGCTGCACGATTCAACCGACATCAACCGGCTGATCCAGAAGCCGCCGACCGACCCCGATTTCCCGTATGCCCCGCTGGACTGGACACGCAGCGAAGCGGAAAAAATTGCGCGCGATGAAAAGCTTGAGTTGACCGAAGACCATTGGGAGACTCTTCGTGCCCTGCAAAACTACTATGCGCACCACGAAGACGACAGCGTCATCAATCTGCGCGACCTGCACGATGCGCTGGATGAACATTTCCACCAGAAAGGCGGGCTGAAATACCTGTACACGCTGTTCCCGGGCGGTCCCATCGCACAGAGTTGCCGTCTTGCCGGGCTGAAAGCCCCCTTCATGGCTTCCGACCACAGCTTCGGCAGCGTGGCCTAGCCTGATGTTTCAATAGGTTGTTCCCGGCGAAGCCAGGCTGTCGGCGGGACTCCGCTCCTGCTCCCTCAGCAAATGCCGGGGAAGTCCTATCGCCACCGCATCTTCCGTTCATCCCTATTCATCCCTGCCATCGGCAGGATGGCTGAGCTTTGCCGTCACCAGCGGGAAGGGCGGCGTCGGCAAGACCTTGGTCTCGGCCAACCTCGCCGCAGTGCTTGCCAAGCGCGGCCACAAGGTGCTGGTGCTCGATGCCGATCTCGGGCTGGCCAATCTCGGCGCGGTGCTCAATCTGTACCCCAAGATCACGCTGCACGACGTGTTCAGCGGCAAGGCCCGGCTGGAAGAAGCCATTCTGCAGACACCAGGCGGATTTTCCGTGCTGCCGGCAGGCCCGGCACGGTCGAGTATTCACGGCTGACGCCCGAAGTGCGCCAGGCCGTGATGCGCCGCCAGTTGCTGATGCAAGCCATCCCCGGCTGCCCCGGCGGAATGGCCATTGCGCAACTCGCAGACAAGCTGGAACAAAACATCATCCCCAGCCCGGCATAGCATCTATCGCTGGCGCGATGCGCGCCAAATCCTGCCGCTTGCCGCGCAGTTCCGCCTGCGCGCTCCGCAGCGCACGGGCATCAGCCGTCAGGGAGGAGATTTTCTCGTCAGTTTTGAGTGACCGTGGGCCTTGCCGCAACCAGCGCCATCACCCTGTTCGGCTGCATGTGCAGCAGCGCCGCGATCTGGCGGTAATCGTCGGGCAGCGCGGCGTCGTCCCAGCCGTGTGCGGAATGCCGCGCCAGGTTGGCCGCCAGCATCACATTGCGCACTCTGGCCGAGTGTGCCTGCGCCGGATCCATCAGGTTCAGCAGCAATTCAGGCAAACGCCACCCGATCGTCAGCGCGCGCTGCAAATCCTCGCCGGCGAACCCCAGCACCTGCTTCTGCACCTCCGCACTGCGCAGCGAGGGATCGGCATCCTGCCGCTTTTCAACTTCCAGCATCTGTCGCGGGCTGAAGCACCACATCAGCATTTCGGCGACATGGGCAAGCAGTGCCGACACCCGCACTTCTTCCGCATGCAGATCGTGCAGGCGCAGCGCCCAATCGAAGGCATAGTGCGCGGCGCGTTGCGCGCGCCGAACGGTTTGCAGCAGATGCACCAGTGCGTCGAGACGATCGTGCAACATCTCTTCCACGATCGGGGCCGGCGGCACCCCGCGGAAAAACGTGTCCAATCCCATCATCAGCAGCGCCTGCCTCACATCGACCAGTTCATATTGCTGGTTGCGATGCTTGTGCGACTGCATATAGCGCAACAGCTTGACCGTCATCAGCGGATCGTCGGTCACCACATCGGCCGTACCGCGGGTAGTGAGCAGCGCGTCGTCGGCGCGCAGGCGTTGCAGCTCGCGGGCAGTTTGCCTCAGCACAGGAATGTCTGTCTGCCCCAAAAAGGCGAGCCAATCCGCCATGCTTTCCGGTTGCTGCATCAGCATCCCTCCCCGACGGGCCGAAGCGGACTCATGCTGGCGATGGCGCCACGAAAATCCTGCAACCGGCCAAGGAAAGCCTCCCATGCAAACGATTCATGGCTCTCCCCATGTTTAACGGCCTGTCCGACCCTGCCTTGAGCGATGCCGAATGCCGGTTCGAGGCCGACGCTTCCGGATTGACGGGCTATAAAGGAATCATTCGCCTTTTGTGGCGCCCGGTCGGGTTGGACCGGGGCAATTCGGGCGGATGACAGGAGGGTGCCATGGAACGCAAATACATCGACTGCAGGGAATATCCGAGCGAAATGAACTGTACGGTCATGATTTCCGCAGACAGCGAAGCCGAACTTCTGGAAGCCGCGGTCCAGCATGCCGTCGCAGTGCATCACGAGCGAGACACGCCGGAACTGCGCAACCAGATACGTGCACTGGTCAAGACCATGCCCGTCGCCAGGGCGGCGTGACCTCGCATACCCGGCGCAAAGGCAAACGAGGACTCAGGGCCCAGCCTGCCGGGTTTTTTCCTGGAATGAGCCAGCGGCCTTCAGCCTTGCGGTTCAGCGTTCGAATACCAGGCTTTCCGCGCTGGCTCCCAGCGCCGTCAAGGCACCGTTGACTGCCTCCATGAACGGGGGCGGGCCACAAACATAAAAGCGCTGCTTGAAGTCTCCGATTCTTTCTTCCAGGAAGGCGCGGTCGATGCGGCGGTGCTCATAGCCGGGCGCGGCGGCGCCAGTACAGAGCAGAATGCAGCGTTCTCCCAGCAAATGGCGCAACTCTTTTTCGCAGATCACGTCACGCGGGGTCTTGTTGGAAAACATCAAGGTCTGGCCGCCAAGCTTTCCCTTACGCGCCAATCCGCGCAGGATGGCCAGGAAGGGGGTGATGCCGGCGCCGCCAGCAATGAAAACGCCGGGACCTTGATAGCTGATGGTGCCGAACGGCTCGGACATCAGCAGTTCGGCACCGGGCTCCAATTGGTGGAGCGCATGGGTCACGCCGGCGTGGGCAGGGTAGGCCTTGATGGTAAATTCCAGCACCCGGTCATCGGCCAGTCCGGTGGGCGTGAACGGGCGGCCTTGCTCGCGCAGGCCGGGCCGGTCGATCGCCAACTCCACGCCCTGACCGGGAGCGACGGCAACGCCCGCAGGCCTGCTGATGATGAAGTGCTTCACGTCATGGGTAACGAACTGACTCATGAGCAGGCTGACGCGGTAGTTCATCGGCATCCCTTTCCCTCAAAAAACGGGCGCCGCCCACCACGCGAACTCTGCGTGTGTCCTTCGTGTCGGCGATACGCAAATCAGCCGGCCATCGTCTGCATGGCCGGAGGCTTGACCAGATTCAGTACTGATCGGCCAGCCAGTCGTCCAGCGGGGTGCAGGCCTCCTGCTTCGGGATGGAGGAATCCCTGCCCTGCAGCGGGGTATAGCAGATGTACTCGTTGCCCTCGTTATCCGTCAGATTGCGCAGCGGGATATCGCCCACGGTCTCAAAGCCACGCGTATCCATCATGATGAACTGGTAGTCGTCCCCTACGCTGACCTCCAGCCCGCCGCCGTTGCCTTCACCATATTTTTCCCACCAGGTTTCGGGATTGGCGCCGTCATAGAAGGGGGTGGTCGCCCCCAGCCTGCTGTTTCGATGCCATGCCATGATGGTCGGGTCTTTCATCTGATTGTCCTTCGCGGCGTCCTTCGCAAGGAGGCTGGCAGCCTCGAAACCCGGGTCAGCACCGTGAAAGTCGACATGTACGTTTCTCATGATGTGCTCCTTGAAATATGAGTAACGGAAATTGAGCCGTGCCGCCAGAAACGGCGCACGATCAGTATTATTTGTAGGCCAATACCAGACAAAAACAATCAGGTATTCAGCGGCCCATGGGCGCAGACGGATGCCTTCACTCACGCCAGCAACAGCCCGGCAGACCCGGGGGTGATCAGTAGGCTCCGCCACGGATGGCGTTTTCCGGCCCCTCCGTTTATAGTCGGCAAACGCAATGATTTGCATGTAAGCCGGGATTGTGCGCGACCGGGCGGACGCCTACTGCGCACGGCAATGGACCGAAAAAGGAGACATACGCGTGAAAACACACCTGACAGGAATGGCCATCGCGGCAGCCGTCGCTATGCTGCCGGTACAACCGGCCGTGGCGGAGGCGTTCGCGCCTTACGGAACGGCCAAGGTCGACATGCACAAGATGCCGGTTACCAATACGGTATTCGACGTCAATTACGAAGACCCGCAGAAGCTGAACATCCTTTACAACTTCGTCAAGAACACCAAGAAAGAAACCCGCGGCAAGGTGGTGGTGGTGACTCACGGGCCGGAACTGCGCGCGTTTGCCAAGGAAAATTACGAAAAATACCAGGGCATCGTGGACAAGATGGCGGAGCTGGCGAAGGAAGGCGTGGCGTTCAAGATGTGCAACAACGCCATGAAGGCGGCCGGGTTCAGTGCCGAAGACATGCACGGCTTCATTACCGTGGTACCGGCAGGCTTCCCGGAATTGGTCTACTGGCAGGGCAAGGGTTACCAATACATCAACCCGCTGCCGCTCTCGGTGAAAGACGTCCGCTATATCGATCAGCCCCAGCTGAAAAAATGACCCCACCACGCTAGTGGCCGGTATCTGGCAAGGAAACGCCGGATACCGCAGTTCGAATCCGCTCGTCAATCCCCGTCTTCGCGTCCGTCTTTCCCGCGCACCTCCCGCAAGGCCTGCTTGCCCAAGGGCTTGTCGCCCGGTTCGATTTTCAGGCTGGCACGCAGATCGGCGCCGAACGCCGAATCGTGGCGCCAGTGGGTCAATGCCACCATCAGCAGCGCCGGTACCGCTCCGGCCACTGCCAGCGCCATGTCTTTCTGGGCGTCCCACACGTCGCCCTGCGCGCCCAGAAATGCCAGGCCCGCGGCAGGGTCGACGCGGGCCGCCACCAGCCATTCGATAATCTCGTACCCCGCCGAAAACGCCAGCACCAGTTCCAGCGGAAACCAGTACGCCCACACGCCGCGTGCCTTCACCACGCGCACGAATACCTCGTGCAGGGGATAGGCCAGCAGCAGGCCGAAACAGAAATGCACCAGCCGGTCATACATGTTGCGGCCGGACCCGAACCAATGCTGCAGCGTGTAGCCGAACGGCACTTCGGCATAGGTGTAATGCGAGCCCACCACATGCAGCAGCATGAAGGCGGTAATCAGAGTGTAGGAAAGATCGGACAGCCTGAAGTAACGTGCGGTCAGAACGATGAGCGGCACAAACACGAACACCAGGTAGTTTTCCAGCAGCCAGTCGTGCGGATAGCGGGGTTCGATCGCCGCCCACATCCAGACGACGGCAAAAACCCCCAGGAGCAGGGCATGGTAGCGCGTCATGCGTTCAATCCGGGCGACGCCGGAAGCCGCGCTGTAAAGGTCACCGGGTTCGGTTCTTTCATTCTGTCTTTGCTCCTGGCCCGTCACTTCGCATACGGTTTCATGCACCAGCGGGTGGACGGGCTCACCGGGCATTCCGTCATCTGATCCTGCTTGCTTTCAGCATCGGAAATCGCCCAAAGCAGTCACTTCGGGGATTTTAAATACAGGAGGGCTCATCCTTATCCGCCACACACCCTGCAGACCTCACTCCTCAGGGCTTCCCGGCCCTGGCATGCAATGCAACCATCACCGACTCAACCCCGTTCCCCATCACTCCGCGCAAGTCGATACGCCCGCCTGCCTGGTGCCGGTAAGCAAGCCACAGCGCGCTGGTTTGATATAATCCGGCAACTGGCTGCACGATCATGGACTCGCTTTCAGGGTCGTCAATCGCTCGACAAGACGAGGAGGCCAGCGGCCCTCATCGGCCCCGCCACTCGATGGAGGCGACCCTGCTCCGGCGAGAAATTTCGCGACAATGCAGCAATCACCGCAACTATTCGTAAGGATAATCCAATGCGCCTCAAGACCCTGCCCGCCCTCATCGCCCTTGGCCTGGCCAGTGCTGCACTGCAAGCGCACGCCATGGACGACCGCCTGTACATCGCCCCCACGCTGAACTACACCTTCGCCGACAGCGACCGCCGCTCCGACGACGACTGGGGTGGTGGCCTGGCCTTGGGCAAACCCATCAATCCGGACTGGAACCTGGAACTGGCGCTGACGGGCAGTTCGCTCGACCGTGATGCCGGCGGCCGCTACAAGCTGTGGGGACTAGGCGTGGACGGCCTGTATTTCTTCAACCGCGACGCCGGCTTCGCTCCCTACGCGGTCGTTGGCCTGGGCGCGCTGCACACCGACATTCCCGGCCGGGACGACACCGGCCTGATGGCCAACGCCGGCCTCGGCGTCATCAAGCAACTGAGCGAAAACATTGCGCTGCGCGCCGATGCACGCTACCGCTGGGACGACAACAGCACCGATGCCTTCAACAAAAGCAGCTTCGGCGACTGGTTGATCAACGTCGGCTTGAACATCGCCCTGGGCAAGAAGGCGCAGCCCGCCCCCGCGCCACAGCCCGCTCCGGTCGCCTACCAGGAGCCTGCGCCGGTGCCGCCGCCGCAACCCGCGCCCGAACCGGTGGCGCAGGCGGAGCCCGTGCCGGTTGCCCCGGTGCTCAAGACGAAGCAGGCCGTCGAACTGGACAAGGCCCAGGCCGGCGACGTGGTCGTCCTTCTCGAAGGCGTGAACTTCGAATTCGACTCCGCCAAGCTGCGCCCCGATGCCCTCGAAATCCTGGCTGAAGCGGCCACCGTGCTCGACAAGCGCAAAGACATCAACGTGGACATCGTCGGCCATACCTGCAACATCGGCACCGACCAATACAACCAGGGCCTGTCCGAGCGCCGCGCCAAGTCCGTGTATGACTATCTCGTCTCCCACGATATCGCTGCCGCACGCCTCACCTCCAAAGGCATGGGCGAGACCCAGCCTGCCTTCAGCAATGCCTCCCGTGAAGGCCGTGCCAAGAACCGCCGGGTCGAACTGCACGTAAAGTAATTGCAGCGCTGCTGCACCGACAGAAAGCCGCCACATCGAGGCGGCTTTTTGTTTCACCGCGCCATTTGGCGAAGCCTGCGAACCAGGCCACTCCCTGCGCAGGCTGTTTTTGCTGGGTGAAGTCGGTCGGGGCGGGTATCGTTTACGTACGGCCATTAAAAGGAGACAAAGCTTGAAACCGAACTACCAGTACGAAAAGCGGCAAAGGGAACTGGAAAAGAAGAAAAAGAAAGCTGAAAAAGAGCTTAAAAAAGCATCGCCGGCCGGGGCGCCGCCGGCTCCGGAAGATACAACCGTTCCGCCGGAAAACAAGTGAACCGGAGCAGCGCCTGACCCCGTATTGCGAGGGTTTCCGGTCAAGTGGGGAGCGTTGACGACACTTGGCGATTGACCGATGATTGATTGAGCGACCTGCTTGTCCGAAATACCGTCGCCATCCGATAACAGGGAGAACGCCATGCCGCAAACCAAGTTCCTGCTCGACGAATCCGAGATTCCCGCCCACTGGTACAACGTCGTCGCCGATATGCCCAACCGGCCGGCGCCACCGCTGGGCCCGGACGGCAAGCCGATCGGTCCCGAGGCGCTGACGGCGATTTTCCCGATGAGCCTGATCGAGCAGGAAATGTCGGCCGAACGCTGGATTCCGATCCCCGAAAAAGTGCGCGAAATCTACCGGCTATGGCGCCCCTCGCCGCTGTTCCGCGCCCATCGCCTGGAAGCGGCGCTCGGCACCCCGGCGAAGATCTACTACAAGTACGAAGGCGTATCGCCGGCCGGCTCGCACAAGGTCAACACCTCGGTGGCGCAGGCCTATTACAACGCCGAAGCCGGCATCAAGCGCATCGCCACCGAAACCGGCGCCGGACAGTGGGGCTGCTCGATCGCGCTGGCCGGACAGATGTTCGGGCTGGAGGTGCGGGTGTACATGGTCAAGGTGAGCTACGGCCAGAAGCCCTACCGCCGCTCCATGATGCAGACCTGGGGCGCGGAGGTGTTCGCCAGCCCCAGCCTGGAAACCCACTCCGGCCGTGCCGCCCTGGCTGAAGACCCGGACAATCCGGGCTCGCTCGGCCTGGCGATTTCCGAGGCGGTGGAAGACGCCGCCTCGCGTGCCGACACCAATTACGCCCTCGGCTCGGTACTGAACCACGTGCTGCTGCACCAGACCGTGATCGGGCTGGAAGCGAAGAAGCAGTTCGAGAAAGCCGGCGACTATCCCGACATGATCTTCGCGCCCTGCGGCGGCGGCTCCAACTTCGGCGGCGCGACCTTCCCCTTCTTCGCCGACAAGGCGGCCGGCAGAAACGTGCGACTGGTCGCGGTCGAGCCGGCCTCCTGTCCCACCCTCACGCGCGGCCACTACGCCTACGACTTCGGCGACACCGCCAAGCTGACGCCGATGATGCTGATGTACACGCTCGGCCACGATTTCATGCCGCCCGGCATCCACGCCGGCGGCCTGCGCTATCACGGCGACTCGGCGCTGGTGTCGCAGCTCTACCACGAGAAACTGATCGAAGCGATCGCCGTCCCCCAGCTTGCCACCTTCCAGGCCGGCGTTACCTTCGCCCGCGCCGAAGGCATCATCCCCGCGCCCGAATCCAACCACGCCATCGCCGCCTGCATCGACGAGGCGTTGCGCTGCAAGGCAAGCGGCGAGCCGAAGACGCTGTTCTTCAATCTGTCCGGCCACGGCCACTTCGACATGGCGGCCTATGACAGCTATTTCAGCGGCAAGCTGGAGGACTTCGCCTACCCGGAAGAGGCGATCCAGGCCGCGCTGGAGCGCCTGCCGCAGGTGGGGTGATGGCCGCCCGCGCCGCGCATTGACGGCGCGGCTGGACGCACCATGGCGCCGCCTCCGCGATCGGGCGCCAGGCGTTGAAACCGAACTCTCCGTTTGAAAAAATGCCCAACCGAGCAGAAAAGAAATAGTCGTCCTATCGTAAAAGGAGCGAAAGTCCGGCAAGAGACTGCACCTTTCCCGGGGGAGGGACCAAGGAGCCGGCATGCACAGCATCAGACTCATTTCATCCGGTATCGCGCTGGCGCTCTGTCTCGCTGCCGGCACTCAGGCTGCCGACGCCCCTTATCGGGTTGCCGTGGCCAGCGACGGCATCCAGCGCGTCACCATCGTCGGCGGCAGCTATTTCTTCAAGCCAGACCACATCGTCGTCAAGGCGGGCACGCCGGTCGAACTGGTACTGCGCGTCGAACGGGGGATCGTTCCCCATCGCTTCGTGCTCGATCTGCCGTCCGACCAGGTTGCCATCGACACCCAGCTTGGCGAGGAGCCGCGCGTTTTCCGTTTCACCCCCGGCACCCCCGGCCGCTACCCCTACTATTGCCCGAACCGGCTGCTCTTCTTCGATAGCCACCGCGACAAAGGCATGGCGGGCATGCTGGAGGTGGTGGAATAAGCCATGCTCTGGCCCCTGCTCGCCGCCGCCCTGCTCGTTCCGGCCAGCGCAGCGACGCTCGACCCGGTCGCCGCCGCGCGGCAGCAGTTCGAACAGCTCGACAGCTACCGGGTCACGCTTCGTTCGTCCGCGCCGCAGCGCCCGACGCAGGTCATCCGCTACGCCTACCGCAAACCCGGCTTCGTCCGCATGGAGTTCGTCACACCCCATGCGGGCGCGCTGCTGATCTACAGTCCGCACAGCGGCCAGGTGCGCCTGTGGCCATTCGGCCAGCGCGCCTTCGCGGCGCTGACGCTGGCCCCGGACCATCCGCTGATCCGCGGACCCTACGGCCGCAGCGTGGATCGTTCCGACGCCGGGGCGCTGCTGCGTAATGTCCAGGTACTACAGGTGGGCGGCGATACCGAGCTGCGCAGCATGGAAACGGTTGGGCACTGGAACGCCCGGCAACTGGTCGTCACTGGGGCTCCCGGCAAGACGGTGGACGGCGTGCACCGTTTCCAGCTCTGGCTGGCGGAGGGATCGCTGTTCCCGGTCAAGGTCGCCAGTTTCGGCCTGGATGCCGAGGCACTGGAAACCGTGTTGATGGACGACGTTGAAATCAATGTGCCGTTCGCCGCGGATTTTTTCCAGCCCTGACCTCAAGCCTGGAACCTCGAACGGTCATGGCGGAATATCGGTTCTCCACCCTGTGGTACCTGGAAGCCCCGGTGGAATCGGTGTGGGACGCCATCTATCACTCCCGCCGCTGGCCGAACTGGTGGCGCGGGGTCGAACAGGTGCTGGATCTGGAGGCCGGCGACGACAGCGGGCTGGGGGCGCTGCAGCGCTACACCTGGAAAAGCGTCCTGCCTTACCGGCTGACCTTCGACATACGGGTCACCCGCATCGAACCGCTGGTCTGCCTAGAAGGCCGGGCAAGCGGGGAAGTCGACGGGTACGGCGGCTGGTACTTTTCGCGCGAAGGCACGCTCACCGTCGTCCGCTACGACTGGCAGGTACGCACCACCCGGCGCTGGATGAATCTGCTCACTCCCCTCGCCCAGCCGCTGTTCAAGTGGAACCACAACGCCGTGATGCGTGCCGGCGGACAGGGACTGGCCCGTCTGCTCGACGCCCGGCTGGTCGCCATCGCCCATCGCCGCCCGGCCAGGCCGCAACGCGTCCGGGTTGGCGGCAGCTGACGCGAGAAAGGCGGTCTGGTCCTGGCCGCCACAACGGAACGTGGGCTCATCGTTGAATGGGCATGCCGTGCCCCGGCCATTCCCGGAAACCCGGGCGCCTACTCAACCCGGTTGCGCCCGTTGCGCTTGGCGCGGTAAAGCGCATCGTCGGCGCGGCCGAGCAATGCCGCACCGGATTCGCCCATCCGGTGCATGGCGACGCCAAAACTGGCCGTCACACACCCCACCTGTTCGAATTCGGTGTACGCCAAAGACGTGCAGATCCTTTCCGCAATCCCGCGTGCAGCCGCCAGATCGGTTTGTGGCAGCAGCACGGCAAACTCTTCCCTGCCCCATCTCGCCAGGACGTCGGTCTGACGCAAGTAGCATTGAACGTGCTGCGCAATCGACTTGAGCACGATGTCGCCCCGATTGTGCCCCCAGGTATCGTTGATCTGCTTGAAATGGTCGATATCGAAGAGCAGAACCGAGAAAGGCATGGCAGGCGACCGATCATGCCATTGCTGCTCGTCGAGCAGCAATGCCTCGAAGCGCGTGCGATTGGCCACCCCGGTCAGGGGATCGGTCGCGGCAAGGTGCTCCAGCCGCACCGTCTTGCGTTCCAGCATCTCGATGATCTCGCGCAATTCCTGCGCATGGTGGCGCATCAGGTCGGCCCAACGACTATAGGCGACGCCGATCAGGTCCTGCTGGGTGATGATGCCGATCACTTCCCTGTTTGCGGGGTCCTGCACCACCAGCCGCTTGAAATGCTTTTCGCGCAAGGTCGACACCGCCTCGGCCACGGTCAGGTCGTAGGTCACGGCATGGAGCGGGGACGACATGTGCAGGTGTAGCGGGTCGGTCAGCGCCACGCCGTCGTGCAGCAGGCGGATCGCATCCTGGGTCGTCACGATGCCCACCGCGGTTCCCCGATCGAGCACGATCACCGCGTCGTCCGAATCCACCAGCAGCGCCAGCGCCTGGCCGAGCGGCGCATCGTGCGGCAGTTTCCTGATCGCATGCCGGCGCAGCAGATCGCGCAGCTGCTGGCGCTGGAGCATCAACTGCGGGTCGAGGCTGCCGAGAATGTCGGTATTGGACACGATGCCGAACAGGCTGCCCGTCGCATCGACCACGGCGGCATAGCCATGCGGGCCATCGAACAGTTCGATCACATCCAGCAGGCCGCTTCCCTTCGCAATGCTGGGCAGCGGGTGATAGCCGGCCTCGCTGATGGCGATATCGAGGCTCGGCATCGAGAAGCGAAGCCGGACCACATCGGATGCGGTCAGCAGGCCGAAGCCGCCGGACGTCTCCTCGACCACGATATTGCGGAGCGCATGCTGCGACATCTGCTGCAGCGCGTCGCGCACGGCGACTCGCGCCGGCACGCTCACGATGTCGGTCGTGGCCAATTCATCGACAAGAGGAAAGAACATGGATGCCTTCGTTCAGTGCCCGCCGCCCACGCCTCGCAGATCCCATCATCCGCTTCGGCCGTTCTCGACCCGTTTGGGGTCTTCGCTTGAAGTCAACAACACTGTAGCGCAAGCGCGCCGCCAGCGGGAATCCGGCTGGACGCCGTCTTGCTATCCACCCCCGTTCGGCCCGGGCACGGCCGGCCGGGCTGGCGGTTGACTGCATTCCCGCCCGGAATCCACCTCGCGCAGGACAGGGTGTCCAAGCCTCCTTTCATTGTTCACGCTTGTGAAGCCGGGCCTGTCCAACCGCCGGCCTCCTCCCGCTGCGAGTTCACCCCGGCGGGAATGAGCTGATATGCTCACGCTGATAATTAGGGCCTGTTAACGCTGATTTCACACCGGCGACGAGCCCTGCATAAACAAGTTTTTCGAGGAGCCTGGATGGGCAAAGAATCCTTTCTCGCACGGCAACCCATCGTCGATGCCGAACATCGCCTGTTCGCCTACGAACTCCTGTTCCGGCAATCGCTGTCAGCCGTCTCGGCCCAGATTTCCAGCCAGCTGCAGGCCGGCGTCGAGATCATCGGCAACACGCTCTGTCTCGGCCCCGAATGGCTGCTGCACGGCAAGCTCGCTTTCATCAACCTGGACGAAGCCACCCTGATGAGCGACTTCGTCTGCCTGCTGCCGCCCCGCCACGTGGTCTACGAAATCCTCGAGACCGTGCCGGTCTCGCCGGTGCTGATCGCCCGTATCCAGGAACTCCGCCAGCTGGGCTACCGCTTTGCGCTGGACGATTTCGTCTGCCTGGAGGAGTACCGGCCGCTGCTGCCGATGGTCGACTTCGTCAAGCTCGATGTGCTCGAACAGCATCCCGAAAAAACCCTGGAAATCATTGCGCACATCCGCCTCGACTTCTCCGGCCAGTTCATCGCCGAGAAGGTCGAAACCCGCGAGATGTTCGAGCTCTGCCGCAACAGCGGCATCCAGTATTTCCAGGGCTATTATTTCGCTCGTCCCGAGAACCTCTCCAACAAGGCCATTCAACCGGGGCAGCTGGCCGTCCTCGAACTGATGAACAAGGTTCGCGCCTGCCAGGACCTGGGCGAAATCGAAGCGCTGTTGCGCCGCGATGCCGCCTTGACCCTGCGCCTGTTGCGCTACGCCAATTCCGCCGCCGCCGGCCTGCAGCAGCAAGTCCACACGGTGCGCCAGGCCCTCATGCTGGTCGGACTGAAGACACTGTATCGCTGGCTGGCGCTGCTCCTGATCACCGCCAACCCGACACCCACCAACGCCCTGGCGGCACGCACCGCGGTGACGCGCGGACGTCTCTGCGAACTGCTCGGCCAGTCCCGGCTGAACAGCGAGGCACAGGACGAGCTGTTCATCACCGGACTGTTTTCCCTGGCCGAACCGCTACTGGAAATCCCGCTCACCCATCTGCTCGAGCAGTTATCCATGCCCGCGCCCATCGTGCAGGCCCTGCTCCACCAGGCTGGCCCCTATGCGCCCTTCCTGAAGCTTGCCGAGGCTTCGGAACGCAGCGATTTCGGGCAGATCGCCCGCTACGCCAGCGAGATCGCCTCCAGCCCGGAAGAGATCAATACCGCTCAACTGCAATCGCTTGCCTGGGCCGAGGAACTGACCAGCGAAGCAACTACGACGGCAGCCGGCAGCGCTAGCCAGCGCCTGAAAGGGGCGGCGCGCCGGAATTGAGGATATTCGGCATAATGCGCAACCCGAACACTTCAGCTTTCGGCCTCGCGGCGCGGAGGCCGATTCATTCAGCAGGGCAAATCATGCTTCCTTCCATCGAACACCGACTCGCCGCCGAGATCGCGGCCAAACCTGCGCAGGTTGCCGCTGCCATTGCCCTGCTCGACGAGGGGGCGACGGTGCCGTTCATCTCGCGCTACCGCAAGGAGGCGACGGGAGGCCTCGACGACGCGCAGCTGCGCCTGCTGGAAGACCGGCTGCGCTATCTGCGCGAACTGGAAGAACGCCGCGCCGCCATCATCGATTCGATCACGGGGCAGGGCAGGATGACGCCGGCGCTGCTGAAAGCCATCTCATTGTCCCCGGACAAGGCGCAGCTGGAAGACCTGTACCTGCCGTACAAGCCGAAGCGCCGCACCAGAGCGCAGATCGCACTGGAAGCCGGATTGGAGCCGCTGGCGGAATCCCTGCTAGCGAACCCGCTGCTGAATCCGGAGGAAGAGGCAGCCCAGTATCTGCGCGCGCCCTTCAGCAACGAGCAGGGCGACAACCCCGGCGTTGCGGACACGAAGGCCGCGCTCGACGGCGCGCGGCAGATCCTGATGGAACGTTTTGCCGAAGACGCGGGCCTGCTGCAATCCCTGCGCGAATACGTGCAGGAACACGCCATCGTCGAGTCGAAAGTGCGCGAAGGCAAGGAAGCGGCTGCGGAAAAATTCGCCGACTACTTCGACTATGCGGAAACCCTCCACACCGTCCCCTCGCATCGCGCGCTGGCGCTTTTCCGCGGGCGGCGCGAAGACATGCTCGACGTGCGGCTGCGCCTCGACAGCGAGGAAGAGCGGCCGGGCTGGAGTGCGCCGCACAATCCCTGCGAGGCGCGCATCGCCAGCCGCTTCGGCATCCAGGATCAGAATCGCCCCGCCGACCGCTGGCTGATGGACACGGCGCGCTTCACCTGGCGCGCGAAAGTCTTCATGCATCTGGAGCTCGAACTGATGAGCGCGCTGCGCACCCGCGCCGAGACCGACGCCATCAAGGTGTTCGCGCGCAACCTCGCCGACCTGCTGCTCGCCGCCCCTGCCGGCCCGCGCGTCACCATGGGTCTGGACCCCGGCATCCGCAGCGGCGTGAAAGTGGCGGTGGTGGACGCAACCGGCAAGGTGCTCGACACCGCCACCGTCTATCCACACCCGCCGAAGAACGACTGGAACGGGACATTGCACGCGCTGGCCAAACTCGCCGAACGGCACCGCGTGACGCTGATCGCCATCGGCAACGGCACCGCCTCAAGAGAAACCGACAAGCTGGCGCGCGACCTCATTCAGCTGCGCTCCGAACTCAGGCTGACCAGCATCGTCGTCTCCGAGGCAGGCGCGTCGGTGTATTCCGCATCCGAATTCGCCTCGCACGAACTGCCCGAACTCGATGTCTCGCTGCGCGGCGCGGTGTCGATCGCGCGCCGGCTGCAGGACCCGCTGGCCGAACTGGTGAAGATCGATCCCAAGTCGATCGGTGTCGGCCAGTATCAGCACGACGTCAGCCAGTACGAACTGGCGCGCTCGCTCGATACGGTGGTGGAGGATTGCGTCAACGCCGTCGGCGTCGACGTCAACACCGCCTCGGTGCCGCTGCTCGCGCGCGTCTCCGGCCTCGGCAACAGCGTGGCGCAGGCCATCGTTGCCCACCGCGACGCCAGGGGCCGGTTTGCCAGCCGCGCGCAACTGCGCGAGGTGCCGCGCCTGGGCGAGAAAACCTTCGAGCAGGCGGCCGGCTTTCTGCGCATCATGGACGGCGACGACCCGCTCGACGCCTCCGCCGTCCACCCTGAATCGTATCCGCTGGTGCAGCGCATCCTCGCCGACCTCAAGCAGGACCTCAGGGCGGTGATCGGCAACGGCAGCCTGCTGAAATCGCTCGATCCGTCGAAATACACGGACGCGCAATTCGGCCTCCCCACCATCAGCGACATCCTCAGGGAACTCGAAAAACCCGGCCGCGACCCGCGCCCCGAATTCACCACCGCGACCTTCAGGGAAGGCGTGGAAACCCTGGCCGATCTCAGGCCAGACATGATCCTGGAAGGCGTCGTCACCAACGTCGCCGCGTTCGGCGCCTTCGTCGACATCGGCGTGCACCAGGATGGCCTGGTGCACATCTCCGCCCTGTCGAACAGCTTCGTCAAGGATCCGCACAGCGTGGTCAAGACCGGGCAGATCGTGAAGGTGAAAGTGCTGGAGGCCGACGTGAAGCGCAAGCGCATCGCGCTGACGATGCGCCTGAACGATGCGGCGGAGAAGCCCGCCAACAGGCCGGATGCCACGGGCAAGCCGCGCGATTCATACCGGCAGGGCAAGGCAGCGGAAGGGAAATCGAAGCGTGCGCCCACTGCAGCGCCGATGGGTGGCGCCATGGCGGCGGCGTTCCAGAAACTGAAGGGATGAGACCGGTTGGCCGGCGAGAAGGCTCAGACCGGAGCCCGACCTGCCGGTGCGCGAGGAATGGATCGGAGCGGCCGCGGTTGACTCGCGAAATCCCGCTTCAATTCGTCCGATGAAAGGCAATGCGATGCATGCCCCCAGCGCGCTCACAAACGGACTCAGGGCTCACTTGCTTCCCTGTCTTCCTGCGGGGCCTCAGCCCTGACTTCGTCGGAGAAGCGCACCTTCACACTGGTGCGGCTGTTCGTACTCACCGCCAGGCAAAGCCGCCTGGCGGCATAGCAACAAATGTAGTGATTCCGGTCGCCCGTTTCCAGAACCGCGCCGCCGGTTTCGTGACAATAACCACGCGGCGAAAACGGTCGATCTGCCCGCGCCCCGGTCACCCAGCATACTGCGACCCGTGGTCCGCCGAAGCGGCCCCGGCCCGCGAGATCGCCGCAGCCGTGTTGCCCGGCTGCGAGCACGTCATGGAATACCACATGATCGCCAAGGGCCGCGGCTGGGCGGCCGTCGAGGGACAGCCTCCGGTCAGGCTGGGTGCAGGAGATGTCGTGATATTTCCGCAAGGCGACCCGCACGTCATGTCGAGCGCGCCGGGAATCGAACCCCTGCGCCAGACGGCAGACTGGGTTTTTTCCACGCGCAACGATCCCAAGCCCATACCCATCGCCTATCACCACGGCGTCGTCGATGCCGGTGCGTCGCTACCGGTCGAGGAAGCCGACACGATTGCCGTATGCGGGTTTCTCGGTTGCGACCTCAAGCCGTTCAACCCGCTCGTTGCGGTGCTTCCCCGCATTCTGCACCTGGCTGCGGGACACGCCGGCGACTGAGTCGCACGCGTCATCGACCAGGCGGTGGCCGAATCCAGCAGCCCCCGCCCCGGCGGTGATGCCGTGCTTGAACGGCTGGCAGAAATGATGTTCGTCGATGCCGCCCGCCGCTATCTCGATGCGCTGCCCGAGGACGCAACCGGATGGCTGGCGGGACTGCGCGACCGCTTTGTCGGCAAGGCGCTCGAACGCATGCATGCAGAGCCCGATCACGCGTGGAGCGTCGAAGAACTCGCTCACGAAGTCGGCCTGTCGCGATCTGCCTTGCATCAACGATTCATGCATTACCTCGGCCAGCCGCCGATGCAATACCTGGCCAGCTGGCACATCCAGCTTGGCGCTCGCCTGCTGCGTGAATCGAACCGTACGGTCGCAGCCATTGCGCTCGACACCGGCTACGATTCTGAAGCCGCCTTCGCACACGCCTTCAAGCGCGCGGTGGGGGCGCCACCCGGCGCATGGCGGAAGGCCCAGGCAGCGCGAAGCGAATAAAACCATCGGCAAGCTGTGCGTCCTTGCCCGCGAGAGTAGCGGATGAATAGGGTGTCCGGGCTGATGCGTCACTCCGCGGTTCCTGTCCGATTGTTCGCGCAGATAAAAGGGCGCAGGATAGGTCAGGTTTTGCGCCCGGACGCTGCAGCGTGACTGGCTGAACGAGGAAACTGCAAATGACCTTCTACAACATCATCTTCGGCATCCTCTTCCTCGGCGCTTGCCAGGCTGTCCTGCTCAGCCTGAACCGCGAAATCGACACCGGGCTTATCACCCTCGTTGCCCTGATGATCTTCAATGACGCAGTCAACACGGCCGAGGCGGTGGAGGAACGCAAGTTCGATTACACGATCGGGATGAAGCTTATCGACCTTGCCAGCTTCCTGGTTCTTGCCACGACCTTGATTTTGCTGAGCGAGAACACAAAAAATTTCCTCGACGCGCCAATTTATTCGTCTCTACCGGAATGGATCAGGCATCCAAGTGTGCCTCCGGCACTCCTGCTGGTGTACTGCGGGCTCGTCGCTGGCTGGAACCGGGCTTCAAAGGATATATGGAAGCGGAGCGAGTGGCCCTGGTACCTCATTGCCTCGGTGATCGCGATTGTCATCGCGCTCCTCGTTCTGGTCGGGTTACGCCCCTCCAGGCTCGCGCATTCCACTGCGTATGCCTTGGTGACCGGCATTGCAGTGCTGGGAACGCTTGGCTACCTGGTTTCATATTCGTTCATCAAGAAAGAACAAACAGGATCAGACTGAACTGCCCCGGGCTTTGATCTTGCGACGTCGAATCGACATGAAAGGAAAGCGCCATGACCATCACCAACCAACAGTCCGGAACCAGCGTTCATGAAGTGGCCGACGGGATTTATCGCATCAATACGCCGGTGATGCTTGAAGGAAGCACCGGATTTTCGTTCAACCAATACCTTATCAAGGATGATGAGCCCCTGTTATTCCATACCGGGCTGCGCAAGATGTTTGCGCTTGTGCGTGAAGCCGTGGCCTGCGTACTGCCGCCGGAATCGCTGCGTTACATAGGCTTTTCCCATGTCGAGGCAGACGAATGCGGCTCGCTCAACGAATGGCTGGCTGCCGCCCCGCAAGCCGTCCCCCTCTGCAGCCAGGTGGCGGGAATGGTGTCCATCAACGATATGGCCGATCGTTCCCCCCGCACCCTGGCAGACGGCGAGGCACTTTCGCTTGGTCGCCATCGCGTGCGCTGGTTCGATACCCCGCATCTCCCGCATGCCTGGGAATGCGGTCTTTTGACGGAAGAGCGCACCCAAACCCTGTTCTGCGGCGATTTGTTCACCCAGCCCGGTGCAGGCTCCCCGCCTGTCACCGAGGCAGACATTCTCGGCCCCAGTGAAGCATTTCGCTCACAAATGGATTACTTCTCGCATACGACAAACGCGGCCGGGATGCTGGAACGTCTGGCCTCGACCGAGCCAACCCTCCTTGCCTGCATGCATGGCAGTGCCTGGCGGGGCGATGGTGCACGGCTTTTGCGCGCGCTCGCTGTCAGACTGTCGGGATAAGACGTTGTCAGCGTCGTGGGCGTCGCATCGCGGGGCGAAGGGGCACGAGGGTTGCGGGTCGGTCTGGCTGCCAGCGGCCCTGTGTCAATGCAAGACCGAAGCCCGTGTTACCCCATCCGCAGGGCAATCCGCACCAGCTGTCGCGTCACTGCCAGGGCGTACCATACAGCCGCAGCGTGGCCTTGAAGCCCTTCTGGTTCTCCAGCGGAATCGCAACGTAGGGCTTGCCCTGTTCATCCTTCATGCCTTCGGCAATCCTGTCCTCGGCGCTCGACCATCCGCTGTCGGCCAGGACATAGCCCACCCGCCATGACTCGTCGGGCGTGTCTGGGGGGATCGCGCTGATGACGATGGTGTCGCGGAACAGGTATTCGCCCGGCATGTAATGCTGGTCCACCGAAGACTCTTCCCCCAGGTAGGTCAGCATCGACACCGAAAGCTGAACGGAGAACATCATTTCCTTGCTTCGCTGGGGCCGCTTCGACATATCCAGGAACACGGAGAACAGGGTGGGCTGTCGTGCCGCCTTCAGCAGCCGGCCTTCCTCGTCGAACAGATCGGAGCGCTGGCGCAGGATGGCGCTGTTGTTCGCAATCGTGCGGCGCGTCAGGTCGAAGTCCAGCGCGCCCCGGGTCGCTACCGTCACTTCGAAGTAGTAGCCCACGCGGGTTCCCAGCAGCTTGCGCACCAGGCCGATCGGGGGCAGCGGCAGGGCGTCCACCCACAGCGCCCCCTCCACGCGCATATCGCCGAACAGGAAGCGGACCAGATTCTGGAA
This sequence comes from Thiobacillus denitrificans DSM 12475, assembly GCF_000376425.1. GTDB lineage: Bacteria > Pseudomonadota > Gammaproteobacteria > Burkholderiales > Thiobacillaceae > Thiobacillus > Thiobacillus denitrificans. The sequence continues at coordinate 226,843 of NZ_AQWL01000001.1, read as the reverse complement.
CCCCTCTTCCGAATTCACGATGCCATACGCGCCGCTGTGGCTGCGATGGACATGCGCCCGCGGCGCCTCGCTCACGTAGGCATTCGAGATCCGCACCAGGCCGTCGCTCAGTTCCCCGGCCAGCAGGCGGGATACGCCCCGCGCCACGTCGTAGTCCTTGCTGTTGGTCCCCACCAGACAGAAGAACCGGGCCGGATCGAATTTGTTGTCGAGCGAATTCACGGCGGTTTTTCCGTCCTTGATCGCCAGGTATTCGCGCATCCTGTCGCGGTTGAAATTGTCCATGTCCCACAGATCGAAAAAGCCCGGCACGTTCTTGCCCGCCATCTCGATGCCGTTATGGGGCGTGGCGTAGGTAAACACCTTGTCGACCAGCCTGCGCGCCTCCTTGCTGCCTATCCGGTCGTTCTGCAGAAAACAGCGGCAGACCAGCCCGCCCATGGAATGCGCCACCAGGTAGACCTTGAAGTCAGCGGGCTTCATCTGGCCGCCGCTGCACACCTGATCCCGCACGCGCAGGATCAGGTCGCTCAGGCCCTGCGCCGCCTGCTCGACCGTGGGCACCACGCCAGAACCGAAATCCGGATCGGCCACATCGTAATAGCGGTGGATGATGATGCTCTCCGGCGCGATCTGCCCGGTTTCCAGTTGCAGGCCGTCCCGGTAGATGTCCTTGTAGCCCAGCTTCATCAGCCGCACGATGGGCGACTCGAAGAACACCTTGCGTACCGCTCCGTTCCACGCCTGACGGGACTTGGTCGAGCCGCATTCCAGTCCCATGTACGGCGTCGAAGTCGTCTCCGCGATCTCCGCCCTGGTCATCGCGTAACCGCGAACATAGATGATGGGATATTGCTTGGTGGTCATGGCGTCTTTCATTGTGCGAACACGTGCATTCTAGGGCGTACGACCACGATGTTGCGCAACCGAAGCTGAAGCGCACTCACGCCTTGCCGAACGCCTTCGCCCAGGCCCCGCACAGCATGATCAAGGCCGGGCAGAGCATGGAAGTGGATTCTGGAAGTAGACGAGAAGCCGCAACCAGCGGAATGCCGCCGCACAATGACCTGTCTCCGTTAGCAGACAGAAAATCTCTTTTTTTAATAATGGCTTGCCCCTGATGGCGCCATTTCGCGTCGCCTGATGACGACAAAACGAAGTCGGGCCGGCACCGAACAAAATACATAACACATTGATAAATAATGATTATATAAATCTGGCATGGTCCATGCTATAGGGAGTGTGGCTTCTCGATATGAAAGCCTTTATCAAACTCACCCATTAAGGAGTATCGAAAATGATGCAGAAAACCCAACCGATCCGCAGCACGCTCTTGACTGTTCTCATGGTCGGCTTTGCCACGGCGGCCACAGCTGCGGGGGTAGGTGCCAACACCAATGCCGGCGCCAATGCCGGTGCTAATGCCGGCGGCAACGCGGCGGCCCACGTCAGTCCCGCCGGCAGCGCCAACAGCAACGCCCAATGGCAAGACGGTGCGGCCAAGGGGGCAGACCGTGCCGCCGAGCGCATGAGCCCGAAAGGCGCTGACATGAAGCAATCGGGTGCCACGGAGTCCGACGCCACCGACAAGGCGGCCCTGAAGGACAAACGCTGATGCTTCCCGCGCCCTGCTGCCGCGCGACGGCCGCCAGGGCGCGGGGTGAACGCCGCTTTCAAGCCCGGCTGTCCGTCCAGCCCGCCCTCCCCGCTGACAGGAGGCACGTTATATGACACGCAGCCCCCATTTTTTCAGTCCCATCCAGACACTCAAGCACATCTTCAGCCATATCGGCGTCACGCTGCTGGCTGTCGGCATCGCTTTTTCCCTGCCCGCGCTGGCAAAGTTCATCCTCTTTACCTGGTGGCCCATGATGAAAGACGATTCGCAGCTCCTGCTGATCAATGAAATCGTTTTTGCCGCCGTGCTGGTGCTGCTGTTCAATCTACTTCTCGGCGCACGGCAGGGACGCCTCAGCTACCGGATGAACCGGCTGGCCTCGCTGGTGCATGTGCGCGAGGAGGGCAGCCGGTTCTCGCGCCGGATCGACCGCAAGCTACTCGACCGCATCACCGGCACCCGCGACGTATCGGTGATGTCGGTCACCGGATACGACACCTTCGTGTCAGAGCGACGCAATCTGCACAACGTCATCGACCACAGCTACGAATTGCGGGTCATGCTGATGAACCCCTATAGCGCCGGCGCCATGCGCCGCATGGCCACCCTGGGCGACCCCGCCCCGCTGCTCGACAGCTACTGCCAGGAGACCGCGGCCACGATCGAACGGCTGACTGCCCTGGCGACCGCAGGCAAGCAGGTCACGCTCAAGTTCTACGAGGATCCGCCCTTCTGGAACCTGATCGTTACCGGGGAATACGTGTGGGTGCAGTATTGCCACGACGGCCACGAGCTGCGCAGCCAGCCGGAATACGTCTTCGCCCTGCAAAAGGACCAGCCCACGCAAGGCCTGTTCTCGGCGTTCTACGTGCACTTCCTCAACCATTGGTGCGATCCCGCCCACCCGGAATACGACTTCGCCAGCCACGAACTGATTTATCGCGACGACAAGGGTAACGAAATGAAGCGACGCCCCTTCCCGCCGCAGCCCGATCGCAGCCCACACCAGGGGCTCGTCTTGCTGGCGAGCTGATGCCCGCTATCCGCCATTGCCTGCCCGGCGGCGGAAGATAAAGAGGAAACGGAAATGGCCAAGGGTACGGGTGACACCAAGGCCGCACCCGAACCCGGAAGCGTCAATGCAAGGTGACGGTGTGACCCGGCTTTTCGCCAGAGTCCGTCACGCGATGCCAATTCGAGCCAGGCCCCTTTAATTCCCTCCATTGATTTTGGGTTCATCGGCAGTGGACTATAAATAACGTCACGGCACCGGAGAACAGCCCACGCGCTTCGGCAGCCCCGGAGCAAACCACAACCAACGGGATGCAGCCCGGCGGACGACATGCGTGGTCGCCCGATTGTTCCTTCCTATCCCAAGGGGCCGCAGCTGCGTCCTGCTGCCGTCTATCCGCAATCCAACCAGACAGAGAGGCACGTGATGAAACAAGTCAAACTGAGCGTTCCTGAAATCGGATTGATCGCCGGTACCCGGGCCGCTGCGGGCGCCGGCCTCGCACTGCTGCTTTGCAACCGCCTGAATCCGGACCAGCGCCGTGCAGTCGGCTGGACGCTTCTTGCAGTGGGCGTCGCCACCACGATACCGCTGGTCGCACACGTTTTTGGAAAACCCGCCGCGCCCGCGGACGCTGAAGAGGCATAAATCGCGGGCTATCGGAAGTGCCAGCACCGGCAGAGCACCGGGACCCCGTGCTGCCATGCCATTCCCTGCCTTCAGCCCGTCCCCTGATGGGGTTCGCAGACAAACCCAAAGGAGACACCATGCAATTCATGATGCTGATGATTCCCGCCGTGTACCAGGGCGGCAAACCGGCACCGGGCTTCAAGCCGGATCCGGAGAAGATGGAGGAGATGGGACGTTTCAACGAGGAAATGGGCAAGGCGCTCAAGATCGAATCGCTCAACGGCCTGCATCCACTGGCCCAGGGCGCACGCGTGTCGTTCGCCAGCGGCAAGCCCGCCGTGACCGACGGACCGCTCATCAAGGCAAAGGAAGTGCTGGGCGGTTACTGGCTGGTGGAGGCGCCGTCCAAGGAAGAAGTGGTGAAGTGGGCGCAGCGCTGCCCGGCGGATGACGGCGACATCATCGAGATCCGGCAAATCTTCGGGCCCGAGGATTTCGCGGAATAAGGCGCGTGCCCTGAACTGGAAATGTGGTTTTGCAAGACCTGAGCCCGATGGCTCTTCCAGTTTCACCTGCCTCACGACGCGATGGATCGAGTCGGCAGTGGTGGTAAGGTGAGCTGCACTGCGTATCCCGGAATCCCGTCGCATGACAGCTGAAGCCCTCCCTGTTCCGGCCCACCGCCTCCACCTGTTCAAAGGCTTTGCGGCTGCGGCTGCGGTCGTCGTGATCTGGTCCGGTTTCAACATCGTCTCCCGGCTGGGTGGACGCAGCCCACTTACACCGTTCGACATGGCCGCCATCCGTTTCGTCTTCTCGGGCATCGTGTGTCTTCCGTTCGTGCTGGTCCGATGGCGACGCCTCAACTGGCCGCGACTGGCCGTGCTCGCCGCATTGGGCGGCATGACTTACGGGCTGCTGGTCTACTCGGGCTTTTCGCTGGCGCCGACCGCCCATGCGGGCATTCTGGTCAACGGCGGCATTCCGTTTGCAACGGCATTGATCGCCTGGCTCGTACTCGGGCGCCGTCCCGGCATCCGGTCCGAATTCGCCCTGCTGGTCGCAGGTCTGGGGATCGTGCTGATCGGCCTCCACAGCTTCGGCCAGTTTGCCGGGGCGCCCGCTCATCAATGGGCGGGGGATATATTCTTTCTGCTTGCCGCGATCTGCTATGCCTGCTTTGGCCTGTTGCTCAAGCATTGGCATGTCTCGCCGCTCGACGCCACGATCGGCATTGCCGTGATTTCAATGGCCTGCTACACGCCGGTTTATCTCCTGTTCCTGCCCAAGGCCATCACCACCGTCCCCCTGGCCTTCGTCCTGTGGCAAGGCATTTATCAAGGCATCCTCGCCGCCTCGATTGCCGGCCTGCTCTTCGCCTACGCCATCCACAACATCGGCCCGCAGCGCGCCACCCTCATGCTGGCCATGGTTCCGGGCATCTCGGCCGTCGCCGCCGTACCCTTGCTGGGGGAATCCCTCGATGCCGTGACCCTTGCCGGTGTCGTGCTGGTGACGGTCGGCGCTGTGCTGGGCGCCACGCATCAAGCGGCAAAATGAGGATGAAGGGGCGAACGATCTCTCGGGCAGGGACGAGCAGCGAGCGCAGCTAATCGGGCAACGCGGCACGGCGAGCCACGATAGCCGCCTCACCCTCTGCCAAAGCAAGCGGAGCCAGATCCGCCCCCGTGAGCCAGGATGTATCGATTTTTTTCACCGCCCGCACATAAAGCTTTTCGCCTCCGACGCAGCGCGTGCTGATCCTCAGATCGTAGGCGGCAACATCGATGGTGCCCGACGCGTGGGTCAAGAACAGGTAGGTTTCCGCGTTGACCGTCCCGATCGGCGCGCCATCGACACTGAACAGTACCGCCCCCGCGGGGAACGGCCAGGGCAGACGATCCAGCATCAGATAGATTGCGCACTCGCCCACTTTGGGCCGGTACGCCTTCGCCGCGCGGTCATCGGCCTGCGGCGCCGAGCCGTCGAAGCACATGCCGTTGGAGAGACACTTGGACAGATCCGCTTTTTCGACAAACACGACCTTCCCCGCGTCGTCAAAACCGACTGCAAGCCACTCGTCGTAGGTATATACCGCACTGCTGCTTCCGCCGATGACCCCCCACATCGCGCGGGAGCCGGTGTAGTACCAATACGCTCCCCTGGCCTTGGCTATCAAGGGTGGCCCGAGGAGTTGTCTTACCCGATCGCGGTCCGCATCCGGTGCCGAGAGTTGCCGAAGCACTTCCGGGCCGTAAGGCGGCTTCGTAAAGACACCGATGGGGACGACGATGCAGGACGTGCATGCCAGGGCCGCCACCGCTGCAATCAGGCGCCTGCCCTGACAAAGAGACCTTAGGAGAGCGGCCACGATTTCTCCGGGGAAGGGCTAGACACACCCACCGTCGCTTACGCCTGACGCCAATTTTTCACCTTTGATCGATTGCCGTCACGTGGAAGCAGGCAGGACCGTCTTGTAAAGTTCGTAACTCGCGTATGCCATCACCGGCATCACCAGAGGAAACAGCGGCAAGAGCAGGATGCTGCCGATAATCGTTGCCGAGAGCAGTAGGGCCCAGCCCATGGCGGCGATGAAGTGTCGCATCACGATCCGCACGCTGGTGACCACCGCCCCGACGAGGTTGCTGCGCCGTTCGCACAGAAGCGGCACCGAGAAGGCCGAAACAGCGAAGAGCAAAAAGCCGATCACCGCCCCCGACAGCAGGCCCCAGAAGACGAAGGACGCGATGTCGGCGCCAACGGAGATGAAGTCCGCGGGAAAGATGGGATCGTCGCCGACCATATAGGCGTAGAGAATGGCGGCGTCAGTGATGAAAATCATGAACAGCAGGGCGCAGATCAGGGCGATCGCCCAGATCGCCGCCGATGCCCGGGAAAAACCCTCCGTTAGCGTGGTGAACGTCACCGACGCACCGGCACGGATGCCGCGAGCGACGGCAAAGAAGCCGGCGAGGATCGCCGGCGCCACCAGCATGAAGCCGCCGGCAGCCATGATGACGAAGGGCGCGCGTCCGGCGAGGAGCATAGCGCCCATGATGACAGCGCCGATGGTGGTGAAGATCCCTGCATAGGCAATGCTCACCGCGCGCGTCGCGTTGGCGGTGCGCCAACCCCAGGAAAGCGCCGCGCCGATGGCCTGGAAGGTCAGCGGCCGTTCGGCGAAGAGCATGGCATCCCCGGAAGGCAAGATGGCCGATGGAGGTTCCGCGACAGAACGACGCCCCTCACCCTGTCAATCCCAACTCAAGACCCCGCCCATTGACCCGGCGGTAGCGATGCATTCTTTCAGATCGTCTGGGAGTTTGAGCGTGGTGATGGACATCGAAGTCGCTTCCGTCTGGGGTGTCCCCAAGATATCACCCGATTCCGAGGGCTTCAACGCTGATTATGGTGTCTGACCCCATTTATTCGGCTAAAAGGGTAGCGTCCCCTTTGTTTTATTGTCGGGTCTTGTCTTTTGCGGCAAAAGACAAGACCCGACCCCACTGTCCACACTGCGGTGCGCCGCTTTTTGTTCACAGCTCCCGTCACCTGGAACCGTGGCCTGTTCCCTGTTCTTCAGCGATTCTGATAACGCTCCTCGTACTCTTTTCTCCTACGCTCATACTCTTGCTGGGACCCCTTGTACTTTTGAACCTGGCCCTGTGGCGCAGCCTTGTCGTCCTTGGCCTTGCCTCTCGATTCAGGTTGGGAACGTTGCCGCTCAAGATCGCGTTGCTGCTGCGGCTCTTGGCGGCGTTGTTGCTCCAGCTGACGCTGTTGATCTTGACGGCGTTGCTGTTCCTGCTGACGTTGCTCCAGCTGGCGCTGTTGATCTTGGCGGCGTTGCTGCTCCAGCTGACGCTGTTGTTCTTGCTGCCGCTGTTGTTCTTGCTGCCGCTGTTGTTGCTCCAGCTGGCGCTGCTCCTGCTGACGCCGCTCCTGCTCGCGCTGCTCCTGCTGGCGTTGCTCCTGCTGGCGCTGCTGGTCTTGCTGCACACGCGGTCTAAAGTACTGCTGTGTGACAGGCTCACGCGGCTGGTAGCGGTAATACTCGGAACGTATCGTATGCTGCTGTTCTACTGCGCGAGGATAGCGGTCGCCCGAATAATTCCGCTGGTAAGTCGGCAACGGTGCAGGAGCCGGCGCGGCGCGGTGGTCCCAACGGTCCCACCCGCTTCGACGCTGTTCCCAGTCGCGACCCCAGCGATCCCCCCAACGTGGCGGCGCGTCGGCATGCCAGCCGCGGAAATAAGGCGGCGGTTGGCGGTAGTAACGAACCGGGACGCGCAGAATATAAACTGGCACATCGTAATAACCCACCCTATCCCACGGCCCGTTGTACCAGCCGCTCACATACCAGTTATCGCTACGGAACACCCAGTAGAGGCCGTCGTAAAAGAAGAAATTCGAATCCACCCGGGGCGCGTAGTAAACGGGATAGCCCGGTATCCGGACAAGATCCGGGTACGTCGAATAATGGATACCTATGTTGACGCCAGAATATCCGACGGCGACACGGCTGGATGGCTCATAGGGGGGAGCGGTATAGCAACCCTGGACAAGGATCATCGATATCGCAATCATCAAGTAGCTCTTTTTCATTTGCCGCTCCTTCCCCAGATGTGGGGTTAACCGATTTGGAGATTTGGAGTCGGGCCTTGCCACGCAATACGTCAATGCAAGACCTGCCCCTCAATGTCCACAGTGTGGGCGCGCTCTGTATCTGCAGGATTTCAGACGCGGGGCGAATTGTTACGAAACGTAACTGCATCGCCTGTCCCGGCAAACGATGGGAGATGGATCAAGCTTTTTTCTCCCGGCCAGATGTGGTTTTGCAAGACCTGACCCCGTATCCCGTGACCCTTGCCGGCGTCGTGCTGGTAACGATCGGCGCTGTGCTGGGGGCGACGCATCAAGCGGCAAAATAAGGATGAAGGGCGAACGATCTCTCGGGCAGGGTTTGGAAATGTGGTTTTGCAAGACCTGACCCCGAGCCGTTGTTGTGAAAGCGTCCGAAATACCCCGGTCAGTTCAGTGTGTAGCCCTATCGTTCCCGTGATCCTGACGCCTGCCCGGCAACCACGAGTGGTCTATATTGGCTTTGACAGCCGCCGCCAGGCCACATCAATCAGAGGGCCCGAGGTTCCGTAGGGGCGGCACGATTTCCCACGCGCCATCTTGTGGCCGAAAAAAGGAGAATCACCATGTTTTCCTGGGCTTTGACTTTCTTCATTGTTGCGATCATCGCTGCCCTGCTCGGGTTCAGCGGAATTGCCGGAACCTTGGCGTGGGCCGCCAAGATGCTGTTCATCGCGGGTCTGATCTTGGCTATCGTGTTCTTCGTGATCGGCCGCCGGCCTCCTCCACTGTAGCTGCGCGTGCGATGCTCGATGGGGTCGGGTCTGTGCCATCAGGCTCCTCGCCTGGTGGGTGAATGTGTCAATGCAAGACCTGACCCCGTAGCTTGTTCGATCGGCGCCGTCCTGGGGGCGACGTATCAAGCGGCAAAATGAGGATGAAGGTCGAACGATCTCACAGGCAGGATTTGGAAACGTGGATTCAAGACCTGACCGCGATGACACCCGGACCACGCACGATCATCCCGCGCCCAGATGCCCGACCTTGACAAAGATTGTGCACCCCTCGCGGCTGAACGGCTGGTGCCTGCTCATGTGCGGGCTGCGCAGCCAGCTGCCGGCCGAATAGCGGCCGAACTCGTCCTCGAACACGCCGTCGAGCACCAGGATTTCCTCGCCGCCGAAATGCGCATGGCTCTGGAAAAACGTCTCCGGCTGCCAGCGCACCAGCGCCGCATGCTCGCCTGCGTGCTGGTGCAAGGGCATCACCGCCAGCCCGGGCACCAGGCCGGGCAGCCACTGCATCGACGCGGTATCGAGCCGCACCACGGCCGTGTCTTCTGCGTCGAAGGCGTAACGCTTGATGAACAGCACGCACCCCGCTTCGCTATGGAGCGCCAACTCCGCGCCCAGCGGATTGCGCAGATATGTCCCCGCCCTCCACACACCGCGCGCATCCGTCAGTGTGCCGTCGAGCACGAGGATTTCCTCGCCCAGCGCACCACCCGGCGGCGCGAACATCGCACCCGCCGGCGCCTGCACCAGGCTGGTCGTGCCCGCACCGCCCGCCAGGCTGTCGAGCGGCTTGCAGGCGCCCCCGCCATCCGCCGTCGCGAGCCAGGGCGCCGTTTGCGTAGCCACCACCACACGCTCGTTCACATCTGCATGCATGTCATTTTCACTGTGGTTAACAATCACCGGGGGTTATGGTGTCTGACCCCATTTACGAAGCTGACCCCTTTAGCTCGTGGATAAACAATCCGAAGCTGACCCCTTTAGTTGTCCTATGGTGGATTAATCCGAGCCTGGCCCCTTTGATTTCTTTCCTAATTTACCAGTCGTTCCAGAGACTGATAGTCGCATTGATGAAGGCCTCGCCGTCAGGCTTTGGCCAGCAAGTATGCGAGGCATCTCTTAGCAGGTAATACTGTTCATTCGCGCAGACAAGCTTGTCCTTATCTGCTTCATTTTGAATCCAATTGAAAGCGTTCATGAAGCAATTTTGGTAGTTCTTAGAAAGCAGGTCTGTCGGCACGTTGTAAAGCAGCCCTTCAATAAAATACGAGGGTGCAGTACCTGCCTTGAGCAAACCCTCGTCGACACATCGACTACGCATATTCTTCAGGATGCGAACCATAGGCTTTAACCACTGGTTGCTTGCTTGATGATTAGCCGTCAGATTCGCGGAATGTTGCTTGGGGTAATTAGCAATCCTCTCCCCAGCAGAGTTCCAAAAACAAATTCCCTCGGCATACGATTGGTCGCTATTGCTATTGAACTTGAAATAGCGTCGAAATTGAGCGGCAACAATCACATCAGTCTTTCGACGATTCCCACTTGCCCCTATTGCGATCGCCTTGCCACCTTCCTTAACGTCTGATCCGTACTGCGCGATCAATGTTGCAAGCACATCCCGTTTGAAGTCGGAATATGAATACGCAGCATCCGAGTAAGCTTTCTCTTGAGCAGACTTTTCCGCCTCGCTTAGCTCCGAAAGATCACTATAAAAACAATCATCGAGCCGAATAACTACGTCAACGTCACTTTCAGCGTAGATGTTCGTGTCGTTGCCATATGAGCCTTGCAAAAAGACCTTGTAGCCTTTTCCAGAATAGGGCGTACCTGCAGCCTCTAGCGTGCTCTTGATTGAGTTATACGTGCTGCTGGACTGCTGGATCGACCCCTGATGCGACCAGATATCGAGTTGGGATTCACTAATTGCCATGAGTCACCTCACATCAGAAACTCTTTGAGCTGGTCTTCTCGACAGGCAAATGATTCTCGGCCTCGTTGTCTCAGAATATTCAGCTTGTCCAAGTTGTGCTCCATCAAATCAGTCGCCATTTCCGGTCTCTCAAATGTGTCGCTGATTCTGATAGTTGGCACATCTCTAAATAGAATTGTTCGCAATTGATCCATCGACTGAGTGTTTATTTCCAGCGTTTTCTGGAGAAGTTCGATGCTGTTGAACGGGATGCGTTTTATAACTTTCATGTACCACTTGTTCGGATCTGGGTAGACACCCACACCGACACTTACGACCCGGAGGTCGGCGCGCTCTTTTTTAAGCGCGGCAACAGCATCAGCAATTGCATATAGCGTTGGGTTATTTGCGCAATACCCACCATCTAGAAGTTCTATCTTGTCACCCGCAGACGTCGTTACGACCTTCCGATCAAAGAAAGGAAACGCCGAGCAGGATGCTTGGACAGCATCGGCGATGGGGACTCCAAAGCCCGGTGCAAATGTCCCAATTGATCCATGAGCTTGTTTGACGTTGCCTTTGAATATCATGGGACGCTCGGTCATCCACTTTGTGCTGACAACACCGATTCCAGTTTTTACATCTGCGAACATTCTTTTCCCGAACACATCATGTGCCAGCTTTTCGAGCGCGGCAGTTCGACCATTTCGAGTGCGACAAGCCATTACATCAGGCACGTGCTTCTTGTAGAGGGCATGTATTTCATCGACCTCGTAGCCAAGCGCGATTAATGTGGCAATGATTGCTCCGGTGCTTGTACCGAAAATAATGTCAAACCTCTTATACAGAGGGCAGTTAAGCATTGCTTCAATTTCTTTGAGTACACCGAGTGTGTAGAAACCCTTTGCCCCGCCACCATCAAGCGAGAGGATGCGACACTGGGCATCAGCTTCATACTCTGTAGTTAGCGTTGATTCTTTTTTTTCTTCTGTCACGTTAAATCTTCCACAAAGGAATCAAATCATCATCGGATGGCTTGATGCCGCGCCTTGAACAGTCGCGGTGGTTTTTGCATCCCTGTCCCAAATAAATAAAGGCGCAGTTCCCTGCGCCTTTATTCACTAAGCCGGTCAATCCCAGCTCAACGCCCCGCCCGTCTGATACTCCGTGACGCGCGTCTCGAAGAAGTTCTTCTCCTTCTTGAGGTCGATCATCTCGGCCATCCAGGGGAAGGGATTGGTGACGCCGGGGAACATCTCGTCGAGGCCGATCTGCTGGCAGCGGCGATTGGCGATGAAGCGCAGGTATTCCTTGAACTGGGCAGAGTTGAGGCCCAGCACGCCGCGCGGCATGGTGTCTTCGGCGTAGCGGTATTCGAGCTCGACGCCCTTCTGGATCAGGCCACGGATTTCGGCCTTGAATTCATTCGTCCACAGGTGCGGGTTTTCGAGCTTGATGGTGTTGATGAGGTCGATGCCGAAGTTGCAGTGCATGGACTCGTCGCGCAGGATGTACTGGTACTGCTCGGCGGCGCCGGTCATCTTGTTCTGGCGGCCGAGCGCGAGGATCTGCACGAAGCCGACGTAGAAGAAGATGCCTTCCATGATGCAGGCGAAGACGATCAGCGACTTCAGCAGGGCCTGGTCGGCCTCGGGGGTGCCGGTCTTGAATTCGGGGTTGGTCAGCGTGTCGATGAAGGGGATGAGGAAGTCGTCCTTGTCGCGGATGCTGGCGACTTCGTGATAGGCGTTGAAGATCTCGCCTTCGTCGAGGCCCAGGCTTTCGACGATGTACTGGTAGGCGTGGGTGTGGATGGCCTCTTCGAACGCCTGGCGCAAAAGATATTGCCTGCACTCGGGCGCGGTGATGTGGCGGTAGGTGCCGAGCACGATGTTGTTGGCGGCCAGCGAATCGGCGGTGACGAAGAAGCCGAGGTTGCGCTTGACCAGGCGGCGCTCGTCTTCGGTGAGCGCGGTGGGGTCCTTCCACTGCGCGATGTCGCGCGACATGTTCACTTCCTGCGGCATCCAGTGGTTGGCGCAGCCGGCGAGGTATTTCTCCCACGCCCATTTGTATTTGAAGGGGACGAGCTGGTTCACGTCCGTCGCGCCGTTGATCACGCGCTTGTCGGCGGCCTGCACGCGGCGCGTCTGCGGGGCGGCGTCGGCAACGGCAGCAACTGGTGCGGCGGATTCCTTGCGCAGGAAGGCCGGCACGTCAACGGTCTTGGCGGCGGGGGTGAAGTCTTCTTCAAAGTTCAGCATCGTTCTGGTTCTCCTTTGGTTGTCCCAAAGTGGGCTGGGCCCACACTGCTTTTAATCTGGCGGCGGGCGGAGCCCACCTTGTATTCATTACTGGCTTCTGCGTACCGGCCCCTTCTGCGCCACCTCGGCTGGATCGAGCCGGCGGGGGAATTCGGCGAGCACTGTCTGAGCCCCACAGGGGCGCGTTGCACAGCCGCCCCGATGGATCAGTTCAGTCGAGGCCCGCCCCGAAGGGGTGGCGCAGCAGGGCGGCTTTCTTTGGTTACCGGACGTCGTGCCTTGGCATGACGTCCCATCAAGCCAGCTTGGCGAGACAAGAAAAGTGACTAGCCGCCGGGCATACGATTCCACACGTGCTTTTACCCAGAGGGCACAAGAACGCGTAGTGGATCGGAGTCCCTTCAGGGGCTACCCCCGGCCAACGAACCCACGCGCATTGCGTCGAAACCCATTGGCCAGCTTGGCCTCTTCTTTTGGTGCCGCTCCTCCTCCAACCCCTTTACTGGCACGCCTCGCATTCCTCGAACCCGGGATCCCCCGGCCGCATCGTGCAGGCGCGCCCTTCGATCTCCGGCTCCGGCAGGTTCGCTGCCGCCGCATTGATCGCGCTGCGGCCACTGCTCATCGCTCCCGCGCCGCCGCTCGCCGACACGGCATTCAGTTCGCCGCCCTTGCCGGTGGATTTCTCCGCCGAGGTGGCGCCCAGCGTGCGCAGGTAATACGTGGTCTTCAGCCCGCGTATCCACGCCAGCTTGTAGGTCTCGTCGAGCTTCTTGCCGGAGGCGCCGGCCATGTAGATGTTGAGGCTCTGCGCCTGGTCGATCCACTTCTGGCGGCGCGACGCGCACTCGACCAGCCAGCTGGTTTCCATCTCGAACGCGGTGGCGTAGAGCGTGCGGATGTCGGCCGGGATGCGGTCGATCTTCGCCAGGCTGCCATCGAAGTACTTGATGTCGGCGACCATCACTTCGTCCCACAGGCCGAGCTTCTTCAGGTCGGCGACCAGATACTTGTTGGCGACGGTGAATTCGCCCGACAGGTTGGATTTGACGTAGATGTTCTGGTAGGTCGGCTCGATCGAGGCGGAGACGCCGACGATGTTGGCGATGGTCGCGGTCGGCGCGATCGCCAGGCAGTTGGAGTTGCGCATGCCGTGCTGGCCGATGCGCGCGCGCAGCGCGTCCCAATCCAGCGTGCTGCTGGTATCCACTTCCAGGTAGCCGCCGCGCTCCTCGGCCAGCAGTTTCAGCGAGTCCTGCGGCAGGATGCCGCGGCTCCACAGGCTGCCTTCGTAGCTGGAATAGCGGCCGCGCTCGGCGGCGAGTTCGGTCGATGCCCAGAAGGCGTAGTAGGACACAGCCTCCATCGAGCGGTCGGCGAATTCGACGGCGGCGTCGCTGGCATAGGCCACGCGCAGTTCCTGCAGCGCGTCCTGGAAGCCCATGATGCCGAGGCCGACCGGACGGTGCTTGAGGTTGGAGTTGCGCGCCTTGCCGACGGCGTAGTAGTTGACGTCCACCACGTTGTCGAGCATGCGCATCGCGGTGTGGATGGTCGCCTTCAGCTTGTCGAGGTCAAGCCTGCCGTCTTTCAGATGATTGACGAGGTTGACCGAGCCGAGGTTGCACACGGCGATCTCACTGTCGCTGGTGTTGAGCGTGATCTCGGTGCACAGGTTGGAGCTGTGGACGACGCCGACGTGCTGCTGCGGGCTGCGGATGTTGCACGGGTCCTTGAAGGTGATCCAGGGATGGCCGGTCTCGAACAGCATCGACAGCATCTTGCGCCACATCTGCACGGCGGGGATACGCTTGAACACCTTGATCTCGCCGCGGTCGGCGCGGCGTTCGTATTCGGCGTAGGCCTCGGCGAACTTGCGGCCGTAGAGGTCGTGCAGGTCGGGCACGTCGTTGGGCGAGAACAGGGTCCAGTCGCCGCCTTCCATCACGCGCTGCATGAAGAGATCCGGAATCCAGTTCGCGGTGTTCATGTCGTGGGTGCGGCGGCGGTCGTCGCCGGTGTTCTTGCGCAGATCGAGGAATTCCTCGATGTCGAGATGCCAGGTTTCGAGATAGGCGCACACCGCGCCCTTGCGCTTGCCGCCCTGGTTGACGGCGACGGCCGTGTCGTTGACCACCTTGAGGAAGGGCACGACACCCTGCGACTTGCCGTTGGTGCCCTTGATGCGGGCGCCCATGGCGCGCACCGGGGTCCAGTCGTTGCCCAGCCCGCCGGCGTACTTCTGCAGCATGGCGTTTTCCTTGATCGCCTGGTAGATGCCGTCGAGGTCGTCGGTGACGGTGGTGAGATAACAGCTGGACAGCTGGGAATGCCGCGTGCCGGCGTTGAACAGCGTCGGGGTCGAGCTCATGAAGTCGAACGCGGACAGCACCTGGTAGAACTCGATCGCGCGCGCCTCGCGGTCGATCTCGTTGATAGCCAGCCCCATCGCCACGCGCATGAAGAAGGCCTGCGGCAGTTCGATGCGCGATTCCTCGATATGCAGGAAATAGCGGTCGTACAGGGTCTGCAGGCCGAGATAGCCGAACTGGTAGTCGCGGCCGGCGTCGAGCACGGCGGCCAGGCGCGTGAGGTCGAACTGGCCGAGCTTCTCGTCGAGCAGCTCGGCATCGATGCCCTTCTTGATGAATTGCGGGAAATACTCGGCGTAGCGCTCGCCCATCTGCGTCTGCGTCACCGTCTCGCCCAGCACTTCGTGGCGAATGGAATTGAGCAACAGGCGCGCACTGACGAAGGAATAGCCCGGGTCCTGCTCGATCATCGAGCGCGCGGCGAGCACCAGCGCCTTTTCGACTTCGGCCATCGGCACGCCATCGTAGAGGTCGCGCAGCACGGTGTGCATGATCGGCTCGGCCTTGACGTTGTCGCCCAGCCCGCTGCAGGCGTCGGCCAGCAGCGCGGCCAGGCGCGCGGTGTCGAGCGGCTTCTTCTGGCCGTCCTCGACCACGTGCAGCTGGACGTCGGGGACGCCGGCGGCTTTTTGCGCGGCGCGTTCCTGCGCGCGCTTCTCGCGATACAGCACATAGGCGCGCGCGACTTCATGCTCGCCCGAGCGCATCAGCGCCAGTTCGACCTGGTCCTGGATATCCTCGATGTGGAAGGTGCCGCCGTTGGGGGTGCGCCGCATCAGGGCGGCGGTCACCTGGCCGGTGATCGCCTCGACCAGCTCGCGGATGCGCGCCGAGGCCGCAGCCTGGCCGCCCTGCACCGCGATGAAGGCCTTGGTCACGGCGATGGCGATCTTGTTGGGCGCAAAGCCGACCACCGCGCCGTTGCGGCGGATGATCTTGTAGTCGGCGTAGCGTGTGTCGATCACCGCCGTGTCGGCAGTTTCGAGGGGGGGAACGGGGGCGGATGCAGCGGATTCGGTGGCGACATTCAACATCGATGGGGTTTCCTCGGTGGGTGTAACAAAACCAGACGGCCGTGCCGGTGCGATATTCACACCTTATGCACAGCTTTCCCGGCGCCCGCTCACAGCTTTATTCACAACATATTGTGGTGCGGACGGGAGCCGGGTACAAATTCTAGGTGCCCAGCCGGACATGTCAACCCGGACGCGTTTTGTCGCGCCGGCATTTTTCGCAGGCCGGAAAATCCCATGGCAAATCAAAGTTTTTGCCTGGCGGCATGCCTAAATAATGAACAGACGCATGGCTGGATGCGGCCTGGCGCCGAGAAACGTCGAATCCGGCCGATGGATGCGTTCAAATTCAGCTTATTAGCAGGCATGAATACAGCCTGCGCTGCGCAAAGACTGCTGAATCTTTGCGCGACGCGTCACGAAACGGGGGGGGCGGCCGCATCACCTCAAGATGATCAGGGGAATTTTGGTTATGATTGCGCAAACCCCACACCCCGGATTGCCGGGTGCCACCATGCGTCATACCGCTGTTCTACTGATTTCCTGCCCCGACCAGAAGGGATTGGTCGCGGCCATCGCCGATTTCCTGCTATTGCAGGATGCCAATATCCTGCACGCCGACCAGCATCAGGATGCCGAGCTGAAGCTGTTCCTGATGCGGGTGGAGTGGGATCTGGCGGATTTCAACCTCGACCTGGCCGACTTCGCCACCGCCTTCGGACCCATCGCGAGCCGCTTCGGGATGAGCTGGCGGCTCGCCGAATCGAGCCGAAAACCGCGCCTGGCGGTGTTCGTGTCGAAATTCGACCACTGCCTGGCCGACCTGCTCTACCGCTACCAAAGCGGCGAACTGCATTGCGAGCTGCCGATCATCCTCAGCAACCACGAGGACACACGCTGGCTCGCCGACGCCTACCGGGTGCCCTACCAGCATCTGGCGGTGCACAAGGACGCCAAGCACGAAGCCGAGCAGATGCAGCTGGCGATCCTGCGCGACCAGAGGATCGATTTCATCGTGCTGGCACGCTACATGCAGGTGCTGTCGGCGGATTTCATCCGCCATTTCCCCAACCGCATCATCAACATCCATCATTCCTTCCTGCCCGCCTTCCACGGCGCCAAGCCCTATCACCGCGCATTCGAGCGCGGCGTCAAGCTGATCGGCGCAACCGCGCACTACGTCACCGAAACGCTCGACGACGGCCCGATCATCGAACAGGACGTGGCGCGCATCTCGCATCGCGACAACCTCGACGACCTGGTCAAAAAAGGCGCCGACCTGGAGAAAGTGGTGCTGTCGCGCGCGGTGAAGTGGCATCTCGACAACCGGGTGCTGGTGTACGCCAACAAGACGGTCGTGTTCGACTGAGTCCTGCGCGGGCGTGACGCCGCGGCCCTGCCGCTGCCGTACACTGCTACCTTTGCCTTTTTGCAGACGGACAGTCATGACCGAGATTCTCGTTTTGTATTACAGCGTCGGCGGCAGTGTGCGCGAGATGGCACATCTGGTCGCGCGCGGGGTCAATCAGGTGGCCGGCGCCAGCGCCCGCCTGCGCACGGTGCCCCCGGTGGCGCCGCGCACCCAGGTGGCCGAGCCGCCGGTGCCGGATGAGGGCGCGCCCTACGCGGAGCTGGCCGACCTCGAACAGTGCGCCGGCCTCGCGCTCGGTTCGCCCACCCGTTTCGGCAACATGGCGGCGGCGCCCAAGTATTTCCTCGACGGCACCGGCGCGCTGTGGGCGAAGGGCAGCCTGGTCGGCAAGCCCGCTGCCGTGTTCACCTCCACCGCCAGCCTGCACGGCGGCCAGGAAACGACGCTTACCAGCATGATGCTGCCGCTCTTGCACCACGGCATGCTGATCGTCGGCCTGCCCTACACCCTCGCCGAGGTGAACCACACCGCCAGCGGCGGCACTCCCTACGGCGCCAGCCACTGGGCCGGCTCCGCCGACGACAAGCCGCTCACCGACGACGAGCGCGCACTGTGCATCGCACTCGGCAAGCGTCTGGCCGAAACCGCAAGCAAACTGTCCAGATGAAGAACCTGCAACTCATCGCGAGCGCGAGCCTGATCGCGCTGATCTTCCTGTGCCTAGCGTGGGAACTGTGGCTGGCGCCGATCCGCCCCGGCGGTTCCTCGCTGGCGCTCAAGGCACTGCCGCTGCTGCTGCCGCTGATGGGCATCCTCAAGGGCCGCCGCTATACCTATCAATGGGCGCCGATGCTGGTGCTGGCCTACTTCACCGAAGGCGTGGTGCGCGCGTGGTCGGACACCGGCCTGTCGGCGTG
This sequence comes from Thiobacillus denitrificans DSM 12475, assembly GCF_000376425.1. GTDB lineage: Bacteria > Pseudomonadota > Gammaproteobacteria > Burkholderiales > Thiobacillaceae > Thiobacillus > Thiobacillus denitrificans. The sequence continues at coordinate 208,361 of NZ_AQWL01000001.1, read as the reverse complement.
GCTTGCCGGCGCCGAGGTGGTGCTGTCGGTGGCGTTCTTCTTTGCCGCGATCTACTACGCCAGGTTCAGCGCACCGTCGCGGCTGGCAAACTGAATCAGGCCGACAATGACCCGCAACGCGAAAGACGCTGAAATCGACAGCACGGTCTACCGGACCCTGCTGGAATCAACGAAGGCCATCCCCTGGAAAATAGACTGGTCGACCATGCGGTTCGCCTACATCGGCCCTCAAATTGAAAATCTGCTTGGCTGGTCGCCCTCGAGTTGGGTGAGCGTGGAGGACTGGGCGGCAAGGATGCACCCAGAGGACAGGGAACGGGTGGTCGATTTTTGCGTTGCCCAGTCCAGGGCCGGAACCGATCACGAGGCCGACTATCGTGCCCTGGCGCAGGATGGCGGATATGTGTGGATCCGCGATGTGGTGCACGTGGTGCGCAACGAAAACGGCGAAGTCGATTCGCTGGTCGGATTCATGTTTGACATCAGCGAGCGGAAGAAAACCGAGCAGGAACTGGCCCTCCTTCAGAAAGAACTGGAGGAGTTGTCGTTCAAGGACGGCTTGACCGGCGTTGCGAATCGCCGCATGTTCGACGCCATCCTGGATGCGGAGTGGACCGATGCGCGGCGCAACAACCGATCCCTTGCGCTGATCATGCTCGATATCGATTATTTCAAGCAATACAACGACCACTACGGGCACATCCAGGGGGACGACTGCCTGAAACGCGTGGCGCAGGCCCTGAGTTCGGCCGCGACCCGATCACGGGATTTCCTTGCCCGCTTTGGCGGCGAGGAGTTCGTGCTGGTGCTGCCAGAAACGGATGAAAAAGCGGCGATCAAAGTTGCCGAACGATGCCGCAACCTGCTGTTCAAGGAGCAAATCCCGCACGAAACATCGCCACTCAGCCCGATCCTGACCGTCAGCATCGGAGTCGGCGCCATTGTCCCGACGCGCCAGGATGAACCGCTCCGCTTCGTCGAGGATGTGGACAAACGGCTGTACCTCGCGAAGCAGCATGGCCGAAACCGCATCGTCAACGGCCTTTAGAAAGCCGCTTCGCAGCCCGGCAGGCAGTGCCGGCACGCTTTCCGGACGATCATGAAAAACGCCCCTGTCGGGGCGTTTTCTATCGCAGCGCCACGCTACACCTGCGGATGCGCACGCTCGCGTTTGCTGTGCAGTTTGTTGAGCGCGTGCAGGTAGGCCTTGGCCGAGGCCACCACGATGTCGGTGTCGGCGCCCTGGCCGTTGACCACGCGCCCGTCCTGCGCGAGCCGCACCGTCACCTCGCCCTGCGCGTCGGTGCCGCTGGTGATGTTGTTGACCGAATACAGCAGCAGTTCGGCGCCGCTGTTGACCACCGATTCGAGCGCCTTGAACGTCGCATCGACCGGACCCGAGCCATCTCCCGCGGCCTGCTTCTCGGCGCCGTCGTCGGTAAACACCAGTTGCGCGTGCGGAATTTCGCCGGTCTCGGAACACACTTTCATCGATACCAGCTTGTAGCGTTCCTGCCCGGCGGCGTAGCCTTCGTCGGAAACCAGCGCCTGCAGGTCCTCGTCGAAAATCTCGCGCTTCTTGTCGGCCAGATCCTTGAAGCGGGCGAACGCGGCGTTGAGCGCTTCCTCGCTGTCGAGCACGATGCCGAGTTCGGAAAGCTTGGTCCTGAACGCGTTGCGGCCCGACAGCTTGCCGAGCGTCAGCCGATTGGCGTGCCAGCCGACATCTTCGGCGCGCATGATTTCGTAGGTCTCGCGGTGCTTCAGCACGCCGTCCTGGTGGATGCCCGATTCGTGGGCGAAGGCGTTGGCGCCGACGATGGCCTTGTTCGGCTGCACCGGATAGCCAGTGATGGTGGAGACCAGCTTGGAGGCCGGCACGATCTGGGTGGCGTCGATGCGCGTGTCGCAGTGGAACACGTCCTTGCGGGTGCGCACCGCCATCACGATCTCCTCCAGCGAGGCGTTGCCGGCGCGCTCACCGAGCCCGTTGATGGTGCACTCGACCTGGCGCGCGCCATTCATCACCGCGGCGAGTGAGTTGGCGACCGCCATGCCGAGGTCGTTATGGCAGTGGGTAGACCAGATGACCTTGTTCGAATCCGGTACGCGCTCGATCAGCTGCTTCATGCGCTCGCCCCACAGCGCCGGAATACTGTAGCCGACGGTGTCTGGCACGTTGAGCGTGGTGGCGCCGGCCTTGATCACCTCGGTGAAGATGCGCACCAGAAAATCCATGTCGGAGCGCACCGCGTCTTCGGCCGAGAATTCGACGTCATCGCTGTATTCGCGCGCGAGCCTGACTGCCTTCACCGCCGCCTCGACCACCTGGTCCGGCTGCATGCGCAGCTTCTTTTCCATGTGGATCGGACTGGTGGCGATGAAGGTATGGATGCGTCCCGACCTGGCCGGTTTGATCGCGCCGCCCGCCGCATGGATGTCGCGTTCGTTGGCGCGTGCCAGCGAGCAGACGGTCGAGTTCTGGATGGTTTCGGCAATGGTGCGGATCGCATCGGCATCGCCTGGGCTGGCGGCAGCGAAGCCGGCCTCGATCACGTCGACGCCGAGCCTTTCCAGCTGGCGCGCGATGCGAAGTTTTTCTTCCTTGGTCATCGACGCGCCGGGGCTTTGCTCGCCGTCGCGCAAGGTGGTGTCGAAAATAAACAAACGGTCGTTCATGGCTGGCTCCATGGAGGGTCGGGGCCGCGTTCAGGCGCGGGATGCCGACGCATTATATAAGGCTGCCGCATGCAGCTCGCGGCGCGGGGGTACAGCTCGGGGGAGGGGGGTCAATGTGTGCGCGCGACGCGCAGCAGCAGGCTGCCGAACAGAAGGTTCGACAGGCAGAGGAGAAAGGACGGGCGGGACCAATTAGACATGGTCTAAATTTTATCTACTTTTCGCCGCCCTGCAAAGGGGACGGTTTCTTGCGGTGCAGCAGCTTCCACAGCGCATCGCCATAGCCCGACAGGCCATACAGCACGAACACACCGAACAGCACTTCCGGCGGACTGGTCGACACCAGGACGAAAGCCAGCACGATCAGCAGGATGGCAAAGAAGGGCACGCTTTTCCTGAGGTTGATTTCCTTGCCGCTGTAATAGCGGAAGTTGCTGACCATGGACAGCCCGCCAAACAGGGCCAGCGCGGTGGCGAGCCAGCGCACATCCTGGCCCGGCACGCCGTTTTCGACCATCACCCAGACGAAGCCTGCGATCAACGCTGCGGCAGACGGGCTGGGCAGGCCCTGGAAGAAGCGCTTGTCGGTGACGGTGTCGAGCTGGGTGTTGAAGCGCGCCAGGCGCAAGGCAGCGCCGGCGCAATAGACGAAGGCGGCGATCCAGCCGAGCTTGCCCATGCCCTGCAGGGCGAACTCGTAGATCACCAGCGCGGGCGCGACGCCGAACGACACCATGTCCGACAGGCTGTCGTACTCGGCGCCGAAGGCGCTTTGCGTGTGCGTCATGCGGGCGACACGGCCGTCGAGACCGTCGAGCACCATGGCGATGAAGATGGCCACCGCGGCATGCTCGAAGCGCCCGTTCATCGCCTGCACCACGGCATAGAAGCCGGCGAACAGCGCCCCCGTGGTGAACAGATTGGGCAGCAGGTAGATGCCGCGGTCACGCATCCGCGGCCGTTTCGATTCGGTCTTGCGGTGATGGAATTCGAGCATGGCGAAGCCGGGTTACCAGCGAGCCAGTATGGTACGCCCGCCAGTCACTTTTTGACCAATCGAGACCTCGGCGCGTGCCGTCGCCGGCAGATAGACGTCGACGCGCGACCCGAAACGGATAAAACCGTAGCGCTGGCCGCGCGCCAGCCTGTCGCCAATGCGCACATAACACAGGATGCGCCGCGCGATCAGCCCGGCGATCTGCACGCTCGTCACATCGCCGCGCGCAGACTGTATCCACACCGCGTTGCGTTCGTTTTCGGTGGAGGCCTTGTCGAGGTCGGCATTGACGAAGCTGCCCGGCGTGTACCAGTGTCCCTTGATCTCGCCATCGACCGGACTCTTGTTGGAATGCACGTTGAACACGTTCATGAACACGCTGATCTTCAGCGCCTCGCGTTCCAGGTAGGGGTCGTTGACCTTTTCCACCACGACGATGCGGCCATCGGCCGGCGCGATCACCGCATCGGCATCGGCCGGCGGCACCCGCGCCGGATCGCGGAAAAACTGCAGCGCGAACACCGCCCAGATCCAGAACGGAATCGACCACCAGCCGAGCAGCCAGGTCGCGATCAAGGCGGCGGCAAACGCGGCCAGCAATACCAGCCAGCCCTCACGGGCGATAAGGGGATGGGTCATGTTTTAGGAGTCAGGGACCAGGAACCAGGGGCTAGGGAAAGGGGCCACGGCATAGCCGAACGCCCCTAAATCCTAGCCCCTATCTCCTGGATCCTCAGTTTTTGGATTGATCGACCAGCTTGTTCTTGCTGATCCACGGCATCATGGCGCGCAGCTTAGCGCCGACGACTTCGATCGGATGCTCGGCATTGAGGCGGCGGCGGGCGGTCATCTCGGGGTAGTTGGTGCGCCCCTCGAGGATGAACTGCTTGGCGTAGTTGCCGTTCTGGATGTTGTCCAGGCACTCCTTCATCGCGGCTTTGGACTGGGCGTTGATGACCTTGGGGCCGGTCACGTATTCGCCGTATTCCGCGTTGTTGGAAATCGAGTAGTTCATGTTGGCGATGCCGCCTTCGTACATCAGGTCGACGATCAGCTTCAGCTCGTGCAGGCATTCGAAATAGGCCATTTCCGGCGCGTAACCCGCTTCGGTCAGGGTTTCGAAACCGGCCTTCACCAGATCGACGCAGCCGCCGCACAGCACGGCCTGTTCGCCGAACAGGTCGGTCTCGGTTTCTTCGCGGAAGGAGGTTTCGATCACGCCGCCCTTGGTGCCACCGTTGGCGCAGGAATACGACAGCGCGAGGTCACGCGCCTTGCCGGACTTGTCCTGGTAGACCGCGATCAGCGAAGGCACGCCGCCACCCTGCGTGTAGGTGGAGCGCACCAGATGGCCGGGGCCCTTGGGCGCGATCATGACGACGTCGAGATCGGCGCGCGGGGTGATCTGGTTGTAGTGGACGTTGAAACCGTGGGCGAAAGCGAGCGTCGCACCCTGCTTCAGGTTGGGTTCGATATCGCTGTAATACGTACCTGCCATCAACTCGTCGGGAATCAGGATCATCACGAAGTCGGCAGCCTTCACGGCATCGGCGATTTCCTTGACGTCAAGCTTGGCCTTCTTGGCCTTGTCCCACGAGGCGCCGCCCTTGCGCAGGCCGACCGTGACCTTGACGCCGGAGTCCTTCAGGTTGTTGGCGTGGGCGTGACCCTGCGAGCCGTAGCCGATGATGGCAACCTTGCGCTTCTTGATGAGGGAAAGGTCGGCGTCCTTGTCGTAAAAAACTTTCATGTGAATTCCCGGGCAAATAAATAAAAACGGATTGAAAATCAGGCTTTCAGGCTGCGCTCGCCGCGTCCGATGCCGGACGCGCCGGTGCGCACGGTTTCGATGATGAAGGCGGAATCGATCGCCTCCAGAAAGGCATCCAGCTTGGAGCCGGTGCCGGTCAACTCGATTGTGTAAGTGGCGTCGGTAACGTCGATGATGCGGCCACGGAAAATGTCGGCGGTACGCTTCATCTCCTCGCGCCCCGTGCCCACCGCCTTGACCTTGACCAGCATCAGCTCGCGCTCGATGTGGCGGCCTTCGGTCAGGTCCATCACCTTGATCACGTCGACCAGCTTGTTCAGCTGCTTGGTGATCTGCTCGATGATTTCTTCCGAGCCGGTGGTGACGATGGTCATGCGCGACAGGGTGGCATCTTCGGTCGGCGCCACGGTGAGCGATTCGATGTTGTAGCCGCGTGCCGAGAACAGGCCGGCGACGCGCGACAGCGCGCCGGCCTCGTTTTCCATCAGGAGCGAAATGATGTGGCGCATGTCAAAGCTCCTCCGCCAGGATCATTTCGGACAGGCCCTTGCCGCCTTCGACCATGGGGAAGACGTTTTCGGTCTGGTCGGTCTGGAAGTCCATGAACACCATTCTTTCCTTCAGCGCGGGCGAGAAGGCTTCCTTCAGCGCAGCCTCGACGTCCTCGGGCTTGTCGATGCGCATGCCGACGTGGCCGTAGGACTCCGCCAGCTTGACGAAATCGGGCAGCGATTCCATGTACGACTCGGCGTAGCGGCTGCCGTAGAAGAATTCCTGCCACTGCCGCACCATGCCCATGTAGCGGTTGTTGAGCGTGACGACCTTGACCGGGATGCGGTACTGCTTGCAGGTCGACAGCTCCTGGATGTTCATCTGGATGCTCGATTCGCCGGTGATGCAGGCGACCTGTGCGTCGGGAAAAGCGAGTTGTACGCCCATGGCGTAGGGCAAGCCGACGCCCATGGTGCCGAGACCGCCGGAATTGATCCAGCGCCGCGGCTTGTCGAACTTGTAATACTGTGCCGCCCACATCTGGTGCTGACCCACGTCGGAAGTGATGAAGGCATCGCCCCCGGTCACTTCCCACAGCTTTTCCACCACATACTGCGGCTTGATGATGGCGCCGTTGCGGTTGTACTTGAGACAGTCCTTCGAGCGCCACAGTTCAATCTGTGTCCACCATGCATTCAGCGCGGCGGCATCGGGTTTTTCCTTGGCCTGCTTCAGCAGAACCAGCATGTCGGCCAGCACGTTTTGCACGTCGCCGACGATGGGCACGTCGACCCTGACGCGCTTGGAAATCGACGAAGGGTCGATATCGACATGGATGATGCGACGCTGCTCGCGCGCAAAGTGCGCAGGATTGCCGATCACGCGGTCGTCGAAGCGCGCGCCGACGGCGAGCAGTACGTCGCAGTGCTGCATCGCCATGTTGGCTTCGTAGGTACCGTGCATGCCGAGCATGCCGAGGTTCTGCCTGTCGGTGGCGGGAAAGCCGCCTAGACCCATCAGCGTGTTGGTGATGGGGAAACCCAATAACCGGGTGAACTCGGCCAGCTGTTCCGAGGCATCGCCCAGCACCACGCCGCCGCCGGTGTAGATCATCGGCCGCTTGGCTTCGAGCAGCATCTGTACCGCACGCTTCATTTGCCCGCTGTGACCCTTGGCCACCGGGCTGTACGAGCGCATCTCGAGCGTGGCCGGATATTCGAATTCGGTGAGATGCGCAGTCACATCCTTGGGCACGTCGACCACCACCGGGCCGGGACGACCGGTGGACGCGATGATGAAGGCCTTCTTCATCGTCACGGCCAGATCCTTCACATCCTTGACCAGGAAGTTGTGCTTGACGCAGGGGCGCGTGATGCCGACGGTATCGACTTCCTGGAACGCATCCAGCCCGATCGCAGCGGTCGGCACCTGGCCGGTGACGACCACGATGGGGATGGAATCCATGTAGGCGGTGGCGATCCCGGTGACCGCGTTGGTCACGCCCGGCCCCGAGGTCACCAGCGCCACGCCGACCCGGCCGGTCGCGCGCGCGTAGGCGTCGGCCGCATGCACTGCAGCCTGTTCGTGGCGCACCAGCACATGCTTGAACTTGTTCTGCTTGAAGATTTCGTCGTAGATGTTGAGCACGGCCCCGCCGGGATAGCCGAATACGAACTCGACCCCTTCTTCAGCCAGACAACGTACAACGATCTCGGCGCCCGTGGCTTCCATAATAAATGGCAAAAAACTAATCCGTTGGTGAACCCGTGAGGGTAATCGTTTTGCCATGATTCGGTCAAGAAATCATGCCATAGCGCCATTTTGCGCAACGTTGACGACCGCCCGCCAAAACAAAAAAACCCTTCTGCGGGCAGATAGGGTTTTAAGTCGAAAAGCATGTTTACCGGGGAGAAACGCCCCGCGCCTCGACAGGCGCATGCTCCGGCTAGCCCACCCATGCATCCATTTCATCAATTCAGGCGAGAATACAAGGCAAATGCCCGAAAATCGTGCGGCGCCTCTGCCGCACAGCTTGGCCGCATTGCACGACCGTGCGGGAACAATGAACGATGCTGGCGCCTATTCGTGCGCGGCTTCGCCGAGCGCGCGCATGATTTCGTTCAGCGAACCCCGCGCATTTTCAACCAGGCAAACCACGTTTCCGGTGCTGCATACGGTCAGCCCTGCGCCCTGCACGATCCAGCCCCGCGACGGCGACCAGCCGCGCATCTGCGAAAACAGGGACAGCAGGTCGATATTGCTCGACACCAGGCGGCGATACCACTGGGCAAACTGCGCCATCCGTTCCATCAGCTCGGGAGACAGCATGCCTTCGGCTTCCATGATCACGCCATCGTCGCGAAAGCGGCACACGGCGGTCACGCCATCCAGCACCAGGACTTTGTTCAGCGACATACGCGCTCCTCAGGTTGCCTGCACGGCGTTGAACGTGGCTTCGTAGTCGGCATCGCGATTCTTGACGACGACGCCGCAGTTGCCATTCACCACCACCGACCATTCCAGTCCCACGACCGAAAAGCCCTTGAGCGGCTGAAATCCGCTCTGCCCAGTGAGGGCTTCCCAACCGTGTCCTTCCATACTGGCTATGGCCAGATTAGCGACGCACGAGCGTGCCAGCAGATCCAGTACCAGCGGGGTCAATTCAGTCCCCTCGCGCAGTACATGCGATTGCAGATCGCCCTTGTCGCTGTATGTGAACGCTGCCAGCGCGCCCGGCAGTTCCATCATTTTTTCCAGATCCATATCCGCTCCCCGTTTGTCAGTACAACGCTTCCTTGGTATCGCCTCCCAGCCTGGCATACAGATTGACCAGCAGGTCATCCTGCACATCACCCACTTTGGCACGCATGATGGTCATGACGTCATTCAGCAATTCGTCACGGTTTTCGATGAAGGAGAAATAATTGCCCACTGCGCAAACAGTGATTTGGCTGCCGCGCGCGATCCAGCCTTGTATCGGACGGTAGCCGCAATTTTCGGCAAAAGAGTCGAAAATTTCGGCCTGCATGTTGACCGACAGCGTATTGGCACGACACACGATCGACGCCATGCGCGCAAACTCCTCGGTGAGTGCGCCCTCATACGAGAAACGATCGCCGCGATATGCATATTCGCCCGCAGCGATGACACCGGGAATGGCCATGAGTTGCTTTACGATATGCATCGAGTTCCCTCCTGCTTTTTTGATTATGCTTGCGGCACGTTGTGGCAAAGTATCGCGCCCAGCTGCAATATAGAGCCACCATGCAAGACAAAGCAATAGACCTCGCCCCTGCGCCCTTCCTGGTACGCATCGCCGCCCTGATCTACGAATCACTGCTCGTCGCGGCGGTGGTGTTCGTCGCGTCCTTCATCATAATCCCGGTTGTTGGCGAAATGCATGCACCATGGCAGCGGCATGTGTTTCAAGCTTATATCGCAGGCGTGCTGTTCGCCTATTTCAGCACATTCTGGCTGCGCAGCGGGCAAACGCTGGCGATGAAAACCTGGCGTATCCGCCTGGTCAGCCGGAACGGAGACCGCCTGCGCTTCAAGCAGGCCGCGCTGCGATTCGTCCTCGCATTTTTCGGTTTGCTGCTGGCGGGAAGCGGCTTTTGGTGGGCCTTGATCGACCGCGACCGGCTGTTTCTTCACGACCGTATCGCCGGCACCCGGCTGGTACGCGTGCCGCGCAAGGCGTGAAGGGATGAACTGGCGCGACCACCTGCAAACACGCCTGCTGGAGATACGATCCACCAGCGTGTACGCACTGGATGAAGCGGCCCGACAGCTGGCCAGCCGCGTGTTGCAGGACACGCCGGTCTGCGCGCGCGACAACCCGCCGGATTCACTCTGTGCACTGGCATTGGGGATCGATGCGCTGAACGGGCTGAACGTGCAGCAAGCCCAACACCTGATCAACCAGACACGCCTCTATATCGCCCCGCGCATCCTGCTCGCCGTGCAATCGGACTGCGTGCTGGACGAGGCGACGTTTCGTGCCCTCGGTTTCACGCTGTCGGCAACCAACACAACGCAAGACAGGCGCATCCATTACTACGATCTCGACACCTACAAAACCGTGCCGGACTGGCTCAATTCCCGTTACTGGGCACATCCCGAACGCTGGCAGCCCTGAAGGACTCCGATCCACTACGCATCGAAGCCCGCGTGGGATCGTTGCCCTGAAGGCCACCTTCTGATCCGGACCGGGCTTGCGTGTTCCAGGAAGCGCTCGCAGTCCACGCCATCGGGTACACTGGGCCCTGTCATTGCGCAACGGCCCGATATCATGAAGTTCATCCCCCACAACGCACTTGAAGAACAGCTGGCTGCTGTTCATGCCGGCACGCTCGATCCCGAAACATTCGTGTTGCAACTGGTCGACCAGCAGCTATTCATGCCGGTACGCGATGAAAAGAATCCCATCCAGGGATTCCAGCGATCGGTCCAGGCAGAGCCGCTGATCATCGAAACCGATGACGGCGAACGCGTACTGGTGGTGTTCACCAGTCCCGAACGGGCCAAGCCCTTCGTCGAGCACTTCCCCGAATTTTCGGGCGGTCTGCTGACCGAGTTTTCCTGGCTGTTGCGTCGCATCGGCGGCGGGGTACCGATTGCGCTCAACCCGGGGTGGGACATCGGCATGGACTTCGACGCCGACATGATCGCGCAGCTGGTCGCGCAACTTCCCCCCGAACAGCCGGCCTGACGCGTTCCGCCCGCCCACGCCCTCATGCTGCCCGAATCCGCACTCGCTGCTTTCCGTTCCGCACTCGGGGCGGATCGCGTCTTCGACGATGCCATCACGCGTACCCTGTATGCCCACGACGAGACTCCGCGCCATGTCGAACCCGAGGCCGTGCTGTTCCCGGCCTCGCACGCCGACGTGGCCGCACTGGTGCACATCGCGTTCGAACATGGCATCGCCCTGACGCCGCGCGGCGCCGGCTCCGGCAACGTCGGCGGCGCCCTGCCCGCGCCCGGCAGCGTGGTCGTCAGTTTCGAGTGCATGCGGCGGGTGCTCGAATTCGACCCCGGCAACCGCCTTATCGTCGTCGAGCCCGGCGTGGTCACCGAAGACATCGACCGCATCGCGCGTAGCGCCGGCCTGTTTTATCCGCCCGACCCCGGCAGCGGCGCCTATTGCCGCATCGGCGGCAATCTTGCGATGAACGCCGCCGGGCCGCGTGCCGTCAAGTACGGCGTCACCCGCGACTATGTGCTGGGGTTGCGCGCCGTCACCGGCAGCGGACAGGAAATCCGCACCGGCTGCCGCACCACCAAGGGCGTCACCGGCTACGACCTGACCCGCCTGCTGGTCGGTTCCGGCGGCACCCTCGCACTCATCACCGAAGCCACGCTGAAACTGCTGCCCGCACCGGCGGCCGTCGCCACCCTGCGCGCATGTTTCGCCAGCAACCGCGCCGCACTCGACGCGGTCGGCCGCGTCATGCATCAGGCCGTCCTGCCCTGCGCGCTCGAATTCATGGATCACCATGCCATCGATGCCATCCGCCCGACCGGCGCGGCAGGCGATCTGCCGTCAGGCACCCGGGCATTGCTGATGGTCGAAGCCGACGGCGCCGCACAGGATTTGCCGCGGCAGATCGCCGCGCTGGAACAGGCACTCGCCGGCGAAGGTCTGCTCGACATGCGCAGTGGCTTCAAGCGCGACGACATCGCGCGGTTGTGGGCCGCACGCAGATCGCTGTCGCACGCGGTCAAGCGCATCGCACCGCTGAAGATCAACGAAGATGTGGTGGTGCCGGTATCGCAGCTGGCCGACTTCGTCGACTTCATCGACCACACTGCGCAGGTACAGCGCCTGCCGATCGTCTCGTTCGGCCATGCCGGCAACGGCAACCTGCACGTCAACCTCATGGTGCATCCCGACGACGCGGACGAAATGAGGCGTGCCCACCTGGCCCTCGAAGCCATCATGCTGCGTGTGCTGGCGCTGGACGGCACGCTCTCGGGCGAACACGGCATCGGCACTGAAAAGCGCCGTTTCGTGCCACAGGAAATCGACCCTGTGACGCTGGATCTGATGCGCGCGATCAAGCAGCAATTCGACCCGCACGGCCTGCTCAACCCCGGCAAACTTTTTCCTGATTAAGATGGGCACAAAGGCTTTACAAGCGCAAAAGGCATCTATAGAATGCGCGGCTTCGTTGGGGGTATAGCTCAGCTGGGAGAGCGCTTGCATGGCATGCAAGAGGTCAGCGGTTCGATCCCGCTTACCTCCACCAACTAACAGGAAGTCCGATGCACAGGCTTGGCGTCATCACCACCCTGCTGGGGTTGATACTGAGCGTAGTCGGTCTGATTGTTGGATTCTGGAAGATGTTGAATGGTAGCGGGCACGCCGAAATTTGGCTGGGGCTGGTACCATTGGGTTTCGTCGGTTTGCTACTCGGCGTCACCTTGACGCAGCTTTCCAGAAAGTAATGACGGCGCAAGTCGTGGCAGCAAAGTTGGCGGTTCGCACCGTCGTCCGGGTCCCCATCGTCTAGAGGCCTAGGACATCGCCCTTTCACGGCGGTAACCGGGGTTCGAATCCCCGTGGGGACGCCACAATCCTTCCCGGGTTGTGACATAAATCGAGTACTTGAGAAATTAATTAAAGCGGCCGGGTGCCGCTATTTTTATTGCACATTTTTTATTGTGCGTTGCGCCCTGAATCCAGGCTGGCGCCCCGAAGACGAATCGAACGTCCGACCTACCCCTTAGGAGGGGGTTGCTCTATCCACTGAGCTACCGGGGCGTGGCGCGCATTCTACCGAATCCCGCGTGGATTGCCGAACCCTATCGGACATACTCGATTGGCATACAACCCGGCTATGATGCAAACGGGAGGCGCCGATGAATAAATACATGCTGGGTGGACTGGCATTGCTGCTACTGCTGGCCAGCGCGGTTTTGTGGATGCTGCGGCCGGGCCCGCAGCGGACGGAAGGCAGCGCCGCACCCGATTTCGCCCTGCAGGACCAGGACGGACGCACTCATCGTTTGGGCGATTATGCCGGGCGCTGGCTGGTGCTGTATTTCTATCCCAGGGACGATACGCCCGGCTGCACCCGGGAGGCCTGTCGCTTTCGCGATGACATCGGCGTGCTGGGCAAACTCAACGCGGCGGTGGTCGGAATCAGCGTCGACGACACCCGGTCGCACGCCAGTTTTGCCCGCAAATACCGGCTGCCGTTTCCCCTGCTGTCAGACCCGGACGGACGGACGGCCGCAGCATACGACAGCCTGCTGAATCTTGGGCTCGTGCGATTTGCCCGTCGCCATACCTTCATCATCGCACCCAACGGCCGTATCGCGGCACGCTTCAGCAAGGTTGACCCGGCACGCCACGCGCAGCATGTGGCCCATGCCTTGCAGGTCCTTCAGCAGGCCGATATGCCACAGCCAACGCTGCAACCCGGCCAATAATGGACTAGATATCAATAATGGCCTGAGCACAAGCGTCTATGCCTATGCAACGCGGATTCTCCCTCACCACCGGAGCGGCCTTCGTCACGCTGATCGTCCTGATCTGCGGGCTGGCATTGAACGGACTGCTGCAATTACAAACGCTGGGCGAGCAGATGCGCACGGTGGTCGAGAACCATAACCGCAAGATCGATCTCATCACGCAAACTCAGGTGGCGGCGCATATCCGTACCGACAGCCTGTTCCGCATGGCGCTTACCGACGACCCGTTCGAACGCGATGCCCATTTCATGGAATTCAACCGCGCCGGTTTCCTCGTCGGGAGCGGGCGCAATGCCCTGCGCCAGATGGGATTTTCCACCGCCGAGCAACGCAGCTTCGATACCCAGACCCGCCTGGTCAACGACATCGAATTAGTGCAGGGTCGCGTGATCGATCTGCTCAACTCCGAGCTGAGCACTGACGCGCGCCGGGTATTGATGCGGGAAGCTATCCCTATCCAGCAAGCCTTCAACCTGCAACTGGCCGATATGCGTAATCTGTATCAGCAGGCCAACTTCATCGCCCAGCAGCAGGCGCAGCAAACCTACCGGCGCACTTTTCTGCTCACGCTGGCATTCGGCATCGCGGCGGTCGCCCTGGCCCTGCTGATCGCCAGGCATACATTACGAAAAATCGGCCAGAAATCGCGGCAGATAGACGCACAGATGATGGAGCTCGAGCGCTCACGGGCAGCGCTGCGCGAAGAGGCCACGCATGACCCGCTCACCGGACTGGCCAACCGGCGGCTGTTTTATGACCGCCTGCAGCAGGCGATCCGCCACGCCCATCGCTATGGCGGCAAGGTGGGTATCCTGTATGTGGACATGGACCGCTTCAAGGACATCAATGACCGGCATGGCCACCACATCGGCGATGCCGTGTTGATGGAAGTCGCACAGCAGCTACGGGATTGCGTACGCGAATCCGACTCGGTTGCGCGTCTGGGCGGCGACGAATTCGTGGTATTGCTGGAAGGCGTGCAGGGGCGGCACGACTGCGTCGCCGCTGCGCTCAAGATCGAACATAGCCTGGCCCACAGCACCCGCTTTGACGACCTCCATCTGGGCATCAACGCCAGCATAGGTCAGGCGGTGTATCCCGACGACGGAAGCGACGAAGATGCACTGATTCGCGCCGCCGACGCCGCCATGTACCGGGTCAAATCCGGCTGCGAGTCGGAACGCCAGCGCTGCCTTTCCTTTCAGTGACGCCTCAGCGAGGTTTGAAGCGGGCCGCTGCGCGCGCCTTGGCACTCCAGATCCAGACATACTGCGCCCCGGAGACCACGGCAATGACGAACACGATGCCGAACAACGGCAGCAGCCAGCCGTCCAGCGCCAACAGGCCGGCCAGGCCCGCCAGCACCAGCGTCAGCAGCGCAAACTCGGCAAACATATGCGTCTTGCCGAGCCAGGTGGGATGGATTTCCAGATGGCCGGCCAACCCGCGGTAGCTCAGCGCACCCAGCACGATGATGCTGTCGCGCAGCAGGATCGCCAGCGTCACCCACATCGGGATCGCTTCTTCGAGCGTCAGCATCACCAGCGTCACCAGGCCCAGCGCCTTGTCGGCGACGGTATCGAGCGCCGCGCCCAGCGGCGTCATCTGCCGGAGCCAGCGCGCCAGCAGGCCATCGATGCCATCCGACACCGCAGCCGCGAGGAACAGCCAGCAGGCCGCCTCCCAGCGCTGCTGCAGGATCAGCCAGCCGACCACCGGCACCGCCGCCAGGCGCGCCAGGGTTATGATGTTGGGCAGGTTGAAGACGCGTTCGCTCATAGGCATACCGTACTCAACCCAGGGGCTGCCTGGCAAGCTCGTCCCACACTTTGTCGAGCCGCTTGACCGACACCGGATACGGCGTTTTCAGTTCCTGGGCGAACAGCGAGATGCGCAGCTCCTCCAGCTGCCAGCGGAAGTCGTCGAGTGCGGCGGCGGCTGCGCCAGGACCGCCTGAAAGGCGAGTGTCTGGCAGCGTACCCCTTGCGGATACTGCGCCCTTCACCTGGTCACGCCGCGCCAGGTACTTGTTCTGCAGCGTCAGCACGCCCGCCATGGCGCGCGCGTCGCGCTGTTCGGCAGCGGGCAGCTTCTCCAGCCGCTTGAGGATGCCGCGCAGGTAGCGCGGCAACTCCTTCAGGCGCGCCCACGGCGTGGCGGTGATGAAATCCGCCGATACCAGCGCCGCCAGGTGCGTGTGCTCGTCGCGCATCACCGCGGTGAACTGCGGCTTGGCGTTGAGGCGCGCCGCCACCTGCGCATGCAGGTCGAGTATCTCCGCCACGTCGCGTACGAGCGCCTGCTTCACCACGGAGATTCTGGGTTTGGCGCGCTCCTTCTGCTTGCCGAAATGCTTTTCGTCGCGCGGCGTGTCGTCGTCGCCCAAAAGCGCGCGCGCGGCGATCGCATCGATCAGGGCTGCGCGCAGCTGCTCGGCGCTGCCAAAGTTGCGATATTTCAGTGCCAGCGCGGTTTCGCGCGACAGATCCTTGTCGAGCTGCCTGAACTGCGCGGCCAGCGCGATGCGCAGCAGCCGCACGATCCCGCGGCGGGTCTCATTTTCCGCGACGTCGGCCGCATCGAGCAGGCGCAGGTCGACGCTCTCGCCATCGTCGACCAGCGCCGGGTAGCCGGTCAGCTCGCGTCCGTCGCGCCTGAATTTCACCTGCGCGGGCAGGTCGCCGAAATTCCATTCGGCAAGACCGCTACGCTCGAACCCGCTGTCCTCGGTGCCGCCGCCGTAGGTGATGCGCGCCGCGCCGCCAAGCTGCTGGCGCAGGCTCGCAAGATCGCGGCCGCTGGCAAGCTCCTGTCCGCTGTCGTCGATCACGCTGAGATTCATCTTCAGGTGCGCCGGCAACTCGCCCGCCCAGTCGTCGGGATGAATGTCGGCGCCGGTCCTCTTGCGGATGAAGGCGGCCAGCGCCTCGGTCAGCCTCTGCTCGCCAGGTTTCGCTGCCGAGAGAAATGCCGTCACCGCATCGGGCAGCGGAATCAGCGGGCGGCGCTTGTCCTTGGGCAGGAATTTCAACAGCGCGGTGAGCTTCTCGCGGATCAGGCCAGGCACCAGCCAGTCGACCTGCGCCGCTTCGACCCGGTTGAGCAGATACAGCGGCAGGCGCAGGGTCACGCCGTCGAGCGCATGGCCGGGTTCGAAGCGGTATTTGAGCTGGCACGCCACGCCGTCGACCGCCATTGTCTCGGGAAACAACGCGTGGTCGGCGCCGAGTCCCTCGCCGAGGATGTCCGCGCGCTGCAGGAACAGAATGTTCGGGTTGCCTGCTTCGGCTTCCGCACGCCAGCTCTCGAACGCCACGCCGTTGTGGAGGCCGGCCGGGATGCGCGCGTCGAACACGCGGAAGATACGTTCCTCGTCCAGCCACACGCCCGATTTCCTTGCCTTGTGTTCGAGGTCTTCGATTTCCTTGATGAGCGCGCGGTTGTGCGCGAACCACGGCGCCCTGGTGTCGTATTCGCCTGCCACCAACGCACCGCGGATGAACAGCTCGCGCGACAGTGCCGCATCGATGGGGCCGTAGTGGATCTTGCGCCGCGGCACCAGGGTGATGCCGTACAGGCTCACGCGCTCGAACGCCACCACGCGCGCGCCATCCTTCTCCCAGTGCGGCTCGATGAACATGCGCGTCAACAAATGGCGCCCCGCCGCCTCGATCCATTCCGGCCGCACCTCGGCAACCGTGCGTGCGAGCAGCCGGCCGGTATCCGTGAGTTCAGCCGCCATGATCCACTTCGGCGCCTTTTTCACCAGCGCCGAGCCGGGGTGGATCGACAGCTTGATGCCGCGCGCACCCTGATAGTTGCCCTCGCCTGGCTTGGGGCGACCTTTCGCGTCGTCGGACTTGAAGCCGATATTGCCGAGAAGACCGGTCAGCAGCGCCTGGTGGATCGCGTCGTAGCCCGCGGGCTTGTCGTTCGCCTTCAGGCCCAGCTCGGCGATCTGCGCATGCAGCTGGCCGTGGATGTCGCGCCATTCGCGCATCCGCCGCGGCGACAGGAAGTGATCCTGCAGCAGCGTCTGCAGCTGGCGGTTGGTTTTCTTGTGCTGCACCTGCTCCTCGTACCAGCGCCACAGCCTGAGCCAGCCCATGAAGTCGGAACGCTCGTCGGCAAATAATTTGTGCTTTTCATCCGCCGCCTGCGCGCGCTCCATCGGGCGGTCGCGCGGATCCTGCACCGACAGCGCGCTGGCGATGATCAGTACCTCGGTGACGCAGCGCTGCTGTTCCGCCGCCAGCAGCATGCGCGCGATGCGCGGATCGAGCGGCAGTTTCGCCAGTTTCCTGCCGATCTGGGTCAGCTGGCCCTGCTCGTCGAGCGCGTGCAGCTCGGCCAGCAACTGATAACCGTCGGTCACCAGACGCGTGCCTGGCGGGTCGATGAAGGGAAAGCCGACCACGTCGCCCAAGCCAAGCGACTTCATGCGCAGGATGACGCCCGCCAGCGAGGAGCGCAGCAGTTCGGGGTCGGTGAATCTTGGACGATTGCCGAAGTCGGCTTCGTCGTACAGCCGGATGCACACGCCGTCGGCCACCCGCCCGCAGCGCCCGGCACGCTGGTTGGCCGAGGCCTGCGAAACCTTCTCGATCAGCAGCTGCTCGACCTTGTTGCGCGCCGAATAGCGCTTTACCCGCGCGCTGCCGGGGTCGATCACGTAGCGGATACCTGGCACGGTGAGCGAGGTTTCCGCCACGTTGGTCGCCAGCACGATGCGGCGCAGTGCGCTGGTCGGCTTGAAGATCGCATCCTGCTCGGCCACCGACAGGCGGGAAAACAGCGGCAGGATTTCGGTGCCCGGCGGATGGTGCTTTCTGAGCGCCTCGGCGGTGTCGCGGATCTCGCGCTCGCCCGGCAGGAACACCAGAATGTCGCCGGGACCCAGACGCGCCAGCTCGTCGGTGGCGTCGAGGATGGCGGCGATCAGGTCCGGTGCGTCCTTGTCCTTTTTTTCGCGCTCGCCCCTGGCCGGGGTGGCAGGCTCGTCGCGCTCGACCGGCCGCCAGCGGATTTCCACCGGGTACATCCGCCCCGACACCTCGATCACCGGCGCGTCGTTGAAGTGCCTGGAAAAGCGTTCGGCGTCGATGGTCGCCGAGGTGATGACGAGGCGCAGGTCGGCGCGCTTTTCGACCAGCGTCTTCAGGTAGCCGAGCAGGAAATCGATGTTGAGGCTGCGCTCGTGCGCTTCGTCGATGATGATCGTGTCGTAGCGGGAGAGCAGCGGGTCGCCCTGGCTTTCGGCCAGCAGGATGCCGTCGGTCATCACCTTGACCGCGGTGTCGTGGCGCACCTTGTCGGTGAAGCGCACCTTGTAGCCGACCAGGCCGCCGAGTTCCGACCCCAGTTCCTGCGCGATGCGCGCCGCCACCGAACGCGCGGCGATGCGGCGCGGCTGGGTGCAGCCGATCAGCTGGCCGGGGCGGATGCCGGCTTCGAGGCACATCTTGGGGATCTGCGTGGTCTTGCCCGAGCCGGTCTCGCCGCACAGGATCAGCACGCGGTTGGCCTTGAGCGCGGCGAGGATGTCGTCGCGACGCGCGCTGACCGGCAGGTCGGGATAGGTGATGTGCAAGGTGGGGCTCAAAATTCAAAAACCGGATTGTCCGCGAAGGAACACGAAGAAAGGCGAAAGAAACCAACCCGATTCGAGCCTGATGGATGAGCAGGCCAAAAAATGATGGGGTTTCCTTCGCGCCCTTCGCGGATAAAAGCTTTACTTGTTCTGGATATACCGCGCGTCATCGAAGGTTTCCAGCCAGGCCGGACGGTATACCGCCATCATGGTAATCGCCATGCCGGTGGAAAATGCCTCGGCCCAGGCGAGCAGCAGCGCGGCATACGGCGTGTACTGCGTCAGCAGGTAGTCGAGCGGATAGGCGCCGGCCAGCGCCATCAGCGCCGTGGTGGCCAGCCCGACGGCCGCCACGGCCAGCGCCGCACCGAAAAATCCGTTGCCCAGCACATAAATGAAGAAATGATTCGGCAGGCGGCGTTCCAGCAGGCGGAATACGCCCCAGCTCACCGCTGCAGGCAGCGCCACCTGCAGCAGCGCATCGATCCCCAGCGTAACCGGATTGCCGCGCCCGAACACCGCATTGGCCAGCAGAACCAGCACCCCGGCAAAGCTCGCGCGCCAGAAGCCGAACATCAGCGTCATGGCCGAAATGCCGTACAGATGGAACGCCAGCCCCGGCTTCACCCCGGTGCGGATCTGCCACAGTGCCAGCACCGCCACGGTGGCGCCCAGAAACAGATTCAGACGCGCCGGCTGCGCAAGCCTGCGCCAATCCCCCGACACCAGCCAGCGCCAGCCCAGAAAGGCCAGCCCCAGCCAGCCGAACAGATGTAATGATTGCGGCAGCACAAGCGCGGTAAAATTCATCCATCAATTTTACGCGAAGCCCCGTGCGCTGCCGCGCCCTTCGCATCGAGCCTGCCATGTCCACCAGAAACCAGAATGCACCGCTCAGCGACGACGATATCGCCGAACTGGCCGACCTGATCGACGATGCCGCCGCGCGCACCGACGCGCCGCTGTCGCTCGAAGGCGTCGACGGCTTCGTCACGGCCCTGCAATGCGCGCCACGCCCGATTGCGGCGGAAAGCTATCTGCCGGTGCTGTTCGAGCACGACGCCCCCGCAACGCTGTTTGCCGGTGCCGCGGAATACGACCGCTTCGAAGCGCTGCTCGGCCGCCGCTGGAACGAGATCGCGCGTGCGCTCGCCGCCCCGATCGACACCCTGGCCGACCCGCGCGCGCTGTCCCCGCTCATCATGGACTGGGAAGGCCTGCTGGCCGACCTGCCGAAAAACGAGGCCGCCGCGCTCGGTGCCGAAGGCGTTCCGCCTTATGCCAGCCTGTGGGCAGCCGGATTCCTGCAGGTGGTGGAACACTGGGAAGCCGACTGGGAACTGCCGCCGGACAGCAAGGACGAAGCCTTTGTCGACGAAATGCTCGACCCGCTGTATGTGCTGATGACGCCGCCCGAAGAATGGACGGAAGCAGAGCGCCAGACCAGCCGCAACGATTATGTGGCGATGGCGATCTGGAGTTGCTATGAACTGCGCGACTTCTGGCGCGACCGCGGCCAGGCTCCGCGCGCCTGAATTCCTGTAACTTGAATCGTTTAATTTGCATTCCAATATGAATCTCGTCCTGTTCGACCTCGACAACACCCTGCTCGCCGGCGACTCCGACTACGAATGGGGTCAATTCCTCATCGCAAGGGGCGTGGTCGACGGCGCCCACTACGAAGCCAAGAACCGCGCGTTCTACGAAGACTACAAGGCCGGACGGCTGGATATTCATGCCTTCCTCGCGTTTGCCCTGCGCCCGCTCGCCACCCACACGCGCGAACAGCTCGACGCCTGGCACGCCGAATACATGGAGACGCGCATCAGGCCGATGATCACCCAGGCCGCACGCGACCTGGTCGACAGGCACCTCAGCGAAGCCGATCTGGTCGCCGTCATCACCGCCACCAACAGTTTCGTCACCGCGCCGATTGCGCGCGAATTCGGCATCCCGCACCTGATCGCCACCGAACCCGAGCAGCGCGACGGCCGCTTCACCGGCGAAGTCGCCGGCACCCCCTGCTTCCGCGAAGGCAAGGTCACCCGCCTCGAACACTTCCTCGAAACCCAGGGCACCCGCCTCGACTGCCTCACTACCAGCTGGTTCTACAGCGACTCGCATAACGACCTGCCGCTGCTGGAAAAAGTCCGCCATCCCGTCGCCGTCGACCCCGACCCCACCTTGCGCGCCCACGCCGAGGGCAAGGGCTGGCCGGTGATTTCGCTGCGTCACAGCTAGGCCGCACGCCATGCAGCCCATTGTCCCGCACCACTCCGCCCCGTCCCCCACCACGCTCGCCGAAAGCGTCGCCCACCAGCGCGACGCCCTCGCCAATATGCTGCGCGAGCCGCTGGCGCTGGCCGCACAGGCGTGCAGCCGGGCATGGCCGAGCCGTGCCGGACTCAACGCCGCGCTGAGCCATGCGCTGACGACCCTGCCCGCGTGCAAATACCTGTATGCGCTGGATACCCATGCGATCCAGCTCTCCGACAATATCAGCCACACAGGCCTGATCGAGACGGATTTCGGGCGCGATCGTTCCGACCGCCCCTACATGAACGAAGCAGTACCAAACCAGGGCTTTCTGCTGTCGCAGGCCTATATCAGCCTGCGCATGAAGCGGCCATCGCTCACCGCGATCCAGATCGTGCGCAACGACGATGGCGAGGTGCTCGGCTTCGTCGGCGCCGACTTCGACCTGCGCGACCTGCCGATCACCGGCCAGCTATACGACGAACCCACCAACTGGCGGCAGATCAAGGGCGACCCGGCAATCCGCGGCGCGGTATTCCACCAGACCCGCAGCGACAGCCAGATGGACCTCAACATCGACACCGTGCTCGGCGTGATGGAAGAGCTGATGAGCGATCGCGGCGTGTTCCACGGCAAGCTGCACTTTTCCAGCAGCCGCGCCACCATCTGGCTGGTCGACGATCCGTATTACTACCGGCTGCTCGACATCGACGCGCTGACCGACCCCGACACCTGCCTTACCTACCCGCGCCGCCCCTACCCGAACACGGCCGCGGTCCCCAGGGACAAGATCCGTCCGGTGCTCGACACCCTGCGCGCGCTGCGCTTCATGGACGAGACCTTCTATCTGCGCGGGGGTTCGCTCAACATCTTCAATGGCATGATCGGCCTCACCTTCTCGTGCGACGGTTCGCACTATCTGCCCTGGGACGAATTTTTGATCAAGGGCTACGATTTCTGGGCCAGCGGAAAAACCCTCGGCTGACCGGCCGGCCGTGCGCCAAACAATATCCCTACCTTTAGGCGCTTGAATCCCACGCGCCTAAAGGCGGATAATGTGGTATTGCGTTGGGCTGGCTGTTTTGGAAACCTACATCCTCATCATTATTTCCACGGTGTTCGTGAACAACATCGTGATGGCCAAGATACTCGGCCTATGCCCGTTCATGGGCGTATCGAAGAAACTGGAAGCAGCGATCGGCATGGGGCTGGCGACGGCCTTCGTGCTGACGCTGGCGTCCGGTGCGAGCTATCTCGTCAACGAATACCTGCTCGGCCCCGAATTGTTCTATCTGCGCACGCTGTCGTTCATCGTGGTGATCGCCGGGATCGTGCAGTTCACCGAGATGTTCATCCACAAATCCAGCCCGGTGCTGTACCAGGTGCTGGGGATCTATCTGCCGCTCATCACCACCAACTGCGCAGTACTGGGGATTCCACTGCTCAATGCGCAGGAACAGCACAACTTCGTCGAATCGCTGTTTTTCGGCGCTGGCGGTGCGCTCGGCTTCACCATGGTGCTGATCCTGTTTGCCGGCATCCGCGAACGGATGGAGACGTGTGACGTTCCTTCGCCGTTCAAGGGCACCAGCATTGCAATGATCACCGCAGGCTTGATGTCGCTCGCATTCATGGGTTTCTCCGGGCTGGTCAAATAATGCTTGCCGCCATTCTGGTGATGGCCGGTATCGCAGTGGCGATCGGGCTGGCGCTCGGATGGTCGGCCATCCGCTTCAAGGTGGAAGGCAACCCGCTGGCGGAAAAGATCGACGCCATTCTGCCGCAGACGCAGTGCGGGCAGTGCGGATTTCTCGGCTGCCGGCCCTACGCCGAGGCGATCGCCAAGGGCGAGGCGGACATCAACCTGTGCCCGCCAGGCGGCGAGGAAGGGGTGAAAAAACTGGCCGACCTGCTCGGCGTGGAACCCAAGCCGCTCGACGAAAGCCATGGCGCGCCCAAGCCCAAGTCGGTGGCCTTCATCGACGAACAGACCTGCATCGGCTGTACCCTGTGCATCCAGGCCTGCCCGGTCGACGCCATTTCCGGTGCCGCCAAGCAGATGCACACCATCATTGCGGCCGAGTGCACCGGCTGCGAACTGTGCCTGCCGCCGTGCCCGGTCGACTGCATCACCATGGTGCCGATCGCCGAAGATCTGCCGCACTGGAAGTGGAAGCATCCGGTGGTGATGCTGAAGCAGGTTTCCGGAGACAGCAGCGCATGAGCCGCGAACTCTTCAAATTCAAGGGTGGCGTGCATCCACCCGAGCACAAGACGGAGTCGAACGCACGGCCGATCCACGCCGCGCCGCTGCCGAGGAAACTGGTCATCCCGCTGCGTCAGCACATCGGCAACCCGGCCAAACCGCTGGTCAACGTGGGCGACCGGGTGCTGAAAGGCCAGATGATCGGGGAAGCCGACGGCACCATCTCAGCGGCAGTGCATGCCTCCAGCTCGGGCATCGTCACCGCCATCGACCTGCAGCCGGTGCCGCATATCTCCGGTCTTC
Source organism: Thiobacillus denitrificans DSM 12475 (assembly GCF_000376425.1). Lineage (GTDB taxonomy): Bacteria > Pseudomonadota > Gammaproteobacteria > Burkholderiales > Thiobacillaceae > Thiobacillus > Thiobacillus denitrificans. Next base: position 184,588 of record NZ_AQWL01000001.1, on the reverse strand, counting down.
CCGACCTGTGCATCAGCATCGAAACCGACGGCCGCGACGAATGGATAGAACATGGCCCGCTCGATTACCGGACGCTGGCGCCGGCCGACCTGCGCATACGGCTGCGCGACCTGGGGCTGGCCGGCCTCGGCGGCGCGGTGTTCCCCAGCGCGGTCAAGCTCGACCCTGGCGCGACGCAGCACTGTCCCACCCTCATCATCAACGGCGGCGAATGCGAGCCGTGGATCACCTGCGACGACGTGCTGATGCGCACCCGTGCCGACGAGATCCTGCAGGGCGTGGCGATCATGCGCCACCTGCTGGGCAGCACGGAAATCCTCGTCGGCATCGAGGACAACAAGCCGGAAGCCGTCGCCGCGATGCATGCGGCCGCGGCCCGGATGGATTTTGCAGTGGAAATCGTGGTCGTGCCGGCGCGCTACCCCGGCGGCGGCGCCAAGCAGATGATCCAGGTGCTCACCGGCAGGGAAGTCCCGTCCGGCAAGCTGTCCACCGACATCGGCATCCAGGTGTTCAACGTCGGTACCGCCTACGCGCTGGCTCGCGCGGTGCACCATGGCGAACCCCTGATCTCGCGGCTGGTCACCGTCACCGGCCACGTGCTGCGCCCGCAGAACTTCGAAGTGCTGATCGGCACGCCGATGCATACGCTGATCACCCTGGCGGGCGACCGCGACGGCACCACCGGCGTACTGATGGGCGGACCGATGATGGGCATGCCGATGCCGAATCTCGATGTACCGGTGGTCAAGGCCACCAACTGCATCCTGGTGCAGTCGGCCGAGCTGTTCCCGCCGCTGCCCAAGGCTTTGCCGTGCATCCGCTGCACCCGCTGCGCCGACGCCTGCCCGGCGGAACTGCAGCCGCAGGAACTGTTCCGCTTCGCCAAGGCGGCCGATTTCGGCCGTGCGCAGGAATACCATCTGTTCGACTGCATCGAGTGTGGCTGCTGCAGCTACGTCTGCCCCAGCCACATCCCGCTGGTCGACTTCTACCGCTACGCCAAGGGCGAAATCTGGACTCGCGAAAAGGACAAGCGTGCCGCCGACCTCGCGCGCGAACGCCACGCGTTCCGCCAGTTCCGGCAGGAGCGCGAGAAAAAGGAAAAAGCCGAGAAGCTTGCCGCCAAGGCCCAGGCCAAGCGCGCCGAGCTTGCCGCCGCACCCGACGCCGCCGCCCCCAGCGAAGCCGATGCCAAGAAAGCGCTGATCGCTGCCGCACTCGCCCGCGCGCAGGCAAAAAAAGCCGGGACAGTGCCGAAGAACACCGACCATCTGTCGCCCGGCACCCAGCAAGAGATCGAGGAAATCGAGGCGCGCCGGGCTAAAATCCGCGAGCTGGCGCACCAACCGCTGGAGTCCGAAGAGAAACCCTAAGGCGTCACGGAAGAAAACGCATCATGCCCTCCCCTTTCATTATCGATCGCAGCAGCGTCACCCAGGTCATGGCCTGGGTGCTGGCGGCGCTGCTGCCCGGCATTGCGGTGTACGTCTGGGTGTTCGGGCCGGGCATCCTCGTCACCCTGTCACTCGCCACCGTCACCGCGCTGGCCGCCGAAGCGGCGATGCTAAAAGCGCGCAGCTATCCGGCCCAACCCTTTCTCACCGACCTGTCGGCCGTCGTCACCGCCTGGCTGCTGGCACTCTCGCTGCCTGCGCTGGCACCATGGTGGCTGATCGTCACCGGCACGCTGTTTGCCATCGTGGTCGCCAAGCACCTGTATGGCGGCCTGGGGCAGAACATCTTCAATCCGGCGATGGTCGGCTACGCGGTGCTGATCGTGTCGTTCCCGGTGCAGATGACGCAGTGGGCGGGCCCGCTCGAACTGACCGCGGCGCCGCTTACCCTGGCACAAAGCGCGAGCGTGATTTTCGGTGGCGACGTGTCGAAGGCCACGCTCGACGCCGTCACCATGGCGACGCCGCTGGACTCGCTGCGCACCGGCCTGCTGCAGCAGCATACCGTCGATGAAATCATGACGCAGCCGGTTTTCGGCCACTACGGCGGCATCGGTTTCGAGTGGCTGGCGACGGCGTTCCTGCTCGGCGGCCTCGTGCTGTGGGCCTTGCGCATCATCAGCTGGCAGGTGCCGCTGGCGTTCCTCGCCGGCATCTGGCTCACCGCGGGCTTCCTGCACTTCTTCGACGCCGGACGTTTCGGCGCACCGTGGTTCCATCTGTTCGCACCGTCGGTGATGCTCGGCGCATTCTTCATCGCCACCGACCCGGTATCCGGCGCCACGACGCCGCGCGGCAAGTTGATCTTCGGCCTCGGCGCGGGCTTTCTCACCATCGTCATCCGCACCTGGGGCGGCTATCCCGATGGCGTCGCGTTTGCCATCCTGCTGATGAACCTGTGCGTGCCGCTGATCGATCAATACACCCAGCCGCGCATTTATGGCGGTGCGAAAAAGGCCAAGGCACCACCCGCATGAATTCGCAAATCCGCGCGGCCCTGCGTAATGCACTGCGCACCGGCCTCATCCTGCTCGTATTTTCGCTGATCGGCACCGCGATACTGGCGTTCACCCATGACCGCACCGAGCCGACCATCGCCCGCAGCCAGCAGGCGGAGAAATTCGCGCTCATCAGCCAGGTATTGCCCGCCGCCCTGTACGACAACGACCTGCTGGCCAGCCAGCAAAGCGCGCCGCCTGACGTGCTGCTCGGCACCCGCAAGCCTTCGGCGATATGGATCGCCCGCCGTGGCGGCGCCGTCAGCGGCGTGGTGCTGGAAGCCGTCGCGCCGGACGGCTACAGCGGCGACATCGCCCTGCTGGTCGGCATCGACATCGACGGCAACGTGACCGGCGTGCGCGTCACCGCGCACCGCGAAACACCGGGACTGGGCGATTACATCGACCGCGCCAAAAGCGCCTGGATCGACCAGTTTGCCGGCAAATCGCTGACCGCCCCGCCGCCCAAGCACTGGAAAGTGGCGAAGGACGGCGGCGTCTTCGATGCCCGCGCCGGCGCCACCATCACCCCACGCGCCGTGGTCAAGGCGGTCAAAAGCGCGCTAGACTATTTTGCGCGCCACCGCGCCGCACTGGTGGCCACGCCCGAGCCAGGAGCCCAACCATGATCACCGCAACAGAATTCCGCAGCCTGTTTCACAACGGCCTCATCAAGCAAAACACCGGGCTGGTGCAACTACTCGGCCTGTGTCCGCTGCTGGCAATCAGCAACAACGTCATCAACGCGCTGTCGCTGGGGCTGGCGACCGTGCTGGTGATGGCCGCCTCCAGCGGGGCGGTGTCGGGCGTGCGCCATTTCGTGCCGAACGAAATCCGCATTCCCGTGTTCGTGCTCATCATCGCCGCGCTGGTCACGGTGATCGATCTGGCGATGAATGCCTTCGTGCACCCGCTGTATCTGGTGCTGGGGATCTTTATCCCGCTGATCACCACCAACTGCATCGTGCTGGCGCGCGCCGACGCGTTTGCCTCCAAGAATCACCCGCTGCACAGCGTAGTCGATGCGATTGCGATGGGCCTGGGCCTGACGCTGGTGCTGGTGGTGCTGGGCGCGATCCGCGAACTCGCCGGACAGGGTACGCTGCTGTCCGGCATCGACCTGGTGTTCGGCGAGGAAGCCAAGCAATTCGTGCTGCACCTGCTGCCCGGCTACAAGGGCTTTCTGCTGGCGATCCTGCCACCCGGCGCCTTCATAGCGCTGGGGCTGCTGATCGCCGCGAACAACTGGAACAAGGCGCGCGCCGAACAGCGCGCCCGCGCAGCCGTGCCGGTTGCGGCATGAAGCCGCCGCTGAAAAAACGCGTTCCCAAGCCGCGCAATCCCTATGTCGCACTGGCGATCCAGCGCCGTGCCGGCGCACATGAAAAACCGGCCAGTGCCCAGCGGCAAGCCGAAAAACAGGCATTGAAGAAGTCGCTCGATACGCAGTGACGCGCCGCATGCCACGCTCGCCATGAATCCAGCCAAACGTCGCGAAATCTTCAGCCGCCTGCGCGCGGCCAATCCGCATCCCACCACCGAGCTTGAGTACGCCACGCCATTCGAACTGCTGGTGGCGGTGGTGCTCTCGGCGCAGGCCACCGACAAGGGGGTGAACCTGGCGACGCGCAGGCTGTTTCCGGTGGCCAACACGCCCGAAGCCATCTATGCGCTGGGTGAAGCGGGTCTGGCGGATTACATCAAGAGCATCGGCCTCTACAAGAGCAAGGCCAGGCATCTCATCGCCGCCTGCCGGATGCTGGTCGAGCAGCATGGCAGCCGGGTTCCCGCCGAGCGCGCCGCGCTCGAAGCGCTGCCCGGCGTGGGGCGCAAAACCGCCAACGTGATTCTGAACACCGCTTTCGGCCAGCCGACCATGGCGGTCGACACCCACATCTTCCGCGTCGCCAACCGCACCGGCCTGGCCCCCGGCAAGACCGTGCTGGAGGTGGAAAAAAAGCTGCTCAAGACCATCCCCGCCGAATTCCGCATCGACGCCCACCACTGGCTGATCCTGCACGGCCGCTACGTGTGTCAGGCCAGAAAGCCGAAATGCCCCGAATGCATCATTGCGGATCTGTGCGAGTACAAGGACAAGCGTGTTTAATCCCAGCCGCGACCAGGCGCGTCAGTTCTTCTTCGACGTGTGGGCGAAATACCGCGCCGGACAGGCGCTGGCAGGCGCAGAACAGCCGGCGCTCGACGCCGTGCTGGCGCACCCCGAATACCACGCCATGCTCGATCGGCCCGAGCGCCATAAAGAGCGGGACTACCTGCCCGAGTCCGGCGAAACCAACCCATTTCTGCATCTATCCATGCACCTGGCGATCGCCGAGCAGCTCTCGGTCGACCAGCCGCCGGGGATCCGCGACCGCTACCAGCGGCTGCTCGGCCGGCATGGCGACGCCATGGCCGCCCAGCACGACATCATGGACTGTCTCGCGGAAATGATCTGGCAGGTACAGCGCTACCGCACGGCATTCGATTCGGCGGCGTATTTACGCTGCCTGGATCAAAAGCTCGGCCTCGCCTGACGGCCTTCCGGCAACGCCCGGACTTCGCACAGCAGGCTTCATTTTGTCGAAATCCTGTCGATAACACTGCTGAAAACATGACAGCGGCATCCGGAATGCCTCGCTGCATGCTGGCCGCTCCCACACGGCCATCGATAGTCCGGCACGAATTCAGCCTGAAGCTGCCGCCACGCGGATGGCGACCGCGAGGCATTCTGGCCGGGATCTGCCAATCCGCGACGGCATCCCTTCGCTTCACCGAAACAGGTTGATTGATGACACAGGTTGAACAACTCAAAATCAGCGGCCAGCTGCCCAGTCCACGGGGGGTGGCGCTGGCCGTGCTTGAGTTATCCCGGCGCGAGAACGCAACCCTGAGCGAAATTGCCCGGGTGGTGCAGACCGACCCCGCGCTGTCCGGACGGCTGATCAAGCTGGCGAACGTCGCTTCGCACGGCGTGCGCCCGGTAGTATCGGTGCAGGAAGCCGTGGTGCGCCAGGGCATGGCGACGGTACGCCAGCTTGCGCTGGGGTTTTCGCTGCTGGACCAGTATCGCGCCGGCGCGTGCGAAGCCTTCGACTACCAGGGATACTGGGCACATTCGCTGCTGATGGGGCTGACCATGCAGGCGCTGGGCGCGCGGATACCGGTAGCCGCAGCCGACGAGCTGTTCGTCTGCGGCCTGCTGGCCCAGGTGGGGCAACTGGCGCTGGCGACCGCCTACCCCGACGATTACAACGCGGTCCTGACGGCGCATCATGCCGATCCCGCGCAGCCGATCCTTGCCCAGGAACGCGCCCGCCTGGAAACCGACCATAGCGAACTAGGCATCGTGATGCTGACCGACTGGGGCATTCCCAAAGTCTTCACCGAGCCGCTCGCCCATTATGAGAACCCGGATCACCCCTGTTTTCCCCACGACTCGCGGACCAGCAGCCTGACGCTGATGCTGCGGCTGTCGCACCTGCTCGCCAACCTCGGGTTGGCAGATGCCGCCAGGCGCCAGCAACTGGCACGGGAATGGATGGCGCTGGCGGCCGGACTCGACATCCCGCGGGAAGCTGCCGGAGGCTTCATCGACGGCGTGATCGCCAGCTGGCATGACTGGGGCGCGCTGCTGAAGATTCCGACGACGAGGCTGCCGCCTTTTGCCGAAATCATCCATGGTCATGCGGGGACCGCGGAAAACGAGTCGCCGCTGCGCATCGTGGTGGCAGACGGCAATGCCTTCAGCCGCCGCAAAACCATGGCGCTGCTGGCCGAAGACAGCGGCCACATCGTCTATCCGGCAGACAACGGCAACACGGCTCTGGCGCTGGCGATGGAAGTGCTGCCGCACGTCATCATCGCGCACTACAACCTGCCGCAGCTCGACGGCCCGGAATTGTGCCAGGCCTTGCGCGCGACCGAAGAAGGCCGTCGCATGCATATTCTGCTGATGGCCGACGATCACTGCGAAACGCAGCTGATGCGTGCCTACGAAGTCGACGCGGATGGCTACGCGCCCAGCACCATCAGCGCCAAGGGGCTGCGTACGCGGCTCAACGCTGCGCAACGCCTGGTGCAATTGCAAAACGCCTGGGAAAAGGATCGCACGCAGCTGCGCCAGATTGCCGCCGAGCTGGCCGTGGCCAACCGGCGGCTGGCGAATGCCGCGCTGACCGACCTGCTGACCGGGCTGCCCAACCGCCGTTCGGCGATGGACCAGCTCGAACAGGCGTGGAATGCCGCTTCGCGCTCCGGTGCGCCGCTTGCGGTGATGGTGATCGATATCGACCACTTCAAGCACATCAACGACACCTACGGCCACGCTGCGGGCGACAACGTCCTGCGCGAGGCGGCCGACACCCTGCGCATGTCGGCACGCCGGGGGGACAGCGTCTGCCGGATCGGCGGCGAGGAGTTCCTGGTCATTTGCCCCAACACCGACCTCAAGGCCGCGCTGCTGTCGGCGGAACGCCTGCGCGCCACCCTGGAAGCGAAAAGAGTCACCATCGGGCAGGCGGCAAGAACCATCACCGCCAGCATCGGCGTGGCCGCCCGGGAAGCCGGCACCGCGGATAGCGATTCGCTGGTCAGCACCGCCGACCAGGCGCTCTACGCGGCCAAGAAGGCCGGGCGCAACCGGACCTGCACTCGCCAGCACCCGCTGCCCCATTGACGCGGCAAGCAGGCCACCGCGCAGGGCCGCCGGCCCTGAACCCGTGATCCGGCGGAAACCGCCCGGATCACCACTTACAAGGTGCGCGCAATCCTTTGCACCGTATCGTCCTCCGGATGCGGCTCGCTGCGGAAACCCAGGCCTGCCGCCAGTTTCAGCATCGGACGGTTGGTTTTCAGCACCTCGCCCTCCATCGTCTTCAGGCCCATGCTGCGCGCCACGTCCATCAGCACATCCATGAGCTTGTGGCCGATCCCCTGCTTCTGCCACACGTCGTCGACCACCAGGGCGAATTCGCAGGACTCACCGTCCGGATTGATGGCATAGCGCGCCACGCCCAGCTCCACTTCCCCACCGTCGATTTCTGCCAGCGCCAGCAGTGCCATTTCCCGCGTGTAGTCGATCTGGGTGAGGCGCGCCAGCATGGCGGGGGACAGCTCGCTCACCGCGTCCATGAAGCGGAAATACTTGGTTTCCTCGGACAGGCTGCGCACGAACTTCTGTGTCAGTTCGGCATCTTCCGGGCGGATCGGGCGGATGACGACGTCATTGCCATTGGGCAATTGCCAGTAGGTCAGCAGATGCGCCGGGTAGGGGTGGATCGCCATGTGGCCGTAGCGGTCGGCCGTCGGCACGCGGGGAGCGATGACGATGCGGGCATCCAGCGCCAGTGCGCCGCGTTCGTCCACCAGCAGCGGATTGATGTCCAGTTCGGCCAGCCAGGGCAATTCGCAGACCATTTCCGACAGTCGCAGCAGCACGTTCTCCAGCGCGTCCATGTCGACCGGCGGGCGGTTGCGGAACGCGCCCAGCAGGGTGGCGACGCGGGTGCGCCGGATCAGGTCGTGCGCCAGATAACGGTTCAGCGGCGGCAGCGTCACCGCACGATCCTGCAGGGCTTCGACGTCGACGCCGCCGGCACCGAACACGATCACCGGCCCCAGCACCGGGTCCGAGATCATGCCGAGCAACACTTCGCGGGCGTGCGGACGCATCACCATGGGCTCGATGACGATGCCGTCCAGGGTGGCGTCGGGACGGAGCCGCTTCACATCGGCCAGCATCTCGCTGAAAGCGGAGCGCACCGCCTGGCCGCTGGACAAGCCCAGCCGCACGCCATTGACGTCGGATTTGTGGGTGATGTCCGGCGAATTGATTTTCATCACCACCGGGAAGCCGATCTGCTGCGCCATCAGCATGGCCTCCATGGGACTGCGCGCGATCAACGTCGGCGCGATCGGGATGCGGAAAGCCGCCAGCAGCGCCTTCGATTCCACCTCGTTGAGCAGATGCCGGCCCTGCGCCAGCGCGCTTTCGACGATCAGGCGGGCGCCTTCCGCGTCCGGCTCGGTTTGCTGTGACAATGGTCCCGGCGTCTGCATCGACTGGCGCTGGTTCTCGTAAAAGGCAGAAAGGAAGGAGAACACCTCGACCGCCGGCTCCGGCGTGGTGAAGTACGGAATGCCGGCCTGCTTGAACAGACGCCGTCCCGCGTGTACCTGCGCCTCGCCCATCCAGCAGGTCAGCACCGGCTTGTGCGAGGTCTTCGCCACCTCCACCACCGCCTCGGCCACCTCGGTCGGCCGGGTCATCGCCTGCGGCGTCAGCATCACCAGCACGCCGTCGACGTTGTCGTCGGCGAGGCAGGCGCCCACCGCCGCGCGGTAACGCCCGGCGGCGGCGTCGCCGATGATGTCGAGCGGATTACCGTGCGACCAGTTGGCCGGCAGCACAGCGTCGAGCGCATCGAGCGTCGCCGGCGACAGCTCCGCCATGCGCACACCCAGATCCACCGCGAGATCAGTCGCCATGACGCCGGGGCCGCCGCCGTTGGTGACGATGGCAAGACGGTTGCCGCTGGGCCGGATGTGGCTGGACAGCGCGCGCGCCGAGGCGAATAGCTGCACGATGGTGTTGACCCGCACCACTCCGGCGCGCCGCACCAGGGCATCGAACACCGCGTCCGATCCCACCAGCGCGCCGGTATGCGACTGCGCCGCCTTTGCCCCCGTCGCGTGGCGCCCCACCTTGACCATGACGATGGGCTTGAAGCGGGCCGTCGCCCGCAGCGCGCTCATGAAGCGGCGCGCGTCGCGGATGCCTTCGATGTAGAGCAGGATGCCCCGGGTCTGGGTGTCGTAAGCCAGGTAATCGAGGATTTCGCCGAAATCCAGGTCGGCCGACGCACCGGTGGAGATCACGCTGGAAAAGCCGATGCCGTTGGTTTCCGCCCAGTCCATCATCGCGGTGCAGATCGCGCCGGACTGCGACACCAGCGCCAGGTCTCCGTTCAGGGTGGTGCCCTGGCTGAAGGTGGCATTCAGCCCGATAGCCGGCCGCTGGATGCCCAGGCAGTTGGGGCCGATGAAGCGAATGCCGTATTGCTTCGCTGTGCGGGTCACGACGGCTTCCAGCGCCGCGCCCTGTGCGCCCACTTCACGGAAACCGGCCGACAGCACGACAGCATGGCGGATGCCACGCTGCCCGCATTGCTCCATGATCGGTGCGATAGTCGGCGCGGGGGTGGCGATCAGCGCCAGCTCGGGCACCGCCGGCAACTCGCCGGCGCTGGCATAGCAGCGCTCGCCGAACACAGTCTCGTGCTTCGGGTTGACCGGAAAAACCTGGCCGCCGTAGCCGGATTTGCGCAGGTTCCGGAACAGGGTTCCAGCGACCGAATCCTCGCGTTCGCTGGCACCGAAGACCGCAACCGAACGGGCGTTGAACAGGGGATGCAGATAGTGTTGGGACATGGCTTCGTGAGAACGGCGTGCGGCGGCGCAGCGGCCGGATCGGGGATGCCCTATCCTAGGCCATCCTCCGTTACAGCGCCATCTCGCCGGGCGTATAGTTGAGCCATTCAGCACCTTGACTCGCCATGCACACCGCCTATATCACCCACCCCGAATGCCTCAAGCACGACATGGGCAACTGGCACCCGGAAAGCCCGCTGCGTCTGCGCGCCATCGATGACCGGCTGCATGCCGCCCACCTGTTCGATTATCTGATCCACCACGAAGCCCCGCTGGTGCACCGCAGCCAGCTGCTCAGAGCGCATGACGCCGCCTATATCGATTCCATCGAGGCCGCCTCGCCCTACGAAGGCTTCCACGCGCTCGACCCCGACACCGGCATGAACCCGCACAGTCTGGATGCCGCCTACCATGCGGCCGGCGGCGCGGTGATGGCGGTCGACCTGGTGATGCGCGGCGAAGTGGCCAGCGCCTTCGTCGCCTGCCGGCCGCCCGGACACCACGCCACCCGCAGCCAGGCCATGGGGTTTTGCATCTTCAACAACGTCGCCGTGGCGGCCGCGCATGCCCTGGAAGCGCACGCCCTGGAACGGGTCGCCATCGTCGATTTCGACGTTCATCACGGCAACGGTACCGAGGACATCTTCAGGAACGATCCGCGCGCGATGCTGTGCTCCACCTTCCAGCACCCCTTCTACCCGTTTAGCGGCGCCGACAGCGCCAGCGCGCACATCGTCAACGTGCCGCTGCCCGCCGGCACCGGCGGCCCCGCCTACCGTGAAGCCTTCAGCACGCAAATCATGCCGCGCCTGGAAGCCTTCCGGCCGCAGATGCTGTTTTTCTCCGCCGGCTTCGACGCCCACCGCGAGGACGACATGGCGCAGTTCGGCCTGGTCGAAGCGGATTATGTCTGGATCACCGAGCAGGCGATGGGCGTGGCTGCGCGCCACGCCGAAGGGCGCATCGTCTCGGTACTGGAAGGCGGCTACGACCTCAGCGCCCTGGGACGCAGCGTGGCGGTGCACATCAAGACTCTGGCGGATTTATAACCGCCTCGCGGCTGAATCAGCCATGCCCTGAATCGGGTGCGGAGAGGCAATCAGGATCGGCTGGTTGCAGCCAACCAGCAAGCGTCAGCGCATATCCTTTCGGTATCCGCTAGCCGAATCACGGCATCCTTATAACGCATCGACCAGGGTTGCCCGTACCCGCACTGCGCCCTTCCAGTGCCACTTCCAGTACACGTGAATACTGGCGTACCGCGCCAATGATGAGGCGGCATTTCGGGCAGCAGCGGTGAATTCATGAGAAAGGCCCGCCAGGGCTTAAAGGTGAGCTCAGGTCAGCCGGTACTGGCGGGGAGCGCCTGTATCCAGAAGTGTTATCATTGAATAATGATTTCTATAAAACTATTTTCTGGGTATATACCACGCCGTTTACACACGCCCCTCTCGCACAGGAGGCAGGCCATACCCTTTCCCAAGCCGGCCGGACATTGTTTCGAGATCATTCCCGACACGCAGGGGATTTCATCCGCATCGGTATAACACGGTCCATCGGTCCGTTCAGCCGGTTACAAAAGCACAGCCACGGCATCGCGGCCCCGTTTCCTCCGCTCATCCTCTATCCGGAACAAGCCAGGCCTGGGCAGCATGCCGTCCCGTTGCCTGGTATCCGGCCAACCAAAAATGAAATGGAATTGCCACATGCAGAAATCTTGTAGATACAAGGCCTATTCCCTGAATAACTTCCGCGACATCCCGCAGATGGAACGGCTGCCCGAAGAAATAAAATTCGACATCGAAGTGGTGGGGCACGTCCTTCCCTTCAAGGCCAACAATTTTGTTGTCGACCATCTCATCGACTGGGACCGGGTGCCTGCCGACCCCCTGTTCCTGCTCACCTTCCCCCAGCGTGACATGCTGTTGCCCCATCACTACGAGGAAATGGCAGCCCTGCTGAAAGGCGGCGCCGACCGCGCCGAACTCAAGGCCGCCGCAAACCGTATCCGCCTGCAGCTCAATCCGCATCCGGCCGGACAGATCAGCCACAACATACCCAGCCTCGACGGCGAGAACCTCGACGGCATGCAGCACAAGTACCGGGAAACCGTCTTGTTCTTTCCCAGCCAGGGCCAGACCTGCCACGCCTATTGCAGCTTCTGTTTTCGCTGGCCGCAGTTCGTCGGGCTCTCCGATCTCAAGTTTGCCAGCCGTGAAGTGGATCGCCTGATCGATTATCTCCAGACCAATCCGCAGGTCACCGATGTGCTGTTCACCGGCGGCGACCCGCTGATCATGTCGGCGCGCAACCTGGCCCAATACATCGAGCCCTTGCTCGAAGCCGATCTGCCCAACCTGCGCCGCATCCGCATCGGCACCAAGGCGCTCAGCTACTGGCCTTACCGATTCCTGAGCGACAACGACACAGAGGATTTGCTGGCGCTCTTCCGCAAGGTCGGGGAGAACGGCAAGCACCTTGCCTTGATGGCCCACTTCAACCATCCGAGGGAACTGGCGCCCGAGCCGGTACGCCAGGCAATTGCACAAATCAGGCAAGCCGGGGCGATCATCCGCACCCAGTCGCCCCTGCTGCGGCACATCAACGACGATCCGGCCTTGTGGATCCAGATGTGGAATGAACAGGTAGATCTGGGCTGTGTGCCTTACTACATGTTCATCGCCCGCGACACTGGCGCCCAGCACTATTTCAACGTACCCCTGGTACGTGCCTGGGAAATTTTCCGCGAAGCCTACCGGCAGGTAGGGGGGCTTTGCCGTACCGTACGCGGCCCCAGCATGTCCGCCAACCCCGGCAAGGTACAGGTGCTGGGGACCAGCGAAGTCATGGGCGAAAAAGTTCTGCAACTGCGCTTCATTCAGGCCCGCAACCCCGATTGGGTGCACCGGCCCTTTTTTGCCCGTTATGACGAACAGGCCACCTGGCTGAGCGATCTCAAGCCCGCCTTTGGCGAAGAACGGTTTTTCTATCAGAAAGAATTCGAACAGGACTACCGGGAAAATCTGGAAGAGGGGCATCCTGAGGACTATGAATAATGTCCGGCGCCCCAGCCCGTCGCCGGCGATCCCGCCTCGGCTTGACTGCCGTTAACGCCGGCGATACGCCACAAACCGTTCTTACATGCCCGATCTCTTTCCGCAATGAAGCTTGAAATTGCCTATCTGACCGAACAGCCCGAAGCGATTCAGGCCATCGCCGGCCTGGTGCTGATGGTCTTGCTGGCCTATGGCGCCAGACTTGTCGTCCACTGGATCCTGCTGCATGGGTTCAGTCGCTGGATCGAGGCCATGCAGGCACGCTGGACACGCGTCGTCCTTCACCGCAATGTCCTCAACCGCCTGGAGAAGGTCACGCCGTCCCTGGTGGTCCAGATGTCCGTAGCCGCCATTCCCTATCTGCCCGCTGCCGCCGTAAGCATTATCAGAAATGTGGCCGTGGCGGTGACCGTCCTGCAAATCGTCCGGGTATTGATGGCCTTCCTGGATGCGCTCCACGAAGAGCACGAGGAGTATGAAAGATCAGCCGGCACCCTGGCCGCATCAACCCGCTCGATCAAGAGCCACATCCAGCTGGCCAAGCTGGGTTTGATGTTGCTGGGCGGCATCGTCATCATTGCAGCGCTGATCGACCGCTCACCCCTGATTCTGCTTTCCGGTTTGGGCGCCATGTCGGCTGTGTTGATGCTGGTTTTCAAGGATACCTTGCTGTCCTTCACGGCTGGCTTGCAACTGGCGTCCAACGACATGCTGCGCGTAGGCGACTGGATCGAGATGCCACAGCTGGGCGCGGATGGAGATGTGATCGACATTGCCCTGCACACGGTCAAAGTGCAGAACTGGGACAAAACCATCACGACCATTCCTACCTGGCGCCTGATGTCGGAGAGCTTTCGCAACTGGCGTGGCATGTCCGAGTCGGGCGGGCGGCGTATCAAGCGCGTCATTCGACTGGATGCAGGCTCTGTTTGCTTCCTCAAACCGGAAGACGTGGAACGCCTTCAGCACATTGCCCTGCTCAGGCCTTACCTCGAGCAAAAGCTGCAGGAGCTTGATGGCGCCAATAGCGCGGCAAGCCGCACGTTGGGCGATCTGGCAAAAGCCCCCGCCAATCAGCGGCGCCTGACCAACCTCGGCACCTTCAGGGCCTATATCCATGCCTACCTGAGGCAGCATCCGAAGATTCACCAGGGCATGACACTGATGGTCCGTGCGATGGAACCCTCCTCGGAAGGCATTCCAATGGAACTGTACTGCTTCACCGCGTCAACTGCCTGGATTGAGTACGAAGGCATCCAAAGCGATATTTTTGATCATCTGCTCGCCATGCTCCCTGAGTTTGATTTGCGCCTTTACCAGAAGCCGACGGGTCAGGACCTTACCACCGGATTGCAGTTACGCCAGGGGCTGAACCAGGACTGACAGGCGCCCGGTTGCAGGCGATCACCGCGTCCGGGAAAGCCAGGACGACACAGGCAGACTGCCGGCCGGGCATGCCGGGACTGCCTTTTCAGGATCGCAAACCGCTGCTCTTTTCCGCTCCAGTCGCTTCAATAAAAAACGGGCGCGGCCTGTCCAGCCGCGCCCGCTATCTTTCCGCCTGAATCAATACTTCAGCGTCAGCCCTTTCTGTTTGGAGAAATACATCGCCAGATCGCGCATGTCGGTATCGGAGAGGTTTTGTACCTGGCCTGCCATAATGGGGTTCTTGCGCTTGCCGGACTGGTAATCCTTGAGCACATGGTAGAGATAATCGCGGTGCTGGCCCGCCAGTTTGGGAAAGGATGCCACGGCACTGATCCCGTCCACGCCGTGGCAGGCAGCGCAGGTGGCCGATTTGGCCTTGCCGGCCTCGTAGTCGCCCTTGGCATGTGCGGCCGGGGAAGTGCCCAGTGCAACCGCGGCGAGGATGAGCAATGTTCTTTTCATGGGGCCTCCTCAGTTGGCAGCGCCGCTGTACGACGATGCGTAATACGCTGCAAGATCATCCATGTCACGCTCGGACAGGCTGCCCGCGATGGCCTTCATGCTGGGGTGGCTGCGATCGCCACTTTTATAGGCTTTGAGGGCCGCCACGATATAATCGGCGTGCTGTCCACCGAGCTTGGGAACGCTATATACGCTGGGATAGGCGGTACGCCAGCCGGCAATGCCATGACAACCGGCGCACATCGAGGTTTTAAGCTGTCCGGCCTTGGGGTCGCCCGCTGCCTGAACCGGTGCGGTCAACAGCAGCAGCGCGGATGCACACAACGTCATCGTGGTGAGTTTCATCTTCCTCTCGCTCCCTCTGGTTGAATTGTCGTTGCGACCCGATCCGACGCGGGGTGTGCGTCCGATTATAAAACCGGACAGGCCACCGGGGACAGGAAGCCATACAAAAACCCTTTTGCAACAAATAGTTATAGTCTTATTCACTAATATACTTTTGGAGCCTGCGTGATCGATCTCAAGGCCTGCCCGCTCTGGCTTTACCGCCTGCTGCCCTTCCTGCGCTGGTGGCCCCTGGTCACGTCGCAGACGTTCAAGGCCGACAACATCGCCGCGCTCACCGGCGCCATGATCGTGCTGCCGCAGGCGGTGGCGTTCGCCACCATCGCCGGGCTGCCGCCCGAGTATGGCCTCTATGCAGCCATGGTGCCTGCCATCGTCGCCGCATTGTGGGGGTCGAGCTGGCACCTGGTGTCGGGGCCGACCACGGCGATCTCGATCGTGGTATTCGCCTCAGTCAGCCCGCTCGCCGAGCCGGGCAGCCCGCAGTTCATCGGCCTGGTGCTCACGCTCACCCTGCTGGCCGGCCTGATCCAGCTGGCGATGGGCCTGGCGCGGCTGGGCGCGCTGGTCAACTTCATCTCGCATACGGTCATCATCGGCTTCACCGCCGGTGCGGCGATCCTCATCGCAAGCAGCCAGATCAAGCACTTCTTCGGTCTCGATATGCCGCGCGGCGCACACTTCCACGAAGTGCTGATCCATTTCGGCAGCCACCTCGCCGACATCCAGCCCTGGGTGATGGCGGTGGGCGTGGTCACGCTGGGGTCGGGCATGCTCGCCAAGCGCTATCTGCAGAAGCTACCCTACATGATCGTCGCGATGGTGGTCGGCAGCGTGGTCGCGGCGATCCTCAATGCGCAATTCGGCAGCGAAACCACCGGCATCCGCACCGTCGGCGCGCTGGCCGCCGCCTTTCCCCCTTTCTCGGTACCGGACTTCTCACTCACCGCAATCAAGCAGACGCTTTTCCCCGCCACCATCATCGCCATCCTCGCGCTGACCGAGGCGGTGGCGATCGCCCGCGCGGTCGCAATCAAGTCCGACCAGCGCATCGACAGCAACCAGGAGTTCGTCGGCCAGGGGCTGTCCAACATCGCCGGCAGCTTCTTCTCCGGTTACGCTTCCAGCGGCTCATTCAACCGCAGCGGCGTCAACTACGCAGCGGGAGCAAAAACGCCGCTGGCGGCAGCGATGTCGGCGCTGTTCCTGCTGCTGATCGTGCTGCTGGTCGCCCCGCTTGCGGCCTACCTGCCGGTGCCGTCGATGGCGGCGATCCTGTTCATCGTGGCGTGGGGCCTGATCGACTTCCACCACATCGGCGAAATCTTCAAGCGCCACAAGCGCGAGCGCATCGTCCTCGCGCTGACCTTCGTCGGCACCCTGGTCGACCTGGAAAAGGGCATCTTCTTCGGCATCCTGGTGTCGCTGCTGTTCTACCTTTACCGCACCTCGCGGCCGTCGATCCGCGAACTGGTGCCGCTCGCGCCCGAACTCGACAATCCGCGCCGCAAGTTCGTGCCGGCCGCAGCAGGTGCCGCCCGCTGCCCGCAGATGGCGATGCTGCGCGTCGAGGGCTCGATCTTCTTCGGCGCGGTCGAACACGTGCAGCAGTATTTCCGCAACGTCGACGAGGCCGATCCGAAGAAGAAAAACCTGCTGATCACCGCGCGCGCGATCGGCTTCATCGACCTCGCCGGTGCCGAGCTGCTGGCCAAGGAAGCCACGCGACGGCGCAAGCTGGGCGGGGGGTTGTACCTGGTCGGCGTGCAGCCGGATTTCTGTGAAATGCTGCGCCGCAGCGGCCAGGTCGACACCATCGGCGAAGACCAGATATTCCGCCACAAGGGCGAGGCCCTCGAGTTGATCTACCCGCGGCTCGACAACGAGATATGCCGTACCTGCACCGCGCGGATCTTCCGCGAATGCCACGTCGCACTGCCGGACGGAACGCCGCGCAGCCTCAGCGACCGCGAGCTGGCTGCGCGCGCCGCCACATCCACGGCGGAGTAGGCGCAGGATCCTGCCACAGCCCGATGCCCGCGCGGCGCGCGTCGTCCTGCAGCGGCCGCATCGCCCGGTACGGATTGCGCGACGACGACCAGGCGTAACCGCGCCGCACCAGTTCCTCATTCACTGGCAGCGCATCGACCTCGATCCTTCCCAGCTTGCGACCATAAACATCGGTGGCAACGATTTCGAGCGTTGCACGCTGCTGCAATGCCATGTCCTTGAGCGCGCGGGTGGCCGCCTCGCCGTACGGCTGCCCCTTTTCCGGCGCGTCGATGCCGGCCAGGCGCACCTTGATGAACGCCCGCGAGGACGGATGGTAGTGGTCTGGCCTGAACAGCAGGGTATCGCCGTCGATCACCACGATGACGACGCCGCTGAGCGGCTCCGCCCACGCCACACCGGCGGCGAGCAGCAGGAACAGGGCAAGCAGGCGTCTCAACCCGCGAGCATCTCGGCGGCATGCTGCCGCGTTGTCGCGGTGATCTTGAGTCCGCCGAGCATGCGCGCGATTTCCTCCACCCGCGCGCCGGCATCGAGCAACTCGATGCTGGACGAGACGAAACCGCCGCTGGCCTGCCTGGCCACCCGCAAGTGCTGCGAACCGCGCGCCGCCACCTGCGGCAAGTGGGTGATGACCAGCACCTGCCGGGTTACGCCCAGCTTCGCCAGCCGTCGCCCGACCGCTTCGGCCACGCTGCCGCCGATGCCGACGTCGACTTCGTCGAAGATCAGCGTCGGCACGCCAGCCACGCCCGACAGCGCGGTCTGGATCGCCAGGCTGATGCGCGACAGCTCGCCGCCCGACGCCACCTTGCCAAGCGGTCCCGGCGGCAGGCCGGGATGGCTAGCGACGAGAAACGCCACGTCCTCCAGCCCGTGCGCGCGCGGCTCGCCGGTCGGCGCAAGCGTGATATCGAGCTGACCACCGGCCAGCGCGAGTTCGCCCATCGCCACCGTCACCTGCTTCGACAGCACCGTCGCCGCCTTGCGGCGCAGCGCGCCGAGCTGGCGCGCATCGGCATGGTATTGCGCCAGAGCGGTATCTTCGGCTGCCCGCAGCGCGTCGAGATCGTCGCCCGCCGCCAGCGCGGCCAGCCGCATTTCGAACTGTTGCAGCAAACCGGCCAGTGCATCCGGCTGCACGCGGTGCTTGCGCGCCAGTCGGTGCATGTCGGCCAGCCGCTGGTCGAGTTCGGCCAGCCGTTCGGGATCGGGATTGAGGTTGCCGGCATAGCGGCGCAGCGCATGCACCGCCTCGGCCAGATCGGCACTGGCCGAATTCAGCAGCGCGGCGACCTCCTTCAGGCTGTCGTCCACCGCCTGCATGCCGTCGAGCCGTGCGCTCATTTCGCCAAGCTGGCCGGCCACCGCCGCCTCGCCTTCGTCGAGTCCGTCGATCAGGGCCTGGCTACCCTCGAGTAGCATGGTGACGTGGGCCAGCCGCGCGTGCTCGGTCTGGATGTCGTCCCATCGTACGAGATTGTCGCCCAGCGCGCGCAGTTCCTCCAGCGCCAGCTGCAGGCCTTCGCGCTCGATCTGCCGTGCTTGGCCGTGGGTTTCGGCGTCCAGACGCTGCCGCCGCGCCGCCTGCCAGGCATGCCAGGTGGTGTTGACCGTCACGGCCAGCGGCTGTGCGCCGGCATACGCATCGAGCACCTCGCGCTGGACCTGCGGGCGCAGCAGCGCGTGATGCGCGTGTTGGCCATGGATGTCGAGCAGAAAATCGGCGGCTTCCTTCAGCTGGGTCAACGGCGCGGCGCTGCCGTTGATGAAGGCACGCGAACGGCCGCCGGCGTCGATCACGCGGCGCAGGATCAAGACATCGCCGTCCGACGCGAAGCCGGCGTCGTCGAGCCAGGCCGCCAGCACGGGCAAGCCATCGATCGCGAATTCGGCGGCGATCTCGGCACGCGGCGCACCCGGCCGCACGACGCCCCCTTCGGCGCGGTCGCCCAGCGCCAGCGCCAGCGCGTCGACCAGGATCGATTTGCCGGCGCCGGTCTCGCCGGTGAGCACGGTCAGTCCCGGCGCGAAGTCGAGCTCGACCGATTCGACCAGCAGGTAGTTGCGGATGGAAAGGTGCAACAGCATGGGTACGCTTGCGTGTTAAAGCTGCTTGCCCCAGTGCAGCTTCTGCCGCAGGGTGTCGTAATAACTGTAGGAATGCGGATGCAGCAGCGTGATCGGGCGGCTGGCACGGGTGATCCACACATGGTCGCCGCTGAGCAGGTCGAAATGGTGCTGGCCGTCGAAGTGGACGCGCGCGTCGTCGGCGTAGGTCAGATGCAGTTCGATGCGCGCATGGCTGCTGACCACGATAGGGCGTGCCGACAGCGTGTGCGGGCAGATCGGTACCAGCGCCACCGCCTCCAGCGTTGGATGCATGATCGGCCCGCCGGCCGACAGTGCGTAGGCCGTGGTGCCGGTCGGGCTGGTGACCACCAGGCCGTCGGCACGCTGGCTCTGGACGAATTCGCCGTTGATGGCGATTTCCAGATCGATCAGGCGGCCCGAGCCGCCCTTGCCCACCACCACATCGTTGAATGCAGTGGACTCGAAAACGCGCTCGCCGCCACGATGAACCTGGCCGTTCAGCAGGATGCGTTCTTCCGCCATGTACTGGCCGCTGAGGATTTCCGCCACCGCATCGTACATGTGGTCGACCGTGATGTCGGTGAGAAAGCCCAGCCGCCCCTGGTTGATGCCGATCAGCGGCACGCCGCGTGGCGCCAGTTCGCGCGCGATCGACAGCATGGTGCCGTCGCCGCCCAGCACCACGACCGCATCGCTGTCGATCGCCATATCCTGCAGATTGCGGGTGGGAAAGTCATCGATCCCCAGATGTTCGGCGGTCTGACTGGCAAGCAGAACCGTATGCCCGCGCCCCCGCAGAAACTCCCCCAGTGACCGCACGGAGGCTTCCATGCCCTGATTGTTGTATTTGCCGACAAGACCGACGGTATGGAAAAGGGTTTGCATGAGGGCCGATTATAGGCGAGATGCAAGTTGCAAGATTCGAGAGACAAGATTCAAGATTCAAGATACAAGGTGCAGGCAAAGCGAGCCGTTTCGCGCCTGGCGATGAATCACTTGTACCTTGAATCTTGTAACTTGCATCTCGCCTATATAATCTCCCCATGCTCACCGACCGCGCCCGCATCCTGCTGAAAACCCTGGTTGAACGGTATATTGCCGAAGGCGAACCGGTAGGCTCGCGCACCCTCTCCAAGCATTCCGGGCTGGAGCTGTCGCCGGCGAGCATCCGCAACGTCATGGCCGACCTCGAAGAAATGGGCTTCGTCGCCAGCCCGCACACTTCGGCCGGCCGCGTGCCGACGCCGCGCGGCTACCGCTTCTTCGTCGATACGCTGCTGACGGTGCGCCCACTGGCGCAGGTCGAAGTCAGCCAGCTCGAAAGCAGCCTGACGTCAGCCGATCCGCAACGGCTGATGACGGCGGCCTCCACCCTGTTGTCTGACCTCAGCCGGTTTGCCGGCCTGGTGATGACGCCGCGGCGCAGCCCGGCATTCCGCCAGGTCGAATTCATCAGCCTGTCCGACAAGCGCATCCTGCTCATCATCGTCACCATGGAAGGCGAGGTCGAGAATCGCGTCATCCTCACCGAACAGCCCTACAGCGCCTCCGCGCTGACCGAGGCGGCCAATTATTTCAACCAACACTTTGCCGGGCAGAACTTCGACCAAGTGCGTGCGAAGCTGCGCGACGAACTCGGCCGCATGCGCGACGACATCACCCGCCTGATGGCGGCGGCGCTGGACGCCGGCAGTCAGGCGCTCGACGCCAGCCAGGAAAACGTGGTGGTATCCGGCAGCCGCAAGCTGCTCGACGTGCAGGATCTCTCCAGCAACATGGGCAGCCTGCGTCGCCTGTTCGATGCCTTCGAGCAGAAGACCGGGCTGCTGCAGCTGCTTGACCAGTCGCGCACCGCGGCCGGGGTGCAGATCTTCATCGGCGGCGAATCCGAACTGCTGCCGCTCGACGAATGCAGCCTGGTCACCGCGCCCTATTCGGTCGACGGCCAGGTGGTCGGCACGCTCGGCGTCGTCGGCCCCACCCGCATGGCCTACGAACGCGTGGTGCCGATCGTCGACATCACCGCCAGACTGTTATCGAGCGCGTTGTCGCATCATTGATGAGCTATCTCAAGGAACCCGAATACGCCCACGGCCAGCCCGCCCGCACCGGCATCCTGCTGGTCAATCTCGGCACCCCCGAGGCGCCGACCGCACGGGCATTGCGGCCCTACCTGAAGCAGTTCCTGTCCGACCCGCGCGTGGTGGAAATCCCGCGCGCCGTGTGGTGGCTAATCCTCAACGGCATCATCCTCAACACCCGGCCGAAAAAATCGGCCGCGAAATACGCCGCCGTCTGGACCAAGGACGGCTCGCCGCTCAAGGTCCACACCGAAAAGCAGGCCAAGCTGCTGAAGGGCTGGCTGGGCGAGAAAATCGCCACCCCTTTCATGGTCGAATACGCGATGCGCTACGGCAACCCGGCCATCTCCGACACCCTGGCGCGGATGAAGGCCGCCGGCTGCGACCGCATCCTGGTCCTGTCCGCCTACCCGCAATACGCCGCCTCCAGCACCGCCAGCGCCTTCGACATGGCATTTGCCTGGCTGCAGCAAGTCCGCAATCAGCCGGCGCTGCGCACGCTCAAGCACTACCACGACCACCCCGCCTACATCCAGGCGCTGGCCGCCAACATCCGCGATTACTGGCAGATGCACGGCCGCCCCGACGTATTGCTGATGAGCTTCCACGGTGTGCCGCGCTATACGCTCGACAAGGGCGACCCCTACCACTGCGAATGCCGGAAAACCGGGCGACTGCTGGCGCAAGCGCTGGGACTCGAGCCGAAGCAGTATCGCCTCACTTTCCAGTCGCGCTTCGGCCGCGCCGAATGGCTGCAGCCCTACACCGACAAGACGCTGGAGGAACTCGGCCGAGCCGGTACAGGCCGCATCGACGTGGTCGCCCCGGGCTTCACCGCCGACTGCCTGGAAACCCTGGAAGAGCTGGCGATGGAAGGCCGCGCCGCCTTTCTCGCGGCGGGTGGCAAGGAATTCCGCTACATTCCCGCGCTCAACGAGCATCCGCAATGGATCGAAGCGCTCGGCCGCATCACGCTGGAGAACCTCGGCGGCTGGGTCAGTGACAACCGGGACCGCGACGCCGACGAACAGGCGCGTCAAGCGAGCAGAAACCTGGCGCTGAGCTTGGGCGCGCGCAGCTAGGGTCCAAACATCCGTTCGGCACACGTCAAAGCCGCGTTATATAAGCCCCTGCTTGTTGACAAGCCATGACGGCTCTCCCAGCATGGTACTTCTGGAGAGTCGCCCCAAACCCCGCCAGAATCAAGGCTTGCGGGGCCGTCACGACTCCCGTCCTGATCCCTCACCTCTCTGGAGGAGTCTATGCACAAGAAAATCACTCTGGCGCTCGTCGGCTTCATCGGCCTTGCCCTTTGCGGTGCCGTCGGCGCGGCAGACATGCACACCCAGGTCATCGCATCCACCTGCATGACCTGCCACGGCCCCGGCGGCAAGAGCCAGGGCAAAATCCCCAGCCTGGCCGGCCTGCACAAGGATAGCTTCGTCAAGCTCATGACGGAATTCAGAGCCGGCACGCGCGCCGCATCCATCATGAAGCGCCACGCAAATGGCTACACCGAGGCCGAAATCGAAGCCATGGGCGCCTATTTCGCCAGCCTGAAGTGAATCCATCGAGGAGACCGAAAATGACGCTGAATCGTCGCGATTTTCTGAAGATTTCCGGCGCCGGCGCAGCGGTTGCGCTCACCGGTTGCGCCAGCCGTCCCGGCCCCTCGGCCCGCGCCCACGTCGTCGTGGTCGGTGCCGGCTTCGGCGGCGCCACCTGCGCCAAATACCTGCGCAAGTGGGGACCCAACATCGAGGTCACCCTGATCGAGCCGAACGACAAGTTCGTATCCTGCCCGATTTCCAACTGGGTGCTGGGCGGCCTGCGCAGCATGGACGATATCACCCACGGCTATGACCGCCTGCCCAGGCACGGCATCAGGATGGTCAAGGACAGTGTCGTCGCCATCGACGCCGGCCGCCGCGTGGTCACGACCCGCGGCGGCGCCAGCATCGGTTATGACCGCCTGGTGCTCGCCCCCGGCATCGAAGTGCTGAGCGACACCGTTAGAGGCTTCAAGGAGGCCGAAGCCGCCGGCAAGGTCGTCCACGCCTGGAAAGCCGGTGCCCAGACTGCGCTGCTGCGGCGGCAGCTCGAAGCCATGCCCGATGGCGGCACCTTCGTCATGTCGGTTCCGGCCGCGCCCTACCGCTGTCCGCCCGGGCCCTACGAGCGGGCCTGCATGGTGGCCCACTATTTCAAGCAGGCCAAGCGCAAATCAAAGATCATCCTGCTCGACGGCAACGCCGACATCGCCTCCAAGAAAGCACTGTTCACCTGGGCCTGGAACACCTTCTATCCAGGGATGATCGACTATCGCCCCAACAACGCGCCGCTTGCGGTGGATGGCGGCAGGATGACCGTCGCCACCGAGTTCGACGACGTCAAGGGCGACGTGCTGAATGTCGTGCCCCGGCAGCGCGCCGGTGAAGTCTGCCACCTGGCCGGCGCACGCAACGACAGTAACAAGGCCTGGTGCACGGTCAATCTCGCCACCTTCGAGTCGACCACCGTTCCCGGCGTCCACGTCATCGGCGACTCGGTGCTGTCCAACCTGCCGAAGTCCGGCCACATGGCGACCAACCATGCCAAGATCTGCGCCGCCGCCATCGTCGAACTGCTCGCAGGCCGTCAGCCCGATCCCATCCCGGTCGTCTCCAATACCTGCTATTCGGCCACCTCCGATACCACCGCAGGCTATGTCGCCCACGTCTACCGCTTCGAGGCCGGCAAGGGCTACGTCGCACAGCCCGAGGGGGGCGCCACCGCCAAGGGTGACGAACCCAACTTCGTCTTTGCCGAATCCTGGTCGAAGAATATCTGGGCCGAAGTGCTGAGCTGATGCAACGCGGTGCTGCAAACAAAAACGGGGGGGTGCAGCCCCCCGTTTTTGTTTGGCGATTCTGGATGACCTGAACTGGCCGCTTATGATCAGGACGGCAACAACTGGATCGACGAAAACGACGCCGTGTCTACCCAACTCAGGGGGGTGGAGCAAAAATGCCCAGAGCAACGACCAACTCGCCACCCTGAAGGCTGGCGGCGTGGGCGCGCTGTATCTGGGCAAGGTTGCCACCGAATTCAACCACAAGGGCGGACAACCAGTTCGATGGCCAGGTACGCACCAGCGGCATCGATCTAAACGAAGACGGCTTCGCCGGCAGGCTGCAGCAAATCGACCTCGTCGTATACCCCGGCTATCCCATGCCTCTCGCCGGCGCCACTAGTCACACCGCGGAGCCATTCTCAGCTTCGCCTTGATGGGGTCGCCGACCTTATATTCCGCCAGGGTCTCCCGCGAAGCCTGAAATTCATGGATGGACCCATCGGCCGCCCGCAGGGTCAGCCTGCCCTGGCCCATGTCCACCTTGGTAACCTGGCCCTCAACCATGGCCGG
Organism: Thiobacillus denitrificans DSM 12475; assembly: GCF_000376425.1. Taxonomy (GTDB): domain Bacteria; phylum Pseudomonadota; class Gammaproteobacteria; order Burkholderiales; family Thiobacillaceae; genus Thiobacillus; species Thiobacillus denitrificans. Next base: position 159,826 of record NZ_AQWL01000001.1, on the reverse strand, counting down.
CGCAGCGGCCTTGCCGCAGTCGGCCGGCTTGTCCTGTGCGAAGGCGAGCCCGCTCGAAACCATGAGGCTGCCGACTATGGCTGCCACGTTCAAAAGCATTCCGTTCTTCATCGCGGCCCCTTCACTTGGTTATGTCGTAAATGGCTCCCGCCGCCGCGCCGACGCCCGTGCCTATCAGCGCGCCTTTGCCGGCGCCGTAACCCGTGCCCGCACCGATGGCGGCCCCCGCTCCAGCTCCGACAGCGGCACCGGTGGCGGTGCCGCAGGACGTGCCGAACACAGTGAAAATCAGCAAACCGGCAATTGCAATTGTCTTCGGGGTCTTCATGATTTGCGCCCTCCGCAACATGGTTCATCCGGATAGCGGGATCCTCGCTACCCCCAGCCTTTCTTTTGCAAGACTGTATTTTTTTCTAGTCGATGCGAGCGACCCCGTCAAACTGAAAGGCCTGTCGAACAGCCGTTTCGGTTGCCGGCCCACCAAGGTCCAGGGGATGTTACGGCAACAAAAAACGGGGCTGCAGCCCCGTTTTATCGATTTCCGCAGAGTGCGGACGCAGTTCGGCCATGCACCCTGAACGGGCTATTTCAAAAACGCCAAGCGGGACACGGTTTTTCCACTAGTTTCGTTCATACACCGCAAAATCAAACCCCAGCGCATCCCCCTTCCCGCCCGTGTGCGACTCGCGCGAAACTTCCCTGAACGCGCTTCGGTCGTAGTCGGGAAAGCGGGCGTCGCCCTCGGCTTCGATATCCACTTCGGTCAGGTACAGGCGGTCGGCGAGCGGGATGGCCTGGGCGTAAAGCTCGGCGCCGCCGATGATGAAGATCTCGTCGGCATCCTGGCACAGTGCGAGCGCGGCGGGAATGGAGCCGGCGATCAGGCAGCCGTCCTTGCAGTAGTCGGGATTGCGGGTGATGACGATGTTGGTGCGCCCCGGCAGCGGGCGGCCGAGCGACTCGAAGGTCTTGCGGCCCATCAGGATGGGATGGTTGAGCGTCAGCGCCTTGAAGTGGGCGAGGTCTTCCGGCAGCCGCCAGGGCAGACGGTTCTCGACGCCGATGACGCGGTTCCGGGCGAGCGCGGCGATGACGCTCACGCGCGGCTTCTTCGCAGCGCTCATACCGCCACCGGCGCCCTGATCGCGGGATGCGGGTCGTAGCCGCCGAGGGTGAAATCCTCGAAGCGGAACGCGAAGATGTCGCGCACAGCGGGGTTCAGCGTCATCGTCGGCAGCGGGCGCGGCGCGCGGCTCAACTGCTCGCGCGTCTGGTCGAGGTGGTTCAGGTACAGGTGGGCGTCGCCGAGCGTGTGGACGAAGTCGCCGGGCTTGAGACCCGTCACCTGCGCCATCATCAGCGTCAGCAATGCGTAGGAGGCGATGTTGAACGGTACGCCGAGGAAGATGTCGGCGCTGCGCTGGTACAGCTGGCATGAGAGCCTGCCGTCGGCGACGTAGAACTGGAAGAAGGCGTGGCACGGCGCCAGCGCCATCTTGTCCAGATCCGCGACGTTCCATGCCGAGACGATGATGCGGCGCGAGTCGGGGTTTTGCTTGAGCGTCTTCACCACCTCGCTGATCTGGTCGATGGTGCCGCCATCGGGCGTAGGCCAGGATCGCCACTGGTGGCCGTAGACCGGGCCCAGGTTGCCGTGCGCATCGGCCCATTCGTCCCAGATCGAGACGCCGTTTTCCTTCAGGTAACGGATGTTGGTGTCGCCCTGCAGGAACCACAAGAGTTCGTGGATGATGGAGCGCAGGTGGCATTTCTTGGTGGTGACGAGCGGAAAGCCTGCGGCGAGGTCGTAGCGCATCTGCCAGCCGAACACCGACAGCGTGCCGGTGCCGGTGCGGTCGTCTTTGCGGGCGCCGTGCTCGAGCACGTGGCGCATCAGTTCGAGATAGGGTTTCATCGTGAAGTGGGTTTAAGGTTTTGCGGGTGCGGCCTGGATCAGCAGCTCATTATCGTTGAATACGGTTTCGCCCCGAACGCCGTCGTAAAACCCCGCGAGCCGGGCGGCAGGCGCCTGACCGTAGATATCCCAGAAGGCGATCTCGAAATCGGCGTTGTCCTGCACGGCCAGGGCCAGCCGTCGGAAGCGCGTTTCGTCCTGCGCCTTCAGCCAGCCGACCAGCAGCATGGACTGGCGATAGAACTCGAAAATATTCAGGCCGAACGCGCCGGCACGGTGACGCTTGTCGGGCACGTCCCGCATGGCGAGGTTGACCCGCCTCCCGGCACGAATCGCGGCGTATGCCTGCGCGTCGGTCGCATACTCGGCGCCGCCGCCTGCCGCGGCAAGCGAAGCCCAGCCTTCGTGGAACCAGACCGGCAGGGTGCTGTGGTAGTGGCCGATGCGCTGCCCCAGATGCAAGTGCGCCAGTTCGTGGGCGAGCAGCGCGGGCAGACGGTGCTTCTCGCGGCCGTCGAGGTTGGGCGACAGGATCAGGCGGTTGTCCGGCACCACCGCGGCGGAAAGCTTCGGCGTCATCACATGGCGCCTGAAGCAGTCGTCGCTGCCGCACACATAGATGCGCGGCGGACGGGCAAACGGCCGGTAATGCGCCGCCTCGACCCGCGCGATGGCGGCCGGCAGCGCCTCCGCCACGCGAGCGCCGTAGGCGTCATAGCCCGGCTCGACCCAGACGCGCGCATCGCCTGCCAGCGGGACGAAGCTGTCGATCGGGCGCAGTGCGCGCGGCTCGCTCACGGTGAGCGCGCAGCCCGACAACAGCGTCAGCGCCGCGATCACGCCCCAGCGTCGCATTCCGGTTCCATCACCTGCCAGCGGCCGTCGATCAGCCCCTGCAGCGGCGGGTACTGTTTCTTGTAGGCCATCTTGCGGCTCTCGGCGATCCAGTAGCCAAGGTAGAGATAGGGCAGTTCCAGCCGCTTCGCCAGTTCGACCTGCCACAGCACGCCGTAGACGCCGAGGCTGTCCTGCGTGCGCGCGGGATCGAAGAAGGTGTAGACCGCCGACAGGCCATCCTCGATCTGGTCGATCAACGAGACCATCGCCAGCGTGTCGCCGTCGCGGAACTCGACCATCACGGTGTCGACGTTGGATGACAGCAGGAACTGGGTGTACTGGTCGGGGCCATCGCGGTCCATGCCGCCGCCGGCATGGCGGCTGCCGAGATAGCTGCGGTACAGCGCGTAATGGTCTTCCCTGAAATCGAGCGGCAGGAAACGGGCGGCCAGGTTCCGGTTGCGCTTGAGACAGCGGCGCTGGGTGCGGTTGGGAACAAAGCCGGCGACGTCGACCCGCACCGGCACGCAGGCGTGGCAGTGCTCGCAATGCGGGCGATAGGTGAACTGCCCGCTACGGCGAAAGCCGGCGCGGATCAGCGCGCTGTAGGCATGGCCGTCGATCAGGTGGGTGGGCGTGGCGACTTGCGAGCGCGAGCGTCGGCCCGGCAGATAGCTGCAGTCGTAATGCGCGGTCAGGTAAAACTGGATGCGCTGGAACGGCGGTTCAGTCGGATACATCGAAATTCCATGGGCCGGGCCGATGCGGCAAGTTTACCAACTCCGCCAGCCGCGCTGTAAACACCGTGCGCGGCAGCGTGCGCGCGCCCAGGCTGGCCAGATGGGGGGTCTCCATCTGACAGTCGATGAGGCCGAATTCCCAGCGCCGCAGCTGCTGCGCCAGGCGCACCAGCGCAAGCTTGGAGGCATCGGATTCGCGGCTGAACATCGATTCGCCGTAGAACATGCGGCCGATCGCCACGCCGTACAAGCCGCCGACCAGTCTGCCGTCGTGCCAGGTTTCCACCGAATGCGCGTAGCCGGCATCGAACAGGCGGCGGTAGGCCGCCACCATCACGGGGGAAATCCAGGTGCCGGATGCACCGCCACGCGGCGCGGCGCAGGCGTGCATCACGTCGGCAAACGCGGTGTCCACCCGTACCTCGAAACCGGCGTTGCGGATACGCTTGGCCAGCGAGCGGGTGACGCGCACCTCGCCGGGCACCAGCACCATGCGCGGATCGGGACTCCACCACAGGATGGGCTCGCCGGGATTGAACCAGGGAAAGATGCCGTGGCGATAGGCATCCAGCAGGCGCTCGACCGACAGGTCGCCCCCCATCGCCAGCAGGCCGTTGGGGTCGGTTAGCGCGGTTTCGACTGCAGGAAAAACTGTGGCTTTTTGGAGACGTTCGGGCATGCCGCCATGGTAGCGGATTCATTTTGGCTTGCGTCCTGATTGTTTACTTATTATGATATGAATGTCTTATTTATACTCTTATCTTTTTTCAACAGGAGCCGTGAACATGAAGAATTCCCTGCTTGCCCTTGCACTGATTGCCGCCCTGCCCGCCTCCGCCCTGGCTGACAACTGGATGATGCGCGCGCGCGCCATCCAGATCGCCCCCGACGTCAAGTCCTCCAGCCTGCCGGGCCTCGACGTATCCGACGAATGGGTGCCGGAAATCGACTTCACCTACTTCATCACGCCCAATATCGGGGTGGAACTCATTCTCGCCACCGCACGCCGCGAAATAACGCTGAACGGTGCCAGCCTCGGCAAGCTGAGCAACCTGCCGCCCACGCTGACGCTGCAGTACCACTTCAATCCCACGCCGGTGATCAAACCCTATGTCGGCGTCGGATTGAACTACGCCCGCTTCTATAATGTCGATCTTGCTCCCGGCCTGAGTGTCGAGAAAGACAGCTTCGGCGGCGCCCTGCAGGCGGGCGTGGACATTGCGGTAACCAAGAATGGCTATATCAACCTCGACGTCAAGAAAATATGGATCGATACCGACGTCAAAAGCAACGGCGTCAAGCTCACCCATCTGGATATCAATCCGTGGGTGTGGGGTATCGGCTACGGGTTCCGTTTCTGATAACAAGCTGCACCTGACGCCTGCGGCCGGCCCGATCTCTCTCCCGGGTTTGCCGCGCCATAGCGTTCTCCTGCGGGGCGATGCGTGAGTACTTCTCCTGGGCTCACGGCCGCCCTGTCTTTTTCGGACTGCTTCCACTGCGGCCTGCCGGTGCCGGACGGCGCCCACTATCCCATCAAGTTCGAAGGTGAAACCCGCCCGGCGTGTTGCCGTGGCTGCCAGGCGGTGGCGCAGACCATCATCGACAGCGGCCAGGGCGCCTACTACGCCCATCGCACCGCGTTGCCGGCGACTCCGCAACAGGCCGAGGCCGAACTGGCGCAGCTGGGGCTCTACGACCTGCCCGAGATCCAGGAAAGCTTCGTGCGAACGGAAGCGGAAAACATCCGCGAAGCCGCGCTGATCCTCGAAAACATCGTCTGCGCCGCGTGTATCTGGCTGAACGAGCGCCACATCGCAGGACTGCCGGGCGTGCTGTCGGTGGAGATCAACTACGCCACGCGCCGCGCGCGGGTGCGCTGGGACAACGGCCGCATCCAGCTGTCGGCGATTCTGAAGGCGGTGTCCGACATCGGCTACATCGCTCACCCGTTCGACCCCGGCCGCTCCGACGACATCTACAAACGCGAACGTAACACCGCGATCAAGCGGCTTGCCATCGCCGGGCTCGGCATGATGCAGGTGATGATGTACGCGCTGCCGACCTACACCGCCACCGACATGACCGACGACATCCGTCTGCTGATGCGCTGGGCGAGCCTGATCCTCACCATTCCGGTGGTGGTGTATTCAGCCTGGCCGTTTTTCATCGGTGCCTGGCGCGACTTCAAGCGCCGTAGCCTGGGCATGGACGTACCGGTGGCGCTCGGCATCGGCACCGCCTTCGCCGCCAGCGTCTACGCCACCTTTTCCGGCCACGGCGAGGTGTATTACGACTCGGTCGCCATGTTCGTCTTCCTGCTCCTGGCCGGGCGCTTTCTCGAAATGAACGCACGCCGCCGCGCCGGTGCCGCAGTCGAGGAACTGGTGAAGCTGATCCCCGCCGTCACCACGCGGCTGCCCGACTGGCCGGCGCGCGACGAAGCGCAGGTGCCGGTGGCCCGGCTGGCGGTTGGCGACCACGTGCTGGTACGCCCCGGTGAAACGCTGCCCGCCGACGGCGTGGTGGTCGAGGGCGACAGCGCGGTGAGCGAGGCGATGCTCACCGGCGAATCGCTGCCGGTGTCGAAAACCGTGCACTCGATGGTGGTCGGCGGCAGCCTCAACCAGGCCAGCCCGCTGGTGGTGCGAGTGGACAAGCTCGGCGCCGACACCCGGCTCGCCTCCATCGTGCGCCTGCTCGACCGCGCGCAGAGCGAAAAGCCGCGCATCGGCCAACTGGCGGATCGCGCCGCCGCCTGGTTCGTCGGCCTGCTGCTGCTGATCACCGTTGCCGTCGGGCTGGTCTGGTACGCCATCGATCCGTCGAAAGTGCTATGGATCGTGGTGTCGATCCTGGTCGTCACCTGCCCCTGCGCGCTCGGACTCGCCACGCCCGCCGCACTGACCACGGCCACCGGCCGGCTCACCCGGCTGGGTCTGCTGACCACGCGTGGCCATGCACTGGAAACCCTGGCGCGCGCCACCGATCTGGTGTTCGACAAGACCGGCACGCTCACCCATGGCCACCTCTCCGTGCGCTGCGTGGTGCCCCTGGGCGGACGCAGCGAGCGCGAAGCCGGCATGCTGGCCGCAGCGCTCGAAGCCGGCTCGGAACATCCCATCGCCAAGGCATTGCGCGAAGTGGCCGCACCCGCCGCGATCGCCAGCCATATCCGCAATACGCCGGGGCGCGGCGTCGAAGGCACGATCGAAGGCCGCGTGTACCGGCTGGGCGCGCCGGCCTTTGCCGTCGCCAGCGCTCTCCCCCCGACGCCACCGGAACCGGATAGCGGCGCCAGCTGGGTCGCGCTGGCCGAAGGTGGCGAACTGATCGCCTGGTTTGCCCTGGCTGATACCCCGCGGGCGGATGCCCCGGTCGCGCTCGCCGCGCTGCAAAAACAGGGCCTGCGGCTGCACCTGGTGTCGGGCGACGCCGCGGGCGCGGTACAGGCGATCGCACAGCAGCTCGGCATCGCGGAATGGCACGCCGGTGCCCTGCCGGAAGACAAGCTCGCCTACGTCAACGCGCTGCAGCGGCAGGGCCGCATCGTCGCCATGGTGGGCGACGGCATCAACGATGCACCGGTGCTGGCCGGCGCGCAGGTATCGATCGCCATGGGCGAGGGCGCCGACGTCGCGCAGGCTGCCGCCGACATGGTGATGCTGGGCAGCCGGCTGGTCACGCTGTACGAAGGCGTCGCGCTCGCCCGCAAGACCCGGCGCATCATCCGCCAGAATCTCGGCTGGGCACTCGGCTACAACCTCATCGCCATTCCCGCCGCCGCGCTCGGCTACGTCACGCCGTGGATCGCAGGCATCGGCATGTCGGCCAGCTCGCTGCTGGTGGTGCTGAACGCGCTCCGGCTCTCCAGTTTCAGCCAGCCCGCCGATGACGGCAACCGCAAGGCGCAGGATTCAAGGCTCGCCGCGCAAGAGTCAAGCCCCTGAGCATGGACATCCTGCTCCTGCTCATCCCCTTGAGTCTCGTCATCGTCGGCATCATCGCCTGGATCATGCTGTGGGCGGCCAAAAACGGCCAGTTCGATGACCTCGAAGGGCCGGCGCACAGCGTCATCATGGACGACGACACCCCGCCCAAACCGAACGACCCAACAACCCCGGTCTGAATCTCATCGCGTATGCTGTGAATCGTTTTTTCATTTCGCAGCTGGCTCTCCCATGAAGCCTCCTTTTCTCTGGTATTTCGCCGACCCCATGTGTTCGTGGTGCTGGGGGTTTTCTCCGGTGATCGAAAGCGTGCGCGACGACTACCGCGAGCGCATGAAGATCGCCCTGGTGCTCGGCGGCCTGCGGCCCGGAACCACCGCGCCGATGACGGCGGCGGGCCGGGAAGAAATCCTGCATCACTGGCACCAGGTGCACGACCGCACCGGACAAGATTTCCGCTTCGAGAACGCGCTGCCGGAAGGTTTCATCTACGACACCGAACCCGCCAGCCGCGCCGTGGTGGCGGTGGGCGGACTGGACCCGGCGCTGATCTTCCCGCTGTTCAAGGCAATCCAGTCGGCGTTCTACGCCGGGGGGCGCGACGTTACCCGGCCCGACGTGCTGGCCGGGCTGGCGGCGGCGCTCGGCGTGGACGCGCGGGCGTTCCTGCGCGCGTTCGACAGCGACGACGCCCGCGCCAGAACCCGGGCGCACTTCCTGCAGGCGCGCCAGGCCGGCGTGCGCGGCTTTCCCGCGCTGATCCTGCAACAGGGCACGCAGCTGCACCCCATCAGCAACGGCTGCCAGCCGCTTGAAACCGTGCGCGCGGCGATCGATGCCCGTCTCGCTGCAGATGATGCGTCGAACTGACCGGTTGCTCGCGACGCTTGGCGGACTGGTCGTTGCGGCAGCATGCGCCAGCGCGGCCAGCCCGCCGTCGATGATCGACGCCCACGCGCATTACTCCGCTCCTGCTGCAAGCGCGTTTTCCCCCGCCGCCATCCTGGCCAGACTCGATGCCGCCGGAGTACGCCGGCTGGTGGTGACGAGTTCGCCGCCGCAGCTGGCACAGCACCTGTACCGGCATGCGCCCGGCCGCATCATTCCGCTGCTCGGCGTCTATGCGTCGGACCTGGACAAGGGCCGCTGGGTGCACGACGCCGGCCTGCCGGCGCGGATCGCTGCGCAGCTGGAACACGGCAGCTGGGCGGGCATCGGCGAACTGCATCTGTTTGCCGGCGACGCCCGGCAGCCGGTGTTCGAGCAACTGGTGCGGCTGGCGGCTGCGCGCAGGCTGGTGCTGATGCTTCACGGCGACGCCGAAGTGATCGAGCGCGCGTTCGCCATCGCGCCCGAGGTGCGGGTGCTGTGGGCGCATCTCGGCACCCGGCCGCAGCCCGGGCTGCTGGCCGCAATGCTGGATCGTTATCCCGCCACGCTCTGGATCGACACCTCGGTGCGCAACGAACGCATCGCGCCGGACGGCACGTTGCTGCCGGAATGGCGCGCGCTGTTCGAGCGCTATCCCGACCGCTTCGTGGCGGCGGTGGACACCTTCAGCGTGAACCGCTGGCAGCACTACGCAGCCGTCGTGGCGCAAATCCGCAACTGGATCGAGCCGCTGCCGCAACCGCTGGAAAACGGGCTGCTGCATGACAACGCGGCACGGCTGTTCGACGCCTTCCTGGCATCCCCCGCTCGCCCGTAAAATCCCCCCCCATTCCCACTCTGGAGCTTTTCCGATGACCCGTTTCCCCCTGTTTTATGCCACGCTGCTGCTCGGCGCGCTGATGTTTGGCGTCACCGGCTGCGGCGCCAGCGAACCCGGCACGCAGACCGTTTCCACCGCCCCCGCTGCCGGCCAGCCGGCCAACCCGCGCGTGCTGATCGAAACCAGCAAGGGCGACATCACGCTGGAACTATTCCCCCGCAATGCACCGCAGTCGACAGCGAATTTTCTCAACTACGTGAAAAGCGGGTTTTACGACGGCCTGGTGTTTCATCGCGTGATCCCCGGCTTCATGATCCAGGGCGGCGGCATGACGCCGGACATGGCGGAAAAGCCCAACGGCAAACCCATCCGCAACGAAGCCGACAATGGCCTGAAGAACCTGCGCGGCACGCTGGCGATGGCGCGCACCGGCGACCCGCATTCGGCGACCTCGCAGTTCTTCATCAACGTGGTGGACAACGCGCTCCTCAACCACCGCGGCCAGAGCGTCGCCGGCTGGGGCTATACGGTGTTCGGCCAGGTGGTCGACGGCATGGCGGTGGTCGACGCCATCGTCGCGGTGCCGCGCGGCAGTCGCGGGCCGCACGACGACGTGCCGCTCGAACCGGTCGTGATGCAGCGCGTCAGCGTGCTGGCCGAGGCGCCCCGGCCCTGAGCCCCGTCACCCGACTGCTGCCGCTCGCGCTGGCCGCGCCGTTCGCCATTGCGCTCGGCCTGCTGGCCGGCGCGCTGCCGGCCGACCGCGAACTGGCGCAGCAGATCCTCGTCGAGCTGCGCGCCCCGCGCGTGGCGGCGGCCTTCGCCTGCGGCGGCCTGCTGGCGCTGGCGGGCGCGCTGATGCAGACGCTGTTCCGCAATCCACTGGCCGAGCCCTATCTGCTCGGCGTCTCCGGCGGCGCCGGCCTGCTCGCGCTGCTCGGCATGGCGGCCGGACTGGCATGGCCGTGGGTGTCGGCGCTGGCATTCGCCGGCAGCCTGCTGGCGCTGGCGCTCGCCGCCGCGCTCGGCGGACGGCTGCTGGCGCGCGACCACACCCCGCTCCTGCTCGCTGGCGTCATGCTGGCGGCGGGCTTCGGCGCGCTGATCGCGCTGGTGCTTTCCGTGGCGCCGGCCGAGCGTCTGCCGGGCATGCTGTTCTTCCTGATGGGCGACCTGGCGTGGACCAGCAACGCCTTGATGCTGTGGAGCGCGCTGCTGCTGGCAGTAGCCGCCGCGCTGGGACTGTCGCGGCGGCTCGACGTGCTGCAGCTGTCGCCGCTGAAAGCCGCTTCCCTGGGCGTGGCCGTCGCGCCCACGCGCTGGATGCTGTTCACCCTGGCCGGCGCCTGTACCGCGCTGGTGGTGGCGCAGGCCGGCAGCATCGGCTTCGTCGGCCTGATGGTGCCGCACGCCTTGAGGAAACTCGGCTACGCCGGCCACCGCGTCCTGCTACCTGCCTGCGCGCTCGCCGGCGGCAGCCTGCTGGTGCTCGCCGACGCGCTGGCGCGCACCGTGATCGAACCGCGCGAACTGCCGGTTGGCGTGCTGACTGCCTTGCTTGGGGTGCCGATGATGTTGTGGCTGTTGCGCAAACCATGAGCCTCGTCGCCCATCAGCTCAGCCTGCAAGCCGGCACCCGCACGCTGGTCAACGCCCTCGACCTCGCGCTCGAACCAGGCGAAGTGCTCGGCATCCTCGGCGCCAACGGTGCCGGCAAGTCGACGCTGCTAATGGTGCTGGCGGGTCTCGCTCGGCCCGCATCCGGCCGCGTCACGCTCGACGGCCAGCCGGTTGCGGACCTGCCGCCGCTGACCCGCGCGCAGCACATCGGCCTGCTGCCGCAGGGCGACGAGGGCGGCTTCTTCGGCAGTGTGGCCGACTTCGTCACGCTCGGGCGCTATCCCTTCGGCCATGCGCCCGGCGACCTGGTGCCGCAGCTGGCGACCTGGGAGCTCACCGATCTCGCCCGGCGCCCGCTCGGCACCCTGTCCGGCGGCGAGCACCAGCGCGCGCGGCTGGCGCAGCTGGCGGTGCAGGCGCCGCGCATCGCCCTGCTCGACGAGCCGCTGACCCACCTCGACCCGGCGCACCAGGCGCGGCTGCTGGCGTGGGCGCGTAGCGAAGCCGAGGCCGGGCATGCGATTGCGCTGACGCTGCACGACCCGAACTGGGCCGCCAGTCACTGCGACCACCTGCTGTTCCTGTACGGTGATGGCCGCTGGCAACGGGGCAGGCCCGCCGAACTGCTCACACCGGACGCGCTGGAAGCCCTGTATGGCCTTGGCTCCGCGACGCTGTGGCGGCTGCAGAACCGACCGGTCCAGCCTGTATAATCGCCCATCTGCTTCATTCGCCCCCCTGCTCCGCGCACTCCAATGATTCGTCGCATCATCAGCAAAGTATTCGGCCGCAAATCGCGTGCCTCCGGCGCGCAGATCCTGCCGCAACCCCGACACGGCATCCGCCGCGAGCAGATCGACGACTGCGCGCTGAAAACCTGCGAAACCCTGGCGCAGGCCGGCTTCAAAGGCTATCTGGTGGGTGGCGCGGTGCGCGACCTGCTGCTGGGCAAAACGCCGAAGGATTTCGACGTCGCCACCGACGCCACGCCGGAAGAGGTGCGGCGGCTGTTCCGCCGCTCGCGCATCATCGGCCGGCGCTTCCAGATCGTGCACGTGATGTGCGGGCGCGTCACCATCGAGGTCACCACCTTCCGCGCCAACGGCCAGAAGGAAGCCGAGGAGGAAGACGAGCGGCCGACCGACGAGCACGGCCGCCTGCTGTCCGACAATGTGTTCGGCAACATGGCGGATGACGCGGCACGCCGCGACTTCACCATCAACGCGCTGTATTACGACCCGGCGCGCGAGGAAGTGCACGACTACTTCGGCGGCGTCGCCGACTGCAAGAAGCATGTGCTGCGCATGATCGGCGATCCCGAGACGCGCTTCCGCGAAGACCCGGTACGCATGCTGCGCGCCGCGCGCTTTGCCGCCAAGCTCGATTTCCACATCGACGAAGCGACGCGCCGGCCGGTCGCCACGCTGGCGCCGCTGCTGGCCAACATCCCGCGCGCGCGCATCTTCGACGAGGCGCTGAAGCTCCTGATGTCGGGCCATGCCCTGCGCGGCGTCCACCAGCTGCGCGCCGAAGGCCTGCACCACGGCATGCTGCCGCTGCTCGATACGATACTGGACGACCCCACCGGGGAGCGCTTCATCACCGCCGCACTGAAAACCACCGACGCACGCATCGCGCAGGACAAGCCGGCCTCACCTGCATTTCTGTTCGGTACCCTGTTGTGGCCGCAGGTATTGCAGCGCTGGCGTGCGCTCGAAGCGGCCGGCGAGAAACCGCAGCCTGCCCTGTTCCTGGCGATGGACGAAGTGCTCGATGCGCAGCGCGGCCAGCTCGCCATCCCGCGCCGCTACGACGGCATGATGAAGGAAGTCTGGGCGCTGCAGCCGCGTTTCGAGCAGCGCGGCGGCCAGCGTCCGTATCGCCTGCTGGAGCACCCGCGCTTCCGCGCCGCCTACGACTTCCTGCTGCTGCGCGCCGAATCCGGCGAGGTCGCTGCCGAACTCGGCGAATGGTGGACGCGCTTCCAGGAAGCCGGCGAGGACGAACGCGCCGCCATGCTGCTGGCCGACAGCTCGCCCAAACCGCGCCGCCGCCGCAAACGCAGGAAGCCGGGCGAATCCGGCGCCGAGACGCAGTCCGCATGAATGTGACGGCGACCATTGGCCTCGGCGCCAATCTCAACGACCCGGCCGCACAGGTCGAATACGCGCTGGCCGAGCTCGACCGCCTGCCCGCCACGCGCCTCGTCGCGCGTTCCAGCCTGTACGCCTCGGCCCCGGTGGGCTACGTCGACCAGCCCGATTTCATCAACGCGGTGGCGCAGGTCGAGACGGGCCTTGCGCCGCGTGCACTGCTCGCCGCGCTGCTCGACCTCGAGCACCGCCACGGCCGCGAACGCGGTTTCCGCAACGCCCCGCGCACGCTCGATCTCGACCTGCTGCTGTACGACGGCGCCCACTTCCACGAAGCAGGCCTGTCGCTGCCGCATCCGCGCATGCACGAGCGGGCCTTCGTGTTGCTGCCGCTGCTGGAAATCGCGCCCGACACGACGATCCCCGGTCGCGGCCGGGCCGTCGACTGGCTCGCCGGCTGCGCGGGCCAGAATGTAACCATCCTTCCCCCTCCCACTGCCACGGTCAACGCATGACGCTGTCCCGTTACCGCTACGTCGTGGTCGAAGGCCCGATCGGCGCCGGCAAGACCAGCCTCACCCGCAAGCTGGCCGAGCACCTGGGCGCCGACATCCTGCTGGAAAACGCCGGCGACAATCCCTTCCTGCCGCGCTTCTACCAAGAGCCGAAGCGCTACGCGCTGCCGACGCAGCTGCATTTCCTGTTCGATCGCGCGCGTCAGCTGCGCGATCTGGCGCAGGGCGACCTGTTCCACGCCGGCACGGTGTCGGATTTCCTGATCGACAAGGACATGCTGTTCGCGCGCCTGAACCTGGACGACGACGAATTCGAGCTGTACCAGAAGGTCTACGCCGATCTTGCGCCGCAGGCGCCGACGCCCGACCTGGTGATCTACCTGCAGGCACCGATCGAGGCGCTGAAGGAACGCGTCAAGCGCCGCGGCCTGGATTTCGAGCGCAGCATGGATGCGGGCTACCTGCAGCGCCTGGCCAACAGCTACAGTGAATTTTTCCATCGCTACGAGGACGCGCCGCTGCTCATCGTCAATACCAGCAACCTCAATTTCGCGGAAAGCGAAGCCGATTTCGAGTTGCTGCTGGAACGCATGAGCAAGATGCGCGGCCCGCGCGAATTTTTCAGCCGGGCGGCCTGACATGAGCCTCACCCTGTCCACGCTCAAGGCCATGCGCAGCAAGGGCGAAAAGATCGCCGTGCTCACCTGCTACGACGCCAGCTTCGCGCGCGTGCTCGACGCCGCCGGCGTCGAGGTGCTGCTGGTCGGCGACTCGCTCGGCATGGTGGTACAGGGCCACACCTCGACGCTGCCGGTGAAACTCGCCGAGATGACCTACCACACGCGCTGCGTCGCCGCCGGTACCGGACGCGCCTTCATCGTCGCCGACCTGCCGTTCGGCAGCTACCAGCCATCGCCCGAACGCGCATTTTCAGCAAGTGCACGGCTGATGGCGGCGGGCGCGCACATGGTCAAGCTCGAAGGCGGCGCGGTGATGGTCGACACCGTCGCCTTCCTCACCCGGCGCGGCATTCCGGTGTGCGCGCACCTCGGCCTGCTGCCGCAGTCGGTCAACCAGATCGGCGGCTACCGGGTACAGGGGCGCGAGGACGCCGCCGCGGCCCAGCTGATCGCCGACGCGCGCGCGCTGGAAGCCGCCGGCGCCGGGCTGATCGTGCTGGAAATGGTGCCCGCCGCGCTGGCGAAAATGGTCACCGAGGCGCTGACGATCCCCACTATTGGCATCGGCGCAGGCGGCGACTGTTCCGGCCAGGTGCTGGTGCTGTACGACATGCTGGGCCTGTATCCGCGTGCGCCGAAATTCTCGAAGAATTTCATGGTCGGCGCCGATGGCATCGAGGCGGCCGTGCGCGCCTATGTCGCCGCGGTGAAGGACGGCAGCTTTCCTGCGTCGGAACACGTGTTCTGATGCAGCTCATCCATACCGCCGCTGCACTGCGCACTGCGCTCGCCGGAGAGACCCGCACTGCGCTGGTGCCGACCATGGGCAACCTGCATGCCGGCCACGTCTCGCTGGTCGAACTGGCGAAACGGCACGGTAGCCCGGTGGTCGCGAGCATTTTCGTCAACCCGCTGCAGTTCGGCGCCGGTGAGGACTTCGAACGCTACCCGCGCACGCTTGCCGCCGACTGCGAGAAGCTTGCCGCCGCCGGCTGCGATATGGTGTTCGCGCCCGATGTCGTCGAGATGTACCCGGTACCGCAGACTTTCACCGTGCAGGTAGCCGACAGCCTGGCGAACGATCTCTGCGGCGCGTTCCGCCCCGGCCATTTCAACGGCGTCGCGACCGTGGTGCTGAAACTGTTCAACCTGGCACAGCCGCGCGTGGCGGTATTCGGCAAGAAGGATTTCCAGCAACTCCTGGTCATCCGCGAACTGGTACGGCAGTTCAACCTGCCGATCGAAGTCCTGGCAGGCGACACGCTGCGCGAAGCCGACGGCCTGGCGATGAGTTCACGCAACGCGTATCTGGGCACGGCGGAACGGCAGCAGGCCGCCGCACTGCATGGAGCCCTGGCGGACCTCGCTGCCCGGCTCCACGCTGGCGCGCACGATTTCGATGCGCTTGCCACCACGGCCGCCCGGAGACTGGAAATGGCCGGCTGGAATGTCGATTACATCGCGCTGCGCGACGCCGCCAGCCTGCGGCCAGTCGATGCCGCCAGCCGCCACGCGGTGGCGCTCGGCGCGGCCCGACTGGGTAAAACCCGGCTGATCGACAACATCGAGATTGCCTTGGGTAATCCACTCTGAAGTTTTATAATGTAAGCCCTTTCTTATTGAGGGCACCGTCATGCAAAGAACGATGCTCAAGTCCAAGCTGCACCGGGCTACCGTCACGCATTCCGAGCTGCATTACGAAGGCTCGTGCGCGATCGACGAGACCCTGCTGGACACGGCCAACATCCACGAATACGAGCAGATCCAGATCTACAACGTCACCAACGGCGAGCGCTTCACCACCTACGCCATCCGTGCGGCGCGCGATTCCGGCATCATCTCGGTGAACGGCGCCGCTGCGCACAAGGCCAATCCGGGCGACCTCGTGATCATCGCCACCTACGCCAGCTACAACGAACTGGAACTGGCGCGCTACGCGCCGGAACTGGTGTATGTCGACGCGGACAACCGCATCATGGACACCCGCCAGGCGATTCCGGTGCAGGCGGCGTGAGACCGCAGCCCTAAAGCAAAAAGGCCGGGTTTCCCCGGCCTTTTTGCTTTTCCCCGTAGCTTCAGCACCCCTGCCTTTCCGGCAGGCGGGGGCTCGGGCCTGAGCTCACGCTTGCCTGGCGATATCGACCGAGATCTCCACCGCCGGAACCGTTCCTCTGTTCTCAAGCCAGTGGGTGGTGTTCCTGTCCTCGGGCCAGCCCACTCCCGGCCCATAGTCCGTAGCAACGCCATTTCGATGGTCCGTGATCGTTCCTTGCAGTATGTAGACGGTGCCGGGCCTGTCTTTATGGTCGTGAATCGGACCGAAGACGCCTCCAGGCTCGATGGTTACCATGCGCATTCGAAGTTGACGCCCTGCCATGCCCTCGATCTCAGGGCCGAGGTCAACTGCTGCAAGTAACTTCACCGTCACACCTTGCGTCTCCGGTGCCACCTGTTCGTTGCTCATCGTGCTCTCCTGGATGTCCGCCGATGCTACTTGAGCTTCCAGATCCCGGCGTTGTATTCCTGCATGGTGCGATCGGTCGAGAAGAATCCGCTCGACGCGGTGTTGAGAATGCTCATCCGCGTCCACCTGGCCTCGTCCTGCCAGGCCTGCGCCACCCGCTCCTGGGCATCGACATAGCTGCGGAAATCCGCCAGCACCATCCAGGGGTCGTGCGGACTCAGCAACGAGTCGAGGATCATGTCGAAGATGCCCGGTTCGTATAAATTGAAATGGCCCGATTTCAGCAGATCGATCACCTCGCGTAGATCGGGGTCGTTTTCCACATAGCTCAGCGGCTGGTAATGCGGACGCAGCGCCTCGATTTTCTCGGCGTGCAGGCCAAACAGGAAGAAGTTGTCCTTGCCCACCGCGTCGAGAATCTCGATGTTGGCGCCATCGTAGGTGCCGATGGTGATGGCGCCATTCATCATGAATTTCATGTTGCCGGTGCCGGAGGCCTCCTTGCCCGCGGTCGAAATCTGCTCCGACAGGTCGGTCGCCGGCGCGATAACCTCCATGCTACTCACCCGGTAGTTGGGTGCGAAGACCATCTTCAGGCGACCGTCGACGTCGGGGTCGCTGTTGACCACATCGGCCACGCTGTTGATGAGCTTGATGATGCGCTTGGCCATCGCGTAGCCGGGCGCGGCCTTGCCGCCGATCAGCACGCAGCGGTCGGCCCAGCCATCGAGTCGTCCATGATTGATGCGGTTGTACAGGTGGATCACGTGCAGCACGTTGAGCAGTTGCCGCTTGTATTCGTGGATGCGCTTGACCTGCACGTCGAACAGCGCGTCCGGGTTGAACTCCACCCCGCACCGGGCCTTGATTATCTCGGCGAGGCGTTCCTTGTTGGCGCGCTTCACCGCGCGCCATTCGGCGTGGAAAGCGGCATGGCTCGCCTCCGCCAGCGGCTTCAGCCGTTCCAGTTGCGACAGATCGGCGATCCAGTCCTCACCGATCTGTTCGCTGATGAGCGCGCTCAGGCCAGGATTGGCGTGCGCCACCCAGCGGCGCGGGGTGACGCCGTTGGTCTTGTTGTTGAACTTGTCCGGCCACAGGTCGACGAAATCGCGGAACAGCCCTTCCCGCAGCAGACGGGAGTGCAGCGCAGCGACGCCGTTGACCGAGAAGCTGCCGACGATGGCAAGCCAGGCCATGCGGATCTGGCGCACCGGCCCCTCTTCGATGATCGACATGCGGCGGCGGCGGTCGATGTCGCCCGGCCATGCCACCGACACTTCCCGCAGGAAGCGCGCATTGATTTCGTAGACGATCTCCAGCAGGCGCGGCAGCAGGCGCTCGAACAGTGCCACTGGCCAGCGCTCCAGCGCCTCCGGCAGCAGCGTATGGTTGGTGTAGGCCATGCACTGCGTGGTGATCGCCCAGGCCGCGTCCCACCGCATGCCTTCCTGGTCGAGCAGCAGGCGCATCAACTCGGCCACGGCTACGGAAGGGTGGGTATCGTTCATCTGGAACACGTTGTGCTCGGCGAATTTCGTCAGGTCGCTGTTGCCCGCCGCACGCCACTGCCGCAGCGCATCCTGCATGCTGGCCGAGACCAGGAAATACTGCTGGCGCAGACGCAGCTCCTTGCCGTTTTCGCTGCTGTCGTTGGGATACAGCACCATCGAGATGTATTCGGCCTGGTTCGCCGCCTGCACCGCCTCGGAGTAACTGCCGGCATTGAATTCCTCGAGGTTGAATACGTCGGTGGAAACCGATTTCCACAGCCGTAACGTGTTCACGGCATGGTTGCGGTAGCCCGAGATCGGCATGTCATAAGGCACCGCCAGCACATCGCTGGTATCCACCCAGCGCGCGCGGTGAATACCGGCCTTGTCGTGATAGTGCTCGGTGCGACCGCCGAACGGCACCCGGCAGGTGAACTCGGCGCGCTCGACCTCCCACGGATTGCCGTCGCGCAGCCAGTGGTCGGGATCTTCGACCTGATAGCCGTTCTCGATGCGCTGGTGGAACATGCCGTACTGGTAATGAAGCCCGTAGCCCATCACCGGTAAGTCGAGCGTCGCGCAACTGTCCATGAAACACGCCGCCAGCCGCCCCAGGCCGCCGTTGCCCAGGCCTGCGTCGGTTTCCTGTTCGGCCACCTCCTCCAGTGTCTGGCCGAACCGGTGCAGTGCCTCGCGCGAGGCCTCGTCGAGCCCCAGGTTGAGCACGTGGTTGGCCAGCGAGCGGCCGATCAGGAATTCCAGCGACAGGTAATAGCCGCGCCGCCTGCCCGGCTGGTCGCGCGCGACATAGGTATTCATCCAGTCCGACATCAGGTGGTCGCGCAGCGTCCAGGCCAGCGCCTTATAGGTGTATCGCGGTGGACAGTCCCGCATGCGTCCGAGGTGGTAGAGCTGATAACGCTGGACATCATGTGTGAGCGCTGCGCCAGTTCTCGGCAGCGGTTTCAGAACGATGGCACGGGAGGCGGCAGTTTTCTCGTCTGGCATGGGGATTCCCCTGAAATCATGTCGAATAAAGGGCAAGGTAGCGGTCGGCGCTCTCCGACCAGCCGAACGACTGGCGCATACCGGCCTGCTGCAGCCGTCGCCACTGCGCGGGCTGGCGATAGAGATCGAGCGCTCGGCGGAGGGCGTCCAGGAAGGCCGCCACGTCGGGGACATCGAACACGAAACCGGTGGCGCTGCCATCCTGCAAGGCGGCCTCGGTCGCATCGACCACGGTATCGGCCAGCCCGCCGGTCTTGAAGACGACCGGCGGCGTGCCGTAGCGCAGGCTGTACATCTGGTTCAGACCGCATGGTTCGAAACGCGACGGCATCAGGAACAGGTCCGCCCCGGCCTCGATCCGGTGCGCCAGCGGCTCGTCGTAACCGACCTCGATGAAGATCCGCTGCGGGTGCTGCCTGGCCAGCCGTGCGAGCTTACGCTCGTACATTGCCTGGCCGCTGCCCAGCAGCACCAGCCGCACGTCAGTCTCGGCGAGCAGCACCGGTATCGCGGCGAGTACCCAGTCGATGCCCTTCTGCTCGACCAGCCGCCCTACCAGCCCCAGCAGCGGCGCCTGCAGGGCGGCGTCATCGGCCTGTGGCAAAAACCGTTCGAGCAGGGCCCGCTTGTTGCGTCGCTTGCCGGGCTGGATGCGGCTCACCGAGTAATGCGCGGGCAAGTGCGGATCGGTGGACGGGTTCCAGATCCGGGTATCGATGCCGTTGAGAATGCCATGCAATTTGTATTGCCGCGACAGCAGCAAGCCGTCGAGTCCGTAACCGAATTCGGGCGTGCAGATTTCCTGCGCATAGGTAGGACTCACCGTGGTGACGGCATCGGCATACACGATGCCCGCCTTCAGCATGGAGAAGACGCCGTGGAACTCCGCTCCCTCCGGCGACCACCAATGGCTGGGCAGCTGCAGGCGTACGAAATCGCTGCTCGGGAAATAGCCGCCGTAAGCGAGGTTGTGAATGGTGAACACGGTTTTCGGCCGCCGCGGCTGCTCGGCCAGCAACGCCGCCACCAGGCCGGTCTGCCAGTCGTGCATATGCACCACCGCAGGCTGCCAGCCCAGATTCAGCGCATCCTGGGCCAGCAGTGCCGCCACCCGCGCAAACACCGCAAAGCGCTCGGCATTGTCAGGCCAGTCCTGGCCGCTGGCATCGACATAGGGATTGCCTTCGCGGTCGAACAGCGGCGGGCAGTCGATCACCCACAATGGAAAGGCAAAATCGGGATGGCGCGTTTCCAGGATGCGCGCGCTGACCATGCCCTCGGCGCCGCGCACGTCGAGCCAGCCGAGGATGCGCATCGGGTCGAGCTGGCGCAACAGCGCGCGATAGCCCGGCAGTACCAGGCGGATGTCGGCGCCGCGATCATGCAAGGCATGCGGCAGGCTGTAGAGCACATCGCCCAGCCCGCCGGTTTTCACCAGCGGATAGGCTTCGCTGGCCGCAAACAGGATTTTCATTGCTCCGCGTTTCATTATTCTTTTCCATCGTTACTGATTGGTCACATCGAATCAACCGCAGGGTTTGAGGAACAGTGCGCCGAGCGGCGGGATCGTCACCTCCATGGACTGCTCGAAGCCCATCCACGGCAGATCCTGGGGATGCAGCGGCTGGCCGTTGCCGAGATTGGTGCCGCCGTAATAGGCCGAATCGGTGTTCAGCACCTCGCACCAGGCAGAAGCCGTCGGCACGCCGATGCGGTAAGCGCGGCGCGGCACCGGCGTGAAGTTGAACAGCGCCACCAGCTGCGCGCCCGGCTCCCGTCCCTGACGTACCAGGCTCAGCACCGACTGGTCGGCGTCGTGGCAGTCGATCCAGCGAAATCCGCGCGGGTCGAAGTCGAACTCATGCAGCGCCGCCTCGCTGCGATAGAGGCGATTGAGGTCGCGCAGCAACGCGCGGATGCTGTCGTGCGCGGGGAACGCAAGGAGTGCCCAGTCGAGCTGCCCCGACTCCTTCCACTCGTTCCACTGGCCGAATTCTCCGCCCATGAACAAGAGCTTCTTGCCCGGATGCGCATAGTGCCATGCATAGAATACCCGCAGGTTGGCGAAGCGCTGCCAGGCGTCGCCCGGCATCTTGTCAAGCAGACTTTTCTTCATGTGCACCACTTCGTCGTGCGACAGCGGCAGCACGAAGTTTTCGGTCCACGCATACATCTGGCTGAAGGTCAGCTGGTTGTGCTGGTACTTGCGGTAGATGGGTTCCTTCTCGATGTATTCGAGGCTGTCGTTCATCCAGCCCATGTTCCACTTCATCGAGAAGCCCAGGCCGCCGAGTTCGGCCGGGCGCGAGACGGCGGGCCAGGCAGTCGATTCCTCGGCGATGGTGAGCACGCCGGGGAAGCGGCCATGCACCTCGGCATTCATCTCGCGCAGAAAATGGATGGCCTCGATGTTTTCGCGCCCGCCATACTGGTTCGGCAGCCATTCGCCGGGTTTGCGCGAATAATCCAGATACAGCATCGATGCCACCGCGTCGACGCGCAGGCCGTCAATGTGAAACTCATCCAGCCAGTACAGCGCGTTGGCGACCAGAAAATTGCGCACTTCGTTGCGGCCGAAATCGAAAATCAGCGTGCCCCAGTCCTGGTGCTCGCCGCGACGCGGATCGGCATGTTCGTACACGGGCTCGCCGGTAAACCGTGCCAGCGCCCAGTCATCCTTGGGAAAATGCGCCGGCACCCAGTCGAGCAGTACGCCGATACTTGCCTGATGGCAGGCATCGACGAAGGCGCGGAAATCGTCCGGCGAACCGAAGCGCGCCGTCGGCGCGTAATAGCCCGACACCTGGTAGCCCCACGAAGCGTCGAGCGGATACTCGGCCACCGGCATCAGTTCGATATGGGTATAGCCGAGGTCCTGCACGTAGGGAATCAGTTCGGCGGCGAGTTCGCCCCAGCCGTAATAGCTGCCGTCATCGTGGCGCCGCCAGGAGCCGGGGTGCAGCTCGTAGATGCTGATCGGCTGGTGCTGCCAGTCGAAATGCGCGCGTGCCTCGATCCACGCGCCGTCTTCCCAGGCATAGGCTTCGTCATCCGGCACGCAGCTGGTGGTTTCCGGGCGCATGAACATCTGTCGCGCATAGGGGTCGGTTTTCTTCACCAGTTGGCCGCGGCTACCGAGAATTTCGTATTTGTAGGCGTGGCCAGCCCCCAGACCGGGGATGAACAATTCCCATATGCCCGACGTGCCGCGACAGCGCATCGGGTGGCGGCGGCCATCCCAGTCGTTGAAATCACCGATCACGCTAACCCGTTGCACCGCCGGCGCCCACACGGCGAACAGGCAACCTTCGACGCCATCGACGGTTTTCCGACGCGCACCGAGCACTTTCCAGGCTTCGAAATGGCGCCCCTCGCCCAGCAGGTGCAGGTCCATCTCGCCCAGCTGCGGTCCGAAGCTGTAAGGGCATTGCGTGGTATGCCAATTGCCCGCCCCCTTGTCCTGCCAGCGCAGCAACGGATGCGGCTCGACCGCGGCGCCGGGTGGCAGCTGGCGCTCGAAACAGTCGGTGCCGGGCACCCGCGACATGCGGCCGCCGGCCACCTCGACCGCCTCCGCGGCGGGCATGAAAGCGCGGATCAGCGTGCCGCCGCCCGGCTGCGGGTGTATCCCCAGCACCTCGAAAGGATCGTGGTGCGTGCCGCTCTGCACACGCATGATGGGCGCGCTGACTGCAGGCAGACTGGCATCTGGCGGGCTTGTTCGAGAGAGGTTCATGGACGGGGCTGGATCTCGCATCGGTGGGTTTTCTGTAATTGTCGCAGCAAGCGGGATGCCAGCTCCGGGGTCAGCGCATCCCATGTGAACCGCCAGGTCCAGTTGCCGCTGTCGGTGCCGGGCGTGTTCATGCGTGCTTCGCTGCCGAGCTGCAGTACGTCCTGCAGCGGCAGCACCGCCAGCGCGGCGCAGCTTTCCAGCACCGCGGCGATCATCGCCGCCAGCACCGCATCGGGGTCGCTGACGTCCAGTTGCCGCATCACCTGCTGGCGTGCTTCGTCGGGTAGCGTGCGCCACCAGCCCAGCGTGGTGTCGTTGTCGTGGGTGCCGGTGTAATACACGGTGTCGGGATGCACGTTTTCCGGCTTGTGCGGATTGTCGGCATGGCCGTCAAACGCGAATTGCAACACAGCCATGCCGGGCAGGCCAAACCGGTGGCGCAGCACGGTGACATCTGGCGTGATGACGCCGAGATCTTCGGCCACCAGAGGCAGCGTTCCCATCTCGTCGGCGATCGCCTGCAACAGTTCCGCTCCGGGCACCGCCACCCATTCGCCGTGGACTGCGGTGGGCTCGTCCGCCGGGATCTCCCAGGCCGCAACCAGGCCGCGGAAATGGTCGATGCGCAGCAGGTCGAACCACTCGAAGTGAGCGCGCAGCCGCGCGCGCCACCAGGCGAAGCCGTCGGCCTGCATCGCCGCCCAGTTGTAGTGCGGATTGCCCCAGCGCTGTCCGGTCGCGGAGAAATAATCCGGCGGCACACCCGTCACCATCACAGGGTGGCCCGCGTCGTCCAGCAGGAACAGGTCGCGCTGCGCCCACACGTCGGCGCTGTCGTGAGCGACGAAAATCGGCATGTCGCCGAACATCTGGATGCCGCGCGCCGCTGCTTGTGCACGGATGTGCTGTCCGTGAAAAGCTGCGCGATACTGCTCGACCATCACCGCGTTCAGCTTGTCGGCGTGGCTGACATCGAGCGCGGCCAGCGTCTGCGCATCGCGGTCGCGCAGCGCAAGCGGCCAGTCGGTCCAGGGGGTGTCGCCCTGATCCGCCTTGATGACCATGAAGCGCGCAAAATCCACCAGCCAATGCGCCTGCCGGCTGCGCCAGTCCATAAAACCGTGCATATCGGCCGGTGCAGCGGGAAACAGGGCGGGGTCGACCGCGAATGCCGAGGCACACTGGTAAGGCGACAGCCCGCCCAGCGGCAGGCCCAGCGGCAACATCTGCCACACGCCGATCCCCGCTGCCTGCAGAAAATCCAGCCAGCGTTCGACATCGGCCAGCGTAATCGATGGCAGCGAGGTCGGATGCAGCAGCAGGCCGGCGCGCCGCGTGTCGAATCGCATCAGGTATTCCTGCGCATGGTACCGGCATTCTCGGCGTTGCCGCGGCCATGCGACAGCGGCACGTCGAGCTGGATCGGCGGCGCCACGCCGATCAGCCGATACAGTTCGCGCACCTGGTCCCGGTACAGCTGCTCGAAATCGCTCACGCTGCTGGCCGGGTTGTAGTCGCCGAACCACCAGAACCAGTCTGAGCCCTCGCATACCGCCAGTTGTTGCGTCGCCTGCTGCAGTTGCATGGCGGACAAACCGCCGCCTTTGGCGACACGGTCATAATCGTGCTTCGCCATCGCCAGCAGATCCCAGCCGCGATTCTTGTCTTCCGAACCGATCCAGGTCGAGAAGCTGCCGTATACCCAGCTGCCTGCCGCCAGCCGCTTCAGCGACGTGACGGCGGCTTGCGTGACCTGCCCGGAAAAAGTGTCGACATTGAGCCTGGGGTGGCTCGACAGCGTCGAGTAGAGCGCATCGAGAAAATGGTGGCCGTTGTCGGGGTAGTACTCCCAGGCATTCTCGCCGTCGAGAATGACCGAGACCACATGCCGGCTCGCGTCCTCGCCGAAAAAATGGGCGATGTTTTCCAGATGCTGGACGAAGTCGCCCACCGCATCGTCGGCATGCCAGTCGCCATACTTGAAGCCGATCAGATCGGACAGGCCATCGTCGCGAAAAAACACCCGCGTAGCGAAACCGTCGATCTGCGCAGGCGAGAACAGCGCGCGCTTGGTATGCATATCGCTTTCCGGAAGCCCCGACTTGACGCAGCTGTTGCGCCATACGCCCTCGCCCGAGGCGGTCCAGGCAAAGCCCATTTCATCGAGCTGGGCCAGCGCATCCTCGCTCACCCCGCCTTCGGACAGCCACACGCCGGCCGGCCGACGACCGAAATAATGTTCGAACACGGCCACGCCCCGCTGCAGGTGCCAGCGTGCACGTTCGGCTCCGCCGGGATAGGCCGGCGCCTGCGGGACGGGCGCATCGGGCAGGGCATCGCGCAGGTTGGCAAAGTCATTGAGCAGCGGCACGATGGGGTGACCGTAAGGCGACATCGACAATTCGATCTGGCCGCGCTCGGCAAGCGCGCGGTAACGCGGGATCAGCCCGGCCATGCAACCCTGCATCAAGTTCAGCAGCGCGTGGCGATCGGTGACAGAAAAATTCTTTTCCTGTGCCATCAGCCGCTGCGCCAGCGGCAATTGTTTGAGCGAGTGGCCCAGCCAGGCAAGGTGATACCAGGTCAGCAAATCGAGAAAATATTGCTCGGACAGATACGTCAGGTGCAGCTGCTGCTCTGCGTTGTTGGCTCCGGTTTCGTCGGTGACACCGACCATGCGCAGCAGTGAATGGAATGCGGGATACGGATGGATCATGCGCGGCGCATGACAGCGCCGGCAATCCTGCACGATACGGAGACGGCGAGCTGCATCTGCCGGAATCGGTTCGATGCCCGCAAGCAGGTTCAGCAGCGGGTCGTGGGTGGGCTTGCCGTACTGCAACAGCGCATCGAGCTGCCGTGCGTAATCGTCGAGTTGCTCCAGTAGCACCGGCGCAAAGTTGACCACTGCGCGCATCCGCGGATAGCGCTCCAGATGCGCGGCCATGTCGCTGTAATCCTTGATGCCGTGCAGGTATACCCAGGGCAGGCGATATGCGCCCTTGAGGCCTTCGCGGTAATACGGCTGGTGCATGTGCCAGCACAACACGACATTGATCGATTCAGCCATCGAATTCATCCTGCCACCTGGCGTACAGGTTCTGCCCAAGCATGGCGGGGGTCACCAGCACAATGCCTTCATCCGTCACATGAAAGCGTTTGGCATCCTCGACCCGGTCTTCGCCGATCACCGTGCCGTCGGGAATGACCGTGCCCTTGTCGATGATGGCGCGGGTGATGCGGCAATTCCTGCCGATGCTGACCTTGGGCAGGACCACGCTGTCCTTGATCAGGCTGCAGTTTTCCACCGTGGTGGCAAAGAACAGCACCGAACGTTTGACCCGCGCACCCGACAGGATGCAACCGCCCGCGATCAGCGAGTCGATCGCCTCGCCGCGTCGGCCTTCGTCGTCGAAAATGAACTTGGCGGGTGGAAATTGCGGCTGGTAGGTCCAGATCGGCCAGTCGCGGTCATACAGATTGAGTTCGGGTTCGATCGAGCACAGCTCCATGTTGGTTTTCCAGTAGGAATGCAGCGTGCCGACATCACGCCAGTAGGCGGGCTGATCGTCTTTATTGCGGAAAGGAAACGCGACCCCGCGCGCGGATGCGATGCTGGCCGGGATGATGTCCTTGCCGAAATCGTGCGAGGAGCGGGGGTTGCCGGCGTCCTCGACCAGCGTCTTGTAGAGGAAATCCTTGGAGAAGATGTAGATGCCCGTCGAGACCAGCGCAATGCCGGGCTTGCCGGGAATGCAGTCGGGGTTCTTGGGCTTCTCGGTGAAATGGGTGATGTACATGTTTTCGTCGACCGACATCACGCCGAACGAACTTGCCTCGGCCACCGGCACCTCGATGCTGCCGACGGTGAAGTCGGCACCGGTCTGCACGTGGTACAGCAGCATATCGGAGTAATCCATGGTGTAGACATGATCGCCGCCCAGCACCAGCACGTACTCGGGATGGTGGCGCTGCACGATATCGATGTTCTGGAACAGCGCATCGGCGGTGCCTTGGTACCACTCCTTCTTGTCGGTGCGCTGCTGCGCCGGCAGGATTTCAACGAACTCGCCGATCTCGGCACGCATGAAGCCCCAGGCGCGTTGCAGGTGGCGAATCAGCGAATGCGATTTGTACTGCGTCAGCACGCCGATGCGGCGGATGCCCGAATTGACGCAGTTCGACAGCGGAAAATCGATGATGCGGTACTTGCCTCCGATCGGTACTGCGGGCTTGGCGCGCCAGGCGGTCAGATGCTTCAGCCGCGAGCCCTCGCCGCCCGCCAGCACCAGCGCCAGCGTCCTGTGCGTGAGACCGGTCACCGTCTTCGGCTCGGTGTAATAGCGATAGAGCCGTTCCTGCTCGTCTTTTGAAATCGTCATATCCGTTCCTTGTTGCTGCCCTATGAGATCAAGTAGTGAATCGTTGAATCGGGCTCAGGGCGGCGCAAACGCCATTGCAATCGCACCCTGCACTCCCAGCCGCGGCTGGACAATCAAAAAAACCGGCGTGCGCTCGACCACCCCGCGCATCCTTCCCTTGTCGACGGCCGCGGCCATGAAACGCGGCGACTGCAGGTGTGTCTGCAGGTGCCGGGACACGCCACCGGCGATATACAGCCCGCCGCGCGGCTGATACAACAGCGCCACATTGCCGGTCCACGCCCCATACAGCGCGACGAACAGATCGAGCGCGGCCGCGGCGACGCCATCGCCCGACCCGGCGCGCGCAACGAGCATGGCGCCGTCCACAGGTTCGCCGGGCTGCGCGAGGCCTTGCTCGGTACAGCAGAAGCGGTACAGGTCGTTCATCGCCGAGCCCGACACGGCGCGCTCCCATGACACATGGCCATATTCGGCGCGCAAATATTCGAGCAGCCGCAGCTGCAGCGCATTGCCCGGCGCGAAGTCGGTATGCCCGCCTTCGCTGGCGAAGCTCCGGTAGCGCCCGCTGGAATCGGCCACCATGAAGGCCAGCCCCATGCCGGTGCCGGCGCCGATAATGGCACGCACGCCAGCGGGGTCGGCCGGCCGGGGGTTGAGCGCGATCACGTCGGATGCGGTCAGCGTCGCCACGCCCGCCGCCGCCGCCTGAAAATCGTTGACGAAGCGCACGTCGGCAATACCCAGCGAGGCCGCCATGCCGGCCGCATCGAGTGTCCAGTCCAGATTGGTGAGCTTGACGCGTTGTGCCTGCAACGGCCCGGGCAGCGCCAGCAGCAGGACGTTCGGTGGGACGGGCGACTGCGCCTCGGCCATGAACTGGCGCAACAGCGCATCCGCCGAAGCGAAATCGGCGCTGGCATACACCTTTTCGAAACGCGGGCGCGACACACCCTCCGCATCGCCGGTCACCCAGGCCAGCCAGCTTTTGGTCCCCCCGATATCGCCCGCGATCAACTCCATACTCGAACTATAAGCCAGCATGCGGCTGGCGCATGCGGCGGTAGTGATTAATGAGCGCACTGGTCGAGGCGTCGTGCCCGGTCACCGGCGCAGCGGCCTGCAGTTCGGGCAGGATGCGGCTGGCAAGCTGCTTGCCGAGTTCCACTCCCCACTGGTCGTAGGAATTCAGGTTCCAGATCACGCCCTGTACGAAAATCTTGTGCTCGTACAGGGCGATCAGCATGCCGAGCGCGTGCGGGGTCAGCTTTTGCAGCAGCAGCGCATTGCTCGGATGGTTGCCGTCGAACACCTTGTGCTGGACGAACTGGCCGGTTTGCGCCGAATCGCCTTCAGGCGAGCCCATTTCAAGCAAGGTCTCCCCGCGCGTGCGGCCGCGCATCAGCGCTTCGGTCTGCGCCAGAAAATGGGCGAAGAGAATATCGTGGTGCGCCTGCAGTTCGGTGTGCGGCTCGACCGAGACGATGAAATCGGCCGGGATCATCCTGCTTCCCTGATGCAGCAATTGATAGAACGCATGCTGTCCGTTGATGCCGCTGGCACCCCAGACGATGGCCCCGGTGGAATAGTCCACCACCTTGCCGTCGCGGCTCACCGACTTGCCGTTGCTTTCCATGTCGGCCTGCTGCAGGTACGCCGGCAGGCTGCTCAGGTAATGGTCATACGGCAGGATCGCATGCGACTCGGCACCGAAAAGGTTGTTGTACCAGACGCCCAGCAGCGCCAGGATCACCGGCATGTTCTGCTCCAGCGGCGCATGGCGAAAATGCCCGTCCATCTCGTGCGCGCCTTCCAGCAGTTCGACGAAACGTTCCGCGCCCACCGCCAGCACGATCGACAGCCCGATCGCAGACCAAAGCGAATAGCGTCCGCCCACCCAGTCCCAGAATTCGAACATGTGGGCCGGGTCGATGCCGAACGCCGCCACCGCGTGGCGGTTGGTGGAAGCCGCCACAAAATGCCGCGCGACATGCCGGGTCGCCAGTGCACGTGCCAGGAACCACTCGCGCGCATGGTGCGCGTTGGTCATCGTTTCCTGCGTGGCAAAGGTTTTCGACGACACGATGAACAGCGCCGTCTCCGGATTCAGCGCTTCCAGTATTTCCTGCACATGCGCGCCATCGACGTTGGAAATGAAGTGCGCCTTCAGCTGTGGATGGTGGTATGGCTTCAATGCCTGACACACCATCTGCGGCCCCAGATCCGAGCCGCCGATACCGATATTCACCACGTCGGTGATACGCTTGCCGGTATAGCCGCGCCACTCGCCACTGCGAACCTGTTCGGCAAACGTCGCCATGCGCCCGATCACCGCGCTCACCTTGGGCATCACATCCTCGCCGTCGACACGCATCGGCTGCTTGCTGCGGTTACGCAGCGCCACATGCAGCACCGCACGGTTTTCCGTGTTGTTGATTTTCTCGCCTGTGAACATGCGCTCGCGCCAGCCCGCCACATCCGCCTCCTCGGCCAGCCGTACCAGCAAGCTCATGGTGTCGCCAGTAATGCGATTCTTCGAATAGTCCAGCAGCAACCCGCCTACTCGCAGCGAAAACCGCTCGAAGCGCGCCGGATCGGCCGCAAACAGATCGCGCATATGTACCGTTGCCATCTGCGCGTGATGCGCCTGCAACACGCGATACACAGGCCGGTGCAATACACCCGGCTCGCCCGCCTCGTTCCGCAACATCTGAATTGCTGAAGACATGCTGCCCCTTCTGTCTGCGCGACTTCCAACGCTCATCAAGCAATGCCTGTGCCCTAGCACCGGAGGCTACGTCCGACACGTGTTGGAACTATAGGAAAAATCCGTGAGACGCCGATGACGAATCCGTGAAACCGCATCAAGACTGCACCCAGCTGGGACTACCCGCCCGATATGGCGGGAGGAATGCACCTGAATAGTGCAGAAGAACAGGCGGGCAAGGCCAGCTCCAAACAAGACGGCGGCGCTTGGATTCAGCGGGAAAAAATTGATTTGGCGAGGAGGGGACTCGAACCCCCACAGCAGCGGCGGATTTTGAATCCACTTGAAACCCCATATTCCATGCGGACTGGCGATGAATACAGCAATAAAATCAGTAAGATGGCTTACCGTTTGATCCCGTGGTTTAGCGGAGTTTTCCACTCAAACCGCAGCAAAAAATTCGAGGGAAGGTGCATTAAAAAAATTCGAGGGAAGGTGCATTATGGGTATGGCAGTTCCGGGCTAAGCCATTGAATTCAAACTGGTGCCGGGAGGGGGACTCGAACCCCCACACTGTTACCAGCGGCGGATTTTGAATCCGCTGCGTCTACCGATTCCGCCATCCCGGCAAGGAGCCGGACGCGAACGCGGCCGGCGACAGAAGCCGGGGATTATCGCCGAATCGGGCGCCCCCCCGCAAGGCGACGGCTATAATCGCGCCCCATGCATGTTGCCGATTTCGATTTCGATCTGCCCGACGAACTGATCGCGCAATTCCCGTCCGCGCTGCGTGGCGGCAGCCGGCTGCTGCACATCGAGACATCCGGCACGCTGCATGACCGCGAATTTGCCGATCTACCCACCCTGCTGCGCCCAAACGACCTGCTGGTGATGAACGATACGCGTGTGATCAAGGCACGCTTGTTTGGCCACAAGGATTCCGGCGGCAAGGTCGAGCTGCTGGTGGAACGGGTGCTGGATGAATGCGATGCGCTGGCCTTCATCCGTGCCAGCCATGCGCCCAGGCCGGGGACGCGGATTCATCTCGTCGACGATGTGGCGGTGGCGGTGCTGGCGCGGCAGGACGATCTGACCCGGCTGCGCTTTCCACGCCCGGTGCTGGAGGTGCTGGACCAGCTCGGCCAGTTGCCGCTGCCGCCCTACATCGAGCATGCGCCGACAGCCGACGACGAGGCGCGCTACCAGACCGTATACGCGAACGCACCCGGCGCGGTGGCGGCCCCCACCGCCGGACTGCATTTCGATGCTGCCATGCTGGATGCCTTGCGCACGCAGGGCATCCACACGGCGCAGGTGACGCTGCACGTGGGCGCCGGCACCTTCCAGCCGGTGCGGGTGGACGCCATTGCCGACCACAGGATGCATAGCGAGCGTTACACGATCCCGGACGCGGCGGTGGCGGCGATTGCCGAAACGCGTGCCCGTGGCGGCCGCGTGGTGGCGGTGGGCACCACCAGCCTGCGCGCGCTGGAAGCCGCAGCACAAGCGGGCAAGCTGCACGCCGGCTCCAGCGAGACCGACATCTTCATCACCCCGGGTTATCGCTTCCGGGTGGTCGACGCGCTCATCACCAACTTTCATCTTCCCAAATCCACGCTGCTGATGCTGGTCTCCGCGTTTGCCGGCGTCGACACCATCCGCACGGCCTACGCCCATGCCGTCAGGGAGCGCTACCGCTTCTTCAGCTACGGCGACGCGATGTTTTTGGAAAAGAACAGCCTGGAAAAACATCCTCTCGCATGAAATTCGACCTCCTCGCCACCGACGGCGGCGCGCGCCGCGGCCAGCTCCACCTCGCGCACGGCACGGTGCAGACGCCCGTCTTCATGCCGGTGGGCACCTACGGCACGGTGAAAGCGATGGCGCCGGCCGAGCTTATCGAAACCGGCTTCGAAATGGTGCTCTCCAACACCTTCCACCTGTGGCTGCGCCCCGGCCTGGAGGTGATCGAACGCTTCGGCGGGCTGCACCGCTTCATGGGCTGGGACAAGCCGATCCTCACCGATTCGGGCGGGTTCCAGGTGTTCAGCCTGGGCAAGCTGAGGAAGATCACCGAGGAGGGAGTGAAATTCGCCTCGCCGATCAACGGCGACAAGCTGTTTCTCACCCCGGAAATCTCGATGCAGATCCAGCGCACGCTGAACTCCGACATCGTGATGATTTTCGACGAATGCACGCCCTATCCCGCCACCGAGCGCGAGGCCGCCGACTCGATGCGGCTCTCGCTGCGCTGGGCGGCGCGCTCGAAAGCGGCGCACGCCGGCAATCCCAACGCGCTGTATGGCATCGTGCAGGGCGGCATGTACGAGGATTTGCGCGACGAGTCGGCACGCGAACTGATCGGCATGGACTTCGACGGCTACGCCATCGGCGGGCTCTCGGTCGGCGAACCCAAGAACGACATGGCGCGCATCCTCGCCCACACCGCGCCGCAGCTGCCGGCCGGCAAGCCGCGCTACCTGATGGGCGTCGGCACGCCATCGGATCTGGTGTTCGCGGTCGGCCAGGGGATCGACCAGTTCGACTGCGTGCTGCCGACCCGCAATGCGCGCCACGGCATCCTGTTCACCCGGCGCGGCGAAATGCGCATCCGCAACGCACGCTGGAAAACCGACACCGCGCCGATCGACGACGAGTGCGACTGCCACACCTGCACCCATTTCAGCCGCGCCTACGTGCACCATCTGATCCGCGCCGGGGAAATCCTCGGCGCGCGGCTGGCCACGATCCACAACCTGCATTACTACCACCGGCTGATGGCCGGGATGCGCGCTGCCATCGAGGCCGGGCGCTTTGCCGACTTCACGGCGCAGTTTCACGAGATGCAAACACGCGGATGGTAGAATCCCCGGGTTTTTCAGCAAACCGCCCTTAATTTGGAGCTTCACCTATGATTTCACTTGCCCACGCGCAAACTGCCGCATCGGCCACGCCCGGCATCACCGATTTCCTGCCGCTGATCATCATTTTCATCCTGTTCTGGTTCATGCTCATCCGCCCGCAGATGAAACGCGCCAAGGAGCAGAAGAAAATGCTGACGGAACTGGCCAAGGG
This sequence comes from Thiobacillus denitrificans DSM 12475, assembly GCF_000376425.1. GTDB lineage: Bacteria > Pseudomonadota > Gammaproteobacteria > Burkholderiales > Thiobacillaceae > Thiobacillus > Thiobacillus denitrificans. The sequence continues at coordinate 126,900 of NZ_AQWL01000001.1, read as the reverse complement.
CGACGAAATCGTTACCAGCAGCGGCCAGGTCGGAAAAGTCGCAAAAATCGGCGATCAATACGTGTCGCTGGAAATCGCCGACGGCGTGATTACCCACGTGCAAAAGCAGTCGGTGCAGACGCTGCTGCCCAAGGGCACGATCAAAGGCATTTAGGGATCATGATCCAGGGGCTGGGAACGGGGAAGAACGGCTGTGCCGCACATTTTCCAGCACGCGCCCCGGTCCCTACCCCTAGCTCCTAGCCCCTAATTCCTGGCTCCTAAAAAAATGAACCGCTTCCCGCTCTGGAAATATGTGCTCATCGGCATCACGCTGGTGGTTGCATTCATTTACACCCTGCCCAACTTCTTCGGCGAAGTGCCGGCGGTACAGGTCTCGCCGGTGCGCACCAGCGAGAATGTCGACACCGCGCTGCTGGGGCAGGTGGAATCCGCGCTGAAGGCGGCCCAGGTGGCCTACAACGCGGTGGAACTGGCGGGCAACAGCATCAAGGTGCGCCTTGCCAACACCGACGTACAGATCAAGGCCAAGGACGTGCTGCAAAACAGCCTGGGCGAACGCTACACCGTGGCGCTCAACCTGGTGTCGGCCTCGCCGGCCTGGCTGTCGTCGATCCATGCGCTGCCCATGTATCTCGGCCTCGACTTGCGCGGCGGGGTGCACTTCCTGCTCGAGGTCGACATGAAGGCCGCGCTGGAAAAAGCGGCCATCCGTTACCAGAACGATTTCCGCACCGAACTGCGCGGCGACAAGATCCGCTATGGACGCATCAGCCGCGAAGGCAATGCCGTTACCGTGCACTTCGCGACCCGCGACCAGCGTGATGCGGCCGCCAACAAGCTGGGCTCGGTGTTCACCGATCTCGTCTTCAGCCCCGCAGACCAGGCCGATGGCTTCACCCTGACCGCACGCCTGAAACCGGAAGCCCAAACCAAGGTGCAGGAATTCGCCCTGCAGCAGAACATCACGACGCTCAGAAACCGCGTCAACGAGCTCGGCGTGGCCGAACCCGTCATCCAGCAACAGGGCGCTAGCCGCGTCGTGGTGCAACTGCCCGGCGTGCAGGACACCGCCAAGGCGAAGGACATTCTGGGCCGCACCGCCACCCTGGAAGTCCGCATGGTCGACGAGCAGGCCGATCCGATCGCCGTCAGCCAGGGCCGGGCGCCGTTCGGCGACGACATCGTGACCAGCCGCGAGGGCGGCAATATCGCGGTGAAGAAGGACGTGGTGCTGACCGGTGATTCGATCACCGACGCCTCGCCCGGCTTCGACAGCCAGAGCGGCCAGGCCGCGGTGCACATCAACCTCGACGGCAAGGGCGCGCGCATCTTCAAGGACGTGACGCGCGAGAACGTCGGCAAGCGCATGGCCATCCTGCTGATCGAGAAGGGCGTTGCCGAGGCGATCACCGCGCCGGTCATTCGTGAGGAAATCGGCGGCGGCCGGGTGCAGATCACCGGCATGGAAACCGCGCAGGAAGCCTCCGATGTCGCCCTGCTGCTGCGCGCCGGCGCCCTCGCTGCGCCGATGCAGATCGTGGAAGAACGCACCGTCGGCCCCAGCATGGGCGCCGAGAACATCGACAAAGGCTTCCACTCCAACCTGTGGGGCTTCCTCGCGGTCGTCAGCTTCATGGTCATCTACTACCGCGTGTTCGGCCTGATCTCGTCGGTCGCGCTGGCCATCAACGCCCTGCTGCTGATCGCGCTGCTCTCCATGATGCAGGCCACGCTCACCCTGCCCGGCATGGCGGCGATCGCGCTCACGCTCGGCATGGCGATCGACGCCAACGTCCTGATCAACGAGCGCATCCGCGAGGAGATCCGTGCCGGCCTCACCCCGCAGGCGGCGATCCACGCCGGCTACGAGCGCGCCTGGGCCACCATTCTCGACTCCAACCTCACCACGATGATCGCCGGCATTGCACTGTTCTGGCTCGGCTCCGGCCCGGTGCGCGGCTTCGCCGTGGTGCTGTGTCTGGGCATCCTCACCTCCATGTTCAGTGCCGTGACCGTGTCGCGCGCCATGGTGAACCTCACCTACGGCCGCCAGGCGCGGCTGGCCAAAGTCTCGATCTAAGGCTGACATCATGCTGGAATTTTTCCCGTTCAAGAAAACCATTCCCTTCATGAGCTGGGGGAAGGTGACGACGGCGATTTCGCTCATCACCTTCCTGTTCTCGGTGTGGGCACTGTGGGACCGCGGTCTCAACCTGGGCGTCGATTTCACCGGCGGCACCGTGATCGAGGTCCGTACCGACCAGCCAGCCGATCTGCATGTGATCCGTACGGCGCTGGAAAAGACCGGCCTGCCCGAAATTTCGGTGCAGAACTTCGGCACCAGCCACGACGTGCTGATCCGCCTGCCCAACAAGGGCGAAGCCAACGCCGCGGAAACCAGCAACCGCGTGATGGCCGCCTTGCAGTCGGTCGATGCCACCATCGAACTGAAGCGCGTCGATTTCGTCGGCCCGCAGGTCGGCAAGGAGCTTTACGACAGCGGCGCGCTGGCGCTGCTGGTGGTCGCCTTCGGCATCATGGCCTATCTGGCCATCCGCTTCGAATGGCGCTTCGCGGTGGCGGGGATGCTCGCCAACATGCACGACATCGTCATCATCCTCGGCATGTTCGCCTTCTTCCAGTGGGAGTTCACGCTGACCGTTCTGGCCGGCGTGCTGGCGGTTCTGGGCTACTCGGTCAACGAGTCGGTGGTGGTGTTCGACCGGATCCGCGAAAACATCCGCAAGATGCGCGGCGCGACCATCCCGCACATCATCGACGACGCCATCACCCGCACCATGAGCCGCACCATCATCACCCACGGCTCGACCCAGCTCATGGTGCTGTCGATGTTTTTCTTCGGCGGCGAGGCGCTGCACAACTTCGCGCTCGCGCTCACCATCGGCATCATGTTCGGCATCTACTCGTCGGTGCTGGTGGCCTCGCCGCTCTTGCTGATGTTCGGCGTCAAGCGCGAGCACTTCATCAAGCCGGTGGAGAAGAAGGAAGAGGCGGTTGTTTGAGATGCAAGACACAAGATCCAAGATGCAAGGAGGCGCGCTTCCCCCTTGCCTCTTGAGTCTTGCAACTTGAACCTGCATCTCATCATGCTCAACGACATCATCCAGACCATCGTCGCCACCGTCGGCGCCTGGGGCTATACCGGCATCTTTCTGATGATGGCGCTGGAATCGAGTTTCTTCCCCTTCCCCAGCGAAGTGGTGATGATTCCCGCCGGCTATCTCGCCTACAAGGGCGAAATGAATCTTGTACTGGCCATCCTCGCCGGCATCGGCGGCAGCCTAGCCGGCGCGCTGTTCAACTACTGGCTGGCGATGAAGCTGGGTCGCCCCTTCCTGCTGCGCTACGGCAAGTACATCCTGTTCAAGGAGCACTCGCTGCAGCGCATGGAAGACTTCTTCGCGCGCCACGGCCACATCTCCACCTTCACCGGCCATCTGATCCCGGCGGTGCGCCAGTACATTTCGCTGCCGGCGGGCCTCGCGCGCATGAACCTCGCCGTGTTCAGCTTCTACACCAGCCTCGGCGCCGGCATCTGGGTCACCATCCTCGCCGTGCTGGGGTACACGCTCGGCCACAACGAGGAGGCGATCCGCAACAATCTCCACCTCATCACGCTGTTCACCCTCGGCGCAGTGGCCGTGATCGTGCTGCTCTACGTCCGCCTCAAGCTGAAGAAGAAAGTCCTGCGCTAGCGGGCCGGGAGCGCTCCCGCCACCGCCCTCTCCGCGGTCTGCGTACCGCAATGCGTTCTCGCCCTCCGGTGCCGGGAACGCGAAAAGCTTCGCCGTCATCTAATGTGATAAGAGCCCGAAACAGACGGAGAGCGCCATGTATCGCCCCCAGGAAAAAGCCGCCGAGCAACCCTTGACCGACGCCGAGCTCGCGCAGCGCATCGCGGAGGGCGATCTATCCATGCTCCAACGCCTGATGCGACGCCACAATCAAACGCTTTACCGGACTGCACGCAGCATCCTGAATGACGACGCCGAGGCCGAAGACGCCGTACAGGACGCCTATCTTCTTGCCTATCGCGCGATGGGCCAATTTCACGGCAATGCCCGGTTATCCACCTGGCTGGTGCGCATCGCCGTCAACGCAGCCATCGCACGTTTGCGCAAGCGCCGCCGGCAGGCCGAGGTGGTCGACCTGTATGCCGATGCGGAGCAGGAAGACAGACTGTCGGAGGCAAATATGGGCGAGCATTCACCCGAGCAACCCGAACATGCCCTGATGCGCGTGGAAATACGTCGCCTGGTCGAGGACAAGATCAGTCGGCTGCCGGATGCTTTTCGCACTGTCTTCGTGCTGCGCGCGCTGGAAGAAATGTCCGTCGACGAAACGGCGGCCTGTCTCGACATTCCGCCGGAAACGGTACGCACCCGCTACTTTCGCGCCCGGGGACTGCTGCGCGAAGCACTGGCGCGTGAAATCGATTTCAGCCTCGCGGACGCATTCTCCTTCGCCGGCGACCGCTGCGACCGCATTGTCGCGGGCGTTCTGGCGAAGCTGAACACCCACCAGGCTGACGACGCCTGATCCCGCCCGGCCCAGCTGTCGCCAGGCTCCATCGCAGCACCTTCCCTATCAGGAGACCGCCATGTTTTCATTCATTCAAAAGCAGGACACGACGCACATGCCTATTACGGCAAACCTGGACGATGAGACGCGTCGTTCCTTTCTCGGCCACTCGGGCCTGCTTCTGTCGGGTGCGGCCGTTGCCCTGCTCGCCGGGCGCGATGCGCTCGCCAAAGGCGGCCAGTCCGGCGCGTCCGACGTGCGTATTCTGAACACAGCGCTGGGCGCCGAACTCGAGGCGGTCGCAGCCTACCAGCTGGGTGCGGAGAGCGGGCTGCTGCAAAAACCGGTGCTCGATCTTGCGCTGACGTTTCAGGGGCATCACAAGGAACATGCTGACGTACTGGCGAAAACCATCGTCAAACTGGGCGGACAGCCGGTGGCATCGAAAGAGAAATACACCTTTCCTGTCGACACGCTGAAAAGCCAGGCCGACGTCCTGCGCTTCGCCGCGATGCTCGAAAAAGGCGCGGTGAGCGCGTATCTCGGCGCCGTGCCGGTATTCGGCAACCGCGAGCTGGCCAAGGCTGCCGCCAGCATTCTCGGGGACGAAGCGATGCACTGGGCAATCTTGCGCAACGCATTGGGCGAGATCCCGGTGCCATCCGCCTTCATGTCGTGAAAAAATTCAGGGCGGCCATCCTGGCCGCCAGCGCCGTGTATGCCCTCCTTGCGAATGCAGGCCCTGCCGCTGCGCTCGCGCATGGCGACCCCGCGCGGGGCAAGGTGGTCTACGAGCGTTGCCTCGCTTGCCATGCCTTCGCCTATGACCGTACCGGCCCCCGGCATTGTGGGCTGTTCGGTCGCCATGCCGGCAGCGTACAAGGCTTCGCGTATTCGGATGCGATGCGTCACTCGAATCTGGTGTGGGGCACGCGGACGCTCGATCGCTTTCTGAAGAACCCGCTCAAGACCGTGCCGGGAACCGCGATGGGCTATGCCGGTATCGCGGATCGCCAGGAACGCGCCGACCTCATCGCCTATCTCAAGCAGGTCAACGATTCGGCAGAATGCCGCGGGCAGTAGCTTCCACCATCAGCCGCTTCATCTCCGCCACCGCCGCCGGCCATCCCACGAACAAGGCTTGCGCGACGATCGCATGGCCGATATTGAGCTCGAAGATGCCAGGCAGCGCCGCGATCGGCTGCACATTGTGATAGGTCAGGCCGTGGCCGGCATTCATCGTCAGGCCGAGACTGCGGCCGTAGGCAACCGCCATGCGGATGCGCTCGAACTCGGCGCTGCGCGCAGCGTCATCTTCGGCATCTGCATAATGCCCGGTATGGATCTCGACCACCGGCGCGCCGGCTGCGTGAGCCGCGTCGAGCTGGGCGAAGTCGGCGTCGATGAAGAGGGAAACGCGGATGCCCGCGTGCGCCAGCCGCGCACAGGCATCCTTCAGCCTGGGCATCTGGCTGGCCACGTCGAGCCCGCCCTCGGTGGTCAGTTCCTCGCGTTTTTCCGGAACCAGGCAGACGTCCTGCGGTTTCGTCGCGACGGCGATTGCAAGCATCTCCTCGGTGACCGCCATTTCTAGGTTCATCTTGGTCTTCAGCACCTGGCGCAGGATCGCCACATCGGCATCCTGGATGTGGCGGCGGTCTTCCCTGAGGTGCAGGGTGATCGAATCGGCGCCCGCGGTCTCGGCCAACAGCGCGGCCTCGACCGGGCTCGGATAGCGGGTCTTGCGCGCCTGACGCAGGGTGGCGATATGGTCTATGTTGACGCCGAGATGGATGCTCATTGTGTCAGTTCGGTAAGTTCGCGTAGCAGCTGGCGAGTATAAAGCGGCTTCGCGCCGAGGGTATGGTTGATCAACGTGCGCATCAGGACCTTGGCTTCGGCCAGGGTGGCCGGGCGCTCGAAACGGTCGGCGGCGAGGTCGATCAGCGTCTGCCCGGATACCGGGCAGCCCGGCTGCCCGCCCGTATTGATGCCCACGAGGCTACGCAGTGCGCCGCGTTCAGGCTGGAATACGTAACGGGCACCGGGGTCGATCGGCGCCTTGCTCTCGGCCTCGCGATCGAAAGTGGCACCGTAGCCGATCTCGGCGAGCAGGTTTTTCTCGAAGCGGCGCAGGATGCGCTCGTAATCGGTGCTGCACGTCTCGCCTGCCAGCTGTTCGAGGGTACCGGAATAGCGGTCGTACAGCAGTTCGTGCGCATCACCGCGCGCCAGCAGGCGCAACAGCAGTTCGTTGAGATAGAACCCGCACATCAGCGCGCGGCCCTGCGGCGCCAGCAGCCCGCCCTGCCATTCCGCCGCATGCAGGGTTTTCAACTCGGACTTGCCGAACCACGACAGCAGCAGCGGAGTGAAGGGCTGCATCAGACCGCGCAGCGCCGAGGCCGGACGGCGCGCGCCGCGTGCGATCAGCGCCACACGGCCGTGGCTGCGGGTGAACGCTTCCGCCACCACGCTGGTTTCCTTGAAAGGATAGGTGTGGAGGATGAAGCCGGGCTCGTTGTTGATACGGGCGTCGCTAGACATGGAAAAACAGCTTATCCGCGAAGGACGCGAAGGGGTGCGAAGAAAGACAAAAGCAGAAATATGAAAGCTTCGTGCATGACAGATCCACGCATCTCGGGTAATTTATCTTCGCGTTTCTTCGCGTCCTTCGCGGATAAAGATTTTCAATCAATTCCCAGCGACTTCAGCATCCGCACGTCGTCAGCCCAGCCGCCCTTCACTTTTACCCAGACCTCCAGATACACCTTGCTGTCGAACGCGCGCTCCATGTCGAGCCGCGCCTGAGTGGAGATGGTCTTGAGCTTTTCGCCACCCTTGCCAATGACGATGGCCTTGTGGCCGTCACGGTCGACCAGGATGGTGGCGAAAATACGGCGCAGATTGCCTTCCTCCTCGAACTTGTCGATGGTCACCGCCACCGCATAAGGAATTTCCTCGCCGCACAGACGGAACACCTTTTCGCGGATCAGTTCAGCCGCCAGCTGGCGTTCGGTCTGGTCGGTGACGTCGTCCGCGTCGAATAGCGGCGGGTTTTCCGGCAGGTGGGCCTGCAGGGTTTTCAGCAATTCGTCGAGATTGCTGCCTTGCTTGGCCGATACCGGCACGATCTCGGTAAAGGCATGCGCAGCGGCGGCTTCCTGCAGATAAGCCATCAGCGCGGCACGATCCCTGGCGTAGTCGATTTTGTTGACCGCCAGGATCAACGGACGATCCTTCGGCAGCAGCGCCATCACCTGGCGGTCCTCCCGCGTCAGCCGCCCGGCCTCGACCAGCATCATCACCACGTCGGTATCCGACAGGGTTTCGCGCACCCGCTTGTTCATCGCGCGATTCATGGTGCTGCCGTGGCGGGTCTGGAACCCCGGGGTATCGACGAACACGAACTGCGCTTCGTCGGTGGTATGGATCCCCATCACGCGATGGCGCGTGGTCTGCGCCTTACGCGAGGTGATGCTGATTTTTTGTCCGACGATGCGGTTGAGCAGGGTCGATTTGCCGACGTTGGGACGTCCGACGATGGCGATGAGGCCACACTTGAATTCGCTCATTTTTGCAACGCCTCGCACGCCTGGCGTGCGGCCTCCTGTTCGGCGGCGCGGCGGCTCTTGCCGACGCCGCGCGTGCTAAACGCAGGCTTCGCCAGTACGCACTCGACGATGAAACTCTGGTCGTGCGCCTCGCCTTGAGTCGCGACCAGTTGATAGTCCGGCAGCGGCAGCCGGCGCGATTGCAGCATTTCCTGCAGTTGGGTCTTGGCATCCTTGCCCGAAGCCTTGGGATCGATTTTCGCCACCAGCGGATCGAACAGGCCGCGCACGACGCGTTGCGCCTGGTCGAACCCGGCATCCAGAAAAATCGCGCCGAACAGCGATTCCAGCGCATCGGCCAGGATCGAGGGACGGCGAAAGCCGCCACTCTTGAGTTCGCCTTCGCCGAGACGCAGGACATCCCCCAGCCTCAGCGCAACGGCAATATCGGCCAACGTTTCCTGCCGCACCAGGTTGGCGCGCAGGCGAGACAGGCTGCCTTCGGGCAAATCGGGAAAGGCGTCGTAGAGCGCGCGGGCAACCGAGCAGTTCAATACCGAGTCGCCGAGAAATTCGAGCCGCTCGTTATTGAGCGCGCCATAGCTGCGGTGCGTCAGCGCCTGGGTCAGGAGTTCGGAACGGATGAAGGTGTAGCCCAGCGCCTGCTGCAGGCGCTGGTTCAACAAGGCGTTATTCAATCTGGGCGGGGACGGCGTTGGGATCGCTGCTGGCACTGAAATCCACTACCAGGCTGACGTTGCCGACGAGTTTGGTGCGGAACGCATAATTGGCGGAGACGACCGGGATGCCGCCGCGGCGATCGATGCTGAGGTCTTCCGGCTTGACCACGGTGACATAACCCACGTTGGCGCGCTTGGTGAAATCGTTGCGCAGTTCGGCGTTGCTCTTCGATTTGAAGTCGGACTCCTGCGTCATCGTGGCGAGAATTTTCTTCACCGAGAAAAACTCGATGTAGGCAGGCACCAGCTTCATCGCCAGCATGGCTATAGCGACCAGCACGATGGCGACGAACAGGAAGCCGATCATGCTCAGGCCATGTTGTCGGGAAGGCGTGGAACGGGTGCGCTGCATGGTGTCTCCTTATCGAATGACGGTGCCGATACGGCCGAAATCGTCAAAATTCATCCAGATGAAAAAGGCCTTGCCGACGATGTTCCTGTCGGGGACGAAACCCCAGTAACGGCTGTCGTTGCTGGCATCGCGATTGTCGCCCATCATGAAGTACTGGCCTGCCGGAACCTTGCAGGTAAAGCCTTCGCCCTCGGCATTGTAGGAGCAGTTTTCGCGGTAGGGGAAGTCCGTCACCTGGGGCGGATAGACCGCGGGCTTGCCCGGCTCGGTCATCATGGCGTGACCGACACCATTGAGACGCTCGTTGTACACCATGGCGGTGATGTAGTTGAGGCCGTTGCCGACGTAGCTATAGGTGCCGGTATTGACGCTCGGCACCGGCTGGCCGTTGACGATGAGCTGCTTGTTGCGGTATTCGACCACGTCGCCCGGTACACCGACCACCCGCTTGATGTAGTCGAGGCCGGGATCGGCCGGGTAGCGGAACACCATGACGTCGCCGCGCTCGGGATTGTTCAACTGCACGACTTTCTTGTTGAGCACCGGCAGGCGGATGCCGTAGGTGTATTTGTTGACGAGGATGAAGTCGCCGATCAGCAGCGTCGGCATCATCGAACCGGACGGAATCTTGAACGGCTCGACCAGGAAGGAACGCAGCGCGAACACCACCAGAATCACCGGAAAGAAGCTCTTGGCATATTCGACCAGCAGCGGCTCCCTGGCGTCCTTGTCGCGGCTGCGCTTGAGCAGCAGCGCGTCGAGCAGCCAGATGCCGCCGGTGACGGCGAGCGCGATGAAAAGAATGAGGGCGAAGTTCATTTATTTGTCCGAGACCTGGAGGATCGCAAGGAAGGCTTCCTGCGGGATTTCGACGTTGCCGACCTGCTTCATGCGGCGTTTGCCGGCCTTCTGTTTTTCCAGCAGCTTCTTCTTGCGCGTGATGTCGCCGCCGTAGCACTTGGCGAGCACGTTCTTGCGCAGCGCCTTGACGTTCTCGCGAGCGATGATGCTGGCGCCGATCGCCGCCTGCACCGCGACGTCGAACATCTGGCGCGGGATCAGCTCGCGCATCTTGGACGCCAGTTCGCGGCCGCGATACACACTGGTGGCGCGGTGCACGATCAGCGACAACGCGTCGACTTTCTCGTTGTTGACAAGGATGTCGAGTTTGACCAGGTCGCCCGGGCGGTATTCCTTGAACTCATAGTCGAGCGAGGCATAGCCGCGGCTGGTCGACTTCAGCTTGTCGAAAAAATCCATCACCACTTCGTTCATCGGCAGATCGTAGCGCAGCATCACCTGCCTGCCGTGGTACTGCATGTCGAGCTGCATGCCGCGCTTCTGGTTGCACAGCGTGATGACGTTGCCGACGTATTCTTCCGGCACGAAGATCGTCGCGGTGATGATGGGCTCACGGATTTCCTCGATCTTCGACAGTTCGGGCAGCTTGAACGGATTCTCGACGTTGATCAGGGTGCCGTCTTTCATCAGCACTTCGTACACCACCGTCGGCGCGGTGGTGATGAGGTCCATGTCGTACTCGCGCTCCAGCCGTTCCTGCACGATGTCCATGTGCAAGAGGCCGAGGAAGCCGCAGCGGAAACCGAAGCCCAGCGCCTGCGAAACTTCGGGCTCGAACTGCAGCGCCGCGTCGTTCAGCTGCAGTTTGGTCAGCGCGTCGCGCAGCGCCTCGAAATCGTGCGATTCGACCGGATACAGGCCGGCGAAGACCTGCGATTGCACCTTCTTGAAGCCGGGCAACGGTTCGCTGGCAGGACGGTCGACCAGGGTGATGGTATCGCCCACCTGGGCGGATTTGAGTTCCTTGATGCCGGCGATCACGAACCCCACCTCGCCGGCCGACAACTGCGGCCGGTCGACCGATTTCGGGGTGAACACACCGACATGCTCGGTCAGGTGCAGCGCACCGGATGCTATGAAGCGGATCTTGTCCTTGGGGCGCAGGGCGCCGTCGACCACCCGCACCAGCATCACCACACCGACGTAGTTGTCGAACCAGGAGTCGATGATCAGTGCCTTCAGCGGCGCGGACTCGTCGCCGCGCGGCGGCGGCACCTGTTTCACCACCACTTCGAGGATTTCGGGGATGCCGATGCCGGACTTGGCGGAGGCACGCACCGCATCGGTCGCATCGATGCCGACGATGTCTTCGATTTCTTCCGCCACCCGGTCTGGGTCGGCTGCCGGCAGGTCGATCTTGTTCAGCACCGGGATGACCTCGACGCCGAGGTCGATCGCGGTGTAGCAGTTGGCCACCGTCTGCGCTTCGACCCCCTGCGAGGCATCGACCACCAGCAGCGCGCCCTCGCAGGCCGACAGGGAACGCGACACTTCGTAGGAAAAGTCGACGTGGCCGGGGGTATCGATCAGGTTCAGGCGGTAGACCTGGCCATCCTGCGCCTTGTAGGCGAGCGCGGCGGTCTGCGCCTTGATGGTGATGCCGCGCTCCTTCTCCAGGTCCATCGAATCGAGCACCTGCGCCTCCATCTCGCGTTCGGACAAGCCGCCGCAATACTGGATCAGACGGTCGGCCAGGGTGGACTTGCCGTGATCGATGTGGGCGATGATGGAAAAATTGCGGATCAGATTCTGGGACACAACAAAACGGGCACGTTTCCGTGCCCGGCAAGGGATGCGATAACTTGCAGAATTTTAACGGATTCCAGGGCGTGCCGACACCCATTTCGCAGTCGCGACGGAGCCGCTTATGGATGCCGCCTGCGGCCAAGGATGGCCTGAATCGGCCCGCCCCTCCGAATTACCGCGAAAAAGCGTCCGGCAGGCCCTATGGGTGGGCACTCAGCCATGCCTGAAATGCGGGCAGATCAAGCTGATGGCGGCAAATCTCGGTGTCGCCATCGAACAGCAGCGGCACGTCCCAGCCATATTTCTGCCTGAGCGATGGATCGCCATCGACGTCGACGAGAACCAGCCGGTGTCCGGCCCTCACGATCAGCGCACCGACTTCCGCTTCCATGTCCTCGCACAGCGGGCACCCCGCGCGCGTGTACAGCAAGAGCGTTTCACTCACCCGAGATCTTCAGCGGGACGTACAACGAGCCTTCGCCGCGTCGCACCAGGATTGCCGCGCTCTTGCCGACCGGCACTGCAGCGATGGCCTTGCGGAACGCGTCCACGTTGGCCACCTTGCTGTTGTTCACCGCCAGAATGACGTCGCCGGTGCGAATGCCTGCCCGCGCCGCATCGCCGGTGGCATCCACGACCAGCACGCCGTGATCGAGCCCGAGTGCGCGACGCTGTTCCACGTTCAACTCGGACAAGGCCAGCCCACCGCGCGAAAAGGTTTTTCCTTCAGTGCCGGCCTGCTGGGTTTCAGCCGGCAACTCGGCCAGCACTACGCCCAGTTGCTGGGCTTTGCCTTTACGCCATATCTGCAGCGGGATTTTGACGCCTGGCTTGGTCATGCCGACCATCCGCGGCAGGTCGCCGGAATTTTCCACTGCCTTGCCATTGAATTCCAGAATGACATCGGCGGCCTGCAGTCCCGCCTTGTGCGCAGGACTGTCTTCTTGCACCTGCGAGACCAGCGCGCCGCGCGGGCGATCCAGCCCGAAGGATTCGGCCAGGTCGGCGGTCACCTCCTGGATCACCACGCCGAGCCAGCCGCGCGATACCTTGCCGCTGCTTTTCAGCTGCCCCACCACTTCCATCGCCACATCGATCGGAATCGCGAACGAGACCCCCTGGTAGCCGCCGCTGCGGCTGTAAATCTGCGAATTGATGCCGACCACTTCGCCCTTCATATTGAACAGCGGCCCGCCCGAATTACCGGGGTTGATCGGCACATCGGTCTGGATATAGGGCACATAGCTTTCCGACGGCAGCGAACGCCCCTTGGCGGAGACGATGCCTGCAGTGACCGAGTTTTCGAAACCGAACGGCGAGCCGATCGCCGCTACCGCTTCGCCGACGCGCAGCCGGGTGGGATCGCCCAGTTTGACGGCGGGCAGCTTGTCGGCGGTGATCTTGATGACGGCCACATCGGTGCGGGTGTCGGCCCCCACCACCTTGGCGGTGAACTTGCGCTTGTCGATCAGCTTGACCACGACCTCGTCGGCGCCCTTGACCACATGCGCGTTGGTCAAAATGTAGCCATCGCTGCTGACGATAAACCCGGAGCCCTCGCCACGCGCGGGGATTTCCTGCATCGGGCCGCCCTGTCCTCCTTGGCCGCCCGGCCCACCGGGGAAGAAACGGCGGAAAAACTCCTGCATGTCCTCTTCGTCGGGAATCGCGAACGGCAGCCCTTCCGGCCCGCGCCTCACCAGTTTGGTCGTGCTGATATTGACCACTGCCGGCCCCTGCTTTTCAACCAGGTCGGCCACATCCATCACATCTTTTGCCAGCACCGGTGCCGACAAGGCAAACACCAGCGCGGTCGCTGCCCAAGCTGTTCTCATCATGACTGTCCTTTTATCATGCGAAACTTGAAATCGTCTTCACGTCTGAGCACTACCGGGCGGGCCGCCCGGCCACCTCGCGCAGCCAGCCAGCCCGCCATCCCTCCAAGCAGCACGCCGACGAGCGCGGAGCCGTCGCCGGGCTGGATTGCCTGTGCCAGCAGCGCGCCCGCCAGCATCAACCCCAATGGCAGGCCATAGACACGCAATGCGCTCCTGAGCACACTGCCACGGGCAATGCCGACCACGACACGATCGCCTGGAGCCAGCGACAAATCGCAGTCGACCAGGAAATGCCGCGGTTTGCGCTGGAACAGTTCGGCAATGCGACGCGACGAGCACCCCTGCCCGCCGCAGGTGCCGCAGCCCGACGGTTCAACTGCCTGCACCCAGATGCCGTCCGATGCGGTTTTGACGACTTCGGCAGTTTGTTCCAGCATGCGGCGCCTACTTCCTTTTCACCGAGTTACCTGTTTCGATCAATGCCATGCTCGGCACTTCGCCCAGGGTCGTCACGCTATAGCCGTCGACCTCGCGCGCATAGACCCCGATCGCGCCTTCGGTCGACAGCCCCTGCAGGCGCTGCGCCTGGGGATCGGCCGGTTCGACGAACATCGACAGCACGCTGAGGCCGTCCGAAAACACCAGATGGGTGACCGGCGCCGTTTTGCCCGGCAGTGCGCGCACCGCCTCCTGCACCCGCTCAAACCCCGGCGGCGGCGCCACGCTCCAGGCCACCGCGGCCGGCGTGTCGAGGCTGGCTTTCTGGATGCGCTTGCCCGCCATGTCATTGCGGAATAATTGGGCATCGGGTGCCTTGCCGATCTGGATTTCGGAAAACACGAACATCGACACCACGCTGCCATTGCCGTTGACTATGCGCGACTTGAGCGGCAAGCCGGTGCGCTTGTCCAGCCACAGCGTATAGGCATAGCGATAGCCGTCGCGCGGCTCCAGCATCACCACCTGGCAGGGACGTCCCGCCACGCGCTCGGTTCCGGCAAGTGTCGCCTCGTAGTAATCAAGCAGGCCGGCCGGCCGGGCAGGCAGCAAGGCGGGGAAGAAACGGCGCGGAGCATTGCGTTCCAGCCGCACACTCTTGCCGTCCGGCAAATGGCAGTAGACGTCGTTGTTGATGCGCAGGAACTGGCGCGGCGTCCCGTCCAGGACTTCGATTTTTTCCAGTTCGCCTGTCGCATCGGTGCGGTGCAGCACACGCAACACCTCGACGTGTTCGCCATGGTGATACACGTAGACGCCACTGTAATTCTGCTGTTTGGCCGCAGCGGCGGCACGGTTGAGCCAATCGAGCGCGGTGTCCGCCCGCCCCGCTCCGGAAAATGCCATCAGTGCAGCAAAGCCCAGAATCCACCAGCCTTGCCGCCGGACCAGCACCGTCCACATCAGCGCGGCTCCACCACAACCGCCACGGTGCGCTGGTAGGGTGACGCCACCGCCATCGGGGCGAATTCCTGATGCGCCACCAGATAAGGGGCCAGACGGGCATCGTCACGCGCCGCAACCGGTTCCTGTGCAGCGTGCTGGAAGGCTGGCGCCGTCGCCAGCGGTGCGATGGACGGTGCCTGCGACATCAACCCGGTTAGCGAAATGGCGCCCCATACGGCAAGCGAGGCAAACGACGCCACCGCCACCCGTTGCGGCCATACGCTGCGGTGCGGTGCGAGCACGGTCGGTTCGGCCGCCAGCTGCGTTGAGAAGCGCGCCATGAAATCGCCCTGAACCGGCGCCACGCCACGCATCAGGTCGCCGATCAAATGGTATTCGGACCAGTTTTTCCGCAAGGCGTCGTCGCGTTTCAAGGCCGCGATGCAGGCCTCGGTTTCAACGCGTCCCGCCTCGCCGTCGAGCATAGCGGACAACATCAGTGGCATATCATCGGTCTGCCCGGCCTGGGAGGGGGTGTCTGGTTTGCGAAGTGCTGACATGGTTACCACCTTTTATCCTGACTGGTGCCCATCATCGGGCGTATTTTTTCTGCAATGGCCTCGCGCGCACGGAAAATCCGTGAGCGCACGGTGCCGATCGGACATTCCATCATCTGCGCGATTTCCTCATAGCTCATACCCTCGATTTCACGCAGAGTAATGGCTGTCCGCAATTCCTCGGGCAGCGCATCGACCGCCTCATTGACTGCTTGGGCGATCTGTTTGGTCTGGAGTTCCGCGTCCGGCGTCGCGATGTCGCGCAACAGGTCACCATCCTCGTAATTCTCCGCATCTTCGGCCAGCACATCGCTCGACACAGGCTGGCGCTTGTGCGCCACCAGATAATTCTTGGCGGTGTTCACGGCGATGCGATACAGCCAGGTGTAAAAGGCACTCTCGCCGCGAAAGCCCGGCAGCGCACGGTAGGCCTTGATAAAGGCCTCCTGTGTAATATCTTCCACCTCGGCCGCATCGCGCACCATGCGCGACAACAACCGCCCGAGCTTGCGGTGATATTTGATCACCAATAGCTCGAAAGCGCGCTTGTCACCCTGCTGGGCGCGTTCGACCAGCACCTGATCCAGTTCGCGGTCCGACATATCTCCCTGCTGCTTTTTGTTTATGTTGAAAGTATACGTGACCGCATCTTCTGGCGTATGTGAGCCGCTCACGGCAAAAAAGTTCACCCCGGGCAAGCTTATTCGGGCAGGGCTCAGGCCTGTTATTATCTGGCGACACCATGCACCACTATGACGTCCTCATTCTCGGCAGCGGCCTCGCCGCGCTGACCACCGCGCTCAAGCTGGCCGATCGGCGCCGTGTCGCCATTGTCACCAAGCGCCAGATGACCGATGGCGCCAGCGACTGGGCGCAGGGCGGCATTGCCGCCGCGGTCGACAGCGGCGACTCGATCGAGGCCCACGTCCACGACACCCTGGTTGCCGGCGCTGGCCTGTGCGACGAAGCGGTCACCCGGCGGGTAGCCAGCCAGGCGCGCGAAATGATCGCCTGGCTGACTGCCAGCGGCGTCGCCTTCACTGCCGACCCGCAGGCTGCCGGCGGCCTGCACCTGGCGCGCGAAGGAGGCCATTCCAAGCGCCGCGTGGTGCATGCGGCCGACGCCACCGGCCATGCGGTACAAACCAGCCTGCTCGCCCGCGTGCGTGCCCATCGCAACATCGACACCTTCGAGCAGCACGTTGCCATCGACCTGATCACCGGCAAGCGGGCCGGCGGTCAGGAACGTCAGATCCACGGCGCGTATGCGCTCAACAAGGGCAGCGGCGAGGTCGAAACCTTCGCCGCCGGCCACACCGTGCTGGCTACCGGCGGTGCCGGCAAGGTCTATCTCTATACTACCAACCCGGATACCGCGACCGGCGACGGCATCGCAATGGCCTGGCGCGCCGGCTGCCGTGTCGCCAACCTCGAATTCGTGCAGTTCCACCCCACCTGCCTGTATCACCCGCACGCCAAGTCCTTCCTCATTTCCGAAGCGGTGCGCGGCGAAGGGGGGTATTTGCTGCTCCCCGACGGCAGCCGCTTCATGCAATACCATGACGAGCGCGCCGAACTCGCGCCGCGCGACGTGGTGGCGCGCGCGATCGATTTCGAGATGAAAAAGCGCGGCATCGACTGCGTCTACCTCGACATCAGCCACAAACCGACCGATTTCGTGCGCGAACATTTCCCCACTATTTACCGCCGCTGCCTGGAACTCGGCATCGACATCACGCGCCAGCCGATCCCGGTGGTGCCCGCCGCGCATTACACCTGCGGCGGCGTTGTCACCGACATGGATGCGCGCACCGACCTGTGCAACCTGCATGCGGTGGGCGAAGTCACCTTTACCGGACTGCACGGCGCCAACCGGCTGGCATCGAATTCGCTGCTCGAATGCCTGGTGTTCGGCCACGCCGCCGCCGCCGACATTCTGGCCACCCCGCCCGCCCCGTCGCTCGACCTGCCGCCGTGGGACGCCTCGCGCGTCACCGACCCGGACGAGGAAGTGGTGATCTCGCACAACTGGGAAGAACTGCGCCGCTTCATGTGGGACTACGTTGGCATCGTGCGCACCAACAAGCGGCTCACGCGGGCGTCGCACCGCATCCGTCTGCTGAGCGCAGAAATCGATGAGTTCTACCGCAATTTCCGCGTCAGCAACGACCTCATCGAACTGCGCAACCTGGTGCAAAGCGCCGACCTCATCGTGCGCTGCGCGCAACTGCGGCAGGAAAGCCGCGGCCTGCACTACAGCCGCGACTACCCCGAGATGCTGCCGGTCGCCGGCAATACCGTACTCAACCCGCGTCCGGGGACGATGTGCCCGAGTGTATGCGGCGTGTCCAGCGAAGCGCTACCCTGAGCCGGCGCAAGTCGTCGGCGTCCGCGCTGTCGGACAACAAGGCCAGACTACCCACACGCTTATCCGCAAGGCGATAACGCAGCACGATCAGCGCAGGCGAAACCAGGCTGTCGCCCAGCACCTCGGCGTCGCGCCATTCGCCCGCCTCATCCAGGCATTGCAGCCGGCCGTCCGCCGCCACGCGCAATGCATCCGTACGACGCGCCTGCCACCAGCCCAGCACGCCCAGGCCGATCACGGCCACACCAAGTGCCATCCGGATCGCTCCCGGCACGGCTGCGAGATGGATGGCGACCAGTGCGAGCGCCGCCATGCCCAGCAGCAACAGCCCCAACCGGCGCGAGGGTTTGAGCTCAATCTCGCGCATCAGCGTGTACACTTTTGGGCTTCATCGCATCCCCTCTTTGAATGGAACGTATCGTGATCGATTCCTGGAAAAACTTTCTGCAATCCCAAGGTGCGGCAATCGAAGACGGCACCGTACTGCACTATGGCGACGCCGCCGCCGAGCGTTCCGCCACGGACGGCACCATTGTGGCGGATTTATCGCAGCTCGGCGTGATCGCGTTCCGCGGCGACGACACCGCCACGTTCTTGCAGGGCCAGCTTACCAACGACATGCGCGCCCTTCACGCCGACAGTGCGCAGTGGAACGGCTATTGCAGCCCCAAGGGGCGCCTGCTCGGCAATTTCCTGATGTGGCGACAGGGCGAGGATTATTGCCTGCAGTTGTCCGGCGACATCGCCGCCAGCGTACTGAAGCGCTTATCCATGTTCATCATGCGCGCCAAAGTGCAGGCGCGCGACGCCAGCGATGAAACCGTACGGCTGGTGGTGGCCGGCAAACAGGCGCAGGCAGCCGTGGCTGCAGCGATGGGCGCCGTCCCCGAGGCCGCGATGCACACCCGCGCCGGCGACGCCGGACAGGTGATCCGCGTCGGCGACGATAAATTCGTCCTGTCGCTTGCGCCCGAGCACGCCGTTGCCGTGTGGAAAATTCTGCGCGAGTCGTCGGCCACCCCGGTCGGCGCGCCGGTATGGGACTGGTTGCGACTCAACGCGGGCATTCCGATGATCGTCGCCGCCACCCAGGAGCAGTTCGTGCCGCAGATGGTCAATCTTGAAGCCATCGGCGGCGTGAGCTTTCAGAAGGGCTGCTACCCGGGCCAGGAAATCGTCGCCCGCAGCCAGTACCTGGGCAAACTCAAGCGCCGCATGTTCCTTGCGCATGTCAATGCCGAAGCCGCCGCGGGCGACAGCTTGTACAGCGCTAATATCGAGGGCCAGACCACAGGCACCGTGGTCAACGCCGCTCCGGCACCGACCGGTGGTTTCGATGTGCTGGCCGTGGCGCAGGTCGAGAGTGCAACCCAGCACACGCTGCATCTGAAAGCGCCCGACGGCGCCGTGCTGCAGCTGAAACCGCTGCCCTACGCGCTACCCGAATAGGTGAGGAACGCCTACGTCTATTACCGCATCGACCCCGCGCAAGCCCGTCTGGCCGCTGCACGGATCGATGCATTGCTGAACGCGATGGCCGTGCATTGCAGCCGTCCGCCACGACGGCTGGCCCGCTGCGACGACACATCGACGTGGATGGAGGTTTACGAGGGGATTGCCGACTTTGCAGCGTTTGTCGAGGTCTTGAATGCAGCGGTCCTGCCCCTCGACTGCGCCGCGTTCACCCGCGGCGAACGCCATCTGGAATGTTTTTCCGCACCCGACCCGGCGCCATAAAAAATGCCGGGCAAACCCGGCTTTTTCGTTCACGCCGCACTGCGCCTTTAATCCATCTCCAGCACCGGCACCCGCGCGGCCAGCGCGCACAGCAGTTCATAGCTGCTGGTGCCCGCGGCGGCGGCCACCGTCTCCACCGGCAGGCCCTCCCCCCACAGCACCACCGGACTGCCGATCCCGGCGTCGGCGTGCTCGCTCAAATCCACGCACAGCATGTCCATCGATACCCGGCCGAGCGTTCGGCTCATGCGGCCGTTGACCAGTATCGGAGTACCGGTAAGCGCATGGCGCGGATAGCCGTCGGCGTAGCCGCAGGCAACCACGCCCACCCGCATCGGGCGCTTCGCGCGGAACAGCTGGCTGTAGCCTACCCCTTCACCTGCTTGTAGGCTCTGCACACCGATGATTTCCGACTGCAGGGTCATCGCCGGTCGCAGGCCCAGTAGCTCGGCTGACGCATCGGTAAAAGGCGAGGCGCCATACAGCATCAGCCCCGGCCTGGCCCATGCGCCCAGAGTCTCCGGATAACGCAGCAGCGCCGCCGAATTGGCGCTGCTCCACGGCAGGCCGTGGCCGGCAACTTCGTGCAGAAAGGGTTGCAGCTGCCAGTCCACGCCCGCTCCCTCGTCCGCCTGGGCAAAGTGGGTCATCAGGGTGACGCCGGCCACGCCGGGCAAATTTCGCGCCCGCGCGGCTACGGCGGCGTGCTCGGCGAGCGGGAATCCCAGCCGGTGCATGCCGCTGTCGAACTTGAGAAAGACCTGAATCGGGCGGACGGGGGGTTGTCGCCGTAACCAGTCGAACTGCCCGGCATGGTGCAGCACCGGCCATAGCTCCAGTTCAGCGCAGGGAGCGATTTCATCGGCGCCAAATATCCCTTCGAGCAGCAGGATAGGTTGTTCCACGCCCATCTGCCTCAGATTGGCGGCTTCTTCCAGCGTCAGCACCGCAAAGCCGTCGGCTGCCGCCAGTCCGCGACGCGCGCGTGACAGCCCGTGACCGTAAGCATTGGCCTTGACTACGGCAAACAGGCGTGCCGCCCCCGCGTAACTGCGCGCCACACGCAGATTGTGCGCCATCGCGCCAATCGAAATCCGTGCCTGGATGGGGCGCATCGAAGCTAGTAAGTACCCGGCTGCGCCAGCGATTCGAAGCGCGTGTATTCACCGATGAAGGCCAGCCTTACCGTTCCGATAGGTCCGTTACGCTGCTTGCTGATGATGATTTCGGCGGTGCCCTTGTCCTGCGTGTCGGGGTTGTAGACTTCGTCGCGGTAGATGAACAGGATGACGTCGGCATCCTGTTCGATGGCGCCCGATTCGCGCAAGTCGGACATTACCGGGCGCTTGTTGGGGCGCTGTTCCAGCCCGCGGTTCAGCTGCGACAGCGCGATCACCGGCACGTGCAGTTCCTTCGCCAACCCCTTTAGCGCACGCGAGATTTCCGAAATTTCGGTGGCACGGTTTTCCCCGGCACTACTGGCCGACATCAACTGGATGTAGTCGATCACGATAAGGCCGAGCTTGCCGCACTGGCGCATCAGCCGGCGCGCGCGCGCGCGCAGTTCCAGCACGTTGAGTCCGGGCGATTCGTCGATGAAGACCGGCGCCTCGTTAAGCTTGCCGAGCGCGTAGGTGAGGCGCTGCCAATCGTCTTCGCCAAGCTTGCCCGTGCGCAGCCGGTGCTGGTCGAGCTTGCCGACCGAACCGATCATCCGCATCACCAGCTGCGCCCCACCCATTTCCATCGAGAACACCGCCACCGGCAGACCGGTGTCGAGCGCGACGTTTTCGGCGATGTTGATCGAGAACGCGGTCTTGCCCATGGACGGCCGCCCGGCGACGATGACCAGGTCGCCCGGCTGCAGGCCCGAGGTTTTCTGGTCAAGATCGTGGAATCCGGTGGGCACGCCAGTAATGCCGGAATCGTTGTCACGGTGATACAGCTCGTCGATGCGCTCGACCACTTCCTTCAGCAGCGGCTTGATTTCGGTGAAGCCCGCCTGCCCGCGGCTGCCCGATTCGGCTATCTCGAACACCTTGGCCTCGGCCTCGTCGAGCAACTGCGAAGCGCTGCGCCCGGCCGGCGCGTAGGCGGTATCGGCGATGCCGGTCGCCACTTCGGCCAGGCGGCGCATCACCGAGCGCTCGCGCACGATCTCGGCATAGCGGCGGATGTTGGCGGCCGACGGCGTATTGCTCGCCAGCGCGACGATGTAGGCCAGTCCGCCGACGCTTTCGAGCTGGCCGAGCGATTGCAGCGACTCGGAAACCGTCACTGCGTCCGCCGGGTGGTTCTCGGCTATCTGTCGCACGATCGCGCGCAGGATCTGGCGATGGTCCTGGCGATAGAAATCGCTTTCCGCGACCACGTCGCCGATGCGGTCCCACGCGCTGTTGTCCAGCAGCAGGCCGCCCAGCACCGCCTGCTCGGCTTCCAGCGAATGCGGCGGCAGGCGCATCTGCGCCAGTTGGGGATCGGAATTTGCAGTCAGCGAGTGGATGGCGGCCATGGCAGGATTTTAGTCTCCGGCCTTACCCCCACCAAGGGATAAGACTGTGGATAACGCGTGAACATCCGGGAATACCCCGGGGGCATAAATAAAAAAGGGAGCCGCCGGGCTCCCTTTTTGGCGTTTCCGCTGGGAATTACTGTTCGCTGGCCACCACCACCGTGATGTTGGCGGTCACATCGGTGTGCAGCGCCAGCACCACGGCGTATTCGCCGATAGCCTTGAACGGGCCGTCGGGCAAACGAACTTCTGCCTTGGCGACTTCATGGCCCTGCGCCTTCAGCGCATCGGCGATGTCGGCGTTGGTGATCGAACCGAACAGGCGGCCATCGACGCCGGCTTTCTGGCTGATCGTCACGCTGTTGCCTTCCAGCTTTTCGGCGCGACGCTGGGCGTCGGCCAGCTTTTCGGCGGCGACGCGTTCCAGTTCGGCCTTCTGCGCAGCAAACGCTTCCATGTTGGCTTGCGTGGCGCGGCGTGCACGGCCGGTGGGGATCAGAAAGTTGCGGGCAAAACCGTCTTTCACTTTGACCACGTCACCCAGATTGCCCAGGTTGACGACTTTGTCCATCAGTATCACTTGCATGGCCGTCTCCTCAATGCAGGTCGGTGTAAGGCATGAGCGCCAGGAAGCGCGCACGCTTGATCGCGGTGCCCAGCTGGCGCTGGTAGTGCGCCTTGGTGCCGGTGATGCGGGCCGGGATGATGCGGCCGTTCTCGGCGATGAATTCCTTCAGCACGTCGATGTCCTTGTAATCGACTTCGACCACTTTCTCGGCGGTGAAGCGGCAGAATTTGCGACGCTTGAAGAGACCGCGATTGCCGCTGTCGCGGCGCTTGTTGGCGAACTTGCCGCCGGATTTTCCACCCATGGGACGTGCCATGATTTATTCCTTTTCGATTCGATTCAATATCAGGATCAGTTGTCGGCTGTTCACGCTGCGTCGGTTCAACGCGCCTTCCAGCTTCACCTGCGTGCCGGTGGCCAGTTGCGCCAGTTGGCCGGCAAGCGATGCGCTCGCCTGCACCGTCAACTCGCATTCCACCTGTCGGGCTTGCGCCGCCACGGTCTGACTGCTGCGGTGCAACACCACGGCTTCGGCAATCGGCACGCCAGCCGGGCTGTAACGCACAGGATCGACCTGGATGAGGGCTCCGCTGATGACCAGCCGATTCACTCGCTCAGGCTGCGGCGGGCTGCTCGGCTGCTGCTTCCGGCTTGGCACCTTCGGCTTTGGCGCTGTCCAGCATGTCGCGCGATTTTTCTTCCTTCATCATCGGCGACGCCGTGGTCACCGCGGCGTCGCGCTTGATGGTCAGATGGCGCAGCACGGCGTCGTTGAACTTGAAGCCGTGCTCGAGTTCCTCCAGGGTTTCCTGGTCGCACTCGATGTTCATCAGCACGTAATGGGCCTTGTGGACTTTCTGGATCGGGTAGGCCATCTGCCGGCGGCCCCAGTCTTCCAGGCGGTGGACGCCGCCGCCGCGCGTGGTGATGTTGCTCTTGTAGCGTTCGATCATGGCGGGCACCTGCTCGCTCTGATCGGGATGGACGATAAATACGATTTCATAATGCCGCATCGTGTTCCTTTCGGTTCAGCCCCCCGCTGCGGTGCGGTGGAGCAAGGTTAAAAATGGCCAGGGTTTAAAACAGCCCGGGTCAAAAAACAATCCCCGGCAAACCGGGGACTGCAAATCATACGCTTTTTGCCTGGCAAATCAAGCCGCCCAGGCCGCCGGGTCAGATCACGCAATCGACGTAATAGCGCGCCTTGCCGTCGACCACGTCGCTGACCAGGCCGTGCACGTCGGTTTCGAAGCCGGGGAATTTCTCGTTGAATTCGCGGGTGAACTGCAAATAACGCACGATGGTGGCGTTGAAGCGCTCGCCCGGAATCAGGAGGGGAATTCCCGGCGGATACGGCGTCACCAGCATGGCGGTAATGCGGCCTTCGAGCTGGTCGATCTCGACGCGCTCGATCTCGCGGTGCGCCATTCTGGCAAACGCGTCGGCCGGTCTCATCGCCGGCGCCATCTCCGACAGATACATCTCGGTGGTCAGCCGCGCCACGTCGTTGGCCTTGTAGATGGTGTGAATCTGGTCGCACAGATCCTTCAGCCCGGTCTTCTCATAACGTGGATGCTGCTCCACGAACTCGGGCAGCACGCGCCACAGCGGCTGGTTCTCGTCGTAATCCGACTTGAACTGCTGCAAGGCGGTCACCAGCGTGTTCCAACGGCCCTTGGTGATGCCGATGGTGAACATGATGAAAAAGGAATACAGCCCGGTTTTCTCGACGATGACGCCGTGCTCGGCCAGATATTTGGTGACGATCGCCGCCGGAATGCCCCAGTTGGCAAAGGCGCCGTCCATGTCCAGCCCCGGTGTGATGAGGGTGGCCTTGATCGGATCGAGCATGTTGAAACCAGGCGCGATCTTGCCGAACTCGTGCCAGCGGTCGTTCGCCGTCAGCATCCAGTCTTCGCGTTCGCCGATGCCCTCGTCGGCGAGCTTTTCCGGCCCCCACACGGTGAACCACCACGAATCGCCGAACTCCTCGTCGACCTTGCGCATGGCGCGACGGAAATCGAGCGCTTCCTTGATCGATTCCTCGACCAGTGCAGTGCCGCCGGGCGGCTCCATCATCGCCGCCGCCACATCGCACGAGGCGATGATCGCGTACTGCGGACTGGTCGACATGTGCATCAGATAGGCTTCGTTGAAACGGTGGAAATCAAGTTTCCGCGTTTCGGCGTCCTGCACCAGGATCTGCGAGGCCTGGCTCAAACCGGCCAGAAGCTTGTGCGTGGACTGGGTGGCAAACACCAGCGCATCCCTGGCGCGCGGGCGATCCTTGCCGATTGCGTGCATGCCCCGATAAAAGTCATGGAAGGTCGCGTGCGGCAGCCAGGCTTCGTCAAAGTGCAGCGTATCGATGGTGTCGCCGAGCAATTCCTTGATCATGTCGACGTTGTACAGGATGCCGTCGTAGGTCGACTGGGTGATGGTGAGAATGCGCGGCCCGCCCTTCGCATCCTTGGCAAACGGGTGCGCCGCGATTTTCTTGGCGATGTTTTCGGGACGGAACTCATCCATCGGAATCGGCCCGATGATGCCGTAATGGTTGCGCGTCGGCGTCAGGAAAATGGGGATCGCGCCGCACATGATGATGGCGTGCAGGATGGACTTGTGGCAGTTGCGGTCGACCACCACGATGTCGCCCGCGGCGACGTTGGCGTGCCACACCATCTTGTTGGACGACGAGGTGCCGTTGGTGACGAAGAACAGGTGATCGCAGTTGAAAATCCGCGCGGCATTGCGCTCGGACGCCGCAACCGGGCCGGTATGGTCGAGCAGCTGCCCGAGTTCGTCTACCGCATTGCAGACGTCGGCGCGCAGCAGATTCTCGCCGAAGAACTGGTGGAACATCTGGCCGATCGGCGACTTCAGGAAGGCCACGCCGCCCGAGTGGCCGGGACAGTGCCAGGAATATGAGCCGTCCGCCGCGTAATGGGTCAACGCGCGGAAGAACGGCGGCACCAGCGAATCGAGATAGGCTCGCGCCTCGCGCAGGATATAGCGCGCAAGGAATTCCGGCGTGTCTTCCAGCATGTGGATGAAGCCGTTGAGCTCACGCAAAATGTCGTTCGGGATATGACGCGCAGTGCGCGTCTCGCCATGCAGGAAAATCGGGATCTCGGCGTTGCGGAAACGCACTTCCTCGACAAACGCGCGCAGTTTTTGCAGCGCCGTCTGCGCATCCTCGGCAGTACCCGCGAGTTCTTCGTCATCGATCGACAGCACGAATGCCGAGGCACGCGCCTGTTGCTGGGCGAATGAAGTCAGATCGCCGTAATTGGTGACGCCCAGCACTTCCATGCCTTCTTTTTCAATAGCCTCGGCAAGCGTGCGGATGCCCAGACCCGATGCATTTTCGGAACGGAAATCTTCGTCAATGATGACAACGGGAAAACGAAAGCGCATGGCCTGCTCCAGAGGGAAGCCGTCGGAATGGGCGGATTAAAAGAAGCGGATTATACGAATCCCCGGTGTCCCGGGGATTAAATTTTCGGCAGGGTCACGCCGACCTGGCCCTGATATTTGCCACCGCGGTCGCGGTACGAGGTTTCGCACACCTCGTCGGATTCGAGGAACAGCATCTGCGCCACGCCTTCGTTGGCGTAGATGCGGGCGGGCAAGGGCGTGGTATTGGAAAACTCCAGCGTCACGTGGCCCTCCCACTCGGGTTCCAGCGGCGTGACATTGACGATGATGCCGCAGCGGGCGTAGGTGCTCTTGCCGAGACAGATGGTCAGCACGTTGCGCGGGATGCGGAAATATTCCACCGTGCGCGCGAGCGCAAAGGAGTTCGGCGGAATGATGCAGGAATCGCCCTGCACCTCGACGAAGGAATTCGGATCGAACGCCTTGGGATCGACGATGGTGGTATTGATATCGGTGAACAGCTTGAATTCGCTGGCACAGCGCACATCGTAGCCGTAGCTCGACGTGCCGTACGACACGATGGACCGGCCTCCCGCCTGTTTGATCTGCCCCGGCTCGAACGGTTCGATCATGCCATGCTCAGCCGCCATACGGCGGATCCATCGGTCGGACTTGATGCTCATCAGGTATTGGAAATGACGATATTGGGGAACTTGGCAGAATGATCCACCCCGGTTTCTCCAATCTTAACAGCAACGCGTCGCGCAATCTGCTTGTAGATATCGGCCACACGGCCATTCGGATCCGACACGACCGACGGTTTGCCGGAATCGGTGTCGGCACGGATGCTGCCGTCGAGCGGCAGCGCACCGAGGAATTCGACGCTGTAGTCCTTGCACATGCGCTCGCCGCCGCCTTCGCCGAAGATGCGCTCCTCGTGGCCGCATTTCGAGCAGATGTGCAGGCTCATGTTCTCGACCACGCCGATGATGGGGATGCCCACCTTCTCGAACATCTTCAGGCCCTTGCGCGCGTCGATCAAGGCAATGTCCTGCGGCGTGGTGACGATCACAGCGCCGGTCACCGGCACGCGCTGGGCGAGTGTCAGCTGGATGTCGCCGGTGCCGGGCGGCAGGTCGACCACCAGATAGTCGAGTTCTTTCCAGTTGGTGTTGTTGAGCAGCTGCTCCAGTGCCTGGGTCACCATCGGGCCACGCCACACCATGGGCGTTTCGACGTCGATCAGGAAACCGATCGACATTGCCTGGATGCCATGACCGACGAGCGGCTCAAGATTCTTGCCGTCAGTCGATTCGGGTTTGTCGGTGATGCCGAGCATGGTCGGCTGCGACGGGCCGTAGATGTCGGCATCGAGCATGCCGACGCGAGCGCCTTCGGCGGCGAGTGCCAGCGCCAGGTTGACGGCGGTGGTGGATTTGCCGACACCGCCCTTGCCGGAAGCCACGGCGATGATGTTCTTGACGTTGGGGATCAGCTTGACGCCGCGCTGCACGCTATGCGAAACGATCTTGAAGCTGACGTTGGCGGTGGCGGCAGTCACGCCAGGAAGGGCCTTGAGCGTGTCTTCGACCTGCTGCTTGATGACGACCAGCTGGCTCTGCGCCGGGTAGCCCAGCAGGATATCGACCGAAACGGCGCCGCCGTCGATCTTGATGTTGCGGGCAGATTTGGTCGAAACGTAATCTTTGTGGGTGTTGGGATCGACCAACTCTTTCAGTGCGGTTTGCACCTGAAGTTCAGAAACGGCCATGTTTGCTCCAGCAGGTTAATTAGCAATCGCTCATTTTAACGAATTCCGCTGCTTTGGGTAAAAGGAAACACAGAAAAGACGCGGGATTCCCTGCCGTTTACAGGGACTTTGAGCCGTCACTGGCATAGTGCCCCGCTGTGCTTTTTGGCTCATGCGGCGCCTCCGACGGCCCGGGTTCGTCTGATCGACACGGCAAGGCGGCTATCGGAATTCGGCGTAATGCGCCACCAGCACGGCCTCGGGCACGCGCAGCCGGATTGCCGCCACCAGTTCGCTGATCGCCCCCTGCCGCGGGCGCAGCGAGACCCATAGCAGGTTCAGTTTCAGGTTGAGATCGGCGAACACCACATCCTGGTGCAGCGCCAGTACGGTCTGAATATCGCGCGAGGCACGTTCGATCTCGACCAGCGGCCGGCTGCGCAAACGCGGGATCAGCATCATGAAGTCGGTCAACCGCTTCCCGCTGGTATCGCGCGTAGGCGCGATCTGCCACAAGGGCACCCCCGGAGCGGGCCAGGAAGCAGTCGTCAGCGTGGTTGGGGCATGGATCCGCATCTTCATCCTGTCTCCAGTGCCTCGAACTTCAGGGCTTCAACTGTAGATCCAGCACCACGTCACGCCGGTCGCACAGACGGCGCGCACGTTGTCGTAAATAGCGTACGTCCTTGTGCAGATAGCGTTCGAGCTCCTCGAGCGCCAGACGGTAGACCTCGCGCTTGAAGTCGACCACCGCATCCATCGGCACCCAGTACTCGTTCCAGCGCCAGGCATCGAATTCGGGGTGATCGCTGGCACGCAAGGAAACGTCGCAATCGCGCCCGGTCAGCCGCAGTAAAAACCAGATCTGCTTCTGGCCGCGGTAGAGGCCACGGTTGTCACGGCGGGTCCAATGGGCGGGCACGTCGTAACGCAGCCACTCGCGCGTACGCCCCAGAATACGCACATGCTCGGCCTGCAATCCCACTTCTTCTTCAAGTTCCCGGAACATGGCCTGTTCCGGCGTTTCCCCTGCATTGATGCCGCCCTGGGGAAACTGCCAGGCGTGCTGATTGACGCGCTTGCCCCAGAAAACCTGGTTGTGCGCATTGCACAATACAATGCCTACGTTCGGGCGGTACCCTTCTCGGTCGATCATGGCCGCCACCATCTGTGAAATTCGATTACTTGCATTCTTTCACACCCGTCGGAAATTGCAAACCCGCCATGGCCGATAAACTGCTGTTAAGCATTGTTTTGATTGTTCTTTCCGCTGGGTGCTCCAACTTGATGACTGCCCCGCCGCCGGATCGGGTACTGGCAGGAATCCATGAATTCGGCACCACCGCGCTCGCCTATACGTCTGATGGGCTGCGCTTGATCAGCGGGGGCTTCCGGGGCGAACTGCGGATATGGGACACGGCAACGCAACGTCAGCTTGGCGAGGCCCACGCGCACCGTGGCGCCGTGCGGGCGATCCTGCCACTGGCCTCGGGCGATTTCGTCAGCGGCGGCGAGGACGGCCGTCTGATCCTGTGGCATGGCAGCCGGATCAAGGCACAGAGCGTACGCGCCGACGTGATTGCACTGGCGCTGTTCCAGGGCCGGGTGGTCAGCGCCCATCGCGACCGGCGGCTACGCGTCTGGTCGGCGGACACGCTGCAAGCCCTGCGCGAAATTGCCGTGGAGGATAAAGTGGTGGCCTTGAGCGCAAGCGGAAACCGGCTCGCCGTCGGCCTCGATCGCGCCATTGTGCTGATGGACACGGAGTTCAGGGCACGCCGGACTCTACCGGCACGGCACACGCCGCACGATCTGCAATTCAGTCCGGACGGCCGCATGCTGGCCGCGGGCAACTGGTTCCGCCTGAGCCTATGGGATGTCGCGAGCGGTGCCGCACGTTCCATCCCGACCGAGCATAACGGCCTGCTGACTTCGGTCGCATTCAGTCCGGACGGCCGCTACCTGGCGACGCTGGGACGCCACACCGACTCCGCAATCCGCGTCCTCGACACCACCGACTTCAAGGTCGTCCAGCGCTATCAGGCTCACGATCTGTGCGGTGCGATGATACGCTTCAGCCCGGACGGCAACATGATGGCGTCCGGCTCGGACGACGAAAGCGTACGCTTATATCGTGCTGCGTCGTTTCAATCCGGCCAGACCGGTCCTGGCAGCGCGGGACGCCCCCGCGCTCAATCCAGCAGCGGCGCCACCCCTTCGAGCCACTGAAAATCCCGCGCGAAGCCGCGCAGATCCAGCCCCCAGCGTTTCGACAACTCTGCCAACCCGGGCCGCGCCGCATCAAGCCGCACCAATGCGCCTGGCTCGTTAAAGGCAAAAACAATCACGTTGGTTTTGTACTGCACCGAAATCCAGCCGACTTCGCCGTCGAACGCGCGCGCAAGGCGCGCCAGATACTCGGGAAACGCCTTGTCGCGCCCCCATAGATTGACCACCAGCACGCCACCCGGCCTGAGCGCGCGGCGGCAGGCCGCGTAAAACGTCTGGGTCGCCAACGCCTCCACCTGATTGCCGGCGTCGAAGCCGTCGAGCAGGACAACGTCGGCGCAGGCGGGATGCTGGCGCACATACAGCGCGCCATCGGCCTCGACCACGGTGAGCGCCTCGTCATCCGGCGGCAGCTCGAAATGCGTGCGCGCAGCGGCAATCACCCGCGGATCGATCTCCACCGCGGTGATGTGCGTCTGCGGCCGCTGCCTGCGGATGAACTTGGCGAGCGAGCCGCCGCCGAGGCCGATCATCAGCACCTCCTGCGGCATCGGGTTGAACAGCAGAAAGCCCATCATCGCGCGGGTGTAAGCCAGTTCCAGATCCCACGGCCGGCTCACCCGCATCGCGCTCTGGATCGCGCGGCTGCCCAGGTGCAGCGTGCGCATGCCGCGCTCCTCGGTCACTTCCAGCCCGCCGTCGTCCGCCCGCCG
The DNA here is from genome assembly GCF_000376425.1 of Thiobacillus denitrificans DSM 12475. Classification (GTDB taxonomy): domain Bacteria; phylum Pseudomonadota; class Gammaproteobacteria; order Burkholderiales; family Thiobacillaceae; genus Thiobacillus; species Thiobacillus denitrificans. The sequence goes on along the minus strand of NZ_AQWL01000001.1, from coordinate 96,069 downwards.
TTTCCCAAACCTCAAGCGCATTGCCACCCCATCGCAAAAACCGAGCGCGAAAGATTACACGTCCGCACGCTAAAATGCCGCTTTTCGTTTTGATTGCCTCAGCATGCGCGCCAGCCAGTTCTTCATTTCCACCACCAAGGAAGCTCCGTCCGAGGCCGAGCTTGTCAGCCACAAGCTGATGCTGCGCGCCGGCCTCATCAAGCGTCTGGGCTCGGGCCTGTATACCTGGATGCCGCTCGGCCTGCGGGTGCTGCGCCGGGTCGAGGCGGTGGTGCGCGAGGAAATGAACCGCGCCGGCGCGATCGAACTGCTGATGCCGGCGGTGCAGCCCGCCGAGCTGTGGGAGGAAACCGGGCGCTGGGCGGTGTTCGGCCCGCAGATGTTGAAGATCAAGGACCGCCATCAGCGCGATTTCTGCTTCGGCCCCACCCACGAGGAAGTCATCACCGACGTCGCGCGCCGCGAAATCAAGAGCTATCGCCAGCTTCCGCTGAACTTCTACCAGATCCAGATGAAGTTCCGCGACGAGATCCGGCCGCGCTTCGGCGTCATGCGCGCGCGCGAATTCCTGATGAAGGACGCCTATTCCTTCCACGCCGGGCGCGACAGCCTCGCCGAAACCTACCAGGTGATGTACGACGCCTACACGCGGATTTTCAACCGGCTGGGGCTGACCTTCCGCGCGGTGACTGCCGACACCGGCGCCATCGGCGGCTCGGCCTCGCACGAATTCCACGTGCTGGCCGATTCCGGCGAGGACCTGATCGCGTATTGCCCCGATTCCGATTACGCCGCCAACGTCGAACTGGCCGAAGCGCTTGCCCCTGCGGCAGCGCACGCCGCGCCGCAGGAAACGATGCGCGAAGTCGACACGCCGAAACAGACCACCTGCGAGGACGTCGCCGCCCTGCTCGACATTCCGCTCGCCCGTACCGTGAAGCTCATCGCCGTCATGGCCGGCGAGCGGATGATCGTCCTGCTGCTGCGCGGCGACCACATGCTGAACGAAGTCAAACTCGGCAAGCTGGAAGGCTTCGCGGATTTCCGCCTGGCGAACGAGGCTGAAATTCGCGCGGTCTTCGACTGCCCGCCCGGTTTTCTGGGGCCGGTCGGGATCGACCGCAGCCGGATCAAGGTCATCGCCGACCGCACGGTCGCGGCGATGAGCGATTTCGTCTGCGGCGCGAACAAGCCGAAATTCCATCTGGCCGGGGTTAATTTCGGCCGCGACCTGCAGGAACCGGACAACGTGGCCGATATACGCAATGTCGTCACCGGCGACCCCAGCCCCGATGGCAGAGGCGTACTGCAACTGTGTCGCGGCATCGAGGTCGGCCATGTGTTCCAGCTTGGCAGCAAGTATTCGCAGGCGATGAACGCCACCTACCTGGATGAGGCGGGCAAGGCGCAGGCCATGGAAATGGGCTGCTATGGCATCGGCGTGTCGCGCATCGTGGCGTCGGCCATCGAGCAGTACCACGACGACCGCGGCATCATCTGGCCGAAATCCATGGCACCGTTCTTGCTGGTGATCGTGGCGATCGGCTACGGCAAGAGCGAGATGGTTAAAACCGCCGCCGAGTCGTTGTATGCTGAGTTGACCGCCGCTGGCTTCGAGGTGCTGCTGGACGACCGCGACGAGCGCCCCGGCGTGATGTTCGCCGACGCCGAGCTGATCGGCATTCCGCATCGCGTCACCGTGGGCGAGCGCGGACTGAAGGACGGCATCGTCGAATACCAGCCGCGCTTCGCCGCGCCGGGTCAGAGCGGCGAAGCGCAACAAATCGCGCTTGCCGGCGCCACGGAATTTTTGACCGGATTGTTGGGACACTGACATGAAAAAAATGACGCGCATCGCCCTGCTGCTCACCGCCATGCAGCTTGCCCTGCCCGCGCATGCAGGCGGACAGCGCGAGGAAGCGATGTCGGCCAATGTGCGCTCGTCCCTGCAGCGTGCGCTGGCGGACACCGCCGTCACCCGCACCGCATTTCGCAATGTCGCCGACGAGGCGGCCTGGCTGAAGGACATGTCGCGCCGGCTCGCCAAGCGCATGCCGGACGAGGCCGAGCGGCTGGAATTCCTCACCACCCTGCACTGGGAAGCTTCGCGTGCCGGCGTCGATCCGCAATTGATGCTCGGCCTGATCCAGGTGGAAAGCGGCTTCCGCAAATACGCCGTATCGCCGGTAGGTGCGCGCGGCTATACCCAGGTGATGCCGTTCTGGGTCAAGACTATCGGCAGTCCCGACCACAACCTGTTCCAGTTGCGCACCAATCTGCGCTACGGCGCGCTGATCCTGCGCCACTACATCGACATCGAACACGGCGACCTGTTCCGTGCGCTGGGGCGCTACAACGGCAGTCTCGGCCGCCCGGAGTACCCGAATCTGGTAGTGGGCGCCTGGAAACGCCACTGGGATTACCTCCCCAGCACCAAGTCGGCAGACGCATCCGTCGGCTCCCGCAGCTGATGCCCTCGACGCGCGGTCGGGAAACCTCTTCCGGTCGCCGCAGGAAAACACCCGATCCGACTGGCGAAATCTCAACGCTCCGTCACGTCTCCATCAACCCGGCCGTTCTCCCTTTCCCTGCCGCAGCCGCTCAAGCACGCTGAAACCCTTGTAATTCGACAAGGCCGCGCACTCGCCCTGCGCTGGCACAGGCAATGCAGCGTAACGGGTACAGGCAATGTACCTGTATCACAATAACGGAGGAGACCATGGAAATGACGATGCAATTGTCCCGCACGCTCAAGGGACAGGAGGAAATCTTCAATCTGGGCCATACGCTACGGCCCCGGCACCGGCAGATTCTGTTCAGTGTGGGAAATGGTATTTCTTTTGGCGAGTTGCGCAGCAAGCTGCCTAATTGTGCCGAACTGGAAACCATGGTGAATGAGCTGCTGCAGAATGGCTTCATCCAGTCCTTGCGCAACATGGCGGCAGTTCATGCCACAGCAGCCGTCAGCGCACCGGCGCCAAGCGCCGTCAACCTAATGGAAATACAAGCCTATGTACTGGAATTCATGGCTGGACTGGTGGGGACCAGATCCCCGGCTTACAGGCAGATGTGCGCGGTGCAGGACCTGGCCGGATTCAATGCCGCTTTACCCGTGTGCCGCAAGGTGATTGCCGCCGTGGCCTCGCCGCACCAGGCGGCGGAAATGGAAGCCGGCGTGGCGCAGCGCATGGGCGGCTGAACGCCGGACGGGTCGCCCGGCGCAAGGGGGATTACGGGCGCCCCGACTCCAGGGTGACCAGGGGCTTCGGTTGGCAGTCCGCCGCCACCACGGTGCCGGGGGCACCGGGTACCGCGCTGACCACCCCCGCAAATGGTGCCTTGAGCTCCGCATCGCTCAGGTTCTTTTGCGCAATCGTGCGGCGCGCCTGCGCGACAGATACGGCCGCCTGCGCACGCACGTGACGCAGCGTCGCCGCGTCGAGCTCGGTGGTCGACGACACGGTGCGGCTGTACAACTCCTCCGCCCGGTCGAGTTCGCGTTTGGCATCCGCTTCGTCGGCCTGCGCGCGCGCATGCTCCGCAGCCGCTTCATCGAGACGCGCCTGCAAGACAGTCCTGTCCAGCCGCAGCAGCACCGCGCCTTTCCTGACGCGCTGGCCGGGCTTGACCAGCACCTCGTCCACTACTCCGGACACACGGGTAGTGAGTTCGACCTTGTCTGCCGCCCATAGCGGGCCGGCTGCCGCCAGCCACCAGCCGGCCAACACGCCGGCCACGACGCTCTGCTTCATTTCCGTGCTCCCTCAACAGGCGGCAAGCTGCCGCCGGACAATGCCTCCAGCCGCGCCAGCGCCAGCGCCAGTCGGTATTCCACCTGCTTGCGGCGCAACTGCGCCATTTGTGTTTCAGCCATGCTAGTGCCCAGATTGGTTTTCAGTTCGAGCTCGTACTCCGCACGCGAGCGCTCCAGTGTCCAGTCGCGGTATTCGATCTGCTTGTCGGCGGCGGGACGGCCGCTATCGCGCAGCCATTCGATTTCCTGCAGGGTGGCAAGCAGGGTGTCCGCCAGGTCGAGTTTGAGCTTTTCCAGTTCGGCAATGCTGCGCTCCTTCTGCGCCAGTTCGCGCGCCACCCGGGAATCCACGCGCGCGCCCTGATACAGCGGAATGTTGAATACCAGCCCGGCACTCAGCTCGTCGCGCGTGGTCGATTCGCGGCTATAGCCGCCGCCGACCACCTCGGCGTCGAGCATCGGATTGCGCTCGGCACGAACCGCCGCAAGCCGTGCATCCGCCGCCGCCACCTGCGCCTGCAGCGCCAGCACGCGCGGATTTTTCTGCATCACCCAGGGCAGCAGGGATCCGTATTCGGGTACCGGCCGGGCATTGTCCGCCAAGGCCGGATCGGCCAGTTCGGTGGGTAATTTTCCGGGACGGTTGATCGCGTGGGCGAGTTTCTGTCGTGTGCTGCGCATGCGCTGCCGGCTGGCGTTGCGGCGCTCGCGAAGATCCTGGTAATTGGCTTCCAGACGCAGCAGGTCGGGCTGGCTGATCTGGCCCACTTCAAAGCGATCCTGCGCATCGTCCCACGACACATAGGCCACGGCGACGAATTCGTTGTCGGCGGCGGACTCCATGTCGGCCAGCAGTACATCGAAGTAGCGCGCCATGATGTCGATGCGGCGCAGACTCTCGACATTGAGCAGTTCAGCCTGGCGCGCCGCGACATCCTGATCCGCCGCCGCAATGGCCCGGCTGCTGCGGCCGAAATCGAACAGCGGCTTGCGCGCGACGACACGGCCGATGTTGTCCGGCTTCCAGTCGCCATCCGGACGCCGTCCGGTTCGAAGGCTGCCATCGAGAAACAGGCTAAAATCCTGGCGGCTCGCCGCCTGCTCGCGATCTGCGCGCGATAGCGCCAATGCGCTTTCGGCTACCCTGCGGTCGGGATGAGGCGCCGCCACGCTCGCCAGCGCCTCATCCAGCGTCAGCCGCTCGGCCGACACGGTGGCGGACAGCGCGCATGTCAGCAGAACGGCCCACGCCCCCCGCTTCATTTGCCTTGCTTGTATTTGGTGAAAGGCTGGGTGGCGTACGCGCCCTCGGCAACGTATTTCCCGAGCAGCAGGAATTCAGCCGGGTCCTTGGTGGGGCCGGTGTGGCGCGTTACCAGTTTGCCGTCGAGGTCGAAGAACAGCAGCGTCGGCGTCGCACGCACGCGGTGGCTGAGGGCAAAGGCCTTTTCGGTGGTGTGCTTGCCCTGAAAATCGGACATCTCGGTGTCGCCGTTGACGTCCATCGAATACAGCAGAAATTGTGCCCGGTAGGCATCCTGAACCTCGGACTGATTGAGGATGGTGGCTCTCATGCGCTCGCAGAACGGGCATTCATCCATCTCGAAAAACATGAAAATGCCTTTTTTTCCTTGTTGTTTGGCGACATCGAGTTCGGCCTGAAAGTCGCCGAATTTGGGCTGGAAGAAATGGTTGTTCGGATCGCGCGTTTCCGCCCAGGCCGGCATGGCGAACAGCAGCAAGAACGCGATAAGCAGTTGGCGCATGGTGTCTCCTTGGTATTGCGAACTGGGTTACTTCCCGGATTTGGCCGTTTTGCCGGCGATATAGTTCTCCACTGCGGCGCGGGTGATCGCTCCCACTTGCTGGGCAACCAGCTTGCCGTCCGGGTTGTACAGATAGGTTGTCGGCAGCCCCCGCACCGGGCCGATCTGGTTCACGATCTGCGCATTGCCCAGCACGATAGGGTAATTGACCAGCAGGCCGTCGGCAAAATCGGTCACCTGTTTGGCGTTGCGGTAATCGAGCGCCACGCCAATGACGACGAGATTGTTTTTTTTGTTCTCGTGGAGTGAAATCAGATCGGGAATTTCCTCCAGGCAGGGCGGGCACCAGGTCGCCCAGTAATTCACCAGCACCCATTTACCCTTGTAACCCGACAACGTATGCGGCTTGCCTTCGGTATCGGTCATCTTGAAATCCGCCGCCTGCGCCCACGACGCCACCAATGCCAGCACCAACCCGGCCAGCCACATCGGATAAAATCGATCTCTTTGTAACGTCTGCATTGGTTTTTCCACCATGAATGAATTCCGCATCGAGACAGACTCACTTGGCGAAGTCCAGGTTCCCCAGGATGCCTGGTATGGCGCACAAACTGCGCGCGCCGTGGTCAATTTTCCCATTTCATGCCGCCGTCCGGATAGGGATTTCGTACTAGCGCACGTACGCATCAAGCTTGCCGCTGCGCGTGCCAACTGCCAGCCGGGCTGGCTCAGCGAGGAAAAGCGCGACGCCATCGTCGCCGCCTGCGAGAAGATTCTGGCCGGCCAGCACCACGACCAATTTGTAGTAGACCGCTTCCAGGCCGGCGCCGGCACCAGCCACAACATGAACAGCAACGAGGTCATCGCCAACCTCGCCAACGTCGCGCTGGGCGGCGAAAGAGGCACGTACAAGCCGGTCAACCCCAACGACGACGTCAACATGGGGCAGTCGACCAACGACACCATCCCCACCGCGATCCGGCTCGCGGTGCTGGCCAAGCTGCCGCACCTCGTCGCCGCAGTGCACGCGATGGCCGCGGAATTCTCGCGCCTCGCCGAGCGCGAGAAGGACACGGTGAAAAGCGGCCGCACCCACCTGCAGGACGCGGTGCCGACCACGCTGGGCCAGGAATTCGCCGGCTACGCCTGGACACTGGCCCGCTGCGCCGCGGCGCTGGAGTCGGTGCGCCCCGCGCTGTGCGAAATCGGCCTAGGTGGATCTGCGGCGGGCACTGGCCTCAACACCTCGCCCGACTATCCGGCGCGTGCCGCCGCTGAACTCGCCAAGCTCACTGGCGAACCGATCAAGGTCGGCAACCTGGTCGCGCAGATGCAGTCGATGAACGACCTCGCGCGGCTCTCGGGCGAAATCCGCAACCTCGCGCTCGAACTCACGCGCATCTCCAACGACCTGCGCCTCCTGGCCTCCGGCCCGCGCACCGGGCTGGGCGAAATCCAGCTGCCGCCGGTGCAGCCGGGATCGAGCATCATGCCGGGCAAGGTCAATCCGGTGATGTTCGAGATGCTGAACCAGGTCTGCTTCCAGGTGCTGGGGCAGGACGCCGCCGTCTCCTACATGGTGCAGGCTGGCCAGATGGAGCTGAACGTGATGATGCCGGCACTGGGCAGCGCGCTGTTCGACGCCATGGACTGGCTGACCAACGCAATGAACGCCGCCACCGAGAAGAACCTCAGGGGCATCGTCGTCAACCGCGAGCGCTGCGCCTTCTTCATCCACCAGAGCGTCGCCCTCGCGACCCTGCTCAACACCCGGATCGGCTACAACCAAGCCGCCGAGGTCGCCAAGGAATCGGAAAAATCCGGCCGCCCGGTGCGCGACATCGTCGCCGAAAAAGGCCTCATGAACGCGGCCGATTTCGACGCACTGGTTCTGCAGGCCGCGCACGGCGTGGGCAGCGGCGGCGGCGCGGGCTGAAGCCGGTTCGCCTTCCCATCACCTGACACCCGAACGCCATGCCGATCCAGTGGTTCCCCGGTCACATGACCACCGCGCGCAAGAAGGCCGCGGAGACGATGGCGCAGATCGACGTGGTGGTCGAGGTGCTCGACGCGCGCCTGCCGGAAGCGGGCAGCAACCCGATGATCCACGAGCTGCGGCATTTCCGGCAGCGTCCCTGCCTCAAGGTGCTGAACAAGGTCGACCTCGCCGACCCCGAGACGACGCGCGCCTGGATCGACTATTTCAACAAGCAGCCTGGCGTGATGGCGGTGGCGATTTCGGCGAAGAAGCCGGGCGACGTCGCCAAGCTCGCAGGGCTCGCGCAGAAACTAGCGCCGCACCGCGACGACGCCTTCAAGCCGCTGCGGCTGATGATCATGGGCATCCCCAACGTCGGCAAGTCCACGCTGATGAACACCTGGGTCAAACGCCGTGTCGCGGCGGTCGGCGACGAGCCGGCGGTGACCAAGTCGCAGCAGCGCATCAACCTGTCGCCGCGGCTGATCCTGGTCGACACCCCGGGAATGACCTGGCCGAAGATCGAGCACGATGCCGACGGCTTCATGCTGGCGGCGAGCCACGCCATCGGCCGCAACGCGGTGATCGACGAGGAGGTGGCGGTGTTCCTCGCCGGCATCCTGCTCGAACGCTACCCGGCGCTGCTCAAGGCGCGCTACAAGTTCGCGCTGGAAGAGCTGGACGCAACCGGCGTGCTGGAAGCGGTGGCGAAGAAACGCGGCTGCATCCTCAAGGGACGCGGCGGCGAACTCGACCTGGAAAAGGCCGCGATGATCCTGCTCACCGACTACCGCAGCGGCACGCTCGGCCGCATCAGCCTGGAAACCCCGGCGACACGCCAGGCCATGCTGGCCGCCGCGCACCGCAAACCCGAATCCGGTAATCCCGCTTGAAGCCCTCCACGACACGCCACCCCGAACTGCTGGCACCCGCCGGCTCGCAGGCCATGCTGGAAACCGCGCTCGCCTTCGGCGCCGATGCGGTGTATGCCGGCCAGCCGCGCTACAGCCTGCGTGTCCGCAACAACAGCTTCCGCGACGAGGCGGCGCTGGGGATCGGCATCGACACTGCGCACAGCCGGGGCAAGCAGTTCTACGTCGTCAGCAACATCTTCCCGCACAACAGCAAGCTGAAGACCTACCTGGCCGACATGGCGCCGATCATCGCGCTCAAGCCGGATGCGCTGATCATGGCCGACCCGGGCCTGATCGACATGATTCGCGAAACCTGGCCCGAGATGCCCGTTCATCTCTCGGTGCAGGCCAACACCGTCAACTACGCCGCAGTGCGTTTCTGGAAAAAACTCGGCATCCGCCGCGTCATCCTGTCGCGCGAACTCTCGCTCGACCAGGTCGCCGAGATTCGCCAGGAATGCCCGGACATGGAGCTGGAAGTCTTCGTCCATGGCGCGCTGTGCATCGCCTATTCCGGACGCTGCCTGCTGTCGGGCTACTTCAACCACCGCGACCCCAACCAGGGCGCCTGCACCAACTCCTGCCGCTGGGAATACGACGTCCAGCCCGGCAAGGTCGCGCCGGACGGCGACGTGTATCTGATCGAAGAGCGGGAGCGCCCCGGCAGCCACATGCCGATCGAGGAAGACGAGCACGGCACCTACATCCTCAACTCGAAGGACCTGCGCGCTATCGAGCACGTGCAGCGGCTGACCGAAATCGGCGTCGACTCGCTCAAGATCGAAGGCCGCACCAAATCGCCCTACTACGTCGCGCGCACCTGCCAAACCTACCGCCAGGCCATCGACGACGCCGTCGCCGGCCGGCCGCTCGACCTCACCCTGTTGCGCGAGCTCGATGGCCTGGCCAACCGCGGCTATACCGGCGGCTTCTACGAACGCCACCCGGATCGCGAATACCAGAGCTACCTGCGCGGCCATTCCGAATCAAACCGCAGCCTCTATGTCGGCGATGTCATGGGGTACGACGCAGAAGGCCGGGCCGAGATCGACGTAAAGAACAGGTTCTCGGTCGGCGACCGCATCGAACTGATCCATCCCCGGGGCAACCTGGAACTGACGATCACCACCCTGCACGGCAAGGACAACACCCCGGTCGACGTCGCGCCGGGCAGCGGCCATCGTGTCAGCATCCCCCTGCCGGCGGGCTATGAGGGGGCATTCGTCGCGCGCTTTGTAGCGGAGCAGCACGCCCCTTGAGGCGGGGGATCGGGTGCCGTGATTCGGCACGCGTTTTTGTCGTTTCCAGTCTGCCTGGCGGCCCAGTCCGATGGCAGTTCAAGCAGAGCATCCGGCCGTCATGGCGAACGTCCGCTTGCCTGATGTGGATTTAACATGTGCGTGCGATTGACCCGAAGCAGCCGGTTGGCGAGAAGGTCATGGGCGGCCGGAGTTCGGCCAAAGCGGCCGGCCGTCAGGGTATATGCCGTGTCCACTACCGGCCAAGAGGAGTCATTCACCTTTCTGCGCTCAATGACAGCTCTGCATACGCACTGGCGAAGTCGCCTTGACCGCCGAATCGCAGCCGGCCCGAGCGTTCGTCCGTGATCGGCAACTGTGGCGCAGCGTGCGAACCTACAGGTGAAAATCGCCTGCGGCCTCCGGCTGATAGAGCACTTTCTCAATCCGAATATGGCGGGTCCGGTTCGTGATGCGCCAGTCGAAGGCATCGTCCTCCTTGGAGCCCAGTATCGCGGTACCAATGTCGGAGCAAACCGACAGCTTCCCGGCACTGCCATCCGCTTCCTCTGGGTAGACCAGCGCCACTTCCACTTCCTCGCCGTCCAACTGCACCAAGGCCCTGGAGTTCATCGTGACGACATCCTGCGCCACTTGGCACGAATCGACGACGATGGCTCGCTCGATCTCGTGCTCGAGTTCGAAAACAGCCGAGGGATGCTCGAACGCGAGCAGGCTCGTGAGCCGTGTCTTGTCGATTTCGGTGATGTGGATGCCACTGGCACGATCCGCAGAGCTTTCGCGCAAGAGCCGGAGATAATGCTCGGAGGTCATGGCGAAGGACTTCAGGGTAGGCGTCTGGCTTTCCAGCAGGAAGCCGCAGCGCTCGAAAGCCTTCAGCGAACGTGCGTTTTCCACGTGGATCTTGGCGATGAGCTTGTCGGCCCGCATTTCGAAGAACGCGAGCTTCATGCCTTCGCGGATGGTGCTGGCCCCGAGCTTGCGCCCCCAGTTGTCGCGGTTGCCGATGACCAGGACCATTTCGCAGTCCGGGCCTGTCTTGACGAGACGCACAAACCCCACAGGTACGTCATGCCGGTCGTAGGCCATGAAGAACCGGCCGCCCTGGTTGAACAAATGGGTCAGGATAGGTAATTGGACGCGCCCGATAACCTGTTCGATGAACCGGGAGACATGGCGCGAATCGCTCAGGTAGCGGGTGACGCACTCGTCTTCCAACCAGTCCATGAGCTTGAGCGCGTCTGCCCGAGTGATCTCGGGACACAGGGAAATGAAAGGCTCAGTCATCTTCACCACACTTGGCTGAAAGAATGAAAGCCCTTCATGGCTGCGGCCATAACGGTTCTTTCGACAGAGCCCTCATTCTAGGGCTGCGCGAATGCTAAGTCGAGGCGTTGCTTAACCCGTCGGTCTCATGCGGAAAATTGGGCCTGTTCCGACCAGGATCCGTTACTTCGTTGCAGAGACCGAATTCACCGTTTAGCGGTCGTTTGGGGGCATTTGAGCGAATGGCAGCAACGGGTCGAGAACACGCGATCATTGGCGAGAAAGCGGTCGTTCGGACTGCACTCGGCGCTTATGGCTGCTGATGATTCCAGACCGGCCGCCGGCATTGCAGGAGTCCACCGGCAGCAATGGCCGACTTTGAGACGGTCGCCACTGTGTGCTTGACCCCCCCTTCCACCCGACGCATAACAGTGCCGACACCGATAACCGGCCGCTCACGTACTAGAGAAGGTGTCTCGTAACCGGCTGCATATCCGGGCACCGAAGCATTCCCGCCGCCCTATCGGACGACCCGCTGCGGATCAGCTCGCGAAGACGGATTATTTGGCGGTCGACCAAGCGTCCTGATCCAGCCAGGCCACGGTTTCCAGCCCGCCCCGCACCCCAGACACCGGCAGCTTCGCACCCTGTCTCCAGTGCAGCAGCGCTTCGCGTTTGCCAGAACCGGTGACGACAAACCACACCCGTTGGCTGCGACTCAAGCGCGCCACCGACAGGCTCACGCGCTCGGGCGGCGGCTTGGGGGCGTCGAACACAGCCAGCGCATCCGGGCTGTCGGTCTCCGCTCCCCAGTCATGGCCGGGAAAAAGACTCGCGGTATGGCCGTCCTCGCCCATGCCGAGCAGCACGACGTCGAAATCGCCGACGCGCGCCAGCCAGTCCGCATACACCGCTGCCGCTTCACCGGCACGGAATTCGGCGGGGATCGGCCTGCGTTGTTCTTCGGGGATGTTTGACGCCGCGAGCCAGGCGGCCTCCGCCATGGCGCTGTTGCGCTCGGGATGATCGGCCGGCAGGCAGCGCTCGTCGCCGTACCAGATATGCCAGCGCGCATCGCCCGCGCCGCGCCGCGCCAGCTCGGTGTACAGCGCGCGCGGCGTGGTGCCGCCGGCCAGCACCAGGTGGAACGTGCCGCGCGCGGCGACTGCCGCTGCGGCTTCGGCGCACAGCGCGTCGGCCAGCGCCCGCACCAGCGCGTTGCCATCGGCAAACATCCGCCACTGGGTCGCCATCACAGTTCGTTGCGCCAGACCTGGTCGTCGCTGTCGAACAGGCGGTTGGCATCGGGCGGCCCCCAGCTGCCTGCGGGGTAGGTCGGGATGTATTCGCGCTCGATCGTCCAGTGCTTGAGAATGGGGTCGACCACGCGCCACGCCCACTCGACCTCGTCGAAGCGCAGGAACAGCGAACGGTCGCCCTCGATGACGTCGAGCAGCAGGGTCTCGTAGGCATCGAGCGTCTGCTCGTCGGTCTTGAGAAAGCTCGCGTTCATCTGCATCAGCCGCGTGTCCATGTCGAGCCCGGGCTGCTTGACGTGGATTTCCATGCGCATCGACTCGTCGGGCTGGATCGACAGCAGGATCCAGTTGGGGTCGACCGATTCGAGCGGGGTCTCGCGGAACAGCTGCTGCGGCGGATGGCGGAAGCGCAGCGCGATCATCGAAGTCTGGCGCGGCATGCGCTTGCCGGTGCGCAGGTAGAACGGCACCCCGCGCCAACGCCAGTTGTCGATGTAGAACTTGGCGGCGACGAAGGTCTCGGTGGCGGAGTTCGGCTCGATATTTTCCTCCTGCTGGTAGCCCGGCACGGTCTTGCCATCGATCATCCCGCGTGCGTATTGCGCACGAATGGCGTGCGCATGCACGGCGCGCTTGGCAATCGGGCGAATCGAGCGCAACACCTTCACCTTTTCGTCGTGCAGGGCGTCGGCTTCGAGCGCGGCCGGCGGTTCCATGGCGACGACGGTAAGCAGCTGCATCAGGTGATTCTGCAGCATGTCGCGCAGGGCGCCGGCGTGGTCGTAGTAGTCCGCGCGCTTCTCGATGCCGATCGACTCGGCCACGGTGATCTGCACGTGGTCGATGAAGTTGCGGTTCCACAAAGGCTCGATCAGGGTGTTGGCGAAGCGGAACACCAGCAGGTTCTGTACCGTCTCCTTGCCGAGGAAATGGTCAATGCGGTAGATCTGCTCCTCGTCGAAATGCTGGTGCAGCAGCTGGTTCAGCATGCGCGCCGACTCGATGTCCTCGCCGAAGGGCTTTTCGATCACCACGCGATTGAGACCGCGCGGCTTGTTGAGGCCGACAGCTTCGAGGTTGTGGATCACCGCCGCGAATTCCGCCGGCTTGATGGCGAGATAGAACACCGTGCTCGAACAGGCTTCTTCGGGAGGCAGGCGGCGGGCCAGCGCCTGGTACGAAGCGGCATCGTTGAGGTCGCCCTGCTGATAAGTGAAGCGGGCGATGAAGCGCTCGAACACCGGCGTATCGTGCTTGCCCTTGATCTTGTCGGGAAGCATCTCGCGCATGTATTTGCGCCATTCGCCGTCGCTCCAGGGGCGGCGCGAAAAGGCCACGATATTGAGCGACTCCGACAGGCGGGCCGATGCCTCCAGGTGATACAGCGCGGGCAGCAGTTTGTTGGTGGCCAGATTGCCGGTAGCACCGAAGATGACGAAGGTGCACGGCAGCGAGTCTTCCAGGTCGGTCATTTGCCGCCCTCCTTGATCGCGTGGCCGCCGAATCCCTGGCGCATCTTGGCGAGCATTTTCGCTGCGTAATCGTTTTTGCCCTGGCTGGCAAAACGCATCATCAAGGCCAGCGTCATCACCGGGGCGGGGATGCCCTGCTCCACCGCTTCCAGCGCAGTCCAGCGTCCCTCGCCAGAGTCGGCGACGAAGGGCTGGACGGCTTCCAGCGCCTGGTCGTGCGCCAGGAATTCCGCCGACAGGTCGAGCAGCCATGAACGCACCACGCTGCCATGCCGCCACAACTCGGCGATTTCGTCCAGCTGCAGATCGAAGCCGGCTTTGTTCTGCATCAGCGCAAAGCCTTCGGCGAAGGCCTGCATCATGCCGTACTCGATGCCGTTGTGGACCATCTTGACGAAGTGGCCGGAGCCGACCGGCCCGGTATGCAGCCAGCCTGTCGTCGGCGTCGGCGCCAGTGCTTCCATGTAGGGTTTGAGGCGTGCGGCCGCGGCGTCGCTGCCGCCGAACATGATGCAGTAGCCGTTCTCCAGCCCCCACACTCCGCCGGAGACGCCGGCATCGGCGTAATCGATCTGCTGCGCCGCCAGCATCCCGGCATGGCGCTGATCGTCCTTGTAGTAGGCATTGGCGCCGTCGACCACCAGATCGCCTGGGCTCAACAGCGGCTGCAGCGCCGTCAGCGTCGTCTCGGTGGCCTCGCCGGCAGGCAGCATCAGCCAGACGATGCGCGGGGCCTGCAATGCCGCGACCAGGTCGGCCAGGGTGGCGCAGGCGAGATGGCCGGTTTCCGCCGCGATGGCCGAGCTCACTTCATGACTGCGGTTGTTGAGCGCAATCCTGATGCCCTTGCGAGCCAGCCGTCGCGCCATGTTGCCGCCCATGCGGCCGAGTCCGACGAGTCCGAATTCCATGTTTTGCCCCTGAGTCTGGATGAATGCCTGCCCGCTGCGATTATCGCGCCGGCGCTAAATGCATGATAGGACGTGCCGGCGGCGGGCGGATTGCGTAAGGCGCGCCGCTGGCCGCTGCGCCTGCAGAGATCAGGCCAGCAAACCGGGGAACAGCTTGCCCAGTCCGCTCGCGATCATCTCGATCGAAATCGCCGCGATGATCAGCCCCATCAGGCGCGTGACGACATGAATCCCGGTTTTTCCCAGGCGCTGCGCAATTGCCGGCGCGGCGCGAAACGACAGCCACACCGACAGGGCCACCAGCGCCACCGGGATCAGCAGTGCGGCCTGATGCAGCAGTTCGCCCTTGGCCGTACCTGCCGCCACGATGACATGGGTGATCGCGCCCGGCCCGGCCAGCAGCGGAATGCCCAGCGGCACCACGCCGACCGCCTCCCTCTCTTCCGCCTCCATCGCCTCGTCCTGCGTCTGTCGCTGCGGACTGACGTGCGCCTGCACCATCGACAGGGCCAGCAGCAGCAGCAGCAAGCCGCCCGCCACCGAGAACGCGGCGAGGCGGATACCGAAAAAGCTCAGCAAAGGTTCGCCGACAAAGGTGAACAGCGTTAGCACCCCCAGCACCGTCAACGCCGCAATCCGCGCCGCCGCGCGGCTTTGCGCAAGCGTGTGGCCCTGCGTGGCGAGGAGGAAAATCGGGATGACGCCGACCGGATCGACGATGGCAAACAGCGCAAGCGCCGCCTTGGCGAGTTCGAGAATATCCATTGCCGGCATCATAGCCGCATGACGGGGCGGATCTTTAAAGCCGGCGGAACAGCAGATCCCATACCCCGTGCCCCAGGCGGATGCCGCGCTGCTCGAACTTGGTGAGCGGGCGGGTGTCGGGGCGCGGCGCGTAGTCCGCCACGGTGTTTGTCAGCAGCGGTTCGGCGGCGAGCACCGCGAGCATCTGTTCGGCGTAGTCCTGCCAGTCGGTGGCCAGATGGATGTAGCCGCCCGGCTGCAGGCGGCTGGCCAGCAGTTGCACCAGCGGCGGCTGGATCAGGCGGCGCTTGTGGTGGCGCTTCTTGTGCCAGGGGTCGGGGAAGAAGATATGGATACCGGCGAGGCTGGCCGGCGCCAGCATGCGGCTCAGCACCTCGACGGCATCATGCTGGATAACGCGCACATTGGTCAGGCCGCGTTCGCCGAGCTGCTTCAACAACGCGCCCACGCCCGGTGTATGCACCTCGACACCGAGGTAGTCGTTTTCGGGATGGGTGGCGGCAATTTCAGCCAGGCCTTCACCCATGCCGAAGCCGATTTCGAGAATGCGCGGCGCCGGGCTTGAATCAGAGGCGGCGCGGCCGAAGGCGGCGTCGAGATCGAGTACGGCAGGCCGGTACGGCAGCATGAACCGCGGCCCGATTTCGGCCAGCGCACGCGCCTGGCCGGAGCCGACGCGGCCGGCGCGCAGCACATAGGATCGGATGCGCGGCTGCGCGCCGGAGTCGGTCGTCATGCTTTATTTGCTGCCTGCGCTTCGGTTTTCAGTAATGAGGCCGCTGGTGGGCGAACTCGCGCTGGCCTGGTAGATTTTTTTCGGCATGCGCCCAGCGAGGAAGGCCTCGCGCCCGGCTTCCACCGCCTTTTTCATCGCCGACGCCATCAGTACCGGATTGCCGGCGCCGGCGATCGCGGTGTTCATCAGCACCGCGTCGCAGCCGAGTTCCATCGCGATCGTGGCGTCGCTCGCGGTGCCGACGCCGGCATCGACGATCACCGGCACCGACAGGCGGTCGATGATGATCTGCAGGTTCCACGGGTTGAGAATGCCCATGCCGGAACCGATCAGGCTCGCCAGCGGCATCACCGCGACGCAGCCGATGTCTTCCAGCTGCTTCGCGGCGATGGGGTCGTCCGAGGTGTAGACCATCACCTGGAAACCGTCCTTAACCAGCACCTCGGCCGCTTTCACCGTTTCCGCCACGTTGGGATACAGCGACTCGGCATCGCCCAGCACCTCGAGCTTGACCAGGCTGTGGCCGTCGAGCAGTTCGCGCGCCAGGCGCAGGGTGCGGATCGCGTCGTCCGCGGTATAGCAGCCCGCGGTATTCGGCAGATAGGTGTAGTGCGACGGCGGCAGCGCGTCGAGCAGGCTGGGCTGGCCGGCGTCCTGGCCGATGTTGGTGCGGCGGATGGCGACGGTGACGATTTCCGCGCCCGAGGCCTCGACCGCGAGGCGCGTTTGTTCGAAATCCTTGTATTTTCCGGTGCCCACCAGCAGGCGCGAGGCATAGGATTTTCCGGCGATGACGAGAGGTTTCATAAGTTCGGGGACTAGCTAGAGATAAAGCCGGATCAGCCGCCGCCGACCGCGACGACGATTTCCAGGCGGTCGCCGCTGGCAAGCCGGGTGTCGGCATGCTGGCTGCGCGGGACGATTTCGCCATTTTTTTCGATGGCGATGCGCTTCCCGAGCAGATCCAGCGACGCGATCAGTTGGCTCAGGGTGAGCGGGGCAGGAAAGGCACGGGGTTCGCCGTTGATGACCAGTTCAATCACGAATCACTTCTTCTATCCGGGGGACGCGAGTTTCAGTATCATGCCGAATTCTACCCTGAAGCACCCTGCAGGGCATGAAGACACCAAGTACCGCGCGGGCGTCGTATAGTGGCATTACCTGAGCTTCCCAAGCTCATGAGGAGGGTTCGATTCCCTTCGCCCGCTCCACTGCATCATTCTGCGGACTTCCGCAGAAGTCCAAGAGAGTCTGCAAGTCGTTGCCACACAAAGGCTTTTTCTCTCTTTGACGTTCTGCTGTGGTCCACTGCGATCCGCCTACAGCCGGGACTTTTAAGTCCACAAACAAGTCCATTTTTGCGGGCGCGGCTGATTCCGGATTGTTGATGGAGAGGCGAGGTCGACGTGACCAGCATCTGGTTCCTGACTCATGTTCAGGAGCAAGAGCATGGCACTCTCAGACCTGGCCGTTCGACAGGCCAAGGCAACTGGCAAGGCATACACCCTCCCTGACTTGGATGGCCTCTCCCTGGCCGTCACGGCTGCAGGGGGCAGGACTTGGCACTTCCGCTACTACTGGGCGGGCAAGCAGAAGCGGATGTCGCTCGGCACCTACCCGGAGGTGACGCTTCGCGAGGCCCGCAGCCTGCGCGACGAAGCGCGCGCCCTGCTGGCCAAAGGCACCAATCCTCGCGTTCACCGCAAGCAGAAGCGCACCGCTGTCCGGCTCGCCGACGAAAACACCTTCGAGGCGGTGTATCGCAAGTGGCTCAAGCATCGCGGGCTCAGCCTCAAGGAAGGCCGGCAGACGACCCTCTCGATACTTCCGCGCATCTTCGACAAGGATGTGCTGCCCGCCTTGGGCAAGCGGTCGGTCTATGAGATCAAGCGTCCCGACCTCTTGGAGGTGATCGCCAAGATCGAGAAGCGCAGGGCGCTCTCCGTCGCCGAGAAAGTCAGGACGTGGTTCAACCAACTGTTCCGCTACGCGCTGGTGATCGTGCCGGGCCTGGAGCAGAACCCTGCCTCCGATCTCGATGTGGTGGCGCTGCCGCTGCCACCCGTCAACCACAACCCGTTCCTGCGCATGGCCGAGCTGCCGAAGCTGTTGCAGCGGCTGCGCAGCTATCGCGGCAGGCGGCAGACCCAGCTCGGGCTGCGGCTATTGCTGCTGACCGGCGTGCGAACCGGAGAGCTGCGACAGGCGACGCCGGATCAATTCGATCTGGACCGTGGGTTGTGGATCATCCCGCCCGACGTCGTGAAGCAACTCCAGTTGGATATGCGCAAGAAGCGGCAGCAGGCGAAGGACATCCCGCCCTACATCGTGCCGCTGTCGATTCAGGCCATGGAGATCGTCCGGCACCTGCTGGATGAGTTCAAGCCGGCCCAGCGCCACCTGTTCCGGCACGACAGCGACTTGAAGAAGCGCATCAGCGAGAACACGCTCAATGGTGCGCTCAAGCGCATGGGCTATCAGGAACGCCTGACCGGACACGGCATCCGCGGCACGATGTCCACTGCGCTCAACGAGATCGGCTACCCGAAGGTCTGGGTGGATGCACAGCTCTCGCATGTCGATCCCAACAAGGTCAGCGCGACCTACAACCATGCCGAGTACGTGGAGCAGCGTCGCCGCATGATGCAGGACTGGGCCGATCGGCTCGACCTCTTCGAGCAGAACCAGGTCGAGGCGGCCAGCATGCCGCTCACCGTGCATCTGGAAGGCGTACCCGCGTTCCCGAATGAGCAAACCGCAAGCGCACCTTCCACGCCGGTTGCCGCTTCGCCAATCCTGCTGGTGACGAAGCCGGGTGACGCCATGCCGTTGGTTTCTGCCGCCACACATCGGCTGCCGGCGGTTCCGCCCCCTCGATCGGCCGCGCCGCTGGTGCCTTCGGACATTCAGCGCGAGAGGATGGAACTGTTCGATGTCTTCGAAGCGCCGCACAACCTTCCCGTCGCGGCGTTTGCCAAGATGGCGGGCAAGTCCCGCAGGTGGATCAGCTACGAGATCAAGGCGGGCAACTTGCTGGCGTTGAACGTGGGCAACCGCGGCCAGCGCGTGCCGGACTGGCACCTCGACCCACTCAAGCACGAGCTGATCCAGTCCGTCCTCAAGCTGACCAGGGGTGCGGACCCTTGGCAGCTCTACCATGCACTGCTGCAACCGCGCTCGATGCTGCGGGGGCGTTCGGCACTGGAGGGCGTGACGGCCAGCAATCTCGACAAGCTCGTCATGGCAGTGAGCACAGCCGTGAAGGAAAGCGAATGGACCCCGCTGCGAGTCGGAGTCGCCTAGCAGCAGGAATGCGGGATCGTGGCGGAACCGCGATCCCCGCGCGTCTGTCAGGACACCAAGCGCGCGCGGCGGGCGAATCTTGCCTGGGTGTCCGACAAGGAAGCATCGCGGCGGAGCAGGTAAGCCATCACGATCGTTGGTGCGCCGGCCAGCGGCCGCACGGCGACGCCTCGGCGTAGGTAGCTCGCCAGTCTCGCGGCAGGCGCAATGGCGATCCCGTACCCGGCGGCAACCAACGTCATCGCCACATCGAATGTCTCCACCGCTTGCTCTCGCTCCTGCAGCGCGTTCTCGAACACACGCTGCACGGTCATGCGCCATGGTTCATCGGCCGTGGACTGCGAGCAGATCAAGGGCTGCTTGAGCACTTCACCGCACGGCACTTCACGGTAGGCCAGCAGGTGGGAGCGCTTGGCCACGGCGACCGCCAGCGTGTCATGCCACAGCGGTTCGCATACCCAGCCAGGCCACTGCCGGGAAACCGCAGACAAGGCGAAGTCGAAGCCGTCGTCCGGCAGCTCCGCGCCTCGACCGGGATCTGTCCAGCCGGCCAGGACGGCATGAGTCTCCGGCTCTTCGGCACGCTGCAGGGCGAGCACGTCGGCGAGCTGGGGAGGCACCCATTCGCCGAGGACGGCCATGCGAATTTCGGCGGTGATGTCACTCGATTCCACGTCCAGCTCCCCCAGGCGGTGAACTCGTGGCAACTGATCTCGAAGCCGTTGGATGAGTTAAGTTTAACGTGGTTTAAATCGTGACCGTGTTCGACGCTCTTGGCAATGCCAAAGCGTTCGATCCAAAGGGGCCGCCCCACCGGCACCACTACCTACGAAGCGGAACCAGCCATCGCGTTTGGGGCTGCCGTGCGGGAAGAAAGAACCAACCAGGGCATCGCTCAGGAAACGCTGGCCCACATGGCCGGCATCGAACGGTCGCACATGGGCAAGATCGAGCGCGGCGAGCATGTCCCCACGCTCCCTCTCATCCTCAAGATTGCCCGTGCGCTGAAATGCAGTTCCGCCCACTTGATGACTCTGACCGAAGCCAAGCTGGCAGAGTCGGCCCCATCCGCGGATTGAAGCCGGCCCGCACAGCGGCCGCATGCCTACGCCTGATCGTCGTCCTTGCCCCCAAGGGCTGAATCTTCGCGCTTTGCGGCCTCGTTGACGAGCCGCAGGTATGGGTTGTCTGGCGGCGTCTCCTGGAACAGCGCATCCGGGCTGGCGAGCAGGTAGCCGTGCAGCCGGCGCGACTTGCGCGGCCCCGTGACTTCGCAGGTCCAGATGTTCAGCCCGCTCGGCTGCTTGCGGTGCTGTCCCAGCTTCTCGAAGCGTTTCTGCACCCACTGCCACCCCTCCAGCTTCTCCTGCTTGGCTAGCGCGGCGACTTGAAGGTACTCCTGCGCGTAGCGCTGGAACACGCCGGGGCTGACGAGATAGGTCGTACCGGCGACGGTATGCACCAGGGCCTTGGCGTCGTTGATGATGAGCTTGCGCGTCTGGACGCTCTGACGCAGCCAGGCCATGAAGTGCGCCCCGGAGGGCTCCGTGCGATCCTGGGAAGGCGCGAGGCTCATCTGCGGCGGGGGCACGGTCGAAGGGGCCGGCTCGGGCTCGGCAACAGGGGAACTCGGGATCTCCGGTGCCGTGGGTGGAGCGGAGTCGCCCAGCAGGTCGAGCAGCGCGGCCACGCCGGTGTCCATGGCTGCGGATGCGATCGGCGCCGTGCTCGCGGATGCAGCCTCGATGCCTTCCGCGCGCGGCCCATCGGCCACCGCCGGCGGCGTCGGCTCCGCCTGTTCCTCTTCGATCTGCACACGGCCTGCGAACGGCGCCGGCCGGTCGGCCGCATCCCAGATCATCGCCGGCGAGAGTTTCAGGAAGGTGAAGGCGTGCGACCAGCCGGCGTCGCTGGTGACAGTAGCCTTCCAGATCGCCTTGCCATCCGGCGTTGGTTGCACGATGCCGTGATCCTGCAGCACGTTGAACACCGCCGTATTGCTCGCCGGAATGCCGTCGATGCCTTGCGACAGCAGATGTGCGCGCAGCTTGTCGGAGACGGTCTTGCTCACCAGCCACAAGGCGTCCTGGGTCAGCCAACCGTCCGCCGGGCCGGCCTGGTTCAGCTTGAACGCTTCCTTGAGCAGGTAGCGCAAGCCGTCGAGCAATTTGCGTTGCAGCGCATGCTTGGGCGCCACCAGCGCCTTGCTGGGATCGCCGCCGAGTTCCTGGGCGACCGATGCCTGGTCAGCCTGCACGACCAGCTCGCCGAGCGTGCCGGCGTGCTCGTACTGGCCGGCCAGCACGTACAGCAGCGCGGCCCAGAGGTCGGGATAGCCGCTGAGCCAGTCGAAGATGTCCCGATCGAGAAGGCGCACGTAGAGCAGCCCGGTGGCGGCGCTGTGCAGGCGGTACTCGCGCTCCTTTCGGTAACGGAAGCGGTAGGGCTTTCGCAGTGGGCCGTGCCAGGGATGCCAGACGCTGCCGTCGGCATGCTCGACGTGCAGATCGACCGCAATCTTGCCGATGTCGTGCAGCAGGGCCGCGTAGGCCGTGCCTGCGGTCCAGGCTTCGGCCTGGGCCGCCTGTGCCTCCGGCGTGACGCCCGCAGGCAGCAGGTATGACTGCCGCAGCTTCAGCGCATAGGCGACGATCTCCAGACCGTGGTCCAGCATGCCGCCCGGATAGGCGTGGTGGTGGTTCTCGGAGGCCGGGAACTGCTGGACCAGCTCGGCGTAGCGCTCCAGTGGGGCGAGGTAGAGCGCGGCGAACTGTCGGCGTGAGAGCGATGTGCGCTGCCAGATGTGTTCCAGCAGTTTCTGCCGGCGCGGCGTGGCCAGCAGCGATGCGGCCGACTCCGGCCGCATCGACCCTTTTGGAGTTTCGATGCCGGAGGTGGGCGGTGTGCCGGCGGTGGGTGGCACCCGTTTGCGCTGGAACAGCGAGAGCATGGCGAACCCCGGATGACGGGCTGCTCAGGGGCGCCTTTTGGCCTTTTCAGGATAGGGCCTTTCCCCTTGGCGCCCTTCCTTTGCCCCTTCTCAGCCCTTTGGCCTTTGTCGGAAGCCTTTGGGTATAGGGCCGCTGCTGCGCGGGTGCCACGATGAATGCGGCATGGGGCAATCCCGGCAAGTGGGGCGCTGCGGGATGTTCGTCAGCTCTGGCCCAAGCCGGTGTCGAGGGCGGCGGATTGCGCTGCGAAGTCGTCGGGACGGCGCTTGCGGAAGGTTTCGAGATTGGCGAGCTTCCAGCGCAGTGCCGGCAGTTGCGCGGCGTGCTGGCACTGCACCAGCGACCAGTCCGGTTCTGCGCGCGCCAGCCCGCTCAGAAACTGCTTGTGCGCGGTGCTCAGTCGCTGTGGCAGCTCGCGCCGCATCCTGGCGCGAGCGTCGAGCAGTGTCTCCAGGGAGCAGTCCACTTCGGTCATGCCGACAAAGGCCCGCTCGTACTCGCCGGCGATGTCCTTGTCGTTGCCGAACAGCACTTCGTGGGGCGGCCGGTTGTGGCCCGCCAGATAGATCACGAAGCACTCGACCATGCCGTCGCTGATGCCGCCCGACTCAAAGAGCTGCCACACGTCGAACAGGTCGCGGGGGTGCTGCCGATCCAGCGCGGCCACCAGCTTGCTGGCGTACAGCTCGTCCGGTGCCAGAACCGGCAGCTCGAACTCGACGCCGAACAGATCGCTGGTCCTGGCGCTCAGCGGCCGCCGCTCGACGGGCAGCACACTGCCTCGGAACACGACGTTGACCTCGATCTTCACCTGGTGGGCGTCGTTCTCGACGATCAGCTTGGTGTCCCCCAGGTCCTTGGCGCGAACCAGGCGTGTCTGCACGCCCAGCGGTACAACACGCGTGGCGATGGCGGCCAGCTCCTGGTTGATGGCTTGCAGCGCTTCGTCGCGCGGCGTCTGCCACGGGAGGTACACCACGTCGATGTCCACCGACAGGCGCGGCATGTCCCGCACGAAGAGGTTGATGGCCGTGCCGCCCTTCATGGCGAAGATGTGGTTGGCGAACACGTCGGGCGCGACGGCCAGCAGCAGGCGAACGGTGTCCGCGTAGGTCTTATCCATGAGGTCTCAGGCTTAGCAAGGTGCCGTCATCGAGCCGGCTCATCCAGCGCGTGTTGCTGCCGGTGCGAACCGGGTACTGCTCCAGCAGGGCATCGACATCCACGAGGCTGGTCTCGCGCGCCCAGGTGAGGAACAGGCGCACGGCCTTCACGCTGGCGCAGCAGGACAGCAGTTGTCCGAGCAAGTCCTTGCGGGGGGAACGCAGTCCATCGAAGAGGTTGCGGGCCTCTTCGAGGCTCTGCTTGACGCCGGCTTCGTACAGCAGCTCCAGAACGGCACGCTCGGAGGCAGCCACCCGCAGATCCTCGGGCAGGCCAGGCGGCGTGGTCAGGGTCTTGCTGGCCAGCGTCGTGTCCGGCCAGTCGAACAGGCGGGCGTGGACGTAGCGGGCCGGAAAGCGCGAGGTGAACCAGGCCGGCAACGCGAAACGACCGTCGCCCCACAGCACCAGCGTCTCCCGGCTGCCCAGGTTGTGCCGCACACCCTGCAGGGCCAGGGCGCTCTTGCCGCCGACGTGCAGGCCGGGCACACGCTGTTGCAGGAACTTCAGCGCACCGTAGACCCCGAACTCATCGTTCGGGAAGGCATAGACGCCATGGGCCAGGCGCACGAGCCACCCGCCGTCGGCATAGTGGGCGGCGAGCTGGGGCGACACCCCGAACTGGCTCAGGGTGGCAAGGTCGAACGGCGCCCCACGGGAGAGTCCCGCCTGCAGTCGCTTGATTACCTGGTGCCGAGAATTTCGATCCATGTTATAAAAATAACACAGAATCCAATCGACCCCTAGAGCCATTGCAAGAACGTGCATGGAAAGTAGCATAAGGTTTGATTTGTTGTGCATAATCTAATCGACCTACGACCCGAGCCAACCCGGCTCTGCCGGGCGCAACCCGCCCTCCTGATCGCGGTCTATGCTGGAGGGCAGGCCACGACCGGCCGCTCCGCGAGGTGAGGCACCACTGAAGCCGAGGCATATGAGCATGACCGCCAACACGCACAACGGGCGCTGGAGCCACCGGCTGGGCCGGGGGGCTGGCCGTGCCTGGCGTGGATACCTGCGCCGCGAGCAGCGTGTCGCCGGCTGGCTGGTGACGCGCGGGGTGCCTGCGGGCGCGGCGACGGCGGTGCTCTGGATCGTCAAGCTCGCCGTGCTCGGTGCGCTGCTCTACTCCGCGTTCTGGCTGGCCCTGCTGCTCGCCTTTGCGGTGACTGCTGCATGGCTCGTGCAGCACGACGACCCTGATCAAGAGGAACCGCAACCCGAGTGGAGGGAAGGCCCCAACGGCTTCGGGCTTTATGACAAGAGCGACTGGCGCATCGACCCGCATGTGACCGACGACGACTGAACGGCGGTCACTTCTTCGATACGGCGCTCATTGCCATACCAGCGCCACGCCCCCCAGCGCCCTTGGCGTCCGAGGTGGCGGTGGACAACCCCTGCACGATATTTCCCGTGCGAACGCCTGCCCAAGCCAATGCCATGACCCAAAACGTCGGCAGCACGATGAACATCATCGCCATGACGAAGTTCAGCAACATGTCGCCAAAGGCGTTGTTCAAACCGATCAACGGATCGAAGTTCGTGTGAGGCCTGTCCGCGCCAAACCCCCAGCCGTAGAGCGCATCCAGGATCGTGCTGTCGATCCAGCGCGCGAGCTGGAACCAGAAGTCCACGAAGAACAGCGCGAACTGGACGCAGCTCACCGTCACCACCGTCTTCAGGTCGTAGGTGCCGATCAGCAGCACCAGCGGGATGCAGATGACGAGCGCCATCTTGAGCATGGTCAGCACCATCGGCAGCGCCTGGCGCACCACGTCCATCGCAGGAAAGAAGCCCAGCGAACCGACGGTCAGACCCAGGTCGCTCGCGCCGCGCGTGACGATGTTCGGCAGCGTCTTGTCGATCTGGCCGCCGTAGTCGGTGTAGACGGCGCCCTGGTTCATCTTCTGCTGCCTCGGCGCGACCACGGCGCGGATCACCGAGTCATTGACCTCGCTCTGCGACAGGAAGCCCACCCAGCGCCCGATGCGAGTCAGCAGGTCCGGGTCGACCTGTGCCAGCAGCCGGCTGCGCAGTCCCTGGCCGCCATCGGCCCACCACTGCCGGCAGGATGGATAGCCGCCGCCGCTGTCCACCTGTGCCAGACCCGCATCGCGGGTCGCGTCGTAGGGCCAGGCCGTGCGTGGGGTCTTGGCGCGATAGGTGTCATAGAAGCCGGGCGTGTCGAGGAAGTAACTCGACCCGATCCAGGTGACGTCGTTCATCTGCTCGTCGGAGAGCGTCGGCCGGTTCATGAACAGCTTGGCGCGCGACGGCCCGTAGCAGTCGTGCGTGAAGTCGGCGACCTCCTGTGCCAGCACCGGGTCGTCGATGCGCGTGGCATCCACATCCATGCGAATCTGACGCAGGTCCGTGCCGCAGGGAATCGCCGCCACCGCGGAGCCCGTCACGGCTTTCGACAGCGCGTGCATGAAGAACCACCACACCGGCACCAGCGCGCTCTGGTCGTTGAGTGCCGTGTAGACGTTGGACCAGCCCGTGTCGTTGGGCAGCGGGACGTTGACCTGGCATTGCGCGGAGCGCGTGGTGTCGAACTTGATCGTGGCGAGATCCACCGGGATGAACGGGATGCCGGCGAACATGATGACCACGATCGCCACCCACACCCGGTTCTCGATGCGCATCGACGACAGCACGCCCTTGTTGCCTTCGTCCGCACCTTCGCTGCGGGCCTTGAGCCATTCCTGGATCACGATGGCCACGAACGGCAGCGCTAACACGCCGCTGGCCACGAGAATGCTCCAGATGCCGTTGTTGACCACCCAAGCCACCAGGGTCAGGTAATACTCCAGGTAGTCCGTGGTGTAGAGCGTCATGCCTGCCTCCCGGTCTCAGCCGTGCTGCAACAATTGGCTGGCTTCCAGCGCGACCACGGCGATCACGGCCGCGAGCTCCGTGCGCAGCAGGCGCTGATGCGTCTCGCGGGACGGCTCCCGCCGCAACAGGCGCCGACGCATCCACCACCAGCCGTAAGCCGTCGCTCCGTAGAGGCACAGACGCCACACGAAGAAGTGGCCGGCGTGCGCCTGCAGCCAGTGCTGCCAGCCCTCGACGCCGCCGACCACGTGGATGCCGGCGATGTTCACCGCCACCGCGGCGGCGACCACCAGCAAGGTCCACAGCAGCGCCACGCCGACGCGGCGGTTG
Source organism: Thiobacillus denitrificans DSM 12475 (assembly GCF_000376425.1). Taxonomy (GTDB): domain Bacteria; phylum Pseudomonadota; class Gammaproteobacteria; order Burkholderiales; family Thiobacillaceae; genus Thiobacillus; species Thiobacillus denitrificans. The sequence goes on along the minus strand of NZ_AQWL01000001.1, from coordinate 69,404 downwards.
AACAGCCATGGCAGCCGCAGCCAGGCGAGCCGGCTCATGGCGTACCGCTCCGCGGCTTCTGGACTTCCCGCAGACGGTCGCGCGTGGTGTCGCCCTCGAAGACGCCGCGCGAGCCGGCAGCGCGGGTGCTGTGGCGCTGGATGATCGTCATGGCCGAGTTGCCGGCCAGCGTGCGGCGCAGCTCCAGCTCGGTCTTGAGGTTGTTGATCTCCTGCTCCAGCGCGCTGTTCTCCTGGTCGACCGCCTGCACGGCCAGCTCGTTGGCGGCGACGTTCGGCTCCTTCTTGCCGGTCAGCAACGTACGTTGCAGCAGCAGGGCCTTCTCCAGCACGCTGGACAGCGCAGCCTCGGACGCGAGGCGCCGGCCCAGCACGTCCTGGTCGGGCTCGTCACGCAGGGCCTCGATCACGCCGCGGGTGATCGGCAGCGAACTGCTGCCGGCCGCGTCGAGATTGGCCAGCGTCGTCGGCCGGGCGCCCGTCACCAGTTCCTGCAACACCTGCAGCTTGGTCTCGTACTCTTCCTGGATCATTGGCGTGAGCCCGACGCCAGGCGTGGTCTGGGTCTTCGTGCAGTTTTCGCAGGTGCGTTGCTCGCGTTCGCCCAGCACGCGGTTCGCAAAGGCCGCGGCCGCGCCAGGCGACGACCAGGTCTGGCAGGTCAGGCGGTTGCCGCAGGCGCTGCGCGCGATCGACGAGGTATCGGTGGCGTTGCGCCCGTTGAGCAGGTTGTAGCCCGCTCGCGTCACATCGCCGACCACCTTGATCGAACTCTGGCCGGAGCCGCCCGCGTTGCCGCCGCCGACCCAGGGCACGCCGTTGTTCCCTTTGTTGGACTCGGCTTGCTCGATGGCGGAGACGGCATCGGTGCTGCTGACCGCATCCCGCAGCGCCATCCCCTCGGCGAGTTGGTCCCAGCCGGCTTGGCCGCCGGCCATGTCCGCCATCCGATTGGCGATGGCCCGGCAGGTCATCTTCGAGCGGTCGAAGTCCATGCGTGCCTGGAGGATGCCGTTGGTCAGCAGGTTGTAGAGCCCCGGGTCGGCGCGCTGGATGATCAGGGCCGGCAGCGAGGCCACGGCGCTGGTGGCGTTCTGGATCACGTTGCTCATGATCGTCTGGAAGCCGTTGGTGATGCCGTTGAGCTGGTTCTGCAGCGTCGTGGTGATGCTCATGTCGCCGCAGATCAGGTTGCTGTTCCAGCCGATCCCCACGCCGATGCTCTGCATGTTGCCGGCACCACCCATCGACACGGCCCGGCCGCCGCCGATGCTGTAGAGCACGTCGTCGCCGATCACGCTGCCGCTGGCGTTCACGCCATTTGGGTCGATGCGGGTCTGCGCCCAGGCGACGCCGACGACCAGCGTGATGGCCGCCACGAGCAGCGTGGCCCGCAAGTGCGACTTCGCGCGGCGCAGGAAGTCAGGGAGGGAGGCGTTCATCGTGGGTTCCTAACATGAAATCGACGCTGCCGAGGAAGACCTGGCCACGGCGCCGGCAGCAGGAGTAAGGCCGCCACAAGGCCCAGGCGTAGTCGCCTTGCTGGGCCTGCACGCGGGTGCGGCTGTGCGGGAAGACCACGCAACTGTTCGAGAGCGTGGGCGTCAGCTCCTGCCACTTGCCCGTCGAGGCGTCGGTCTCCATCAACGCGCCGGCCGGCCAGTACCCGTCGCGGGCGTTGGCCAGCAGTGGCTGGTACACGTGAATCTGGTTGCGGCGCGTCACGATGTCGCCCGCGCGCTGCGCGACCACGGCGCCGCTCTTGTGATCGTCGGTCTGGTGCAGGAAGCCACCGCGGGGATACACGTTGCCCCAGAGGTTCAGGCCGGTGCGCGTACCGATTTCGCGCCGGCCGGGGATGAGCGCTTCGGGGTAGAACGCTTCCGGGATGTTGTAGCGCCAGGCGATCGTGTCGAGCGTGCTCAGCAGATACGGCATGAAGGCCGTGCCAGCGCCTTCGCAGGTGTAGCCGGAGGCGCTGGCGAACTGGCTGAACACCATCCCGGCCGGATGGCCGATGACATCGGCGTTCTTGAACTTGGCGAGGTTGTTCTCGTTGTCGTGATTGGTCGTGCCGTCACCGCCAGCCTTGGCGGTCGGGTTGGGCATGCTCATCGCCCTGACTTCCTGCCACGGGTTTTCGCCGGTGTTCGAGTAGCTCGACACCACCGCATCGGGGACGTAGTGGCGCACCTTGACGGAGGTGCGAACCGAGCAGCCGAAGGGCGTGCAGTACAGCCAGTAGCAGATTCCGACCACGCGGTATTCGAGGCAGTCGGGGGACAGCGCCGACGAGACGATGGTGGCGGTGTCCAGGGCGAACGTCGACGTGGCCGTGCTCAGCAGCAGCGAGGCGACGGTGGCGCGCAGGCGCCGGGATGCCAGCAGGAGGCTCATGGCTGCGTGCTCCGGTAGGCGTTGATGCGCGCGACGGCGCGGGGCACGTCGGGCTCGCCGTAGACCACGTAGCGTCGATCGACCACCACGGCGGGAATCTTGGCGATGCCCAGTCCCCAGGCATCCGCGACACCTTGGTAGGCGTGGCCGATGCGGCGTTGAAGGGCCTCGCCGCCGTCATGCAACCGCTGCCGCACCAGGGCTGCAGCCTGTTGCGGGTCGGCCGGTAGGTGCGCGGCGAGTTCGACCTCGATGCGCGTGGCCTGGTCCAGCTCGATGATCCGCACGCCGGCTGGAGCCTGCACCGGATGACGGCTGTCGGTGACGACGAGCACGTCGGCTGCTGCAGTCTGGGTAAACATGAACAGCACTGCCCACAGTCCGGGCGCAATGCTGATGGTCGGCAGCCGGGGCGAAGCCTTGAAGACGGGGGCCGGCATATCGGGCGTCCTTGGAGTCGATCAAAGTCACAGTCGACTTCAAGTGCCGATCTAGCGCGACAAAGAAACCGCATCCGGCCCCTGCCGGTTTCATACCCTATGCCGTTGTGAGCGTTGTGATTGCCTCCTGTCGGAGGCGGAGATCAGGTGCGGGACGCTGAGGTGCCCGCGAACCCAAGAAACGCATGCTGTAAGCGAATCGGCATCGACGGCTTGGAGCGTGCGTGTAGGCTCTGCCAAGTCCCGTCACTGATGTCGCTCGGGGCGAGGCGATCTACCGAGCGCGAAACTCTTCTCAAGTAAGCATTGACGCCATCCGCGGATTCCGAAGGAACGCCGGCAAGAACGTACCCCACCATGAAGCCGATAGCATGGTTCTCGCCGTACTTCTCCTGGATGAATCGATCCATGCCCTCGACGACGTACTCTCGACACAAGTGAGTGTCCGACCCGGCGATTCGTTTGCATTCGATGATCGCGTGCGGATCATGCTCCTGCGTGCGCAAGAAAATTTCGACGAACGCCAGCGGGATGTCGGTACGTCCGTCTGGCAGCATCACGTTGCTTTTAGATCGCGATTCCGTGCCAGGCAGCACCATGATCTGCTTCCACGGGGAGTTCTTCAGCGCAATGCGCATCCCGTCCCGCAGGCGCTCGGTCATGATTACCTCTCCAGCGTTGGCATTCACGTCCTCGGCTGCGCATGCTCGCTGCCAACCTGCGGCCAGTGTCAGCAGAATGACCGCCACAACCTCGGGCTCAAGTTCAATGAACTCTCTGCCCAGTGCAGGAGGTGTCTCATAGGGGATCCTCAAACTTTGCCCCCTGAAAAGCTCTCCGCGACCACTGCATCGGCATCTTCCAGTGCCGCTATGCCCATCCAGTAGCGCCGCGCTGCTGGCTTGATGATCACGACTTCGTTGCGTCCGTGTACTCGCAATTCCCGCTCTGCACTGAGCGCGGTCGCAATCTTGACTTTCAGGCGCCTGCCGATACGTGCCAGTACTTCACCCAACTCGCCTTGTGGTGCCACGACGCTCACGCTCGCATTACCCGGCCCCTCTTCCAAGACAAAGCGCACGACGCGCAAGGCCGAACTGCTTGGCAAGTCGAGCACTTCGGCGCGCATGTGCCGCTTATTGCGAACGGAAAGCCAATCCTCGATAACGGACAGGAACGTCTTGGCATACGCCGTGACCTCAGTACGACTGTCCGATGGCTCCACGGATGATTCGCGGCCGGTTTCCCATTGCCACCCGGCGCGAAGGAGGCCGTCTCGAATGACAGTTCGGTCGGCATCGTTCAGTTCGTACAGATCGAAGACAGCTTCGTCCAGTTCAGCCCATCCCCTCTCGTCGGTGCCGTTGGCGCGCAGATTCTTCTCAATCTGCAGCAGGCGCTGGCCAGCCTCAGATTTCACTGCGCTCGTGAAATTAGGCACCGGTAGGAAGCTGAGGTCGCGAGCCAGCAGCTTCCTCTTGTAGATTCCAAACTCTGCAGCGGTCAGATAGAAGAACCATGTCGCAAAAGCAGAACTCAACACGGTGGCAAGCAAATGTGCCGTCCGCGTGTGCCCTCTCGGAAGAGACACTGCGAAGTATGAGTTCGTGAAGACGAGATCCCGCTCGGAGACGGCCGCCAAGACGCGTGGACTCCCCAGAAGCATTTCCTTCACGATGAGAAGCGGGGCTTGATATATCTCCCGCGATCGTGGCCATTGTGCCTTCGATTGGCTGAAAGTCGGCAAATCATCGGGAATGTTGAAGTGCTGCATGTCTTTGACTTGCAGTACATCCAATCCTTTTAGCGGGCGAGCATCGCGCGTCTGATTCTCTGGGGCCCCGCGAATCAATCCAACCTGGAAGGTAGTGTCGAGTAATGAGAGTTGCTCGCCCAGATTTCTGTGGGCCGAAGTCAAGTCATCCAGCAATAGGAGGTCACGGCGCCGGCCAACGGCTGCTGCCTTGAGCTTCAACGGCTGTTCTTGGATTTCGTCGAGTGTCAAAGTGATGACGTCACTCGGCGCCACCTCGAACGAATGAGTCCTTGCACCGCTGGGCGTCCACGGGATCTGAACGACCGTGACCTGATCCGTTCGCTGCTTCGGTCGATGACGGGCAAAGAGAACCACTGCGGGCATGGCCGCTGTCGCGAAGAGCCAACTGCACAAATTGGACAGATTTACCAAGGTGATCGGAGCCACGGCTCGCATCACATGCTGAGCTGCTGCCATGCCGGTGCCGCTGCGGCTGAAGAACGGCATCGCGCTAAGAATGATGCCGAAACGGGTCTTCTCATGTGAGAACTCCGCCGCTCGCAACACGAAATCCAAGCCTTCACCGCGCGGTTGCGCAGGTACGCCCGCAACCCTGGTCTTGCGCCGCGCTTCGGTTCCTGTCTGCCCCCTAAAGCTCCAAGGGGGATTGCCCACGATAAGGTCGAACTGCTTCAGCCCTGTCGGCGTCGCCAGCACGGCCTTGCCATCTCCATCACGTTCGACAGTACGAGCGTCACCGACGAGCAATGTCCTGCCGATCAATGGCTGGAACTTCAGGGACTGCGGTGGTTGCGGGTCAGGGTCCAGCTCAAGCGCAGCCAGGTACAGGCTGAACGCAGCGACGCGAATCGCGGCTTCGCTAATGTCTACGCCATACACCTGCCCGTAGAGCGTCGAGCGGATCAGCTCCCTCGTGGGCGGCTGACCTTGCGAGCGAAGATGAACCAAGCGCCGCAGCGCTTCGACCAGGAAGACACCGGAGCCGCACGTCAAATCCAGCACCGACTCCCGTCCAGATAGACCATCCATGACCTCATCGAGGACCAGCGAGACGACGGACAGTCGCGTGTAGTGCACGCCGTTTCGCAACGCTTCTGTGCGCTTTCCTCCAGTCTGCGGCTCAGCATGTGCAAACTGCTCGTAGATCGAGCTGATGAGCTCGACCGGAATCACGTCGAACTGGTACGGGAAGAAGCTGAGTTGCCCGCTTTCAGGATCGACAGCCTCCAGGAACTCCGCAACCCGCGTCAAATGGTGAGCTGCTGGTGTCGTTTTCACCGACGAGGGCGGAAACATATCGCCGTTGAAGGTCTGGGCCAGCCATGCGAACAGCTTGCTGGTCGCTGGCCGGTCGTGCAGGATCGCCGGCAACGCCGTGCGGCCGCATACCCGCTTCAACCGCGCCGCACTGACGATCTCGCGGTCAATCAGGTACTGGGTGAAGATCACGCGCCCAATCAAGGCCTGCGCCGCATCGCGCGCGAGATTGCCTGCGACCAAATCGCGTTCGAGACATCCAAGGTCAGACAGGAGCTTCTGATCGACGCTGGTCTTGCGATCGATGGCCGGCACCTGGGCCCAGAATTGGCCCGTCTCGATCGCCAGTCGGCCGGCCAACTCGTCCAGTTCATGAAGCGAACCTTCGATGTTCTCGAAACGCCGAATCAAATGTCTCTGGGCATCGCCTTCTTTCGCGGGTGTGCCGAAACCGTTGTACAGGTCGATACGCTGCGGCGAGATCACCCACAGCAACGGCGCGAACCCCTCGTTCCAGACCTCTCGTCGCCACTGGCTGACCAGATCGTCTGCAGGCGCGCTTTGCTCAAACTTGAAGTAGACGGTCAACGACGACGCGCTGCGCCACAATGCGTCCGGAACAAAAACGCGGCCGTGGCGCGAGGACTGCGCCTCGGCCCCCAACCGAAGACCGGGCGCGGGTTGCCCGTCCGGCAGGTAGCCGGTTGCGGCGAGCACCTGTTCCAGCGTGGCAGTGTTCACGCCCTACTCCGGATAGCTTCGGGTGGAAACGGCAACGCTGCCTGGCTCGGCGTCGGGACGATCGGCAGCATGTGCTGCTGAAGCCGCATGATCAACGGATCGAGCGGGATGACGAGAGTCGGTTGCGTCGGCGCCGGTCCAATCCCCTCGGGGCCGATATCGCACAGGGTCGCCGAAGTGGCCGTCACGAACGCCACGGACCCATTCAGCGCCAATGCGCTACTCGTGCCCAGCAACCGAAAGAGCGCGTCAACGCCGACGCTGACGGTGGCGATGTGCACTCCCAACGAGCTGACCAACTCATTGGTAACGGCCAAGCCTAGGAGATCCGCGAAGGTGAATCGGGCAGCCTTCCCGGTCTTGGACGCCAAGTAGGGCACGGTCTTGCGCCAATGCCGCACCGTTTCGACGGACACGCCGGTTAGCGTGCGCATCTGGTCCTGAGTGTACTGGATGGCGGTGACGGCAGACATTCGCGTTGCTGGCAACTAGAAAATATGCAGATTCTGCCATGCAAAGGTGTGCTTCTCAACAGGTAAAGGCCGGTTCAGCCGCCTATCCCACAAGCCTTCCAAGCTTCCGAAAGTCGCGACCATCAGAGCGCATCGCGAACGTGTGGATAGGGGCAAGACGCAAGGCGCCCCCGGAAGGGGCGCCTGCGGACTACAACAAGCCGGCTTCGGCGAACGAGTACGGGCTGCCCTTGCCGACGATGAAGTGATCCAGCACCCGGACATCGACGGTGGCCAGGGCGCTCTTCAGCCGCTCGGTGATCACACGATCAGCGGCCGAGGGCTCGGTGTTCCCCGAGGGATGCTGATGCGCCAGGATCAGCGCCGAAGCGTTGAGCGCCAGCGCACGCTGGACCACCACCCTCGGATACACCGAAGTCTGGTCGACCGTGCCCTTGAACAGCGGCTCGTAGGCGAGCACCTGGTGCTGGTTGTCGAGAAACACGACGGCGAAGATTTCGTTCGGCTCCGCGACCAGTTTCAGGCGCAGGTAGTCGCGCACGGCGGCGGGACTGCCCAGCGCCGGACCGGCCTTGAACACGCGGTTCTCCAGCAGGGTGATGGCCTGCTGGATGATCCAGTCTTCGTGCTGGGCGGCGATCAGGGTGAGCGACTCCGGGCGGGAGTCGGCGATGGCAAGAGACATGGCGAACCTCCAATGGATGAGATCGGAGGGCGCCTGCCCCAGGAGGGCAAACCCTCCGGGGGACGATGGGGATGGAACAGGTGACGAGCGGGCATCCACCACCGCGGATGCGGTGGCTGTTCGCGTCAAGGGATGCGATGCGAACGGGTTTCGATCAACGCGGACGAGCCGCGCCGCAGCCTTGAAGATCGATGGCTACCTGGGCATGTCACCGGCGACGCCGGCGGGCATGTCTGGGGAATGGGCGGGTTCGGCCGCGGTCGTGCTGCCGGCGGCGAGCAGGTCGATGGCCGACAGCAAGGCATCGCCTTCGACGGGACCGTGCAGCAGGAGGGTCTTGCCGGACTCGCGGTCGCGCAGTTGCAGGGCCGGCGTGGCCGCGATGCCCTGCTGTGCTGCTTCCGCCGCCTGGGCACGGATGACGGCATCGGGGCGCTCGCTGTCGAGACAACCCTGCATGGCCGGCGTGAGGTCGGGATAGCGCAGGCCCTCCGGCAGGCCCTGGCCGTCGCCACGGGTGTTTGCGTAGAGCCAGGCCACTGCCTGCCAAAGCGCGGCGTGTCCGCCCGTCTCGCCCGCGCACTCGGCCAGGCGTGCCCCGGCGGTCGCGGCCGGCTCGTGCATGGACAGCGGCAGGTGGTGCCACTGCCAGTTCACCTCGGGATGGGCGTCGATCCAGCGCTTGAGTTCGGGGAAGTAGGCCCGGCAGTACGGACACTCCAGGTCGGCGTAGCCGACCACCGTGAAGCGCGCATCGGCACGGCCATACAGCCAGGGCGGGCCAGCCGGTTTCGGCCCCTCGGACCCGGCGGCGGCCAGGGGCATGGACTCGGTTGCCGGATGCGGCGCGCGCAGCAGCATCCACGAGGCAACCGCAATCGTCACCACGATCAGCAGACCGATCCAGGGATGACGGCGGGCGAATGAGGGCAGGCGCATCGTGTCGCTCCCGTCAGGCCAACGTATCCAGCGCCAGCGGTTCGATGCCCCGCGCACGGTCGATCTTCTCGGCCACGCGGAAGGCGGCGTCCAGCTCGCTGATGCCGTGCTGCTGCATCAACTGGAAGCGTTCGGCCTTCTCTTCGGGCTCGGTCATCGCCATCGCCAGGTAGAGGCTGGGCGGCACGGCGCGGAACAGCACTTCCATCGACTTGGACAGGATGACGCCCTCGCTGAACTTGCCGGCCTCCTTGCGGGCCGAGAGCATCAGCGCCTTCTGCGAAGCGTTGAGTTCGCGGAAGCGCGCGATCTTCTCGACTTCATCGGGCGGCATCGACAGGCAGATCCACCACTCGATCATGTTGAGCATGGGCTCGGCCGCTTTCGGCAGGTCGTCCAGGTTCTGCGTGGCGAGCCAGAACCAGGCGCCGAGCTTGCGCCACATCTTGGTGATCTTGACCACGTAGGGCGCGAGCAGCGGGTTCTTCGTGATGATGTGGCCTTCGTCCGTCACGTTGATGATCGGGCGGCCCAGGAACTGGTCGCGCTCGGCGATGTTGTTGACGGTGTTGATGAGCGAGATGTAGGCAATCGAGAGTTGGGCGTTGTAGCCCTCGCGCGCGAAGGTGGCGAGATCCACGATGGTGATGTCCGCCTCGGGCCACGGCGTGCCGGACCGGTCGAACATCTCGCCGTCCACGCCTTGGCAGAACATGTCCATGGCGTCGGCCATCTCCAGCAGCCGTGCGCGCCGCATCTCAGGCAGCGTGGCGTCGCGGGCGCGCTCGCGCAGCGCCTCGCGCACGTCGCGGGTCAGTACCGTGCGCTTCTCCGCTACGCAGCGCTGGGCCGCATCGAGGATGCACTGGCGGATCAGGCTGCGGTCGGCGCGCGTCATGCGCGCTTCTTCCTTGTCCTCGCCGCCGGTGATCATCAGCCGTGCAGTGATCTCCAGTTCGCCGAGCACGTCACGCTGCTCATCGCCTTCCACGGCCATGCCGGCATCGGTCTGGTCTTCGTCGAGCGCATCAGCGTCCAGCGTCTGTACCTGGCTCGGCGTATCGACCAGGCGCCAGGCGTCGGCGAACGGAGCCAGACTGACGCCCGCGCCGGGCGCGAGCTTCACCCGATGCACGGTGAGACCCAGCCGTGCGGCGAAGTCGCCGAACAGGCCGAAGCTGTTGCCCGCCTCGACGATGAACAGGCGCGGCCGATAGATCGCCGTCACCTGATTCAGGATGTTGTTGAGCGTCGCGCTCTTGCCCGAACCCGTGGGGCCGAACAGGAACAGATGCGCGTTCATCTGCCGGTCGAGGCGGTTCAACGGATCGAAGGTGATCGGCCCGCCGCCGCGGTTGAAGAACGTGATGCCCGGATGCCCCGTGCCCTGGCTGCGGCCCCAGACCGGCGCCAGGTTCGCCGCATGTTGCGCGAACATGAGCTGGGTGTACCACTGGCGCTTGTCGGCAGCCGGATCGAACACGCACGGCAGCCAGCGCAGATAGCTGTTCAGCGGCGCCACCTCGTCTTCCTCGCGCACCGGCTGCAGGCCGGCGTTGAGCATCACGTTGACGAGCTGCAGGCCGCGCGCATCGAGCTGGGCCAGGTCGCGGCCGCGCAGGTAGAACGCCAGCGCGCCGCGGTAGAGCTTGTGCGCACTGCCGATCAGGCCGCGCGCCTGCTGCACGTCCTGCCGGGTCTGCTCCGAGGCCAGGGTCTCGCCGACGGCCTTCCTGGCGAGGTGGTTGAGGTGTGCCTCCAGCACGTCCTGGGGCGTGGCGACCAGCGTCAGGCACATCACCGTGTCCTCGGGCATCTGGTCGAACAGCGCGTTCATGGCGTCGCCGCCCTTGCGCGTCTCGCCCGTCAGATGGCCCGTCACGGGTGGCGTGCGCAGGCGATCCATCACGATCACCCGATGCGGCATGCCGTCGAAGAACCACAGGCCGTTCGGCACGTCCGAGCGTGGCTGGCCGAAGAACAGGCGCTGCGCGAAGTCGGTGCCGCTGGCGAGTTCGATCTCGCCCTCCTCCCGCTCTTCCGGGTAGCGGGTCAGCGCGTAGAAGCGTTCCCGGTCTTCGGCAGTGGCGCCGAGCAAGGTCGGGTTCGGGTTGAACCAGCGCAGCAGCCAGGCGTGGATGTCCGCCGCGCCGAGACGCCGGGCCTTCACGCCGGCATTCGCCAGCCCGCCGACGAGGCGGTCGCAGATCGTGGTCAGCGCCTGCTCGGGCGACTGGCCGCGCCGCGAGGCCGGGGCGGCGGACGTGCGGCGGTAGACCACCATGCGCACGCGCCGGACCTGGCCGCGCCACGGCAGGCGCGTCACCGTGGTGTCCTCGAACAGGCCACCCGGCTTGGCGATGGCCCGCAGGTGATGGGCGAAGAAGCGCAGGTAGAAGTCGCTGAACGCGCTGCCCTGCGCACGCGGCTGCAGGTAGTTCGCCAGGGAGCGCAGATAGTTGTCCCAGTCGGCCTCGTCCTGGGCGTAGAGCTGCACCACCCAAGGGTTGTCGTCCAACTCGTCGAAGGAGTCCTGCAGGGCGTTCTCCAGCGCATCGCGCGCCTGCCATAGCCAGGCCATCTCGCGGCCCTCGGTGCCGACCGGCGCCAGTTCGAAGAAGGCCGCCACCGACTGGCCGTCTTCCAGCAACATGCACTTGCTGCCGGGCAGGTACTCGACCCAGGGCAGCAAGTCCGCGAACGACGGCGCGACGCCATAGAGCGCATCGTGGTCGGCCTGGGTGGCCGGTCTGCGCCGGCCCCGGCCGAGCGCGCTGCCCGGCTCGGCGACACCCTGTGCCGCCAAGGCCGTTACGTGCCGTGCCCAGGCATCATCGGTCGCATCCGCGGCGTCAGCAGGCGATGCGCCGGGCTTGCGTGACCACGGCAGCGACCAGGCCATCAGTAGTCCTCCACGCGCTCGCCCGGCATCGCGTACTGCACGCGCTGGTAGAGCGGGAACACCGTGCTGTAGCCGGGCACCGGAACCGGGTCGGTGCCCGCCAGGTGCGGGAACACGTACATCACCAGGTCGGGGTTCGGCAGGCGGTGGAACTGGCGGTAAATCTCGTTCTGCGCGGTACGGGTGTAGCGCGCCTGCATGCCGGGCGTTGCCTGCACAGCGGCCTCGGTCAGCGGCCGGCGCAGGCCCTGGCGCGCATCGAGCAGTTGCCGCGCGGCCTGGCCGCCGCCCGCGCTGCCGCCGGTCTCCCGATGCCAGATGTCGAGCATGGTGCTGTCGCCGTGCGGCAGCAGCTTCTCCTTGCTGGTAGCGCAGCCGCCGAGCAGGGTGGCCGCCAGCAGCACGGCGGCCGCGTCAATCCAGATCCGAGGCATGGGCTTCTCCGGTGCGGTGGTGGACCCGACGCCCCTTGGCGTCGTAGTCGATGTCGAGCGGCTGCTCCAGATGCACGGCCACCTTGGCGCCGGGCTGCACGTAGACCGCCGCGAAGGCCTGGCCGTAGAGCTTGTTGACCCAATCGGCCATGTCGCGCACGCCGCCCGCGAGGATGCGGCCCATCGCTTCGTTGCCGCTGATGCCGACGGTGCCCAGCGAGCCGTTGCTGTTGGCGACCACGGCCACGCTGCCGTTGTCGGACTTGATGAGCGAGGCCGCGCCGGCGCCGGCCGCGGTGATGAGCGCCTGACTGCCCAGGTACTGCTGGGCGTTGCTGCGCCGCTCGCCGCTGACGCAGGGAATGCCGTAGGGGTCGCTGATCCAGCCCAGGCCGCCTTGGATGCTGGCGCCGTTGTGACCCGAGTTGCCGCCGCTGCTGCCGCCCTTGCCGCTGTCCTCCGGCACCGTGCGGATGGTGCCGTCCTGGAACACGAACGTGACCGAGCGGATTTGCCCGCGCACGCACGAGAGCGTCCAGTCGCCCGAGGCCGTGCCGCTGACCACGGCGCCGGCCACGTCGGGGATGTCGATGCCGTTGGCCGTGAGGTTATCCGGGCCGATCAGCACCTTGAACGGGTACGGGTCGTTGACCGTTCCATCGATCGGCACGCGCCCGATCAGCGCCGTCATGGCAATCGAGCCCATGAGCGTCGAGTTCGACGGCACGGTGTAGACCGCCTTCGTGGATGCGCCCACCGCGCGGCTGCCGACGTCGGCGACGGATTCCACTGCGGCCGACAGGCTTTTCTGGGCCGGCCCGAAGCTCAGGGGAAAGCTCGGCTCCTTGCTGCCGTTCCTGGCGTCGACCTTGGCATCGTCGGGCTCGACCCACTGCGTGCCACTGGTGCCGCGGTTGAAGCGCTTGCCGTCACCCTCTTCCAGGCCCAGCCCGACGGGCAGGTCGGACGGGCCACCCTTGCCGGAAAGGCCGTCCAGTTGCCGCTGCAGATCCTGCAGCAGCCCCTGGGTCTGCTGCCTGTCACTGGCCACCTGGGTGCGCTCCTGCTCCAGGCGGTTGCGTTCGCCTTCCAGCGCGCTCTGGATGCGCTGATCGATCGCGCTTTCCCGCGCACGCAGGCGCTCGTTCTCGGCCTTGTGCTGCTTGTTGTCGCCGAGCGCGCTCTGCAGCTCGGTGCGCAACTGCTTCACCTGGGCGACCAGCGTGGCGACGGTATCGCGCGGGGTATCGCCTGCGATGCCCAGGGCTTTCATCTCCTCGGGCGTGAGCGTACTGGCCGCGCCCTTGGGGGCGGGCTGGCCGCCGGGGGCGCCGGAGAACAGTTTGATGCCGACGAACACCAGCAGCAGCGCCATCGGGATCAGCAGCCACTTGAGCAGCGGATTACTCTTCATCGCGCGCTCCTCCGGTCGAGCCGGCCGCGGCGGCCGGCGGCAGGTTCACGCTGGCGTCGATCGGGCTCAGCGCCGGCAGCAGCGACTCGGCCAGGCCGTGGCCGCGCGTGACCAGGTAGAGCACCGTGGTGTCGGACGGGGTGCCGGCCGGCCCCAGGTTCGGATGCTGGAAGGTCGCCGCCACGAAGTTCCCCTGCAGGGCGCGCGGGTCGAGGTCGAGCCAGCGCGCGGCGGTGTTGGTGAGCCGCACGGCCGTCACCCACTGGTCTTCCAGGCGCCACGCGGCCAATGCCCGCGCGCGTACCGACAGCGTCGGCAGCAAAGTGTCCAGCGCGAGGTCGCGGCGCAGGTTCACGCGCCCGATGCCGGCGACCGGCTCGACGGTGCGCAGCGGCGCGTACAGGTTCTGTGCGGCATGACGCGTCAGCACGACCGGCACCGGCGTTTCGCGCCGGGGAACGGATTCGTCTGCGGGCCCATCGGCCCGCTCGTCCGCACCGCTTGCTGCACTGCCGCCGTAGCGCTTCGCGGGGGCTTCCGCTGCCACGATGCGCACCGGCTCCAGTGGCGCCTGGCCGTCCTGCGCTAGTTCGGCGGCGATGTCGAGGAGAATGAACGCGCCGGACTCCACGTCCTGCAACTGCAGTCGCGTCGGCGGCAGCGGCTCGCTGGCCCGCAGGTAGATCGCGCCGCCCGCGCTCTGCACCCGCAGGTGCGCGGCCGCGCTGTCCGGTACGCCGACACGCACGTTGCGGTCGATGAAGATCACCCGCTCCTGGCCGACCACCAGCGGCACCGCCAGCGGCAGGCGTTCCCAGCGCAGGATTTCCACGGCCTGGCTGGCCGGCACGAAACCGAGGATCAGCAGGACGCCGGCCAGGGCCGACGAGGCGACGGATTTCATGGGGAGCCTCCCTGCAGGCGGCCGGATGCGTTGGCGGGCGCACCGGCCCGGGTCGGCGTCGGCGGCGGTTCGATGCGCTGGGGTGCGCCGGCGTAGCAGTCCAGCGCCAGGCCAAAGGGGTTGCGCTCGGGATCGATGTCCAGCCGGACGACCTTGATGGGGTAGCGCACCAGGGCGCGCTTGACCTGCTCGGAGCCGTAGTATTCGTCCGCGCTCACGTCCAGCGTGACGATCCAATCGCGGCCGGAAACCACCTTGACGCGCGTGGCCGGATCGTCGCCGTAGCCGCGGCCGGGAATCTCGTAGATGCCGCGCACGCGCCGACGCAGCTCGCCACTGGCGCGCCGGTACTCGTAGTCCTGCTGCAGGAAGGCCCGGCAGCTCGGCGTCAGGTAGGCCGACAGCGCGCGCAGGTTGCGTGGATAGTCTTCTTCGCCGTTCGTGGGCCAGCGCTGCACCTGCTGCCAGATGTAGAACGAGAAGGCATACACGCTCTCGGGCGGCACGTCCCACCACTTGCGCGTGCTGCCCGAGCGCAGGTCCGGCGGCACATGGATGGTCAGACTCTTCGGCGCACTCCACCAGCCGAAGCCGAGCAGCAGCGCCACCACGAACAACGCGCCGGCCCCCAGGCGCAGCGTCTTCAAGTGCGCCTGCAGGTGCGCAACCTCGTTCTTGAAACGGCTCACTGAACTACCCTCCTGTCGCTGACGCGACATCCTCCCCGAGGGAGGTTCGCGCGCCCTTCGGGCGGCCGTGCGGGCGCGCTCATGGCGCACCTCGATCGGCGTTGCGCCGGGTAGTCCAGTAGCCCGAGCGGGTGATGAGGCGCTGCCCGCCCAGGAGCGCCGCCAGCGCCGGGTGCCGCAGGGCCAGCCGCCACTGGAGCTGCCGGTACAGCCAGGTGTCGGGCCGGCCCCGCTTCTGCGCGCGCAGAAAACCACCGCCGACGAAGACGCCCAGCGCGATGCCGGCGACGATCAGCGTCGGCACCATGGCGATGCTGTGCGTGAGCCAGGCCAGCGGCAGGCCGAGCGCGAATCCGGCTGCGGCCGACAGGCCGGCGCAGATCCACAACTCGTCGGCGGTCAGCCCGCGCACGACCACCGGCTGGCGGTTCAGCCGGTGCGGCAGGAAGGTCACCAGCGTGTCTTGCGGGGTCTCCGGAGGGACGGCCATCGCTTGCCGCCCTCACAGCACGCCGGTGGCCTTGGTGAGCAGCCAGATGCCGACCACCAGGAGGATCGCGCCCACGGCGACCGTCAGGCCGAACTGGCCCCAGGTGGCGCGGCCGGTGTGGATCTCCGAGTAGCGCGTGTAGGCGTGATAGCAGACACCGACGAACATCGATGCGACCACGAGCAGCGCGATCAGCAGCACGATGTCGTAGCCGTAGTTCTGCAAGGTCTGCAGGATGCCGCTGCCCTGGCCGCGCGATGGGTCTTCCATGGTCGGCAGGCCCTGCGCGAAGGCCGACAGCGGCAGGCCCGCGAGCGCCAGCGGCAGCAGCGGAGCGGCGATGCGGGACGGAATGCGATGGGGTGTCGGTGGCGTGTTCATGGCGTATGGCCCTTCGTGACGGTCAGGAGAGGAGAAAGAAGGTCAGCATCAGGTACATCGCCACGAAGCGCACGATGACGCCGAGGAACTGACGTTCAGTGATGCGGTGCTCGGCCCAGCCGACGTAGGCGGTGCGCATGGCCCACACGCCCCACAGCAGCAACACGGCAAACACGAAAGCGAGCACCACGGCAGAGACGGCCGAAGGCGCAAAGCCGCCGTTGGCCTGGAAGGCGGCGACCTGATCGGCAGAGGGCGTCATGGCGACGGCTCCTCGTCGTCGGCGCGGTCGCGGCGGACATAGTCGCCGGCCAGCGGGACGGGATCGCGCGGCTGGGCGCGCTGGGGCACGAGGTAGTCCTGCAGGCCGGCGCGAACGCGCTTCAGGTCTGCGCGCAGTCGGGCGTAGTCGAAGTGATAGCGGGCGCGTTCCTGCGGGGCGGAATTGGCGGCGTGCTCGGCGAGGCGGTCGATCAGGTTGAGTTGGCGGGCAAGGGCCGCCAGTTGCTCGTGTTCAGCGCTGGCATCGTCGGCCGATGCGGGCGATGCGCTGGCCAGCGCGATGGTCAGCGCCAAGGCCAGGGCCGGCACACGGCGGCAGGCGGTCGTCAGGTTGCCAAGGGGTGTCATCACGCCGTTCCGCAGTCGTCTGGATGGCGGGATGCTGCGGCGTGAGGCCGGGGTGTGCCGCAAAGAATCGGAACGGGCGGCGCACCGGATTTGCCTCGATGGTTGGCGTAGCGCCGTTTCCGGACAAGGCCGGGAGTCCAGGACCTGGCTGTTAGAACAAGACAGGCCGGTCACTGATGTGGAAACCCTGCTGGCGCGGTGTGCCTACTTCTCTCCGACCGAAGCCGATGCATTCGCGGTGCTGGCCGAGGTCGTCACCGCGGTGGCTGCTTGGCGCTAGGTCGCACAGTGCCTGCTGGAGGGGCGATCCCCTTATACGAGCGGGCCCCTTCTCAGAACGGCAACCGGATCACCAACGACAATCAGGCACTTTTTCGGAAAAGTCGGTACTAATCGGCACAAAACGCTTGATTTTGGCAATCCATCAATGTAGTTTATGGAGGTTAATTTGCGGCACTGTGTCCGGATTTCGGGTTTCCCGGAGACCTTCGGGCTTTTACCGAAAANATGATGAACGAAGGACGAAGGCTATGGATGAGAGATGGCTGACGGTCGATGACATTTGCAAATACCTGAATGTAAGCAACGAGACGGTCTACAAGTGGATCGAACAACGGGCTATGCCCGGTCATCGCGTCGGCCGTCGCTGGATGTTCAAACAAGACGAAGTGGACGAATGGGTCCGCTCCGGCGGTGCGGCTGACAAATCCGATAAGCCGGACACCGAGCAATAAGGAGCGACCATGGCCGAGCCGATTCACGACAAGATAAAACGATCCCTCCAGGCAGCCGAAGGCTTGTATCACCGTCTGGTGTTGCTGGTGGGTGAGACCGGTTCCGGCAAGACCGGCGTTCTTCGGGATATTGCCGAGGAATTCGGCTCATCTGTCGTCAACGTCAATCTGGCGCTTTCAGGCGAACTGCTTGAGCTGACGGCAAAGCAGCGGTCGCTTCGGTTGCCGGGCATCCTCGATCAGATCGCGGACCAGGCTCAAGCACCGGTGGTGCTGGATAATCTCGAGATCCTCTTCGACAAGGATCTCCAGCAGGACCCCTTGCGCCTGCTGCAGTCCATTTCCAGAAATCGGGCCGTGGTGGCTTCGTGGAACGGAATTATGAATTCCGGGAGGCTTTTGTACGCCGAAACCGGCCATCCCGAGTACCGCAGCTATGACTCGGTCGATGCGCTGATTGTGGGCATGGATGGCACGGCCACGGTCGATTCGGCAAAAAATAATAGAGAGGCAGGACAAGCATGAAATACGGAGACCTTATCCAATTCGACCCGATTGAGTCGGTCGTTCAGTTGCGTGACGCGGACAAATCGAACGCCGCGCAGCACCTGGTGAACACCTATGTCATTTCAGATGAAATGGCCGAACGGCTCACCCAGCTTGTCATTCCTCAGATGCAGTTCGACCACCCGGTCGACAACAAGGGGCTGCTGGTGGTCGGTAATTACGGCACCGGTAAGTCGCACTTGATGTCGGTGGTCTCCAGCCTTGCCGCAGATGCCTCCCTGCTGGAAGGGCTGAAGAACGATGGTGTCCGCGACGCAGCCTCTCAGATCGCCGGTCGGTTCAAGGTCATCCGTACCGAGATCGGTGCCACCACCATGTCCCTGCGCGACATCCTGGTGGCCGAACTGGAAGAGCACCTCGAAAAACTCGGCGTGGAGTATGTGTTCCCCGAAGCCGGGACCATTACCAGCCACAAGCGGGCCTTCGAAGACATGATGGCCAAGTTCGGCGAGGTGTTCCCCGAACACGGCATGCTGCTGGTGGTCGACGAGCTGCTCGACTACCTGCGCACCCGCAAGGACCAGGAGCTGATCCTCGACCTCAACTTCCTCCGCGAGGTCGGCGAGGTCTGCAAGGACCTGCGCTTCCGCTTCATGGCCGGTGTCCAGGAAGCCATTTTCGACAGCCCGCGCTTCGCTTTTGTCGCCGACAGCATCCGCCGGGTGAAGGACCGCTTCGAGCAGATCCTTATCGCCCGCAGCGACGTGAAATTCGTCGTGGCCGAGCGCCTGCTCAAGAAGACCACCGAGCAACAGGCCAAGATCCGCGACTACCTGATGCCTTTTGCCAAATACTACGGCGGGCTCAATGAGCGCATGGACGAATTCGTCCGACTCTTCCCGGTGCATCCCGATTACATCGACACCTTCGAGCGGGTCACCGTGGTGGAAAAGCGCGAGGTGCTCAAGACCCTGTCCATGGGCATGAAAGGCATTCTCGGCAAAGATGTGCCACAGGACGAACCCGGCCTGATCGCCTTCGACAGCTATTGGGGTACCCTCAAGCAGAACGCTTCGTTCCGCGCCATTCCCGAAATCCGGGCAGTCATTGATTGCAGCCAGGTTCTGGAATCCCGCATCGAGAACGCCATCACCCGCAAACAATACAAGCCGATGGCGCTACGCCTGATCCATGCGCTGTCCGTCCACCGCCTTACCACCGGCGACATCTATGCCCCCATGGGCGCATCCGCCGAGGAACTGCGCGACCGTCTCTGCCTGTTTGATCCGCTGATCGCCGAGCTGGGTAGCGACGAACCCGACAAGGATCTCCAGACCCATGTGGAAACGGTCCTGCGCGAGATCCACAAGACAGTCAGCGGCCAGTTCATCTCCTTCAATGCTGACAACCGCCAGTTCTATCTCGACCTGAAGAAGACCGACGACTTCGACGCCCTGATCGACAAGCGGGCCGAAAGCCTGGGCCAGGCTCAGCTCGACCGCTTCTATTACGAGGCGCTCAAGCGGGTCATGGAATGCCAGGACGCCACCTATGTGACCGGCTACAAAATCTGGCAGCACGAACTGATCTGGCAGGAGCACAAGGCAGCCCGCTCCGGCTACCTCTTTTTCGGGGCACCGAACGAGCGTTCCACCGCCGTGCCGCAGCGGGACTTTTACCTCTACTTCATCCAGCCCAACGATCCGCCGCGCTTCAAGGACGACAAGGTCAACGACGAGGTCTTCTTCCGCCTGAAAGGCACCGACGAGGAATTCCAGACTGCGCTGAAGAGCTATGCGGCCGCACTGGATCTTGCAGCCACCTCATCGGGCCATGCCAAGGCCACCTATGAATCGAAGGCCAACGGCTTCCTGAAGAAGCTGGTCCAGTGGCTGCAGAAGCACATGAGCGATGCCTTCGAGGTCACCTATCAGGGCCGCGCCAAGTCCATGACCGAATGGGCCAAGGGCAAATCCATCCGCGACCTGTCGGGCCTGTCGCCTCACGAGACTATCAACTTCCGCGACTTGGTGAACACCATCGCCGGTGTCTGCCTGGCACCGAACTTCGAGAACCAGGCCCCGGACTACCCGTTCTTCTCGGTCCTGATCACCGGCAACAACCGCGCCCAGGCCGCGCAGGACGCCCTGCGAGCCATCGCCGGGCAGAACCGCACCAAGCAGGCCACCGCCGTGCTGGACGCCCTGGAGCTGCTCGACGGCGAGAAGATCGACCCCTACAAGTCGAAGTACACCAAGTTCATTCTCGATGCCGTCAAGGCCAAGGGGCACGGCCAGGTAGTCAACCGCAGCGAGATCATCCAGGACGACCACGGGCTGGAATACATGAACCCCGGCGGTGGTCGGCTTGAGCCGGAATGGGTGGCGGTCATCCTGGCTTCGCTGGTCTATTCCGGCGACATCGTGCTCGCCATTCCGGGCAAAAAGTTTGACGCCACCGGACTACAGCAGCTTGCCGCGACCGGCATGGACGAGCTGGTCCGCTTCAAGCACCTGGAGCAACCCAAGGAATGGAACCTGCCCGCGCTCAAAGCGCTGTTCGAACTGCTCGGCATGACGCCGGGCATGGCCCAGCTTGTCACCCAGGGCAAGGACGAGCCGGTGCAGAACCTGCAGCAGGCGGTGGGCAAGATCGTCAAGCGCATCGTCATGACCCAGCAGACCCTGCGCGAAGGGCTCTCCTTCTGGGGCCTGGACCTGCTCGCGGGAACCGACCTGGCCAGCCAGGCCAGCGGGCTGGACGAGGCCAAGGGCTTCTTTGAATCGCTCCAGGCCTACTCCTCGCCCGGCAAGCTGAAGAATTTCCGCTACAGCGCACCCGAAGTGCTGGCCCATGAAAAGGCCGTGAAGGCCCTGGACGAGCTGGACGCCCTGCGCGAGTTCATCATGGACCACAGCCCGACGGCATCCTGGCTCTCCACCGCCGAGGCGGTGCTGCCCGCCGAGCATGACTGGGTGGATCGCATGAAGACCACCCGGCAGGACGTGCTGGATGCCCTTAAGCAGGCCGACCTGACCGAGCTGGCCAGCCAGTCCCAGTCCATCGGGGCCAAGCTGCAAAAGCTGAAGAAGGATTACACCGTCGCCTACATCGGTCTGCATACCAAGGCCCGGCTGGGCGTGAACGACGACAAGCGCAAGGCGGGCCTGCTCAACGACCAGCGCCTGCAAACCCTGCTCAAACTGGCGGGTATCGACCTGATGCCACGGCAGCAGCTCACCGATTACCAGAACCGCCTGGCCGGGCTGAAGAGCTGCTTCGCCCTGACCGAGCAAAACCTCGACGCCTCGCCGATCTGCCCGCATTGCGGGTTCCGGCCTTCGGTGGAAACCTTTGCTTCGGCAGGCTCGCAGATGATCGACCAGATGGACGCCCAGCTCGACGCCATGGTGGCTGCCTGGACCTCTACCATCCTCAGCAACTTGGAGGACCCGATCACCCAGGCCAACATGGATCTGCTGAAGATCGACGACCGCGAGCCCCTGGAAGCCTTCATCAAGACGAAGGAACTGCCGGTGCCGCTGGACAGCAACTTTGTTCACGCCCTGAAGGAAGTGCTCTCCGGTCTGGTCAAGGTCACCGTCAAGGCGCAGGAGCTGCAACAGGCCCTGCAGGTCACCGACGGCCCGGCCACCCCGGCGGAGATGAAGAAACGCTTTGAGGAGTACATTGATCAGCTCACCAAGGGCAAGGACCCGGCCAAGGTGCGGATCGTCATGGAATAAGAGTGACTAAGCGAGTGACCAACTCCGTCGAGCTTGGTCACCCGCGAAGTAACCAAGCTGAGACACAAGACGAAAGCCAAGGATTATGAAGATGAAAGAAAACAGTTTGTTCGACTCGCTGCTTGAAGAGCCGCAGAAGCCCTCCGGCCCGGTGACTTGTCTCGGCATGACGTTCGAGAACGACGAGGCCCGCCGTGCTCACTTTACCGAGGAGCTGCGCAAGAAGATGCAGGACCCGGAGTTCCGCAAGATCGAAGGCTTTCCCATCGGCAGCGACGAGGACATCCTGAACCTGAGCGATCCGCCGTATTACACCGCCTGCCCGAACCCGTGGATCGCCGACTTCATCGCCGATTGGGAGGCGCAAAAGCCGGAACAGCCCGATGGCTACCACTACCACAGGGAACCTTTTGCGGCCGATGTAAGCGAGGGGAAGCAAGATCCAGTATGCATGGCGCATACATATCACACGAAAGTCCCGTATCGAGCTATTGTCCGATATATTTTGAATTACACCTCACCTGGCGATGTGGTTTTAGACTGCTTCGCCGGCACCGGGATGACCGGAGTTGCAGCACAAGCGTGCTCTGAGCCTCCATCAGACCTGAAAAGAGCAATCGAAGACTATTGGCGAGAAACCGGGCGAGAACAGCCCTCATGGGGAACACGCCATGCGATCATGGTCGATTTGTCTCCATTCGCAACTTTTTTGCAAAGAAACTTCAATTCCAGCCTTAGTTCACGAACCTTCCAAAAATGTGCGGAGAGACTCCTGAATGAAACGGAAAAAAATTTGGGCTG
The DNA here is from genome assembly GCF_000376425.1 of Thiobacillus denitrificans DSM 12475. Classification (GTDB taxonomy): domain Bacteria; phylum Pseudomonadota; class Gammaproteobacteria; order Burkholderiales; family Thiobacillaceae; genus Thiobacillus; species Thiobacillus denitrificans. The sequence continues at coordinate 47,064 of NZ_AQWL01000001.1, read as the reverse complement.
GATGTATGAGACTGACATTCCCGGTGGCAAATCGAAGGGAAGCTTCGAATACGGATTGTGGTCTGATGTAGTTTTTTGTGAATGTGGTGAGGAGGTGCTTCTTTGGAACCCGGCGCTTGATGAGGGATCTCAAGGTTTCAACGCAGAAATGAAGTGCCCAAAATGTGGAAGGGAGATTAAAAAAACAGCTTCCGGTCGGGCGCATACAACATATTGGGATGATGAGTTAAAGACTTCTATAAAACAAAACCGACAAGATTTGGTTCTAATCCAGGCTCGCGTAGGAAATAAGACTTTTTCAAAGCATCCATCTAAATTTGATCGAGAGCTAATGTCTCGCATCAATAGCTTGAAACCCACTTCGTTTTCGCCATCGGCCCCAATGATGTTCAATGGCGAAAGGTGGGGCGATATGTTTAGGGCCGGAATCCATTTTGGCATAACTCACGTCCATCATTTTTGGACGAAGCGTAATTTGATTGCACTATCTGAGCTATTTGCAGCAGCACAAAAAAGCTCATACCCTCATGAAATGGCCTTTTTATGCACTTCGTTCGCAGTAAAAACCGGCAGTCGAATGCACAATGTAGGCTTCAAGGGCGGGAAAATAAATCTAGCTGGCCAGACATATAACACCTTGCAGTTCCCAAGTGTCTCTGCTGAGCGAAATATTTTTGTACTTGCTAAAGGGAAAGTCAAAGACATCTCCAATGTCTTCGAACTGAAAAAACAGCCAGGCAGGACAATTTCAAGCACACAATCAGGAACCAATCTACAGCATATCCCGTCAGGTAGCGTTGACTATATCTTTATTGATCCGCCATTCGGAGACAACATCATTTATTCCGAGTTGAGCTTTCTGTATGAGGCATGGCTCAAGGTTTTCACTAAGCAAGACTACGAGGCAATAATTTCAGGAAAACAGAGCAAAGGCCTCAATGAATACAAAGACTTAATGACAAGGTCGTTTGGCGAGCTTTTTCGAGTCCTTAAGCCGGGAAGGTGGATTACCATCGCGTTCCACAATAGTAAGAACGCAGTTTGGAATGTTATTCAAGAATCTCTCGGGATAGCTGGCTTTGTGATAGCTGACGTGCGGATTCTTGATAAGGGGCAAGGAACATACAAGCAGATGACAACAGCCGGAGCTGTTAAGCAAGACTTAGTCATATCTGCATATAGACCAAATGGTGGTCTTGAGGATCGCTTTGAACTTGAGGCCGGAACCGAAGACGGTGTTTGGGACTTCATACGCACTCATCTTGGCCAGCTACCCGTTTTTGTTTCAAAGGATAGCCAAGTTGAGGTTATAGCTGAAAGACAAAATTACCTTCTGTTCGACCGAATGGTCGCATTTCATGTCCAAAGAGGCGTAGCTGTACCTCTGTCTGCCTCGGACTTCTACTCTGGCTTAGATCAACGATTTTCATTGAGAGACGGAATGTATTTTTTGCCGGACCAAGCGGCAATGTATGACAAAAAGCGAATGACTGTTAAGGAAGTGCTTCAACTGCAGTTGTTTGTAATCGACGAATCCTCTGCCATTCAGTGGCTCAAGCAACAGTTAATAAGGAAGCCACAATCATTCCAAGATCTTCACCCTTTATTTCTCAAAGAGACCGCTGGTTGGAGCAAGAGCGAAGTTCCGCTTGAACTGTTGACATTGCTGGAGCAGAACTTCCTTCGCTATGACGGCAAAGGCCCGGTACCCGAGCAGATCCACGCCTACCTCTCAACCAACTGGAAAGAGCTGCGCAACCTGCCCAAGGATGATCCGACCCTGGTCACCAAGGCCCGCGACCGCTGGTATGTGCCCGATCCCAACAAGGCGGGCGACCTGGAGAAGCTGCGCGAGAAAGCGCTGCTCAAGGAGTTCGAGGAATACAAAGAGGTCAAGAAAAAGCTCAAGGTCTTCCGCCTGGAAGCTGTCCGCGCCGGATTCAAGAAAGCCTGGCAGGAACGTGATTACGCCGTCATCGTCGCCGTGGCCGACAAGATCCCCAACAACGTTCTGGAAGAAGATCCCAAGCTGCTGATGTGGTACGACCAGGCGGTAACGCGGATGGGAGGGGAATAGCCCATGATCACCAAATGGAAGGTCTTCAACTTTAAATCGATTCGTGAGGAGACTGAGCTGGACCTCGGCCCACTCACGATCTTCGCTGGCGCAAACAGCAGCGGGAAGAGCACGTTCATCCAATCCGTCCTTCTCGTAGCACAGACTTTGGCCCATAAGGTCGGATCGCGATCTGTCGTATTGAATGGTGCTCTCACGAGCCTGGGCCAGTTTGACGACCTGAAATCCAATGGTGGTGCTTCAGACCAGATCACCATCAAATGTACCTGTCGGCCACTTCCGGATCAGGATGCTGCAATAGGCAGGCGGTCTCAGTTCGCGCCCCGTGGTGCTATTTACTATGGACCGCGCTCCAATCAGCTTCAGGAAATCGCTTGTGAGATTTCGTTCGACGCTGATGCTTCGAGCTCCCAGCGTGATTTGTTCCAAATCCAACCTCGGCTTTTTGCTACGCAGTTGTCCTGCATATCCAGGGACGAGGACAACGTGGATCAGAAAGCCGATATATCGATCCATCATTCCACCAAGGCCATCTCCGAGATTGAAGGAGCCGACAGCGCCAGTGAAATTGACGATCAGCTACGCGCCAGTTTGGCTTACGCTGTTGAGCTGGACGATGGCTCCATGGCTGAGGTGAAGGATGACTTTCGCTCGGCCAAGCCAATCGGCTGCATGCTTCGACACTTCCTTCCCGAGAGAATTGTTTACGCCATCGATACCATCGAAGAGGACGCAAACGCCATCGCCATGGCTCTTCAGGATGATGGCCGTCGTGCCATTGGCTTACGGCGCAACATGGGAAGGGAGATTCTCCTTTCCGAAGAGATCGTTGCGGTGTTGCGCGAAGTCCTCGAAGGCACAATCGATTTTGATCAGACTTTCAAGGACAAGTATCGGCAGGAGTCACTCTTCGGTTCCGAGGCCGATACGCTTACATTCAGGTCTTGGTATGAAAGGTTGCGCAGCCTCCCACGCGACGAGCGCCTGAAAGTTCAGCAGGTCCTGCGTGAGCGCGATGATCTTTTTGATCGCATCCACCAAGCCATGAGGGCATCAACGGCAGAGAAGCCCGAGACCCATGCCTTCGTCCAAGCCAGGCCACCTCGCTTGATAACGGAAGCTACATGGTATCTGGATAATTTCTTCGCCTCTGCCTTGAAATACCTCGGGCCGTTGAGGGATGCTCCCAAACCGCTGTATCCGCTCGCGCCAGCAGCGGACCCACATGACGTAGGCCTACGCGGAGAGCACACTGCTTCCATTCTTGAACTGCATAAAAACAAGAAGATCCGCTATATCCCGTCCGTAAATTTCAAAGAGCCGGTAGTTGACCGTAAAACAGTTACCCGGACTCTCGAAGCGGCGGTTATCGATTGGCTCCAATATCTGGGAGTCGCCAGCTCAGTCAAAAGCCGAGACCAGGGCAAATTGGGGCACGAGCTGAAGGTGGGGCTTTCCAATTCGGATAGCACGCATGACCTCACGCATGTGGGTGTAGGCGTCAGCCAGGTCCTGCCGATCCTCGTCATGTGCCTTCTCGCCGACACGGACTCTACACTCGTTTTTGAACAGCCGGAGCTGCATCTTCACCCGAAAGTTCAGACACTACTCGGCGACTTTTTCCTTTCGATGGCGCTCTGCAATAAGCAGTGCATTGTTGAAACCCACAGCGAGTATTTCATCGACCGCCTTCGCTTCCGAATTGCAGCGGCAACACCCGAGAAGGAGCTGAACAGTCAGACCAAGATCTACTTCGTGGAAAAGCCGTCGCAGGGTTCAGCTTTCCGAGAGGTGGTGATAAACGAGTACGGAGCCATCTCAGACTGGCCGGAAGGATTCTTTGATCAGTCCCAACAGCAGGCCGAGGAAATCCTCAGAGCTGCGGCGATGAAGCGCAAAGCAAGCCGGAGGAATAAAGATGCATAGCCTGCCCAGCGTAACAATTGACGCAGGCGTGCTCGCTGTTCCCCATGTTGATTGCGCCAAGGATGATGCTTTCCAGTATGTGGATACGCTACTGGACTGGAGCAAGTTGCTTGATGAGCCCTGGGTGGCCATTTACATGAGCGAGCGGGCTTCAGAGTCCCTGTTTGCCGACGGATTGTATCCACTGAGGGAGCAACTCAGAGAACTGTTCAATGCCCATGGCATAGTAGAGTACGACGTCAATACGGTTGCGAGAATTGCCAACCAGCTTCTGGCGATCACTCCATCCTTTGAAACCTACTATCGGGTCAAGGATGTCTTGGCAGAACATCTGGAAACAGATCCGGATGTTATTCGGCTGACAACACACGACGGCCTCCAGTCCGATCTTGCCCGATGCATCACGTTGATCGCCGTCCTACGCAAGCACTGCTCCCAACCTCTTGGCGGCCATTCGCTCATACTGAGAGAAGCGCCCAAACAGGTAATCCAGGTAAGAGCCCATATTCACGAGCTCGAGCATGCCAGAGACGATATCCCGGTTTTGCCGTGCCCACCCGAGTTCTTTGAAGGCGATGTGTTGGTCTGTGACGATTTTCGGGGCCTGATCGATTGTCTCGATGAATCCGCCATTCTGGTTGGCGCGTCTGACGACCTTGGAATTGAACTCGCCGTCCGAATCGCTCTATTCAAAAACGAGATTGCTCAAGGTGATTCCCCTGACTGGGGTGGCGTGATTGTTCCAGCCATTGGAGCCAGATTCCGGGAGTTGTGCCAGCAAGTTTGCGCCGACCAAGGGGATTCCGTGCCGCCTAAGATTCTCCGATCAATCGTTGAGACTATCAAAGGGCACAATCTTCCAGCCGTGCATGCTCTGCGGACAGGGCCAGGTGGAAATGATCCGCAAAGAATGCGTGGCTCTGATAAGGCGCAGCGTCGAGATATCGATAGGGAATTCCATCTTCATTACTGGGAGTGCGCCGACGGGACGGTCGAGTTAGCGTCCGTGGTTTATCACAACGATTTTTCAATTCCGGGATGATGCCGATGCAGGATGTTTGGCAATATAGCACCGTTCATAACAGCGCCTGCAAGGTCATCGAAGAACAGACCTTGTGGGGGCAGACGGTGTGCCGTGTCTGGTTGCCGAACCAGGACGCGGTAGTGCGCGTGCCCCGCTCCGCCTTGCGGCCGCTGAGTGCCGACCTGCAGCCGGAGATTGAAGCCGGGCGCATAGCCTATGTGGCAGCCGCAGCCAAGGTGGCCGAGGTGCTCGAAGGCTCCACCAGCGCCACCGAGGGCCATGTGCTGCTGGCTCCCATGGAGTCCAACGTCATTCCGCTGCCGCACCAGATCCACGCCTTGTCCCGGGCCATCTCCGGCGACCGCGTGCGCTACCTGCTGGCCGATGAGGTGGGTCTCGGCAAGACCATCGAGGCCGGTCTGGTCATGCGCGAGCTAAAACTGCGCGGGCTGGTTCGGCGAATCCTGGTCGTCTCTCCCAAAGGTATCGCCACCCAGTGGGTGGCGGAAATGCAGACCCATTTCAACGAGCAGTTCCAGCTCGTGCTGGGCGACGACATCGGCACATTGCAACGCCTGGCTCCAGGGGCGGATCACCGGAGCTCAGCCTGGTCGATGTTTGATCAGGTCATCGTCTCCCTGGATTCGGTCAAACCCATGGACAAGCGGCGCGGCTGGACTGCTGAGCGCGTTGCCGAATACAACCGCAGCCGGTTCGAGGATTTGATTACCGCCGGTTGGGATCTGGTGGTGGTGGACGAAGCGCACCGTCTGGGCGGCAGCACTGATCAGGTCGCCCGCTACAAGCTCGGCAAGGGGTTGGCGGAGGCCGCGCCCTATGTGCTGCTCCTTTCCGCGACTCCCCACCAGGGGAAGACCGATGCCTTCCATCGCCTGATGAACCTGCTGGATGACGACGCTTTTCCGGACATGGACAGCGTCTCCCGCGAGCGGGTGGCCCCGTATGTTATTCGTACCGAGAAGCGCAAGGCCATCGATGCCGACGGCAAGCCGCTCTTCAAACCCCGGCGCACGCAGATGGCCCCGGTGGCCTGGGAGAGCCGTCATCACCTTCAGCAGCTCCTTTATGAAGCGGTGACCGACTATGTGCGCGAGGGCTACAACCAGGCCCTGCGCGAGAAGAAGCGCCATATCGGCTTCCTGATGATCCTGATGCAGCGCCTGGTGGTTTCCAGCACCCGGGCGATCCGCACTACGCTGGAACGGCGGCTCGCGGCGCTAAAGGAAGGCGAACAGCAAGCCAGCCTGCGCCTGGCGGAGCTGGAAAACGGCGCGGATGGTTCGGAAAACTTCGACGAGCTGTACGACATGGACGGCCAGGAGCTGCTCGATGAGCTGCTGAAATCCCATGTCTCGGCTCTTCAGAGCGAAGGCAGCCATGTGGAGACCCTGCTGGATGCGGCGGTTCGCTGCGAACAGGCTGGACCGGACGCCAAGGCCGAGGCGTTGATCGAGTGGGTCTACGAACTGCAGGCCGAGGAAAACGAGCCGGACCTGAAGGTGTTGATCTTCACCGAGTTCGTGCCGACCCAGCAGATGCTGAAGGAGTTTCTGGAAGCTCGGGGCATATCGGTCGTCACCCTGAACGGCTCCATGGATATGGAGGAACGCAAGCAGGCCCAGGACGCCTTCCGCAAATCGCACCGCGTGCTGGTTTCCACCGATGCGGGTGGTGAGGGCCTGAACCTGCAGTTCGCCCATGTCATCATCAACTACGACATCCCCTGGAACCCAATGCGGCTGGAACAGCGAATCGGCCGTGTGGACCGTATCGGCCAGCCCAAGAAAGTGCGGGCAATCAATTTCGTGTTCGAGGATTCGGTCGAGTTCCGGGTCCGCGAAGTGCTGGAGCAGAAGCTCTCGGTGATCTTCGACGAGTTCGGCATCGACAAGACCGGCGACGTACTTGACTCCGCCCAGGCCGGTGAGATGTTCGAGGATGTGTTCGCCTCGGCCATTCTCAATCCTGACGGCATCGAAACCTCCGTCGATCACACGGTGGCCCGGCTTCGTGATGAGATTCAGCAGGTGCGCGAGGCCTCCGCCATCTATGGCATTTCAGAAGAACCGGATGTGCAGGCGGCTGAGCGTCTGCGTTCCCATCCGCTGCCCCATTGGGTGGAGCGGATGACGGTGGGCTATCTCAATTCTCACGGCGGCGCGGCCAGCCGCAAGCGCTCCTGGTGGGAACTGAATTGGCCGGACGGCCAGGAACATCGCAAGGCCGTGTTCAACGCCCGGGAAGCGGACCGCCTGGCCGATGCAACCTTGCTCAATCTTGAAAACAGCCGTGTCCGTGGACTGGCCTTGAACCTTCCGCAAATCGCGGCAGGTCAGCCATTGCCTTGCGCAACTGTGAGCGGACTGCCAGCCAGCATCTCCGGACTCTGGGGGCTCTTTGAGATCCGCCTTCAGGCCGGAATGCACCAGAAGACACAACTCCTGCGCATCCCCATGGTGCGGCGGGGCTATGTCAGCGTGTTCTTGAGCGAGGAAGGCAAACTGTTTCTGCCCACGGCCCGGCATATCTGGGATGCGCTACAGACAGCGGAAGCCGAAGTGCAAGCCACCCTCGGGCAGGATGAATCCATCACCGCGCATGAGCGTTTGCAGATTGCTGCCGAACAGGCCGGACAGGAGCTGTTCGACGCCCTGCAGCAAGCGCACCTCGCTTCGGTGAACCGGGAAGAGGAACGTGGCATGGTCGCCTTTACCTCACGGCGGAAGGCCATCGAGCGGGTGGGGCTGCCCGAAGTGCGCCAGTACCGTCTGGCTCGCTGTGATGCCGAGGAAACTGAGTGGCGGCATGAATTGCAATCAGCGCGGCAGATCGTACCGGAAATCCGGTCGTTGCTGATGCTGCGGATCATCAAGGGAAGCGCTCAATGAGTAGTTGGAGAGACGCCATCCTGAACGATTTTGTACCCAACGTCAGCAAGCTGACCCTGGTCGCGGACCCGGATTGTCTGCTGACCGAGGAGAAGCTGGCATTGGAGCTTCGCGGGCGCGGGTTCGACCTGATCGAGTTCAGTGACCCGGTCGAATTCAGATACGCCTATGAGTCAAAGTACCGTTCGATCTGGGACCGGGGTGAGCACACCGATCTGGTGGTAGTCCTCCGCTTGCAGGATGCGGAGCTGGAATCCTTGCCTTACGACCTACTCCAGGCGGGCCGCAAGCTTTCATTCAACTTGGGGGATCTCTTTCCCAACCTGAGCTATCCGGTCATTGAAAAGCTCGACAGGAGCTTGCTGGATTCGCTTTTTGAGGCCCAGCGCAAGTCGCCGCCGGATCGCATGGGCGACAACGCCACCAAGGATTTCATTCTCCGTCATGTGTTCGGCATTGCAGCGGAACTAATTGGGGGCGAGGTGGAGCTGCTTCGCGCATTGCTGCGCCTGCACTATGGGAAGCTACAGATCCCGCTGATGCTGGCTGAGCGGCTTATCCAGGTTCTCAAAGGGCATGATGGATTCAAGGCTTGGCCGCTCTCTGAAATCGTTCCGGACGATGAGGCGTTCTTCGCCTTTTTGCAGGAACGCTGGCCGCTATTTCTTTCCAGGCTCGGCAGCGCTCATCAGGTACGGGAGGATTCGCCGGAATACGGCCTCAAGTATCCCGGCCCTGATCGCCTGCCGTTCGACCATCAGGACATCAAGGTCTACATCGACAACCTGTTCCTGGAGGGGAAACTCACCCCTGTCGAGGCCAAAGGCATTGAAGTGGATGCCGGGTCCTGGGTTCGTAGCGGCATCGCCACGTCCGGCGTGGACGATGACGATCTACGGATCTCTCGCTTGTTTGGCCTTGTCGAGAAGGAGCTGCCCACTGCGGAAGCGCGTTACTCTGATTGGACCGCTTTCGCGCTGAAATGGGCCGAGCTCTCTTCGCTGGTTCATTGTGGCAACAGCACCGAGCATCAGACCCGACTCAAGGAAATCGGCGATGCACTGAACACGACCTTTGCCGGTTGGCTGGCGGACCACTACTCCAGTCTGATCAACTTACCGCCGACCAATCCGGCCATGCTCCACCATGTGCCGCGCCGCCTGGCTCGGGACATCGAGGACTCCGGTAGCAGCCGGGCCGCGCTGATCGTGGTTGATGGTCTGGCCCTGGACCAGTGGGTGACCATTCGCCAGCTACTGCAAAAGCAGGATGCCAATCTGGTCATGCGCGAATCCGCGACCTTCGCCTGGATTCCGACGCTGACCTCGGTATCGCGGCAATCGATCTTCTCGGGCAAGCCGCCGCTCTATTTCCCGTCATCCATCAACTCGACCAACAGCGAAGAGAAACTCTGGAAGCAGTTCTGGGAAGGCCATGGCCTGTCTCGGCTGGATGTCGCCTACCAGCGCGGCCTTGGCGACGGCGATGCTGCGGGCGTCCTCGACTCCGCAATCCATCCCGGAAAGACCAAGGTGGTTGGGCTGGTCGTGGACAAGGTGGACAAGATCATGCACGGCATGCAACTCGGCTCGGCCGGGATGCACAACCAGATCAAGCAGTGGTGCCATGCAGGGTTTCTTTCCGCGATGGTCGGCCAACTGCTGGATTACGGCTATGAGGTCTGGCTGACGGCCGATCACGGCAACATTCAATGCGAAGGCAAAGGCCGCCCATCTGAGGGTGTGATTGCCGAGACTCGCGGCGAGCGGGTTCGTGTCTATCCCACGCCGGAACTCCGCGCTCAGGTGGCCGGGGCCTTCCCGTTTGCCCACGAGTGGCAGCCGGTCGGGTTGCCCGCAGATTATTTCCCTCTGGTAGCCGGTGGCCGCGACGCATTCGTGAATCCGGGAGATGCCATCGTAGGTCACGGCGGTGTAGCCATCGAAGAAGTCATCGTGCCCCTTGTGAAGTTTGAAAGGAGAACACGGTGATGGGCAAAAGACATGAAGCCATTGGCATCAAGCAGGCGATCCGTTTCGAGTGGATGCAGAAGGCAGCCAATCTGCTGCTGGCAGGCCTCGACGCCAAAACCATCCGCCAGGAGCTGCATGAGTTCCTCGTGGACAGAAAAGGCAACGGCTCAGAGCGCGAACGAAGCGATCAGACCCGGACCTTCGTGGTCAACAACTTGATGAAGATCTGGGTCTCTCCTGACCCCGAGTTGATCCCGTTCCGGGATGCCTCGCTGGCGCTTCTGCGGGAAAACCCGGCCATGGCTCTGGCGGTCCACTGGGGGATGATCTCGGCGGTGTATCCGTTCTGGTTCAATGTGGCCCGCCAGACCGGCCGTTTGCTGGCCTTGCAGGATCAGGTGACCCAGACCCAGATCATCAACCGCCTGAAGGAACAGTACGGCGACCGGCAAACCGTCAGCCGCTATGCCCGGTTCGTCATCCGCTCCTTTGTCGCCTGGGGAGCCCTGAAGGATTCCGAGACCAAAGGCTGCTATGAGAAAGCCGCTCCGGTGAGCATTGCCGAGCCAAACCTGGCCATCCTGATGTTTGAATCCGCACTCCTGGCCACACCGGAGGCCAAGGGCGCATTGGGTCTGCTCCTGAACAACCCGGCATTCTTCCCATTCCAGCTCCCCGTGATGACCGGTGACTTTGTATCCCAACGCAGCGAGCGTATCGACGTGGTTCGCTATGGACTGGACGATGAGCTGTTGAAGTTGAAGGATCAGCAAAATTGTACATACAGTAAAAACTACTGCCGAGCAGATTAAACAGCCGGGTTCTTTCGAACCCAGTGAGGGGGTCCATGCATCAGCAGACGCAGCCAGCACCAAGAGAGCATCATTTCTACGTTGCGATTGCCAAGTTCCTTTTTCACCATCCGGAGCACGGCGTTGTATCAGTGCAGGACCCGATCAAGGTCAAGGACGCAGAGCGGTAGGGGCTCAGCCCCCTCATACTCTATGGATTGACCGTTGCCGGGTTGCCCATTCGGTGGATGACCTTTACCCCAGCCGATCAGCCCAGGGCCTTCCGGGATGTTCTTTTGGATGCGTGGCGTAACGCCAAGGGCTTGCGTGGCCGACCGGACATTCTGCGGATCAATCGCCACCTCGCGACGGCCAGCCCTGAACTGGTAGGGGAAATGGCAAGAATCGGAGTCCAGGTCGAGGTCGCTGATGCCAAGGAGAAATCCCTTCCAGCGTCTCTGCGCTCGGCCCAGGACTCCAGCCGGTGTCTGCTGAGGAAGCACGACGGAAAAGACCGATCTCTTACCGGGTCCATCCAGGCCCTTTGCCGGGACGCTCAGAATGACCACGATTTTCGTATCAGGGATGGTCACAGAGGCGTGAACAGCCGCGAGGTCGTGGTCAGAATCCAGCAGTGGCTGGCCTTACCGGCGCAAGTACCGGTGCCAACAATGACAGGTGGGCTCGACTGGGAACCCGGTCCATGGATGTCGTCCTGGGAGACCTCTCTGCCGCCCGATCAGCCCCGTTATTTCAACCTCGACGGGTTCGATGGCAGGACTTGGCTGGTGACAGGTGAGAAGGCACCGGACGGCATCGTTGAGGATGATGATTTCTGGGCCGACAGTGACTATGACAACGCAGCCGAAATCGCCAAGAACCTCGTGGCGTGCTGGCCCAATTCGCCTGCAGACGTTGCCAAGTGTGCAGGGATCACCCTGCGGGAACTTCAATGGTTCACCTCGGGAAAGGCTCCCCTGGGCCGACATGCACGCTTTGACCTGGAAGACTTGCTCGGCATCGAATACGACGAACGCATGGGTAGTTATGTAGGGGCCGGGCCTTATGTGCTGGTGGCCCACAAACCCCAGGCCATCAAGGAGGTCTACGAAGCCATGTCCAAAGGCGGAGACGCACGTCCCTGTGAGATTGTCCCTCGCCAGGGAGCCGCAGACCCAAGCTGGCGATACGTGTTGATCAATACGTATGGAGAGCCCCCGAGCATTGTGATGGCACCTCGCGGAGCAAATATCACGGAGCGTCTTCCGGACTTGCTTATGAATTATGACGGCATCAGGGCTGTCGCTCCGGAGTTCTACCGGGATGTCGTTTCTACCTGCGCCCGGGCCTGCCGCGAACCTGCCGTCAACATCCGGGAGATGAAAGACTTTATGAAACGCTACGAAGCGCACTGGGCAGATTGCGCCTGGCAGCCAGAGTGATCTACAGGTACTTCTTAAACGTCGCCGCCGCGATGCACACCGCCACGCCGAGCAATGCAGCGCTGGGCAGCAGGATCAGCAGCGGGTTCACGCTGACCGGCAGTGCCAGGTAAGTCACCCACGGCAGCACGGCCAGCGGGATCAGGCTGGCCCTGGCGCGGTGATAGATGAACCCCGACTCGCGGCCCGCGCCGAAGCGGCGGATGTCCCGGCGCACCAGGCCGTCCACCAGCCCGACGAAGGCGGCTATCAGGAACAGCGGCAGGGTCAGGCACAGCACCAGCAGCCGCACGAGGAAGACCAACGTCGTGTAGGCCGCCGCGATCAGGTAGCTCTCCACGTTCACGTAGACCAAGCCGATGTAGTAGCGGAAATCCTTGGTCGGGCGGTGGCTGCCGGCGCTGGCCTGCGCCGAGGCGTCGCGTATCCAGTCCAGCAGACCGCTCTTCACGAACAGCCAGTCGTAGCCCTGCTCGACCAGCCGGTGCGCGGTGCGCCCCGGCTCCTGCACCAGCGCGCTGCGCGTGAAATGCGTGGAGAGCTGGTCCAGCTCGTAGTGCAGCATGCCCTGCGCGTGGCGCCAGTCCTGATCGGGCCAGAAGAGGTGCATGCCGACGCATTCGATCAGGATGCACAGCAGCAGCGCGCCGCACAGCACGCCGAAGAAGCGGAACGGCAGCGTGACCAGGCCGGCGATCAGCCCCTGCTGTCGTTGCTGCTGGCGCTGTGCCGCGACGGCCGGATCGCTCATGGTTCGGCCTCTTCAGCGGCGGCCATCTGCTTGAAGTCGTCCAGCAGGTCGTCGGGCAGCGCCTTGTCCTGCAGGCCGGGGATGCCTTGGTTCTCCCACCAGTCTCCAGCCTCGACGTAGTGCTGTCGCATGTAGCCGGCCAGCTCCTGCAGATCCTTCGGCATGGCTTCGTCGGGGTCGGGTGCCGGCAGCGGCATGCGGACTTTCCAGAGGTTGCCGCCCTCGGTCAGCGCGAAGCACTGCCCCTTGGGCAGCGCCACCACATGCGCCGGCTCGATCAGCGGCACGCTGTTGCTGCTGATGCGGTCCTGGGTGTTGGACGTGAACGCGGTATTGCCGTGCGGGTCGGAGCTGTCGGTGGCGCCGCTCATCAGTGCCGTGGCGTACACCTCGACCTTGGGCAGTTGTCGCGTCAGCAGTTCGGCGGTGGCGGTCTCGCGCACGCGCAGCATGAACAGGTTGTTGAAGTTGCCGACCACCTGGCCGGCCTTGGCACGGTTGCCGATGCGCGCCTCGATGTCGCTCAAGGTCTGCGTGTAGGCCGTCACCTGCACGCCGGCGCCGCCGCCCTTGTTGACCATGGGAATGAACTCGTCGCCCATGAGTTCATTGAATTCGTCGGCGTGGACGTTGATCGGAATCTTGGCGCCCGCCGCTGCGCCGGGCAGCCCGTCGTCGATGCCGAACTTGTAGATGTGGCCGGCGACCGAGACCAGATCGCTGAACATCGAGTTGCCCACCGCCGCCGCGACTTCGGCGTCGGACAGCGCATCCAGTCCCACGTAGACCACCGCGCGTTTGCGGATGACCTGCATCCAGTCGAAGATCGGCCGCGGGTCGGACAGGTCGGAATAGTTCGGTGCGAGCAGTTGCGCGATCTTGCCGGTGGTGAGCTTCTCCAGCAGCGGCAGCAGCGAGGCGACGATCTTGTCGAAGTACGTCCGGTCGTAGCGCACGGCGCTGCGCAGGCCGTCGAGCACCGGGTCATAGACGCGCACCTGGGACAGGTACTGTTCGAGGGCCACCACGCGCTTCTCGCGCCCGATCATGTTGCGCGGGATGTTCTTGTCGTTCAGCTTGCCTTCGAGCTGGACGATGACCTCCCAGGCCTTCGGCTCGTTCCTGGCGAAGTAGTGCTGGGCGTACTCGATGAACAGCGCGTCGATGTTGATGACGTGGCGCTGGATCAGCAGGTAGTCCGGCCGCTGCCCCAGCTCGACCAGGGCGCGCGCGATGATGTTGACGAAGCGCCAGGCGAATTCGCGGAACGCGGCGCTGTTGCCTTCGCCCGAGAGCTGTCCGGCGATGCGCGTGGCCACCTCGGAGATCCGCCCGAACCGGCCGACGGCGTTGTAGCGCGCCGAGATGTCCGGCCAGCCCAGATGGAACACGTAGAACTCGCCTTCGCGCCCGGCGCGCTTGGCCTCGACGTACATGCGCTTCAACAGGTCCGCATCGCCCTTGGGGTCGAAGACGATCACCACCTCGTGCTGACCACCAACCTTGCGGCGGATGTCCTGGGTGATGAACAGCTCGGCCAGCCGCGTCTTGCCCACGCGCGTGGTGCCCAGCACCAGGGTGTGGCCGACGCGCTCGCCCAGCGGCAGGGTGACGTCGACCTCGGCCGGCTCAATGCCATGCAGGCGCGGCAGTCCACCGACTGGCGGCAGTGGCCGCGCCGGGTTGAGCGGGCTGTCCCAGGCCAACGCGCGCGCCAGTGTCGAGACGGGAAACGGCGCGAACTCAAGCCGCTCCTCCAGCCGCCGGGCGGCCCGGTAGATCGCCGTCGGCTCGACATAGCGGCGGAACCCCGGCCGGTAGGTCTGCATCAGCCGGTGCGTGTGCCGCTGCTCCCAGCGAAAGCCTCGGCCGACGAACAGCCGCTGTTGGCTCACCGGCACGTCGCGGCTGGTCATCACGTAGCGCGGCAGGCGGCGGATGTTGCGGCGATAGCGCAGGATCGCCCAGGCATCGCGCAGGCGAATCGCGCCGAAGGTCAGGAAGGCCAGCGCCGCGCCCAGGCCGAGCAGCGGGTTCAGCGCGAGCGACCACGGTGCCACCAGGCACAGAATCGCGGCGCCGGTGCAGACCGCCACGGTATGAAGCTCCACCGCTGGCCGCAGCAGCACCTCGACCGCATGCGGTTGGGCCATTGGCGCACCTACTGCTCGACGCCGGTGGACGTGATGAGCACCGGGTAGTGGCGCAGGCCCAGGCGCTGGGCCAGGTCGTCGCCGGAGGCCGGCGAGAGGGTCAGGCCGGGCGCCAGCCTGCGCAGCGCCGTCAGCGCGGCCATCGACTCCACGTTGACCACCAGGCCCACGGCCTGCAGCTCGCGCAGCGCGGCCTGCCGCTGCCGCAGCCAGGCGCGCGAACGCTCGTCGTCGCCGATCAGGAACAGCGCCGTCAGGCCCGGCGCCCGGATGACGCGGCGCTGCACCTCGCCCGGTGACAGTTGCGTCGAGCGCACCGGCAGCATGGCGGCTTCGGCGTCGGCCGCATTGCGCACGCGCGGGGCCGGCATCGGGGCCGGCGGCGTGGCCTGATCCGGCTGGGGATTCAGGGACCGGTAGTACGGCAGCGCGGAGGTGCCGCCGCGGTCTTCGACGACGATCAGGGGCGCGGAGGCGGTCTGGGCGAAGACGGTGGTCGTGGACAGCAGCCCGATGGCGGCGATGAGGACGATGTGGTTCATGGCGTGGTAGCCTGGAGGGTTGGAACGGGAACGTCGGGGTCGAGCACGCGGGTCAGGTGCCGATGCACGCTGCGCCGGTAGCGCGCCGCGGGTGCCCCGCCGGCGGGCCGGTGGTAGCGGCCGATGGCAAGCAGCCAGTCCTCGCCCGGCGTGTGCTGTTCGCGCAGGATTTCCGCAGCAATGGCGAGGTTGCGGTACGGGTCCAGCAGCTCGCAGGGCTGCGTGTAGCGATGCGTGTGGTAGCCGAGATTGACCTGGCCGAGGCCGGCGTCGATGCGATTGGCCGGCGTGTGGGCGAGCGCACGGTGCAGCCCCGCGCAGGCCGCGGCGCGGGTGGCATAGCGCTGCGGCGAGCCGGCGACGTTGAGCGTCCACGGCCAGGGGATCAGGCGCCCGCGCAGCATGGCGCCGCTCTCCTGCAAGGCCACCGCGTACAGCACCGCCGCCGGCACGTCTGCACGATGCGCCGCCAGTTGATAGGCCGGCGGCGGCACTTCCCGCGCCAGGGCGGCCAACGTCCAGCCGCCGGCGGCGAGCAGCAGCGCGGCGCTGGCGCAGCGGATGGCGACGCGGGATGGCCGACGCTTCCGGCCCGGAGTCCCTATTGCCGCTGCCACTGGCCGTTCACCTCGCGCACCACGGCCGGCAGATTGCCGGGCAGGCCCAGCGACAGCCAGCGCCCCGCATCGTGGTTGAGTGTGATGGTGCGGGCGCGCACCCTGGCCGGGTCGATGCCCGCCTGGGTGGCCCATTGCCGGATGCGCGCGTCGTCCTGACGGCTGCCGACCATGTAGAGATCGAAGGCCGTGCCGGCCGCCTGCAACTGCTGCACGCGCTGCGCGCACAGTGCGCAGTCGGCCTTGACGAAGACCGCCAGGCGCCCGGAGCCGGTGTTGCCGGCACCCTGCGCATTGGCGCCGGGCAGGCTCACGCGCGGCTGGCCGGGAAACAGGCGCTGCCACGCCGCGTCGTAGGCACGCTGGTAGGCCAGCGTCTTGCCGACGCGCCGGGCCTCGGCCTGCACCTGCAACTCGGCGTAGCGGCGGCGTTCCTCGTCCGTGCGCGCTTCGATCCCGAGGGCCGTGAGCGGGTCGAGGTTGGGCGAGTACACACCCAGCGGCCCCTGCATCAATTGGCGGTAACGCGCCCATTCCTCGGGCTGCAATCCCCAATCGCGCGCCAGGCGCTCGTCGAGTGCCGCATCGGTGTTGGGCTGTACCTGGCTGGGCACCACGCGCGCATTCGTCACCGGAGATTGCGCGGAGGCCCCCAGGGAGACGGACAGAAGCACGGCAGCAAGCATCGGCCGCAGGGTCATGGCCCGCCCTCCTACGGCACGGCAAGGCGCTGCACCTGGCCGTCCACGCGGAACACGGCGGCGCGAGCCTCGATGGATTGCAGGTGCCAGCCGCTCTCCGCATCACCCTCGCGCAGTAGCCGGACACTGCCGAGCGAGGTGGCGGCCATGGGTGCGACCGACAGGAAGCGCTCGCCGCCGCGCAGTTCCACGCCGACCACCTGGAACGGTGGAACCGGCAGCGCCGGCTTTGTCACCTCGGGTGCTCGACGGGGGGCGACGGCGGTAGCTTTGCGGGCTTTTTCCAAACGGGTTTCGATCCCGTGCACACGAGCCTGCAAGGTCTGCAGGTCGATGGCGAGGCTGTCCGCAGACTGTGCCGCCTCGACACGCGCGATGCGCTCGTCCAGCGCCCGTTGCGCGGTGGCGAATTCGACCTGCCCGAGCGGCGCAGGCCGGCGCCTGTCCACCTTGGCCTGCTGTTCGAGTTCGGCCAGCCGCAGGCCCAGCGCCTGGACCTGGGCGTCCTGCGCACTGGCCTCGGCCTGTTCGCTGAGACGCGACAGGCCGACGCTGTTGACAGCGGCCAGGGTGCTCGTGAGCAGCAGCCAGACGGTCGCGGCGATCTTGAGCCAGCGTGTGCGGGCGGCGGACTCGGACGGTGCTTGGGGGAAGCTCATCGCGTTGCCTCCACGACAGCATCGACGGCCGCTGCCACCGGATCGGCCACGCGGGTGAAGCAGACCTCGCGGCTCAAGTCATCGACCGACAGCGTCCAGGCCGGGCCGGCCAGGGTCAGCAGTGCATCGCGCAACAGCAGCGGGCCAAGGCGTAGATGCGCGGCTGGCAGCGGTAGCGCGTAGAGGGCGTCGGCGTCGATGGCATCGCAGAGCCGGTAGCCCGAGCGCAGCAGGACATGCCGCATGGCGTCGCCCACGTTCGCATCGAGCGTGGGCGGGATGGAGACTTCCACGGTCTGCTGCAGCAGATCGCGCTGGGCAGGCTCCGGCGCCAGTTCGACCAATGTGTAGCGGCCGTAGCGTACGACGGGGATTCGTTTGTCGGTCAGCGATGCCGAGACAGTCGGGGTCGGGGGATAAGGCGACGGGATCGGAGACGAGCTGGCGCAACCGGCCAAGCCGCTTCCGATCAGCAGGATGGTCGCGAAGACGCGGCGCCGGGCGCCGCTGGAGAGCAAGAAAGGTGGCACGCATCGATTCCCAGGAAACCGTGATGCGATACCTTCGCAAGGTAGGCTGGCTACATCTGCAGAAAATGGGAACCAGCGCTGCACCGCATTAGGGGGCAGTGGCATCTGAAGGATTGCTGAGGTCCTTGAGCGTGTCGATGCAGAGATCGTCGGACATTGGCTACTGACTTGAGGCAGCGCATCAGCATGGTGGCCGCCGACTAAAGGAATGATGCAGTCAACAGGCGGCCAAATGCCGCTGGATTTGCTCAAACTCTTTCAAGTTCGTCGACCTCGAACCAGCCTTGTCGGACAATGGCCGTCGCGAGTTCATCTGGACTCTCGGTGTAGGCGACGAGTGCCAAACTTTTCTGCGCCCTCGTGCAGGTGACGTACAGAAGACGGCGTGTGCGATCAATGCCGGTCTCACCGCCTTCAGCCATCCTCTGGTGATCGCCGTCGGACAGCGGTTTGGCGCCGAACAACTTCTCATATGAGAACAGGAACCCCTTGGCTTCGCTGTCGTCAAGCACGACGAGGACGCGTTCGAACTCCAGCCCTTTGACGCCTTGGTGGGTTCCATACGGCCCGTGGTCGCTGATGTACTCGATGAAGGGCACGATCTGGTTGTAGGGCGTTTCGAGAAAGGTGCGCCACGCTTGCAGACTCGACGGAGAAGTCTCGACGTCACCCTCATCGGCTTCCTCATCTAGGAGAGAATCTTGCGGGCCTTGACCAGTTTCCGCTTCGGTGGTCACGAACGGGCGCAAGCTGGCCGGGATTTCAAACAACCCGTGGACTGCCACGCATTCGAGAACATCGAGAAACTTTGTGGCTGGATGATCGACGTCGAGCGCTGTCAGCGCCTCGACAGCCTGCCGCGCCGCTCGCAAGGGGTGTCGGGATCATCGCTAATTGCGAGCGTCGCTCGCCGGAGGAGCGGAGAGGTTCTGCGAAGGTGTGCCATGACACCAAATTTGTCATTGGCGGCCGAGGTCGCGAGCAAAGGAGCGACACGTTCCGTGAAAAACCGGAGCCCGGCCAGGTCACCCTTTCTCAGGCCTGTCGAAAGCCGCGAGTCCTGATCGAGAGCCTGGAACATTGATAGGAATCCGCAGCGTGAGGCGGCCATATGATGTCCGAGCGTCAGGGTCTTGACGGCTGTTTCCCCTTCCTCCCAGCCTTCGTCATCGCAGATTTCCGCCATCCGCTCGCGGATTTGCTGCTCGACCGCGGGTTTGTCCAGCGTGGTGGCCGATGTGATGAACAGTCTGACGATGCCGGCCGCGCTATCGTCCCGAGCCAATTGGCGCTGACCGTCGACTGCAGATCGCAGGGAATTGCCCAACTGGATCACCCGCTGCGGCGACCGATGATTCATTCTCTTGACCGGCTTGGCCCAATCCTCAGGAACATCTCGCCCAAGATCCGGCTTGCCGTCCGCGTAAACTCTCTGCATGGTGTCGCCGAATAGTCCTAATGCAAATCGGCCCGTATTCGCCGCTGCCAGTGCGAGGAAGGCGTCCATCAGGACTTTGCTCGTGTCCTGACTCTCGTCGATGAGAAGGAAAGGGAACTTACTGACAAGAACAGCCTGCATCGATGGCTTGGAGACGATGAAGTCCGCGGTGATTTTCAAGACTTCGGAATGTGAGAGCGAGTCGGAGCCGAAGTTGTCTCCATTTGGGTTATAGGTGAAACGACGGGGTGTGTGAAGCCATCCGATGCGCTTGAGAATGGCTGTGATTCCACGCTCGCGATCCAGTGCGGCCTTCGTGCCGGCGCGCCCCTTGACCTGCTTCTCCTGCAACTCGGCAAGATCCCGCGGTAGGTTTGCGAGCAGCCAGGCTTGAATGTCAGCGTGATAGGAGCCGATCTGAGACCAACAAAAGCTGTGAATCGTCGAAATGGGAAAGAGCGGATCTTGACCGACACGCGACGCGATCTCGTCGGCAGCGGCATTTGTGTAGGTGATGACCGCGACCTTCTTGCCGGCACGCCGGAAGCCAGCCCCGTATCTCTCTCGAAAGCTTTGCAGAGCGCTCTTGAGAGAACGTGTCTTTCCTGAGCCGGCGCCGGCGTAGAGGAAGAAGCTCTTCGGCGCCTTGGCGTCCAGGCACGCGCCGATCTCGGCGTCGACAGCGTCGTCAGTATCAGATGAACCGAGTGCTATCACTTCTACAGTCATACGCTTACCGCCGTCGGTTCGTTTTCCGCGATGTCCTTCCCAACGGCGCGCTCGAACCAAGTCAGGCCGTCATGGATGTAGCGAGGCGGGATGACCGCCCTCGCGTCCTCCAGCATCAGGCAGTCAAGCGCGAACGCGGCCTTCTCCGCTGTTTTCAGCAGTTGGAATAGCTCATCCGCCAGTTCATCACCAGACAGGCCGTCCGTGACAATTGCCTTTATCTTGTCGCTTGTCCTTGATCCGGTAATGTTCGCCAGAACCTCGAGATTCTCCAGAATGAGGGCGTCCTCGAAGGTCCGCGGAATGATCTCAACTCCGCTACCGTCACCTGACGGTATCAAGAGTGGCTTCTGGTATGCGACGTAAAGGTCATACCCCTCGCAGCTCGATGACTCATGCTCTTCGGACTTGAGTGCCACAAGCTCGTCGATGAATTCCTTCGATGGGTGCCAGTCCTTGAGGACGGGATTGCCGGTCTTTTGGTCTGCTCCACGCTGGGGCTTCGTCGCCTTCCAGCGGATCGCTTCGGTTCCGGCCTGAGTCTGCACCTTTGTGGCGACGGTCGCATCGAGATCGGCGATGATCAGCGTCGTCAGCCCAAGTCCGTCGACAAGCCTCTTGAAACTGTGGGCGTGACTGCCGCCCAGATCAAGCAGGCTGATATAGCGGCGGGATAGCGAGTCGAAGTGATGCCGGATGAAATGGGGAACCAGAATGCGTTCAGCCTGGCCTTCGACGAATATGATGCCGTCGGCGAAAAACAGATCACAGTGCGTTGCTTTCAGATAGCGCTTGGCGAATCGCTGAGTTTCGTCCCCTTCACCGAAGATATATGACAGGTTGGCGACGGTCGTAGTCGGCGTCTCACCAGATGAAGTCGCCGGAAGTCTGCGGAAGTAACGCAGATTTGCGAAGTCAGCCTCATGCGCCACATGGCTCGAATGAGTGCTGACGACCAATTGCGTCGAGAACGTTGTGCTGTCGCCAAGTTCATCGTGCTTGCGCAGAAGCTTATAGGCCTTCTTAATGAAGACCTGCTGGACCTGCGCGTGAAGATGTGCCTCCGGCTCCTCCACCAGAACCAAGTGCAGCGGTTGGATCTGCGTTTGTGCCCCAGGGTCGGTGTCCGCCGAAGCCTTTCCCACCCGCATCCACTCGTCACGATAGCCCATCAGCATGAAAACCATGGCGATGAGGTTCTGATAACCGAGACCGGAATAGTCTTCCGGAAGTTGGAGGGGCTTTAATCCTTCTCCAGCAAGGTCCGTCACCTGATACTGCACCGCGGAGCCATGCTTCAGCCCGTCAGTCGCCCGCAGTTGTGTGGTGATTTTCAGTTTTGGATTGCTGATTCCGGGATAGCCAAGATCCTCAAGTTCCTCGAAGGCAGCGGCGAAACCAACCTCGAGGCGCTTATCGAAATTCTGCTCAGCAGTCTGGATTGCGTCGAGAGCCTCATAGTCCTCTGCGGATGGCGTTTTCGCAGGATCGAGGTGACGATCATAGTAAGAGCGTAGTTGGTCCGAAAGACGGCGCTTATACCGGCGTGTCGACATATCCTGGGAGTCCTCGCCTGTCGGAGCCCGCTCACCAGCATCGGCGAAGTCACGCTGGGCCGCGATTTCGTCAATTTTGATCAGCTGCTTGAAAGGATTCTTCTCCAGCGGAAGCATGTTCTCCGGTAATGTTTGCGGCGTCGCCAATCCTTTCACTGGGGGGGGTGTGGGCGGCAGGATCAAGGGCGAAAGCCTCAAGTGCGATGTAGGTTCGCAGGCGTCGTTCGAGGAATTCGGTGAGACAGGTGGGCCAGACTTGAATGTTTCCTACTTGACCTCCCGGGGCTTTCGCGCCCGCTTCGAGAGCGGCGCTGCGCTGTGCGACGTAGTCGGCTTTGAGCTTCGCGATCAGCTCGACTTGGTATTTCAGCCTAACGCCGAGCAGACCACCATTCCAGTCCAAGGTTGGAAGGATATGAACGACATGCTGGATTTCGGAGAGAGGGACATCGAGCCAGACGTCGAGGCTGGGTAGCAGATCATTGAGATTGACCTCCCCAGCTGCGCCGTTTTCCCAGGCATCTCCAATCGCGTCGATCGTCGGCCAATTGGCGATCGTAATGTCGCGCAGGGCTAGTCGGTTGGGAGAAACAAGGAAATATCGAAGAGCAACCATCGCGGATGTCTTACCGCTGTTGTTCGCGCCAACGAATATTGTTGTTTCCTTGTCGAAGTCGAGGTGCGTCGACTTCAGTCTGCGAAAATTCGATATTTCGACGAACTTGATCTTCATTAGCGCGCCCTCCCAGCTGAGCTGACGCATTTGTACTGCGCCTGATGTTCCAACGCCACGTAGCTACTGGATGTGAGTATATCGAAGGAATGTGCGGAGGCTCACATGGAGCACGGGCGAATCATGTCGGAGAGAGTCACGCCAGACACCATCTACTCAGCAAGCGTCGATCGCGATGAAGAACGCGGCCCCCGAAGGGGCCGCCAAAGATCAAGCAAAGCTCAGCGCACCAGCTGCCGCGCCAGCGCCACCTCCACCGAGTCGCCATCCTGGTTCAGGACATCCAGTCCGGATTCGGGCACGTCGCCCGAGGTGGATTGCGACACCATGATCTTCCTGGCCATCAACCCCAGGCAGGTCATCTGCGAGGAATTGGCGTAGCCGAGGTAGACCACGCGCACCGGCTGCTTCTGGCCGATGCGCCATGAGCGCCGGGCGGCCTGCTGCAGCGAATACACGTTGTAGCCGGACTGGAGGAACACGATGGTCGGGAACTCCAGCAGGTCCAGGCCGGTTTTCACCAGCTCGGGATTGGTTATGAGCACGTCGATGCCACGGTCCAACTGCTCGGCGATCCAGTCCTCGCGGCGGGAGGCATCCACGCTCGCGCGCAGTACCGCCACCTTGAAGCCTTCCTGCTCCAGCAGCACCTTCAAACGCGACGTGGTGTCGCGCGTGCCGGTGTAGACCGAATAGACCAGGGTCTTGCGACCTTCTGCCTTCTCCTGCTTGCAGATCTCGATCAGCTCGCGTTCCTTGGGCATCACTTCCAGCTCGTTGAACTGAGCCGGCACGAACGCCAAGGTGTTGCGCGTGCGCGGATGCACCACTGTTTCCGACCGGAAGCAGCAGTCCGGCCAGGCCAGCAGTACGTTGAGGACCACACCGAGCAGCGTCGTGTCGCGCTTCGCCAGGGCCTGCTTCAGCTCCTGGGTCAGCCGACCCGCCAGATCGCGGTAGGCCGCGGCCTGCGCCGTGTCCATCGCGACTTCGCGGAACTCCTCGTCGTAGGGCGGCAGCACGTTGCCACCGATGTCCTTCAACTTGAGGAAGACCGTGAACGGCAGGACGCAACGCAGCACGCCCTTCGGACCGAAGCCCGGCGCCTTGACCGTGCGCACCGATACCTTGGTGCCCTTGGCCGTCTTGTGCGCCGTGCCAGTGCTCTCGGAATAGATGTCCTTCAAGACACCGTGATCGCGCATGAACGCCATCGCGGCCGACGTCATGCTGCCGCTCTTCGTCGGCCGGTAGCCGTCTTCGATCATCCGCCCCGGCAGGGCTCGGAACAGCAGGTGGAACAGGTCGTCGCCGTAGCCGCCCATCAGCGTGCCGGTGAGCAGCAGCGTCTTGCGCGCCTTGGCCGACAACACCCCCATGGCCTGGCCCTGTGCGGAACCGCCGTTCTTGTACTCATGCGCCTCGTCGGCGATGAGCAGGTCGAACGTGCCTTGGGGAAGCTGCCTCTTGATGAACTCGGACGGCTGGTAGCCGCCCTCGCCGAAGCCGAACTCCATGTTGGCCATCGCGCGTTCCATCCGGTGGGCTTGCCGGTCCGAGAAGACCAGCTCGCCGTTGCCATCCATCAGGTTGATGAACTCGTGGATGTTGTCCCCGAGCATCGACGCGAGGAAGGCGTCACCGAACTTTTGCATCAGCTTCTGCGCGGTGACTTCCCCGATGGTTGGAATACGCTTCAGTGCCTTGAGCACGGTCGAGGACTGGTCGCTGGCGGACAGGCCTCTCGGACGGATCAACGACCACAGCGGTGCACGGCAGTGGCTGCACTTGCGGCGGGACTCCTCGGCTTCGAGTTCGACCGGGTTGATCGGCTCGCCGTCGAGGTCGGTGATGACATGCCCGCAATCTGGGCAGGCCCCCACGTCGCCGTGAGGCGTGCGCCGGCGAACGAAGACAGGTTTCCAGTGGAACCCCATCCGCATCCGCACGCGGCCCAGGACGAAGAACTCCTGGCCCTGCGCCGGCACGCCCAACTGCTCGCGCAGTTTCAGCAGCTTGACCAGCGTGTCCGGGCCATTGAGCACCCAGACCTTGGCGCCGGCCACCGTCTCCTGGATTTCGCGCCGCCACTTGTAGACCAGGTGCGGCGGAGACAGAACCAAGGTACGGCGGTAGCCTTCGGCATTGAGTACGGCGGCGGTGGCAATACCCACCGTCGTCTTGCCGCAGCCCATCTCGCCATTGACGATCGCGGCGCGTTCGCCACGATCGACCAACAGCTCGGTGACGGCATGGACCACATCGGCTTGCGCCGGGAACAGCTTGCGCTTGAGCGCGGCGAGGATCAGTTGCCGATGCACCCGCACCTGGCCGGTGTAGACCGGAGGATTGGCGCGGTTGAGCGAATCGAGCAGTTCGTCGCCGAACTCCGATACGAAGTCCTGCAGGCTGAGCGTGAGGGGTGAAGCGGCCGCTTCGAGCAGGTCGCCCTGCACAGGCGCGTCATCAGCGGTAGAGGGAACGGTTTCGAGAACGATGGACATGGTGATGCTCCAAAGAAATGGGGCATGCACCTCCCCACGGGGCGGTGACATGCCCCGGGGTGGGAAGAATGAAGCGGCGCGAGACCGCTGGATGCGGATCAGTATTCGCTGGGCAGCAGCAGCGTCGTGACGCTGCGATCCCATTCGGTGATGATCCAGAGCTTCAGGTCGCGCGTGACCTGGTAGGACGAGAACAGACGATCCTCGCCGGACTTCAGCGCGGCGTCGTTCTGCCGCCGATCGCTGTCGCTCAGGTCGCCCCATTCGCCATGAAGATGGCGGCGCAGGTACGGCGTGGGGTTGAGCCGGCCTTGTCGGACCAGCTCGTCGACGCCGGCGGTCATGACCACCTGCCCGGGCGAAAAGCGTGCTTGGGACGCGAGGTTGAGGACTGCGAGTGCCATGGTGGTATCTCCTTCTGGAAGATGGGGCCACGGCACCCCATCGGGGCAACGTGACCCCGGTGGGTGGATGAAAGCGACGGTGAACCGTCAGGGAACAGCGATCAGCGGATAGTCAGCACTTCGCCCCACGTGGGCGAGCCCAGCGTCAAGTCCCATGCACGAATGACCGGCACGAACTTGTCGGTGAGGATTCGCGTCTCGGCCACGGAGCCGTCGTCGCGCTCGGTGTACTCCGTCTGGAGCATCTTCTCCTTGTGGGTATCACCTTTGACGACGAGCACGCGCCCGCTCTTGGACGTCACCACGCCGGAGATCGCGCCTGCGGCCAAGGCCAGGGCGAGATGCCAGTGCGACAAGGCCCGCGCGGGCGGACGCAGCGATTGCTGCGCGGCGCCCAGGTGGGTATCGAGCGCCGGCCAGAGTCCTTGCAGCCGGCCGACTTCATCGGCGAACTGCTCGGGCTCCATCGTCACGCGATAGAAGTGCTCCGGCTCGGCCGGGCTGGCAGGGACGGTGTACGGCAGGAACGGCCATTCGAGCGGCAGCTCCTCGGCTTCGGCGTCGCCCTGTCCGATCTGCAGCAGCAGACCGCGGGTGGCCTTGACCGAATCCGATGCCTGGTCGCGTTGACGAATCCTGCGACCGAAGATCACCACCTGCTTGAACTGCGTTTCGACCGCACGGTAGATGCGCAGGTCGGCAAAGTGGCGCGTCAGCCATCCGACCAGCTCGGCGTCGAGCACGTAGGACGGCACGACGAAGATCAGCACGCCGCCGTACTGCAGCAGCGGCAGCGCGCGCTGATAGAACAGCTTTTCCAGCCGCGCACGGCCTTGGCCCTGATAGCCGATGTTGCCGTTCACGTCCTTGCTCAGGTCGCCATACGGCGGGTTCAGCCACAACAGCCCGAAGGACTGGCGCGAGATCAGCATGTCCATCAAGTCGCCGTGGATGCAGCGATCGACCAGTTGCCGTGCGTGGCGGGCCCGCTCGGCGTCGTACTCGACGGCGAAGGCCTGGACCTGCTCGCGCCCGAGGGCGTGGGCCGCTTCGGCAATCGCCACGCCTTCGCCGGCGCAGGGATCGAGGATGGACATGGAGCCGGGAGACGGCGCCAGTGCGGACAAGGCCCGCTCCAGCGTCGGCTCGTCGGTGGGGAAGTAGCCGTTACGGATGAAATTGCGCGCCAGGCGCGGAAACATGAGTGCCATGGATTACTCCTGATGATGGATGAGGGAAGGCGGGCACGCGCGGCGCGCATGCCCGTTGGGATGGCTCACGCCACACGCCGAAGCGGTGCGTTCGCGGCCAGTTCGTACTGCGTGGCGCCGAGGGTGCCGTTGCGGATCAGCTCGCCCAACGCCTTCGTCAGCGCCGGGACATCGAGGGCCAGCCGATGCCCTTCCAGCGGCCCGAGGGCCAAGGGGAGACCGGTCAGCATCCGCCGTGTCTGCAACAGCTCCAGCACGGTGTCGCGCCAGTGGTCGAGCAGTGGCAGCGGGCAGGTGTCCTGCACCAGCGTCCACAGCCGGTCGAGCCGGTGAGCGGAATCCCTGGGCAGAAGCGCCAGCGCGCTGGCGTTGGCCTTGTCTGGCTTCACGCAGCGACGATCGAACAGCCACACATTCGTCAGCGAACCGAACAGCGTTCGCCGATAGGCGCGGGTGATGCGCTTTTCCAGGTTCTCGACGTTGCCGACGAAGACCGGGATGGATGCGCCCTGCTCGGTGATGACGTGGAACTGATCCAGTCCCTGTTCATCCCGGCTGAGGGTCAGGCGGGCGAGGAACTCCTGAACGGCGGTGTCGCGCGCCCAGATCGACAGAAAGACGAGATTGCCCTGCTCGTCACCGACGCAACCGTCGGCCATGAGGTCGGGGCATTCGTCGATGCGGTACAGCGGTTTCGCGGAAGAAGGTGCAGGCATGGTGATGTCCTCTTGGAAATGAAGGAGCAACCACAGCCCGCGGGGCCGTGCTCGCCCCGGTTGGGTGAAGGAAGATGCGTGCCGCTAGACAGCGCGCCCCGCGTGGAAGCGGTGAACCCGCTCGCGCCACTCGGGGCTTTGCACCGGCGCCATGTCGAGATAGCGCAGCGGGCACGAGTAGTAGTACGGATGCACGGACTCATCGAGGGACTTGTAGCCCCAATCGCCGCCCGAGCTTTCCAGCAGATGGCAGCCGATGTAGCAGACGGACTCACCGGCCGCGAGGCCCATGACGCCCGCCTGCCTGGCGGTGACGCGAACCACGGTCCACAGAACGTCGCCGTCCAGCGTGTGGTCGATGACTTCGCAGCAAGCGCGTTCGGACGCCTGCGGAGCGATCAGCTCGCGGATCAACTGATCGCGCGTCTGACGAACGAAGGTCCAGCCCATGAAGGTCTCCTTGAAGAAATGGCCGGAGCCCTCCCCGTCGGGGGAGAACCCCGGCGGGTGGCGGAATGCCGCGCAAGGCGGCGGATGGATCAGGCAGTCTTGAGGTGCCAGTCCTGGGACAACGGAGCGAACTCGTAGCCCAGCTTGTCGAGACGGTCGCGCTGCTGACGCAGCACACGACGATCCACGGTCGCATCGAGCTTCACGGTCTCGCCCAGGGGCCACAAGGCACCGAACAGCGCCGCGTCGTCTGCCTCGGCCGAGGCCGCAGCGGACACGGGAGCCGGTTCGCTGCCGAACGGCGTGGTATCGACCAGGGGATCGCGCGGACTGCGCGGCTTCGCCTTCGGCTTGGCCGGGGGCGTTGCCGGCACGGGCGCCTGCGCTTCCTCGTCGATCGGATCGACTTCCTGCGGACTCAGCCGGCGGGCTTCGTCGCGGCTTAGGGCGTCGATGTTGGACAGCGTCATCCCGCCCAGATGGGCGCGGATCTCGATGACCATGCGGCCGTTGGCGTTGTACGTGGAGGGGCGA
Organism: Thiobacillus denitrificans DSM 12475; assembly: GCF_000376425.1. Taxonomy (GTDB): domain Bacteria; phylum Pseudomonadota; class Gammaproteobacteria; order Burkholderiales; family Thiobacillaceae; genus Thiobacillus; species Thiobacillus denitrificans. The sequence continues at coordinate 18,694 of NZ_AQWL01000001.1, read as the reverse complement.
ATCTCGACGATGACGAAATCACCGTCGTACTTGCCCTCGCGGTACTGATCGAGCTCGGCGTTCTTCACGACGAACTCGCCGATCGAGGTCGCCAGGCGGCCGACGTTGAAGTCGCCGTTCCTGCCGTGGATGGTCTTGATGGCCAGTTGGCCGGGGATGGTGATCATGAAGGTCTCCTGCTGACGAAGAGAAGACAAGGCCCCGGGGATGGGGCCTTGCGGATCAGAACGACTCGGCAACGGCCAATGCGGGGGCATCGGCAGCGTCGTCGGCAGCATCGGCGAGGGGCTTGGAAGGCTCCGGTGCCGAGGCTTGCTGCGCGGCGGGCGCGTCGGACGTCACAGGGACTTCCGGGTCCCGCTCGTCGGTCTCGGTCGGCTTGGGTTCGGCCTTGTAGACGAGCTTGCCGTCGACCTTGATCCAACTGACGAACAGCAGGCGGGCCTTGAGGCTCACCCCCTGCTCGCCGGCACGCTTGCCCTTGGAGTAGGTGAAGGTGTCGGTCCACAGGTCGCCCAGGCGGAAGCCGATCATCACCTTCTTCTCGGCGTCGACCGCCTGAATGCAGCGGCGCACCAGGTGCTGCGCTTCCGATCCCGATACGCGCGTGTCGAAACGCACGTACGAGACGTCATCGCTGGGACCGTTCAGGGCCGCGATGTCGCAGGCCAGGAACGCATCGCCTTTCTTGGGCTTCACTTCGCGGATGCGATTGAGATACCCGAGGCCGGTGATGTGCAGATCGAAGTAGGACTTGTCGGTGGAAGTGGTCATGGTGAATCTCCTGAGAACAATGAGGCGGAGACACACCCGACCCAGGCGGGGAAGGTGTGGAACCCCCGCGTGGGTTGAAGGAACAGCTTGGTGGCATCGCCATCGAGAACCGATGGCCGTTCGCGCATGGATGCCGGTGCGAACTGGGGTGATCTACACGGTCGGAACCGCGTCGCAGCCTTGAAGATCGTGGCTGCCTGGGCATGTCGCTGACGGACGTCAGCGGAACATGGCCGGAAGCGTCGCGCCGGGACGGCGCGCAGGCGAGCGGCAATCGGCACTCGCGGCTGTCCGCATTGCCGGGAAGAAAGAGGCCCCCGGAGCGGGGGCCAGGGATGGGCGGTCAGTTACCGCTGGGCGTGGGAGGAACCGCCTGCAGCGATAGGTGTGTCGCGGAGGCGGACACGTCGAGGTCGTCCTCGCTGCGCAGGATGCGCGCAAACACGCCCTCCTGCGGATCGAAGAACTCGCCGAAGTCGTCGCCACCGAACTCGGCGCGCGCCAGCTCCCACCAGTCATCGAAGGCATCGACATCCGGGTTGCAGCCAGCGGCATAGGCGATGGTCTTCTGGCGACCATCGGGTCGGCGCTCGCCGCACTCGGCCAGGAAGTACACGCCCTGATCCTTGACCAGGATGACGCGGCATTGATTCGCCACCGCTTCGGCGAGCACGGGCCGCAGCTCCGTGCCTTTGAATCGAACAGTCATGGGTGTGATCTCCAGGGGGCAGGAAAAGAGGCTTCCCGCCGCGAGGGCGGGAAGCTGCTGTGAGATCAGTGCCGGATAGCCTTACGACACGACAGGCACTGCACGCGGATGCGCCGCCAACTCCCGTCGTCGATCAGCCGTTCCAGCGTCTCGCCGAGGGTGTCGAAGAACACCTCATCGACCCGTTCGACCAGCTCGCCGTCGCGGTGCAGCTCCACCGCGTAGAGGTCGAGGCCACGCTCATACAGCACGGTGACGCGACCCTGGAACTTCGTCGTGGCGACGGTGAAGCCGATGGCCGGCGGCGTGCGGATGATGTCGGCGGGCAGCGGATCGACCCAGGTGATGTCCCGCGCGCCGGCATCCACCAGCATGTGGGTGACGCGCCGGAAACCGTCGGGAGCGGGCAACTGCTCCAGTTGGTCGACCAGTTCCTGCAGCTCGGGGCAGCGCGGCTCGGGGATCGGCAGCTTCGCCGGTGCGGACCCGAGCACGAACCGCTTCACCGTGTAGGGCTGGCCGTCGGCGGTGAACTCGGTCTGCTCCTCGGGCGTGTCCGCCCGCTGACCGTCGAAGCGGCGTCTGACATAGGGTTCGACCTGCACCTTGGCGCCCTCGTCGGGCACTTCGGTCACGAGCGTGCGATCGAGCACCGCGAACTCGGCTCGTCCCGTCTTGACGACGATGGCCTCGTCGGTGGTGGCGATGACCTTGCCCTCGAAAGGCTTCGGGTCGATGTGAAAGCCCAGCGTCGAAACCTTGGGCTGGCCGTCGAAGATGTTGAATTTGAACGAACGGACGTTGGAAGGCACATGACCGACAACGAGCGTCGGCATCTGTGCGCGGATGGCTTGGGTATCCATGGGGAGACTCCTTGTGGCAACCAAGGGACTCCCGCCCGCAAGGGAGGTCTGTCCCTTGAGGGTGAGGTGGATGGACGCGGGTGCGCCCGGAGAACGAAGCAACCAGCACGGCGAACCGCGCCGCAGTCTTGAAGGTCTCGACTGCCTGGGCATGCTGCCGGCAACGCCAGCGAACATGCGGCCAGCGTGCGGCACATGGCGGCGACCGTCCGTTGGGAATCGGCAATGCGCCGGCACCGCGTTCCGCGAAAAAGAAGAGCCCCGACGTGGGGGCTCGAATGGGTTGCGGGTTACTCGTCGTCGTAGAGCGTCAGCCCGTCCAGCACTGGCGCGTCGGCATCGAACACCAACATGCGAACGTCGGCGAGCGCAGCCAGGTGCAACACTTCCACGAGGGACTCCGGCACGCCCTTGGCCCGGTGCTCCTGCCGCAGCTCTTCGGCGGTGATGCCCTCGACATGCTGCAGGTTCGCATCCGTCCAGGGCGTGGCGATCAGCTTCACGCCGACCGCCGGGCTGTAGGGAATGCGGAAGGCCACGAACAGAAAACCGCTCGGCGTGGCGATGTCCGCCAGTTCGGCGAGGAAGCGACCGGCCTCCTCGGTGATGTGCGCCGAACTGATTTCCCAGGCACGGCTGTAGAACCCGGTCTCGAAGCGCAGGCGGCGTACCACCTCGCGCGCGGCTTCCTCGGAGTAGGTATCGCCGACGTGCAGCGGCTGGCCGGCTTCTTCTGCCATGACGGCGTAGACGAGGTTTCGGGCGATACCGTGGCTGGGGCACTGCGCGTCCAGCTCGGGCGGCACGTTCTGGCCCTCGGTGATCAGCGCGAAGTCGTCGTAGAAGACGCAGGCATGGCGCTCGACCTGGCTGTCCGGCAGGTGCGACTGCGAGACGTGCAGCGGCAGGTAGCTCAGCGGGCAGTCGTCGTCGTAGGAAATCGCCAGCAGCCGCTGCACGGACAGGCCATCGTAGCCGCGGGCGAAGGGATTGTTGGAATGGGACATGGGATTCCTCCAGCAGAGGATGGCCGAGGCAATCCCCTGCCGGGGATTGAACCCCAGCGAGTGGATGAAGTGGCAACCGGTCAGCCGGCCGCGGCGTCGGGCCGCCCTGGTGGCGGGCGGTGCAGGTCAGTGGAAGATGGTGATTCGGGACATGGCCGCTCCTGCGAAAAGAAGGAGGGACATGGCCCCGAACGAGGACGCATGTCCCTCGTGGGGTGGGATGAAAAGACGGTGGGTTGCCAGGCGCGGCTCACCAGCCGTTGTAGTGCAGCGTGAGGTCAGCGATGACCTGGCGCCGTTCCAGATCGAGGCCGCCGAAGTCGGACAGCCCCTCGAAGCCGCAACGCTTGAGCATCGCGCCGCCCTCGCGGGAGTTGTAGAAGCTCACCATCGCGGACAGGAACATGCGTTGACCGCTGCTCAGCACGCCCAGGGCGTCGTTGAGCATCAGCATGTTGGGCCGCAGGTCCCACTTGGTGGTGGCACGCTGCAGACCTTCGCGTGTGCCGTCGCCGAACCACTCGTGGCCGGCGATCTGCGCGCCGCGCTTCCAGGCCTCGAAGAAGGCCTGCGGTGCAGCGTCGAAGTGCGCCTGTTCCAGCGCCATCTGATCGAGCACGTCTTCGGGTAAAGACAGATTCATGAGAGAACTCCTTGAAGGGTGGGAATCAGGGGTGAGCGCGCTGTGTCCAGGCATGGGTATCCAGGGCGCGCTGTGCTGCGAGGTGGGTCGGGAAATACTCGACGGACTCCCGCGATACCGGTCCTTCGTCGTCTTGTGTGCCGATGTAGTGGCCGGCCGCGCTGCGCAGCACCTGTAGCGGCAAACGCTTGCCGGTCCAGGTCAGCGCCAGCGCACCACTGCGCACTGCGGTTGCAGAGGAAGATGCGGAAGGTTCAGACATGCCGTGCTCCTTGGTGGGTCGGGGAGCACGCATCCCGCAGGGGATGGGGTTCCCCTCGGGTGGTTGAGAAAAGTGCATCGTCGCCAGGCCGGCGAGCGTCCGCGGTGGGCGATGCGAAGCGGACTGGATCGGTCGACGCGGCGAACCGCGTTGCAGTCTTGAAGACCGAGACTGCCAGGGCATGCCGCTGACGACTGTCAGCAACGCATGGCGTGAGGATGGGCGCGAAGCATGGCTGCCGTCGCAGGGAAAACCGAATCGCGGACGGCCCGCTTTAGGGCAATGGCCCGCGTCACGGGACAAGGCAAAGACCAGGGCGCCGAAGGCCACACGGGCCTTCGGCTGAAGAGAATGGAAAACCACCTGTGGGCTGCGTCAGCGCAGGCCGTCGTCAAAGCCGTTCGCTGCGTCAGCAATCGCACCCGGCCCGTTTCGTGGCTGGGGCCGGAAACCTCTGGCGTGCATCCACACACAAAGGGAGCCCGATGTTTCGCCGGCGGGCACCGGCACGGAATACCCTCGGCCCAAGGGGCCTCCTCACGGCTCGCGCGGCGGCAAGGCGTCAGGAAGCCCCTCGTGACCGAGGCAAGGCACACCGATCAAGGGAATGGCGGCGGGCGCGATTCGTGGAGCAATGACCTTCTCGCCCCGTCGCCCGACGGCGGGCAGACGGGGCGCGCACACCGTTGCAGAAGGAGACGCGCGCTTTGGAGTCCCGCGCGGTGCGGGACGTTTGCCTCGCCGCCAGTGAAGTGGCCGGCGCGGCAGGGGGAAGCGAGGATCAGGACGCCTTGGAGGCAGCGCGCCGCTTGCGCGGTGCGCTGCGCCGGCCCGTCGGGGACTCGATCGGCAACGTGCCCTTGCAGTCCGGGTAGCGCGAACAGGACCAGAACGCGCCGCTCTTGCCCGTGCGCTGCTGCATCGGTGCGCCGCACTGCGGGCAGGCCGGCGCCGGCGGCAGCTTGAGCGAGAGCGTTGCGCCGCGGTACTGCTGCACGAGCTGGCCGACCCACACGGACTGCTTCTCGATGAAGGTGTCCAGCGCCATCTGGCCGGCCTCGATCATGTCCAGCGCCTGCTCCCACACCGCCGTGGTGCCGGGGTCGGCGATGGCCGAGGGCACCGCGTCGATGAGCGTGAATGCCGCGTCGGAAGCGCGGACGGCGCGGCCTTTCTTGACCAGGTAGCCGCGACCGATCAGACCGTTGATGATGTTGGCGCGTGTCGCCTCGGTGCCGATGCCTGTGGTATCTCGCAGCTTCTGTTTCAGCCGCGGGTCGGTCACGAACTTGGCGACAGTCTTCATGGCCTTGATCAGCTCGCCCTGCGTGTAGGGCTTGGGCGGCAGCGTCTTCAGCGCCTTGAGATCCACCTTGCCGACCGGGCAGGACAGGCCCGCATGCAGCGCCGGCAGCACCTGGCTGCGCTGCGCATCCTCGCCGTCGGCATCGTCCGGCCCCGGCGTCGCCAGCACCTCGCGCCAGCCGGTGACGGCGATCTGCTTGCCCACGGCCGCCAGCGACTGACTGCCGCACGAGAACTGCGCTACCGTCCGGTCGAACTCATGGTGCGGGAGGAACTGCGCGAGGTAATGAGCGCGGATCAGCCGGTAGACGGCCAGTTCCTTCTCGTTCATGGCCGACAGGTTGGCGGGCTCCAGCGTCGGGATGATGCCGTGGTGAGCCGACACCTTGCCGTCGTTCCAGGCGCGCGAACGCTGGTTGCGGTCGAGCTGGCCGATCAAGGGCCGCAGGCTGGGATCGGTGGCGAGCAGTGCATCGAGCACCGCCGGCACTTCCGCGAGCATGCTTTCGGGCAGATATCCCGAGTCGCTGCGCGGATAGGTCGTCGCCTTGTGCGTCTCGTACAGCGCCTGCGCGATGTCCAGCGTCTCCTGCACATCGAGGCCGAGCTGACGCGAACACACTTCCTGCAAGGTGCCCAGATCGAATGGCAGCGGCGGTGCCTCGCGCACGCGCTCGGTGTCCACCGACACGACCTGCGCATCGCGTGCCGCGCGAATGCGATCCGCAGCCTGCTGCGCCACCGGCTGCTGAAGGCAGCGACCCGCTGCATCCGTGCTGCCTTCGGGCGGTATCCAGCTCGCGGTGAAGGACCGGCCGGCATGGGATAGCAGCACATCCACGGCCCAATACGGCATGGAGACGAATCGCGCGATCTCGCGATCACGATCCACCACCAACTTCAGCGTCGGCGTCTGCACGCGCCCCACCGACAGCACGCCGGTGTAGCCGGCCTGCCGACCTAGAAGCGTAAACAGCCGGCTCAGGTTCATGCCGATCAGCCAGTCGGCGCGCGATCGGGCGAGTGCGGAGAAATACAGCGGCAGCGTCTCGGCGGACGGCTTGAGCGCACCCAGCGCTTTGCGGATCGACGCATCGTTGAGCGCCGACAGCCACAGGCGCTGAATCGGCCCGCGGTAGCCGCACAGGTCGATGATCTCGCGGGCGATCATCTCGCCCTCGCGGTCGGCGTCGGTCGCTATCACCAGCTCGCCCGCCTTGGCGACGAGCTGCTGCACGACCTTGAATTGCGCTGCGGTCGCCGCCTTGGGCTCGACACGCCAACGCTCAGGAAGAATGGGCAGTTGCTCGATGGCCCAGCGCTTGTATTGCTCGCCGTAGCCTTCGGGCGGAACCGCCTCTACCAGATGACCGATGCACCAGGTCACGACGACACCCGCGCCGCTGTAGCAGCCGTTGCCGCGTTGACCGGCACCCAGCACACGGGCGATGTCCTTGCCCTGGGACGGCTTCTCGCACAGGAAAAGGCGCATGAAGCCTCCTTGGAAATGTGCGGTTCATCGGATGGGCGTCAGCTTGGCGGGGCCAGGAGATGCCGGCAGCAAGGAAGTCGATTGATGCAGACACCGCTTTGTGATCGGCAGGCGGTTCGTTGCCGCAGCGGTGTGCATAGATCGTAGGAGCTGGCACAGCAAGAGCGTCGTTTCGGGAGGGCGGCTGGAACTCTGTGGACGACCTTGGAGCTATCCCCTGGGGATAGCTCGCTGGTGCATCGCGGGCGTATGACGGTTGCTACAGCCGCCCTCGGGGGACCGGCGATGGGCGAACTACTGTCCGCCGGCCGGCTTGGCGCTGAGCGCCACCGACTCGATGCGGTACGGCAGGATGCCCACGCGCCGCGCCTCGACCTTGAACGTCACGCGCTCGTTCTCGTCGGCGTCCTCCCATTCGTCGCGCACGGTGCGGCCCTCGACCAGCACCCGCATACTTTTCTGGTACAGCGTCTTCCAGTGCTCGGCGTCGCGGTGCCACAGCTCCACGGGCGCCCAGAAGCCGCCGCGATCTTCGTACTCGCCGTCCTTCTTCGGGATCGGGTTGTCGAAGTAGACGTTCAGGCGAAGCAGCCGGCGCGGCTCGTCGTTGCCGTTCGGGAATTCGCGGTAGTCCGGCGCAGAACCGATGTTGCCCTCGCCGACGAAGTGCGTGCTCATGGTGACTCCTTGGTGGTGGGTGGAACGGACGCGGTATGCCCGTGGACGCGCCGCAGGTAAGCCGCTTCGGCCTGGGCGGCCTTGCTGGCGCATTCCAGGGCTTGGCGAGCGATGCTGTGGGTCAGGCTGATCTGCATGTTCAGCACGATGCGCTGCAGTTCCATCGCGTACAGCTCGTCGATCAGCGAGGCCGGCGTCGCGGGGTTGGCCAGCAGGGCCTCCCACAACGCCACGCCCATGGAGGAACGGTCGAGGTTGCGCCAGCGCAGGAAGGTCGTCCCTGCGCCAGTGGCCTGCTGGGCCAGTTGCACGTCGAGCAGGCTGAAGGGGTAGGCGCGCGCCTGGGGCAGCACGCGCCGCTGCGCCAGGCCAATCACGTCGTCGCGCAGCGCTGCGCACTGGCTGGCCCAGGTCTCCAGACTCCCCTTACCCTTAAAAGGCTGTAAAAGGCCTTTTAGGTAGCCTGCGTGTTCCAGCCGCTGGAAGTCCGCCTGTTCCAGCGCCACGAAGCGCGTGGAGTGGCTGATGGGGGGCGATGCCGTCATGCGTCAGCACCCTCATTGCCCGTCGCTGGATTGGCTGCGCCATCCGTGTGAGCCGGCGCATCGGGCTCGATGGCGGGCGCAGCATGCGGCGTGCCGGGCTTGGTCGTCCGCCGCGCGATGGGTGGCGCGAAGCGCGAGCGGCGCGTGCCTTCCAGCACGTCCTGCGGCAGCTCGCCGAACTTCTCCAACGCCGCTCGCGCCGCGGCGTTCTTCGCCGCGAAGTCGTCGCGCGTCGTGCCCGAGTAGCGGTACTGCTGGGCCAGCGAGAACAGGCTGCGCAGCGCGTGCGCGCCATCATTGAGCCAGCGCTCCAAGGTGCTGCGGTCGATCAGCGCCGTGTGGTGCGCCAGGATGAGTTTGCGCGCCAAGTCGTCGTAGTCGGCCAGCAGGTACACCGCCATGAAGCCGAGCTGGGCGTTCACGAACAGCGGCAGCTTCACCGGCTGCACGTTCATGTTCTCGCCCAGCGACAGCGCCGGGGGCACGTCGGCCAGGGCCTGATCCACCTGTTCGCGCAGGGTCTGCAGACGGGTCTTGGTGTCGGCGAGTTTGTCCTCGATCCGCAACATCCACCAGTCCGAGTACGGATCGTCCTGCTCGGCGCCGCGCTTCATCTTGTTCATCGCACTGATGAAGCCGTTGAGTCCGATGATGCCGGCGCGCCCCTCGGTCGGCGCACGGCCGTGCCAGATGCGCGAAGCGTGGTGCGTGTGCAGCGTCAGCGACATCGCGCTGCGCAGCGACCCGAGATTCAGTTGCAGGGGTTCATTGGCCATGGGTGACGACTCGCATTAACGGAACGAGTCGCCAGCATCGGCACCGCCCGGAAGGCCGTCAGTCAACAAACCGCAATCGGCGTGCGCCCGGTTTGTCGGTGGCGGGAAGGCTGGCTGTCCCAGCTATCCCCTGGGGATAGCCTCGCGGCGGGTAGCGACGGCAAGCGCCGCCTGCTGTCCCAACTGTGCAATGAAACCTTCGAGTTGGCCGTCGGCAACATCGGCATGGCGGCCGGCGGCGATGTCGGCCCAGCCCATGCAAGCTGCTTCCTGCAGCGCCTTGAGTTTGGCTGCTTCAGGCTCCTTGGTATTCATGGTGAATCTCCAGTGAGGAAAACCTCCTTCACTCCCGTGCCGGCGGCCACTGCTGCGCGGCGTGCAACACGCGCAGGATGGACACCGCGCGGGTGTCCTCCATGTAGACCACCACGTAGTTCGCACGCACGACCATCTCCCGCGTGCCGGCCACGCGGCCAGGCCGGTAGAGCTTCGGGCGCTCCGGCAGCTTCGCGGCCTTGGCCTCGATGTCGTCCTTCAACCGCTGCGCGGCATCGGGGTTGTCGTCCGAGATGTAGTCAACAATCGCCAGCAGGTCGGCGCGGGCAGCTTCCCGCCACTCAAGTACGCGCACGCCGCTTCCTGTCGATCAGGGCCTGCGCCTCATCCATGACCTGCTGGTGCGGCACCGGCGGCCGTGTGTCGGCCAGCGCCTCCTGGACCTTCGCCCGGAACCAGGCATCGTAGGCCTCCGGGTCGGCCGTGAGGCCAGCCGGCAGTGCGCCTTCCTTGACCACACGGGTCAGCAGGATGCGCACGGCGTCCGAAACGGTGAGGCCGACCCCGGCGAGTTTCTCGGCTGCATCGGCCTTGAGCTTATCGTCCACGCGGATGTGCAGCATCGAAGTCTGTGCGGCCATCGTTGCTTCTCCTGTTATGCATTAGCCCCTATTTTGTATCTCAATTGAGACCTTGGCAAGAGTGTAGCCGGATTGACCCGCCGGAAGGCTCCCTGTCCCAGCTATCCCCAGGGGATAGCTCGGCCGGTCACGGGTCGCGCAGGGCCGCCCGCAACCGCGCCAGGTGGGCGCGCGCCACTTCGGGGGATACCGGCGGTGCCGATGGCGCCGGTGCCGGTGCGGGTGGACGGGAAGCAGGCGGCACCGTGGCGCTGTCGCCCGCCCAGGCCTTGAACTCCCCACGGATCGCCTTCTGGATGATGCCGAACAGGTAGCCAGCCGGGTTGCGCACCGAGCTGTTGCAGCAGCGCGCCTCCCATTCGTCCAGCACCGCCTGCCGCAGGGCTTCGTCCACCTGCCGCAAGGCCACCAGCGCGCCGGACTGCTGCTCGTGCTTCAAACGCTGGAAGCGGTCTGGCAGCCGCAGGTTCTGCAAGGCCCTCGCGCGCGGTACTGTACGTACTTCATTTATACGATCATTACGTACTGTACGGTCCTGCTTCGGAATCCGAAGAGAGCCGTCCGGCGCGGGTTTCGGCCCTGCTTCGGATTCCGAAGACGGGCGCGCAGCATTCCGAAGAAGGGCTTCCTGGCCTTCTTCGGATTCGTGGTCCGCACCCTCCTGTGGATAACCTGGCGTCGTCCAGCCATGCCGCGCCATGCGCTGCGCCAGCACTTGCAGGCGGGTCGGCAGCGTGCGCCCGCTGAGCAGCGGGTCTTCGGCGATCTCCCGCAGCGTGTTCATGCCCACGACCTGCACCGCCTTCGCCGCGTGCGTGAGCGCCTGACTGACCAAGCCCAGGTAGTCCGGGTCGAGCTGCATCGCCTCGAAGGGCGACAGCGGTTCGTCGTGCAGCACGTAGAGGTTGCCTTGGATACGGCCGGTCCTGGGATCGCGCCGCCGCCGCACCAGGCTGAGCCAGCGTGTCAGCCGCAGCAGCGTCAAGGCGCGCGCCACGGTCTCGTGCGAGGCTTGCGACGCACAGGGCATGGACGCCAGATAGGGGCGGAGCTGGTCGTAGGTAGGAAAGGCGGTCACGCCGTCGTCGTTGAGCTGCAGGCGGAACACCTGCCAGGCATTGCGCTCCAGCGGCGTCAGGCGCCGGTCGAGGAACAGCGCGCGCGGGACGCTCTCGTGCCGGTTGCCGCTGTAGAGAAAGCAGTCCTGGCTCGGCGCCGTGCCCTGCGCCGGTTCCTTCGGCTCAAGGTGCCGCAGCGCCTCGTCGAACAACGCCGACAGCGCAACCGGGCCATCGCGCCGTGGTGCGCTGCCCGTGGTCATGGCTACACCAGCCCCTGGTCGATCCAGTTCCGTATCGCCGACCAGATCACCGACATGGGCAGGGTCATGGCCTCGGCCAGGTCCATGGTCAGCGCCAGCATCGCCATGTCGTCGGTCAGGGCGATATGGCGCTCGGTGACGCCGGCCTTCCAGCGCTCCCACAAGGCCACGTCCTGCGCCTCGTCGAGTACCGGATGCCGGCCCTTGCGCTTGGGCAGCCCGAGGATGTCGCGGCGCAGCGCCACTTCCTGATGCGTGAGGCCGTAGAACTTGCTGACCATCTCCGTGCTCGCCCCCAGGCGCAGCATGCGGTCCACCGTGGCGATCTCCCGCTCCACGTCGTGCACCTGGCTCAGCAGCCGCTTCAACACCTCCTGGTTCACCGACACCGAACACCATGACACCGTGGCATTCACCAGCATGCTCACGAGTTCAGGGTGCTTCAGCGCATCCAGCTCCTCCTCGCCGAAGCCCATGGCCTTGCAGCGGCGCAACTGGCCGTTGCGCAGGTCATGCAGGGCCTGGGCGATCACGGCCTGGTTGAGCGGGTGCGGTGCCGACATGCGAGAGCCTCCTGCGCTCAGGATTCCTGGCCCGCTTCGCCGGCTTGCAGGTCCAGCAGCCGGCGCGCCAGGCGCAGCAGACGGAACAGCTTCACCAGCGCAGCATCGCTCAGGCGTGTGGCCGAGCCGCCGTGGCCATGCAGCAGCGCCGCCAGCTCGTCGGCCAGCCGCGCGCGGTCCAAGCCGTTCGCGGCAGGCGGCGCCGCACTCAGCGCATGCAGCAGGGTGAGCACCGCCCGCGCGAACGCCGGCAGCGCTTTCGCCTGGCCCACGGCCGGCGCCACGCAGACGAAGCCGATGCCGCCGTCGATGGCCTCGATGTGGTCGGCCACCGCCGCGTCCCCGGCAATCTCGCGCGCGAACTGCGCGATGTGCACGCGCAGGCGATCCGGCGCGTCCAGCCCCGGCTCGATATACCAGACGTCCGAGATGGGATAGAGCCCGCCAGCCTGCACGGGGATCGCACGCAGCGCGTCGACCTCGAAGTCGGGCAGCTTGTCGCCGAGCTGGTCCGCGACCATCCGTTGGATGGACAGCAGGCGCTCGGTGGTCGGTGCCGGTGTCACGATGTGCCCTTGCAGACGCTCGTCGCGTTGCCCGTACTGTTCCTCCGGCGCTCCGGGCGGTGCAGGCGGTGTTGCTGCTGGCGCCGGAGGCGCGACCGGCGTGGTGTCGCGCGGCACAGACGAGGCGGGTGGCTGCCGAGGCGCGGAGACCGGCGAGGGCGGTGTAGCAGGCAAGACAGGTGCTGCCGGGGGCGTCGGCGCTGCCGGTTCGCTGGTCAGCGCACGCTGGCGGCTTTCGCTGTCGTTGATCTCCAGCGCCAGCGTGTCGTAGTCCGCCACCAGCAGCTCGGCCATCTGGCCCACGAGCTCGTCCTGCACCCGCTGCGGCGAGAAGTCGTCTGGCTGAGTGTCGAACTGCGTCAGCACGTCCTGAAACAAGGTGGCGAAGTCCACGGCCACGGTGCGGCCCAGCGCACGCCGCTCCCAGGTGCGCTCGCACGCCTTGCGCAGCACCGCGAGCCGGTCCACCTGATGCCGGCCCAATCCGCCGTACAGCAGCGTCGGGATCGCCGGCAGCAGATAGCGCACCGCATCGTTCATGCGGCTGATGTGCGACTGCGGCACCGGATAGCCGTCGGCAGTCAGCCGCCGCGCGAGTTCGCTCTGCGACAGCGCCTGGCCGCTTTCCTGCTCGTAGAACTCGCGCGCCTTCTCGATGCCCAAGGCCCGCTCGATGAAGGTCAGCCCGCCGCGCAGCTCGTTCTCGGCCAGATGCCCGGTCAGCGCCACGATTTCGCCGCGCGCCGGCCACGGGCGGAACAGGCACGCAATGCGGAAGAAGCGTTCCTCCTTGGTCTCGCTCCACAACTCGCGCAGGATCGCCAGCCGCGTGTTGCCGCCGTTGCGAATGATGTAGTGCGCCTCGCCCGGCCTGCGCGTGATCGCGGGGGGCGCGTCCAGCCCACGTTCGCGGATGGACGCCTTGATCTCCGCATAGGCCGGGTTGCGCGTCACGCGCGGGTCGTGGTCGTAGGGCCGCAACTGGTTCAGCGTCACCATCATCGGCGTGTCGGCGATGGGGTCGCTCAAGGTCGCGGCCGAAGGGCCGCTGCGCTCGAAGCCGGTGGCCAGCAGCTTGGCAGCCATGTCCTGCGGCGTCAGCTCAGCCACGGCCGTTCTCCTGCGCCTGCCGGTCGGCCCGGCGAAGTTGCGCGCGGGCATTGCGGTCGGCACGGTGGTCGCTCGCAGTCGAACTGGTGTAGATCGACGCGCAGCCTGGTTTCGTGAATTTCAGGTGCCCGCCGGACGTGCGCACCACGCGCCAGCCTTCGCCCAGCGCGAACTCGATCAGCGCGCGCAGCCGTTCACGGCCGCGCGCCAGTTCATGTGCGCTCGCCATGGCTGGCCCCTCCCGCATCGGCCCGGCCGGTGACCAGCGCGAAGCACTCCCGCCACGCGGGGAACAGCTCGCCGGCCAGCGTGCGCATGGTCTCCAGCGCCGCGGGCGCCGTGCGCCCAGCCGGCTGCCGGTACTCCACCCGGTGCACTGGCAATCCTCGTGTCGCAGCGCGCGGATAGGCTTCGATGGCCGGCACGTCGGTGCCCAGCACCTGCACGCCGGCCTGTTCCTGGAACACCTGTCGCAGCGCCTGCTGGACCAGCCGCGCGTTCGACGACACCGGATGCACACGGTTGATGAGCAGGCGCAGCGGCGGCGGCTCGATGCCCAGGTGCCGATACGGCGCGATGTCCTCGATCAGTTGCAGCGTGCCGCGCCGCAGCTCGCGCGCCGCGAGGATTTCCGGCGTCACCGGCGACAGCGCCAGGTCGGACGCCAGCACAGCCATCTCCAGCAGCACGCTGCGCGCGCCCTGGGTGTCGATCAACAGCAGGTCATAGTGCGTGCGGAAGACGGGCAGCAAATGGCGCAGTCGCAGGCGCCCATCCGGAGCGTGCAGCAGCAGCGTGTTCAGTTCGCCGCGGTCGTCGTTCGAGAGCACCAGGTCCAGGCCCGCGATCGCGGTGCGCGACACCAGTTGCTCGATGCGCCGCTCGTTGAAGGCCAGCATCTCGTAGATGCCGCCGGGCGCGCGCACGTCCAGCGTGAAGTAGCTCGACAGCGTGGGCTGCACGTCCAGGTCCAGCAGCAGCACGCGCAGCCCGGCATCGGCGATGAAGCCGCCCAGGTTGGCCGCAGTCGTGGTCTTGCCCACGCCGCCCTTGGTCGAAATGATGGACACCACCTGCATGAGCTTCTCCTCGTCGAATGGCATGAACCGAGAAGAAGCGTCAGGCGCGTTCTTTGAGGCGATCGGCGATCCACTGTTCGATCTCCACCGAGTCCCAGCCCACCGCGCGCACGCCCAGACGTAGCGCCTTGGGGAACTTGCCTTCCTTCATCAGGCTGTAGATGTGCGCGCGCTTGAAGCCGGTCTTGGCTTCGACCTCGGCGCGGCGCAGGATGCGGTGTTCGGTCGGTGCTGCCGTGGCGGCGGTCTGCGAAGACATGAGGGTCACTCCTTAACGCTCAGTGGCGCTGATTGGCGTGACTCGAATTAAGAACGCCGCGTTGAAGAAAGACACCGCAAATGCGGTATTCGCGACCGCAGATACGGTCTGGCATCGCTCAGGAAGTTGTGCTCTGCAAATTGCGCCGAGCCAGTGCGAACTTGGCCTGCAGGGTGCGCTCGGTGATGCCCATCGCGTTGCCGTGGTGCGCCACCATCGCGCTGATGATGGCCTCCTGCGTCAGGAAGCTGGAATACGGCATGCCGCTGGGCGACTTGCCCAGCAGCAGCGTCAGTAACCCGCCAACGATGTTCAGGTAGGTCGATTCGCTGCGCGGCCCCGGCGTGTTCGCACGCTCCGCGTCGGCCGCGCAGGCGGCGTGCGTTCTGAGCAGCGCCTCATGCTCGGCGCGCAGCGTCTCGTGCACGCCCAAGTGTTCCGCCAGCCGCGCCTTGATCGCTTCCCGCTCGACCAGCAATGCGCCCACTGTGTCCAGGCTGATCGCCGGGTGAAGCGCACGCTCGATCTCATCGAACAGAAACGCCGGTTTCTCGCCGGGGTAGTAGTGCGCCATCCAGGCTTTCAGATCGACGTGCCGCACCGTCAGCGACGAGTCGTCCATCGCCAGGCCTTGCGTGTCCCGCCCCAAGCCCTCCTTGCCATACGGCATGTCGCCGTGAGCCATCGCATCGAAGATTCTTTCGGCGTTCAACCGCAGCATCGGCCAGCGCGGAAACTCCGTTGCCTCCGGCAGAGGCCGCTGTCCCAAGGTCGCCAGGATGCGCCGCTCGAAGCGCAGCAATCCGCTCCAGCGGATTGCCGCCTCGATCGGGCGGTAGTAGATCTTGGCGCCATCGGCCAGGCTGCTCGACTTCGGCATATCGCGCGCCTCCATTCGTCATCGCACCGAGTCCAAGCACGCGCACCCGCCGTACAGGCGGCGTGCGTGGCTGTCCAGGAATCTCCGGGCGAAACGAGCAGGTGGCGAAGCGGCGAAGACCGTGGCATCGGTGATGCCGCCGGTTTCGTTGCGAGATGCGCGCCTTGCTGCGCATGGCGCCATCACTCACAATTCGCAAGCCGCGAAACACGCTGTCACCAGCGTCATTCGCGGGCACCATGCTTGACCCGGATAACCAGGCCAAAGTCTTTGCAGGGAAAGAGGCCCAGTAAAGCGCGATCAGATCAACACGCCAGAGCCGATGCGCATACGGCAAGCACTGTTGCGCCGCGCGTCTTCGCTGTGATGCGCCACGATGGGCATGCGAGTTTCACGCAGGATGCCAACCGCAACCGCGAGCAACGCCTGAGTGCAGCGCGCCCGTGCACCGCGTCAATGGAAACCCGCTTTGACAAAACAGGTCTGCCGGTTTGACCAAAATGGAATCGGCCAACCCGCCTGAAACAGCCTCATGCGAGCCGTTGCGTATCCAACGGCATATGGCCGACACGCTGCGCACGGTCGATGAAGTGGCGCAGTGGCTCCGACATCGCGCCCTCGGGATGTAGCAGGTAGGTCGTCAGCGCCGCCGAGTCTTCATCCAGCGGCCGGACGATTACGTCCGCCTGTCGGCATGCCACCACGTGCGCCGCGGTGGAAAATCCCACGCCATAGCCGGCCGCCACCAGGGCCAGCATCAGCGAGTGGGTCGTCACGTACTCGGCCACGACCGACGGTGTCTCCACCAGGCGCAGCAGGCGCTCGCATTGCCGGCTGCACTCCGCACACACCTGCGGGTGGCACAGCACCAGCGGGTAGCCCACCACCTCTTCCAGCGGCACCCGCTTGTGCGCCAGCAAGGGGTGCCGCGCGGGTATGGCCACCACCAGCGGATCTTGCCACACCGGCATGGCGACCACCCCGGCCTCCATCTCGCCGGCCATCGCAAAGGCCGCGTCGTACAGGTCGTTGCCCAGCCCGCCCACCACCTGCGACAGCGGCGCCTCGAACAGCCGGATGCCCACTTCCGGCGCCTCCTCCCGGCACAGCGCGAGCAGCGCCGACAGCCGGGTCCGCCCGACGCCGCCGGCCAAGGCGATGCGCAGGGTGCCCCGGTGTCCCGCCGCCACCGCCCGCGCCTTGGTCTGGGCTTGCTCAAAGGCCAGCAGCACGCGCCGGGCCTCCTCCAAGAACACCTGCCCGGCCGGGGTCAGGCGCACGCCGCGCGACGTGCGCTCCAGTAGCGTCACGCCCAGGTCCGCCTCCAGTTGGCGAATCGTCCGCGACAGGGGCGACTGCTCCACATGCAGCCGCCGCGCCGCCCGGCCAAAGTGCAACTCCTCGGCCACGGCGATGAAACAGCGAAGATGGCGTAAGTTCATGTAATTCCCCCCAGAAAGTGGAGTCCATTCCTCTGGCCGTAGGGAACGGCATGAGTGCTTCCCGGTGGCGATGCCGGTCACAGAGGCTTTCCAGTTGCCGCCATCCGGCCTTCCAGTCGCCGGCGAGGGGGCGAGTGTCCAGGCAAGGCCGGGTTATTCCATCGGTGTTGCCATATCACACGAAACCACGGACAATCAATAATAGTTCTCATTAGCATCTGTGTCTGAATGGAGTGAAGCCGATCAAGCCCGACGTGGCGAACCTGTCCGTCACCACCCACGGCAGCGTGTTCTGGAACGACGAACGCATGGGCGACGAGCAGCTCGTGCAGCGGCTGCAGGCCTCCGCGCCGCGGCAACCGCAGCCCGAGGACTTCATCCGCGGCGACCGCCTGGTGGATCTACGAGCGCGTCGCCCAGGGGATGGCGGCTACGCAGAAGTCCGGGGTGTTGGAGCTGCGCTTCGTGACCGACTAGGTGTTGAGTTTCAGCAGGTTGTTCATGGCCGGTATGCGGGTCATGGGTGGCTGGTGGTTGATGGCCGAGTGTGGTCGATGCCAGTTGTAGCGGTGGATGAAGGGCTGCAAGGCGGCTTCCCGCTGGGCTGAACTCTCGTAAGGGCGTGCATACGCCCATTCCCGCAGGCTGGTCTGTACGAAGCGCTCGACCTTGCCGTTCGTCTTGGGTGTGTACGGCTTGGTGCGCAGATGGCGAATGCCCAGCTCCACGCACGCGGCCCGGAAGGCATTCTTGTACCCACTGCCGTTATCGGTCATTACACGGTCGATGCGCACACCCAGGCTCGCATAGTAGGCCACGGCCTCACGCAGAAACTGCACACAGCTCGTGGCGGTCTCGTCGGCTTTGATGCGGGCGAAGGACACCCGCGAGTGGTCGTCGATGGCCAGGTGCACGCTGTCCCAGCCGATACCGCGGCTGCGGTGCTGGCGCTGGCCGGTGATGCGATGTCCGATGCCATCGATCCGCCCCAGGCGCTTGGTGTCGATGTGCAGCAATTCGCCAGGCGTCGCCCGTTCGTAGCGCACGACCGGCTCGACGGGGTCGAGTGATTTCAGGCGTGCCAGCCCGATCCGGCGCAGATGGCGACTGACCGATGCCAGGCTGTTTCCCGTCTCGGCAGCAATCCGCCATTGCGGCCAACGCTGGCGTCGTAGCGACTCCCAGTACTCTTTCCGTTCCGGAGGAATGGCGTGCGGGCAACGCCGAGGACGTGAACTGCGGTCTGCCAGGCCGGCTTCACCTTCCTCCCGGAAACGCGCCAGCCATTTGAACCCGGTGCGTTGACTGACGCCGGCAGCCTCGCTGGCTTCCCGCACTGTCCAGCCCTCTTCGGTCACCCGTTTCACCAACAGGGCTCGACCTTTGGCCGTCAATCTCGCATGCTTATGGCTGTTCATCCGTACTCCTGAGATGGGGGTTGCTGTCTCGACAACACCAGCTTCCCAGATCAGATACGGATGAACAACCTACTGAAACATCACA